>CAWGCI010000017.1:0-617447 GCA_963820985.1 uncultured Actinomycetota bacterium | reverse complement strand
CCAATTCGGCGGCGGGCCGCATCCGCAGGACTGGTACGGAACGTTGGACGCCATCGCCGCGGGACGGCTGGATCCGCTGCCTTGCGTGGGCAAGATTATCACCCTCGACGAAGTTCCCGACGCCCTCGACCTCGCGCGGCGGTCCGACGGTCCGCCGCGGATAGTGGTCCACCCGAACGGAGACCCTGCATGACCGAACGCGAAGACCGCCAAGACATCTCGGATGTGCTGGTGCGCTACGCGACCGGGATCGACCGACGCGACTGGCCGCTGTTCCGCACCGTGTTCACCGAAGACTGCGAACTCGACTACGGCGAGATCGGCGTGTGGAAAGGCGTCGAAGCCGTCGCGGATTTTATGGAACAGGTGCACGCGATGGCCGGACACACGATGCACCGGCTGAGCAATCAGGCCATAACGGTCGACGGCGACAAAGCCACCGCCCGCACCTACATCGACGGACTGATCATGGCCGCCGACAACAAATCTGGCGTCAACCCGGTCGGTTTCTATGACGACGAGATCGTCCGGACACCCGACGGCTGGCGCATCGCGCGCCGCCGGTTCACCCAGGTTCGTCTGACTACGGTCGGCGAAATATAAGGAGTCCCAGTGACTCTCGCCAGCAAGTATGGACCATGGGCGCTCGTTGCCGGCGCTTCCGACGGAGTGGGTGCCGCGTTCGCCACAGGACTAGCCGAGCGCGGTGTCAACGTGGTGCTACTGGCACGCCGGCAAGAGGTGCTCGATCAGGTTGCCTCCGAGATCGAATCCCGGACGACGGCGCAAACCCGCACTCTGGCTATCGATCTCGCGCGTCCGGACGCGGCCGCGGCAATCGCCGCAGCCACCGGTGACCTGGAGATCGGGTTCCTCGTCTATTGCGCCGGCGCCGACCCGAATTACCAGCCCTTCCTGTCCAATTCGATCGCGGCCGCCGAATCGATTGTGCAACGCAACTGCATGGTGCCGATGCAGCTGTGTCACCACTTCGCTGCGGCCATGGTCCAGCGCGGCAGCGGCGGAATCGTCATCTTCGGATCCGGCGCCGGGTTGGTCGGCGGACCCAACATGGTCGCCTACGGCGCCTCCAAGGCATTCGACATGGTCTTCGCCGAAGCGCTGTGGTCCGAGCTGCGCGACAAAGGCGTCGACGTGCTGGGTCTGATCCTCGGCAAGACGAATACGCCTGCACTGCGCGAGCTCGAATACAGCCGCGGCCAGATCAGCTCACTCGACGACGTGCCACCGGGCGCGGACGCCGTCGACGACGTGATAGCCGAGGCCTTCGACAACCTCGCCAACGGACCGACCTTGTTCGTGGGCGAGACCATGCGCGCCGCCGAGCAACTGACGAGTTCGCTGACCCGCAAACAGACGGTCGAACTCTTCGCACAAATGGCCGTCGCGGCGATGGGCCATTCCGGCTGAGGTCGGTGGAACTTGCCGCTCCGCCTCACCGTCGAAATATCTGACAAGTTCCACACATGTAGACGAAACGTTTTGCCGAAGTTTGAATTTAGGCGGGCCTAACTTACCAAATGGAAGCTCTTGGCCAGCAAAGATGAGTTAGCGGATGTCGGCGCTTCGCCTGTCCGCTACGTTGCTGGGTGGGTGTCGGACAGGTACGGTGGGCAGGAGGTCACCGACGGCCGCAAAGTAGCCACTACCGATTACCGAAGTCGATGAATTCCGAAGAAATGGCGATGCTTGCCGCAGACCGTCCCGCTGTTCCCACCCCTACGACGTCTCGCGCGCCCTGGCGCACCCTGACCCGTTCGGCGGTGATCACCGCCGCATTTATCATCCCGGCGCTGGTGGTCCGCATTGGCGGCTTGCATCTCAACCCGGTCGCCGCCCTGGTGATCTACGGAGCCGGGGTGGTCGCCGCCAGCTTCCTGCTGGCGTGGGCCGCCGAGGCCGCACAGATCGACGTCTCCGGTGGCCTCGCGATCGCGGTGCTCGCAGTGATCGCGGTGCTGCCCGAATACGCCGTCGACCTTTACTACGCGTATGTGTCTGGCCACGTACCCGAATACACGCAGTACGCCGCGGCCAACATGACCGGGTCCAACCGTCTGTTGATGGGCCTGGGCTGGCCGGTCGTGGTGCTGGTCGGCATCGTCGTGGCGCGCAAGCTCGGCGCCAAGAACTCGAGCAAACCTACTGGTGTGGCCTTAGAACCCGCCAACCGGGTGGAAGTCGGGTTCTTGCTGATCGCCGGTATGGTCGCTTTCCTGATACCCGCGACCGGCCACATCCATCTGGTGCTGGGGCTGGCGCTGCTGGCCTGGTTCGGCTTCTATCTCTACAAGCTCAGCCACGGCGACGTTGAGGAGCCCGACCTGGTCGGCACCGCCGCCGCCCTCGGACACCTACCAGACCGCGGCCGACGAATAGCCGTCATCGGTCTGTTCGGCATGTCGTGCGCGGTGATCCTGCTCTGCGCCGCGCCGTTCGCCGACAATCTGGTCGCGGCCGGTGCCGAGCTGGGCATCGATCGGTTCCTGCTGGTGCAGTGGCTGGCTCCGCTGGCCTCCGAGGCCCCCGAGTTCATCGTCGCGACCATCTTCGCCAGCCGCGGCAAAGGCACGGCGGCCATCGCCACGCTGATCTCGTCCAAGGTCAACCAGTGGACGTTGCTGATCGGATCGTTGCCGGTGTCCCACCTGCTGGGCGGTGGCGGGTTCTCCCTGGCGCTCGATTCCCGGCAGGTGGAAGAAGTGCTGCTGACGGCCACGCAAACCCTGATGGGCGTTGCGTTGATTATGGGCCTGCGTTTCCACCGAGCTACCGCCTGGGCGCTACTGGTGCTGTTCGTCGCCCAGTTCCCGATCAACTCGACCCACGGCCGCCTGCTGCTCTGCGGCATCTACACCGCGGTGGCTGTCGCCGGGCTGATCATCAACCGCCGGCACCTGGCCGCCACCGTTCGGGCGCCGTTCAGGGGCACAGCCGTCCGGCATGGCGGTCATCCCCACGAGGAACCCGAGGCCGACGGATAACGCCGTAGCCGGCACCCCGCTCTCCTGAGCCCCCTATCCTTAGCCACTGGGGTTGTGCGACCCCAGGATCGGTGGTGCTCACGTGACGACGTCGACGGTGGCGTGTCCGTCATGCGGCGCCGAATTGCGCGCCACCGCGAAATTCTGCGATGAGTGCGGTTCGCCCATGACGGCCCCTCCGAAGTCTGCGGAGTACAAGCAGGTGACTGTGCTGTTCGCCGATGCCGTGCATTCGATGGACATCGCCGCCGCGGTCGGTCCGGAGCGGTTGCGCGAGATCATGGGCGAGCTCGTCGAGCGCGCCGCGGCGGTGGTGCAACGCTTCGGCGGCACGGTGGACAAGTTCACCGGCGACGGGATCATGGCGGTGTTCGGCGCGCCGGTTGCGTTGGAGGATCACGCTTTTCGCGCCTGCCTGGCGGCGCTGGGGATCCAGGATGAGGCGGATCGCCTCGCCACTGAGATCGCGCACCGCGACAGCATCGAGCTGAAGCTGCGGGTGGGCCTTAACTCCGGTCAGGTGATCGCCGGCGAAATCGGTTCGGGTGCTTTGGGTTACACTGCGATAGGCGAGCAGGTAGGGATGGCGCAACGGATGGAATCGGTTGCGCCGCCGGGCGGGGTGGTGCTCAGCGAGTCAACCGCGCGGCTGGTCGAGGATGCGGTGATACTGGCCGAGCCGGAAATGGTGCACATCAAGGGGGCCAGCGACCCGGTACCCGCGCGCCGCTTGATCGCTACTACCGGCGTTCAGCACACGCGCTCCGACCCAAAGCTGGTCGGCCGCACCTGGGAACTCAACACCATTGCCGCCATCCTCGACGAGGCCATCGCCGGGGCCGGCTGCGTCATCGGCGTCCTGGGCCCGCCCGGCATCGGCAAAAGCCGGATCGTGCGCGAAGCCACGGCCATCGCCGACGGCCGCGGCGTCCAGGTGTTCACCACCTACTGCGAATCGCACACCAGCGACATTGCCTTCCATGCGGTGACGGGCCTGTTGCGTGCCGGCCTGGGCATCGAAGGCCTCGGCGCCGAAACCGCGCGGGCACAGCTTCGCATCCGCTTTGCCGAAGCAGACCCGGAAGATCTCCGCCTACTGGACGACCTGCTCGTCATCGCCGATCCCAGGGCTGAACAGCCCGACATCGAGGGCGACGCCCGGCGGAGGCGGCTCACCGCCCTGGTCAATGCCGCATCGCTGGCCCGAACTGAGCCGGCGCTCTACGTGATCGAGGACGCGCATTGGATCGACGAGGTCAGCGAGTCGATGCTGGCCGACTTCTTCGCCGTGATCAGACAAACCCCCTCGACGGTGCTCATCACCTACCGCCCCGAGTACCACGGCGCGCTGGCCACGATCCCCGGCGCGCAGACACTTTCGCTGCGACCGCTCAACACCGAACAGACCGAAGCCCTGATCGGTGAGCTCCTCGGCACCGATGCCTCGGTGCACGGGCTGGCGGGAGTCATCGCCGAACGCGCCGACGGCAATCCGTTTTTCGCCGAGGAGATCGTCCGCGACCTGGCCGAACGCGGAGCGGTCCACGGCACGCGCGGCTCCTACCTGCTGCACGGAAATGTCGCCGACACGACGGTGCCCGCAACGTTGCACGCCGTCATCGCGGCCCGCGTTGACCGCCTTAGCCCGGCGGCCAAGCGCACACTGAACGCCGCGGCGGTCGTCGGCACGCGGTTCAACCCCGAGCTGTTGAGCTCCCTGGGGATCGACCCGGTCCTCGACGAGCTAGTCACGGGTGAGCTGATCGACCAGATCGGGTTCACTCCGAAGGTCGAGTATGCGTTCAGGCATCCGTTGATTCGCGCCGTGGCCTACGAATCGCAGCTGAAGTCGGACCGCGCCGAGCTACACAGACGGCTGGCCGCCGCAATCGAACAGCGCCAGACCAGAATCGGTCGACGAAAACGCGGCCTTGATCGCCGAACACCTCAGGGCGGCAGGCGATCTGCATACGGCGTTCGGCTGGTACATGCGCGCGGGCGACGTGGTTGACCCACCGCGACTCACCGCGGCCGGGCCAGTTGGCGACACGCCCAGGACGTCGCGGACCAGCTGCCCGACTGCCGACCCGAATGCGCCGCAATGCGGATCGCCCCGCGGACGCTGCTCTGCGCCAGCGCCTGGCTGGCCGGAGGCAGCCTGGCCGATACCGGGTTCGACGAACTTGCGCGACCTCGCCGACGCCGCCGGCGACAAGGTGTCGCTGGCCATGGGGATGGCGGGTGGCAGTGCCCGCGCTGATTGTTCACGCCCGGATCGAAGAGGCATCCCGGTTGGCCTCCGAACTCAGCAGCCTGCTCGAGTCGATTGGCGATCCGACGTTGACTCTCGGGCTGCTGTACAGTGCGCTCCCCGCCAAATACGAGCGCGCCGAGATGACCGAAGTCGTGCAATTGGCGCAGCGGATGATCGACCTGGCCGACGGTGATGCCAACAAGGGCAATTTCATCATCAGCTCTCCGTTGGCGGGCGCGATCATGTTTCGGGGCTGCGCACGGTGCCACCTCGGGGACCCCGGCTGGAGAGCCGATGTCGAGCAGTCCACGACAATGGTCCGTGCATACGACCCCACGATGCGCGCGCTGATGCTGCTCTTCAAATACGCGCTGATCGCTAACGGGGTATGGCTGCCGGATGCGGCAGCGGTGCAGGAGACGGCTGAGTTGCTTGAGGTCGCGGAGCGATCCGGCGACGATCTCACGCTGGCCTGCGCCCGGCACGTGCACGCCCTTGCGAATTACGACGGTCCCCACCGCCAAGATGTCTTCGCACTGCTTGCCGCTGTTCGTGAAGCTGCTTTGCAAGAGCGTTACACGCTTGTAGCTGCCATGGGGGTTGACACCTGGCTCGCTGACGAAAAGGCGCGGGCCGGCGATGTCGATGGTGCGATCGAACTGTCGCGCGTTGTGGTCGAGCAGATGTACGCGTGTGGCGAGGTGCTTGCTCTCCCAAAGTCCATCTCCACTCTGGTAAGCGCGCTCATGAGTCGAGGCGATCCGATGGACCTTTCCGAAGCGCATTCGGCCATCGACCGGCTGGCTGCGGTGCCGACCGAACCCGGATTCGTCCTGAACGACCTATGGCTACTGCGAATGCGAGCGTTGGAGGCACAGGCGCGTGCCGACGAATCGGCTTACCGCGACTATCGCGACCGCTATCGTGCGATGGCGAATTCGCTTGGTTTCGAAGGGCATATCAAATGGGCGTCAGAAATGGAGTGATCGAGTGACAGACGTATTGACAGTCATCGGGGTGGGCGGCATGGGCCAGGCGATCGCTCGTCGGCTGGGCTCGGGCAAGACGGTGTTGTTGGCCGACTACAACGAAGAGACGCTGGCGTCGGTGACGGGATCGCTTTCCGCGGACGGCCATCACATCGAAAGCCGTAGCGTCGACGTCTCGTCACCGGAGTCGGTGCGCGAACTCGCCGAATTTGCGGCCTCACTGGGCGATGTCACACACGTCGCACACACCGCCGGACTCTCTCCATCGCAGGCGCCGGCCGAGGCGATCCTGGCGGTCGACCTGCTCGGAACCGCGCTCGTGCTACAGGAATTCGGCGAAGTCGTCGCGCCGGGCGGTGCGGGTGTGGTGATCGCCAGCATGGCCGGGCACATGTTCCCCCCGCTGGAGGCCGAGCAAGAAAAAGCGTTGGCTCACAACCCGCCCGACCAATTACTCAACCTCGACTTCATCAGCAGCATCACGGACCCGAACTATCGCCTATCCGATCGCCAAGCAGGCCAACCACATTCGTGTCCGCGCCGCCAGCGCCCACTGGGGCCGGCGCGGTGCGCGCATCAATTCGATCAGTCCCGGCATCATCTCCACGCCGATGGGTCAGCAGGAACTTGCGTCCCCCGTCGGCGACGGCATGCGAGCGATGATCGCCATGTCCGGAACCGGCCGCCAAGGCACTCCCGACGACATCGCCTCGGCCACAGCCTTTTTGCTTGGCCCTGACGCATCATTCATCACCGGCACCGACCTGCTGGTCGACGGGGGTGTCATCGCGGCCGTGAAAGCGGGCAACCCGGCGTAGTTGGGGTCAAACGAGGTAATAGAGGTCGGGGCTGTCGGCAACTGCGGCCAGGTGGCCGCGGGCGTGGCGCACGGCCTTGAGCGTCGCCGAGAATTCCTCGTCTTCTTCGGGGAAGATGTGCTCTGCCGGGAACCAGCTTTGGATCCCGACATTGTGCAAGATCCCCAGCGTGTCAGGGCGAACCCCGCGCCAACAGGATGGTCACGCCGCGCGCGGTCTCTTCGCGCAGGAAATGCTCGATGCGCTCGATGCACACGACGTCCGGGTGGCGTACGCGTTTGAGCCGCAAGACCACGAACTTCACCGGGCCGTCTGGGTCATCCGCGATCCGTTGATGCAGCGCAACGAGGTAACGGTCCAATTCCGGTGCGGCGCCGAAGAATAGCTCGCCTTCCAGGTCGTAGATGACGATCGACGGGTCGACGGGGTCGCCGGGAACCCGCTCGCGGACAACGCGTTCGGGGGCGACGACGAGTTCTTTGGCTTTCAGCTTCGCCGCGCGCGGCACGAACATCAGGATCGACAGGATCACGCCGAGCAGGACCGCTTTGTCGAGATCGATTGCGACGCCGGTGAATGCCGTCACGATCACCAGGCCGGCGTCATAGCGCGACGCCTTGAGCGTGTAGAACAGTCGCTTGAAATCGACGAGGCGCGCGGCGGTGACGAGCAGCAGCCCGGCCAGCGCGGGCTGCGGTACGTACCGCAGCAACGGCGCGAAGAGCAGCAGCGCCGCGGCGACCGTTGCGGCCGAGACGATCCCGGAGAATCGCGTCTTGGCACCCGACTGGTAATTGATCGCCGAGCGCGACAGCGAGCCCGAGCCCGGCAGGCACTGAAAGAAGCCCCCACTGAGGTTAGCCAGGCCTTCGGCCATGATCTGCCGGTTGTAGTCGATCTTCTGTTGGGTTTCGTAGGAGATGGCTTTAGCGATCGACAACGCCTCGATGATGCCCACGAACGCGATGGCCAAAGCGCCCGAGGACAACTCGGGCAACCAGTCGGTGTGGACCTCGGGGATATGCGGGGTGGGCAGGCTCCGCGGGACCTTTGCCGCCACCGACACCGCCGTATGCCCGCCGGCGCCCGGAACCGACCATCCCGCCAAAAAGGCGATCAGGCCGGTGATGATCAACACGGCAAGCATGTCGATCTGCGGCCACCCGAAGCGCTGCACCAGTTTGCGCAGCACGACCGCCAGCAGCACCGCTCCAGCGCTGAGCGTCAGGGCCCGGTAGTTGATGTGATCGCCGTGGAACAACGTGAGCCACACCCGATGCAGCACCTGCATGTGCCCGTTGCCCTTGTCGCGCACCCCCAGCGCGTTGCCCAACTGTCCGATGGCAAGCAGGAACGCCGCCGCGGCCATGAAGCCGATGATGACCGACTCGGAGATGTAGCGAGTCAGGTTGCCCAGCTTGAACAAGCTGATCACGATTTGGAAGGCGCCCACCAGAACGGCCAGCAGGAACAGCCCCTCGAAGAGTTCGCCTGCGTTCTCCGAATCGATGAAGGCAAGGGCAGTAAATACCAATAGCGATATGGCGCTCGTTGGCCCGTTGATCAGGTGCGAGGACGAGCCGAAGATCGAGGCGACGATCGTCACGACGATCGCCGAGTACACGCCGAACCGGGGATCTACTCCGGCAATGAGCGCATACGCCATCGCCTGAGGGAATGAGATGGCGGCGACTGTGAGTCCGGCAATGAGATCATGCCGGCCTTTCACCAAGTCGTAGTTCAGAGCAAGACCCACTTTGGACACGTCTTCCCGCTAGGTCCCCAGCGCCGCCGAGAGCGTGTCGAGAATTCCGTCTGTGCCGAAGAACTGCTCGTGCGCGTCGCTCCAGTCCTTGGCGATGGCGCCGATCGGGAAAAGCGTCAGCGGGGGCAGCCGGTCGGTGTGCTTGGCCAGAATTGCCGGCTTGAAGGGTCGATAGCCGTATTGGGCCACCTGCTCTTGCGCTGCATCGGTGAACAAATAGTTGAGATAGGCCTGGGCGTAGGTGGCGGTCTTGGGATCGGTGACGTTGGCGTCGACCCAGGCCACGGCGGGCTCGGCGAGGATGCTGACCGGCGGGTAGACCAGCTCGAGCTCGTCCTTGTTGGCGGCCACCTCGCGCAGCGCCTCGTTCTCCCAGGCCAGCTGCACGTCGCCGATCTTCGCCAGGGCGAAACTGTCGCCCGCACTGCGGGCACCGGCGTCGGAGACCGCCACATGCCGCAGCAGCGTCCGCACGTACGCGGCCGCTTGGGCCTGGCTGCCGCCGCGCGTGGTGACCGAACCCCACGCGGCCAGAACGCTCAATTGGCCGTTGCCCGAACTGCGCGGATTGGGTGTCACCACCGAAACGTCACTTTTGACCAAGTCCGGCCAGTCGTGGATGCCTTTGGGGTTGCCCTTGCGCACCACGAACACGACGGTCGACGTGTAGGGCACCGAATTGTTCGGCAGCCGCAGTTGCCAATCGGATGCGATCAGCCCCCGCTTGCTCAACGTTTGAATGTCGCTCACCAGCGCCAGCGACACCACGCTGGCCTTCTGGCTGCCATCGAGGACACTCCTCAGCTGGCGCCCCGAACCACCGTGGGATTCTTCGATGTCCAGCGTGACTCCGGTGTGCGCGCGATATTGCGGGATGAACCCCTTGTCGATCGCGGCAAACAACTCCCGTGTCGGGTCATAGGAGACGTTGAGGATTCGGTTGGCCCCAGCATCGGGAACGTTCTTGACCACGATCACGGTTGCGGCAAGGACGACGGCAACAACACCCAGGATGTTCAGCCAGGGAAGGCGCCGCCGGGTGCGGGCATGCTTATCCACCGGAGGCGTTTCTACCATCGGCAGGCGTCCTCTCACAGCGATCGTCCAGGCTTTCGTCTGGCACCTGACTTTTTAACGATGTTAACGATCACGCCACCTTCTGGCAGCGCTGAAAATCAGCCTGAAGCTAAGTACAGCGGGCGCGGTGCTGCATATGCTGATCGAATGCCGCAACGGGTGTTGCGTGACCGCCTGATCGATCTCGAAGTTCCGGGCGAGGATGTGGCGCGCGGCAGGGCGCTGCGGAGTTCCGTTCCACGGCGCTCACTCGCGCAACTGAACACGTCTCGCCGAACGGCCACGGAAATCCTGGTCGAGCAAAACGCGGGCCGATTGCCCGAACTCGTTCCGTTGCGATTCGCCCGGATGCTCACCGACCCCTTCTCGTTCTACCGGGGCTCCGCGGCGGTCATGGCGGCCGACCTCGCCGCAAGCCCGACGAGCGGGATCGAAGTCATGTGCTGCGGTGACGCTCACGTCTCGAATTTCGGCATATACGCCGCTCCGGACCGCTCAATCGTCTTCGACCTGAACGATTTTGACGAGGCCGCTGTGGCGCCCGGCGGAGTGGGACGTCAAACGCCTGATCACCAGCGCGATCGTCGGGGGCCGCCACGCGGGCTATCCCGCCAAGGCCATCCGCGGTTGTGTGCGAGCAGGCCTTGGAGGGTTATCGAACGAGTCTGCACGCCATGCTCGACATGAGCGTCCTGGACCGGTACTACCTGCGGATGGAACCCGAGAAGTACACCGGACAAGTATCCAAGGACATGTCGGGAGTGATTCAGCGAACAACGTCCCGGGCCCGCACCCGAACGTCGGCGCGTGTCTTCAAACGGATCATGGAGATCGGACCGGACGGGACCCCGCGCCTGCGGGAAGCGCCCCCGGTTCTCCAACACGTTGCCGGCGAAACCGAAGCACAGTTGCTCGAGTCGATTGAGGAGTATCTGGCCGCGGTCCCGACTGATATCGCGGTCCTGCTGTCGCACTTCCGCGTCACGGATGTCGCGCTGCGGGTGGTCGGCGTCGGCAGCGTCGGCACCCGGTGTTACTTGATCATCCTGGTCGGCCCGAACGACACGCCGCTGGTCCTGCAAATCAAGGAAGCCACTCGATCCGTCCTCGAGGAGTACGGCGGCTGGCGTCAGCCGGACGACTATGGCGTCCGCCGTCCAGGCGAAGGGCCAGGGTGTGCGCGTTGTCGACGGCCAGCTGATCCTGCAGGCGATGTCGGACGTGTTTTTGGGGACGACACGCAAGGACGGCCGCGACTATTACGTCCGTCAATTCCACGACATGAAGGGCACTGTCGAAATCGAGGGCATGTCGGCGTCGACGTTCAGCGAGTACGTCACCGCCTGTGCGGTCCTGCTGGCGCGGGCACACTCGCAGAGCGCGAACGCATCGATACTTCGGGGATACGTCGGCACCGGTGACAACGTGTGTGAGGCGGTCGCCGAATGGTGTTACGCCTACGCCGACAAGGCGCTCGACGACTTTCACCAGCTTCGTGCCGCGGCTAAGGCCGGCGACATCGAGGTCGCCGAGGACCCCGCCCGATGAGGAGCCGCGCGGCCATCCTCTACGAGTACGGCCGTCCCTGGACCGTCGAAGAGTTCGAGCTGGATCCGCCGCGAGCCGGCGAGGTGCTGCTGCGGCTGGCCGCCACCGGGCTGTGCCACTCCGACGAACACATCCGGCAGGGCAAGCTCGCCCCGCCCGCGGAAACCCTGCGCTCGCTCGGGTTGCCGGCCATGTCGCCGACGATCGGCGGGCACGAAGGGTCCGGCGTGGTGCTCGAGGTGGGCGAAGGCGTGACCCGCTTCGCGCCCGGCGACCACGTGGTGACGTCGTTCGTTGCGGTGTGCGGACGATGCCGGTGGTGCGCGTCGGGGGTGGAATACCTGTGCGACAAGGGTTCTGGGACACTCGCCCCGGGTATGCCGACCGACGGCACCTTTCGCCATCACACCGTCGACGGACGAAACCTGGGGCACATCTCCAAGATTGGTGCGTTCGCCGAACACACCGTCGTCTCGGCTGACTCGCTGGTGAAAATCGACCAGGGTTTCCCGCTGGTGCCCGCCGCACTGCTGGCGTGCGCGGTTCCGACCGGATACGGCTCGGCGGCGCGGCGTGCCCAGGTGCGCGGCGGCGACACCGCGGTGGTGATCGGCGCGGGCGGCATCGGCAGCGCGGCCATTCAGGGCGCGCGCATCAGCGGCGCCGCCCGCATCGTCGCGGTCGACCCGGTCGAGTTCAAGTGCGAGTCCGCGCTGAAGTTCGGTGCCACCCACACCGCGGCAACGGGATCCGAGGCGATCGACCTGGTGCGTGAGCTGACCCGCGGCGTAATGGCCGACGCGGTCGTCGTCTCCCCCGCGATGATCGGCGAGGCCGACGTCGGGACAGCGCTGGAGCTCACCCGCAAAGGCGGCACCTGCGTGCTCACCGGCCTGCCGTCACCGCAGTTGAATTCGATCGCCGTCACACTGCAAGACTTCGTCTTGATGAATAAGACGTTGTGCGGCACTGTGTTCGGATCATGCAACCCCAAGAGCGACATTCCGCTGCTGGCTTCAATGTACGAGTCGGGTCAGTTACTACTTGATGAGATGATCACCAAGCGCTACCGGCTGGACGAAATAAACCAGGCGTATGCCGACAAGTCCGCCGGCGAACTGATCCGCGGCGTCATCGATTTCGGCGTGACTGGTTCCTGATCTCAAGCGTGATTTCGCGCGCTTCAGGTTTGCGCTGCACTGTTAGCACTGGGACCCGACGCGGCACAAACTAGTGCGCACGTCAGCAGGGATCTTGGCGAGGGCCCTGGGTTTCGGGTCGGCGGCGGTGTGGGCCAGCAGATAGCGCGCAAGAATCTCTATGCCCCAGGCCTTTTCGGCTCCAATACGATGCTGCTAATCAGTTTAGTTGTTTGTTGGTGGTGGCTGCGGCTGAAAGGGTTCGTACCACCACCAGTCGGCGCGCGCGCCGGTGGGCCCGGGGCACGGTGGGACGGCGGGCAGGGGACGATTGGGCGGACGCGCGAGCGATCCTGCGCGAAGCGGTCGGCCGGAGCTGTCGGTGACGGTGAGATCGACTGCGGGTCCGGCGATGGTGATGAGGCCTCGATGATGCAGCCGGTGGTGATAAGGGCAGAGCAACACGAGGTTGGCCAAGTCGGTGCGGCCGCCGTCTTCCCAGTGCCGGATGTGGTGTGCGTGCAGGCCGCGGGTAGCACCACAGCCGGGAACCGCGCACATGCGGTGGCGGCGCTCCAGCGCTCGGCGAAGCCGCCGGTTGATCAGGCGCGTCGTTCGGCCGGCACCAATGGGCTCGCCATCACGTTCGAACCAGACTTCACACGTGGCATCACAGGTTAGGTATCGGCGTTCGGCGTCGGTGAGCAGCGGACCCAGATGCAGTGCCGCAGCGCGCTGGGCAACGTCGACGTGCACCACAACGGTGGTGTGCTGCCCGTGTGGTCGGCGGGCCGCCTCAGCATCCCAGCCGGCCTCGACCAGGCGCATAAACGCCTCGAGGGTGCCCGGCAACGGCGGCGCGATATCTGATGCGCGCTCGCCATCGCCGTGATCGTGGCGCCACTCGGCGATCAGCGCATCACGATGAGACGCCAGCGCCGCATCGAACTTCGCCGCATCGAGGTGTGGAAGTTTGATCCGCCAGCAAGTGAACTCCTCGTCGGAGGTCTTGGTGATCGAGGGCCGCGGTTCGGGCCCGGGATCGGATTCAGGTCGCGGTTCCAGCTTGACCGCGGTGCGCAGCTGGTTGACGGTGGCGACCTGGGCTAGCTGCGCGTAATGCTCATCGGATCCCTCGCCGGCCCGCGCCGCGATGACGCCGACCTGATCCAGCGACAGTCGACCCTCCCGCATGCCCTGCGCGCAGCGCGGAAACGCCTCCAGCCGGCGCGCGACGGTGGCGATGGTGTGTGCGTTTGCCGATGACGAGCCGATCTTCCAGGCCACCAACGCCGCGACCGACCGAGCGCCCGTGGCGCCGCAGAGCTCATCGCGATCCAGCTCGGCAACGATCTCCACAATGCGCCCATCAATCGCGTTGCGCTGACCGGCCAACTCCGCCAACTCCTCGAACAGCACCTCAAGACGCTCAGCAGGGCTCACTGCCTCCGGAAGCGATGCGGTCAAGGACATAACCTCATCATCGCAGCCGGGTACGACATCTCGGCTACCCAAGACCGCGCTGGTAGACGCTAAGGCATCCAATAGATTCGTCTTTGGGAGGCAGGTGTCAGGTTTCGGCCAGCCCAGGCGGAAGTCGCCGCGCTGATTAGCCAGATCCAAAACGGGAACCACGGGCCCCGAGTGTGTGACGCCCCTGGGCGCTTCAGCTCACTCGCGCGTGAGAGAAACCGCCAGCCGCGTCGGTCCGCGCAACAAGCTATTGGTAGACCACTGCGGCGCGCCGACTGCGGATATCCGGCTGACGTGGGTGACGAGTTCACGCAGCACGGCCTGGGTCTCCATGCGAGTCAGCTGCGCTCCAATGCACAGGTGCGCGCCGAATCCAAACGTCATGTGCTGGCTGGGATTACGATTCACCCGGAAGGCATCCGGTTCGTCGAACGCCCGTGGATCCCGATTGGCGGCGCCGATCGACAGCATGACCCGCGCACCCGCTGGAATCGTGACATCACCAACCCGATAGTCCTTGACGGCGGTGCGATACACATTCTGCGCCGGTGACAGATAGCGCAGTAATTCCTCGACCGCCATCGGTACCAAGTCAGGATTGGCACGGAGAACGTCATATTGCTCCGGGTGGGCGGCCAGCGTGTCGAACATGCCGCCGAGAAGATTGGTGGTGGTCTCGTTGCCGGCCAGCAGCAGCAGCATCGCGAAGTAGAACAGCTCGCGATCGGGCAAGGAGCCGGCCTCGTTCTCAGCCAGCAGCCGTCCCAGGATCGTGTCGGAACCCTTCAAGCCGCCGGCGGCGAACTGGCGCGTGAAATAGCGGTGCATCGCCCACGAACCGCGCAACGAGCCAGCGAGATTGCGGGCACCGCGGGCCGTGAGGGCGAGATTGGTGATCTGGACCGATGCTTCGGACCATCGCCGAAAATCGTCGACGTCGGTGTCGGGAACACCCAGCAACTGGGCAATGAGTCGCACCGGCATCGGTATAGCGAGCTGCTGCACCACGTCGCAACCCGGGCTGGCCAGGACTCCGTGGACCGTCTCGGCCGCCAGTCGGTCGATGATCGGACGCCAGCTTTCCAGCGCCGCCTTGGTGAAAGCCGGCATTACCTGGCGCCGCTGCCGAGCGTGCTGTTCGCCGTCGAGCGAGACCAGGATCGGCGTGCGGATTCGGATCAGGGTGGGCCCGTCAGCACTGGACAGGTTCACGTCGTCGCGAGCGGCGGCCCGGACATCGTCCAAGCGGCTCAGGATCCACACTTTGCGTTTCGGGTTGTACTGCACCCGACCGCCGGCGTGCAATCGGCGGTAGGCCTCGTGGGGCTGGGCCGCCGTCGCCGCGTCCAGCGGATCATAGGCAGTGATGTCCGCATCGATTCGTGGGCGCCGGCGGGCGCCCGCGGCATTGGCTATCACGGCTCCGGCCAGCGTGCGTGCTGCCGAGCCGGTGAAACGAACCCCGTCAGTGAGCGTCATCGGTCACCTAACCCTATACTGTTACGTAGCGGACCGTAACGTAGATCTCCGTAATCGACAAGGGTCATCGCAGTGGACATGACGATCGACGAGCTCGCGCGCCGCGTCGATATGACGGCGCGAAACATTCGCGAGTGGCAAACCAACGGCTTGCTGCCACCGCCGCAGCGCCGCGGTCGGATCGGGATTTACACTGACGACCACATTTCACACATCGAGCGGATTAAATCGCTGCGCCTGCAGGGTTTTCCGCTCGATGTCATCCGGAGAATCCTGGAACAGTCCGGCGAGTCGGCCCCCGACATACGCCGGCTGACGTCGGAAGTGCTCAGCCCCGCCAATCGCACCGGATCGATGGAGATGAAACGGGTCGACCTGGCCAAGCAGTTCGGCGCCGATGCGGAGCTGTACCTGGCAGACTGCGGGCTGATCGACATCGTCAACGATGAATTGCTGGTCGTCACCGACACAAGAACGTTCGACTACGTCGAGAAGCTGATCGCCATCGGACTGCCGTTGGACAAGGTTGCTCGGTCCCTCACCCACATGACCACTCACCAGATCGCGAGCATGCAAGCGTTCGTCGACCTCTATCGCGATGAAATTTGGGAGCCGTTCCTGCACGCCGGGCTACCCATCGACGACTGGCCCGCGATCGCCGACAAGACCATCCAGTTACGCTCCCTGGGAATCGGTCTCGGCATGCAAGCGTTCCGCCGAGCGATAGACAAGGTCGCGGGCAAGATCGCTACCGAGGAAGCCGCCAAGATGGATACACCGAGAAAATCTCGGATGCGTCATAGACGCTCATGAGCAGGTCAGAATTTCACCGTTGACGACGAACGGTTCGATCCAGAGCTGATGAGTCCGGCAGTCGATGGACTGGTGCGGTGCAACCAATCTCGGGGCCGTAGCCGCCAGGTGCGGCGGGCGTAATCCAGTTCGGTGTAGGGCCATTGGGTAACGATGCGGCCGGTGGGTGAACGGAAGTAGCTGTCGCACTGGGTCCAGATGGTACGCTCGAGATCCGCGGAAAGACCTTCATTGTACCGCTTTTCGGCCTCGGCGCGTACGTCGAGGTACCCACCTCGACGTGCTAGCCGCCGCACCGCGCTGGCCACCAGTCGCGCGCCGGCCTCGAGGATGTAGACGATCGAGTTGCCGCCCTGGTTGGTGTTGGGACCGTAGAGCATAAAGAAATTCGGGAATCCGCTGACGGCGACGCCCAGGTAGGCACTGGGGTCGAGTCCCCATCGCTCGTGCAGGCGCTGTCCCCCGGTTCCGAGGACGTCGATGCCCGAAAGATACTGCGACGTTTCGAATCCCGTGGCAAGCACGATGGCATCGACGGGAACGGCCTGGCCGGTCCGAGTCACGACCGACGTCTCGGTGATGTGGTCGATGGGGTCGGTAACAAGATCGACGTGGTCTTGCTGCAAAGCCCGGTAGTAGTCGTCGCCCAGCAGCACGCGTTTACAGCGGAACGGATAGTCCGGCGTCAGCGCTTGCCGGAGCCGATCGTCGGCCACGGTGCGCTCGAGGAACGAGGTCGCGATCTGGCTGCGGGCGGTGACGACGGGGTCGTCGGCGAAGGTCGCGGTGTTGTCGTGCTGAAATTTCCAGATCTGCCAGCGTGTGCGGCGGGTCGCCAGCGGGTTGCGCCGGAATTGCGCCAATTCTGTTGCACTGTAGGGGCGGTCATCCTTGGGCACCATCCATGGCGGTGTGCGCTGAAACACCGTGAGGCGCTCGGCGATTTTAGCCAGCTCGGGAACGACCTGCACCCCGCTGGCGCCCGTGCCGATCACCGCCACCTTCTTGCCCGCCAAGTCGGTGTCGGGATCCCACTGCGCGGTGTGCATCATGGTGCCACCGAAGTCGTTCAGGCCGGTGATATCTGGGAGTTTGAGTGACCCGAACAAACCCACCGCACAGACGACGACGTCGGCGGTCAGGGTGGATGTCTGCCCGGCGCGCTGCACCTGGCAGTCCCACCGCCACGTGTCGGCGTTCCAGCGGATGGTGTCGACCCGGGTGTCGAGCATGAGGTGGCGACGCAAATCGAACTCGTCGGCCACCGAGTCCAGGTAGGCCAAGATCTCGGGCTGCCGGGCGTAGGTGCGGCTCCAGGATTTGTTGAGCGCAAACGAAAACGAATACAGGTGACTCTGGATGTCGCAGGCGGCGCCGGGATAGGTGTTGCGCCGCCAGGTGCCCCCGACGCCGTCGTCGGCCTCGATTATCGTCAGATCGTCGACGCCGGCCCGGCGCAGCGCCACGGCCGTACCCAGGCCGCCGAACCCGGCTCCGATGATCGCCACCTTCGGTGCGGGCCGATGCCGCATCGCCGACCGCAGCCGGCCGAGGACGTACTTCATGAAGCCGTCCCACGAATCTCGAGCCCGTCCAGGTCGCCCTGTGTGCGCCAGGCCGCCAGGATGTCGGCGTACTCGGTGGGTGTACCGAAGAAGAAGCTGCCCTGCCGAGTCTTGGCGTCCGCCTTGCCCTCCCGATTGTAGTAGCCGGGAGTGCACGTCTTGGCGCGCTCGGCGGTCAGTGCCGAACGCTGCACAACGGTGTCGACCCAGGCGGCCTCCGCATCGGGTGAGGCTTCGACTTCGGTGGCGCCGTGCTCAAGTGCCCAGGCGATGATCCACGCGGCGTGGCTGGCCTGCACGTCAAGCAAATACGGAAAGTTCACCGTGAGCCCCGCCTGGGCGATGCTTTCGATGAAGCAGTTCGGGAAACCGTTGGTATGCAGGCCCTGAAACGTACGCACACCGTCGCGCCACTTCTCGGTCAGCGTCACGCCGTCGCGACCGACCAGCTCGAACCCGGTGCGGCGGCAATAGTCGGTGCCTACCTCGAAACCCGTTGCGAAGATCAGACAGTCGAGCTCGTAGTCGACTCCGTCGACCACCACACCCGTCTCGGTGATGCGCTCCACCCCGCGGCCGCGGGTGTCGACCAGGGTGACGTTGTCGCGGTTGAACGTTTGCAGATACTCGTCGTGAAAGCAGGGTCGCTTGCAGAAGTAGCCGTACCAGGGTTTGAGCGCCTCAGCGGTGGCGGGATCGGCCACAATCTCGGCGACCCGGGCCCGGATTTCCTCCATCTTGGCGAAGTCGGCGAGCTCGATGTCGCGGGAGCGTTGCTCGGGACTCACCGACGCGTCGGTGTCGTGGCGCATCACCGGAAGCTTCCGGGTGATGCTCGTCCAGGCATCGGCGACCAGATCTTCCTGCGCCTGTCCACCGGCGGTGAGGATCTGGAAATTCTGTATGCGCTGTTGTTGCCAGCCCGGCTGTAATGTGTTGGCCCACTGTAGATCCGTGGGCTGGTTGGCGCGCACATCCACCGATGACGGTGTGCGCTGGAAGACACAGAGGTGCTGCGCCGCCGCCGCCAGGTGCGGCACGCATTGGACCGCGGTCGCCCCGGTGCCGATGATGCCGACCCGCGTACCGGCCAGGTTCTCCAGCTTCTCGCCGGTGTAGCCGTAATCCCACCGGCTGGTATGAAACGTCTTCCCGCGAAAGGAGCCGATCCCGGCAATGCCGGGCAGCTTCGGTTTCGCCTGATACCCGTTGGCCATGGAGACGAACCTGGCCCGCATCTCGTCACCCCGGTTGGTCCGGATGATCCAGCGGGAACTCACAGCATCCCAACGGATCTCATGGACATCGGTTTGCAGGCACGCATCGCGGTACAGGTCGTAGTGCTCGGCGATGCGCTGGCAGTGCGCGAAGATCTCGGCTCCCTTGGCGTATTTGTCCGCCGGGATGTAGCCGAGCTCCTCCAGCAGCGGGATGTACACATAGGACTCGACGTCGCAGGCGATCCCCGGATACCGATTCCAATACCACGTGCCGCCCACATCGGCCGCTCGGTCGATCAATCGCACACTTTCGACGCCGAGCTGGCGCAGCCGCGCTCCCGTCAACAGCCCCCCGAAGCCCGCCCCGACGATGGCCACGTCGACCTCGTCGGTCAGCGGCTCGCGCGCGAACTGCCCATCGGCCCAGGGGTCATCGGCGAATTGGGCGAACTCACCCGCGATCTCCACGTACTGCGCGATGCCGTCGGGGCGCAGTCGCCGTGCCCGCTCTTCGGCGTATTTCTGCCGCAGCGCATCAACGTCGAACGCGCACCCAACAGTCTCGGTCAAGGTCTCGACCCCACTCTCCGTGAGCCCGACTCTATAATTAATCGCTTGATCGTATCAAGCAGATGGCGGCCGGCGGCCGAACAGTGTGCCTCTCACCAGGACTTTGGCCGAGCTCAGCGCGGCCTGGTAATCGTCTAACGGCAACGTGGCAGCCAGTTCGGTCAGGCCGTAGACGAGCGCGTAGATCGCCTCGACCGCACCCCGTGAATCCGGGTGATCACCAAGTTCGCCACCCCGGAGCGCGTCCGCAACGACGTCCTCGATGATCTCGCGGAACGTCTCGAACCCGGCGCCGACTTCCGCTCCGTCCGGCGTGACGACATTCTCGGCCCGGATCGCCCACTCGAATTCCGCCAAGTGCGGGTATTCGCGCATCAGGTGGCCGCATTCGTCGAGCACCGCTTCGATTCGGTCGCTGATGCTGCCGGGTCCCGCTGCAGCCCGGCGCAGGCGCGGCATCGCGGCATCGGCTCTGGCCACCATCGTCGCCTTGATCAGTTCCGACTTGTTAGGGAAGTAGTTGTACAGGCTGGGGCTGGTCACGTTCGCCAGCCGGGCGATCTCGCGGATGGTCGCCTTGGAATACCCGACCTCGGCCACACAGCGCATGGTCGCGACGATGATCCGTTGGCGAGTTTCCTGGCCGCTGGCACCGACGGGTCGGCCCAGCTGCGTCCGGGTCATTGTGATCGCGTCCCCACTCGCTCGAATATATTCGATCGATCGATTAGTTCCGGGTCCGCGGAGGTGTGGGGTGGCAGGGATCGTCACGCCCTCTCAGCTGGGGCGACCCGTGGGCGCAGACGGTGAGCAGACGCGCCGGCGAATCATCGTCGCGGCCATGCGCTGTGTGGCCGAGGTCGGCTACTCGCAGACGACGATCCGCGAGATCGCCCGCGCAGCCGACATGACCAGCGGCAGCCTCTACCACTACTTTGCGAACAAATCCGACCTGTTCAGCGCGACGGGCGAGGAAATCGAGCAGATCGTCTTGCCGCGCCTGCGCGCTGCCGTCGCGCACGCCGACGATGTCGTCGACCGACTCGATGCGGTGCTGGACGAGTCGAAACGGTTGATCGTCGACTATCCCTATCTGACGGCGTTCTTGAGGGCGATGCGCACCCATAGCACTGCGCAGGTCGCGTCCAAAGCGCTGCGCGATGTCGTCACCGAGATCATCGAGGACGCCCGGGCGCAGGGGCGGCTGTCCCGCGAGACCGATGCGGGCGCCGCGGTGGAAGCCATCTGTGCGCTGACTCGCGGTCTGTCCGAACAGGCGGCCAATCTTCCGCCGGACGCCTACGACGCCATGTTGAGCTCGGCCAAGAAGTTGATCAGGGGATCACTCTTTTACGCCGGCCGACGCAGCAATTAACGAGTCGCCCAATGTCCATAGCGCCACCCCGATCAGCACCAGGTCCTTGAGCAGGAATTGACCCGGCAGCGCCGACAGCACGGGCAGGCCGGCGGCGTGGGTCGCGACCACGCCGGGGCTGGTGAACAAAAAGCTCAAGGTCCCCAGAAAAAGCACGACGGCCAATGCGCTGCCGACCGCCGACGCTCGTGGCCACACCGGACGCAGCGCAATGAGAAGCGCGGCAACGATTTCCATCGTCCCCAGCCCGCGCGCGACCGCGGTCACGCTGAATACGTCGTAGATCCAGCTCATCAGCGGGCTGTGTTCGATGAGCACGCGGGCTTCCATCTTCACGTACTTACCGAACCCGATCCAGGCGAGAACGACCACCAGACCGTAACGGCTGACCAGCTGCCCACATCGGGTCGGGTACTGCGCCAATTGGCTTAGGGCCGTGTCCATCGTTGAGTCAGTCATAGAGCAAACTCCCTCCGTGGCGCATCCGGACGATCACGCCACGACGTTCACGAACGTCGTCGGCCTCTGGGTTCAAAACTGGCGAGTCAGGCCACCTGCGCGCCCAACGTGAAACCACGGCGAAGAATCCGCCGAATTCTCGCCGTGAGTGCACGCTCGGCGCCCTAGGGAGGTGCTGCACCGTGCAATCGCTCCAGCCCGGCGACGATGAGCCGCAATCCGAACGCGAACTCCTCCTCCAATGGAACGGGGAGCTCGTCGGCGACCGCGACCGTCGCGGGATAGCGAGAGGGATCGAGGCGGTGGAATGCCGCCGATACTTCGGCGTCTGACTCGCCACCGGAGGCCGTCGACCCCGACACTTGGATCGCGAAGCCGAGCACATAGCGCGACACGGTGGCGTAGGCGTGGGCGGCGGCCGCCGGCGCGAAGCCGTTGTCGAGTAGGACCGACAACACGAGCTCCCGCTGGGCTAGCGCGTTGGGTCCCACCGGAACGTGCCCGATCAACAGGGACGCGACGTTACCGTGCTGGCCGAGCGCGTGAAACATGCTCTGCGCGAACGACATACAGGCTTTTTGCCAGGGCAACGAGGCAAGTGACCGCATATCGGTTTCGCCGATCATCCGGTCGATCACCAAAGCGACCAGTTCCGATCGGCTGCCGAAGTGACGGTACAGCGTGGCGGTGCCCGATCCCAGGCGCTGCGCCAGCGACCGCATGGACAGCGCGTCAGCCCCTTGCTCGTCGACGAGTTCCAGAGCCGCGGCAAGGATCCGGTCCAGGGGCAGCGACGGGCGCCCGCGGGGGCGGCTTTGCGACGGCGTGTCGGCGGCCACTTTGACATCCTCACTATTTATGGACACACTGTAGCCATAAATATCTATCGGGTCAACAACCTTGACAGTAAGGACGTTTCGGCATGCTCCTCCCACTCGCCCAGGAGCCCTCCACGGCTCCCGTCGATCGCGACATGCTTCCCTCCGAGCGGCGCGAGTTCGTGCGCACCCACCGGACCTGTGTGTTCGGCTACCGCCGCCGCAACGACGGTCCGGCCATGTCGATCGTCTACTACATCCCCACCGACACCGACGAGCTGCTGGTGTCCACGATGGCCGGGCGCGGCAAGGCCCGGATCGTCGAAAGCGATGGCAAGGTCAGCCTGTGTGTTCTCGACGAACGCTGGCCGTTCAGCTATCTACAGGTCTACGCGGACGCCGCCATCGACAGAGACCGTGATCTGGCCGTCGACGTCATGATGGCGGTGGCCGGCCGAATGTCGGGCCAGCCACTGCCCGACGAGGCGCGCCCATCCGTCGAGGAAATGTGCGACCGGGAGAACCGCGTCGTCATCCGCTGCCGGCCCTACTCCACCTATGCGACTCCGCCGCGCCACCTGCACCGCAACGATCAGGTTGAACAGCTGAGCCACTGGGTGTCTGGTGTTGTCCCGTGGGATGCCTCCGACCCGTCGTGACCTACTGGGCGGCGTAGCGGTCTCGCAGCTTGGCCAGGGTCGCCTCGATGCCCGCAGTGTTGTTCTTCCGGGCTCCGATCAGGTCGTAGTACCTCACCATGTTCTTGAGCGCACCGGCGTCGTGAAAGTCGAACGTCTCGGTGACCCGGGTCAGGGTCGGCGAGAGTGCCTCGAACTCCCATCGCCAGCGGTGGCCGACCGGATGGCGCCATTCGACCAATTCGTCGGGTTTGAAGGCGGTCACCGTGCTCGTGATCCGGTAGGGCAGCCCATACATCTTCATGCTCGTCGAAAACTTCGATCCCACGGCCATTTCGGCGGGTACCTTCAGGTTGTCGCGCACAGTTCCCGATCCATCCAGCTCGTGGTGGCGCCGGGGGTCGGCGGCCATCGCGAACAGCTCGGCTGCCGGCGCTGCCACTTCGACCGACCGGCAAACCCGCCGAGGTCCCGCGTCGACAACGGTGACAGTCATGATGTCTCCTCTCTTTTCCGGCGCGTCTCTTTTCCGGCGCGTATCCGCTGCTGCCAGGTTGAGGCTACGCTTCGCCGAGTGCTCCGCCGAGCACCCTTTTGGACAACGGCGTTCCCGCAGCGAGGGTTCACTGCCCTGCGATCAGGGATCGGCACGAAAGGAACGCAAAAGACCGATGGGCCAGTCACTCTCGGGAAGGGTGGCGCTGATTACCGGCGCCGCACGGGGACAGGGCCGGGCGCACGCGGTGCGACTCAGCGCCGAAGGCGCCGACATCATCGCACTTGATCTTGCCGGGCCGTTGCCGTCCAGCGTTCCGTACGGTTCGCCGACGCCGGCCGACCTTGCCGAGACGGCGCAGCTGGTCAGCGCCAACGGCAGACGGATTAGCACCTCGGTGGCCGACATCCGTGACCTCGACGCGCTGAAAGCGGCCGTCGATGAGGCGGTCGGGGAACTTCGTCGTCTCGACATCGTCGTCGCCAACGCCGGCATCTGCAGTCCCGCGCCGTGGGATCAGATAACCGCCGAAGCCTTCCGCGACACCATCGACACCAACGTGACCGGCACCTGGAACACCGTGATCGCGAGTGCTCGTCACATCATCGAAGGAGGCCGTGGCGGGTCGATCATCCTCATCGGTTCGGCGGCCGGCATAAAGATGGAGCCGTTCATGATCCACTACGTGGCGAGCAAACACGCGGTCACCGGTATGGCCCGTGGGTTGGCCGCCGAACTGGGCCGGCACAACATCCGCGTCAACAGCCTGCACCCCGGTGCGGTCGACAGCCCCATGGGCGGCGGCCAGATGCGCGAGGCGATCCACTCGGCCGGCGAGACCTACCCCTACCTGCGGGGCCTGAACAGACCGCTGCTACCCGAAGGTCACGCCCAGCCCGAGGACATCGCCGACGCCGTCGCCTGGCTGGCCTCCGACCAGTCCAGATTTGTCACCGGCACCCAGCTTTCGGTCGACATGGGCGTGTCCTACTGCTGACTGGTGCGGCCAGCGCTTCGAACTTAGGGGTGCGGCGTGGCCGGTATCGACGTCGTAGGAAGTTGTGAGGGACCCATCGGTCCACCCGGACTCATTCCTCCGGGTCCCATCATCCCCGGCCCCATCATTGCTCCGGGCCCCATCATCGGGCAGCCACCGTCACGGCCGCCGTAGTAACCCCGGTGCCAGCCATAGTGGGCACCGGAGGACCAGCCCAAGAACAGCCCCGAGAAAAAGATCACCGCCACGACGAACACGACACCGGCGACGATGACCACCCACGCCGTCACTTGGCCTAGACGACTAGGCGCGCCGGTCACGGGTTGCCCAGTTGTCACGATCGTCGGTTCGGCCCTGGGCTCAGGAGTTTGCGTCATGTTCCCAACGATGCCACCGCATACCCGGGCGGGGTAGGGACTATTGGCCCTAGAAGCTGCGGTTTCCGGGCACCGCCCACGACGGTGAGTTCGGGTCCTAGGTCGGCCGGATCGTCCTTCTCGGCGGCGGGTAGACCGACCTGGCAATCGTGGCCGAGGTCCATCCGATCAGCCAGCCGCCGCCGACCAACAGGAAGGTGTGCAGGCGGTCGGGGTACAGAACTGCTACCAGGGCCAGAATCGCACCCCACACGAGCGCGCACGCGATGCTGTAAGCGGTGTAAGTCTTTCGCGATGGCATGACAAAAGCCTAGGCCGGTATCCTGCGGACGCCAGCACAGTTCAGCGCTCTGGTGTTACCTTTCTGACCTGCAACGAGGCCCGCCGTCCGGCGATCGACGGCGTGGCCGGCGGCACTGATGTGGGATAGTTGGTTTTACCTCATCTCATCTGACACTCTACGAAAGTCATACCTGTTGGGTCACTTTGAACAACTGTCATTGCTGCATGGCTGGTTGCCGGCGGCGGTGCAGGTGTTAACCCTGGTAGCGGCGGTCAACGCGATCGATTGGCGGAAGCGGCGCTGGCGCAGGTGGGGACTTCCGGTGGCACTGGTCGTGGCGGCCGTGGTGACGGCGCTGGCGTACCGGTACATCGCATCGCTCGGGGTGGCCGGTGATCCGGCGCCGGCGTCGCTGTGGCTGTGGATAGCGATGAGTGGACTCGCCGCCGCCGTGCTAGTGCTGGGCTGGCCCGGTGCCCGCTGGTGGCGGCGCGGGGTGGCGGTGCTGTCGGTGCCCCTGTGCGCGCTGTGCGCGGTGCTGGCCCTCAACGTGTGGGTCGGCTACTTCCCAACGGTGAGCGCCGCATGGAACCAGCTCACCGCTGGGCCGTTGCCCGACCAGATCGATCGGCTGAAGGTCACCGCGATGCAGGTCGAGGGGACCAAGCCGAGCAAGGGCGTCGTGGTGCCGGTGACGATCGGCGCCGACGCGTCACACTTTCCGCACCGTCCCGAATTGGTCTATCTGCCGCCGGCCTGGTTCGCCACCAACCCGCCGCCCCGGCTACCGACGGTGATGATGATCAGTTCGGCGTTCAACACCCCGGCCGACTGGCTGCGCGCCGGCGGCGCTTTCGACACCGTGGATGACTTCGCGGCCCATCATCAGGGCTACGCCCCGGCGCTGGTGTTCGTCGATGCCACCGGCGCGTTCGACAACGACACCGAGTGCGTCAACGGCAGCCGCGGTAACGCCGCCGATCACCTGACGAAAGATGTTGTGCCGTTCATGGTGAGCAACTTCGGGGTGAGCGCCGACCGGGCCAACTGGGGCGTCGCCGGGTGGTCAATGGGTGGTACCTGCGCCGTCGACCTGACCGTCATGCACCCGGACATCTTCAGCGCGTTTGTCGACGTCGCCGGCGATGTCCGCCCCAACGTCGGCGGCAAGGAGCAAACCCTGGCCCGGCTGTTCGGCGGCAACCAAGCGGCATGGGCTGCGTACGACCCGCTGACCGTCATGAATCGCCACGGTCGCTACTCCGGGGTATCGGGATGGTTCGACGTGCCCGCACCCAGCGGTCCGCACAACCTCGCCGAAGCGGCCGGGCAGACCGGTGCCACCACTCCCGACCCCGTCGCCAACCCAGAAGGACAGGACGCCGCGGCCTACTCGTTGTGCAACGTCGCCACCGCCAACGGGATCAACTGCGCGGTGGTCACCCAGCCAGGCAGACATGACTGGCCGTTCGCCGCGCAGGCGTTTAGGGCCTCACTGCCCTGGCTGGCCTCCGCACTGGGAACCCCGAGCACCGAGCCCGTGCAGTTGCCCCAACGCCGCGGCGGGGCCGGGCGCTAGGACCCCCGCCGCGTCTTGCGGCGCCTGACACACCACGAATGCGGTGGTCATGCCGGTATGTAGGGGCCCTTAGCGGGGCGGTCGAGCTACCTCCCGTCGAACCCGCCCTGGGCCCTCCGCGAGGCCGCCCGGGCAGTTTTCGAAGTGAACCCTTAGCTGACCCCCCGAGCAGAATCCGACATATCGCCGCTGCTAGTGGTACGGTTCGCTGCTGTGGACGCGGACTTCGACACCTCGGGCATCCCTCGCGGGCGCCCGCGTGCCCGAGGTGCTCACCGCAAACAACCCACGCAGAATCGGGTTAGGTCGCCCGGTTTATTTCAAGGCGTTGCGCTGCCAGAACTGAACCGCCGTCGTTTCCTGGGGACGCTCGCCGCTGCCACGGTGGCCGGTGTGGGGGCCGCCCGGCTGATAGTCGATCCGCAGCCACGGACATTCGCCCAAACGACGGCCGGCGGCGCAGCGGCGACCTCGGGTCCAACCGCGCCGGCGACCTTGTTACCGCCACCGCCACCGAGTGCGCGCATCGCGCTGCCCGGCGGGGGCGCACTCTCCAGGATCCCCGGCGAAGGTGATCTCCTTGCGCTGACCCTCGACGACGGCGTCAACAGCGAGGTGGTGCGCGCCTACACCCAGCTCGCCAAAGACACCGGCATGCGGCTGACATACTTCGTCAACGGCGTGTATGACTCCTGGACCGAGAACGCGGCGTTGCTGCGGCCGTTGGTGGACTCCGGACAAATCCAACTCGGCAATCACACTTGGTCACACCCGGATTTGACCACGCTGACGAAAAGTGACATCGCCAAGCAGTTGACCCGCAATGACGAATTCCTGAAGAAGACCTACGGAGTCGGCGCCAAGCCGTACTTCCGGCCGCCCTACGCAAAACACAACGCCGCCGTCGATGCGGTGGCAGCCGAGCTTGGCTACAAAGTCCCGACCTTGTGGTCGGGTTCGCTGTCGGATTCCACGTTGATCACCGAGGAATACATCGTGAAGATGGCCGACAAGTACTTCACCCCGCAGGAGATCGTCATCGGTCACCTCAATCACGCGCCGGTCACCCACGTCTATCCGCAACTCGTCGACATCATCCGATCCCGCAACCTTCGTACCGTCACCCTCAACGACGTGTTCCTCAAAACCCCATAACGTCGTGAGCACGCCGGATCCACAGCGGCTGGGCGGTCTGGCTTGGGCCCGGCGTACCGGTGGTCGGCTGTCGCGCGCGGAGCGGCGCCGCCTCGTGGCGGCAATCGCGGTAGGCCAGTGGGAGAACGCCGTCGGTCGGGTCAAGCTTGCGCTGGGCCGGATTCCGGACGCGGCGGCGCGCGTCGACTTAGACACGTTCCAGGTACCCGATTCGAAGTTCGCCCGCGAGGCCGAAGCGGCGTGCGCGGAATTGCCGCCGACGCTTGAGGGCCACTCCTACCGCACCTGGTTGTTCGGGTGGGCGCTGGCGACCGTCGACGGCAACACCATGGACAACGAGCTCTTCTACTGTGGGGCGCTGCTGCACGACTTTGGCATCGCCAGGCATCTTCAACCGACGGCCAATCGTGATTTCACGCTCGGCAGCGTCGATCGGATGCTGTCCTGCGCGAGCGCTGCGCAAGTCGCTGAGGAACGCGCGGAGCTACTCGCCGACGGTATATGCGTGCACACCACACCGGGAGCCAAGGTCGAGACCGACGGCACGATCGGCTGTTACCTGCAATGGGGAGCGATGGTCGACGGCGCCGGGCTGCGTGTGTGGGACATCGCTCCCGGCAACGTGCAAGAGGTCTTACGCCGTTACCCGCGAGGCGATTTCAAACGAGAGCTCGCTGACATGATGCGGGCCGAGGCGGCGGCGGTGCCCGCGGGACGGTTCGGGCTGCTCGTTCGGTGCGGCTTGCCGCTGGCCGTGCGGATGGCTCCCTTCGACTCCTGAGATCAGCGACCGGCCATTCGGGCCAGACGGTCGTCAAGGGTGGCATGGAAGTGCCCGGCCGCGCTCTCGTGCCGGCCGAATTCCACGAATGAATTCGCCCCGGAATGCAATCCGCGCTGCACGCCCTCCGACATCTCGTTGTCCTCGACAAGACCGCGTGCAATTAAACTCGCACCGCCCACCGGGTTTGGTGGGTCGACCTGGTCTCGAGCGGCGACCTCAGGCCGGACCATCGAATAGGTAGTGACCATGCTGTGAGCAACGTCGACCGGGTCGATCGCCACCACCGACACCACGTCCGGGAACGTCGCCAACATGACGTTGGGGAACAGCTGATATAGATACGTCACCCGCGCGTTCGTCGTCCACGTGCTCTCCGGACGATCGCGAAGCCGTTCAATGTTGCGGTATGGGAACGTGATACGACTGTTCGGGCCGAACGTCTCGACCACATTGAGATCGTCGTATTGCAGCGGGAAGAAGGTGTCTTTATGCGTCGAGCGGATGTGGTAACCCTCCAGGAACTGTTCGGCGAGCACCTTCCAGTTCATTGCTCGCAGAGTGGATTCCACGAGAACCAGCCGCTCGAACGGGAGCAGTTTGTCGCGCCACGGAGCCCCGTCCGCCAGCCATGCCCAAGATGATTCCGTGTCGTCAGCGCTAGCTCGCACGCCCGTGTCAGCGGGGTCGACTGGTCCGATGACGATGAGCCCGTCCACTTCGCGGCTGGCGATCTCGACCAGACCGCGCGTGGAGGGATCCAGATCGGGGAAGGCATCGTCGTGGGGCACATGCGCGAGCGAGCCGTCCAGACGATAGGTCCAGCCGTGGTAGCGGCACACGAACGCTTGGGAGCACCCGGGGCCTTCGACGAGCGCGAAGCCGCGGTGCCGACACGCGTTGCGGAACACGCGTGCCCGTCGGTCGCGGCCACGCACAGCAAACAACGGCACCCCGAAGGCGGTCCGTTCGACG
This sequence comes from uncultured Actinomycetota bacterium, assembly GCA_963820985.1. GTDB lineage: Bacteria > Actinomycetota > Actinomycetes > Mycobacteriales > Mycobacteriaceae > Mycobacterium. The sequence continues at coordinate 587,799 of CAWGCI010000017.1, read as the reverse complement.
TGGTCACCCGGGTTCGGGATCGTCGCGGAGGGAACGAACACACTCGGCATCGTGCGCAGCAACCTGCGTTCCTCCGCGAACCTGCTTGGGCTCAGATAGTTTTCGACGGGTTCGCGCCAGGCCTCGCCCTCATCGGTCGTGCCGGCGTCGATATGGGCAAGGATGCGCCGAACGATCTCCACATCATCGGCCACCAACGACTTCGTCGGGGAACTCATGCGTGCCAGTATCACATCTGAAATGTCACGCGTCAATAATTTAGTGATATGCACATTGGTCACTGATCAGCGAAAATAGCCGGATGCCCGCAGCACCCCAGTCCCGCTTGAGCGACCTGATCGGCAACCGGCCGCTCAGCGCGCGCTCGGTGCTCGCGTCGGCTCTACTGGGTGCCGACCAGGCGCGCCTTTCGGTGAGCGCGCTGGTCGCGATGGCCTCACTGTTCGGCATCAGCGACGGCGCGGCCCGCACCTGCCTGTGGCGGATGGTCTCCAGCGGCGAACTCAGCGCCGACGGTGGCAGCTACGCGCTCGCCGGGCGGTTGGTGGGACGCCGTGAGCGAGTCGACGAGGCGTCCCGGATCGACGACGAGGCGGCCCACACCTGGGACGGCACGTGGGAACTGGCGATCGTCTCGCTGGAGCGTCGGCCCGCAGCCAACCGCCTCGAGCTCAGGAAAGCAGCGATGGCACTGCACCTGGCCGAGCTTCGGGAGGGTGTATGGATCCGCCCGGATAACCTTGACCCGCAGCGGCTTCCAGCCTCCCGAGCGATCCTCGATCAGCAGTGCACCCACTTCCATAACGCCGCCACGGACATTACCGCCGACAAGATGCCATCACTGTTTTCGCTCGACGACTGGATGGCCGATGCCAGGGTGCTCACCGAGGCGATGGACGTCGAACTGAAGCGGAACAAGCGCGACGATTCCACCGAAAGCATCCGGTATGAATTCTCGTTGTCGATCGCCGTGGTCCGGCACCTTCAGCTCGACCCGATGCTGCCCGACGAGCTGACCCCACAGCACTGGCCGGGACACACATTGCGGAGCACCTACCGTCGTTTCGACGGCGCATTCAAACTGCGAATGAACGAATTCCTTCGCCAATCATAGTGTCGCGGATAGACATTGCGTCTGCGCCGATCGGCTTCATCGCAGCGAGTCGACAATCTCTTTCGCCTCTCGCAGCCCGAGGCCGGTCACTTCGCGCAACAGTTTGATCGCGGCGATAGCGTTGCCGCCGCGGGCCAGGGATACAACTTCGGCGGGCACGCCGCCTTGTTGCGTCGGTGCGATATCGCCTACGTCGCTGGCGAATGTCGGACACGGAACGCCGAGCGCTTCCGACAACGCCCGGACCTGTTGTTCGAGCTGGCCCAAACGGCGGTTGATGAGCGCGAGCCTTTCTTCCATCCCATCAAGATAATCGGCCGGGTTCCGCTTCGAGCAACATCTGCAATATCGTGCGCAGTTCCGCCAGTCGTTCCTGCCCGAGGGTCTTCTGCCACCGCTTTTCCAAATCAAGTGCGTGGGAGCGCATTACGCGCAGCGCCTGGCGGCCACGGGGGGTCAGCTCAATGAGGCGGGCACGCGCATCCGCCGGATCGGGAACCCGAGTCACATAGCCATGCCGTTCCAGTTCCGTAATCGCCTGGGCTACGGCCTGTCGGCTCACCCGGAAACGATCGGCCAGATCCGACGCGTGCAGCGCTCCGGCGGCCAGCGGCACCAGCACTGCCGATTGCGCCGGCCGGATCCCGTCCAGGCCGGCCGCGGCGAACGCCGCTCTCAGGTGCGGAGCCCCGGACGCGGCCACCAATTGCACCAGGGCCGGGACGGTGGGTTCCCACTCGGCATCCGCAACGCGTCGCATGGTCATGAGTGTGCCACTCGCGGCGATATTGACAAGCCACTTGTCAAATATCGGGCGGGCTGTCACGATGAGGTCATGGGGTCTCGATGGGTTCGGGTGTGCGGCGTGTTTCTCTCCGGAGTACTGGTGGTCCTTGTCGGCGGATGTCTCGGTGGCGGTCATGCCTTGGGAACGCCCGACGCCCGGGGCATCCCGGTCGGAGATTCCACTCAGACGCTCGAGGTGGGGGGTGCCAGCAGGACCTTTCATCTCTACCGACCGCAGGGTCTGACCGGACCGGCTCCACTGGTGGTGATGCTGCACGGTGGTTTTGGCACCGGCGACCAGGCTGAGCGTGACTACAACTGGGACGCCGAGGCCGACGCCGGACATTTCTTGGTCGGCTACCCCGACGGTCAGGGCCGTGCCTGGAACGCCGGCTCCTGCTGTGGCGAGCCGCAGCGCACCAACCTCGACGACGTCGGGTTCATCACCGCCATGGTCTCCGACATCGAGCAACAGATCCCGATCGATCCGGCCCGGGTCTATGCCACCGGCATGTCCAACGGTGCGATGATGGCGCTTCGGCTGGGCTGCCAGGCCGACGTCTTCGCCGCGATCGCACCCGTGGCCGGCACACTGCTGACGGACTGCTCGAACGCGCGGCCGACGTCTGTCTTACAGATCCACGGCACCGCCGACGAGAGGGTCCCCTACAACGGCGGGCCTGGAAAAGCGTTCGCGGCCAACGGTAATCCGCGCATCGACGGTCCATCGGTGGAGTCGGTCAACGCCACCTGGCGATCCATCGACGGGTGCGGGCCACCCAGCTCAACCACCGCGGGCGACGTGACCACCCAGATCGCCGGATGCGCGAACGCGCGCACGGTGGAATTGATTTCGGTGGCCGGGGCAGGCCATCAATGGCCTGGCGGCGTGTCCAAACCCGTGCTGCAACAGCTCGTGGGGCTTCCTGCGCCGTCGACGGCGCTCAACGCCACCGACACCATTTGGCAGTTCTTTGCCCAGAACCACCGCTGAGCACTCAGGGCATCACCCGCCGCTCGTCGGGACCCCACAGCGGCTGCATGTCGCCGGGCAGCGACAGCTGCGTCGCGGTGATGACCTCGGCCAGGTCACGCAACCCGGCGTGTACCGCCGTCAGCAGATCGGCCAGCTCCTCGCGGCGCTCGTCGACGATCTCCTCCAGCTCGTCGGGATGCGACCGGCGCAGCCGGGTGCTGATCTCGGCGATCGCCCGCTCCGGCCGCGACGACCCCGACGAGCCCGGCAACTCGCTGAGGTCCGCGCGAAGCCGTTCCAGCTGATACACCAGTGAGCGCGGGTTCGTCGAGTCGAACAGCATCAACTCGGCCAGGGCGGCAACACTCACCGTGCCCACCGTACGGCGCCGGTAGATGACCGACGATTCGGACGCCAAAAGCGTTGACTCGATGATGGTTTGCTCGGCGGCGGCGGTGCGGACCGTGGTGAGGGTGTCCCGCAGCAACGCGGTCAGCCACAGGCCGCGTTCAATGCGCTTGCCGATGTCCATCATCGTCCAGCCGACGTCACGCACCATCGACTCCCCGGCCACTCCCGACAACGTCAACATCCCGGCTAACGTCTGCGCCTGGATCGAGGCCAGCAGGGCGTCGCCCTCGGCGAGCGAGTCCGGCGGGTCCGCCCTGTGCACCATCGCGCGCTCGACGCCGGCCAGCACCATCCAGGTGTCGCGTGACAACTGGTCGCGCACGGCCCTGGCGGCCAGCGCCAGCCCATCCACCGACTGCACCAGGGATCCCGGCCGGTCGCGGTCCACCGTCAGCGACCACAACGTCGAGGGCGCGACAGCGATCATCTCCGCGCGATCGCCGGCCACCGCGATGTCGGTCCCGGTGATCCGGACCAGTGCCGCCATCAGCACCGGCACACATTCGCTCTCTTCCGCGTGCTGTCGATGCCGGAATTCGTGATAGCGCTCGCGGGCGACGATCAGCAATCGGGCCATGTTCTCGGCGCGTTCGCCATAGCGACCCATCCAGAACAGGTCGGACAGCACACGCGGCGAGCTGACCCCGAGCGTGCCCGCGCCGCTCTTCACCGGCGGCGTCACCGACGGCAAACTCACCGTCTCGGCTCGCGCACGTTCGGCCGGAAGTACCCAGACATCCTTTGCTGCAACGGTATTCAGCATGTACGCGCCCGCACCAGATGCCAATATGTAACCCAGTCCACCGATCATCGGGGCATACCCGCTGCGCTGGGCGACCGTGAACAACCGCATGCCGGTACCGGCCGAGGACAACACACCGGCATAGTCGGTGGGCGCAGAAGAGAACTGCGGCAGCCCTTGGCCGACCCACTGCTGCGGCATAGCCGTGATTCGCGCGGCGAGCTCGTCTCGTTCCGCTGACGAAAGTGTCGGTCCGACAACGATTTCCCCGCCAACGGTGGACTTGATCAACAGCGACGAGAGGTTCGCCAGCAGGTGTGAGCGTTCGCTGTCGATGCCGGCCCAGTACACGGGCGCGGTCTGCAGCAATGGGGCCTCGTCGAGCAAGCACTCGGCTAGCTCAGGTAAAAACCGCAGCAGCCCAGCGCTTTCCAGGATGCCACTACCGAGCGTATTGACCACGGTCACCGTCCCGCGGCGTTGGGCCTCGACCAAACCGACAACGCCGAGCCTGGAATCGGCGCGTAGGTCCAGCGGGTCGGCGTAGTCGGCGTCCACGCGGCGAAGCACGACGTCGACGCGCTTCAGTGTGCCCAGCGAGCGCATCCACACCGTGCCCTCGCGCACCACCAGATCGGCGCTTTCCACCAGCGGGAAACCCAGCAGAGTCGCGAGATACGCTTGATCGAAGGCGGTTTCGGAGTAAATGCCCGGGCTGAGCACCACCACCGCGGGATCCTGCGCGCCATCGGGCGCCGCGTCGATCAACGCGAGCCGCAGCGCCTGCGCGAACGGTGTCGTCGGTCGCGGCCCGATCCTCTCGTAGAGGTCGGGATTCGCGTGCGCGATGACACGCCGGTCGGCCAGCGCATAGCCGGCGCCCGACGGCGCCTGCGTCCAGTCGGCATTGACCTGAAAGCTGCCGTCCGACAGCCGGCTGACGTCACAGGCGTGCATGAAAAGTTGGTGGTGCCCCGGGATTTCGATTCCATTGGCGACACGCAGATAGCCGGGGTGGGCGAACAGCAATTCCGGTGGCAGCACACCGGAGGTGAGGGCTCGGCGGGGCCCGTACAGGTCGGCGAGCACGGCATCGAGCAGCCGTGACCGCTGCACGAGCCCGGCCTCCAGCACCTCCCAATCGGCCACGGAGAGCAGCAGCGGCAACGGGTCCAGGCGCCAGGGACCCGGTTCCCCGCCATGGCCGCCGGCGGCGCCGCCGCGGTCGGCGTCGACCCCGGTGTAGGTGATGCCGTCGTTGTCGATCAGGCCGTTCACCACCGAGCGCAGCCGGTCCAGCCCCGCCCTTCCCCGCTCCCCGACCGCGGCAGCCAGCTCGGTCCATGCGGGGCGCACGTTGCCGGCTTCGTCGACGAATTCGTCGTAACCGATGCGCGGGCCTGCTGGGCCGGCTGGGCGCAGATCGAACAGGGCTTGCTGGGCGCGAGCCGAACGGTAGCCGGCCAGCAGGCGATCGGCGTCGGAGCCGTCGCCAGACCCCGCCGACGATTCGCTGGTGCCCAGCGCCGCTTCTGCGGATGCCATCACCGCAGCACGGTACGCACGCGTCGGAGGTCGAGGATGCCCGGCGCGCCGATGTCGGTGGATATCCTGGCCTGTTTCTCCCGCAAGCCGGACATATCGGCCTTGCCCGGGGTGAAGCCGGCGGCCTCGAAGCGCCGGCTGCGCCGCGCCTCGGCCTCGACAGCGTTGACCGGCGGGTCGTCGTAGGCGAGGCCGCCGGGGTGTGCGACGTGGTAGGTGCAGCCGCCGCGCGACGTTTCGGTGCCGAGGTCGATGAGCTCGAACCGAAGCGGAGCGTCGACCGTGATGCTCGGATGCAGCGCGCTGGGTGGTTGCCAGGCCCTGAACCGCACACCCCCCACCTGGATGTCAGAGTTGTCAGTCGCCAGCAGTGGTATCGGGTAGTCGTTGCAGGTCACGATGTAGCGATGGCGGTCGGCGCCGATGATGCGGACTTGGATGCGCTCGACCGACGAGTCGACGTAGCGGGCGGTACCGGTGGCGGTGGCTTCCTCGCCGAGCGTGTTCCACGGTTCGATCGCGCCCCGCAGCTCGATCTCCACGCCGTCGAAGACGGCCGTGCCGATTCGCGGGAAGCGGAATTCCGTGAACGGGTCCAGCCAGCTCGTCTCGAAGGCGATGCCGTGCTCGCGCAGATCTGCCGTCACGGTCGCGATGTCATGAATCAAGAAGTGCGGCAACAAGTATCGGCCGTGCAGGTTGGCACCGTGCCGAATCAGCGGGGCGCGCAGCGGTTCGTCCCAAAACCACGCCACCAACGAGCGAACCAGCAGCGACTGCACCATCGCCATGTGCAGATGCGGCGGCATCTCGAAGCCGCGCAGCTCCAGCAAGCCGAGCCTGCCACGGGCGCTGTCGGGACTGTAGAGCTTGTCGATGCAGAACTCGGCGCGATGGGTGTTACCGGTGATGTCGACGAGCAGGTGCCGCAGCGCGCGGTCGGTCACCCACGGCTTGGTCTCGTCACCCGCCGAGAGCCGGGCGATCTCGGCGAACGCGATCTCGAGCTCGTAGAGCGCTTCGTCGCGGCCCTCATCGACCCGCGGCGCTTGCGATGTGGTGCCGACGAACCGGCCCGCGAACACATAGGACAACGAGGGGTGCCGCTGCCAGTAGGTCAGCAGCGAGACCAGCAGGTCCGGGCGCCGCAGCAGCGGAGAGTCGATTGGGGTGACCCCGCCGAGCGTGATGTGGTTCCCGCCGCCGGTGCCGCCGTGCGTGCCGTCGATGTCGAACGACTCGGTGGAAAGACGGGCCAGCCTCGCCTGCTCGTAGAGGTTTTCCAGCTGCTGCCGTTGTTCCGCGAAGCTGGCGGTCGGCGCGATGTTGACCTCGATCACACCGGGGTCGGGGGTGATCGTCATCGACGTCAGCCGCGGGTCCGGCGGGGGGCCGTAGCCCTCGACCACGACCGGACAGTCGACCTTGGCGGCCGCGGCCTCGATTCTGGCCGTCAGGTCGACGAAATGTTCGAGCGCCTCGGTGGGCGGCATGAATATGTACAGCAACCCGCCGCGAACTTCGGCGACCACGGCGGTCGTCGGTGCGGTCTCGGGATCCTCGATCCCCGCTTGTAACACGCCGGGCTCCGCCGACAGCGCCCGCCCGACGGTCATCGGGTCGAGGTCGAACGACATGCGCGGCGGCCGCCAGCTGATCGAATCCAGCGGCAGCCGCAGACCCGCCGGCGAATCGCCCTCGACCAGCACAATGCGGCCGCGGCGCAACCGCCAATTGGCGCTCGCCCAACCCAGGTCGTCGTCTCGACGGTGCAGCGGCAGTACGAACGCCACCGGGGAGGTGACGGAGTCCTCGAGGCGGCTGAGCAGCGCGGCGCGGCCGGCGGCGCTGTCGTCGGCGAGGTCGTCGCCGGAGTCCACCGGGTTCCCGTCGGGCATTCGCACCCTGGCCGCCAGCCGGCTCAGCGCATCCTCGTAGGCCGGCCGCACCTGGGACAGCGGCAGTCCGAGACCGTCGGCGATCTCGGCGAGCACCTTGTGGGCCGCTTCTGAGTCAAGTGGGACACCGAGGGGGGCCGCGGGTTGGTTCCAAGGGTCCGCCAGCAGCGCTTCGTTGGTCCACAGCGGCAGGCCGTCGGTGCGCCAGTAGAGCGCGATCTGCCAGCGCGGCAGCGGCTCTCCCGGATACCACCTGCCCTGCCCGCGATGGATCAGCCCTTGCGGCGCCCAGCACGCCTTGAGCCGGGCAGCGAGGTCCGTCGCCAGTCGGCGCTTGTGCGGGCCGTCGGCCGCGGTCGTCCACTCCTCGTCGACCTGGTTGTCCACCGATACGAACGTCGGCTCGCCGCCGACGGTCAGCCGGACATCCCCGGCCGCGAGCCGCCGGTCGACGTCCTCGCCGACCGCACAGATCGCCTGCCACGCCGCCTCGGTGTACGGCAGCGTGACGCGCGGGTCCTCGTGGACGCGGGTGACCGTGTTGGAGAAGTCCAGGACGGTGTTGCAGGGCTCGGTCGTGCCAGTGATCGGTGCCGCGCTTGCGGGGTGCGGCGTGGCCGCCAGCGGGATGTGGCCTTCGCCGGCGAACAGCCCCGACGTCGGGTCCAGTCCGATCCAGCCCGCCCCAGGGATGTACACCTCGGTCCACGCGTGCAAGTCGGTGAAGTCGGCGGTGGGCCCCGATGGCCCGTCGAGCGCCTCGACGTCGGAGGCGAGCTGCACCAGGTAGCCGGAGACGAACCGGGCGGCCAGTCCCAGCTGGCGCAGGATCGACACCAGCAGCCATGCCGAGTCCCGGCACGAGCCGATGCTGGTGCGCAGCGTGAAATCCGGCGTCTGCACGCCGTGTTCCATGCGCAGGGTGTAACGGACGTCGGCGTTGATCGCGTGGTTGAGCGCGACCAGGAAATCGATGGTGCGGGTGCCGTCGGGTACTGAGAAGTCGCCCACCCACGCCCGCACCAGCTCGCCGGGCCCGGAGCCCTCGCCCTCCTCGTCGACGGGCCGCAGGTAGGGCTTGAGGTCATCGGCCAGCTCCTTGGGGTAGCCGAACCGCGACGATCCCGGCCAGACCTCGGCCCAATCCTCGATGAAGAAGTCGAACGGGTTTATCACCTTGAGGTCGGCGATGAGCCCGACGGTGATGCTCAGCCGGCGCATCGGATTCGGGAAGACCAGCCGGGCCAGGAAGTTTCCCAGCGCATCCTGCTGCCAGTTGACGAAATGGTCGGCGGGGTCGATCTGCAGCGAATAGGCCTCGATGGGCGTGCGCGAGTGGGGCGCCGGGCGCAGCCGCACGACGTGCGGATACACCTGCACCAGCCGGTCAAAGGTATAGCTGGTGCGGTGCTCCAGCGCGACCTTAATACTCATAATCGCCGATCACATCACAAGAGTCATGCCGCCGCATGGCGTAGGAGTTAGCCTCGTGTTTCCAAGCCGGTAGCTGACCAGTTCGCCACGCTCGTTCTGGGCCGACTGTAGTCCTGAGGCCCGCTACTCCTTCGGCTTCGCCCGCAACATCCCGTCGATGAGCCGATGCAGCACCTGCCTGGTCTCGCGGCGCATGCGTTTGGGGTCGTCGGCGGTGGCGATCACCATCGCCGCCTCGTCGAGCGCGCCGATCAGCACATGAGCCAGCGGTCGCGTCGGCTGGCGCGCCAGCTGGCCCGCCCGGATCGCCTCGGCGAGCAATTGTTCGGTCATGCCCAGGCTGTACCGCTGGGCGACGTCGCGGAACGCGGGCCAGCCGAGCACACTGGGCCCATCCAGCAGGATCAGCTGCCGCACCTCCGGGTCTGCGGAGACCTCGAGCCATGCGTCGACGGCGGCCCGGATTGCGTCCGCGGGTGTCTTGGCTCCCGACGAGGCGACCAGTGTGGCCATCCGGGCCATCACATCCTGCTCCACCGTTTCGACGACCTCGCTGAATAGCGCTGCCTTGTCTGCGAATTGGTGATACATCGCCCCCCGGGTCACACCCGCTTCCTTGGCGATCTCCGGCGTCCCCACCTCCGCATAACCCCGCAGTCCCCACAGCCTGCGGGCAGCCGAGATCAGCGCGTCGCGGGTGGCCGCCGAGCGCTCTTCCTGGGTGCGTCTCTTGATTTCCATACAACCTGTTGGTAACTTACGAACAGACAGCCTGTTTGTAAATGATCTCTGAGTTGGGAGTTATCTATGCCGACGATCGACATTAGTGCCGGAACCATCCATTACGAAGCAACCGGACCCGAAAACGGCAGGCCCGTCGTGTTTGTGCACGGCTACATGATGGGTGCTGAGTTGTGGCGGCAGGTCAGCGCACGCCTCGGTGGTCTTGGCCTGCGCTGCATCGCCCCCACCTGGCCGCTGGGCGCGCATCCGCAGCCGCTGCGACCCGGCGCCGACCGCACCATCACCGGTGTCGCCGGAATCGTCGCCGATGTCCTTGCCGCCCTCGACCTCGAGGATGTGGTACTGGTCGGCAACGACACCGGTGGGGTCGTCACCCAACTCGTCGCGGTGCACCACCCCGAGCGGCTCGGCGCCCTGGTGCTCACAAGTTGCGATGCGTTCGAACACTTTCCGCCGCCGATCCTCAAGCCGGTGATCCTGGCGGCCAAGACGAAGACGCTGTTCCGCACAGCCGTCCAGGCGATGCGGGCGCCGGTCGCGCGCAAGCGCGCGTTCGACGGCCTGGCGCACCGCAACATCGACGATCTCACCGAGATCTGGGTGCGTCCGGTGCTCTCCGATCCCGCCGTTGCCGAAGACCTGCGCCAGTTCACGCTGTCAATGCGTACCGAGGTCACCACGGGGGTCGCGGCCCGGCTGCCCGAGTTCGACAAGCCCACGCTCATCGCCTGGTCTGCCGACGACACCTTCTTCGAGCTCAGCGACGGCGAGCGACTGGCTGCGACCATCCCCAACGCCCGCCTCGAGGTCATCGAGGGAGCGCGGACGTTCTCGATGGTGGACCGGCCGGACCGGCTTGCCGACCTGCTTTCGACGATCGCGGTGCGCGCCTAGCGGGAGCTCAGCCCCCTCCGTTGGGGCCAGCGGGAGCGTTGTGTGGCTGGACGTTGCCGGGGGCGGGGCGGTGGTGGACAGTACCGGGACAGGTAATGCCACGAATGCACCCGCAGTTGAGCCCGATAATGCAACCACCGTGGGCGGGAACCACGGGCAGCGCGCCATCCGCTCCTCCGTCGCTTCCAGGGCCGGCGGGCTCCATTGGGGGCGTAGGCGCTTCGCCCGGAACAGCGCTCGTCCACGTCCCAGCCGCCGCGGACGTCGCGGCAGATGTGGGTGTCTCGTGTTGCGACACAACACCGACAACGGCACCGCACCCGACCGCCAAGACAAACACGGCCGCACCACGACGCAACGCGATCGCCGTCCTGCCGTTACTCATCACGACTCCCGACTGTAGGTTCTCGACGTCACATGCAGATGAGGAAAACCTCACGGCATGCGCCTGCGCTTCGGTGGATCGAAGTCCTCTTTGATTCGGAGCCCAACGCCCGCTGGACGGCTTGATAGCGTTTCGGCCATGTCGAATGTGACGCCGCCACTGCAAGGCCGACGGATCCTGGTCACCGGCGCTGCGACCGGTATCGGTGCGGCCGCCGTCCGGGTTCTCACCGAGGCGGGCGCCGAGATCGTCGCCACCTATCACCAGACACCGCCGCCGGACGACCTGGCGGCCACCTGGCTGCAGTGCGATGCCCGCGATCCCGACGCAGTCTCGACGACGGTGCAGCAGGCCGCCGAGCGCCTTGGTGGACTCGACGTCTTGGTGAACGCGGCGGGCCTGTGGCAAGCCGGCATACCGGGATACATCGGCGCCGATGACATCTCGTTCCTGTTGGACACCAACGTGAAGACAACCATCCTCACCAATCAGGCCGCGTACGGCGTCATGAAAGACCAAGATCCCAAGGGCGGCAGGATCATCAACTTTGGATCCTCCGAAGCCGTTATGGGCAGCCCGATCTCGGCCGTTTACGCCGCGACCAAGGGCGCGGTTCAGGCGTGGACCCGATCCGCCGCCAAGGCCTGGGCCGCCGACAACGTCACCGTCAACGCCCTAGCGCCGGCAGTGCAGACACCCGGCTCCGACCGATTCCGGGATTTCCTTGGTCCGGAAGCCGGTGCCCTGATCGACGAGCAGATGAAAATGATGATCCCGCTCGGCGGGAAGCTGGGAGACCCCGCGCGAGATGTCGGACCGATTCTGGTTTTTCTGGCCGGATCCGGTTCGGGCTTCATTACCGGGCAACTGCTCGCGGTGGACGGCGGCTTGACCATGGTGGGCGGTTAACAGCCGTTCATGCGTGATCTCGGCATCGAGTTCATCAGTGTGTTCGGGCTGCCCCCGGTCGACTTCGTGCACCTGGCCGCCGACCTGGGCTGCCGCCACATCTCCACCGCGCTGACCGGGCGGCCACTGAAATCCCTTGGCTATCCGGCATTCTCACTCAAAAACGACATCGCGCTCAGGCGGGAAATGCTCACCGCGATGGATGAGCGCGGCGTCGGTATCTCCCTGGCCGAGGGCATGGTGATCGCCCGGGACGCCGACGTGTCCGGCTTCGCCGTCGATCTGGACGTGATGGCCGAACTCGGGGCCGCGCAGATCAACACCCTGAGCTTCGACCGGGACCGCGACCGCACATTCGACCAACTGGCGACGCTGACGCAGATGGCCGCCGCGCGCGGCATGGGAACCACTATCGAATTGGCGCCCGGGATGACGATCGGTGATCCCGACACGGTGCTCGCTGCCATCGAATACGTCGGCAGGCCCGAGCTGCGACTGGCGCTGGACACGATGCACTGGGTGCGCTCGGGCTTCGGCGCCGCCGAACTTCGCGAACTCGGCGCGGAGAAGATCGGCTACGTGCAGCTCTGCGATACCACGCTGAAGCCACGCCTGAAGTCCTACCTGGAGGAGGCCATGTACGAGCGGATGGCTCCGGGCGACGGGGAGCTTCCGCTCGCCGAAATCCTCGCCGCGGTTCCGGCCGATGTGGTGGTTGGCCTGGAGATTCCGATGCGCAGCCTGGCCGAGTCCGGTGTCGGCCCCATGGATCGGCTGCGGCCGTGTGTGGCAGCCGCGCGCCGATTAGGTTGTGGTTAAGCGTTTTTGGTCGGTCGGGCGGCGTATACGCGCTCGCCGGTGATCAGATCGTTGTCATCGAAGCCGAAGACCGCCCAGAGCCTGACCTCGAAGGGGCCGCCACCGGTGGGCGTGCCTCGCAGCCAGAATTCGATCAGCACGTCGCCGTCGTCGAGGTGGGTGAGTTCGATCAACTCGTTGCGCTGATCGGGCACCTGCGTGCGGCCCTCGATCCAGTACTTCATCACGTTGTCGGTGCCGTCGATGATGGTCCCGTCGGGCAGTTCGTAGCGGGCGTGGCTGAACGTCGCCATGGTGCGGTCCCACTCCTGCACGTTCTCGCTCTGCATGTGCTCGATCACTCGGGCTTCCCGGCGAGCACGCCGATCCAGGTCGGTCATTTCGACGCCTTTCTTCTGTCAGCCGATGCGGCGGATCGGATCGGTGCCGTCCCAGCTGGCCGCTTGCTCGCGGATATAGGCAAACAGCTGGCCCTTGGCGCCGCTGATATCGGAGATCTCGACGACCGTACCTTGATCGTGCTCGGTGTCGAGGTAAGCGAATTTGCCTTGCTCGCCACCGATCTGGCCTTCGTGACCCACGGTGTAGCCGGCCGCCAGCGCGCGCTGGTAGAGGTCTGCGAAGTCGGTGGTCCAGTAGGCGATGTGCTGGGCGCCCGAGTGACCGGAATCGAGGAAGTCGCGGTACATCGACGGAGCGTCGTTGCGCTGCTGGATGAGCTCGATCTGCACATCGCCCGAGTTGGCCAGGGCGATACTCATCTGAACCGGGGAGTCGACGCCGCGGTGGCGGAAGTAATCCGTCTGCACCCGTTCGATGTAGAACCACGGCCCCACCCCGTGCCGGATCCAGTGCTGCATCGACGCCTCGATGTCGGTCACGACATAGCCGATCTGCGCAATCTGACCAAAGATGCGGCTCATGACGTTAAATTACGTCACGCCCTCGGCGGGCTCGTAGCGCAGCAGGGTGACGTCGTGTTCGGGATGGTCGAAGAACACCGGCCGCACCCGCATACCGACCCGCAGCTCGTCGGGGTCGACGTTGACCATCTCGGTGGAAAACCGGGGGCCCTCGTCCCATTCGACGATGGCCAGCAGCTGCGGAACCGCGTCGGCGAAGTGCGGGCTGACCGGTCGGCGCGCCACGGTGTAGGAGTACAGCGTTCCCATGCCGGAGATCTCGCGCCATTCCAGGTCGTTGGCCAGCGTGCGCGGAGCGCGCACCCGCGGATAGAACACGTACGCCTGCGACGACGGCGAGTACTGGATCACGATCCGGTGCTGCGCCAACGCATCCCAGAACGGCGCCGTCGTGGGCGTTTTGACCGGCATGGGTCGTTCGAATGTCGTCATGGCTGGTCAGTCTCCCTGCAGGATGAGCGCCGTCTGCTCGGACAGGATCCCGCCGTTCCCCGAGACGAACGCGCGGTTGCAGTCTGCGACCTGGGCGTCACCGGCACGGCCCATGATCTGGCGGGTGGCGTCGCACACGTGGTGCATGCCGCCCGCCAATCCCGCTTGGCCGAAGCCGAGTTGGCCGCCGGCGGTGTTGAGCGGGAAGTCGCCGCGGAAGGTGAGGTCGTGGCTGGCGACGAATTCCATGCCCTTGCCCTTTTCGCAGAACCCGGCGTCCTCGAGCGACAACAGCACGGTGATGGTGTAGCAGTCGTAGATCGAGACCATGTCCATCTGGTCGCGGGTCAGATCGGTCATGCCGAACGCGGTGTCGGCGGCCTCCACGATGGGCGTGCGCAGCAGGTCCGCGGCGTACGTCGGAGTCTTGAACGGTACGTGTTCACCGAAGCCTTTGATCCACACCGGCCGGTTGCGCCCCCGACGGGCGAGGTCGGCATTGGCCACGACGACCGCGGCACCCCCGACGCACGGCATGACGATCTCGAGCATGTGCAGCGGATCGGCGATGACGGGGCTGGCCAGCACGTCCTCGACCGTGAGCGGCTTGTCCTTCCAGATCGCGCCCTCGGTGTGGTTGGCATTGACGCGCTGGTCGACGACGATCTTGGCCATCGCCCGCTGGTCGTACCCGTAGACCGCGGCATAGCGCTGGGCCACCTGGCCGTAGGGGCCGTTCTGGCCGAGGTTGCCGTACGGTATCTCGAATTCGGCTTGCGGGGAGCCGTATTGGTTGCTCGACGATCCGAAGTACAACGCGTCGCCATATGCCTTGGGCTTCTTCTTGGACATGGGGGTGATGTATCGGGCGGGCAGTGCGCACAGCACCGCCTCACAGATGCCGAGTTCGACAGCGGCGGCCGCCCGCCACACCATCGCCGCGGCGCTGGCCCCGCCGAGGTCCACGTGTTCGGCGAATCTCGCTCCCACTCCGAGGTATTCGGCGATGGTCGAGGGTACGAAGATTTCCGACTCGCTCAGGTGGGACGCCACGATGCCGTCGACGACTTCGAACGGTAGTCCCGCGTCCTCGAGCGCGGCCGCACCGAGTTCCGCCCATTGTTCGATGGCGAACGGCGCGGGCGACGCCTTGTTCATCCGCTCGGGCGGAAGCTCGACATACCCAACGATGGCGGCTTCGCCGCGTAATCCCATGCTGTTTCCTAACCTTACTTGCGGGGCAGACCGAGAATCATCTGCGCGATGATGTTCAGCTGGATTTCCCTGGTTCCGCCGCCGATGAGCTCGGCGGGAAGGTGCAGATACGGTTCGACGATGGCGGGAGTGGAGTCGGCGACCATCACCAGCCTCCCCGTCAACTGCAGCGTGGCCTCAAATGTGCGACGCAGCAATACATTCATCGCGACCTTGGCGATGCTCGACGCCGGTCCGGATGCCTGACCGTCGAGCAGCCGAATGGTTTCGCGCACGCCCAGTGCCTTGATGGCGTTGGTGTAGGCGTCGAGTTCGCCGAGCGCGAGCAGCACGTCGTCGCGGTCCGGCCCGGGTTCGGATGCGAGCCGGCGCAATGCCGCCGCCCGGTCGAATTTGACGTAACCGCTGATGGCCGAACGCTCTTCGGCCATGGTGGCGATCGCGAGATTCCAGCCGTCGGTAGGACCGCCCAGCAGCATCTCGTCGGGGATGAAGACGTCGGTGAGGAACACCTCGTTGAAATGCGCCTGCCCGGTCGCCGTTTTGATCGGCTGGACCTCTACCCCGGGGGATCGCATATCGAGGATGAAATAGCCGATGCCGCGGTGCTTGCTGGCTTCGGGGTCGGTGCGCGCCAGCAGCGCGCCCAGGTCCGCGTACTGCGCCAACGACGTCCAGATCTTGTGGCCGTTGATCTGCCAGCCGCCGTCGACCTTGGTCGCCCGGGTGGCCAACGCTGCGAGGTCCGAGCCGGCTCCCGGCTCGCTGAACAGCTGGCACCACGTGATGTCGCCACGTTGCGTCGCCGGGATCAGGCTCTCCTGCAAGTCTTTTGGTGCGGCGGCCAGCACCGAGGGCAGGATCCACTCGGCGATGTTCAGCGATGGCCGTACCAGCCCGGGTCGCTTGGCGAACTCCTCGTCGATGATGAGCTGTTTGAGGGGATCCGCATCGACGCCCCACGGCGCCGGCCAGTGCGGCGCCATGAGACCGGCGTCGGCGATCAACGTGCGCTGCGGCCCGGTAGCGAGATGCTCATAGTCGCCGTGCGGCGCGGGTTTATCGTTGCGCAACTGCAGGGCCGCATCCAGCGTCTCGGCGACCCAGGACCGGAAGTCCGACTCCGCATCACCCAAATTGACCGACATGTCGCGCTGCGTCGAGCAGGCCAGTTGTCCCAGCGTCCGGGCCCAGCGATTCGCAGGACCGATCGATCCCGCCAGGCTGATGGCCCGCCGCCAGTACAGGTGCACATCATGTTCCCAAGTGAAACCGATGGCGCCCAGCATCGTCAGGGCGTCGAGCACCAGATCAGGCACCGGCGAGATCGCGATCACCGCCGCACCCGCCGCGGCCAGCCGGTGCTGGTCCAGCGATTCGTCCGCGGCACGCACCGCGTCCCAGCCCGCCGCGGTGGCCAACTCGCTGTTGACCAGAAGCATCGCCGCGCTGTGCTGCAACGCCTGGAACGTCCCAATCACTTTGCCGAACTGTTCCCGAGTGCGCAGGTGCGCGGTGACGG
Source organism: uncultured Actinomycetota bacterium (assembly GCA_963820985.1). Classification (GTDB taxonomy): domain Bacteria; phylum Actinomycetota; class Actinomycetes; order Mycobacteriales; family Mycobacteriaceae; genus Mycobacterium. The sequence continues at coordinate 571,050 of CAWGCI010000017.1, read as the reverse complement.
CATCGACGCACCACTGCGCGATACCGGCCGTCGTGCTGGCCACCATCCCCACCACGACACATGCCGCGCGGTCGGTGTCGATTCCGGTGAGGACGTCGTCGACGCGATGGTCGTCGAGTCGCAGGATCCCTACATCGCCGACAAGGTCAGTGCCATTCGCCGGTTCGACCGCCGCGGTGGGCTGGCCCGTGTCCACCGGAACCCACACCACCTCGCCGTCGCCGGTGCGGGCAGCAAGCAGAATCACCTGCGCCGAGCATGCGCCCGCGATGACCTCCGACGCGCCCGTGATGAGCCATCGCTGCCCGTCGGCGCGCGCCTGGAAGTCACCGTCGCCGGGCAGGACCACGGCTGCGGGAGCACCCGATGCCAGCGCACGCACCAGTGCTTCAGCGGCCGGCGTGGTATCCGCCAGCAGCGCAACGGCTCCCGCCGTCACGGTCGGCAGCAGCGGACCCGGTAGCAGCGCCTTGGCCGCCGATTCCAGGACACATGCGGCGTCGATCAGTCGCCCGCCCTGGCCGCCGAGGTGCTCCGGCAGGTGCACCGCGTGAAAGCCGTTGTCGACCAGCGCGTCCCACCAGGCCGGGAGCTGTCCGGCGGCCAGCGTGTCGAAGCTGTCGCGGGTGCTAGCGATGGGGGCGTGCCGCGCGGCGAACTGCGTGACGGCGTCGCTGAGCTCTCGCTGCTCCGGGGTTAATCCCAGCGTCACGGCAGCGCGACATCCTTTCGCGTTACGAGACGGACCGTCTCGTCTTGTGGCAGACTACGGGGCGGGTCACCGGATTGTAAAGCGCGTGACTTGTCGACGAGCGAGGGTCAACCAGATGCCAGCCGATCTCACCCCGGTCAGCCCGCCGAGGCGCCGCAGTGAGAAGTCGCGGATGGCGATCGTCACCGCCACCCGCGAATTGCTGCTCGAGGGCGGGTTCGACGGTTTGACGATCGAGGCGGTGGCCGCTCGGGCCGGGGTGGGTAAACAAACCATCTATCGCTGGTGGCTCAGCCGTCCCGCCCTCGTTGCCGACGTTATGCTCGAGGACGCCGACAAGATCCTGGCGTCGATGGACCACACCGATGACCTGTCCGCTGACCTCGTGGGGTGGGTGCGCAAACTGGCGGCGACCCTGACATCGGCGCGCGGTTCGGCGATGCTGCGAATTCTGACGGTCGCCGGCATGGAGCACGAAGACACGAAGGCGAAGCTACGGGCCGGTTTCAGCAAGCCGCTGCACGACAGCGTCCGCACGCGACTGCTCGCCGAGGGAATCGACGACGCCACCGCCGAGTCGGCCGCGGATGCCATCGTCGGCGGCGTGGTGTATCCGATCCTGTCGGACGCACAACGATATTCGCGGCGACGGGCCGAACTGACCACGCGGCTCATCGTCGAGGGGCTCTCGCGGCACTGAGATTCACGCGATCGTGATGGCCGCCAGTCCCTGACGAATCCTCTCGGGTAGCGACCCGCCGCAGGCGAGCCAGTCGTCCAGCGCGATGCGCACCGTGGCCATCGCTTGATCCGTTCTTAGTAGCCGTCTTTCAGAGAGAATGCAGACATAGGACTTCCGGCAAGCGGTTGAGCGCCGTCGGCCGATGTGCCGTCCAGCGGGTGGGTAGCCGACCAAGGCTCAGCCGGCGGTGTTTTCACGGCTTGATATGTGGCTTGCATGAGTTGCCGTAGCGCTGCTAGCCGAAGATCGGGCGTTCGAAGGCGTGGCGTCACCGGATTCGCTCCACCGTTGTATGTCGAAGTCCATATAAGCGTCAATCCATCCCTGTCGAGCAATTCGCGGAAATGCTCGAAAGCCGGCGACTCATCTCTGCGAGAACCATCGGGATCCGGGAGGTACACGTATGCACCGTCTGTTGGGGGCCACAGCGGAGCCCAGACGCGTCGGCCGACCCGCAGGCCGATATAGGACTTTGGCGAGTAGTCGACAATTACATCACCAATTGATGACTTCACCCAGTCCACGAACGCATCCTTGAACGACCACGCCTCATCAGTCATCGAATGCCGCCAATCAGCTTCTGTACGTGTCGCTCCGGCCGCCAGCGCCAAAGGTGTTCCGCTTACATCCAGCCCAGGGTTGGCGACAACAAGATCAGGTACCAGGATGGCTTCGCGCTCGCCACGCCAGCATCGCATCTCCACTACGAGCAGCGGTAGCAAGAGCGCTAGCTCTTCTAGCGCCGGTCGGTAGCGGCCCGAGGCGGACTCGGCGACAAGCACCGCAACATGTGTCTTGTCCGGGTAGCGCCGCTTATTACGGGCCCAGTAGTCGAGCACACGGAACCCATGGTCGGAATCGACTTCGCCGAGTTGGACTTCGATTGAGTAGTAGGTTTCCCAAGCGGCGGCCAGGAGATCGAGATTGCCTCCGCCGGACTGCGTCTGCTCCTGATGCACGAGCGTCAGCGGTCCGAGGCCCAGCCGGGATAGGTTCTTGGCGATCCAATCCTGCAACCAATGTTCGTTGCGGCCAAACGTGCTGAGCAGCACCTGCTGACCACGTCCGATAGGAATGCTATTGGAGGTTGTCACGGACCCGAACCTACCGATCCCCGGTGACAAGAAAGGACAAGATCGAGGTGGTCGCGGACAAGCCACGATACGCGGTTGTCTCCGACTGAGAGCTGCCTAGTGTGCAGGCCAAGATTGTCGACATGGGAGTGCCGGAGGGCACGTATTTGAGATGACGGCTTGATGACCGACGCCAAAACGAATGCGGGAGTAGCCGGATGCCGGTCAAAGGGCGAAATACGTTGGTCGCCAACGATTAATGGTCCACTCGTCCATTAATCTTTCTCGCCCAACAGCCTTCGTGGTGCACAATAGACTATGGTTCCGACAGTCATACTGGTGGCATTCAGCCCGCTAGCGCCAGCCCCTTTGCGGGCTATCCCGAAGTCAGTCAACGGGACTCGCTGCTCGCCTCATCATCGGGCTGGGCCAACATGATGTTGGCGGGCTTCATGTCGCCGTGCAGTATTAGACCATGACTCAACAGGCGTCAAAGGCTGCCGCCGCGTGGCAGTTTTTCCAGCAGATGCTCGCCGACGTCACCAAGATCGTGACCGAAGACGCCGAATCGGAGCGCGAGCTCCTCGAAGGCCTGCGCGTCATCGCCCGGGTGTCGTCGCTGTGCTCGCAGATGTCCGTCGAATCCGACCTCGGCCGGCCGGTGTTCTTCGATATGTGTTCGGACAACCGAATGATCGGCGGCCCCAACCCGGACGGCAATTACTTCCTGGCCATGATCCGCGGTGATCGGCGCTACCGCATCACCGGCACCCGCGGCACCACCGCCTACCTCGGATTTCAGATCCTCGCCGGCACCGGGCTGACTCCGCGCCGGATGTCCAATTACGTCAGCGACGTCAACCTGACGCTCAGCGGCGATCAATTCGCACTGGTGCTGTCGGCTCAAGAACCCGACGATCTCGGCGGTGCCCAGTGGGTGCAGATCCCCGACGACGCGTCGTCGGTTGTCGTCCGGGAATACATCGGTGATCGCGCCGCCGAAGAGTTGGCCACCCTGCGGATCGAGGCGCTCGACCCAGACCCGTTGGCGCCGCTGACCGACGACCAACTTGCCGAGCAGTTCACCGCGATGGCGTGGTCACTGATGAAGCTGGCCACGCTGCACCGCACCATTAAGCCCGAGTTGCTCGACCAACCCAATGCGCTGTTGACCGCCGAAGCCGCCGATCTGGGTGCAGCCGACACCACGCCGGACAACCTGTACATGATGGGCACCTTCCGCCTCGAGCCCGGCGAGGCGCTCGTGCTCGACATCGAGCCACCCGACACCCGGTACTGGAACGTCACCCTGGAAAACATCTGGCACGAATGCCTGGAACCGCGCCGTCGCCACAGCTCGGTCACCAACCGGGGGGTGCGGCCGGACGCCGACGGGCGGGTGCGCATCGCGATCTCCGCGGAGGACCTCGGGTTGGGCCATTGGCTCGACACCGGTGGCCGGCATCGCGGATTCGTGGTGCTGCGCTGGCTGGACAACCCCGATCCGCCCGACGTCACGGTGTCGGTGCGCCGCCAAAAAGACGACAGTGAGGCACGGTCGTGACACTGCAGGAGCGCTTCAATCCGGAACGGCTCGTCGCCACCGCCTGCGACGAGACGGGAAGCGACGACTTCGGTGCGGACGGCTGGCAGACCGGGCTGCACCGCCTCACCGACGGACTGATCAACGAGGCGCGGCTCTCGCCCATCGGTGTCGAAGTCGCCTACCTCGACATCATGCGCGCCCTGAAGAACCGCCTCGGCGTGATCGCGTGGCGCAAGCAACACCCCGAGATCGCCACCAAGCCGATCACCCAGCCGATCGTCATCGTCGGCCAACCCCGCACCGGCACCACGATCCTCTTCGACTTGCTCGCCCAAGATCCTGACCTGCGCGCCCCGTTGACCTGGGAGGTCGACGAACCATGCCCGGTCCCCCAGCCCGAGACGTATCACGACGATCCACGCATTGCGCAGGTGCAGGCCACCATCGAGATGTCCGAGCAGATCATTCCCGGGTTCCTGGCGTTTCACCCGATGGGCGCCCTCGTCGGGCAGGAGTGCGTCCGCATCACGGCCTGCGAATTCACCAGCATGATCTTTCCAGTGCAATACCGCCTACCGAGCTACTCCCACTGGCTTCTCTACGACGCCGACCACGCCGGCGCCTACCGCTTCCACCGAATCTTCCTGCAGCACCTGCAATCCGGCGTTCCCGGCCAGTGGGTGCTGAAATCGCCCGCGCACCTGTGGCAGCTGGACGCGTTGCTCGCCGAATACCCCGACGTCGTGATCGTGCAGACGCACCGCGACCCGCTCAACGTCATCTCCTCGATCGCCGCGCTCACTCACCACCTGCGGCGCATGGCCAGCGATGAATCGAACATCGCCGAGTGCGCGGCCCAGTCGTACGAAGAGGTCATCGTCGGCCTCGAGCGCGGCATGGCGCTGCGCGACAGCGGCGCAGTCCCCGCCGGCCGCGTGATCGACGTGCAGTTCGCCGATTTCGTAAAGGATCCGTGGAGCACGATCGAGGACATCTACCACAAGCTGGGGCGTGAACTGCAACCCGACGCCGAACAGAAGATGCGTGACTTTCTGGCCGCCCATCCTTCCGACGGGGGAGGCGGACGATACACCTGGTCGGACACCGGACTGGACGCCGCCGAGGTGCGCGACCGGGTCCGCGCTTACCAGGACCGCTATGCGGTACCGACCGAGCAGTTGCGCTAATCGGCCACAAACGGACGGCAATTGTCCTTCGAATTGCGGCGTAGTCGAATTAGACTCCCGGCTTGTGACGACCGCGTCGAACCCCTGGGGCGACGAATGGGGAAAGCGCTCGCGTCTGCCGCAGATGCGAGACCAGTGTCTTGGCCGTAGGCAGGCGCGACGATTGAGCCGGCGCTTCGCGCAAGTCGGCGTCGATACCGCGCCACAGCGCCTGCAACAGATGGTCGCGGGTGCGCCGGTCCCTGATGACGAAGTGACCGATGTCCATTTCGCATTGATCGCGACCCAGATCAAGCGCGACGAGCGCACCGCGAAGTTTGAGCGCCTGCAACGCCGCGGCACCCGATTCCTCATCTTCCTCGGGCTGGTTCTGGTGATGTTGAACTTCCTCTGCTGCGTCGCCTATCTCCTGGTCAGCCTCACTCAACAGGCGTAAGGGGCTGCCGCCGCACGGCTTAGCCCTAGTCCGAGCCGTAGTCTGCGGAGTATGGGACCGCCGCGTAAATCACAGGGCGCCCCGCTGTCGGTCAGTGATTGGTTGGACGCCGGCTACGCGCTGATCGCCGAGGAGGGCGTGCGTGCGCTGAAGATCGAGCGGTTGTGCCAGCAAGTCGGTGCCACCCGCGGCAGTTTCTACTGGCATTTCGAGGACATCGCCAGCTACCGCGAAGCCCTCGTCGCATCGTGGAACTCGTTTCTCGAGCAGGACCGGGATTCGCTGGCCAGATTCGACGAACTGCGTCCGCGCGAGCGGCTGTCGAAGATGATGGACCAACTGGTCAGCCCCCAGCATTGGATGCTCGAGCGCGCGATGCGCGAATGGGCGCGGTCGGACCCGACGGCGGCGACCAACGTCCGCGCCGCGGATCGGCGCGTGCTGCGCGCGGTGGCCAAGGCGTTCGAGGACCACGGGTGCAGTCAGAGCGAAGCCCGGTTTCGTGCCGAGGCGACGTTCGCCGCCGGCATCGGCTTGCTCCACCTGGCCGGCTCGGCCGCCCAAACCGGGTCGACGGCGCAACGGGAACGGTTCGTCGATCTGATGCTGGCCGACCCGAGGTGAGCACCTCAGATCATGGCGAGCGGTGAAATCGCGGCGCCGATCGACAGCGCCCCGGACAGCTCGCGGCTCAGGTCGTAGTCGAAAACGACGTGGCCCGCGGCGATGTCGACATCGCGTTTGGCCCGCTGCAGCGGGTTACTCAGAAACTGGGCGCTGGCCCCGGATGCTTCCAGCAGGTCCGCGATGATGGCCCGCGACTCGTGCACGGTGTGCGCCGCCGCGGCCCGCGCGTCCGCGCGCACCGCGCGGGGCACCCGGTCGCCGGCGGCGACGATCCGTTCGATGCCCGCCGCGGTGTCGGCGACAAGCGCGCTCAGTGCGCGCAGTCGCACCCGCGCGTCACCGAGGCGGATCTGCGCCGCCGGTTGGTCCTTTTGCGCAACGCCGCCGTAGGCCAGCACCCGCTCCCGCACCCGCTCCTGGTACAGCTCGGCCACCTTCTCGGCCGCACCCAAGACGGGCATCGCGGCCGTCAGCGCCAGCGCCGGAACCATCGGCCACCGGTACGTCGCGGCGTCATGGGCGATTGACCCCGGGGCGGTCCCGCTGTAGATGTCGACGACGCTGACGACCCGGCGCAGCGGGACGAAAACGTCGGTGACGATGACGTCGTGGGACCCGGTGCCGCGCATGCCCGCGGTGTGCCAGACGTCGACGACCTCGGCCTCGTCCGCCGGCAGCGCCACCAGCGCCGGATAGATGCTGTCACCGCCGTCGACGATGGCGCCGACGATCACCCAGTCGGCGTCCATGATTCCGGTCGCCCACGACCACCGGCCGGTCAACCGGATGCCGCCGTCGACCACGACTCCCCGACCCGTAGGCGCCAGCGGCGCCGGGGCCAGGACCGGTCCCGAAGCGAACACCTCTTCTTGGGCCTCGATGTCGAACAGGGAGAGCATCCAGTTGTGCAGGGTGTAGAAGCCGAGCGTCCAGGCGCTGGACGCGCATCCGTGGGCCATCCGGCGGACTGGGTCGAGCAGCTGGGAAAACTGGGCTTGGCGGCCGCCGAATCGTGCCGGAAGCAGCAACGTCGCCAGCCCGCAGGCCTTGAAATCACTGATCGTGGCCGCGGGCAGTCTCCTCAACCGCTCGGCTTCGTCGGCGCGCTCAGCCAGGGCGGCGACGAACTCGGCGCTGACGTCCGATGGGGCCGATTCATCCCCGGGCGAAGTCATGCCGGGACACTAGCATACTTTTTAGTATGGCTTGCTGGCGCACAAGGCGATCGCAAACGGCTTCAGCAAATACGGTCGCGCGACTTGAATTCAAGTACCTTGTCGCCGCGGCATACGCGTAGCTCGCGTACGACAGCGCCACTGTTTTCTCCCAGGACAGCACTGTGCAGCCGGGATTGAAACGACGGATGACGGCGCATGGCGTCCATGCGTTCTTTTGCACGCCGCTCGGCTGCGGCCCAAGCCGGATGTGTTTGGAGGCAAATCACTGACGTGTCAGTTGCACTAGCCATGCTCGTGAATACCTCTCAATGAAAAGCCTCAAACCCCCTCAGCTACACGTCGTCGTGTGCTGCCTCTACCGGGCGGCGATCTACTTCCTCGAACTACAGCTTGCCTGGCAAAGCTGAGCGATCTGCTTAAAACACCCAAGAAGTTGCTGAGAGTCGTGGGCCCTATCCCGATGAGGAGCCGTTTGTCGGCATACGGCGGCGCATCTGTCCCTTCGAGCGTCGCACCCGTTTGACCGGATCCCGGGTGGTGCCGTGGGCGATCTCGTCGCGCAGTTGCGCAATGTTCGAGAGCTCGGCGTACAGGCCCCGAATCGAGTAATCCAGGACAGCGAAGGAGAAACGCTGGTCAGGATCGTCGATGATGCCCAACTCGCGCGACCGCTGCCGCGACCACAGTGCTTCGTCCAGCCGAGCACGGGTGGCCTCCAGATGCCGATCCAAGGTGTCGACGATGTGTTCTGGATCCTCGCCGCGGGCCAGCCAGGTCCTCAGGATGACCGGGTGCTTGATGACGACCTGGTCCTGGCCGGGAAAGTGTTGCACCCACCGGCGCAGCGCGTCGCGGCCGGCATCCGTCGTCTCGTACAGGGTGATGGCGCGCTTGCCGGATTGGGCGCCGATCTCGCCGACCAGGCCCCGCGCCAATAGTCTGTTCAGTTCGCGGCGCACGTGACTGACGGACGGAGACCAGTAGAAGTGGCCGACCGACAGTTCGGCACGCGTCTTGATCTCACCGGCGGTGAGTTGCTCGTCGTTGGCCGCCAGCACTCCCAGGACAAGGTAGGCGGTGACCGGCAGGCCGCTGCTGGTGCGGAGCGGGCTCACGACCGTGCGGTGAAGTACGGCAGGGTGACGTCCGCGCTGACGGCATGGAACTGCACCTGCACGGGCATGCCGACAGCCAGGTCCTCGGGCGCCACGCCCACGATGTTGGTCAATATCTGATAGCCCTCATCCAGGGTGACAATCGCCGGCGCGTAGGGAGGTTCGAATTCCGCCGTCACCGGCCGGTGGACCACCGTCCAGCTGTATATCTCGCCGACGCCGGCGCTTGTGCGCCAATCCAATTCGGCCGACAGGCATTGACGGCAATGCTCGGCCGGCGGGAAATTCGCTGAGCCGCACGCCGCACAACGTTGATAGCGCAACTCCGCCGCTCGGCATCCCTGCCAGAACGCAACGCTGATCTGACTGCTCGCGTGTGGAAGGGGTCCGCTTTGAGGTCGCAGCGTAGTCATTTCGGTTCGTCTCCCAGAATGAGCAATGTGGTGAATAACGCCCCCGCTCCCCCGTTGCTGCACAACGCAATATGCGCGTCCGGGACTTGCAGGGCGCCTGCCTCGCCGCGCAATTGCTGAACCGCTCGAATGGCGCGCTGCATCATTTGCGGATTGCTACCCGCATGGCTGAAGGACATGGTTCCTCCGTCGGTGGTGACCGGATGGCTGCCGCCGATGGCAATGTGTCCGTCGGCGACGAAGGGTCCGCCTTCGCCCTCGCCGCAGAATCCGAACGCCTCCAGCTGGCGAATGATCTCGAACGAGAACGGATCGTAGAGTTCCAGCACGTCCACCTCGTCGCGCCGAAGTCCCGCGTGAGCGAACGCGCGCTCGGCGGCGTGAGCACCCACCTGACCGTTCACGTAATCGCCGCGCCGGCCGGCCAGGTCCCAGGCCGGTGGGTGCTGATACGACGGGCCGTGAAAGTCTGCGCCGCTGCCCAATACGTAGATCGGTTGGCCTGACGCCTCGACCTTGTCGACGTTGGCCACGACCAGCGCGCAGCCGCCCTCGGAGGTGGTGGCGCAGTCCAGCAAGTGGAACGGATCGGCGATCGGCCGTGACGCGGTGATGTCGTCCGGGGTGAACGGTCCGCGTTGGTAGTAAACGGCTTCGGGGTTTTGTGATCCGTTGTTGCGGATGGTGGCCGCGACGATGGACAGCTGTTCGCGTGTCGTGCCGTAGACGTGCATGTGCCGCCGAGCGATGAGCGCGAATTCGGCGGTGGTGAACATTCCCCAGGGCGCGACGAATTCGTTCTCGGGCCGGGTCCAGGGCGCGGTGGCCTCGTGGTCGCGATACTCACCGGCTTGTGCGGCGACGAGCACCACCACGTCGGCCATGCCGTGCTCGATGGCCAGAGCGGCCTCGGTGATCATCCCGACCCCGAATGCGAGTCCCTGCCAGGCCGGACCGATGCGCAGGTCGTATATCAGCGCCGTCGATTGCGGGCCCGCGCTGATGCCGTCCACGTCGTCGAGACTCAAACCGGCATCGGCGAGCGCGCCGTGAATTGCCTTGAGCGCCAACCCACGCGAGGTTTCGCCGTCAAGGCGGCGGCCCTGCCGGGTGTTGTGCACCCCGACGATGGCGGCAGTGGGTTTCGTCACCCTGTCTCCGTTCTAGTTTTCATCGGCGACCACCCCAAGATAGGTGCCCACGACGTCGTATGGTCGTCCATCGCGAACAACGCGGCCGATCGTCTTGGTCCGCGGCTCAATGCGCGCCCCGGGATCGATGACGTCGATTCGCACGTCCACGGGCCGCGCGGTTTGCGGGTCGGTGATCTCGACGACCATCGCCACCGCTCGTTCGCGCTCATCCCACTCGACGCCGGTGATCCGGTGTCGTGCAGTCAGTTCCATCACCAGCGAGTCCTCGCGCACCAGGAAGCGGACCGGCGCGCAGAGTTCGCCGGGGCGCGGGGGCACGCACAGCGTGACGGCCACGTCACAGTCCCGCCGGTCGCGCGCTGGTGACCCCCGCCTCGCGCAGACGCGCCAGGTCGTGCTCGCTGCGCCCGAGCAGCCCCATCAATACCTCGTCGGTGTGCTGCCCGTACAGCGGCGGCACCCGGCGCAGCCATCGCCTCGGCTTCCCGACGAACTCGAACGGCATGCCGGTACACAGGAATGAACCGACGACCGGGTGGTCGACCGTCTCCCAGAAGCCTCGCGCGAGCAGGTGCGGGTCGCTCAGCAGCGCCGCGGCCCCCGTCACTGGCGCCGCGGCTACACCGCAACCTCGCAGCGCCCCAACGGCTTCGGTCACGGAGCGCCGACTGGACCAGTCCGACAGTTGTTTGTCGATGTCGTCGGCGCGCTCGCACCACGCGGCCTCGTCCGATGCCAAATCGGGTTGGCCGATCAGCCCCGCCAGCGAGGCGCGGGCGGCGTCGCTCAGCGCGGCGAGCGCGACCCACTCGTCGTCGGCACGGCAGCGGTACACGCCCTGGGGGCTGGCGCCGGGTCCCCGGTTTCCCTGCCGTCGCATCTCGATTCCGTTGCGCGAGTACTCCACCAGCATTTCGGCGGCGACGTTCAGCGCCGACTCCACCATCGTCGATTCGACGTGCATGCCGGCGCCGTACCGGTCGCGGATCACCAGCGCCGCGATGGCGGCGAACACGGCGTGCAGGCCGGCGATCGGGTCGCATACGCCCCGGGGAATCACCGGGGGTCCGTCGGCATGTCCGGTCATCCACGCCATGCCTGTCGCCTGTTCCATGGTCTGGGCGAAGCCGACGCGGTCGCGCCAGGGGCCATCGAGGCCGAAAGCCGGCATCCGGATCATGATGGCGCCTGGATTGGCGGCCATTACGGCCTCCCAGTCCAGGCCGAAGTTGTCCATGACCCGCGGCGAGAAGTTCTCGATGACGAGATCGGTTGCCGCGATGAGCTCTAAAGCGATGGCACGTCCGGTGTCAGTGCTGAGCTCGACACTGACGCTGCGCTTGTTGTTGTTGCTGCACAGGAAAACCGGGCCCCATTCCCACCACTGATCCCAGGTGGTTGGACGGCCCGCGGAGAACCTCATCCCGTCGGGCCGTCGCACGCCCTCGAGCTTGATCACGTCGGCGCCCAGGGATCCGAGCAGCTGGGTCGCGACGGGCCCGGCCCAGAAAGCGGTGAGGTCAGTTATCCGTATGTCGGACAGGGGAAGTTGGTCGCCCAGGTAGGCTCGCCGGTGCCGGCGGGGCCAGTGGACGCGGCTGTTGTCGGCGCCCAGCGACGGCGGCCCGGCTCCGGGCGCCCTCGTCGCGATCGCGGCGCTGCGATACGGCACCCGCGGCGCGACCATGCCCGGCTGCGATTCGACGAACACGCCCCGCTGCACGAAGTGGTCTACGGTCGGCAGCGTGGCCGGGGTGGCGATGGGGGCCACCGGAATCCGGAACGCCACCGCGAGATCGACGATCTCCCGCGTGGTGCGCGCCAGCGTCCATTCGGTGACCATGCCGACGAACTCGTCGCGGCGCTCGATCCGGCCGGCGAACGACGCCAGCTCGGCGTCGTCGACCAGATCGGCGCGATCGATCATCACCAGGAAGTCCTGGAACTGTTGTGCCGTGATGGTGCAGAAGCCGACCAGCCCGTCGGCGGTGGGGACGATCGACGGCAGCTCCAGACTGCGTTGCTGGATAAGGGAATCCGCGCCCAGCACGCTGGCGGACATGGCCGGCAGTCCGCCCATCGCGATCACCATCGCCTCGTAGATCGAGACGTCGACGATCTCCCCGCGGCCGCCCCGGGCGGCGTGCCTGGCGGTGGCGGCGGCGACCGCGGCGGCGTACGTGCCGGCCAGCCACTCGCCGAGCCGCCCGCCCGCCTGGACCGGTTCGTCGTCCGGCCAGCCCCGGCCGGCGGTCGAACCGCACAATGCCTGCAGGATGAATTCGTTTGCGGCAACCTGGTCTTCGACGTAGGGGCCCGTCAGCCCGAACGGCGTCACCACCACGACCACCGCCGACGGGCCGGTGTGCGCCGTGATGTCCGCCAGCGTCCAACCGTCGGTCAGGTCGGTGAGCACGACGTCGGCGCCGGCCAGCAGCGCCGTGATCTCCGACTTTTCGCGAAAGGTCACCGACCTCTTACCCGCCGCGAGATACTCGAACAGGGCCCCGGGCGGTCCGCCCGCGCTCCAGGTCCGTACCGAATCACCTTGGGGTGACTCGATCTTCACGACATCGGCACCCGCGTCGGCGAACATTTTGGCGCAGTAGGACACCGCGATGCCGTTCGACAACTCGAGCACCCGCCAGTCAGCGAACGGTGCCTGGGCGTCGTGCGCCACGCTCAGTTCCCCAAAGTTGTCGCGCGGTCGGCGATTCCGGAAGCCTCCACCGTGGCCGGCATCGCTTCGGCCCGCGCCTGCAGGGCGAACTGCGTCATCCGGGTCCACGCGTCGCGGTCGCGCTGGCCGGCTTGGCGGCCGACGTGGGTGACCACATCAACGTCGGCGGCCTGGGCGCGCAGATAGCCGGCGCGGGCGTGCTCCTTGGGGATGTACTGGAACGGATCGAAAGAGTAGGCGGCCATGGCATTTTCGTGGGTGATCTTGTTGATCACCGCGTCGTCGAGGTGACCCATGGTCTCGATGATGTCCTCGGGCGCAAACGGCCAGTTGCTGTCGGAGTGCGGGAAGTCGGACTCCCAGCACAGCATGTCCTCGTTGAACCAGTCCATGTTCTTTACGCCGACCTTGTCGCTGATGAAGCAGGTGTAGAAGTGTCGCTTGAACACGTCGGAAGGTCCGCTGTAGCCCGGTGGGAACTTGGCGAGCGTCCAGCCCGAGTGCCGGTTGTAGACATGCTCGGCGCGCCACAGAAAGTACGGGATCCAACCGACGTCGCCCTCGGTGAGGGAAAACTTCAGTTGCGGGAAGTCTGCCCAGAACTCGGCCCAGATCAGCTCGGTGAAGGTAAACATGCTCATCATCGACGACGCCGTCATCTGCACGCTGGGTGGGGCGTCCGTCGACACCTGCGGAGATCGCGACGCCGAGCCGACATGCGTGCACAGCACCGTCTTGTTTTCGCACACGGCCTCGAACAACGGGTACCAGTACTTCGTGTGAATGCTGGGCATTTGCAACGCTTCTGGATTCTCGGAGAACGTCACCGCGTGACAGCCCTTGAGTGCCAGGCGTTTGACTTCCTTCGCCGCTTCGGCGACGTCGTAGAGGGGCAGGAGCCCGCACGGAATGAACCGGCCCGGATACGCCGCGCACCACTCGTCGACATGCCAGTCGTTGTACGCCTTGATCATCACCAGGTTCACGTCGCGGTCGGGGCCCTGGTTGAGGACCTGGCCCGAGAAGCCGGTGAAATTGGGAAAGTTCAAGCCCGCCAGCTGCCCGCCGGCGTTCATATCGCGGACCCGCTCGTCGACGTTGAAGCAGCCCGGGCGCATCTCGTCGTAGCGTGAGGCGTCGATGTTGTACATCTCGCGGGGTTTGCCCGCGACGGCGTTCAGGCCCATGTTCCGGCCGCGAACCTCGCCGTAGTACCACTGCTGGATACCGTCGGGCTCCAGGACCACCCGGGGTGCGACGTCCCGGTACTTCGCGGGGACGTGCGCATCGAACATGTCCGCGGGCTCGGCGATGTGATCGTCCACACTGATCAGGATCAGATCGTCCTTGTTCATGCCGCACTCCTAGGGATGTCGTGGTGACTATTAGATAATGGTTTCAGTCACAAATCAACGGCATTTGAGGCTTTTGCTGCAGCGAGAAGCATGTGTAGCCGAGGGTAGTTCGTCATCAGTTACGGACTATTAGTCCAGTGCTTTTGATCGCCGCTCGAAGATGCCTTCGGGTCGGCCCACCCGCCCGAGACAGGTAGAACTACGCACGCGGCGGCGGTCGCCGATGGGCGACGCTCAGTGGGTGAAAACGCAGACCGCTTTTCCCAGCCCGAGCGAACTGGCCGACCGCACCCCGGCCGACCGCGACCGACTAACTGGGGCGGCTGGCTGCTGAAGCGCTGCGGCCGGCTGTTCCGTCCGGTGTTTTACTACTTCGCGTTTTGGGCGGTCGCGCTGACCGTGCTGTACACGGTGCTACCCAAACACGTCTACGAGCCGATAGCCGGCGTCAGTATTCAGCTGCTGTGGTTCCTGGGCGCCTATGTGCTGGTGCTGGCCGCGATGCCGATGCTGTATCGGATCACCACCACCACCGCCCGCCTCGCCGCGGGTGTGGCGATGGTTTATGGGGCCATCGCGGTCATCGACGTGGTCAGGCTGCACTGGCTCGCCGCGGCGTCGCTGGGTTATCTCAACATGGCCGTCTGGCTGATCCCGGGCATGTTCGGCATCGCCTACCGCCGCCGGCTGCTCACCGGCCGCGCCGCGCTGGGCACGGCGGTGATGCTGCTGGCGGTCAACGTCGCGCTGATCTATTGGGGGCCTTATGAATTGAGCATGGTCGGCACCGGTGACCACCGCCTCTCCAACACCAGCCCGCCGTCGCTGCTGCTGGCCGGGCACGCGATCATCTTGAGCGCGTTGGCAATCCTGGCCGCGCCGGCGATCGCCCGATGGGCGCAGCGGCCGCGAGTGTGGTGGTTGACCGCGATCGGCAACTCCGGCGCGATGACCCTGTACCTGTGGCACATGCCCGTGCTGCTGGGCGTGCACCTGCTCTTCGACGGCCTCGGGCGGCCCCGCTACCCCGGTCAGCCGCATTTCCTCCTGATCAGCGTGATGCAGCTGCTCATCGTGGTTGCGGTGGTGGCCGTGCTCTTCCTCACGCTGCGTCCGCTCGAGAACAGAACAACCCGCTGTCCGGCTGGGACGGCGCGCCCGCGATCATCTCGGTGCGGCGGGTCACCGCCGTCGGGGCGCTGCTGTGCGTGGCGGGGGTCGCGACCCTGGCCGCGATCAGGTGGGGCCTCAAAGACGAGGGACTGATCTGCGTGGCCACGATGGTGTCCGCGCTCGTGGCGGCACGGGTGTTGGCCGAAGGGCGGCAACCACGGCTCAGGCCCCGGGCGCTCCCGCCGGCGTGATGTTCTGGTTGATGCAGAACACGTTGGCCGGATCGTATTGCGCCTTGACCTCGCTGAGCCGCTGGTAGTTCGGGCCGTAGGTGGCGCGGATTCGGTCTTGGCCTTCGTCCATCATGAAGTTGACGTAGGCTCCGCCCGCCGAGTGCGGATGGGTCGCGTCCCAATAGTCCACCGTCCACCGCTTCAACACCTCCGCGTTGGCCGGGTCCGGATCGACGCCGGCGATGACCTGGGAGAAATTGACGTCCCGGTAGGCAAACGCTGTATCGGTTTGTCCGACACGGTGCACCGCCCCGTCGATCGGATACAGGTGCATCGTGGAGTGCATCGTCGGCAGTTCCTCGATAAAGCGGGCATGGGCATCCACCGCAGCGTCGGACACCGTCCGAAAGAAGTCGCCGCGCCAATACCATTGCAGCCCTTTGGGATACAGCCCATCGAAGGTTGACTGCAGCGCGGGATAAGGAGCCTCGATGAGGCCGTCGAAGGCGGGCTCCATCTGCCGGACCGGTGCGAACGCTTCCTCGGCCCGCGCGGGATCGCCCGTGTAGCACCAGACCACGGCGCACGCCTTGTGCAAGTGGAAAGCCTCGGGGAACGGTGCCACCGGTGGGACGGTCATGGCCGCGAAGAACCCGTAGAGATCCTCGTCTTGGGCGGGGATGAAGTCGCAGAACCAGCCCAGGATGTCGGCGGTGGCGGCCGACGGCCACGCCGTGGGACCGCAGATCACAGTGTGCACCGGGTGCAGGCGGAAGGTGAACGAGGCGACCACACCGAAGTTTCCGCCGCCTCCGCGCAGCGCCCAGAACAGGTCGGGATGCTCGGATTCGGACGCCGTCACCACGCGACCGTCGGCCAGCACAACCTCGGCCTCCAGCAGGTTGTCGATGGTCAGCCCATGCTTGCGGGACAGGTAGCCGTGGCCACCACCGAGAGTGAGGCCGCCGACCCCGGTGGAGGCGATGATGCCGGCCGGGGTCGCCAGGCCATACGCATGCGTCGCGACATCCACCTGCCCCCAGGTCGCGCCGCCGTGGACGCTGGCGATGCGCCGGTCAGGGTCCACGTCGACACGGTTCATCCGCGACAGGTCGATGACGAGGCCGCCCTCGACGGAACCGAATCCGGGGCCGTTGTGGCCGCCGCCGCGGACAGCGACGGCGAGCTTCGACGCCTGCGCAAATTCCAGAGCGCCGACGATGTCGTTCGTGGATCGGCAACGCACGATCACCGCCGGCCGCTTGTCGATCATGGCGTTGTGCAGCGCCCGAGCCTCGTCGTATCCAGGGTCGTCGGGCAGGATCACCTCGCCATCCAGCCGGGTGCGGATTTCATCGGTTGCGCTTGTGAGGCTCATCGGAGACCCTCCTCCTTTGCATTGCGAGTCTTGATGCCGCGACGCTACGAGGCCAGCAGGTCCCGCGTCATGACCACAACGAGGCATTTGCGGGGCGCTCCACGTTAGTCAGATCTGACTATTCTCCGGCCGGCATCGGCGCGGCTACGTTTATGAGCATGGCGCAGTGGGTGCCACCACCGCTTCCAGCAGAGCTGACCGCACGCCGCCGCGGCCCGCTGGTAGGCCGCGCCACCGAACTCGCGGCATTCGAGCAGGCGTGGGAGCGGGTCGAGAGCGGTAACCGCCAGGCGGTGTTCATCGGCGGCGAGCCCGGGGCCGGCAAGACACGCCTGGCCGCCGAGGTCGCCGCAACGCTGGCCGATCACGACGTTGCGGTGCTGGTCGGCAGCTCGACGGCCGACGCTGACGTCCCGTACGCACCGTTCGCCGAGGCACTGGATCGTCTGCTGGTGGCCGCCCCCGCCGGCTCGATGGCAGACCTCTTGGCGGACGCAGGACCGCAGCTGCGCCGGCTGACAACCCAGGTGGATCGGCACCTGCCCGACGCCGGCGCGGTGGCGGACGATGTCGAGCAGGTTCATGCCCGGCGCGCCCTTTTCGACGCCCTCACCGGCTTTCTGCGGCGCGTGGCCATCGACCGCCCGATCGCGTTGATCCTCGACGACCTGCATTGGGCGCAGCTGCCCACCCTCGCGATGCTCGAGCACGTCCTAATCGGCTGCGCCGATGTCCGCATGCTGCTGGTGGCAACGTTTCGCACCACCGAACCCGACCGCTCCGACGAACTCATCACCCGGCTGGCCGAGCTGCACCGGTTCGACGGCGTGCGACGTCTGGATCTCGCCGGTCTGGACACGGAGGCCATCGCCGAATTCGTCTGTCACACCCAGCAATTGGCGCCTTCGTCGGCGCGTACGGCCGCGGCGCTGCTGCGCGACAGAACCGGCGGCAATCCATTCTTCCTGACCGAACTGTGCAACGACCTGGAATTGCGGGGTGGGGTAACCGCCCTCAGCTCGCAGCACACCGTTCCTGCGTCGATCGGCGACGCGATCGCCCGTCGCCTCGGCGGACTGGGTGTCAGCGTCCGCAAGGTCATCGAGCAGGCGGCGGTGCTGGGCGAGACATTTGATCTGCAAGCGCTCATCGCGTCCAGCGAGACCGATCTCGCCGCGACGCTGGCGGCCATCGATTCGGCCGAGGGGGTGGGGCTCATCCGGGCGGTTGACGACTCGGACGGCGAGTTCTCGTTCGTGCACGCACTGACCCGCGAGGCCGTGGTCGGCGGCATGGCGGCCTCTCAACTGCGGATCATGCACGCCCGGGCCGCCGGGGCGCTCGAGGGGCGCGCGGACCCGTCGCTGGTTCCCCGCTTGGCGAACCACTATCTGCGGGCGCACGTGCTGGGCTACCACGAGCAGGCGTTGCGTTACGCGCGTGAGGCGGCCCGGATGGCCGAACAGAGCGTCGCCTACGAGGATGCGGCCAAATGGTTCGAACGGGCCGCGTCGCTCCCCGAGCTGAGCCTGGCGGATCGGGCCAGAATGAACCTGGGCGCGGCCACCAACCATGTGCGCGCCGGTGATTTTCCCCGCGCGCTGGCCATCTACGAACGCGTCAGCGCCATGGACGACCCGCTCGTCCGGTTGGAAGCCGCCGTCGGCTACGAGGACGCGAATTGGCGCTACCGGCGCACGGATTCGAACGCGGCCGACCTGCTGGCATCGGCGCTGGAATCGTGTGGGTTGCAGACGGACGACCCGCGCTACCTGCAGGCCCTCGGCAGCTTCGGACGAGCGCTGGCGTTCGCCGGAGAGGTTGTGCGCGCCCGCGAAATCAGCGACCGCGCTATCGACCGCGCCCGGCTCGCCGCCGACCCGGCTGTGCTGATGCACACTTTGACGACGAGCCTGTGGCAAGGCATCACCCCGGAGTTGTGCGAAATCCAATTGGAGCGTTCGGCCGAGGTCTCCCGCACAGCGCTAGCGAGCCGCAACTACGAGGCGCTTGGTGCGTCCTCGCATTTCCGCGCCATGGCCAGCTATCTGGCGGGCCGGCCAGATGACCTGGCCACGTCGGCGATCGACATGCGGCGCGCGGCCCAAGCCTGCGGGCAGCCGGTCTTCGGGTTCGTCGGCGCGTGCGTCGAGCAAGCGCTGACCTATCTGCACGGCGACTTCGCCGGTGCCGAGCGGTGGGCCGAGATCGCTTTGCGCACAGGTAATTTGTTCGATGCTGACGACACCGAGGGCTCGCACGGAGTCCAGATGTTCATGATCCGCCGCGAAACCGGAGAACTGAAAACGTACGGCGGGTTCGTGGACGGCAGCGAGACGTTCGCCGGGCGCTGGGTGCCCGGCTTGCTCGCGCTGTATACCGAGCTCAACTGCGAGCGCGGCATGACCCGAGCGCTGAACCAGTTGGTCAACCGCAACCTTTCCGACCGCACCAACGAGGCGCAATGGCCGATGGAGCTGGTGTTCATGGTCGAGGCGGCGTTAGAGCTGGGCAACCGCGAAGCGCTGCACGCGCTGCGCCCCTACGTTGCCCAATACGCAGGCAAGAACCTGGTGGCCGGCCAGTTCGTCGCACTGTTCGGCAGCGGCGACCGATACCTCGCGCGGATCGCGGCGCTCGGCGGTGACAACCGTTCGGCCGAGCGGCATTTCGACGCGGCGCTGGAAATGGACCGACGCATGGGCTCAATCGTGCATGTCACCGAGACGCTGGCCCGCCAAGCGTTATTCGCGGCGTCCCGCGGTCGCACGGACGACGCCCGACGCCTGGCCGACGAAGCCCGCGGCCTGGCGGGGCCGATCGGCCAGGTCCGGGTTCTCGACCTGGTCGATGCGTTACTGACAACCGATTTCGGGGGGCCAGACGGTCTGACGGACCGCGAGGTCGAGGTGCTGCGGCTGCTGGCCGAGGGACTGAGCAACCGCGCGATCGGCGAACGCCTCTACATCAGCACCAACACGGCGGCCAACCATGTTCGCAGCATCCTGATCAAGACCGGAGCCGCGAACCGAACCCAGGCGGCGATGTACGCCGCGGATCACGAGCTGCTCGGCTAAGACTCAGCTCGCTCAGATGTCGGACAGTGCACCGTCGGGCGCGACGCGCTGGTTCACCTCGACGATGACGTCGGCGGGCAGACCGGCGCGTGCCGCCGCGGTCCTGATCGCCTCCGGCGAGGGTGCCTCATAGAGGCAGTATGTCTTTCGTTTGTCCGCTGACAAAAACGAGTACAGCCAGCGAACGCCCGCCTCGGCGTTGATCCGGTTGATGCCATCGGCGAGGTCGAGGCTGGGTTCTAGTTCCTCGGCGAAGGCACGCTCCACCATGAATATCGGCACCGCGGACTCCCGTTCGTCGTCTCAGGGTCAAATCTACGTCGCGGGGAGCAGTCCAGACCCGTCAGTGCGCCGATGCTGCCGGCCAAGACCGCAGCGGACGGAACAACGCGTTCTTCTTGTAGTGGTGCTCTGCCATCCGCCGCATGATGTTGTCGAGCACGGTGACAGCGTCGTCCAGGTACGGACCCTTGTTAAGCATCACGCACTCGGCCCGCTCGCTCATCGCCGCATCGCTGATCTCCGCACGGGACGGAAGCCCGGTCTTGGCGAGCTGCTCGAGGACTTGGGTTGCCCAGATCACCGGCACGTGAGCGGCCTCGCACAGCCACAGAATCTCCTCCTGCAACTCGGCCATCCGCTCATAACCGCACTCGACCGCCAGATCACCCCGAGCGATCATCACCCCGACCCGAGGCCGGCGCATAGCGGTAAGCAGCAATTGGGGCAGGTTTTCGAAGGCCCGTCGGGTTTCAACCTTGAGCACGACGCCCAAGCTGTGGCCGCCTAGCCGGTCGAGCTCATCGAGCAGCCGCTCGACATCGGATGGGGTGCGCACGAACGACATATCGACCAAGTCCGCCAATTCGACCACGGCAGACAAATCAGCGACGTCGCGGTCGGTGAGGGCTGATATCGGCAGATCGGTGTCGGGCATATTGATGCCCTTGCCGGCCCTCAGGCGGGCTCCCCCAGCTCCGGGTGGTCGATACACACGGTGAGAACATCGCGGTCGACCGATACCACCCGCCCACCGATCCTGCCATCGTCGAAGTGCACCGGGTCACCGAGTTGGGCATGGTCGAATACCTCGTGCAGCGTGCAACCGATGCGCGGGACGGGTTGGCCAGCATCGACCGGGGCCGGTGAACAGTCGCGCGTCAGCTGCAGAAGATCTCCACCGTGGAGCACCAAACTCTGCTCGGTCGCGGGGAGTTGGCCGACCTCGGTCGACTCGCCGCCGGCTCCGGCATACAGCACCGTTCCGGTTTCCAGATAGGTTGTTTTTCGCGCGGTCAGCACGAACCCGCCCGGGTCGGGCGTCTCTTCGACGGCCTCGAGCACCAGTTGGCGCTTGGAGCCGCGGGCGTCTTGGAAGACCAAAACATCGCCGGCATCGCGGCTGGTCAGCCAATGCCGGGGCACCGTAACCGACACCATGCCGGGTTCTGGTGGGTCGATCGGTTCTTCCATCGATGTCAGCCACGCCCGCGCCGGGGCCAGAACCTGACCGAGAGCATCGCGGTGCGGACGTAGTTTGACGACGCGTGGTCCCGGCTCCAAGGGCCCGGTCCGCAGCTTCGGCCCGGCCAGGTCCATTGCCACCAGACACGTCGTACCCGCGCGTGCGGCCGCCGCCCGGACGTGGCGCGCCATCGCTTGCCACGCCTGTACATCGTCGTGAGCGCAGTTGATCCTTGCGATGTTCATGCCGCGCTGCACCAATCCGTGAACCAAGTCAGGGTCGGTCGCGGCCTCCGATGGCAGCGTGACCATGATGCGAGTCATCCGATGCGCCGGACGGGGCCCGAGCAGTTCTACGGTGTGCTGTCGCAAGATCTGTGGTCCCTGCTCGATGGCCACCGCCGACGGTCGAGGCGGCCGCCACTTTCCTGCCAGCATGGCGGCGATCGCCGAGCGGACCGCCGCAAGTGTGGCCTGAACGTGTGATTCGCTGCGGCCCAACGACGAAAGTCCAAACATGGCCAGCCCAGCTTGCAGTTCACGCAAATCGAGTTGGCGAATCGCCCAGTAATGCACGAGGTTTCGAGCACTTGACCGATGTTCGGGCGCGACCGCGGATAGCGAGCCCGCCCACGAATACTCCGCGTCCGACAATCTGGCGAGTAGGCTGTCGACCTTCTCGAGTAAACGCACGAATTGCCGGGTGCTCTCGGCCTCAACTCGTACCCGCCTGTTGGGCCGGATCCCGCTCAACTGGCTAACGATGCGCTCACCGGGCACGACAAGTCCTCTCTTTGTTGTTTCGTGGCCACACAGCGTTAACGTCCGTGTAACTAACCTGGGTCGAATTGCCAAGGCAGGCATTAATTTAACGGCCAATGCCGCGTCACGGCAGGGGCATTAGTCCCAAATTCCGCGATGTCTTTAGTCGAGGCGTTGCGCCGCTTGAGCCGGTTGAGGGTCGGGCTTGGTCGGCCACACAGCCATCCGATCGAGGAGCCTGTCACGCAATACGAGCGTGTGAAAGAGGACCGCGCACACGTGGGCGGTGAACGTCAGGAAAAGCAGGTAGCCGAAAACGGTGTGGCACCCCCGCAGTATCCCGTAGACGTCCATGTTGTGCGGCGCGATACCGGGCAGATGAAACGGCCCCACCATGGCGATGGGGAATCTGGCGGCCGACAGCATGGCCCACCCGATCAGCGGCTGGACGAGCAGCAGGCCGTAAAGCAGGTATTCCGACCACGACGCGATGCGGCGCTCGGCGCGGCTCATGGTCGCCAGAAACGGCGGTAGCTTGTGGGTGAGCCGATTGGCCAGGCGTATCACGGCAAAGATCAGGATCAGAATCCCCAACGGCCGGTGGATCGCCAGGAGCAGCGGGTAGCAACTCAGCGCGGCGATCATGGTGACGCCGATGAAGAGTTGCGCGATGACCATGGGTGCCATCAGCCAGTGCAAAATCCTGGATGGAAGCGCGAAACGCGTTGAGAAGGAGCTGGTTTCGGCCGTCATGCGCGCACCTGGCTGACGTTGACCTCGCTGGGCGTCTTGGGTTCCTGGGCGCGGCGGGTGAACGAACGCGCGTAGACGGCCGACCTCGCCGCTGGCAGCGGGTCGTCGGAGGGTGTGATGCCATCCGGCAGCACCAACGGGTCGAAGTTGATGTCGCGCGCGTTGCCGGGATCCTCGGTCTGGACCGCGGAAATGGTGATGGTGCCCGCATCGATGGACCGCCGCGTCTGCGGCCAGGGTTTGGTGGCGTCGTTGGTCGGATCGCCCGGCTCCCCGATGGTGATCACCAGCCGCCAACTCACTGGTCGCTGGGCGACGGCGCGAATGAGCTCGTCGAACAGGTAGTCCTTGCCGCCCGCTGGCCGCGGGGCGGGCGGGGCTTCTTGCGGAACGGCGGACCAGCGCACCGGAACGGTAGCGCCCGCGCTGTTGCTGAAGAAAAAAGCATTCAGCCCGTGAAACGTGCTATCCGCGAACCCCGCACTGGCCGGTGATTGTTTGATGATTTTCATGGCCGCAGCGGTCTCAGGATGTTGGTCGAGGAACGCGGCCATCTTTGTCGGGTCGGCCTTGCCCGTATCGGGCAGTGGTTTGGACGCCAGCATCCGCTCGTAGAACCCTTGCGGCGTGCTGTCGGTGAAAACAGGGATGTTGATCATCGCCGTCCGCCACTGCTGGCCGTTCGCCTCCAACAACAGACCCAGACCTCGGACCGTGTCGGGCTTGTCGGCCTGATCCGGCAGACCCCCGCCCAGCGAGAACCGCCCGACCACCGGAACGTTTCCGGGTTGGAAGACGGCTGCCCGGCAGATGGCCGCGGCCGCCCCGGTGCTCGCGAAAGTTCCTGTGGCGCTCAGCCCTTTGGCATGGTTCCGCCGGAAACCGTCATGGCGGCCGTAGACGTGCTCGAAACGATCGGCGAACCGCGATGGGGTCAGGTCGTCGGGTCGCAACCATCCGCCGGTATAGGCAAACCCGCCCATGTCCACCGCGGCGACACCAGCCACGGCACCCATTCCCAGCAACGCGCCCCGCCGGGTCAGCGCGGAACGCCACGCAGGCCCAGTGGGCTCCGTGGGCTCGGTGGGCTCGGCTTCACCGGAATCGTCGCGCTGCTCGTCGGGCTCCATGCCGACCATCCTTCCCGACTATGCAGTGACCGAACGCCATTCGCACAACGACGCCAGAACCGGATTTCGTTCACTCGGTGGCGAGCTTGCGATGTTCGATCAGGTCGCGCACGCCCCCCGCACCAAGCCGCTCGCGGAACACCGGCGCGGTGTAGCCGACGACGGTCGCATCGGTGCGGGCGCGCGCGGTCGCCGAGCGGGGCATGTGAAACAGCACGCCGATTTCGCCGAAGTAATCCCCGGGCCCGGCGACCTTGATCAATTCCTCACCGCCGTCGGCTAATTCGTGCACCAGCTCGAACTCGCCTTTGGAGACGACATAGATCAATTCGCCCATCGTGCACTGCTCGAACAGCACCTCGCCGGCCTTCACCTCCACGGTTTCCGGTGGCTTGTTCGTCTCGGTGAAATCCGGTGTCAGCTCGACGACACGGTCGGCCATCGGCAGCATCCGGGCGTCGTGGGTGGCGACCACCACCACGCGATCCCCGTCGGCCAATTCGCGGATCAGCCGCAGCACCTCCTCCACCTGGATGAAGTCGAGGTGCGCGGTCGGTTCGTCGGCGAGGATCAGCGGCGGATCCAGCGCGATCGCGCGAGCGACGGCGACGCGTTGCTGCTGCCCGCCGCTCAGGTCACCCGGGCGGTGTTTCATTCGCTCTTGAAGATTGACCCGCGTGAGCAATTCCTCGGCACGCTTGCGCGCGGCCCGGCGCGACATCCCCGCCTCGCGCATCGGAACCATCACGTTCTCGACCGCGGTCAGGCTGGGCACCAGGTTGAACGCCTGGAAGACAATGCCCACCTTGTCGCGCCGATAGTTCGCCAGCGCGGCGCCCTCGAGAGTCGTGATGTCAAGGTCATCGAACTTGATAACCCCGGACTTGGGCCGCAGGATGCCGCCGAGGCAGGACAGCAGCGTCGTCTTCCCGCAGCCGCTGGGCCCCAGCAGGATCACCAACGACCCCGCGGCCACATCGAGGTTCAAACCGTTGATCGGCCGCAGCGCGTAGCCGCCGCTGTCGTACTCGACGACCAGGTCCTGAATGCTCAGATCGCCCATCGCTCAAGGACCTCCGAACGCTAGCGCGGGATCGACGGCCACCACCCGCCTCAGTCCGGCGAGGCTGGCCAATAGGCCGATCGTGACCGCAACCGCCGGTAGCAGCACATAGGCACTGCGGGGTATCGCGACGATCATCGGAAACAGCGGTGCCAACAGCTGCGCAAGGATGACGCCCACTACCGCCGCGAGCAGCG
Source organism: uncultured Actinomycetota bacterium (assembly GCA_963820985.1). Classification (GTDB taxonomy): domain Bacteria; phylum Actinomycetota; class Actinomycetes; order Mycobacteriales; family Mycobacteriaceae; genus Mycobacterium. The sequence continues at coordinate 545,662 of CAWGCI010000017.1, read as the reverse complement.
CGACGATCAGCGCCTGCAAGGCGAGCCCCGCCATGATCGAGCGCGACCGCGTCCCAATCGCCTTGAACACCGCGAAGTCGCGCACCCGCTCCAGCGCGGACAGGTAGACCACCGATCCGACGATCAGCGCCGCCACTACCCACAGCAAGACGGCCACGATCGAGATCGATGTCACCGCAACCTTCAACGGGCGTACCAAATCCTTGACCGCGCCCGCCCGGTCGTAGGTCTGGTACCCGCCGGGGAGCTGTCGGGGTTTGCCGACCACGCCGATCGACGTGACCATGGGCTGCCCGTTGTAGGCGACCTGCTGCAGGCCCTGGGTCGTCAGGAAGATGTTGGGGATCTTCGCCAGCGCAGTCGAATTGGGGACGATACCGACGATCCGCAGCGCATGCGCACCGATCTGCAGGGTGTCGCCGATGTGCCGGCCCAGTGTGCTCGACGCCGCGGCCTCGTCCGGCTTCGACGGTGCCTTGCCCTCCGAGACTTGTGGCATGCCGGGTCCGTGCTCGGGCGCGCCGAAGGCCGTGACGTTTCGCGTCGACGTGCCTTCCTTCATGATCGTGCCGACACAGGCCAGTGGGGCTGCGGCCACGACGCCGGGCGAAGCGGCAATCCTGGCCAGGTCGACGTCGGGAAACGGTGTCGAACCCAGGAAGGGTCCGGCCGCGCCGTCTTTGACCACGAATACGTCGACGCCCATCGAATCGACGGTGTCGCGGGCCTCGACCCCAAAGCCGTTCGCAAGCCCGGTCATCACGAGCGTCATCCCGAAAATCAGTGCCGTGCTGACGATCGCGATGATGAGGCGCCGCTTTCGCCATTGCATGTCGCGCAGGGCCGCGAAGAGCATTCACCGAACGTACCAATTGCCCATCTTTGAGGGCAGGGTTTGCTGCTAGGCCAGGACCTGCTGGATGCGTTCTTCGCGGGGGAGCACCGGGCCGTCGTCGAGTGGTTCGTCGATGCCCAACTCGGTTAGCCCGACCTTGGTCATCAGCGAGGTCCCGTAGGCGGCCAGGGCAAGCTTTTGGTCGTCGCTGTGGCCGTCGTCGACCAGCATCGCGCCGATCAGGCAGATGACGGCCATCTTGTAGGCGTTGAACGCGCGGTACCAGGCCCGGTTCTGGACCGTGATCCCGCTGAGCGCCTCGTAGTGCGCGAGCAGGGCGTCGATGCTCGGCGCCGAGGGATGGCTGTTGATGCCGACGGGCTGGATCCAGAGCATTTCCAGCCAACCGATGTCGGTCAAGGGATCGCCGACGGTCGTCATCTCCCAGTCGAAGACTGCGCTGACCTCACCGCCGACGAAGGCGAAATTGCCCGGCTTGGCGTCGCCGTGCACCAGGGTCACCCTCGGGCAGGGCTCGGGCTTGCTCTCGCGCAACGCCTTGTGCAGCCGCTCGAGGGCGGGTAGGGAATCGCGCTTGACGCGGTTCATCTCCGCGGCCCAGTGGCCGAGCTCGCGGTCGAGATGGTTGCTGCCGTCATCGAGTGCGTCCAGCCCGGTTTGTTTGAGGTCGACGGCGTGAATTGCCGCTATCTGCACGACCAGACTCTGGCACATCCGCGCCACGGTCCGGTCGTCCACACCGGCGGGCGCCTCCATCTCGTAGACGTCCCCGGCGGCGCGCTGCATGACGAAGAACGGTTGTCCGAGGACCTCGCCGCTGTCCTCGAACCACAGCGCCCGCGGAACACGAACCGCGGTGTCCTCCAATGCGCGCAGGATGGTGAACTGGCGAGCAAGGTCGTAGGGTTCCAGCAGCGCGGGCGGTCTGGGTCGCAGCCGCAGCACCACGTCCTGACGATTTTCCTGACCGCCACCCCGCGTCACGACGGTCAGCATCATCATCTCGGCGGAATGTCCGAAGTTCACCCGGTCCAGGCCCTCGACCCGGACATCTTGGGCGTCCGGTAATTGAGTGCGCAGCCAGCCGGTTAAGCGCTCAATAGCGTTGGCGTCCAACGTCATTGGCGGCCTCCATCGCGCGTTCGATCCAATCTCTTGTCCTGTTTGAACGACGACATGTCCATGGCCGCCCAGTTCGGGTAGCGGCGGTAGCCCTGCCCGCCCATGAGAAACTCGAAGATGCCCCAGCCGGTGTTACCGTCGAGCTGAAAGCGCATCAGCTGATCGAGCGCCATCGATTTGCCCTCGGTCTCTTGCAGTTGTTCGGGATTGTTGCTGTCCCAAAGGAAATGGATGAAGTAGGCGCCCCCGTCCAGGTCTTCGTACTGGCAGTGCGCCATCGGTAACCCGTAGTAGGCGTTGACGTGCTGGTGCGGGGCGTCGGCGGTGACGTGGTAAGTCTTGCCGTCTTCATCGGTGAAGATCAGCGTTGCGCGACCGGGTTGCTTACTATCGCCGGCGAATTCGACGTCGTGCTCGATCTTGACGAAACGCTTCGACAGGGTCCCGTCAGCGTGCGTGATCCCGCCATCGACATAATTCACTGTGCCGTCATGGGATTCGATGATCCACGCCTCGATGGCGCGGTCTTCGAAGCCGGCGTCGAGCCATAGCCAGAAGTCGATCTTGTCGGCAACCCGCACACCGAACGTGCGGTCCCGGCCGCCGTGGAATCCGTCGACGCTGATGCGCGCACCCTCGATCTGTACCCAACCGCTCCACCGGCCGGGTTCCTTCATGTGATACATGTCGGCCAACATCTGGCCGTCCTTGTCGCGCACCTTCATCGGCAGCAGCTCCCACATCGGTGCGGTGGGTTCGTAATAGAGCTCCCACTCGATGCCGGACCCATTGGGTTCGATGTCAAGCCGCCACTTTTTCAGTGGCTCGACGCAGGTCCAGCTCATCGGCCCGGCGCGCAAGTCGCCACGGTCATCACCCGTCACCGGCCTGCCGGACAACAGATCCCAGTGCCGGCCGTCGGCGAGGCTGACCTTGACGTAGCCCAGCCCGGTTCCCGTGTTCGGGTTGTTGCCGTAGCCGGAAGCCAACAACAACGTGCCGTCCGGCGACGCGGCGAAAAAGTAGCAGCGATCCGACCACGTGGGATCGGGATCGTGCACTTGGTCGAAAGTCGTTGGAAGTTGGTGAGTGAATGACTCGTCAGCCGCGGAGTAAACCATCTAATTTACCTGCCCTGCACAGTGATTCGACAATAAACCCGATTTATGCCGTAACCTTGATGCCATGGAAGGCGTCATGGAACCGAGCCGGCGGTGGGGCGACGACCGCGCGATCCTCGATGACGAGGAAGCCCGCAGACGCATCCTGGACGCCGCGGGTCGCTGCATCGTGCGTCGGGGAAACGCTCAGTTTCGGATGGGCGAAGTATCCGACGAGGCCGGGGTGTCGCGCTCGACGGTGTACCGGTACTTCCCCGCCCGCGACGACGTCCTGCTGGGTCTGATGTTGATGCGTGTCGATCATGCGCTCGGTGAACTCGTGCGCTCGCTGCCCGCTCCCGAAGACCCAGTTCGGTCGGTGCCGGAGATGGTCCTGGCCCGCGTCGAGTCAGTGAACGGCAACCCGCTGAACGAAGCGTTGTTCGCCGCCGAGAGCACCGCCGTGGCCACGGCCCTGGAGAAGGGGTCGGCTCCCATCGTGGAGTTGCTGTTGCGCCACTACGGACCGTTGCTGGATCGGTGGAAGAGCGCGGGTCGCCTCTACGACGATCTCGATCCTCGCTCGGTCGTTCAGTGGCTGCACACGACCACGTTGTTCTTGCTGGCGCCCTCGTGGCGGTACCGCAAGGCTGCCGACAAACGCGAATTCGTCGAGCAGTTTGTGGTGCGCGCCCTGGTGCCACAGATCAGACAATAATCTGATATTGTCTGATGTCCAGACATTTGGCAATTTTCGTCTGACGGCGCACTGCGCCGATCGAGGGGCCCTTGCATGCGAGCGACGGGGATCCCCGAGCAGAATGGATTGATATGAATAACCCTGTTAAGCAGGCCTTTTCCGTCGTCGGCCTGGGCGCTCATCTGGGCCGCGGAGTCGGCCGGGTGACCACTGACGCGCTCTTGGGAGACAGGCGGGGTCTGCCGCGGACGGTCGAAGACATCACCCCCGCGGTCCTCTCCAAGGTCATGGGAGCAACTGTCAGATCGGTCCGTGTCCTTGGTAGCGACGCGGGGACGTCGTCGAGGGCCCGGCTGGTGCTGACCGGAAGCGGCGTACCCGAGTCGGTGTTCGTCAAGCTCGCGGCAAAGACCGCCGCTACCCGTTTGATGGGTGAACTTGGCCGGCTCGGACATACCGAGGTGCGCTTCTACACCCAACTCGCCCCCCAGATCAGCGGCGTCCCGAATGCCTACGGTGCGGCATTCGACACCTGGACCGGCCGCTACCTGCTGGTTCTGGAAGAGCTGCCCGGATCGTGCGAATTTCCCGACACCTTGCACCCGATTTCCGCCGACCAGGCCGGCCTCGTCGTCGAGCTGCTGGCCAATCTGCACGCCACCTTCTGGGATCGCCTCCCACCCGATGGACGCGGCCCGCTGGGATGGCTTTACACACCATCGGGCGACGTCACCTCCCTGTTGACCGGTTCCCTGATGAACACGTCGATCAAGCGCCTTGCCGAGCGCACCACCCTCCCCGTCGAGAACGGCCGCTTCATTGCCGACAACTACCGGGCCGTTGCGGCACTGATCGATACTCCCCCGCACACGGTGATGCACGGTGACGCCCATCCCGGCAACATGTACTTCCACGGCGGCAAGGCGGGACTTCTGGACTGGCAGGCCGTCCGGCGCGGGCACCCCTCCCGCGAACTGGCCTACACCTTGATCACCAGCCTGACGCCGGAAGACCGCCAAGCGGCCCAGCACGACCTGCTCGACGACTACCGGCGCGCGCTCGCGGCGGCCGGCGGGCCCGAGCTGGATCGCGACGATCTGTGGCTGAGATACCGGCAGGCTGCGCTGTACGCCTATGTCGCGCCCCTGATCACCGCCGGGATTGGGGGAATGCAGGTCGAAGACATCGCCATGGAAGGTGTGCGGCGCGGTGTCGTGGCACTTGATGACCTGGAAACCATCGCGGCACTGAAGAGTTCCTTGTAGCCGTCGGAAATTCGGCTGAATCCCTTGCTATAGCCACCGCACGAGTTACGCTACGTGGAGTAGCGAAATGCGCGGGTCTTGCGCGTCTACAGCCCATGGCGACTAGGAGAGTCTCATGTTCGACCTGAAGATCGTCGGTGGCACGGTCGTCGACGGCACCGGCGCGGAACGTTATCGCGCGGACATCGGCATCAAGGACGGCAAGATCGTCGACGTTGTCCGCCGCGGCGTGAGCGACCCCGAGCTGGCGGGCGAGGCCGCCGAAACCATTGACGCCGCCGGGAAAGTGGTGGCCCCCGGCTTCGTCGACATCCACACCCACTACGACGGTCAGGTCAGCTGGGACGGCCTGCTCGAGCCGTCCAGCGGCCACGGGGTCACCACGGTGGTCACCGGCAACTGCGGCGTCGGCTTCGCTCCGGTGCGTCCCGGTACCGAGAAGTGGCTGATCGAGCTGATGGAGGGCGTCGAGGACATCCCCGGCACCGCGCTGACCGAAGGGATCACTTGGGGCTGGGAAACGTATCCCGAGTACCTCGACGCCATCGGCAAGCAGAAGTTCGCGATCGATGTGGGCAGCCAGGTCGCGCACGGCGCCATCCGCGCCTATGCGATGGGCGAGCGGGGCGCCCGCAACGAGCCGGCCACGCCCGAGGACATCGCGGCCATGGGCCGACTTGTCACCGAGGCGATCGAAGCCGGGGCGCTGGGATTCTCGACGTCGCGCACGATGGGACACCGCGCGATGGACGGCGAGCCCGTGCCCGGCACGTTTGCCGCCGAGGAAGAGCTGTTCGGTCTGGGCCGCGCCATGGCTGCCGGCGGGCAGGCGGTGTTCGAGCTGGCCCCGCAGGGGTCCGCGGGTGAGGACATCGTCGCCCCGAAAAAGGAACTGGACTGGATGCGCCGGTTGGGCGGCGAGATCGACCGGCCGGTGTCGTTCGCACTGATCCAGGTGGACGCCGACCCGAACCTGTGGCGCGAGATGCTGGACCTCTCCGCGGATGCGCACGCGGCGGGCAGTCGACTGTACCCCCAGGTCGCGGCGCGCCCGTTCGGCATGATGATCGGCTTTCAGGGCCACCACGGCTTCAGCCACCGGCCCACCTACCGCCGGCTGGCGGCCGAATGCGGCCGCGAGGAGCTTTCGCAGCGCCTGGCCGACCACGCGGTCAAGGCCGCGATCCTGTCCGAGGACGACCTGCCCGCCGACCCGACCCTGCTGTTCGACGGAATGTTCGCCCTGGTGCAACACTCGCTGCAACGGCTGTACGCGCTCGGCAATCCGCCCGACTACGAGCCCACCCCGGACCGCACCGTCGCGGCCATCGCTGCAGCGCGCGGCGAGGACCCGCTGTCGACCCTGTACGACCTGATGCTCGAGCGGAACGCGACGGCGATGCTGATGCTGCCGCTGTTCAACTACGCCGACGGCAACCACGACGCGATCCGCGAGATGATGCTGCACCCCGCCGGCGTGCTCGGGCTCTCCGACGGCGGCGCGCACTGCGGGATGATCTGTGACGCTTCCTATCCCACGTTCCTGCTGACGCATTGGGCGCGAGACCGCAAGCGGGGCGACAAGTTGCCGCTGGAATACGTCATCCGTAAGCAGTCGAAAGACACCGCCGACCTGTTCGGCCTCACCGACCGCGGCACCATCGAACGCGGCAAGAAGGCCGACATCAACGTGATCGACATGGATGCACTGACGCTGCACCCGGCGGAGATGGCCTGGGATCTGCCGGCCGGCGGGAACCGGATCCTGCAGGGCGCCAGTGGATATGACGCGACCATCGTGAGCGGAACGGTGACCCGTCGCAAGGATGTCGACACCGGGGCGCGTCCCGGCCGGTTGGTTCGCGGAGCGCGCTGAGCCGTGACGCTGGGCAATCCGGCTCGCACCCGCGACGAGGACGCGATCGGAACGCCGCCCGCGTCGCCGACCCTGGTTCCGGCGGAACGCTATTATTCTGCCGCGTTCGCGGCGCTCGAGGTCGAGCGGATGTGGCCGAAAGCGTGGCAGGTCGCCTGCATGGTCGACCATGTCAGCGAGCCCGGTGACTACTTCGAATACCGTTGCGGCCCATACGGAGTGTTGATCGTCCGCGGTGACGACGGTGAGCTGCGCGCATTTCAGAACGCGTGTCGCCACCGCGGGAACTCGCTGTGTGTGGGCTCGGGTTCGGGGCTGCGTGAACTCAAGTGCGGCTATCACGGCTGGACCTGGGACCTGGCCGGCACGCTTAAGCGGGTGCCCAACCGCAAGGGCTTCGGCTCGCTGCGGCTATCCGACTTCCCGCTGATTCCGGCGCGAGTCGATGTCTGGGAGGGACTGGTCTTCGTCAACCTCGACCGCAACGCGATGCCGCTACTCGAATACCTGGAGGCCGTGCCCGACGACGTCGCCTGGTGCAATCTAGGCGACTTCCGCTGCTATGCCACCCTGACCGTCGAGGTCGAAGCGAACTGGAAGACGATCGCCGACGGCTACAGCGAGACCTACCACATTCAGACGCTGCATCCGGAGTTGTTGCGCTGCGTGGACGACATCCATGCGCCGCAACAGATTTGGGGTCACACCGGCAAGTCCGATCAGCCCTACGGTGTGCAGAGCCCGCGGTTTGAGGGCGCTCTGAGCGACGAAGAGGTTTGGGACGCTTACGTTTACACGCAGGGTGCGCTGATGGGTGCGGCCGAAGGCACGCCGTTCCCCGCCGACGAGCGCCAACCCGGACAGACGGTCCAGGACCTGATTGCCACGCGCACGAGGTCATTTGCGGCCGAGCGCGGGGTCGATCTCGACTGGGCCGACACCGACCGGATCACCCGGCTGCACCAGTACAACGTGTTCCCGAACATGACGCTTCTGGTCAACGCCGACCACCTGACCATCATGTGCTCGCACCCAGGCCCGGACCCCGATAAAGGCGAGCTGGTCATGTACTTGATGACACACATGCCGCCCGGCGCACCGCACAACAAGCCGACGGACATCCGCACGCCCGCCGGGGACGCCGAACCCGGCCTGGTGATCACCCAGGACATCCGGGTCCTCGCGGGCCTGCAGCGCGGCATGCATCAGCCCGGCTTCACCCATGTGGTGCTCTCCAGCGAGGAGCGGCGCGTGATCAACATGCACCGCAACCTCGAGCGCTACCTTGACCTACCCGAATCCGAGCGGATCAGCGGCGGCGACATTTAAGGGCGAGCAGACGCAGAATCGCATCGGGCGGACCGTATGCGTGCGATTCTGTGTCTGCTCGCGCGACGGCCCCGATCAGGCGCGACGCGCTGCCTCTTGGGCAAGTTGGACGCGCGAAGCCAGGCCCAGCTTGGTGTAGACGTGAGTGAGGTGGGTTTCGACGGTGCGTGGTGAGATGAAAAGCCTTGTGGCGATGTCCTTATTGCCCAAGCCCGCACTGACGAGCCGGACGACGTCCAGTTCGGCCGGGGTGAGCGAGGCCCAGCCAGTGGACGGGCGTTTGCGTTCGCCGCGGCCGCGCCGGGCGTAGGCGATCGCCTCCTCGGTGGACAACGCGGCACCCTCGGCCCAAGCGGCGTCGAAGTCATTCTGGCCCATAGCATCTCGGAGCGCGGCGGCCGATGCTTCGAAGTCGGCGCGGTAGATCTCGTACGGCACCTCGCCGGTGCGTTGCCGGATGGCCGCGGCTGCGCCGCCAAGCCGGGCCGCTTCCGGGTAACTCGCGGCTTGCGCGGCGAGCCGGGCAAGAATGTCCATGACGTCGGGCAAGCCTACCTGTGTCTCGCTATCGTCCGCGCAAGCAAGCGCGTCGTGCGCGTCACGCTCGGCCGCTTCCGCGTCGCCTTCAGCGAGCGCCACGCGCGCACGGGTGAACAGCGCCATCGTCCGCAAAAACCCTGCGGCCGCCGATACGGCTTGATCGGCCAAATGTCGGGCCGCACCGACATCGCCTGCCGCAAGCTCTATTTCGGCTCCCCATCGCATATTCGTCAAAGAAAAATCGGTGTTCTGAATGCGGCTATAGCCTTGTGTGTGAGCGTCCTTCGCGGCCGCTACCTCGCCCGCGGCCAGGTGTGCTGCACCCAACGCGATATACCCGAGTCCTTCGATAACCGCGCCGAGCTCTGCGGCGGACTCGATCGCGGCTTCGGCGGCAGCTCGCGCCGCGGCCGTCTTGCCCTGCCATCCCAGGGCAAAGCTCTGCGTCATGAGGACGTGGAACCTGCACAAGGGAGTCTCCGGCCGCATTGGTGTCGGCGAACATCTCCCGATATTCTGCGTCGGCGCCCGGGAGGTCGCCCAGTCCCGCCCGCCCTGCGGCGATACCCCATACGCGGCACTGAAAGGACGAGAACTGGTCACCGATTGCGTCAGCAAGTTCGCGCCCTTCTTCGCCGGCTGCGAGCGCCGCTTTCGCGTCGCCGGTAACCGTGGCCGCGTACGCCTGAAAGCCCAATAACCGGCTCAGCCTCCATTTGTCGCCCAGGGCGCGTGCCAACTCGATGGCCTCGGCGAAGTATGTTGCAGCTTGTTCGGCATCGAAGGCGGTCGTACCACAGCACGCGGTGAGGGCACGGACCAGCAGGGCGGGGTCGTCGAGTTGGCGAGCGATCGCCAGCGCTTCGGCGGCCTGCTCCTTACGCTCCGGCACGCCCACCCAGCCGTCGAACAGGGCCGCGTCGGCCAGCGTCCGTGCCAACACCGCCGGTGCCACCTCGCGGTCGACGGTGTCAAGGTCGGCCAGTGCCTCACCGATCCAACTCTGTCCTTCGCGCAGGCGGGCCCGCGTAAGCCATAGCGGCTGCAGCGACGACGCGATCTGCAGCGAAAGCTCGACATCGCCGTTCTCGCGGCTCCAGGCGAAGGCCGCGCGCAGGTTGTCGATCTCGGTTTCTGCTTGTTCGACCCGCGCCCGGTGGCCGCTGGCCGCCGGGGCGTCGAGCAGGGCAGCCATCGCGGTGTAGTAATCGCGGTGACGCGCCCGCACGGTATCGGCTTCACCGGACTCGCCGAGCTTTTCCAAGGCGTACTGGCGCACGGTTTCAAGTAGTCGATATCGCATTCGGCCGCCGCTGTCGTCGGCCGCCACCAGTGATTTGTCCACGAGCAGGGCGAGTTGATCGAGGACCTGGTAGCGCTCGACCTCGGTATCGCCGGCGACGACACGGGCGGCGGCGAGGTCGAATCCACCCATGAACGGCGCAAGCCGGCGAAACAAGACCCTTTCGGGCTCCGTCAACAGCGCATGCGACCAATCCACCGACGCGCGCAACGTTTGCTGGCGGCGCACCGCGGTACGCCGCCCGCCGGTCAGCAACCGGAAGCGGTCATGCAGGCTGTCCACGATCTCGTTGAGCGACAACGCCCGCACCCGCGCCGCGGCCAGTTCGATGGCCAGCGGCATGCCGTCGAGGCGACGGGCGATCTCCCGCACCGCGTGCATGTCGTCGTCAGTCATATCGAAATCGGATCGCGCCCGGCGGGCCCGGTCGACGAACAGTTCGATGGCGTCGTCGTCCAAAGAGAGGGACGGCACCCGCCACGTCACCTCGCCGGCCACCCCGATCGGCTCACGACTCGTCGCCAACAACGTCAACCCCGGACAGGTGCTCAGCAGCGCGGTGCTCAGCGCAGCGGTCGCGTCCAGGAGGTGCTCACAGTTGTCCAGCAGCACCAGCATCCGACGATCGCCGACGAACCGGATGAGCGTGTCCGTGGTGGAGCCGCTCGGCTGATCGGCCAGGCCGAGGGCACCTGCCATCGCGACCGGCACGAGGTCGGGGTCGGCGATCGGCGCCAGATCGACGTACCAGGCTCCGTCACCGAAATCGCTGGCCATCTGGCCCGCGACCTGTATGGCCAGCCGGGTCTTTCCGGCACCGCCGGCGCCGGTCAAAGTGACCAGCCGGTTGGCGACGAGGGTCTGCCGCACATCGTCAATCTCCGCGCCGCGGCCGACGAAACTGGTGAGCTGCACCGGTAAGTGCTCAGCGGCAGAGGGATTTGACGTCCTCAGCGGCGGGAAGTCGTTGCGGATATCGGGGTGGCACAGCTGCACCACCCGTTCGGGACGGGCGACACCGCGCAGTTCGTGCCTGCCGAGATCGGTCAGCCACGCGTCATGCCGGAAGCGCGTCGACGACCAAATCCTCGGTGGTGCCCGAGAGCACCGTCTGGCCGCCGTGGGCGAGATCGCGCAGCCGCGCCGTCCGGTTGATCGTCGGGCCAACGTAATTACCCTCGTCGCGCAGCTGCACCTCGCCGGTATGCACACCGATGCGCAACCGGATCGGGGCCAACGGCGCACGCTGCAACTCCAAGGCGCACGCAGCCGCCTCGCTCGCGCGAGCGAACGCGACCACAAAGCTGTCGCCCTCGCCCTGCTCGACCGGCCGCACCCCGCCGTGGGCGGCGAGCAGGTCGTCAAGCGTGCGGTCCAGGCGTGCGACGGCGGCCGTCATCTCCTCCGGTTGGGTCTCCCACAACCGCGTCGAGCCCTCGACATCGGCGAGCAGCAGCGTCACCGTTCCGGTTGGCAGCTCGCCCACGCCCAACTCACTCCAGTTCACCGACGATGTGTCCACGCGTGGATCAGTTTCGGTCATGCTAGCCAGCATCTCGGGGCGGGGAGCCGCAAACATCAGGGAAATCCCGTATCCCGACGTCGCTGAGCGGTTGATTCGGTGAAACATCACGCCACCCGGGGGAGCCACGTTGGGCAAAACACCAGCCGATGCGTGCACACACGACCGGCCCCGTTCATTTACGAGTTCTCCCCGATGGTCTGACGCTCCCGAGACCGCACAGTCGTGTCGAGGACACCCGACCAAGGAGGACCACCATGAGCGCCACCCTTGACCGATCGAGCTGCCCGAACGTCTTCGATGCCGGGCTACCGACGATCAACTACGAACACGCTCAACACCCCGACGAAGCCCACGCAATCATCAGCCAGGCCCGCGAGAAGGCGCCGATCGCGATCGGGCCATACGGGCCCGAGTTGCTGAGCTACGACCTGGTGCACACGGCGCTCCGCGACCCGCGATTCCGAGTGCCGCAGGGGATGTTCCTGGCGGCCCAGGACATCACCTCAGGCCCGCTGTGGGACCGGGTCGCCGCTAACATCATCAGTCTCGATGGCGACGAACACCACCGGCTGCGCCGGCTGGTCGGCAAAGCCTTCAAGCCCAGAGCGACCGCACGGCTGCGCACGACGATCGTCGACATAATCAACGGACTGGTTGACCGCCAAACGGCGCGCGGACGCTGTGATGTGGTCGCCGACATTGCCCGCCAATACCCGATCCCGGTCATCTGCGCGCTACTCGGCACACCAGCCGAGGACTGGGAACTGTTCTCCAACTGGACCGACGACATCCTCGAGGCCTTCGGCTGGAACGCCGCCCGCGCAACGCCGGCGATCCTGAACGCCTGGAAAGACCTTGACGCTTACATCGACGACATGGTCGCGCGCCGGCGCCACGCATTGACCGATGACCTGGTCTCCGAGCTGATCCGCGCCGAGGATGACGGCGATCGCCTTAGCGGCGATGAACTCCGCATGCTCGTCGCCGCGCTGCTGCTGGCGGGCACCGACACCACCCGCCTCCAGTTGGGTGCCGCAGTGCACGTGCTATGCGATCACCCCGACCAGTGGGCACTGCTGAGCCGGCATCCGGAGCTGGCGGTCAGTGCCGTCCACGAGCTCATCCGCCATTCACCGATCACGTTCGTCACCTTGCGTGTTGCCGTCGAGAATGTCGCACTCGCCGGTGTTGAAATCCCGACCGGCACAATCGTCGTCGTCAACACTGGCTCGGCCAACCGAGATCCCGCTGTCTACGATGAGCCCGACCGTCTCGACATCAGCCGCGCAGGCGCCCCGCCGATCCAGACGTTCGGAGGTGGCATGCACTACTGCCTCGGTGCCAATCTCGCCCGCCTCGAGCTGGCCGAAGCCCTGACGGTCATGACACGTCGTATGCCCAAAGCGCGCCGCACCGGTCCGGCCCCATGGAAACCAGTGAGCGCGCTGGGCGGACCTATCACCCTGCCCATCGAATTCGACATCGAGCACTGCCATTGACATATGTTGTGGTTTAACATTTTTCGACGCATGACGCGTTCCCCAGGTCCACGGCCGATCGGATTCTTAGCAACATGCACCGCAACCTCGAGCGCTACCTTGACCTACCCGAATCCGAGCGGATGACCGACGGCGACCTGCGCTAGAGGTGGCTCGCCACGAAAGTCGCGGCCTGACCGGGCATACCGGACTGCTTATAGGAAAGGTGCGCCGGGGAGAACAACTCGTCATGCGACGGCAGCGTCAGAAGCGCGCCTGGAGAGCACACCGGATCGCCGGGCGCACACAAGTCAATAGTCTTCGCGCCGTACCACGGGCTGAGCTCGGTTACTGGCGCCCCCAGGAATCTGCCCGTCGGATTACCGAAGAGGGCCAGCGCCGCGACGTGTTCCGCCTCGTCCGCCGTGAGTATGTCCGGCACCAAGCCGGAAATCGGTGCTCGGGCGATGGTGGTCAGGTCTATCACGCCCGCTCCTTGGGAGTATCCACCAAGCACCAGCTTGGTATTGGGACAGTTCGCAACCATGGAGCGAACGTGAGCGTGCGCATCGTTGGCGCCGGCGGATGCCGATGGGGCGATATCGTCGCCGGCGGGGTAGTTGACCGGATACACCCCGAGGGACCGGCCCCTCACCTGTGAGCGCAGTGAATCGATAAATTCCTGTCCGACCACGCCGACACCGGGTGGCTCGTCGGTGCCGCGGGCGAACGTCACCTCGATGTCGGGGCAGGGATCAGCGGACGCGAAGGCAATGAGATTTGGTGCGATCGGCAGCGCGGCCCAGGTTGTCACCACCGCGGCACCCAGCAGACGAGCGAATTGACGTGTGTTCACGTGACGAAACTTCCTTAGCCCTGTGCAACGGCAAACATAATATCCAGCATCGGTTCACGACGATAGGGTCGCACCGCCTAAACCTACGGATAGGGCCGCTTCATCATGGCCATAATGAAGAGCTGGCCGCTATTCTCTCGCAGTTGGAAGTTGACCAACTCCCATCCATCTGCGCCAAAGTGATTTGCTCTTTCCATAGCCCATCCCAGTACGGCGTTCTCGTCGTGATGCGTGCCGGTCGTGAACCAGCTGTACTCCCACTTCGTGCCCATAACTCGGCAGCCTACGCGGCTCGGCAGCCCATTGACATCTGTTGGTGTTTACCGTTTTATCGACGCATGACACGCACCCCGGGTGACCTCGTTGTCGAATTCTGCAAACTGTGGGCTTCGTCCAATCCGGGGCCCGATCCGGAAAAGCTGGCTAGCTACTTCACCGAAGATGCTGTCTACCACAATATTCCGATGGCGGCGGTGCAGGGACGTGAGGCGATCAAGGAGTTCATCGCGGGCTTCCTGGCCGCATTCGATGGCATCGACTTCCAAATCCATCGGCAGGTCAGCGACGACAGCGTGGTGATGAACGAACGCACCGACGTGATGCGCCGCAAGGGCGGAGGCGAAGTTCCGCTGCCGGTGATGGGTGTCTTCGAGGTCGTTGACGGTCAGATCGCGGCGTGGCGCGACTACTTCGACATGGCGGCCATTACCAGCGCCTTCAGCTGACCACCCGCTATTCCCGCGCGGACGACACCCACTCCGGAAACACCGAGCGGCCCCCGGACACCCGCTCGCTCGCCGCATCCAGCGCGGTGAGCTGATCGGGCGTCAGTGTCACCGACAACGAGCCGAGGTTCTCCTCGACCCTCGCCGCGCGCCGGGTGCCCGGGATCGGCACCGAGGCCACGCCCAGCTCGTCGGCGCGGTACCGCAACCATGCCAGCGCCACCTGCGCGGCGGTCGCACCCTGTTCGGCTGCGACGGATTCGATGACATCGACGACCGAGAAGTTGGCGTCCAGGGCGCCCTCGGCGAACCGCGGCATCCTTTGGCGGAAGTCTGTCGGCGAGGAAAAGTCCGCCGCGGAGCGGATGGTTCCGGTCAAAAAGCCACGCCCTAGGGGCGAATACGGGACGAACCCGACACCGAGTTCTGCGGCAGCCGGCACCACGTTGCGTTCGACATCGCGGCTCCACACCGACCACTCACTTTGCACCGCGGCGATCGGATGCACCGCGACCGCCGCACGCAGCTCGTCGGCCGTGACCTCGGACAATCCCAGATGACGCACTTTGCCGGCGCGCACCAATTCCGCCATCGCACCGACCGTCTCTTCGATTGGCACGCTCAGGTCGCGACGGTGCAGGTAGTACAGGTCCACCACTTCGGTGTCGAGCCGCTGCAGACTCTCGTCGATGCATTGGCGCACGTAGGCGGCGTCGCCGCGGGCCTGTGGGCCTCCCGCTGATTGGCCGCTGACGGCGCGGGCGGCGGGATTGCCAACAATTCCGAATTTCGTCGCAACGGTGACCTCGTCACGACGGTCGACCAGCAGTTTGGCGATCAGGCGCTCGTTGTCGCCGGCGCCGTAGACATTGGCGGTATCGATGAACGTCACGCCAAGATCCAGACAACGGTTCAGCGTGGCAAGCCCCTCCGCCCGGTCGGTCTCGCCATATGACTGGCTCAGCACCATCGCACCGAATCCCATTGCGCTGACGGTCAATCCGTCCCCAAGCTCTACTGTCGGCACCATCTGCTCCTGTTCGCGATCACTGACGTTGAATGACCAACGCCCACGAGGGCGAGGTTAGTCCCCGGCCCGATAGCCGTTTGCGATCTCCGTGGTGAGTGAGTACTCTCTCACTATGCTCACTGGGCCTGCTCGTGGACGTGATCGGCTGCTTGGCCGAAGCGTTGCAGCTTTTTGCCGCCAAGGGCTACGCGGCCACCTCGGTGGCCGACATCCAGCGAGCATCCGGCCTGGCACCGGGGTCGGGCGCGCTCTACAAGCACTTCGGCTCCAAGCGCGAGCTGTTGGAGGCCGCGGTTGCGCACCGTGCCAACAGCATCGTGGCCGCGCGGGAGCAGTATGACGCCGGGGAGCCGAAAGGCGTCGAGCAGGCGGTGCGCATCGCGGGCGAGCTGATCTGGAACAACCTGACCCAGAGCGAGGATCTGCTCAAGGTCATGCTGCGCGAACCCGACGAGCTCAGCGATCTCGACGAGAAGACCTGGCAGGTGATCACTGACAACGCCTATCAGCGGTTCGCCGACGAACTGGCCGCGTCCAATCGCTCGGGCCGCACCTGCATTCCGGATCCCGAGGCGGCCGCGGCCGTGGCGATCGGGTCGCTGTCGTACGCCGCGACGCTCAAGGCGCTCACCGGCCGCACGCCCGGCAACATCGACGACGACCGCTACTTCGAGGCGTGGGTCCAACAAACGTTCAGCGTCCTCGCGCAGTACACCAATCCCGAGAATTCTGCGAAAAGCTAAGACCAACAACAAACTTCAGGAGCGAAAGCTGTGACGTTCTCACTGCAACTCAGCGACGACGTGATCGAGGTCCGCGATTGGGTACACCAGTTCGCGGCTGAGGTGATCCGCCCTGCCGCCGCCGAATGGGACGAACGCGAGGAGACCCCGTGGCCCGTAATCCAGGAGGCCGCGAAGGTCGGCCTGTACTCCCCCGACTTCTTCGCGCAACAGGCGGCCGAGCCGAGCGGGCTGGGAATGCTGACCGCGTTCGAGGAGATGTTCTGGGGTGACGCCGGCATCGCGCTGTCCATCATGGGCACCGGGCTGGCCGCGGCGGCGCTGGCGGGCAACGGAACTCCCGAACAGATAGGCAGATTTCTACCCGACATGTTCGGCACACCCGGCGACCCCAAGCTCGGCGCGTTCTGCTCCTCGGAGCCCGACGCGGGCTCCGACGTCGGCGCCATCCGCACTCGCGCCAGCTACGACGAGGCGGCCCGTGAGTGGGTGCTCAACGGCACCAAGACCTGGGCGACCAACGGCGGCATCGCCAACGTGCACATCGTGGTGGCATCGGTCTACCCCGAACTCGGCACCCGCGGGCAGGCCTCGTTCGTCATCCCACCCGGCACCGCAGGTCTGTCACAGGGACAGAAATTCAAGAAGCACGGGATACGCGCCTCGCACACCGCCGAGGTGGTACTCGACAACGTCCGCCTGCCCGAGGACCTGATCCTTGGCGGCCGAGAGAAGTTCGAGGCCCGCATCGCCCGGGTCAGATCCGGTGCTTCCGCGGGCGGCCAGGCGGCGATGAAGACCTTCGAGCGCACCCGGCCCACCGTCGGCGCCATGGCCGTCGGAGTGGCCCGCGCGGCCTATGAGTACGCGCTCGAATATGCCTCCCAGCGCGAGCAATTCGGCCGCAAGATCGGTGAATTCCAGGCCGTGGCGTTCAAGCTGGCGGACATGAAGAGCCGCATCGACGCAGCCCGTCTGTTGGTGTGGCGGGCCGGCTGGCTGGCGCGCAACAACCAGAGCTTCGACGCGGCGGAGGGCTCGATGGCCAAGCTGGTGGCAAGCGAGACCGCGGTCTACGTCACCGACGAGGCCATCCAGATCCTGGGCGGCAACGGCTACACCCGCGACTACCCCGTGGAGCGGATGCATCGCGACGCAAAGATCTTCACCATCTTCGAAGGCACCAGCGAGATCCAGCGCCTGGTGATTTCGCGCGCGCTGACGGGCCTGCCCATCCGCTGACTTCGGCCGCGCGAAATGATGGCCGGATGACCACCGAGATCCGTGTTCTCGACAGCGAGGATGACCTCCTCGCTGCGGTCAACGTGTTTCGCACCGCCATGGTCGGGTTCCCACCGCTGTCGAACCTGCAGCCGGGGCAGATCACCAAGATGCTCGAACCCGGCCGCACCATCGGCGCGTTTGTCGGCGGACAGCTCGTCGGCACCGCCGACGCCACCACCGGCGGACTGACCCTTCCCGGTGGAGCGATCGTCGGTCACGCCGCCGTGACGCACATCGGGGTGCTGCCGTCGTTCACCCGGAAGGGCATCGCCACCGACCTGGTTCGTCATCAGCTGCACGACATCGCCGCACGGGGCGAGGTGGTCGCGACGTTGCGGGCGTCGGAGGCGACGATCTATGGGCGCTACGGCTACGGCGTCGCGAGTTCGTCGCACACCGTGGAGGTTCGGACGGCACGGGCGGCGCTACGTCCGGATGTCGGGGCCGGCGGTCCGGTGCGACTGCTGGACGCGGCGCAGGCCTGGGACATCCTGCCGCGCATCTATGCCGAGAATCGTCCGTCCCGGCCGGGCACCGTCGACCGCCCGGCGGTGTGGTGGCAGAGCCTGCGGCTGCGCACCGAGGCGTTCCCGGGTGCGTCATACATCGCGGTGCACGGCGAACCCGGCGACGAATCGGGATTCGCCCGCTACCGCCCCATCGACACCGAAACGTGGTTCGTGAGCGATCAGCGCACCATCGTGGTCGAGGATTTCTTCGCCCCCACCACGGACGCCTACCTCGGGCTGATGCGTTTCCTGCTCGAGCTCGATCTCGTTGATCGCGTGACGTTCTGGATGCTGCCCCTCGATGACCCGCTACCCCAGTTGCTGCTCGATCGACGGGCCGCGCGGGTCACCGCGGCCCACGATGAAACGTGGCTTCGCGTCGTCGACGCCCAGCAGGCGCTGACCGCACGCCAATATCGGGGCGAGGGCGCCGTCACCATCGCCGTCAATGACCCACTGCTGCAGAGCAATTCCGCCACCTTCGTCATCTCGGCCGACGGTGCGGTCAAGGCCGACCCCCAGACCGACCACAGCCCCCAACTGCACGTCGGTATCGAGGGCCTCGGCGCCGTTCTGCTTGGCGGCGCCAGCTGGCGCGGCCTGGCCGTGGCCGGGCTGACCCGCGCCGACGACCCGTCGGCGCTGGCCGTGGCCGACCGGCTGTTCGCGGTGCCCGACGCACCGTATGCCGGGTTCTTCTTCTAGGAGCACCGGGGGTGACCCGCGCGTGATCGTCATCGTCGGCGCAGGGGTATGTGGGCTCGCGGCCGCCTACGAGCTGTCACGGCGCGGGGAGCGCGCGATCGTGTTCGAGCGCGGCGAGCCGTTCGCCGAGCAATCGGCCGGGCTGGCACGGATCTTCCGTGTCGCGCACCGGCGCCCGGCGTTGTGCCGGCTCGCGACGCGGGCCCGCGCCGGCTGGCAGCGCTGGGAGGCTGAATTCGGCGCCGGGCGGCTGCTTGGCCCCGAGGGCTTCATCGCCGTCGGCGCCAACAACGACATCGCGGCCATTGCGGCGGCAATGACGGATGCCGGCGCCGCGTTCTCCCGGATTGACCGGTCAGAGATCCAGGCGCGGATCCCGTTCCTGGCCGCGCCGTGGGAGACCGGACTATTCGATCCGCTCGGCGGCAGCCTGCGCATCCGCCGCGCGCTGAGCACCTTGGCGCGGCGCGCCACCATCTCCCGAGCCGAGGTCGCAGCGGTCTCCGATGACGGCTCGGCCACGCTTGCGGACGGCGCAGTGGTCCGGGGCGACCGCGTGCTCATCTGCGCAGGGGTCCAGACGCCGGCGCTGTTCGGTCCCCTCGGCGTCGAATTCGCACCGCACACTCGCTTCACCTACGCGGGCGCCTCAGAAAACGCATGCGTGAGCGGCGCCGCGTGCCTGTCTGCGCCTGAGGGCTATGGGTTGCCACTGGGCAGCACGGGGCTCTGGGCCTTCGGGCAGCAGGTGCAAGACCCCGCGGCCGTGCGCGCGCTGTTCCCCTCACTCGCACCCGTGGGCCGGGTGAACTGTGTTACGGCTCGGGCCCCATGGCTGGACTCCGGCGGGGATGGGTGGACGGTGGGGCGCCGCGGCCGTGTCGTCGCGTTCGTGGGCAGCAACCTCATCAAGTTCGGGCCGCTGCTCGGTGAACTGCTCGCTGACGCCGTGCTGAGCAACGAGGTCCCTCGCGATCTCGGCATCGTGAGACAGTGATCGCCTTCGACCGGCGGCGCGGCCAACAGTAGTGTTGCGAGACGAGACTGATAGCCGCCATTAAACCGCTAGAACCCCTTGCCGATAAGAACTGACCGACAGCGACGCCCGGAGAACAACCATGAGCGCCCAGCAGCCGACCATCATCTACACACTGACCGACGAGGCGCCGATGCTGGCGACCTACGCCTTTCTGCCGATCGTGCGTGCCTTTGCCGAGCCCGCGGGAATCAAGATCGAGGCCAGTGACATCTCCGTCGCGGCGCGCATCCTGGCCGAGTTTCCCGACCAGCTCACCGAGGAGCAGCGGGTGCCGGACAACCTGGCCGAACTGAGCAAGCTGACGCACGACCCGGACACCAACATCATCAAGCTGCCCAACATCAGCGCCTCGGTCCCGCAGCTGCTGGCCGCGATCAAGGAACTGCAGGGCAAGGGCTTCAAGATTCCGGACTTCCCGCAGAACCCTAAGACCGACGAGGAAAAGGAGCTTCGGAAGCGCTACGCCAACGTCCTGGGCAGCGCGGTGAATCCCGTACTGCGCCAAGGCAACTCGGACCGTCGCGCCCCGAAGGCCGTCAAGGACTACGCGCGGAAGCACCCGCACAGCATGGGCAAGTGGTCGCAGGCCTCGCGCACCCACGTCGCGACCATGAAGCACGGCGACTTCTATCACGGCGAGAAGTCGATGACCCTGGACCGCGCCCGCGACGTCAAGATGGAGCTGGTGACCAAGGGCGGCGAGACGATCGTGCTCAAGCCCAAGGTGTCGCTGAACGACGGCGACATCATCGACAGCATGTTCATGAGCAAGAAGGCGCTATGCGCCTTCTACGAAGAGCAGATGGAGGACGCGTACG
Organism: uncultured Actinomycetota bacterium; assembly: GCA_963820985.1. GTDB lineage: Bacteria > Actinomycetota > Actinomycetes > Mycobacteriales > Mycobacteriaceae > Mycobacterium. The sequence goes on along the minus strand of CAWGCI010000017.1, from coordinate 524,859 downwards.
AGACCGGTGTGATGTTCTCTCTGCACGTCAAGGCGACGATGATGAAGGTCAGCCACCCGATCGTCTTCGGACACGCCGTGAAGATCTTCTACAAGGAGGCGTTCGCCGAACACCAGAAGCTCTTCGACGAGCTCGGCGTCAACGTCAACAACGGGCTGGTCGATCTGTACGACAAGATCGAGTCGCTGCCCGCCTCGCTGCACGACGAGATCATCCGCGACCTACACGCCTGCCACGAACACCGCCCCGAACTGGCCATGGTCGATTCGGCCAAGGGCATCAGCAACTTCCATTCGCCCAGCGACGTGATCGTGGACGCGTCGATGCCCGCGATGATCCGCGCGGGCGGCAAGATGTACGGCGCCGACGGGCGGCAGAAGGACACCAAGGCCGTCAACCCGGAGTCCACGTTTTCCCGGATCTACCAGGAAGTCATCAACTTCTGTAAGACGCACGGGGCGTTCGATCCCGCGACGATGGGCACGGTCCCCAACGTCGGGCTGATGGCGCAGCAGGCCGAGGAGTACGGCTCTCACGACAAGACGTTCGAGATCCCCGAGGACGGGGTCGCCAACATCGTCGACCTCGACACCGGGGAGGTCCTGCTGACGCAGAACGTGGAGGAAGGCGACATCTGGCGCATGCCCGTCGTCAGCGACGAAGCGATCCGCGACTGGGTCAAGCTGGCCGTCACGCGGGCACGAAACTCGGGCATGCCGGTGGTGTTCTGGCTGGACGTGGAGCGTCCGCACGAGAACGAGATGAGGAAGAAGGTTTATACCTACCTCGCCGATCACGACACCGAGGGCCTCGATATCCAGATCATGTCGCAGGAACGAGCCATGCGGCACACGATCGAGCGCGCGATGCGCGGGCAGGACACCATCGCCGCCACCGGCAACATCCTGCGCGACTACCTCACCGACCTATTCCCGATCCTGGAACTGGGCACCAGCGCCAAGATGCTGTCGATCGTGCCCCTGATGGCCGGCGGCGGAATGTACGAGACCGGGGCGGGTGGTTCGGCGCCCAAGCACGTCCACCAATTGGTCGAGGAGAACCACCTGCGCTGGGATTCGCTGGGGGAGTTCCTGGCGCTGGGCGCTTGCTTCGAAGACGTGGGCATCAAGACCGGCAACGAGCGGGCCAAGATCCTGGGCAAAACGCTGGATTCCGCGATCGGCAAGCTGCTGGACAACAACAAGAGCCCGTCCCGCAGGACCGGAGAGCTCGACAACCGGGGCAGCCAGTTCTACCTCGCCATGTACTGGGCGCAAGAGCTTGGCGCGCAGACCGAGGATCAGGAGCTGCGGGAGCACTTCGCCCCACTGGCCGAGGCGTTGGCCAAGAACGAGGACACCATCGTCGCCGAGCTCAACGAGGCCCAGGGCGAGGAGGTCGACATCGGCGGGTACTACGCGCCGGACCACGAGAAGACCGTGGCGGTGATGCGGCCGAGCAAAACCTTCAATGCTGCGTTGGAGGCCGCGCAAAACTGACGCCGCATGACCGCCAGTCATTTTCACGTCGTCGTCAAGGTCAAGCCGGGCAGTCGCAAGGGACCCCTCGTCGAGATCGGTCCCGACGGTGAGCTGACAATTTACGTGCGCGAGCCGGCGGTCGACGGCAAGGCCAACGACGCGGTCGCCCGCTTGTTGGCCGCCCACCTCCAATTGCCAAGAAGCCGCATCGAATTGGTCTCCGGAGCGACGTCTCGCCAGAAGCGTTTTCGTGTTAACCGCTGATCGCGGTTAACGTGATCGTGCACCACTCACAGGAGAGAACAATGCTGCACGCGTTCTGGCATAACTTCACCCATAACCTGTTCAAGCCGCTCCTGCTGTTCTTCTACTTCGGGTTCCTGATCCCGATCATGAGGGTGCGTTTCGAGTTTCCGCATGGCATCCACCAGGCGCTGACCATGTATCTGTTGCTGGCAATCGGCTGGCAGGGAGGCGAGCAGCTTGCCGCGATCAAGCCGGTGCACATCGGTGCGATCGCCGGCTTTATGGTCCTGGGCTTCCTCTTGAACTTCGCGATCGGTGCCGTCACCTACGGGGCGCTGGGCTGGCTCAGTGCCATGCGGCGGGTGGACCGGGCGATGGTCGCGGGCAATTACGGCTCGGATTCAGCAGGGACCTTTGCAACCTGCGTGGCCGTGCTGACCGGCTTGGGCATCGTGTTCGACGCCTACATGCCGGTGATGCTCGCCGTCATGGAGATTCCCGGCTGCCTGGTCGCGTTGTATCTTGTAGCGCGACTGCGGAATCGGGGCATGGACCCGGCGGGGAACATGCCCGATGAGCCCGGCTACCGCGCTCTCGTCACCGCCGGCGAACGCGAAATCGACTCCGGGAAAGAAGAATACGCCGAACGACAGCTCCCCCACGCGGTGAGCGTGGACCAGCGCCCCGCAAAAACCGAGCTGCTCAACGAGGTCTTGCTCAACCCCGGGATCTGCCTTCTTGTCGGCGCGATTTTCATCGGCTTCATCAGTGGGCTGCAGGGCCAGAAGGCTATTCACGACGATAACTCGTTCTTCGTGTCGGCCTTCCAGGGGGCGCTGTGTCTGTTCCTGCTCGAAATGGGCATGGCTGCCTCACGTAAGCTGAAAGACCTGCGGTCGGCGGGCCTGGGCTTCATCCTCTTCGGTCTGATTGCGCCCAATGTCTTTGCGACACTGGGGATCATCATCGCTCACGGATACGCCTTCTACACCCACACTGAGTTCAAACAGGGCACCTACGCGCTGTTCGCGGTGTTATGCGCGGCCGCGTCCTACATCACCGTGCCGGTGGTCCAGCGGCTGGCGGTCCCCGAAGCCAGCCCGACCCTGCCGTTGGCGGCGGCGTTGGGTTTGACATTTTCCTACAACGCCACCATAGGAATTCCGCTCTATATCGAGATCGCCCGCGTCGCCACGTGGTGGGGCCTGTAGCGCAGAGCGGTTCAGGCGGGGCCGCGTCCGTCGCCGACAAGTTTCACCAGCAGTCGCGTGCCACCCAGCGGGCTGGCGTGCAGAGACGCTGCGCCGCCGTGCAATTCGGCCTGCTGGGCGACCAGTGCCAGTCCTAATCCGGACCCGGAACGCGACGCGGTCGACCCGCGGGAGAAGCGTTCGAAGACCGCGGCGCGTTCCCCCTCGGGGATCCCGGTGCCGTTGTCGTCGATCGCGATTTCCACGCCTTCGCCGGAACTGGTCACGTTGAGCCGGATTTCGCTGGCGCCGCCGTGCTTGACAGCGTTGGCGATGGCATTGTCGATCACCAGCCGCAGGCCGGTGGGCAGCCCGATCATCAGCACGGTGGGCGACGGCACCAGCGACACCTGCACGTCCGGGTAGATGCGGAGCGCGTCGTGCGCGGCGCGGTCCAACAACTCGGTGATGTCGAAGGGGACGAAATCATCGACGGTGGTCAGTTCGCCCTGCGCCAGTCTTTCCAGCGCCGTCAATGTCGCTTCGATGCGGCTTTGGGTGCGGATGACGTCGCCGATCACCTCGTGACGCTGGTCGGCGGCCAGCTCCAAGGTGGACAGCACCTCCAGGTTGGTGCGCATGGCCGTCAACGGGGTGCGCAACTCGTGCGAGGCGACGGCGGCGAAGTCGCGGGCCGACTCCAGCGCCGCCTTGGTGCGCTGTTGCTCGTCTCCGATGCGGTCCAGCATTCCCTCGACCGCTTCGGCGATCTCGACGGCCTCACGCACGCCACGGACCTGGACTTCGTCGGGGCTGGATTGGGCGTTGATGGCGCGTGCCTGCTGCGCCAGCAGGAGGAACGGATTGACCATGATCAGCGAGATCACCCAGCCGACCAGGATCGTGCCACCGATGACGCCCGCACAGATCAGCATCACCCGCAGGTGCAGTTCGTTGATCCGATGCTGAGCCTCGGCCAACGGCGCGGCCAGCGCGATCGACGCCGGGCCCGCGGCGAAGGTGCGGACGCGGTACTGCACGCCGTTGATGGTGGTGTTGGCGTAGCCGTTCGCCAGTTTGGGCACGACGATGTTGCTGGGCACCGACACGGTCACACGCCCCGATGCGTGCGGTGCGTACCAGGTCGCCGTCCGGCGTCGGCCGGTCCGGGTTGGCGAGCTGCGCGCTGTTGAGCAGGCTGTTGATATCACCCAGGCTGCTGACCGAATCCAGGCGGCGGTCGAGTTGGCTGTACTGATCGTTGGTGACGCCGATCCACACCCACGCGCCCAACGCGAGCACAAGCGCGATCACCGATAGCTGCGAGACGATGACGATCGTGCGTAGCGACAGCACCCGCGTCGGCAGCCGCATCCCAAACACGCGAACGTCGGGTTGCCTTGCGCCGAAAGCGCTTTGCTGTGACATCTTTCTCCTGATCAGGCCGCGAGGCCGGCGGCGGACGCGAATGCTTCGAGTTCGCGCTCGATGTCGGATCCGGCGGGCTGGTAAGCGATCTCGGTGACGCCCTGCTCGGCGAGTCCGGCGATCTTCTCCGCGACTTGCTCGGCGGTACCCGTCAGCGCCATCGAGCTGGCAAGCGGGATCAGGTCGGCAACAAAAGGGTCATCACGTGGGTTGGCCTGCACGAGATGCCCGGCGTGGATAGCAAGATGCCGCTCATCCTCGGGATAGGCCTCGATCGCTTCGCGCCAGCCTTGCCCACCCGGAAACGCGTCCACCGCTGCTGCGCCGGCGCGCTCGTACACGGCGTGGTACAGCACCACCGCGCCGGGCCCCGCGGCATCGATGGCGCGTGGCGACGTCAGGTCCTCGCCATCGTCGAGCACCGTGCCGAAGCACAGCAGCGCCCTCCAGTCGGTCACGTTGACGGCATCGGGCTGGGGTACGGCGGCCGAGAACACGCCGTCGCCGAGTTCGGCGGCCACGGCCAACCCCTTCGGGCCCTCGGCGCCGATCAGTATCGGCACCTCGATCGGTCGCAGCGCCCCGAAGCGGGGCAGGTGCAGCATGGCGATCTTCGCCCCCTCCCACTCCGCGGTTTCGCCGGCCAGCAGAGCCCGCAGGCAGCGGACATACTCGGCGACCTTCCGCCACGGCATCGGCCGCTGGCCCAGAGCCATCCGGCCGGTAAAACCTGAGCCGACCGCGACCACGACCCGCCCGGGCGCCTGGTCCTCCAGCTCGGCGATCGCGGCGGCGTTGACCATGGGATGCCGCAGGCTAGGAACGAGCACGCCCGGCCCGAGGCCGATGCGCGTCGTGCGCTCGGCGCATCGGCTCAGCACCATCCACACGTCCGGGTAGAGCGCCGGCGAATCGTAGAGCCACGCATTCCGGTAGCCCAGGGCCTCAGCCAGCTCCACGTGGGCCGGGGTGTCGGACGAAGTGGCAAACGCGCAGGAAATGTCCATCGCCAAACACTAAACCGCCGTCAGCGCACGACCTCGCGGTGGCCAGCATCGAGGCGACGGGTCCAGCCGCGCGCGTCCAGGTATTCCAACAACGGGATCGCCACCCGTCGAGTGGTGCAAAGGGCTTGCCGCGCTTGGCTTGTGGTGAACGGTTGGTCCAGTCCGGCTAGAGCTCGCATCGCCAGCGTGGGTGCCGTCGGCAGCAGCACGACACCGCCGAGCCGTCGCGCAGTCGCAGCACCCGACCGGCGCGCTCGGCCGCGGCCAGTTCGCGGGCGCCGAGCCGCAGCGCCGACAGCTCGTCGGCCTCCGGCGCGTGGAACGGCTCGGCCCGCAGCCGCGTCTCCAGCTCACCGACGGCCGCCTCGGCAGTTCCGAGGTCGTCGCGGACGCCGGCCAGCCGGATCTGCCCGCCCCCTTGCTCGAGTCCCGCGTCGCGGGCGACCGCGTCCAGCAGCGACTCGTCCGGCAGGCCCAGCAGGTCGCGTGCCGCGCCGCGAGACAGTCCATCCGCCAACGGATCTCGGGCGTGCAGCTCGTCTACCGCGGTCCGTAGCCGCTGCTGCCAGGCGTCGTACGTCGGGCCCGTATACCCACCAGCCGTCGAGCACCCGCACCTCTGCCGGCGGATCCGCCTTGGTCGGATAGCAGCCCCAACCGTCGGAGGTGGACCTCTTGCACCGCACCCCGACGCGCCACCTCGACTGCCACTGCCTCGCCGCCGGCGTCCATCCCGGCGAGCGCCGCGCCGCGGCGCGCGCTGTCGCCGCGGCGCCGCAACGGCGGCGGATCGGCGTCGAGCACCTGAGCACCGGTCGAGTGCGCGACTGCCGCCCGGATAGCGCAATATCAACCGGTCGCCGAGGACCATCGGCAGCCGCCGGTCCAGGGTCAGCCGGCCGTGCTCGTCGTCGAAGGGTCGTCAGCCGGGCCGGCACGGCCGCGGTCCCGACGTGCACGACGAGCTCGCGCCGGCGCTTCGGTCAGTGGGCTCCCGCTGACGCGGCGCACGTCGAGGATGCGCGTGCTCGGCCAGGCGTCGGGCGTGACCAGCGCGTCGCCGCGGTGGACGGCGTCGCGGGACACTCCGCGCAGGTTGAGCGCGACTCGAGCCACCGGTCCGACGTTCGGGTACGGTTCGCCGCGGCTCTGCAGACCGCGGATCACCACCGATCGCGTGCGTTGCGCGCCGAGCAGGTCCAGTCGGTCGCCGACGGCGAGCGTGCCCGCCGCCAGCGTCCCGGTGACCACGGTTCCCGCACCGGTGATGGTGAAGGAGCGGTCGACCCACAGCCGCACCCGCGCGGTGGTCTCGGGCGCGCGGTAGCTGGGACAGGACGCGGTCGAGGGCGGCGCCGCAACTCCGTCAGGCCGCTGCCGTCGACCGCCGACACGACGACGCCGGGCGCGTCGTGCAACCCGGTCTCCGAGAGCTCCTCGCGGGCCTGCTCGAGGACATGCGCGGCGGCATCTTCGGTTGCTCGGTCGGCACGGGTGATCACGATCAGGCCGTGCTGAATTCCCAACGCGGCGAGCGCATCTCGGTGGTCGCCGGACTGCGCCTGCCACCCCTCGTCGGCGGCGACGACGAAGCAGACCACCGGCGCCGGGCCGAGGCCGGCCAGCGTGTTGCCCAGGAAGCGATGGTGGCCGGGCACATCGACGAATGCGACCTCGCGTCCCGACGCGAACGTGGTCCAGGCGAAGCCGAGGTCGATGGTCAGCCCGCGCCGACGCTCCTCCTCCCAGCGGTCGGGTTCCATGCCGGTGAGGGCCCGGACGAGGGTGCTCTTGCCGTGGTCGACGTGGCCGGCGGTGGCAGACAACGTGTGTGCTCAGGGGTCCGCACCCAACGCCATGCGTACGGCGACCAGCAGGCGATCGTCGTCGGATTCGGGGATGCACCGCAGGTCGAGCAGGCACGCGCCGTCGTGCACCCGGGGCAGCACCGCGGGGTCTCCGACGCGCAGGGGCCCGGCCGCGGACTCGGGAAGGCGCACCGCCCATCCGGGCAGGGGAACGCCGGGGGCTCCCCCACCGCCGACTCGGCCGTCGTGCGCGACGACGGACGCACCCACCGCGTCGGCGAGACGCTCGCGCCCGGGCGCGCAGCCGTTCGGTGTCGGCGTGCAGCGCCTGGGTCACCGGCGAGGCGCCGGCGCGCAGGGTCGCCTCGAGCGCGGCGAGGGTGAGCTTGTCGGCGCGCACCGCGCGCGCCAGCGGATGCCGCGCCATCCGCGCGACCACGTCCGCACGGCCCAGCACGATGCCCGCCTGCGGACCGCCGAGCAGCTTGTCCCCGCTGGCGGTGACGACGTCGGCGCCTTCGGACAGTGCGGTGGTGGCGTCGGGCTCATCGGGCAGCACGGGTCGGGCGCGAGCAACCCGCTGCCGAGGTCTGCGACCAGGGGCACGTCGTTGGCAGCGGTTAGCTCCCGAAGATCGTGCAGGGCAACGGCTTTCGTGAAGCCCTCGACCCGGAAGTTGCTCTGGTGCACCTTCAGCACGCATCCGGTCTGCGGGCCGATCGCGTCGGCGTAGTCCTTCAGGTGGGTGCGGTTGGTGGTGCCCACCTCCCGCAGGCGGGCACCGGTGGAGGCGATCAGGTCGGGCAGCCGGAACCCGGCGCCGATTTCGATCAGCTCGCCGCGGCTGACCACCACCTCCTGCCAGCCGCGAGTGCCGTGGTGGCCAGCACCAACGCGGCGGCACCGTTGTTGACCACCAGAGCGTCCCTCGGCTGCCGGGCAGGCGGCCAGTAGCGCCTCGCGGGCCGCGACCCCGCGCTTGGACCGGGTGCCGGTGGCCAGGTCGAGTTCCACGTCGACGTAGCCACTCGCGGAGATCAGCGCCTCGACCGCTGCCGGGGCCAGCGGGGCGCGACCCAGGTTGGTGTGCACGACGACACCGGTGGCGTTGAGGACCGGGCGCAACGTGGTGGCGGTGTGCTGGGTCAATGAGGCCACCAGGGCGTCCTGCACCTGGTCGGCCGGCAGGTGGCCGCGTCGGGCCTGCTCCTGGATAGCGCGCACGGCCGCTTTGACGACCTGCTCGCCGAACCGTGCCCGCGCCTGCCGCACCGCCGGCAGCGCCAGCAGCTGATCCGTGCGCGGAATTAGGCGTCGCGGGTCGACCTGAGTCACGTGCCTCCTCGATTCGCGGAGGCGGACGGGAATCGAACCCGCCAGACCGAGATGCTCGATCTCACCGGTTTTGAAGACCGGGGGGACCACCAGGAACCCAAACGCCTCCGCGGTTCAACCTAGCCCCCGCTTCCGAGGACCGAATGTGAAGCTCGCCGCACGCTCGGCACCGAGTGTGAAGCAGGCCGCACGTTGGGCCCTCCTAGGCTTTGGGCATGACCCAGACCACGCGCCTCACCGGGTACGCCCACGGCGGCGGCTGCGCATGCAAGATCCCGCCCGGTGAGCTCGAAGAAGCCGTCCGCGGCCTGACCGGGCAGTCTGGGCGAGAACGTGCTTGTCGGGCTCGACGACGGCGACGACGCGGCCGCGGTGCGGGTCGGCGACATCGCGGTGCTGTCCACGGCGGACTTCTTCACACCCGTCGTCGACGACGCCTACGACTGGGGCCGGATCGCCGCGGCGAACGCGCTTTCGGACGTCTACGCGATGGGCGGGCGCCCGGTCGTCGCGATCAATCTGGTCGGCTGGCCGCGAGACGTACTGCCGCTGGAGCTGATGACCGAGGTGCTGCGCGGCGGGTTGGCGGTGGCGTCGGAGGCGGGCTGCCCGGTCATCGGTGGTCACTCCATCGACGACCCGGAGCCGAAGTACGGGATGGCCGTGACCGGTGTCGCCGACCCCGATCGGCTGCTACGCAACGACGCCGCCGAACCGGGCCTGCCACTCACTCTGACCAAACCGCTCGGTGTCGGGCTGCTCAACAATCGGCACAAACAGACCGGAGAGGTGTTCACCGAAGCGATAGCCACGATGACGACACTCAACCGCGACGCCGCCGACGCCGCCGTGGCCAGCGGCGTGCGCGCGGCCACCGACGTGACCGGCTTCGGGCTGCTCGGGCACCTCTACAAGATGTGCCGGGCCTCGAAGGTCGGCGCCGTCATCGACGTCGCCGCGGTGCCGGTGATCGACGAGCGCGCGCGACGCGTTGCGCGACGGCTTCGTTTCCGGCGGCACTCGCCGCAACCTCGACTGGGTGCGGCCGCACCTGCGACCCGGCGCCGGCATCACCGACGACGACCTGCTGCTGCTCGCCGACGCGCAAACCTCCGGCGGCCTGCTCGTGGTCGGCGAGCTACCCGGTCATCCGGTGATCGGCCACACCGTGGCGGGCGACGGCATCGAGGTCCGTTAGCCAGCTCGTCGTGATGGAGTCGTCCGTGATGCCGGCCGCGCGACGCGCCGCCAGCCTGCGCTTCTGCGGCTCGATCGTGTAGCGCGGATCCCGCGCCGACTCCTTGCCCGCCTCGAAGAAACCGAACCTCAACATCGCCGACGCCGTCAGCAGCGTCAGGCCGGACAACGCGGCGAGTGCCGCGACGATGCCCGCCGAGCAACGCGCCCAAACCGCCTGCGGCGGCGAGCCATTCGCTCCACTGCCAGCAACCGGCCGGGCGTGCCGTGGTGCAGCGGTTCCCTGGTCACCGGGTCCATCCGGTACTCGGTGAACCTGCGCGGAGATCAGATCACAGGCCGCACCGATGACGGCCAGCGTGCGGGCGGGCCCGGCCTCGGACAACGGGCGTGGTGATCATCGCCAATCCCGATGCGGCCAGGCTCGCCGAGCTGACGAACACGAACGGCAGGTCTCTATATGCGGCGTTCCACGTCGGGGTCGCGGTGTCGGTGAGCAGCACCGCGGTGTAGACGGCGAGCGGCGGCGCAAAAACTGCGGCCTCCAATCCGGCCGGTCCCTCCATCGCGCGCAGCACGGGTCGCAACGGGCCCAACGGGATTCGCTCGCCGGTCATCCGGTCGACCTCGGACGCCGCGGCAATCCCGATGCCGGCGCTGAAGAAGCTGAGAATCCACGAGCCGATGCTCATCGGTGAGGTCAGCTTGACGGTGCGCAACATGTTGACGAACCGCTCGGGCCGGCCCAGATCCTTCACCAGCGCCACCGCGCCAAGCACACCGCAACGAGCGCGGATACTCTTGTGTTGCGGCGCAACGTGTTTCGTCCGGTGAGCTGGGCACCGGCGGCCAGCAGACCCGACCCGCCTGCCACGCCACCGAGGAACAGATACGCGCCGACCTCGTGGCCCCATGGCGCCGGCTTGACCACTGGGCGCCCGTAGTAGCTGGTGAACTCCGCTTCGGGCACCATCAACGACTCGTCGCGGCGGCGGCCGTTGCCCCGGCGCCCCGCTTTCCTCCGGGCTCCGGCGGCCGCAGGCTGTCGAACTCGGAAGTGCTCACCGGTTCCTCCAGAACGCCCATGCGGCCGCGCCGACCATGCCCGCCGCGGCCATGCTGGCCCGCTTGAACATGGTCATCAGGTCGGCCGTGCAAACCCTCGGGTCGGGCGGCAGACCGTACACCTCCGGCTCGTCGAGCAGCAGAAAGACCGAGCCGATGCCCCCCACGCCGTCGTGCTCGTTGGCGCCGTAGAGGCGCGCTTCGGTGAGCCCGCGCGCATGCAGCTCGGCGACCCGTCCGCGGGCCTGCGCAACCAGGTCGTCGTGGTTACCGAATTTGATCGACGTCGTCGGGCAGGTCTTGGCGCAGGCCGGTATCTCGTCCTCGATCAGCCGGTCGTAGCAGAGCGTGCATTTCTGCGCGACACCGGTGACGAACTTCTCTTCCGGCTGCTCGGACCGTTTTGACGGGGTGGTGTAGGTGCCGTCGCTACGGCGTTCCACGACACCGAACGGGCACCCGGCCACGCAGGTGCCGCACCCGTTGCAGACGTCGTCCTGCACGACGACCGTGCCGAACTCGGTGCGGAACAGCGCGCCCGTCGGGCAGACGTCCAGGCAGCCGGCGTGCGTGCAGTGCTTGCACACGTCGGAGGACATCAGCCAACGGAATTCGGGTGTATCCGGCGGGGCGATGACGTCCGGACCCGCGGCCCGTCACGGTCGGCATGCCCAGACCCACCAGCTCCCGCCCGGATTCGCGCGCCTCCTCGATGCGTTCGCGGCCTTGCTCGATGAACGCGACATGCCGCCAGGTGCTGGCCCCCAGGTGACCCGTGTTGTCGTAGGACGAGCCCAGCAGTTCCAGGTCACCGTCGAGCGGGTTGCGGTTCCACTCCTTGCACGCCACCTCGCAGGCCTTGCAGCCGATGCAGATCGACGTGTCGGTGAAGAAACCCTTGCGCGGCTTGGGATCTGACCATCGCGCGTCCTCGGTGGGATCGGTCGGTCCAGACAGTTGGCCCATCAGCCCTCCCGTCCTGGATCGGTGACGCGGATATTGTCCGTCTCCACGGTTACCCCCGCGCGCGATTGATACTCCTCGATCAAACGCAGCAGCGCCTCGCCCTGCGGCCGACGGCCCGGACGGATGTCGCAGGACCCGGCTTTGGACTCCTGGATCTGCACGTTCGGATCCAGCGCCACCCCGAGCAGATCGTTGGCCGCGTCACCGCTCACCACCGCGTCACCGCCCACTCCCCAGTGATAGGGCAGCCCGATCTGGTGCACGGTGTGCCCGCCGATCACCAGCGGCGTCATCCGTTCGGTGACAAGCACTTTGGCCTCGATCGCCGAGCGCGGCGAGATGATGGTGGCCCAGCCGTAGGGTTCCAGGCCACGTTCGGCGGCCAGCTCCGGAGACACCTCGCAGAACATCTCGGGCTGCAGTTCGGACAGGTAGGGCAGCCAGCGGCTCATCCCGCCGGCGGTGTGGTGTTCGGTCAGCCGGTAGGTGGTGAACACGTACGGATACACCTCCGCACCGGGATCACCTGCGCTCGGCGCCCACAGATTGTCCTTGCGCGGGAAGATGATTCGCGACGGGTTCTGCTGTTGCGGGTAGAGCGCGTTGGCGATCGGCGACTCCTGCGGCTCGTAGTGGGTGGGCAGCGGGCCGTCGACCAAGCCCTTGGGCGCGAACAGCCAGCCCTTGCCGTCGGCCTGCATGATGAACGGGTCGTCACCCGCCAGGGCATCCGGTCCGCCGACGTCGGGATCCGGGCGGACGTGCGGGCGCGCGGTCGACCGGGAAATCGGGCACGTCATCACCAACCCATCGACCCGTCCGCTCGTCCCACCAGATGTAGCGCTTGCGCTCGCTCCACGGTTTGCCGTCGGGGTCGGCCGACGCCCGGTTGTACAGGATGCGGCGGTCGGCGGGCCACGCCCAGCCCCACTCCGACTGGCTCGGACTCGGACCGCCCTGCGGCGCTCGGCGGGCGGCCTGGTTGACACCGTCGGCGTACACACCCGAATAGATCCAGCAGCCGCACGACGTCGATCCGTCGGCACCGAGTTCGGTGTACCCCGGCTACGGGCTGGCCGGCTTTGGGCCCGCTCAGGTAGCAGCCGCTGATCTCGGCCAGTACGGCGGCGGAATCGGGCTCGCCATGCTCGTCGGTGGGATAGTCCCACGTCAGATCAAGCAGCGGCCGGTCGCGTTCGTCGGTGGACCCGGCCAGCCGCTGCCGGATTCGCTTGCCCAGCTCGACGAAGAACTGCAATTCGCTCTGGCAGTCGCCGCGGCGGGTCGACGGCCTTGTGCCGCCACTGCACGCAGGCGTTGGGTCTGGGTGAACGATCCGGCCTTCTCGACGTGGGTGGCCGCCGGGAAGAAGAACACCTCGGTCTCGATCTCCTCGGTCTTCAGCTCGCCGGATGCGATCTCGGGGCCGTCCTTCCAGAAGGTGGCCGACTCGATCAGATTCAGGTCGCGCACCACTAACCACTTCAGGTGCGACATGCCCATTCGCTGCATGCGGCCGTGCGCCGATCCGACGGCGGGGTTCTGACCCAGCAGGAAGTAGCCGTCGACCTCGTCGTCGAGCATCGACATGACCGTTTGATAGGTGCCGTGCGGACCGGACAGCCGCGGCAAGTAGTCGAACGCCCAGTCGTTGTCCGCACGGGCCGCGTCACCCCACCACGCCTTGAGCAGGCTGACGATATAGGTGTCGGCGTTGGCCCAGAAGCCTTTCTGATTCTTCGGCCCGACCGCCTCGATGTAGTCGCGGAAGCTGTCGTGCACGCCGGCCTTGGGCATCGACAGGTAGCCGGGCAGCAGGTTGAACAGCGTCGGGATGTCGGTGGAGCCCTGAATGGTCGCGTGGCCGCGCAGCGCCATGATTCCACTGCCGGGGCGTCCGACGTTGCCCAGCAGCAGCTGCAAAATCGTTGCGGTGCGGATGAATTGGGCCCCGAGCGTGTGCTGGGTCCAGCCCACCGCGTAGGCGAAGCAGGTGGTGCGCTCGCGGCCGGAGTTCTCGGTGATGGCGCGGGCGAGGTAGTGAAAGTCTTCGACGCTGATGCCGCAGACGTCGCGCACCATTTCCGGGTGTGTAGCGGGCATAGTGCCGCTTGACGATCTGAAACACCGTCCGCGGATGCTGCAAGGTCTCGTCGCGCACCACGCGGGCGTGTGGCAACGGTGGGCCGCCGCTGCCGTGCACATCGCCGGCGGCGCGGGCCGAGGCGCTGGCACCGTGTTCTTGGCCGGCTTCGTCGTCTTCTTGTCCTGCATAAGCCCACGTCGACGGGTCGTATTGGCCCGTCTCGCAGATCAAAGCCGGAGAACAGCCCGCCCAGATCCTCTGTGTCCTGGTAGTTTTCGTTGATCAGGGTGGCCGCGTTGGTGTAGGCGATCACGTAGTCCCTGAACCACAGGTCGTGGGTGATCACGTGATTGATGAGCGCGCCCAACAGCACCACGTCGGATCCGGCCCGGATCGGAATGTGCTTGTCGCACACCGCAGATGTCCGGGTGAACCGCGGGTCGACGTGAATCACCTTCGCGCCGCGGCGCTTTGCCTCCTCGACCCACTGGAAACCGACCGGGATGGCACTCGGCCATGTTGGAGCCCTGGATGACGATGCAGTCCGCGTTGGCCATGTCCTGCAGTGACTGGGTGGCGCCGCCGCGCCCGAAGGAGGTCCCCAGACCGGGAACCGTGGCGGAGTGTCAAATACGGGCTTGGTTCTCGATCTGGATGGCGCCCGCGGCGGTGAAGAGTTTCTTGATGACGTAGTTCTCTTCGTTGTCCAGCGTGGCGCCGCCGAGCGCGGCGATCTTCATCGTGCGCCGCAGCGGGTGGCCCTTCTTGTCGATGTCCTGCCAGGCGTGGCGGCGGGCTTCGACGAAGCGGTCGGCCACCATGTCGATGGCGGTGTCGAGATCCAGCGACTGCCATTCGGTGGCGCGGGGGGCGCGGTAGAGCATCTTGGTCTGCCGTCCCGGTGAGTTGACCAGCTGTTCGCTGGCCGAGCCCTTGGGGCACAGCCGCCCTCGCGAGATCGGCGAGTCCGGGTCGCCCTCGATCTGCACGACCCGCTCGTCTTTGACGTAGACCCGTTGTCCGCAGCCGACCGCACAGTACGGGCAAATGCTTTGCACGACGCGGTCGGCCGTCGCGGTGCGCGGGGTGAGGGCGCGGGTGTGTTTGGACGTCACCGCCGGTCCGCGGCCGAACACGTCCCCCGAGCGCAACTGACGCACGACGGGCCATTCCAGGAAGATCTTGGGCGAGGGCAGCTTCGGGGCCATGTTCGAAAGATTAGTGCGCTTCGGGCACGCCCGCATCACGCAGCCGCGGTCAGGTCACCGACGCGGCGTAGATCTGCTCGATGTTCGACCCGAGCTTCTCGTCGAATTCCGCGTCGGTCTGCTGTGCGGTCAGCCCCTCGGTCAACGCCCGCGAGAAGCTCGCGATCAGCCCGTGGTTGCGGGCCAGGATCTCGCAACTTTCCGCGAGGCTGTAGCCGCCGGACAAGGCGACCACCCGTAGCACCCGGGGGTGATCGATCAGCGGCGCGTAGAGGTTGTCTTCGTCGGGCAGCGTCAGCTTGAGCATGACCTGCCGGTCGCCGGGCAGCGCGTCGAGCTTCGCGCTCAACGCGGCCACCAGCAGGCTGTCCGCTTTCGGCTTGTCGGGGCTCTTGATGCTGACCTCGGGCTCGATGATCGGCATCAGCCCGGCCGCGGCGATGGTGTCCGCGTACTCGAATTGCTGGTCGACGATGGCCTTGATGCCCGCCTCGTTGGGCTCCTGGATGAACGAGCGCATCTTGGTGCCGAAAATGCCCTTGTCGACGGCCCGCTCCAGCAGGGAGTCCAGCTTCGTCATCGGTTTCATCAGCTGCACGCCGTTCTCGGCGTCACTGAGCCCCTGGTCGACCTTCACGAACGGCACGATGTGCTTCTGCTTCCACAGAAACGCAGCGGATTCCTCGCCGTCGATGCTGCGGTCCATCGTCTGCTCGAACAGGATGGTCGCGATGACCTTGTCGCCGGTGAAGCTCGGACTCGAGATCAACCGCGCCCGCATCTGATGGATGAGGCCGAACATCTGCTCGTCCCCGCTGTATTCGTCTTCCTCAATCCCGTACAGCTTCAGGGCTTTTGGCGTGCTGCCGCCGCTTTGGTCCAGCGCGGCGATGAAGCCACGTCCCGACGCCATGACGTCGCGTTGCTCGTCGTTCACGTGCGATCCTTCCGTCGTTGGAGACCTGTCGCCTAAGGTCTAGCATCGCGCACTGGCACCCCTCCGGCTACCACCTGCGGGGGGTCGGCGCAGGCGAGCTAGTGAGGTTAACCCGCGCGTCGGTCTCTTGGTCGAGGCCGAAGACCTGCACTGCGGCTGACTTTCCTTTCAGGACATGGAATCCCCGGTCGACGAGTCCTGGTGGTCGAGACGCCAAGGCGTCGACGCACTGCTGGGTGAGAAGGATCGCGTCGCCGGTGGTTTTGGTGAGTTGCTCGACGCGGGCGGCCACGTTGACGGTGTCACCGATGAGGGTGAACTCGAGCTTGCCGCCACCGCCGATGGTTCCGGCGATCACCACACCGGTGTTGATCCCGATGCCGATGCGAAGCTCCCCGCCGAACCGTTCGGCGACCAGGCGGTGAATCAGCACCGCGGCGCTCACCGCGGCGTCGGCGTGATCCGCGAGGTCGTTGGGTGCACCGAAGACGGCCAGCGCGCCGTCACCGAGGAACTTGTTGACGTGGCCACCGGCATCGACGACGGCAGGCACAACGATCTCGAACAGGGCGTTGAGACGGGTGACCGTGTCCTCGGCAGTGTTGGCCTCGGCGAACGGGGTGAAATCGCGGATGTCGACGAACATCACGCTCACCTGGCGGCGCTCACCGGTGAAGACGTCGTCGCCCTGCTCAAGCAACCGCGCCGCGAGGGCGGGGTCGACGTAGGTGCCGAACGCCGCGTGGAGTCGTCGCCGCTCAGCCAAACCGGCTTGCATACGATTGAACGAAGCCGACAGCGCACCCAGGTCATCATCCTGAACCACCGGCAGGCGCTGGCTGTAGTCGCCAGCGGCAACGCGTTCGGTTCCTTCGGCAAGATCGCGAATCGGTCGCAGGGACGGTGAGAATGAGGCGTCGACGGTGATTGGCACCGCGAAGTCGAGCGTCAACCCATAGCCGATCACGAGACAAAGCACCGGGAACTCACGGACCCGGTCGAGCATGGCCGCCAGCATCGCACCCAAGACGGCGAACGCGAACGCGGCCGCGAGCACCGTGACGTTCGACCACGCGGCGAACGTCGGGCGAGAGCGAGGCAGGGCATCACCGATGCCGCGTCACCGACGAGAGCGACCCTGGCCGGTCGCAGGGCCGACTCTGCGAAGCTATGTATGGCGATTAGCGCCACCGAACTTCCTACGGCAACGCCTATGACTCCGTACTGGACGAACCGTAGTCCTGCGGCCCCAGTGATCGCCCCGACGAGGACGAACAGCAGGCCAGTCACGACCGCGGCCCCTCACCCCTCGAGCCGGCCGCCCGCGTCCACGTGTAGGTGCCTTCCAGTGCCCTCACCCGGTCAACCTCGTGACCCGCTGCCCACTGCTCTGCAAGACGGATCCCGCCCACTCCGGCAGGTACACTACGTATGCCCCCACAAGGATGGCGACGACCGTCACGACGGCCGCCTCAACGTAATAATCAGACCTTTCGACAGCGACAAGAGCACAGTCACAGTCAGGTAGACCGGGAGCACCACAACGAACAAGATCGCCCAGAGTCGCCCACGAGTACCTCGTCCCGAACCGATCCCACGCCCACTGCCAGATGCGATCCATGTCGCGAGTCCTAAACGGCTGGCCTTGTCATCCGTGTTTGAACGCGCGCGGGTCAAGATGTCGACTTCCGTTGTCCGAAGCGCCGAGCAACCCACGCGCCTCGCCAGGCGTTACAAGGCCAGCGCTTGGCGCAGCACCGCGATCGCCTCGGCCTGCTCCCGCCGCGAGACCGCCGCGGTTTGGATGAGTGCTGAGCCGTGGAAAGTGCCTGGGAATAAATGCAATTCGACGCTGACTCCGGCGCTGAGCATGGCCAGGGCGTAGGCGACGCCCTCGTCGCGCAGGGGATCGAAGTGCATCACCGAGACGTACGCGGGCGGCAGGCCCGCCAGGTCGGGCGCGCGGGCCGGGGCGGCATACACCGACACATCGTCGGAGCCGGCGCGGCCCGGTCCGAGGTAGCACTCCCAGCTGAACACCGCTCGCGGGCGACTCCACAGCGGGGTATCGGTGAATGCGGTCATGCTCGGGCTGGTCAGCCGATCGTCGAGCTCCGGCACCGACAGGAACTGAAAGGCGATATGCGGTCCGCCGCGGTCACGGGCCAGCAGCGCCAGCCCCGCGCACAGTCCGCCGCCGGCACTCATGCCGTGGGTCGCGATGCGTGCAGCGTCGATGCCCAGCTCACCCGCGTGGGCCGCCATCCAGACCAGGCCGGCATAGACGTCTTCCAGCGGCCCGGGGAACGGTGTCTCCGGCGCCAGCCGGTAGTCCACGGACACCACGACGACGCCGAGTTCACGGGCGAGCGTGACGTTGGAGGCGTGCTCGGTCTCGAGATCACCGGCGATGAACCCGCCACCGTGGACGCTGTAAATCCCGGCGGGTGCGGTGGGATGTTCGGGCCGGTAGATCCGCACCGTCACCGCGGGATCACCGTCGCGACCCGGGATTTGGCGATCCTCGATGTGCAGCCCCGTCTCATCCGACACCGGCAGCTGGGCGATCATCTCCGACATCGCCGTTCGCATCCTGGCCACGTCGTCGCCCTCCCAGGTGGGGAGCAGTGGGACCATCTCAGCGATTTCAGGGTCGAACGCGTAGGTCGTCATTCGGAGCTCCGGGCTCGATTTCGCATCACCACATCTTGCTCAGCAATCCTGCCGCTGGCCAGTGTCGGGACCGATCATGTCACCATGAGGCATGCGCGGACCGGAGGACACGGAGGACGGGGCGTCGAGCGTGAACAAGCTCGCGCGTCCCACCAATGCCGACGTGGCCCGGCTGGTGGGGGTATCGACGGCGACGGTCAGTTACGTGCTCAACGAGGCGGCAGGCCGAAAGATCTCGTCCCGCACCCGCGAGGCGGTCTATCGCGCCGCTGAGCAGCTGGGGTATCGACCCAATCTCGCCGCGCGCAACCTCGCCCGCGGCAAGAGCGGCGTCGTCTTATACGTGCTGCCGCGTGTGGCGGTGGGCGACATGCCGATGCAGGCGGGCAGCCGGATGACCACGGAGCTGGCCCGAGTGGGCTTGCTGCAGGTGCAATTGTTCGAGACCGAGGACGACCGGCATGTCATCGACGCGGTCAAGAACCTGGACCCCGTCGCGATCACCAGCCTGTTCCCGCTCAGCAGAGACGTTCTCGACGTGGCGAAGACCGCCTCGATACCGCACATCGAGATCGGGACGCTGCCCGCCCTGGGAGCCCCGCATCTTTCGGTTGGGGAGCTACGCGTGGAGCACCTGGTTTCGCGCGGTCACCGGTGCATCGCGTTCGCCTACACGGGGATCGGCCGGTGGCGTGCCCTGGGCGATTACTGGCTGCAAGGGATCGCCGGCGCGGCGCAGGCTCGTGATCTTCCGCCGGTGCGCGTCGCCGAAGTCACCGGGGAAAACGCCGCGCAGGTGGTCACCGACTGGGTGCAAGACGGCGTCACCGCGGTGTGTGCGCAAAGCGACGAGATCGCGTGCCTGGTCCTAAACGGCATCCGCGAAGCGGGGTTGCGCTGCCCCGACGATCTCGCCGTGATGGGTGTCGACGCCACTCCGATGGCGGCGCTGAGCTCTCCCGCGCTCACCACGGTGGAGTTCAACCCCATCGCGGTCGCCGACGTGGCCATCGCGGCTGTGCTCACCGAGTTGGGCTATCCCGCCCAACCGCCTCCGCAGCCGAGGGACATCGCCCGCCTGGTCGTGCGTGCCTCCACCTGATCGGACGCTAACCGTCGACGTGTGCTCCCTCGGTGAGATCGCGGACCTGGGCGTACCGTTCCCGCACCTCGAGGCACGCTAGCCCGGCGTACTCGTCGGCCGGCGGTGCCTTCCACTGCGGCGGGTGCGGTCCGCCGCCGAGCACCCAGGCGGCCTGTCGCGCCGCCCCGAGCGCCACGTATTCCGCCGGGCGGGGCGTCAGCACGGGGACACCGAAGATGGTCGGCGCGATCTCCCGCAAGGCCCGCGATCGGGCGCCGCCGCCGATGAGGAGCACCCGTCGGGCATCCACGCCGAGCGTGGTCAGATGGTCGATGCCGTCTGCGAGCGCGCACAGCAGGCCTTCGACCGCCGCCCGCGCCAGGTTGGCGGCCGTCGAATTCGACACCCGCAACCCGTGCAGAGCTCCGGCGGTGTTGGGACGGTTGGGCGTGCGCTCGCCTTCCAGGTAGGGCACCAACACCAGGCCTTCGCTGCCCACCGGCGCCGACAGCGCCAGCCGGGACAGCTCGTCGTGATCGACACGCAACATGCCAGCCGCCGCGTCGAGCACCCTGGCCGCGTTGAGGGTGCACACCAGCGGCAGGTATCGCCCTGTCCCGTCGGCGAATCCGGCGACGAACCCGCGGTCGTCGTGGGTCGGGGCGCTCGCGATCGTCGACACCACCCCTGAGGTTCCCACCGAGACGATGACGTCGCCTTCCTCGGCGCACAGGCCGAGTGCGGCCGCGGCGTTGTCGCCCAGGCCCGGCCCGAACGCGGTCGGTCCGTTCGACGTGATGGCTTGGCCGGGCTTCAGCACCGCCGGCAACAGCGGGCGTCGGCCCCGCATCGCGAGCTCGAGCAGGTCGCTGCGATAGGCGTTGCCCACCGCGTCGTAGTAACCGGTGCCGCTCGCGTCGCTTCGGTCGGTGGTCAGTTCGGTGATCTCGCCGTGGCCGCGTAGCCGCCAGGTCAGCCAATCGTGGGGCAGACACACCGCCGCCGTGCGATCGGCGTCGTCGGGTTCGAGGTCGGCCAGCCAGCGCAGCTTGGCCACCGTGATTGCCGCCAGGGGCACCACGCCGACGGCCTGCGCCCAGGCTTGCGGCCCGCCCAGCTCGGCCACCAGCGCCGAAGCTGCATCGGCCGAGCGGGTGTCATTCCACAGCAGCGCAGGGCGCACCGCACGGCCGTCGCGGTCGAGGCACACCATGCCGTGCTGCTGGGCCGCCACCGAGACGGCGGCCACCTCGTCGAGCCCACCGGCGGCCGCGATGGCGCTGGCCGCCGCCGATTGCCAAGCGGCCGGGTCGATTTCGGTGCCGCCCGGATGTGGCGCGCGCCCCGTGCGAACGACCTCGCCCGTGTCGCCATTGCAGACCACAACTTTGCACGACTGCGTCGACGAGTCGATGCCCGCGACGAACTTCACGGCACCAATGATGCTCCACCCTCGGTCAACGACATAAACTGTGCTGCACTGTGTCCAACACCGAACACACAGCCGCTGCACGCCAAAGGCTTTCCGGCCTTCTGCTTGCCACCGTTTTGGGATTGGCCGGGTGCCAAACACACGGACCTGCACCGACACCGGCGCCGACACGGGCACCGACGCTGCATCCGCTCTCAGTGCGTACGGTCAAAAAGTTCTCCCCCACACCGCCGGGGTCGTACGAGTGCCAGCAGGCGGCCGCCGCACCGGCGCCGGGCGATCCCCTTGTTGCCTGTGACACCGCCCGCGCCGAGTCCTACACGCTCGGACCCGAGGCGGTGGTGCTGCATCCGACGCACGCCGAATCACGCCAGAACGCCACCGGGTACGGCGTGGTGGTGACGTTGGACCATCCGTCACAAGCCGCATTTGCCAGTCACGCGCCCAAGATCCGTGTGCCCGTAAACTCTGCTCGACTCGAAATATCCACGTATGGCGAGACCGCCCAGCAAGCAGACGCGCACAAGTGCGGGGATTTTGGCGCGATGCGAAGACGGTTATTCCGCCGTGCCTTTGCGCTGCCCGGCACCGGCGGCCGATAGCGGCGCGTTGCTGACAACGCTTAGCCCGGCTAGGCGCCGCCATGAGCGGATGGCGTGGCGCGTGACTTCCAAAATCCGGGCAGGGCCGTCATCCCCGTTTGCCAGCCTGTGGGCTTTCAGGGCGTTGCCCGTCACGGCATCCAGCGTGTCCCAGTCGTCGCTGTCAACGAGTGCGGTCGATTGGTATGCGGCCCGGACAGCATATCGTTCGGGCGTCACTGGCGTCGTAGTGATCGCGCGCGCCACGCGGGCGGCGCTGTCCCACGCCGCGATCGACGGCACCTCGCCGGGGACGAACCTGCGGTGCAGTTCGGCGATTTCGGAGATCGCTTCGGCCGCAGCGTTTTGCGCGTATCGAGCGACCCCCCAGGGCGGGCTGATCAGCAGCTTGCTCACCCAGGTGCGAACGACGGTGTCGGCGATATCGGCGGTACCTACCGTGAGCCAACCCAAGTCGAGTACTACCAAGCTGTCTTCCGGCGACAGGTAGCCGTCGGGCCCGGCGAGCAGGTCGTTGCACACCTGGACGAAGGAGGCCAGCGGGCGGGCCGACGTCGCCGGAAAGTCGGTGATCTGCGCGTCGCCATTGATGTACGAAATCGCGTTCATGGCACAGCCTTTGCCCGATTCCGGCCGATGGGATCCGCTGGCCAACCGCAATGGGTGGATGATGTGCTCGGGGTTCATTGGCGTTGCTCTCCCTAAAATCACTCTTGACAAGCGAAGTCGCGCGATGCCCAACTATGCATTCGTGGGGGTATTCGTGGTGCCGGCTTCGACGTTCGCGATCTTGGTGAGACCACTTATCGTCAGGACGCGAATCAGCAAGGGGTGCACGATCAAATGCAGGTCATCGACTTGGTCGGCATGCTCGAAAAGCGCGTTGACGCCGGCACTGTCGAGATATTTGACCGCGCTGAGATCGACGGTGATCGGCCCGCGGGTGCCCGCGCTGGCGGTTTCGAGCGCGCAGGTGAACGCATCGATGTTGCTCAGGTCGATCTCCCCTGATGCGGTCACCAGGGGCCTCCCGTCGGCGCCAAGTTCGGCTGTCAAGTTGAGTGGAGTGGGCATTACGTGATCCTCGTGTACCGGTGAACGGTGCTGCCGGCCTCGCTGGCCGGACGGCCGAGTGCCCAGGGGTACTTGCGGCCGAGGGTGTCGCGGCGATAGGCGGCATTGCAGAAGAACGTCAGGCCAGGCCCCCACGCCATCCACATCGCAAACGGCGACGCCAGCAGGATGTTGATGGCGGTGCGGAGGCTTTGTGGCCAGCCGTCCACCGGCCCGAGCGGGGTGGACGTCCAGTCGACGGCGGCCAGGTCGCGTCCGATCTCCTGGTCTCCCCGGAAAACCACTGCCCATCCCCTCGAAATGTGACCAGTCCCAGCGGGCGGTCGCCTACCCCTACCGTTTGCGGTTCATCTTCCCTTAAGACAACCATCCATCAGGTTCGCTGACCAGCGTTTGCCGGAGAACGCGCAGGACACAGTTACACGGGAAGCCCACGGTTAAATGTGCCGAGATCGATTACCCACCCTGGGAGGACCATGAACGACACCGACAGCGACGCCGTGGCGATCACGCAGCTGGTAAATCTCTATGGGCTGGCAGTCGACAGCCAGCGGTGGGAACTCTTCGACCGGATCTTCGCTACGGACGTGGATGCCGACTACGGCGCGACTTCGCACTGGACAAATCGCGAAGAATTCAAAAGCGATTTCGCGGCGTTCCACGCTCCCTTTGACTCCACCCAGCACACGATGTCCACCCACGTGGTCCACGTCGACGGGGACCGGGCGTTCAGCTTCTGCAACGGCGGTTGGCGCCTGGTGCGCAAAGCCGTCGGCGGCGACCCGCTCTGGGACGGCACCGGCTGGTATGACGACGCCTTGGTGCGCATCCCGGGCGGCTGGCGCATCGCCCGCCGAGTGTGCCGCATTACCTGGTGGACCGGCAATCCGCGCGTCAACGAAACAATCCCCGGCGTGAAGTTCGACCTGGCCACCTCCGTGCTGCGGCGCGAGGCCGATACCGGACGCGTCGGGATCCTCGCTGCGCCAACCGGGTGACCACGCACCAGCGTTGGCGCTCAGAGCAATTCGCGTAGCGTCTCGATCAGCTTGATCCGCTCGCCCGGCGTAGCCGCGATGGGTGCCACGTTCAAGGTGGTGACCCCCGCCTCACGAAACGCCGCCACGCGTTCCTTGACGAACTCGCGGCTACCGATCAGGTTGACGTCTCGTGCGAGTTCGTCGGGCACGACCTTGGCCGCGCCGTCCTTGTCGCCGGCCAGATAGAGCTCTTGGATCCGGTCGGCTTGCGGGCCGTAACCGTACTTGGTGGCCAGGGCATGGTAGAAGTTCTTGCCCTTGGCGCCCATTCCCCCGATGTAGAGGGCCAGGTGTGGTTTGACGAATTCCCGCAGTGGTTCCACGTTTTCGCCGATGGCCAGCACCGGCCCGGCGTACACATCCAGCTTCCCCAACGCGGGGTCCCGCTTGGCCTGGCCGGCAGCCAGCGCCTTTCCCCACACGTCTTGTGCCTTCTCGGGCAGATAGAAAATCGGTTGCCAGCCTTCGGCGATTTCGGCGACCAGCTCGACATTCTTAGGTCCCAGCGCGGCCACCAGTATCGGAATACGTTCCCGCACAGGCTGATTGATGAGTTTTAGCGATTTACCAAGCCCGGTGCCCTGGTCGGCGGGCAACGGGATGGTGTAGTGCTTGCCCTGGTAGTCCAGGTACTCACGGCGCCACACCCGACGGCAGATGTCGATGACTTCGCGGGTGCGGCCGATCGGGGCGTCGTAGGGCACACCGTGGAAGCCCTCGATGACCTGTGGACCGGAGGCGCCCAGGCCGAGCGTGAACCGGCCATCGGAGACGTAGTCGAGACCGGCCGCGGTCATCGCGGTCAGGGTGGGCGTTCGGGTGTAGAGCTGCAAGATGCCCGAGGCCAGCTGAACCTTTTCCGTGGCTGCGGCCAGGTAGCCCAGCGCACTCACCGCGTCGAACGAATACGCCTCGGGGACAAAGACAATATCCAGCCCGGCGCGTTCGAGGTCGGCCACTTCGGCGGCTACTTCTTTAAACCCGCCGGCGTAATTGATCCCCAGCCCAATGCGCATGTCCAGTTCCCCTCGCCCCTAATCGGTGGTGAACTGATCGGCCAGCTCGAGCGCCTCTTGCTGGATCCGGTCGAACTGGGCACCCATGGCCTCGGACAACGCCGTCGCGCCGGACAGCGGCCGCACCATCACCGTGAAGTCGTCGATCAGACCGTCGTCGTTGAAGTGCAGGAAATCGCAGCCGGTGATCAGTCTTGCCGAGCCACCGGCAATCTTGGCTTCGAAGACGAACGCATGGTCGCGGCCGTTGCTGTCGTGGATCTCGCGCACGTAGCGGAAGTCCTCGAAGACCCGCAGCACCCCGCGCAGGATCGCCGCGGTGATTGGCTTGCCGACATAGGGCTTGAACGCCACCGGGCTGGTGAACACGACGTCGTCGGCCAGCATCGCCTGGATGGCTGCCTCGTCGTGTTCCTCGACTGCCTTGCGGAAGGGGTGCTGAGAAGACACGGGAAAACCTCGCATAGTCAATTTGTTGAGTAGGTGGGACTGACGGTAGTGCGCGCCGACAGTAATGTCTATGGGTGATTAATCACTTTATTGAATAGTCGCAGCGTTGTATGATCGGCCGATGTCGCTGCGTGACGCGGTGCTGGCCGCACTCCTCGAAGCGGAGGCTTCCGGCTACGACCTGGCCAAGAGCTTCGACGCGTCGGTGGCGAACTTTTGGATGGCGACCCCGCAGCAGCTCTATCGCGAACTCGACCGGCTCGCCGAACAGGGGCTCATCCAGGCGCGCGTCGTCGAACAAGAGCGGCGGCCCAACAAGCGCATGTACTCACTGACCGAGGCCGGGCACGAAGCGATCCACGCGTTCACCGCCAAGGCGCCGAAGCCCTGTGTGATCCGCGATGAGCTCATGGTCAAAGTCTCGGCTGCCGATGCCGGCGACACCCAGGCTGTCCGCGACTTCATTGTTGAACGGCTGCACTGGTCGACCGCCAAATTGCAACGCTACGAACGGTTTCGGACGCGCCTGCTCGACGGTCGCACCGAAGCGAAGTACCTGGCTCAAACCGAACGCGTCGGTCCCTATCTGACCCTGCTGCGTGGAATAGCGTTCGAAGAAGAGAACATTCGCTGGGCCGAACGTGCGCTGAAGGTCTTCGAACACCGCCTGCCAGCGCAAACGCCATAGGACTGCCGTGCAATCATGGCCGCATGAAGTTGGGGTTCGCGCTGCCGCACACGATCGAGCTGCCGGCCATTACCGCGCGGTGGGAATTCACGGTGACCGGCCCCGAGCAGGCGGCGATCTCCAGGTGTGCCGAAGAGCTCGGCTACGACATGATCTCTATTCCCGAGCATTTCGTGGTCCCGCACTCCCATTTGGAATTGTCGGGCGCGCACTACCTGCACTCGACGGTCGCTCAGTCGTTTGTCGCCGGTGCGACGCAACGCATCCGGGTGAACTCGGCTGTGACGATCTTGCCGCTGCAGCACCCGATCGTGATGGCGAAGGCGTTGGCGACCGCGGACTGGATGAGTGGCGGCCGGGTCACGGTGACGTTTGGAGTGGGTTGGGACGCAGAGGAATTCAACGCGCTCGGGGTGCCGTTCCATGAGCGGGGCCGGCTAGCCGATGAGTATCTGGCCGCGATCGTGGAGTTGTGGACCAGCGAGGCGCCGAGCTTCGCGGGTAAATATGTGGCGTTCGACAACGTCGCGTTCGCACCGAAACCGGTTCAGTGGCCGCATCTGCCGATTTGGATCGCCGGCGACGCCGACGCGGTGCTCAAGCGCGCGGCGAAACACGGATCGGGATGGTGGCCATTCCTGACCAAGCCGGAGGAGCTCCCCGCCAAGATCGATTTCATCAAGTCACAGCCAACGTACGACGGCCGTTCATTCGACGTGATGTATCCGCTGGGCATGGGCAGAGTCGGCGAGGGGCACGTCAGCATCGACGACCCCAAGCAGCGCGGCGGGATGAGTGCGCAGGAGATCGTCGACCGACTCAACGAGTACGCAGAACTGGGTGTGACGTTTACCAGCGTTCCCACGCCCCGAGTGTCGGGCGTCGAGGCCTACCTGGAGTTCGCGCAGTGGGTGATCGAGGAAATCAAGCCCCACCTCCCCTGAGTCCGCGGTCAATTCCCAGGGGCGTAGGGCGTCGCCTCGAACACCGCCTGCCGAGTTAGCCGCGGCGGAATCAGGGGTATAGACCGGAAGCGCGCCCCTGCGTGGTGATCGGCGGTCTTGATATGCGGCCGCGCCGGTCACCCGAGCTCCGCATCGATGTAGCTGACGGCGCCGCGAAATGCCTTGATTGCCTCGTGATCCGGCAGCGCAAAACCGTTGGCCGCATACGCCTGCTCGGTGGTGTACTGGGTGACCCGCCAGCCCACAGATGTCAAGTGCTCAGCGGCCTGACGGCGCGAACCGAGCCACACCAACTCGGCGACGTCGATATCCAGTCCGTGCTTGCGCCATCCACTGCGCAAGGCCCGAAAGCGCTCGTCGGTAAACACGCTCATGTCGGAGATATTCTCGGTGGCCAGCCGGCTGCCCGGCGCGCTGAGTGCGGTGATGTTGTCCAGGAGTCGGTCTTGGGCCTCCGGTGGCAGGTAGGGCAGTAGGCCCTCGGCGATCCAAGCGGTGGGTATCGCGGTGTCGAAGTAGTTGTCGCGCAACGCAGTTGGCCAGTCGTCACGCAAATCGACGCCGACGGCGCGGCGCTCGGCGGTCGGTTCAGCACCCAGTTGGGTCAGCGTCGTGCTCTTGAACGCAATGACCTCGGGCTGGTCAACTTCAAACACGACCACGTCCGTCGGCCAGGCCAACCGGTAGGCTCGCGCGTCGAGCCCGGCGGCCAAGATGACGGCTTGACGTATCCCGGCGGCGGTTGCGGTGAGAAAGAAATCGTCGAAAAACCTGGTGCGCACCGCGATCTGTTGGCGCCGCTGCTCCGCGGTGGTGGGCAGGTCCGCATTGTCGAGCGGGATTTCGCCGTCCAGCATGCGCGTGAAGAAGGGGTGTCCGACCGCGCGCACCAATGGCTCGGCGAACCGATCGTCTAGCAGCGGATCCGGACCGCGAGACGCCAGCGCTCGGGAAGCCGCCACCATCGTTGCCGTGGCTCCCACGCTGGAGGCCAAGTCCCAGCTGTCGCCCTCACTACGCGCCGAACTAGGTGATGACACTCGTTCCTCCAAATGATTACCGGGTCCGACCAACAAGCCTATCGGCTCTACGCTGAAGCAATCGGCGCCCGCAGCCGAACCAGCGCTTACCCAAGCTGAAGGGAAATCAGGTGTCTATTGCTCAACGCGAACGCGCCGCTCTCGTCGACGCCCTGCGCGGCGTCGGGCCGGATGCGCCCACCCTGTGCGAAGGCTGGACGACCCGCGACCTGGCCGCCCACTTGATGATCCGGGAGTACCGCCTAGATGCCGCACCCGGCATCATCATCCCCTTTTTCGCGGCTCACACCGCCAAGGTGCAAGACGAGGTGGCCCAGCACACCGACTGGAACGAGCTGGTGGACAAGGTCGCATCCGGCCCGCCGGTCTACTCACCACTCAAATTGCTCGACCCGATTGCCAATGTCGCCGAGATGTTCATCCATCACGAGGACATTCGCCGCGCGCAGCAGGGGTGGCAGCCCCGTGAGCTCGATCCCGCGCTGACCGCCGTGTTGCGCCGCACCCTGCCGCTGATGGGCCGGATGACCCTGGCAAAGGTGCCCGGCCGGCTGGCGTTGCGAACCCCGGAGGGCAAGACAGTCCTGACCGCCGGCCGCGGCCCCGCGATCACAGTGACCGGCGCACCCGAGGAGCTGCTCTTGTTCGCCGTCGGACGAGAGGCCCGAGTCGAATTCAGCGGCGACGCGGCGACAGTAGACGCCGTCCGGGACGCGCCCAAGGGTCTTTAGTTTTAGTGGCTACTTGCCCCCATCTCCCGGTGGCGGCACGGTGATCGCGTCGCCGGGCTGTTGCCGGCCGACCAATTCGTCCTGCCCGACCTCGGGAAGGTTCCGTTCGCCATTCCCACCACGGCTGGGCCTCGGTCATCTTTTCGACGACGAGCACCTCGAAATAGGGGCGCTCGCCCTGCGTCGGCGGTTGATGCTCGAGTTGGCGCGGATCAGTCGGAAATATGTCCAGTTCGTCGGCACCGGCGTTTTCCACGTCCCCGGACCGGTAGGACTCCGTGGTCAGCGCGCGATTGATCCGCAGCACCGCTTGCGCGAACTTGTCATAGTTGCCGGCTGCGAAAAGCCGTTGAACTCGGGCGAATTGCGGCGAGCCGGGGAAAGCCCAATAGGGCTCTAGTGTGCTCAGCTGAGCCAGCAACTCCTGACAGTTGCTTACCCACTTCTCTTTTGAGCGCTCCCGCGGTGGTAGGGCGGATCAGCCGATCGGCGGCTTCCTCCAGTCGGCACCGCGAGTCACTCCGGACCTGCCACAGGCTGTTGTAAGCACGCAGATGTTCGGTCATGGCAAGCCCTTCCGAGTCGCGGCGACTCCTCCGTCCCGGTGCGTCGCTCAAGGTTCGCAGACCCAGTGCGCCCGTCGGTGACCAGGAAGCAAACACTGCGCGTCCGTCGCGTGACGGCGCAAACAGACCGCGAGCAGGCAGTTCGGTTCAGCCATTTTGACCCTTGCGCCGAGTGTAGTCAGTTGACTACACTCGGCCGTGAAAGGTGTAGCCACCTGACTACAGTTCGCGAGATCACCCAGGAGGAAGAGATGAAAGCCAAGCGATCGATCCGAGTTGCCGTCGCCAGCGGACTAACGTTTGCGGGACTGATGACCGCCGGTGTCGGTGTCAGCAACGCGGCCACGCTGCAGACCGAGGCCAATTACCCGAATCGGGCGGCCTGCATCGACGCGGGGCCGGGCGTCAAGGCCACAACGGCCGGCGACTGGAACAGTTTCGTGTGCGTCCCGGACCGCGTCGCCAATGGGTCGTGGCGTCTGGTTCTCGTCAACTGAAGTTGTTCGTCTACCCCTCGATTCATCCGACACGAACGGCTGAGCGGTCGCACAACCCGTCTCACTCCGCAGCCGTTCGCCGGCGAGTTGGCCACGTATAGCGCGGCGTCGGGCCGTCGTCGTGATATTCGCGGACCTTCCTACAGCACAGGTATTTTCGTCAATACGCCGCTTTAGTGGTGATCGCCTAGACAGGATGGCCCAGCACTCGACCACCGACCAAGAAGTTCGGCGGCTAGGGCCGCACTCGTCCAGCTGGCGGCATGCGGAATAAGGCGTTGGGCAACAAGCATCCGCGGTCGATCGTCGACCGAATCATGTTGTGCTGCAATCCTGCCTAAAGCAGGTCATGTGCGACTCATATCCAGGGTTGACAGTCCGCGGCAAGGGAGGATGCTGGGACGGGGGCGCCTTCGATGCGAGCACGAAATACGCCGTCCTATAGCTGCGGGGTGACAAGCGATGGGCCATTACCGATCGAACATACGAGACCTGGAGTTCAACCTGTTCGAGGTTCTCGGCCTCGACGCCGTGCTTGAATCGGGCGCCTACGGTGATCTGGACACGGCGACGGTGCGTGAGGTTCTCCGCGAGGTGGCGCGCCTGTCCGAGGGGCCGATCGCGGACTCGTTCATCGACGCTGACCGCAACCCGCCGCGGTTCCTTCCGGCCGAGCACACGATCGCCGTGCCGGATTCGGTGCGGCCGGCCGTGACGGCGTTCAAGGATGCCGGGTGGTGGCGGATCGGGATGGCCGAGGCGATCGGTGGGACGCCCGCACCCGCCCCGGTGGTCTGGGCGATCAATGAGATGATGATTTGCGCGAACCCCGCCCTCCAGTGGTATAGCACTCCGGTCATGTCGCAAGTGCTGGCGCTCGTCGGCAACGAACAGCAGAAGCGTTGGGCGCGAATCGGTTTAGAGCGAGGCTGGACAGGCACGATGGCGCTGACCGAACCCGACGCGGGTTCCGACGTCGGCGCGGGGCGCACCAAGGCGATCGCGCAACCGGACGGCACCTGGCACATCGAGGGCGTGAAGCGGTTCATCTCCGGCGGCGACGTCGGCGACACCGCGGAGAATCTGTTCCATCTCGTGCTGGCGCGTCCCGAGGGCGCCGGACCGGGCACGAAGGGCCTGAGCATGTTCTACGTCCCGAAATACCTGTTCGACCCGGACACACTTGACCTGCGGAAGCGCAACGGGGTGTTCGCGACCGCGCTGGAAGAAAAGATGGGCATAAAAGCATCCCCGACCTGCGAGTTGACATTCGGCGCGGCCGACATTCCTGCCGTCGGGTATCTCATCGGCGACGCGCACGACGGCATCGCCCAGATGTTCAAGGCCATCCAGTACGCGCGGATGATGGTCGGTGTCAAGTCGATCGGGACGCTGTCGACTGCGTATCTGCACGCACGCGACTATGCGCAGCAGCGTGTGCAGGGCCCCGACCTGACCCGCTTCACGGACAAGACCGCGCCCCGGGTGCCCATCACGCGCCACCCGGACGTGCGGCGCAGCCTCATGTTGCAGAAGGCGTACGCCGAAGGCCTGCGCGCACTGTACATGTATGCGGCCGCACACTGCGACGAATTCGGGGTCACGCTGGTGCCGGGCGTGGACTCCGACTTGGCGGCGCGTGTGCACGATCTGCTGCTGCCGATCATCAAGGGCGTTGGATCCGAGAAGTCCTACCAGTGGATCAACGAAAGCTTGCAAACCCTCGGCGGATCCGGGTATTTGAAGGACTATCCCATCGAGCAATACCTCCGGGACACCAGGATTGACTCGCTCTACGAAGGCACCACCGCGATCCAGTCGCTGGACTTCGTGTTCCGCAAGGTCGCGCGTGACCGCGGCGACGCCCTTGCGCACGTCGCAGGCAACGTCGCCGCCTTCATCGACAACATCTCCAGCGACCGGTTCAAGGCCGAATGCGCACTCCTGCAGGCCGCCCTGTCGGACGTTCAGGCAATGACCGGCACGCTCACGACATATCTGCTTGCCGCAGAACGCAATCCCACCGAGCTGTACAAGATCGGGCTCGTGTCCGTGGCTTATCTGCACGCCATCGGCGACCTGCTCGTTGCATGGCGACTGCTCGTGCAGGCCGACATCGCGGCTGCCGCACTGGATGCCGGTGCCGACGATTCCTTTTACCGCGGAAAGCTCGCCGCGGCCTCGTTTTTCGCCAAGACCATCCTGCCGGCAATCTCGACGACCCGCGCCCTCGTCGAGAACGTCGACACCGACCTGATGGACGTCGACGACGACGCCTTCTGACGGTTTCCTTGAAAGTGCTCGTGGTAGGCGAATGCGCGAGTGTTTCACGCCGTCAGTGCGCGGCGGCAGAAGTGTGCAGTGCGGTGTTGCGCACCCCGTAAGCCGGCGTGGTCAGATTCATTGAGTCAGCTTGTTGGATATCTGTAGCTGATCAGTCCTGGGCGATCGTTATCGCATTAATCCCGAGAAGTTCTGCCAGTTGCGCCGCCGAATGATGGCTTGGTCCAAAGCCATTGCGTACTGATGCACGTACCGCCCGCGCTAACGCGGCATTGAGTGGCGCCGTGATGCCGTGCTTGTGGGCGAGCCGAACGATCTCGCCGTTGAAGAAATCGGTTTCCACGTTGCCGGTGTTGCGGCTCAACGATTGCCAGGTCGAGTTGCTGGGGCCAGTATTCCATCCGGGCACCGGTCGTATGGTCGGTCCGTCTTCTGCCCTTGCCGCTGTGGATGTTTCAAACGAGACGTAGTCAATTCCCGCGTGGCGCAGCACGTTGGCGCCTTCCTTGCGCAGCGCGGCCACCACCTCGCTGACGTCGGCGGACTCGGCGGTCAGGGCGCCCACGGCGTTGCCGAGGTTGCTCAGCAGCTTGTTGTACTTCCACGGGACAACGTCTTCGGGAGTGCGCACGCGGATTCCCGCGGTGCTCCACGTCTCGGCAAGCCGCGTCAACAAGTCGGTGTCGGCTGGGGTGCTGGTCGACGCGGGCCACCGTGCGATGTGGAACTGGCCGACCACCGGCCAGGACCGCACGATCACTTCGCCGGGTTCGAGGTGCACGGCGGGCAACCACACGCAAACGCCGAATACCCGACCGAAATAGCGCAGCGCTTTCTCCTCCGCGGCAACGCCATTGAGCGCGGTCATCGCCGGTAATAGCTCCCCCGCCGCCCCTGCGACACCGTCATGGTCATGGACCGGTTGATCAACCCAGTCCTGCAGCGCGGCGTCGAGTTGCTGGGTCTTGGTCGCGAAGACCAGGACATCGCGCCGGGTCAACCGCACATCCTCGGGCCGAGACGCCGCGGTGACTGCCGTGTGGAATGTGCCGTCCGGCGTTCTGAGGGTCATGCCCGCGGTTGTCAGCACGTCGGCGTGCCGGCCCCGCGCCACCAACACGGTGGGAATGCCGGCCCGCGTCAACATGGCCCCCACGGTGCCGCCGATCGCACCAGCGCCAATGATCACGTACCGATAGTCGCCGTCCAATGTCACGCCCTCCATCGATTCCGACTATTGCGTGAGGTTACGCGGCGGTGAGCTACCCTGGCCGCGTGAGCACCAAGCGAGTGCCGGGTGGGGTGGTGCACAAGCTGCCCGCAGACCTGCGTGCTGCGCTGATTGGCAACTCCACGGCGCTGGCGGCGTGGAAGGACATCACACCCCTGGCCCGCAACGAGTTCATCTGCTGGGTCGAGGATGCCAAGCAAGAGGCGACCCGGCAGCGTCGCATTCGCCGCACCCAAGAGGAACTGGAAGAAGGCCAGCGCCGGCCCTGCTGCTGGCCGGGATGCAAGCACCGCGAGCGCACCGGCAGGTGATCTTCCTCTGTCCGGCAACGGTATTCATCGAATCTACCCGCTGGCGCTGTGGACACCGACATCATCGGCGGTGTCCACAGCGTCGGCGGTCACCTCCCTGCTGACCAAACCGGTCAGCAGGGAAGGAATGGAACACAGACTGGCGGCGGAGGCGGCGGAGGCGGCGGGCCCCAAAATGCCGGGGCGGGTGGCGGCGGACCCCACACCGCGGGACCGGGCAGGGGCGGCGGCGGACCCCACGGGTCCGCGCTGGCGACACCCGCACCAAGGTCAGCTGCGGCAATTGCCATACCCCCGCATAACGCCGTAGCCCCCACAAATCGACGGAGTTTGACGGTAAGTTGTGCCATCATGATCCCCCTCATTGGCGTAGCAACATCGACGCTAGCTAAGGGAGATTGAGCCGGCCTGTCCAAAAGCTATGTCCCAGCTGTGCAATTCGGATCGCTCCGCCGAATAGCGTTGCAGTTCAATGCCTGTCGAAGGTGCGGTTGACGATGCCATCGCCGATACACCGTCCCGATGCCGGATGGCGCGCGCTGCTGGTACTGCGGCAGTTGTGCGGTTTGAATCCACTCGGCCTTCCGGGTCTGGTGCCAACCGCATGACCGGTGCACGATGGTCAAATCTCGGCAAGTAGGTTGACGGTACTGGTGCGGTAAGCCGGACATCGTGGAGGTTTCTATGGCTGGGCAAATTCCATTGGTCGACTATCTGGTGCTCGATGACGGCGAGCCGCACCTGATCGCGCAGGAATGTACCAATTGCGGCGCCCGGTTTTTTGACCGGCGCAACGCGTGCGCTGGGTGCTTTGCGACCGAATTCAAGACCGTCCCGGTCGCGACCGAGGGCACGGTGCGCGCGTTCACGATCGTCACCTTCGCCGCACCGGGGATTCCCACCCCGTTCGTCGCGTCCGTGGTCGACTGCGACGGCACCCGGGTCCGGGCCAACCTCGTCAACGTCGAGCCCGATCCCGAGCAAATCCGCGACGGCATGAAGGTGCGGCTCGCCACGTACCCGATCGGCACCGACTCCGAGGGCACCGAGGCGATCGGCTTCGGCTTCGAGCCCGCCTAATCACCGACTGACCACCAGCAGCCACCGACGATAGGAGCACCGACGATGAGCGCCAGCGACGAAATTTGGATTCTCGGGATCCGCATGACCAAGTTCGGCAAGCACCCCGACAAGGACACCATTGACCTGGCGGCCGAGGCCGCGACCGGCGCGCTCTCCGACGCCGGCGTGACCATGGCCGACATCGGCGTCATTGCGGCCGGCAACCTGATGGCCGCGAACGCCGGAATCGGTCAGCAGCTGCAGAAGCAGATCGGCCAGACGGGCATCCCGGTGTACAACGTGGCCAACGCCTGCGCCACCGGGGCCACCGCGCTGCGGACCGCCATCATGGCGGTGAAGGCCGGCGAGGTGAAGTACGGATTGGCCGTCGGTGTGGAAAAGCTCTCCGGCGCCGGGCTGCTCGGTGCGGGCGGCAGCAAGAAGTCCGACGCCGACGTCTGGGCGCCGAAGGGCCGCTACGGCGCCGTCGCGCCGGTCGACGGG
Organism: uncultured Actinomycetota bacterium; assembly: GCA_963820985.1. GTDB lineage: Bacteria > Actinomycetota > Actinomycetes > Mycobacteriales > Mycobacteriaceae > Mycobacterium. The sequence goes on along the minus strand of CAWGCI010000017.1, from coordinate 489,656 downwards.
CGGATCGGCACCGAGGCCATGCCCGGTGTGTTCGCGCAGATCGGGACCGAGTACGGCCACAAGTACGGCGGCACGAGCTTCGAATTGTTCGCCAAGATCAGCGAGAAGAACCACGCCCACTCGACGTTGAATCCGCTGGCCGCCTACCAGAAGAGGTTCACGCTCGAGCAGATCATGGGCGACGTCATGATCGCCTACCCGAACACCCGGCCGATGTGCTCGGCCAACTGTGACGGTGCCGCCGCCGCGGTCGTGTGCAACGGCGAGACCTTGAAGTCGCTCTCGCTCGAACAGCAACGGCGCGCGGTGAAGGTGTCGGCTTCGGTGCTGACCACCGACCCTTGGGAGGAGGGCTGCCAGGTCTTGCCCAACGTCAATACCTTGACGCGTAATGCCGCCGCGACCGCCTACGAGCAGGCCGGCGTCGAGCCGGGCGACCTCGACCTGGTCGAGCTACACGACTGCTTCGCCACCGCCGAACTGGTGCACTACGACAACCTGATGCTGTGCGAAGAGGGCGGCGCCGCCGACTTCTTCAACTCGGGTGCCTCGTGGCGTGATGGCTCGACTCCGGTGAATGTATCCGGCGGGCTGCAGTCCAAGGGCCACCCGATCGCGGCGACCGGTATCGCCAACATCTGGGAGATCTGCCACCACCTTCGCGGCGAGGCGGGCGATCGCCAGATCGAGAACGCCAAGGTGGGGCTGGCCCACGTGATCGGCCTGGGCTCCGCCTGCGGTGTGCACATTTTGGAAAAGTCAGGCGTCTAGCTGCTGGTCAGTTGGCTTGGCCCATAACACTTTTCGAGCTCACCGGCGCATCCGCAAGGCCAGGTAGTACTCGTGCTGTCGGTCGCGGTCGACGGTGTAGCTGATCGCCGTCTCGACACCATCAGTGTCGTAATCGAGCCAGCGCTCGGTGCGCTGACGCTCGAACTCGGTCCAGGACGTCACGGTGAACCTCTCGAGGAACGTATCGGGCCGTCCGACACTGTGATACAGCCGCCAACTGTGGCCACCAGTTCGCAGCCGCGATTGCCTGACTGCCTTCATCGCCTCGGTGAAGTCGTTCAGGCTATCGGCCGGCACTCGGTAGTGCACGGTTACCAGCACCGGTCCATCGCTAGGACATGGTTCGAAAGTGACTGTCGGCGAGGGCCAGGCAGTGGAAACGTCGAGGCTCAGCATCCCGGTGCACGGTCGCAGTCCTAGCACGGGGGTGCTGAGCGCGACGACGCCCAACACCAGGGCCGAGCCGATCATCGCGATGCGAAGTCCCCCTCGCGTGGCAATGGCGCCCCAAACATAAGAGCCGATCGCCTGAGATCCCGTGGCGACCAGCAGATACGCCGACAACCCCCGGGCTCGAACCCATCGCGGCAGCGACAACTGCGCTGCCGCGTTCAGCGTCGTCAACGTGATCAGCCACGCCATCCCGGACAACACCAAGAAGGGCGTCGCGGCGGCGAACGGCAGCCAGGCCACCGCCAACGGCGCAAGACCGGATACGGCGGCGGATCCAGCCAGCAGCACGTTGTCTGACACCCTGCGGTGCAACTGTGTGGCAAACACGACAGCGAGGACAGCGCCAAAACCGATCGCCGCCAGCGCCACACCGTAACCGGCGGAGCCCAGGTGCCATCTGTGGGCGGCAGCCACCGGCAGCAGAGCCAACAGCGCCGATGCGGGAAACAGGAAAAGGGCTGCGCGCAACAGGATTCTGCGGAATATCGGGCTGTTGCCAACGAACAGCAGCCCGGAGACGATGGCGTGGCCGAAGTGCTCTCGCTCGAGTGGCGTGAGTTGCCTTGGTCGCTTCCACGCCATCAGGGCAACGATGATTCCGGCGAACGACACCGCGTTGATCGCAAAGACCGCCGCGGGGCCGGCCAGTGCGACGACGACGCCGCCGATGGCCGGTCCGATAGCCCGGGCGGCGTTACCCGAGACGCTGCCCAAAGTCGAGGCGGCCGGTATCTGCTTGCGCGGCACAGTCTCGGGCTGAATCGCTTGCCAGGCGGGACCGGTCAGTGCAGAAGCGCAGCCGATGGCCAAGGTGAACATCAACAGTGATGTCGGGCCGACGCGACCGAGATATGTCAGCACCGCCAGCGCCAGCGCCACCAGCACTGCATACGTCTGCAAAACAATCAGCAGTCGCCGCCGGTCGAACAGGTCGGCAAGCGCCCCGGCGAGCAGGCCCAAAAGCAGCGTCGGCGCAAGGCTTGCCGTCTGGACCAGCGCAACGATGACGTCACTGCTGTGCTTTTCCACCAAAAACCATTGGGCCGCCACGCTTTGCATCCACGACCCGATGTTGGAGGCCAACTGCGCGATGAACAAATTGCGGTACACGCGACTGCGCAGAGGTGCCCATACCGAGGGTTGCTCAGCGTCGGCCCGCTCCGCCTGGTCCAGGGTCACCGGCGAACCACGCCTTTCGCGCCGTGCATGGAGTTGACGTCTAAGCATCCCCCGAAAGTCAGACTGACGCGAGCGGGCTGGGATCGGCTGGTCAACGCCGCGCCAGCGGTTAGGAGCCTGAAGCCTTAGATCCCCACGCGCGCAAGCACGCTCGCGTGCGCACAGCTGCCTCGGGCGACGGTTCGAACGAGATGGCGACGAACTCGTTCACACCCGCGTCGCGAAGCTCATCGAGGTGCTGCGACACCGTGGACTCGTCTCCGATCAACGCGGCGTCTTCAGGGCCGGAGTAACCCTCCCTGTCGAGCATCGCGCGGTAGGACGGCAGGTGGCCGTACATCGCGAACTGCTGAGCGGCGAGCGACCGGGCGGCGTCGACGTCGTCCGTCACGCTTACCGGCAGCGCGGCGGCCACCGCGACCGACCCGTCCGCGCGTCCCGCTTCCGCGGCCGCGTCGCGCAGCGTGGGTCCGATGTGTTCACGCAACGTCTTGGGGCCCGTCATCCAGGTGATCGTGCCCGCGGTGCGCCGGCCCGCGACCCGCAGCATCTGCGGACCGAGCGCGGCGACGTACACCTGGGGGGTCGGCGCGTTGGGGATCTGCAGCGCGCCCCTGGTCGTGACGAGCTCGCCGGGGGCGTCGGCCTGCTCCTTGGCCAGCAGGGGCAGCAGGCCGTCGAGGTATTCCGACAACCGTTTCACCGACTTGTCCCACGAGATCCCCCACATTCCTTCGGTCACCGCCCGGTGTGTCACTCCGATGCCAAGCGTGAACCGCCCGTCGCCAATCATGTTGAGGGTCAACGCCCGTTGCGCAAGCAGCGACGGGTGTTGATTTTGGATCGGCACCACGCCACTGGCCACCTCGATGTCAGGAACCTCGCGCAGCGCGGCGGCCAGAACGGTCAGCAGATCAGCGTCGAAAGGCATCTGGGTAAACCACACTCGGGCAAACCCCTCGTCGCGCGCTTGGGCCAAGTCGCGGACGCAGGATTCGACCGGCGACGCGTTGTTCAGGTTGGCTATCAGGCTGATGCGCATGGACTGACCTTTCGCCGTGGTGTGGATGAAGCGTAGGACGCTCGCGTCGCCAACCAGCAGGCGGGTTTCAGCCAGCGCCCTTACCGTTGTCGACCCGGTAGACGGCGCCATGAACAGCCGCGGCATCGTCGCTGGCGAGAAACGCGATCACGCTGGCGACATCGTGGGGCTGCATCATGCCGCGCGGTGACGCCGACCGCAGGATCAGGTGGTAGTTCGGGTTCTCCGGGGCGCTGAACTGCTCGATCTGCGGGGTCAGCATGCCACCCGGACACACCGCGTTGACGCGCAGCCGGTCCGCCGTGTACTCGACGGCCAGGGCACGGGTCAGGCCGATCAACCCATGCTTGGCCGAGCAGTAGCCGGCCGAATACGCCTGGCCCTCGACACCGGCGATGGAGGCGACGTTGACGATATTGCCGCCGCGGGCCACCAGGTGCGGCAGCGCGGCTCGGCACAAATAGAACGGACCGCTCAAGTTGGTCGCGAGGTCTTCCGCCCAGTCCTCGTCGCTCATCGACTCGGTCCGGCGCATCTGGTGCCGCCCGGCAATGTTGATCAGCGCATCGAGCCCGCCGAACTTTGCGGCGCACTGCTCCACCGCATCTCTGCACGCCTGCGCCGAAGTCACGTCCACCAAGGCGTACACTCCGCCATCGATGTCAGCGAAGACCTCTGCGAGTCGGTCGGCATCCCGCGCGATGCCGAAAACCGTTGCGCCCTGGCGGGATAGCAGCCGAGCGGTTTCCGCGCCCAGACCCGACGAAGCGCCGGTTACCAACGTGATCTTGCCTTGTAATGCGGCCATTATCTGCCCTTCGACTTACTCGGTCATGAACCCCGAGATGCGTTGTCGTGGAACGATATCAGCGGGTCGAATTTGAGTTAGCGGTCACATATGCCGTCAGATCGATCGAAGGCCTCGTGGATCACGCTGTCTCTTGGCGCAATCGCAAGTTTCGAACTCAAGCAGCCCGATGCCGCACAGACCGAACTGGCTTTCTTGTTCGAGCTGATGTCCGAATTGCAGCGAACTGTTGCGCGACTCAGCCGATCGAGGGCAACCGGCGGGCGGGTGACTCCACTCGCCTTCGACGACTGCTACACCGTCATCGAAGACGGAAGGGTCAAAGTTTGTTGTGGGAACCCACCCGAATGCACCGGAGTCGCTGATGTGGCCCAATAGCCAGGCGTATCGCATTACTGCGGTTTCCGCACGTTAGTGTGCTTTGGTCGGCCTCAGCGAACCAGCCGATAGAAGAGTTGAGCAAATTCATGACCACAGCAGCAGGTGCATCGGTGCTCGAAGAGCGGGTCGGCCACTACTACCAGACGGACGGCACCTACCAGGTCGGCCGCGAGAAGGTGCGCGAGTACGCCCGTGCCGTGCAGGACAATCACCCCGCACACTGGGATCCAGCGGCCGCGGCGGAGCTGGGCTATCCGGGCGTGGTGGCGCCGCTGACGTTCGCGTCGATCCCCGGCATGATGGCCAATCGCGAGCTGTTCGAGTCGGTGGTCGTCGGCTACGACACCTACGTTCAGACCGAAGAGGTCTTTGAGCAGCACCGCCCGATCGTGGCCGGCGACGAATTGCACGTTGACGTCGAGCTGTCGTCGGTGCGCAGGTTCGCCGGCAGAGACCTGATCACTGTGACCAACACCTTCACCGACGCTGCTGGCGAGCGGGTGCATACCCTGCACACCACCGTCGTCGGCGTCACCGCCGACGACGTCGATCCGGCGATCAAGGCGGTCGTGCAGAAGGTGATGATGCACGACGCGTACGCGCTGCCGATCGGCGAATCCGAGTCCGCCTACCAGAAGACGGTGCGCCCCGAGGGCGAGATTCGGATCGCCGAGGGGGGCACGGCCCGCACGCCAGGGACGCCATCGTTCGATGACGTGCAGGTCGGTGACGAGCTACCGGTGCGCCATGCCCGCCTGTCCCGGGGCGACCTGGTGAACTATTCGGGCGTGGCCGGCGACGCCAACCCCATCCACTGGGACGAGGACATCGCCAAGGCGGCGGGCCTGCCCGATGTGATCGCCCACGGGATGCTCACCATGGGTCTGGGCGCCGGATTTGCGTCCGCATGGTCGGGCGACCCCGGTGCGGTTACCCGCTACGCGGTGCGGCTGTCCCAGCCCGCGATCGTGTCGGCCACCGAGGGCGCCGACATCGAGTTCAGCGGCCGGATCAAGTCGCTGGACCCGGCGACCCGCACGGGTGTCGTCATTATCGGCGCAAAGTCCGGTGGCAGGAAGATTTTCGGCCTGGCGACGTTGAACGTCCGCTTCCGCTAAGTGGACTTTGGGTGCTAGCCGGGACCTTCATTGGCTAGTGGGGTGCGGATACCGAGCACCGGTTGCCTGCGTCGGCCATGGCTCCACCCGCGATCCCACGGCCAACGGAGGCGGTCGTCCGTCCATACGAGTTGATACGCGCGGATGTCCGCCCCGCATAGCGAGACAGCGAATTTCAAATGGACGTCCGGGTGTTCGACCTCGACAACCTCGAGAAGGAACTCGCCCTGATAGTCGATGTGCACGGCCGGCTGCAGGGTCGTGCCGTCGTCGACAATCATGTGTGCGATCGAGTTCAGCAGGCGCGCAGACGTCTGCGCCTGCATTCCAGTGATCAACAGCTCAGGCAGACCCCGTTCGTGCAGGCCGATCGTGTACGCGAACGATCGTTGTCCATCCTCGACAAACTGAACTACCCATCCGTGGTCCGCGATGGTGTCCCTCAGGCTGTCCAGGTACTCGTCGAGGGTGCCGTGAGGGTTGTCGCACAGCCAGCACATGCCCGAACCTTCCTGGAGTGGTTACGAACAATCCTGCACTCACCCACCGACACATCCGCCCGCCTCTGGGCGATGGCTTCAGCCGAAGGCAAGCCCGATCGCTAGCGGTTAGTCCGCAATCGCCTACGCCATCGGTCTCATTAGTTTGGATTCGGTGCTGGAACCGTAGTGCGGGAACGTGATTCAGGTAGCAGCTACTTCGGCGAAGCTGGGTGCGGCCGATATCTCGATCAGCATACGGAGTTTGACATGTAGGTTCCCAATCCGTTTGGCGGATGGCGATGTATCTACCAGGGCGTTTGCAGAATTCTCATCGAAATGGTGGACGCGTTTTTCTCATCTTCGTGGCGAATCCGAGAACTGCACGGTTGTTCAGGAATTTGTCTTTCGACGACGACCGCGATACCGGAAGGGGCCGGTCCGTTGCGTCCCTTGGCATGCTGATGCCAACTTGATGTACGGGTCTTTGCACGCAGTTAGGCGACACGACGGTTGAAGTGGGAAGCAGACCGGACACGTTGTCGGAGTATCGGATGCGGGCTCCAAAGTTCGCTTCGGTGCACTCATCGGAAACGTATGTCGCATCAGCGCTGTGTCGCAATATTGCGACGGCTTCTTCTGAGACGAACTTTTGAGACGCAACGACCTGGCAGATCCTATGCCGTGGGTGTCGGTCTGGGACGTCTCGAATCTGGTCTATTTCGAGACGGCGTTCAGTTCTGCTCGGGCCTGGTCGATTTGGTCGTAGGCGTAGGTCGCCATGGCGGCGGTGGTCATCGTCTCACCCTTGCGGGCGAGCGATTCGTAGGTCTGGTCGCCGAGGACATCGCGGAGGTGGGTGATCGCGGTGGTGATTTCAGGGATTGCTGCTGCGGTCAGCGGAGTAAACGCGAAACCGACGATGATGGTCGCCGGTTCGTGGCGTCCGAGCCGGTCGAGAAAGGCGGCGAGAATTGTCAGGGGGGAGCGGATAAGGGCGACGTTGCCTGAGTCATGCTGGTTGCGGATCGCGAGAGTGGCGTGCTTGAGTGCAGCCGATGGATCGCCGTATTTGGCCTCGACTCGAGCCAGACTGATCGCCAGGAATGACTCGTTGGCGCGATTGCCGCTGTCCTGGGCGATCACCAGGCCTTGGCGCAGGGCGTCCAGTGCGCGGACGGGATCGGCGTCAATGAACGCGAACCCGTAGGCGAAAAGCGCGAACGAGAGCGCCCACGGGTTGCGGGTAGCTTCGGTGGCCTCGATCAGACCCTTCGCGGCGGCCATCGCTTCGTCGTTGGACCCGGCGAGCGTCAACGCGAGGACTAGGGATGCCCTTGTGAATCCGTGTGTATCGCGACCGTGTGCGAGCTGGGCGCGGGACCACTCGACCGACCGTTCGGACTGGCCGATGGCCAGGTACGTAGCGCCAAGCAAGCCCTCGATGCCGAATGGCATCTGGCCGCCGCCACTGTCGATCACCCTCTGGGCGGCGTCCGCGTAGCCGACAGCCGCCTCGACCCTTCCCACCATCCAGCACAGCGCCGCCATCGCATACAGGAACGCCAGCCGGGGATGGCCGACAGCGCGGGCAGGCTCGATGATTTCCTCGGCCCAGACTATGGGTTCGTAGTTTTCACACACGTAGCCAAGGAACGCCACGTATGTCGCGATGGCGGCCGCGACGTTGAGGTCACCCTGGTCGGCGGCCCACCGAAACGCGGTGCGCAGGTTGGCCAGTTCGACAGTGAACCAGTCGTAAGCCTCCCGCTGCCGGGGGCTGTCCCATAGGGCCAGGATGTCGGTCTCGCGACCAGCGAAGTAGCGGGCATGCGTGGCCCGAACCTCAGTTGCTGCGCCAGAGGCGGCGAGTTGCTCCTCGGCGAACTGGCGGATTGTCTCCAGCATCGAAAACCGGGTCCGCCCCGATGATCGGTCGGCGACCATAAGGGACTTGCGCACCAGCGCATCGAGCACATCCAGTGTGGCCAAGTCGTCGCCGCAGCCACCGACTGCGCACGCAGCGGCGAGGTCGAATCCACCGGCGAACACCGAACAGCGCGCCAGTAACCCCTTCTCCGCATCGTCGAGCAAGTCGTAGGACCACGCCACCGCGTGACGAAGCGTGTGGTGGCGTTCCAGTCCGCGCCGTGACCTGACCAGCAGCCGGAATCGCTGATCCAAACGGTCACGGACCTCGCTGGCCGTCATTGATGCCATCCGCGATGCTGCCAGCTCGATCGCCAGCGGGATCCCATCAAGGCGGCGGCAAATCTCCACGACCGCGACCGCCTCATCGGCGTTGGCCAGCGAGAAGCGCGGAGCCACGCTGCGGGCACGTTCGACAAACAGATTGACTGCGGCAGAGTCGATTCCTGTGCCGACGTCTAGCGAGGGCACCGGCCACAGTTGCTCGTCGGCGACTCCTAATCCTTCGCGGCTGGTCGCCAGGATCTTCACGGTCGCCGAGTGCGCCAGGATGGCCTCGATAAGATCGGCGGCGGCGTCGAGCACGTGTTCGCAATTGTCGAACACCAGCAGCCGCAGTCTGCCCTCCAGCGCAGCGGCCACGGACTCGCTGACACTCTTGCCCGGTTGTTGGCTGATGCCCAACACTGCGGCCACCGCGTCGGGCACGGCCACCGGGTCGGCCACCGCAGCCAGTTCGAAAACCCAGACACCGTCGGGAAATTCGTCGGCGAGCTGCCCGGCCACTTCGGTCGCCAGCCGGGTCTTGCCGACCCCGCCCACACCCGTCAGCGTCACCAACTGGTGTTCGCGCAGCGTCGCTTTCACCTCGGCGAGCTCGGACTCGCGCCCGATAAGGCTGGTTTTCTGAGGCCGCAGGTTCCCCGGTGTCTCATCGACCGTCCGCAACGGCGGAAAGTCCGTGCGCAGGCCCGGCGCGCGGACCTGGAACACCCCGACCGCAGTAGGCAGGTCCCGCAACCGTCGCGGCCCCAGATCCAGCAGATCGACGCCGCTGAGTAGACCCGCCGTCGACTCGGCCAGCAGGATCTGCCCGCCGTGACCGGCGGCCATCACCCGCGCCGCACGGTTGAGCACCGTTCCGAAGTAGTCCCCGTCTCGCAGCTCGGCCTCGCCGGTTGCCAATCCCATTCGCACCGGCAACTGCAACTCCCGTTGCGCGTCGATCGCGGCGTTCACGGCGGACATCGGCGACGCGAAGGCCGCCACGAAACCGTCGCCCGTGTGGCTGAACAAGAACCCGTCATACGCCTCGATCGCCGTGCGCAACACCTTGTCATGGACGACGAGCGCCGCCCGCATCGCTTGCGCGTCGGACTCCCACCGACGGGTCGAGCCCTCAACATCGGTGAACAGGAACGTCACCACCCCCGAAGGGGCAGTGGCCGCAGGAGCGGACACCCCTGGAGAATCTCACACCAGACGCGCTCCCTCCTCGCACATCGGCGGAATCCGACCGAGAACACCCGCGCCCCGAGGCGCGGTTGCATGACACCGAAACTCGACCCGCTCCCCGGCTTACACTTCGGCAATGTTCTCGGAGACGCGCTATGCGCTGAACGGGGATTTGCGCGTCGCCTATCGTGCGTCGCCCGAGGGCGAGCGCGACATCGTGTTCGTCCCGGGGTGGTTCAGCACCTGTGAGGACACTCCTGAGCAGCCGCCTCTTCGAGGGTGGATCGAGGCGATGACATCGCTCGGTCGACTGATTTACTTCGACCAGCCGGGCACCGGACAGTCTGATCCCGTCACCTCCGGCGCGCTGCCGACGGTGGAGCAATGGGCCGACAGCATCACGGCGGTGCTCGACGATCTCGGGAGCCGCGAAGCGGTCCTCGTCGCGGTCCCCGGTGCGGTCGCGACGGGTGCGCTGTTCGCGGCAACACATCCATCCCGCACCACCGCGCTGGTCGTGCTCGAGGGCTACGCGAATCCGATGGCTGAGCGCACCGAGGGACCCACACCCGAGGACACCACTGCCGCCTTGGTCGCCATATGGGGGACGGGCGAGTCCCAGCATGTAATGAATCCGGATATGCCGTGGAACGAGGAGATCCGGGCATCATCGGCACGCTATGAACGCCTGGCGGCGAGCCCAGGAACCGTCGCCCTCATGCTGCCTCTGCTGGCTGAAATGGACGTGCGGGCGTTGCTTCCCACAGTCCGCGTCCCGACCCTCGTCCTCCATCACACCGACGACCCCGTTATCCCGCCCGCGTGGGGCAAGGACGTCGCTGATCGCATACCCGGCGCGAAATGGGTCGAGCTTCCGGGGCGCAACGTCAACCACTTCGTCGAACCCGACTGGCGCGCGTCGTTCCAGGCGATCGCCGAGTTTCTCACCGGCGAGCAGGCAGACGTGGCGGACGACCGTGTTCTCGCGACGGTGTTGTTCACCGACATCGTGGACTCGACGCGCCGGGCCGCAGAGATGGGCGACCGGGACTGGCATGCATTGCTTGATGCTCACGACGCAGTCGTGCGGTCACAACTCGCTCGCTTCCGGGGACGTGAGGTGAATACCTCGGGAGACGGCTTCCTCGCGATGTTCGACGGCCCCCAGCGTGCGATCCGCTGCGCCATGGCAATCCGCGACGCAGTGCAAGCACTCGGCATCTCGGTGCGTGCCGGGTTGCACACCGGCGAGTGCGAAGTTCGCGGTGAGGACATCGGTGGGATCGGCGTGCACATCGGGGCGCGGGTGAGCGCACTGGCGGGGCCGAACGACGTGCTCGTGTCCAGCACGCTGCGCGACCTGGTGATCGGGTCAGGACTGGAGTTCGAGGAGCGCGGCACTCACGAACTCAAGGGCGTGCCCGGCGAATGGCACCTCTTCGCCGTCGCTTCTCCGTAGGTTGCAGCGCAGTGTTCCCGAGACCAGAACCCAATGTGGCCGGTACAGAGACCCGAAGTACTCGTCAGGCATGTGCCCGCCGCAGCGGCAGGACCTTCGTCGGCTGTCCGTCATATCGCCGTGCCGTCTCCAACACGAAGTTTCGAGACTCTCGTATGTCGTCTATTCCGTGACGGCGTTCAGTTCTGTTCGGGCCTGGTCGATTTGGTCGTAGGCGTAGGTCACCATGGCGGCGGTGGTCATCCTTTCGCCTGCACGGGCGAGCGATTCGTAGGTCTGATCGCCGAGAACATCGCGTAGGTGGGAGATCGCGGTGTTGATCTCGGGAACCCACGACCCCTGTGGTGAGCGGGTCGAACGCGAACCCGGCGATGATGGCTGCCGATTCGTAGCGGTCGAGCCGGTCGAGAAAGGCGGCGAGGTAAGCCAGCGGGGCACGGATATTGGTGGTATTGCCCGCGTCCTGATAGTTGCGGATCGACACAGTGAGGTACTCGAGCGCCGCCAGCGGGTCGCCGTGTTCGGCCTCGAGGCGGGACAGATTGGCCGCCAGGTGGGTCTCGTTGGCGCGGTTGCCGCTGTCGTGGGCGATCACCAGGCCCCGGCGCATGGCGTCACGGCGCGCGGTCGGGGTCGGCGTAGCGGAAGGAATAGCCGTAGGCGTAGCAGCGCGAACGAAAGCGCACACGGGTTGCGGGTGGCTTCGGCGGCGTCGATCAGGCCGTTCGCGGCGGCCATCGCCTCGTCACCCGACCGGTGAGCGTCAGTGCGAAGACCAGGGATGCCCTGGGTGAGCGTATGGGTGTCGCGACCCGTGCGAGCTGGGCGCGGCACCACTCGATCATTCGCTCGGGCTGGCCGATGACCAGGTACACACCGCCGAGCCCGGCCTCGAGGCCGAACGGCACCTCGCCGCCATTGGCGATCAGCGTCTGGGCGGCGTCGGTGTAGCCGACCGCCGCCTCGATCCGTCCGGGCAGCCAGCACTGAGATGCCATCACGTAGAGGAACGCGAGCCCGGGATGGTCGACGGCCCGAGCAGGCTCGATCAGCTCTTCGGCCCAGGCGATGGGTTCGTACTGTTCGACCCACAGGCCGAGCCACGCCGCGTAGGTCGCGATGGCGGCGGCGACCTCCAGATCGCTGTGGTCGGCGGCCCAGCGGAACGCGGTGCGCAGGTTGGCCAGCTCGGCGGTGAACCAGTCGTAGGCCGCCCGCTGGCGGGGGCTGTCCCACAGGGCCATGATGTCGGCTTCGCGCCCGGCGAAGTAACGGGCGTGCGCTGCACGGGCCTCGTCAGCCTCACCACTGGCCACGAGTTGTTCTTCGGCGAACTGGCGGATCGTCTCCAGCATCGAAAACCGGGTCCGCCCCGCAGACCGATCGGCCACCAGCAGCGACTTGCGCACCAAGGCGTCGAGCAGATCCAGCACGGCGAAGTCGTCGACGTCGTCGAATCCGGCCACCGCGCAGATGCTATGGAGGTCGAAGCCTCCGGCGAACACCGAACACCTTGTCAACAGAGACTTTTCGGCGTCGTCGAGCAGATCGTAGGACCACGCCACCGCGTGACGCAGGGTGTGGTGGCGGTGCCAGGCCGCGCCGCGAGCCGACCAGCAGCCGGAACCGCTGATCGAGACGATCGCGCACCTCGATCGCGGTCATCGACGCCATCCGCGAGGCGGCCAGCTCGATGGCCAACGGGATGCCGTCGAGTCTGCGGCAGATTTCCACCACAGCGTCCGCCTCGCCGGGCTGGGCCAGCGAGAAGTCAGACACGACACTGTGGGCACGGTCGACGAAAAGGTTCACGGCGGCCGATTCGGTTCCGGAGTTGACATCGAGCGAGGGGACCCGCCATAACTGTTCTTCGCTGACCCCCAATCCTTCGCGGCTGGTCGCCAGGACCGTTACGGTCACCGAGGCGGCCAGGATCGCCTCGACCAGATCCGCGACACGATCGACAACGTGCTCGCAGTTGTCGAACACCAGCAGCCGGACTCTGCCCTCCAACGCGGAGGCCACCGACTCGGTCACTGTCTTGCCCGGCTGCTGGGTGATGCCCAACACCGCCGCGACGGCGTCGGGTACCGCCGCCGGATCGGTGACTGCGGCCAGCTCGAAAAACCAGACACCATCCGGAAATTCGTCGGTCAACTGTGCCGCGACCTCGGTCGCCAGCCGGGTCTTGCCGACCCCACCCACACCCGGTCAACGTCACCAACCGATGTGCCCGCAGCGCAGCTTGCACCTCTGCGACCTCGGACTCGCGCCCGATGAAGCTCGTGGTCTGAGGCCGCAAGTTTCCCGGAATCACATCCAGCGCCCGCAGGGTCGGAAACTCCGTGCGCAGGCCGGGCGCTCGGACCTGAAACAACCCCACCGGCGTTGGCAGATCCCGCAACCGCCGCGGCCCCAGATCGACCAGATCCACTCCGCTGAGCAGAACCGCCGTCGACTCGGCCACCAGGATCTGACCACCGTGCCCAGCGGCCATCACCCGCGCCGCACGATTGAGCACCGCACCGAAGTAGTCGCCCCCCGCAGCTCGGCTTCGCCGGTCGCAATGCCCATCCGCACCGGCAACTCCAGCGCCCGCTGCGCGGCCACTGCGGCATCGACCGCCGAGCGCGGCGACGCGAACGCGGCACACACACCGTCACCGGTGTGCTTGAACACCCAGCCCCCGTGCGCCTCGATCGCCGCGCGCAACACCTCGTCATGCGCGGCCAGGGCCGCCCGCATCCCCTCCGCGTCCGTCTCCCACCGACGGGTCGAGCCCTCGACGTCGGTGAACAGAAACGTCACCACCCCCGAAGGAGCAGCCGCCGTCATGGCATCGCCTCGGCCCACGCGGTATGCCCTTCGAAGCCAAGCGTTCTCGCCATGTCGCGGTAGCGATCCCGGAAGTGCGCGTAGGCCGCATCGTCACCGTGAGCCCGCGCCAGCAGAGTTCGTGATCGTAGCAGCCAGATCTCACGTATCACCAAACCCGCGTCGGCTGGCGCGGCTGCCAACCGCTCGATCGCGGCCTCGGCTTCGGCCACGTCACCGTCGGTGCCGCGGTCGAGCAGTGTCTCCACCAGAACACCCGTCGCAGGAACGCCCCACGCTAGCAGTTGTCCCTCGCGGAACAGATGGTCGACGGCGGCGCGCATGAGTGGTATGGCGTCATCGCGATCTCCACGCCGAGCCCTCTCACGCGCCAAGTACACGTTGACGATCGGTAAATCGGCCAGGTTGTGTCCCCGGCGTAGGAACACGTCGCTGACCTCCGTGCCAGGAGCTGCTGTCCGCGGTCACGTTCCGCACCCGTTTGGCGGTGCACCAGCGCAAAGCCCAGCGTCAGCCGGACGATGGTCAACGCGAGGTCATCACTGGATCGCTCGGCGATCCGTAGGGCATCCTCGATCTCGTGCATGCGCACGATCGTCGGGCCTCAGCACGCCAAGCGGTACCCCTGCGAAGTAGACGTAGCTGACGACCGTGGCGTAGGACATGGGGTCGGCGCTGCGGGCCATGGCCAGGCCGTGCCGCAAGTCGTCTGCGCCATCCGGGACGACCCAGGCAATACCGGGCAAGAGCCCGCGTCGTAAAGGCGAGCGCTAACGGAGACCCGAAAATGAAGTTGCCTTTCGAGGGGTCACCGTCGGCCAGGTCGATGACCCGCTGTGACCACCGCAGCACGTCAGACCACTCGGCGCTCTCAATCTTGGCGTAGATGGTCATGGCGGACAGCCCCACCGTCAAGGTCGGATCGCCGAGCGACTCGATGAGGGCCATGGCTTCCGATGCCAGCTGCGACGCCTCGCGCACCCGGCCCTGATACGCGTGATCCATCACCAGCCCCGCCATGGCGATGGCCAGTGATGCCTTGTCCCCGGCGGCGGTGCACAACTCCCGCAATTCATCAAAGCGGTCACCTGCCACATGGTCATGGACTCGCCAGGCGGTCCCGCACAACATGGTGCGCGGGGCGATGCGCATGGCTGCCCGGTTCGGGTCATCGGCGGGTAATGCGTCGGCGATCTTTCGGGCGCGCTCCCAACTCAGTCGCGCCGCGGCGATGTCACGGTTGGTCGCCCAGGTTGCGGCGCGCATGTGCCAGCCGTAGGCGGCGTGCAGATCACCGGCGGCCTCCAGATGTTCGGCGATCAGCGCCGCGTTCTCATCGGCCGCTGCCGGGTCGCGGGCTTCGATTGCGGCCGCCACGCGCCGGTGCAGCTCGGCGCGATCCGATTTGAGCTGTGATTCGTAGGCCACCGTGCGGATCAGCGGATGGTGGAACACATACTCGGGTTGTCGGGTGAATCGTGATCTGATCGATGAACTCGCCGCCCACCAGGCTCTCAAGGACAGGATCAATCCCCAGCGTTTCCAGGAGTTCCCGGCTAAACCGCGAGCCAATGACAGCGGCTGCGCTCAACGTGCGCTTGGCCGCCGGGTCAAGCCGGTCGATGCGGGCGGCGATGGTCGCCTGCAGGGTGGCGGGCACACTGACCTCGCCAGCATCGGCGGTCGACTCGTAGGCGCTGCGGTTGCCCCGTAGCACGCCGCGCTCGGCCAGGTCGCGCACGATCTCCTCGGCGAAAAACGGGTTTCCGGCGGCCTTCTCGGTGATCATGGTCGCCAGCCCGCCGACCGAGGGGTCCGACCCGAGCAGCTCTGAAACCAGTGCTGCGGTTTCCGAATCACTCAGCGGTGCAAGGGCGATGGTCTGAGCACCGTGCACCCGGCTCAACGCGCCCTTCGTACTCCGGGCGGTAGGTGACCAACACCAGCGAGGGCGTCTGCGGGATCACCGTGAAGAACTCGGCCAGCATCGACTCGCTGACCTCATCGATCCAGTGCGCGTCTTCGATGACATAGACCGCCGGGGACTTGGCGGGCCAGCGAGGCGGCATTGACCAGCGCGGTCAACCGCCGCCGCCGGGCATCCGGATCGATCTTGGGCAGCTCCACCTCGGGATCGGCGATGCCCAACAGGTCATCGAATAACAGCAGGTCCTCGGGGTCTGCATCCGGCACCCGCGAGCGCACTCGCTCACGAGCGGCCGGGCCATCCAGACCACGCACACCGAAGGCTGCCCGCAGCAGCCGCGCCACGACGTGGAAGGCAATGTCGGTGGCGTGCGATTCGCAGAAGGCGGTGAACACCTCGACACCGTGGGCGGCGGCCAGCGCGGCGACCTCACGCACCAGGCGGCTCTTGCCGATGCCCGGTGATCCCACCACGGTGACCACCGCGCCGTGGCCGTCGACAGCGCGGTCCAACAAGCCCTCGACAGCCGACATCTCCCAGCGCCGACCCACCAGAGCTCGACTCAGCACCTGCGACACGACGATCCCGGTCCGGCACGCTCAACAGCCGTCGACCGGCGACCGGTTGATCGCTGCCTTTGATGTGGACCATTTCCGGCTCGCCGAGGACTCGCATCGTGTCTCGACCAGCCGCGCTGTCGACGCGCTGAGCATCACCCCACCCGGCGGGGCCACCGATTCCATCCGCTGGGCCATACCGACCTGCTCACCGACGGCGGTGTAACCCAATGCAGCCGTGAACCGATCTCACCGGCGATCACCTGACCGGAGTTCAGTCCCACGCGCAACGTAAGTTCGACACCGTCGCGGTCTTTGACCTCTGCGGCCAGATCGCTGATGGTCTCCTCCTGGATGCCCAACGCCGCCCGACAAGCGCGAAGGGCGTGGTCCTCCAACGCCACTGGTGCACCGAACACCGCCATGATCCCGTCGCCGGTGAACTTGTCCACCGTGCCGCCGTAGCGTTTCACCACCGCCGCCGCACGATCCACCAGCTCGGCCATGATCTCGCGCAACCGCTCCGCACCGACCGCCGCGGCGATGTCCATCGAGTGCACCACGTCGGCGAACAGAACCGTGACCTGCTTGTACTCGGCAGGCCTTGCGGCCGACGTGACCGCCGCACCGCACTCGCTACAGAACTTGGCCTTCTCGCTCAGTTCCGTGCCGCACGATCCGCACAACAGTCCCGCCGCTGTCATCTCACGCGGCCAGCCCACTGTCGTTCCACGGCACTATCGTGTCACCGCTGGCCAGCCAGCATGCGCCATATCGCCACTGCGATGTCTACGGCACACGTCCGATGACGCGGCCCGCGCCGCTATCGATGGTCTGACCGTGCACCCGGCCTATGCCAAGCTTGCTGCTTGCTCGATAAATTACCGCGATGACAACCCAGATCCTGCTCATTATCGCCGTGGTCGCCTCCGTCGCGTTAACCCTCTGGCTCGTCCAGCGGGGCGGTCGCAATCGCTGAGGCTGCTGTACCGGTTGCGTACTGGTCCCAAAATGGCCCTCAGCCCCGGCGTTCACACCGCCGATCGACCGGTAACGCGGATCACTCGGCGACGAGTTGATCGGTGTTGGCGAACACCAGATTGCCGGTGTCCAGCACCACCGCCCACCGTCGGGCCGGGTCAGCGAAACGCTGCCCGCCGATCTCCACGGGTTGGACCGCCAGCTCACCGAAATCCTCAACGACGACACCTCGGCTCTCAGCATCGGTGCCCGGATACACCCGCACGCGCATGTTCACCGCCAATTGCCCACCGGTCCCGCTGCTGCGGTCTTTGCGACGTTCAAACACCGTGTACTCCCTACCGTGTCCTGGAACCGACCCGTTTAGATCGGGCCTGCGCCATCTGGTGTTGGCCTCAGTCGTCGGCGGCTCCCAACGCATCATCGCGGACCGGGCGGTCGGCGAGTTCTTCGTGCCCGCCGAACGAGATACGGATACGCGATCCCGGCGATCGCAGCGCCGATCAGCGGTGCCAGCCAAAACACCCATAGCTGCGCAGGTGCCCCGTTGCCGTTGAAGAACGCGACCCCCGTCGACCGCGCCGGGTTGACCGAGGTGTTGGAGATCGGGATCGAGATCAGGTGGATCAGTGTCAGGGTTAGGCCGATGGCCACACCGGCGAATCCCTTGGGCGCTCGGTCATCGGTGGACCCCAGGATGACGAGCAAGAACACACCCGTCAGGACGATCTCGGCGACGATCACCGCCCATAACGAATAGCCGCCAGGAGAGTGCTCACCGAACCCGTTGGCCGCCATGTTGCCCGTCGCGGTAAAGCCGTCCTTGCCCCTTGCGATGAGATAGATCACCAGCCCAGCGAGTAAGCCGCCGATCACCTGAACAATCCAATAACCTGGCAGGGCTCGCCACTCGACTCGCCTCGCCAGCGCCGCGCCCAGCGTGACCGCAGGATTGAAATGCCCGCCAGAGATGGTGCCGAATGCGTAGACACCCGTGAGCACGGTCAGACCGAAGGCGGTGGCCACCCCAAGAAAACCGATCCCCACCGAAACACCGCCAGAGAGGAACTTCGCGGAAAACACCGCGCTGCCGCAGCCGCCAAAGACCAACAAGAATGTGCCGATCATCTCCGCTGCCAGTCGATGAAACATGCTTGGAGCAGCCATGCGCTACCGCCTTCGCCGTTGAATGGGTCTGTCTAGCTTGAGCGTTGTGCACAAGCGTGGCCAAGACGGCCCGACGGTCGTTTCTCAATCGTGTTGGGACGGTAACCGAAGATTGCCCCCATCGACTACCTCAGCTAGCGGGAGTTTCCACCCTTCGTGGTTGACCGGCATGGTTTGTGCTGGTCAACGCTCCTCTTCGGGAGGGTGGGTGTATTACCCATGTCGGGTTGGGGCTGGTGTTTGTGCTGGTCAGCGGGTGGGTGCGTAGCGGTGGATGCCGAACAGGTCGGCGAGGCGTTTCTGGGTTGGGGTGGTGTCGGTGAGCATGCGTCGGGCGCGGGGGCGGCCCTTGCCGCCGTCGTGGTAGAGCAGGACGGTTTCGCCGATGCCGGCGAGTTCAGCGAGCAGTTCACGCACCGACATGTGCAGGCCGGCGCATTGGGCTTCGCGGCGCATGAGGTGTGCGACGGTCAACGCGAGGACGCTGTAGAAGACGTGGACGCGGATCTTCTGGTCGGTCCAGTGGTGCATGGGTCCGAAGGACACCACGTGCGGGTCTTTCTGTTGCCGGAATCCGGCTTCGACTTCGGATTGGGAGCGGTAGGCCGTGACGATGTCGCCGACCGGCCAGGTGTTGCGGTTGGTGAACAGGATGCGTTTGCCGAAGATCCTGTCTTCCAAGTGTTTCCGGGCGTTTTGGTCGGTGCGCCAGGTCAACCGTAACTTGGCCGGGTCGTCTCCGGTCAGGGTGGTTGTGATGACCTCACTGACCCAGCGGGGCTTGACGATCGAGGCGATGTCGGATTCGAGCGCGTCGCGGAGGCGACGGGTTCTGCCGCGCGCGAGGCGAGATTGCAGTTCTGCCAGTCGTTTCCGGGCTTTGGCCAGTGTCTGGTCGAAGCCGCGGGACTGGGCGGCGTGCAGCGTCGGTGAGTGGGTCAGCACCGCCCGGCGGGTGACCCCGAGTGCGGTCACTTCGGTGTCCACGCAGGTCACACCGGGGTACCGGTCGGCGTCGACAGGGACGTAGGTGGTGCGGGGCACCGCGAGCAGGTCGGGGTGCTCCGACGGCGGCAACGACCCGACGAACCCTAACCCGGATTCCTCGACCGCGGCATGGTTGTCGCGGGAGTTCTGTCCGGCGTCGTAGACCACAGTCAACGATTCCACCGACTCGGTCAACGCCCGGTAGCGATCGACGAGTTCTTCGACGACCTTGCCGAACTGGGAGACGTCCGGGCGGTCGCCGGGGTAAGCGTGCGACACGACAGGCACCCCGCCGTCGCGGGTCACCACCAACGCCAACCCGACCAGCCGCAGATCGACCCGTTTTTGTTTCGCCTTGCCGCGTTGGGCGATCGGGGCGCGGTCGTTGGTGGAGTCGATGTAGGTGGCGAAGTTGGTCATGTCCAGCACCAGCCCCGACAGGTCCAGTCCGAACTCGGTGACCATTCGCCGCCCCAACTCGGTCTCGGCGCGCCGCAGTGCCTCGGTGTCGAGGCAGTCCATCGCGTCCCAGAACCGGCGGTGATCCAACGCACCGGCCGGCGTCTTCACCCAACGCGGCCCGGCCGTGGTGGCCCACCAATCGGCGAACGCCAGTTTCGAGCACGGCGCCACGATCCGGTTCGCCGTGGCCAACGCGATATACGTGCCCACCGACGCCCCCGCGTTGCCGTAACGCGGCGCGACCTCGTCGACGACCTCCACCACACCGAGACGCTCCAGCACCGACCACACCCCGGCCAGATCCCCGAACCCCTTGTGCTGGGTGCGCACCGGCTCACCCGTCGCAGCCCCGGCCAGCTTCGCCATCACCTCCTCCGCTGTGCCCAAATATTCCTGCGACACGATCCGCGGCTTGCCGTCCACCCGCGCCGATTCCACCAGGTAGTAGTAGGTGAGCTTCCCGCGGCGCTTCCCCACAATTGACGGCATATATGGGTAATACACCTTCAGAGGCTAAAAACCAAGCACCACAACGAAAGACACGCCGCTCACCTACGAAGGGTGGAAACTCCCGCTAGCAGGTGCTGCTTCCCGGAAGTCTCAGACATCGGTGTCCTTCCCAACTGCGGGCGCGCCGCATTTCGATCGGTATTCGACATCCACCTGTACGTGGTGCCGCGGCAAAACGACGACAAGCTGTGGTTCACGAAGGACACGCTCCTGCGGCGTGACCCGGACCGTGAGAAAACCGCACACACTTTGCGGGCGGCACTGGAGAAGGTCGACGCTACTGAGTGAGACTGGCAGCTATGAGTTTCGTGGAGGAAAAGGTGCTCCCCCAGGTGCTGCGGGTGCACGACACCGTGTATCGGAGGACGAACGGCTGGATCGGTCACCGCACGCTGTGGATACCGAGCCTGCTACTGCATACCGTCGGTGCCAAGACCGGTAAACAACGGACGACATCGCTGACCTACGCCCGCGACGGTGACAGCTATCTGGTCGTTGCCTCCAAGGGCGGCGCGCCCGAGGCCCCTGGCTGGTACCACAACCTCAAGGCCAAGCCCGACGTCGAGATCAACGTCGGCCCAAGGCGTTTCGCTGTCACCGCCCGACCGGTGCTGCCCAACGACCCCGACTACCCGCGGCTATGGCAGATCGTCAACAAGAACAACCAAAACCGCTACATCGAATACCAGAAGCGGACGTCGCGACCCATCCCCATCGTCGTCCTGATCCCGAAAGGCTAGAACAGCGAACAACCGCCCTCGTCGGGGCTAACTATCGCCGCTGTACTGAGACTGACTTTCAAGACTCTCATAACTCGTCTATTTCGAGACCGCGTTCAGTTCAGTTCGGGCCTGGTCGATTTGGTCATAGGCGTAGGTCGCCATAGCGGTGGTGGTCATCGTCTCACCCTTGTGGGCCAGCGATTCATAGGTCTGGTCGCCCAGGACATCACGTAGTTGGGTAATCGTGGGGCTCAGCTCAGGGATCCACCCTGCGGTGAGGCGATTGAACACATAGCCGGCGATGGTGGCGGCTGGTTCGTCGCGCCCGAGCCGATGGAGGAACGTGGCGAGGAGAGCCAGCGGTACACGGATGACGGCAGTGTTGCCTGAGTTGTGGTAGTTGCGGATTGCCAAAGTGATGTAATCGAGCGCGGCCAATGGGTCGCCGTGCTGGGCCTCGAGTCGACCGAGAACAACCGCCAGGGTGGATTCGTTGTAGCGGTTACCGCTATCTCGCGCGATCACCAGGCCCTTGCTCAAGGCATCTTGCGCACTGAGAGGATCAGCGTCGCAGCAAGCCATGCCATAGGCGAGAAGCGCGTACGAGAGCGCCCACGGGTTGCGGGTGGCCTCGGCGGCGTCGATCAGACCGGTCGCAGCGGCCATCGCCTCATCACCGGAACCGGCCATCGTCAGCGCGGTGACCAGGCCTGTCCTGGCCACTGCGCGGGTGTCGGAACCGCGTGCGAGCAGCGCGCGGAACCACTCGGCACACCGGTTGGGCTGGCCGACGCCCATATACACGCCACCAAGCCAGGCCTCGAAACCCGACCGCACCCCGTCGCGTCCGTTGGCGATCAGCGTCTGGCCGGCGTCGCTGTAGCGGACGGCCTCCTCGACGCGACCGACCAACCAGCACTGCGACGCCATCACGTACAGCACCGCGAGCCGGGGATGGTCGGCGGCGCGGGCGGGCTCGATGAGCTCTTCGACCCAGGCTAGGGGTTCGTAATTTTCGACCATTACACCAAGTGGCGCCGCGTACGTGGCGATAGCAGCGGCGGTGGCGAGGTCACCTTGGTCGGCGGCCCATCGAAAAGCGGTGCGCAGATTAGCCAGCTCGGCGGTGAACCAGTCATACGCCTCCCGCTGTCGCGGGCTGTCCCACAGGGGCATGATGTCGGTTTCGCGCCCGGCGAAGTGGCGAGCATGCGCCGCCCGGACCTCAGTTGCCTCCCCGCGGGCCACGAGTTGTTCCTCGGCGAACTGGCGGATCGTCTCCAGCATCGAGAACCGGGTCCGCCCCGAGGACCGGTCGGCGACCAGCAGCGACTTGCGCACCAGGGCGTCCAGCAGATCGAGGATGGCGTAATCGTCGTCGGATCCTGCTACCGCACAAGCGCTTTGGAGGTCGAACCCTCCGGCGAAGACCGAACACCGGTTTAGCAGCGCCTTCTCGGTATCCTCAAGCAGGTCGTAGGACCACGCCACCGCGTGGCGCAGGGTCTGATGGCGGTCCGGTCCGCGCCGGGACCCGACCAGCAGCCGGAACCGGTGATCGAGACGGTCCCGGACCTCGCTGGCGGTCATCGACGCCATGCGAGAGGCCGCCAATTCGATGGCCAACGGGATCCCGTCGAGGCGACGACAGATCTCCACGACCGCGGCAGCCTCGTCAGGTGCGGCTACCGAGAAGCGCGAGGCAACGCTGCGGGCGCGGTCGACGAAGAGGGTCACCGCGGCCGAGTTGATTCCCGCGCCGACGTCCAGCGAGGGCACCAGCCACAACTGCTCGTCGGCGACTTCCAGCCTTTCGCGGCTGGTGGCCAGGATCCTCACCGCCGTCGAGTGTGCCAGGATGGCCTCGACCAGATCGGCCGCGGCGTCGCGCATGTGCTCGCAGTTGTCGAACACCAACAGCCGGATCCTGCCCTCCAGCGCAGCAGCCACCGACTCACTAACGGTCTTACCCGGTTGCTGAGTGATGCCCAGCACCGCCGCCACTGCATCAGGCACCGCCGCCGGATCGGTCACCGCAGCCAGCTCGAAAAACCACACGCCGTCGGGAAATTCATCGGCCAGCCGCCCCGCCACTTCCAGCGCCAGGCGGGTCTTGCCGACCCCACCCACCCCGGTCAGCGTCACCAACCGATGCGCCTTGACCGCCGCTTCGATCTCGGTGACCTCGGACTCACGTCCGATCAAGCTGGTGGTAGCAGGCCGCAGATTTCCCAGACTCGTATCGAGCGCCCGCAACGGCGGGAAGTCTGTCCGTAGCCCGGGTGCTCGCACTTGAAAGACCCCGACCGGCATCGGTACATCCCGCAACCGGCGCGGCCCCAGATCCAGAAGGTCAACTCCACTGAGCAGACCCGCCGTCGAGTCGGCCACCAGGATTTGGCCGCCGTGTCCGGCGGCCATCACCCGCGCCGTGCGGTTGAGCACCGCACCGAAGTAATCCCCCTCGCGCAGTTCGGCTTCCCCGGTTGCGATACCCATCCGTACCGGCAACTGAAGCACCCCCTGGGCGACGACGGCGGCATCAACCGCCGCTTTCGGCGACGAGAACGCCGCGCATACGCCGTCACCGGTGTGCTTGAACATGAAACCGCCGTGCGCCTCGATCGCCGAGCGCAACACCTCATCATGGGCGGCGAGGGCCTCCTGCATCGCGTCCGCGTCCGCCTCCCACCGACGGGTCGAACCCTCTACGTCGGTGAACAGAAACGTCACCACACCCGAGGGCGCAGTTGCCGTCATGTCATCGCCTCGGCCCACGCGATGTGCCCCTCGAAGCCAAGCGTTTTCGCCATGTCGCGGTAGCGATCCCGGTACTCACGGTAGGTTGCCTCATCGCCGTGGGCACGGGCCAACAATGCCCGCAGCCGCAGCAGCCAGATGTCGCGTATCACCAGACCCTCTTCGGCTGGCGCGGTCGCTAACCGCTCGATTGCGGCCTCGGCTTCGGCAACATCACTCTCATCGCCGCGGTCGAGCAGTGTTTCCACCAGAACACCGGTCGGAGCAATGCCGTGGCCAAGCAGTCGTCCTTCGCGGAACAGATGATCGACGGCGGCGCGCATGAGCGGTATGGCCCCATCGCGGTCTCCACTCCGAGCCCGCTCCCGTGCCGCGTATACGTTGACGATCGGCACGTCGCACAGATTGTGATCTCGTCGGAGGAACGCTTCGCGGGCCTCGGCCAGCAGCTTCTCTCCGGGATCGCGCTCTGCAGCCGTTGGGCGGTGTAGCAGCGCCATGCCCAGCGTCATCCGGGCGAAGGCCAAGGCGAGATCGTCAGCGGATCGTTCGGCAATCCGTAGGGCAGCCTCGATCTCGTGCACAAAGGAATCGACGGGCCTTAGCGCCCCATTCGGGATTCCCATGCAGACGTAAGCGACTGCCGTGGCGTAGGACAGGGGGTCGGCACTGTGGGCGATGGCCATGCCGTGTTGCTGGTCGTCGCGCCATCCAGGACGACCCAGGCTATAGCGGGCAATCGCCCGGGTCGTGAAGGCGAGCGCTAATGGAGACCCGAAAATGAAGTTGCCTTTTGACGGATCATTGTCGGCCAGGTCGATGACTGTCTGTGACCACCGCAGCACGTCATTACACTCGGCGGCCTCAATCTTGGCGTAGATGGCTGTCCAGGACAGCCCTACCATCAACGTTGGATCGCCGATCGACTCGATGAGGGCCATGGCTTCAGATGCCAGTTGCGATGCCTCGCGTAGTCGGTCGTGATGCGCATGATCCAACACCAGCCCCGCCGTCGCGATGGCCAGTGACGCCTTGTCCCCGGCGGCGGCGCACAACTGCTGCAATTCATCGAAGCGGTGACCGGCAACGTTCAGATGCAGTCGAATGGCGGTCCCGCACAGCATGGTGCGTGGGGCGATGCGCATGGCGGCGCGGTTGGGGTGCTCGGCGGGCAATGCGTCGGCGATCTTTTGGGCGCGCTCCCAACTCAGTCGCGCCGCGTGAATATCGCGGTTGGTCGCCCAGGTGGCGGCCCGCATGTGCCACCCGTAGGCGGCGTGCAAATCACCGGCGGCCTCCAGATGCTCGGCGATCAGCGCAGCATTTTCATCAGCTGAGGCCGGGCTACGCGATTCGATTACGGCGGCCAGCCTCCGGTGCAGCTCGGCGCGATCCGACTTGAGCTGTGACTGGTAGGCCACGGTCCGAATCAGCGGATGGTGAAACACATACTCCTGTTGGCCGGTGAATCGGACCTGGTCGATCAGCTCACCCCCCACCAGGTCCTGCAGGACAGGATCAATCCCCAGCGTTTCCAGCAAGTCGAGGCTGAATCGTGAGCCGATCACAGCGGCTGCGCTCAACGTGCGCTTGGCCGCTGGATCAAGTCGGTCGATGCGAGCGGCGATGGTGGCTTGCACGGTGGCAGGCATGCTGACCTCGCCTACATCAGCTGTCGAAACATAGCTGCTGCGGGTACCCCGCAGCACCCCTTGCTCGGCCAGATCCCGCACGATCTCCTCGGCGAAAAGCGGGTTCCCGGCGGCCCTTTCCACAATCAGGGTGGCCAGCTTGGTAACGGAGAGGTCCGGGCCAAGCAAGGCGGTGACCAATGCGATGGTCTCGGTATCGCTGAGCGGGGCCAAGGCGATGCTCTGAGCGCCGCTCACGCGGTTCAGCGCGCCGGAGTATTCGGGGCGGTAGGTGATCAGCACCAGTGACGGTGTCTGCGGGATGACGGTGAGGAAGTCGGCCAGCATCGATTCACTGACCTCATCGATCCAATGGGCGTCCTCAATGACATAGACCGCGGGGTTTTCGCGGGCCAAGGCTGCGGCATTCACCAACGCCGTCAACCGCCGCCGACGGGCATCCGGATCGATCTTGGGCAAGTCCGCATCGGGATCGGTGATCCCCAGCAGATCGTCAAACAGCAGCAAGTCTTCGGGGTCGGCGTCGGGGGCTTGAGTCCGCACCCGCAAGCGAGCTGCCGGGCCGTCCAACCCACGCACGCCAAAAGCTGCCCGCAGCAGTCGCGAGACCACGTGGAAGGGCACGTCGTTGGCGTGCGATTCACAGTAGGCACCAAACACCTCGACACCTCGGGCCGTCGCAAACGCGGTGACCTCGCGCACCAGACGGCTCTTGCCGATACCCGGGGAGCCCACCACGCAGACAACTGCGCCGTGGCCCTCCATAGCGCGTTGGAGCAGGGCCTCGATGGCCGCGATTTCCCACCGCCGACCCACCAGAACCGACTCAGCACGCTCGACGCCGCGATGCTTTTCACCCATGGCCAGCAGCCGGTGGGCGGCCACTGGTTCTTCGGCACCTTTGATCTGAACCAGCTCGGATTCACCGAGAGTCGCTGCCCCATCAACGAGTCGCGCCGTAGAGTCGCTGAGCATCACCCCACCCGGCGGTGCCACAGATTCCATCCGCTGGGCCATCCCGACCTGCTCACCAACAGTGGTGTAACCCAAACCACGTGAACCGACCTCCCCGGCGATCACCTCACCGGAATTGAGACCAACGCGCAGCTGCAGGTCCACGCCGTCGCGCTCTCGGACATCGACAGCAAGCCGCTTGGCCTCCTCCTGAATACCCAAGGCCGCCAGACAGGCGCGAACGGCGTGGTCCTCCAACGCCACCGGCGCACCGAACACCGCCATGATCCCGTCGCCGGTGAACTTGTCCACCGTGCCGCCATAACGTTGCACGACCGCCGAAGCGCGATCGACCAGGTCGGCCATGATCTCCCGCAACCGCTCCGAGCCGACCGCCGCCGCGATGTCCATCGAGTGCACCACGTCCGCGAACAACACCGTCACCTGCTTGTACTCCGCCGATCGGCTGACCTGTGTGACCGGTGCACCGCATTCATTACAGAACTTGGAGTTCGGTGGCAGTTCGGTGCCGCACGACCCACACGGCAGTCCCGCCGCTGTCAGCGCACCGCGACTACTGTCATCCACGTCAGTATCGTTTCACTGCTGGTCAACGATGTCCGTCATATCGCCGTGCCATTCTCCGACACGAAGTTTTGAGACTCTCGTATGTCGTCTGTTTCGAGACAAAATCGGCCACGGTGGCCCGATCGGAGCTAAATAAAGGGGTGACCACGAGGCCGACGCAGCCCGTCGTCGGGTCCCACTGCTGTCCCTGGGACCGTGGAGATCCATTTCGTCGTGTCGAACGACAGCCCGGGAAAAGCGGATCACCGAACAGTAGGTCGTGATCGCTGGGTTGGTTCGATCAGGATGACGGTGTTCCTGTCGCTCAACTTGGCCTGGTACATCGCCGCGTCGGCCCGGGCCGTGATCGAGGAAACGGGCTCGCCGGGAACGGCGATAGTGGCACCGATGCTCAAGGTCGCGTGGATCGTGTTCCCGGATACATGGATCGCTTCGGTGGCGCGACAGCGAATCTTCTCGCCGATGTGGGCGACCTCGTCGATGCTGTGGAGGCCGGGTAACACGACGAGTATCTCGTCACCTCCCGTCCGTCCAACCGTGTCTCCTTGACGGACAGATTCGCGGATTCGGGCCGCCAAAGTTATGAGCACGGCGTCGCCGATGCCGTGTCCCCAGGTGTCGTTGATGTCCTTGAAGTGGTCGACGTCGCAGAACAGGATGCCCAGGTGCGTTCCAAAAGCTGGCGGGTGCTCCAACGCGGACTCAAGGCGGCCAATCGCCTCGGCACGATTCGCTAACCCGGTGAGAGTGTCGAACCGGGCCAACCGTTCGAGTTGCCGCTCTGCCTCGACCCGATCATCGACGACACGCAGCGCCGCGATCAGCCCATCGGTGTTGCCCTTAGCATCCACGTAGGGCTTTCCGTGGCCATCGACCCAGTGGTCACCACCGTCGACGGAGCGGACCCGGAACCGTTGCAAGACCGATTCGCCGCTAGCGATCCTCTGCAGCGCGATTGCGAGTGTGTCGAGGTCGTCGGGGTGGATGCGGCGGCGGAAGCCTGAGCCGATCCACCGCTGAAGTGGCCCCCCCAACGCGGCCTCCACCGACGGCGAGACCCACACGACCTGGCTGCCGCGAAGGTGAACGATGATGTCGACAGCGTTGTCGGCGAGGATGCGGTAGCGCATCTCAGCGTCAGCGCGGTCCCTGCTCAATTGCTCCTTCTCTATCAGCAGGCTCTGCTCTTGGTGGCGCAAGTGAAACCCGACCAACACGACTACCGCCGTGCACACCATCACCGAGAGGGCAAAGGCCGCATTCTCGCTCCGGCCCAGGGCCAGAAACGTTACCCGCGACAACGCCACGAGGATCAGAAAGCCGACGGCGAGGCCGTACAAACGCACCAGTGCCCCCCGGTCGGGTCGGGCGAGCAGCCAGGCGAGCGGAGGCCGGTCAGGGCGCGTCACCGACGTCGCCACGACGAGCAGCAGCATGGCCAAGGCAGCCGAGATCGCCATGCCGGTTGACGGCGTCACGTCCACCAGCGTCATAGCACCGAACAAGTAGGCCACGACTGAGACAAACGAGATGACCGCGCCACCCACGACGCACACCGGCCAGACCACGCAGGTCCAGCGGCGATCCAATCGGGTCAGCGCAACGGCGGCGGCCAGGAGCAGGACCGACGCCGCCGTAAGCGGGCTCGGACGCCCAGGCCAGGACGATTGCAGCGTGCGCACTGCCTCCCCGAACCACACCCGGTCCAGGCCCAACGACCGAGCGGTCGCATACTCCACGAAGACCACGACGGCAAAGGCACCCACCACCACGGCCACGCCACGCCCGACCCACACACGACCACGCGACGGCTGCCCCGACTGCACCAGGATCGCCGCCCCCAGCGCGGCCAACCACAAAGCAGTCCACGGCGTCATCTGCGGCCAGGTCCGATAGACCCGCGTCAACCCCTCGACACCAGTCGCCCAGCCCACCCAGTCCAAGGCAGCGACGACAAGCACGACCACAGCAGCGGCGCGGCCCCATCGAGCCAGCGCCGCTTCCAAGGCCACGCCAGTGCCGGGCCTGTCCATCGGCTGCCCCCTCACCCCAGCGGTGCCTGAGAGCAATTTCGCCGCACACCGAGCAACTCGGCGGTATTGACAGTCTGCGCAATGAACGCCAGCGATGTCACCAAACCAGCAAGATCAATACCTGACTAAATACATGTCGCTCTGGGCCGTACACGTTTCAGGCTTCGCCACCCCTCATCGCCCCAAAAGGGTCTTTGGGCCCATCAGCGCGCCTAAGAGCCGGATATCGGTCGGCCAGTTGGCGGGCCGCGTCGAGCCCGTCGACGAAATCCATGGATATCCAGAGTCACAATGAAGCGACGCAGTTCGCCCTAAGCTAATAGCTAGCCGAACTAACCAGTTTCCAATCTTCGTGACGAATCCGCCATTTTTACGTCACAAAGTTCGGAATTCCGCCACTTAAAACTGGAACCTACATGACAACCTACAATTACCTCGCCATGTTGGCGAATCGCGACAAGTGCAGTTGGTGAGCGACGGTAACCGTCTTGGTCGGGCCGTTGCGGTGCTTGGCCAGAATCAGGTCCGCCTCTCCCCCACGCGGATCGTCGCGGTCGAATGCGTCCGGCCGGTTCAGCAGGATAACCATATCCGCATCCTGTTCTAAACTATTATGGGCCGTGATGCCGTTTGCAACGAAATTGTTTGTGCCGCTTACGGTTCCGTCGAAGACGTCCTGTTCGCCGAGGCTCGTGATATCAACAATCGCGTCCCAGTACACGTCGTTAGTCGCCAGCGCATGAATGTCTTGATCGTCTAGTACGACTGCCGCGCGATGGAGCCTCGACCGGCTCGGCGAGTGCTTCCACAGCGTGGATCCGCAGAACTGGATGCCCATCGCCGCAGCGAACTGCCGGTGTGTCACGTTCTTGGCGGACAGGACATTTCGGACTCGCGCCCACACCTCCTTCGGGACGGTATCCAGGTTGGGGTTGCGCACCAAATTCTCGATGTTGGCCAGCACTTCCCGAACTGCGACCGCCTTCTCGCCGTGAACACCAACGTAGCGAAGGAATCTAGCCTGATTCTCCGCTCCGTAGATATGCAGGTGCCATGAGTCGCGGTAACCGGCTTTGCGCGCGCGCTTGATCCGCCCAAAGACGCCAACTCGCGACAGCAGAAGCGCCACATCGTCGATGAGCTGTCGGCTCGTCGACGCATAGTAGATTCGCGCTTGGCCGACCTTGGCGTCCCACCGTACAGAGCCATCCGTCGCCCACAGGTGGCGCAGGAACAACGCGAGTTGGTCATTAGGCAACGCGAAAACTGGTTGCGGCACGAACTTCTCGTAACTGCGCTTCCCGAACAGACCGAGGTTGTCCAGCCACGCCGCGATCGGGTTCCGCTTGCCGTGCGTCAGCCGTTCCGGCGCCGGCAACCGCAGCGTCGTCACCCGCGCCGCCGGGTAGTCGTCGCGAACCGCAGTCACCCCGAAGTGCGCGGCCGATACAGTAACCGCCACGAGGTTCGCCTCGTCCACCGACGCATAGCGGATCGGCTGCCTCTTCACGCACGAACCGTCGCCAATCATGTGGGCGAGCAGCATAACCTCAGCATCGTCCATCCGCTGCGTGCCAACCGGCTCTGGCACCCGCCGGGGCGCCGCGATCCGATCACCAATCTTCAGCTGCTCCAACGGAGTCCAGCCCTCAAGCTTCATGAACGGATGGTTGCCGGTGGCTTCTACCTCGCGCCCAGAGGCCAGCCGCAGCCGAAATACTTCCTTGCGTCCACTGGGGAATGCGTTCGTCATCGGCCGCGCTACCATGCGCAGCTGCTCATCCAGCGACCACACCAGCGGACGCTCACCCGTCCGCATGAGCTCACCGAACGTGACCTCGGCGCCGTTGTCGGCGCGCAGGATGCGCGTTGCTGCGGTGAGACATCCCGACTCGCGAAGGTCGGACAGCATCGGCTTCTTGTCGGTGCGCTGCTCGGGACCACGGTTGAGCTGGCTGATCGCAACCACCGGCACTTCAAGCTCCTTGGCCAAAAGCTTGAGATGCCTTGAGAACTCCGACACTTCCACCTGACGCGACTCGACCTTCTTGCCCGAGGTCATCAGCTGCATGTAGTCGACCACGACCAGCCTCAGGTCCGCTTTCTGCCGCAGCCGCCGCGCCTTGGCGCGGATCTCCATCATGGTCAGGTTGGGCGAGTCGTCGATATACAGTGGCGCCTCACTGATTTCGCTCATCCGTCGCGCCAGCCGCGTCCAGTCGTCGTCGTTCATCCGGCCCGAACGCATATCGGAGAGCTTGATTTTCGCCTCCGCAGAGAGCAGCCGCATCACGATCTCGGACTTGCTCATCTCCAACGAGAAGATCACGCTGGCCAGCCGATGCTTGATCGAACACGACCGCATGAAGTCCAGCCCGAGCGTGGAGTTGTGCGTCGGCACCATCCCGCGGCCGGCCAGATACAGGTGCGCAGGATTGTCCACCTCAACGCAGCGCACTGGAACGCTGTGCATCCGGCGCACCGCAGCGATGTGCAGCACGGGGGCCAGCACGGCGGGGGCGACCCGCCGCTCGGCGCACCGAGCGGCGGACCTTTCCACCACGATTGTGTCTCGGCCGCAACGCAATTGGGCCGACGTCCGGATGCCCTCGCCCGTCGGCCATTGGTGGAGGGCATCGGCGACGATGATCGTGCCGTCGGAGAACTCGATCTCATAGCACGGCCGGCCCAACATGACCTCCGTCGCGGCCACCACCCGCGTCGGCAACCCGTCGGCGTCGAGCAACTCGTCACCGACCGCGACGTCCCCCATCGTGGTCCAGCCGGCCGGAGTGGGCAGTGGCGTGTCCAGCGCGAGCGCCTTGCCCACGCCCGGGCGCGCCGCCACGATGATCATCTGCCCGGGATGCAGCCCGTTGGTCACCTCATCGAGCTCGTTGAAACCCGTCGGCACGCCCCGCGCAACACCGCCGCTGGAAGCGATGGCGTCGATCTCGTCCATCGTCGGCTGCAGCAGATCCTCGAGCGCGACGAAGTCCTCGGAAAGCCGGCGATCGGCGACATCGTAGATCTCCGCCTGGGCGCGGTCGACCACCTCGGCCACATCGGCACCCTCGGCGCCCGCGTAGCCGTACTGAACCACCCGCGTTCCAGCCTCCACCAGCCGGCGCAGCAGCGCCTTCTCGGCGACGATGCCCGCGTAGTAGCCAGCGTTGGCGGCCGTCGGCACCGTCGAGATCAGGGTGTGCAGGTACGGGGCACCGCCGATGCGGCGCAGCAACCCGCGGCGGTCCAGTTCGGCGGCCACCGTCACCGCGTCGGCCGGCTCCCCGCGCCCGTAGAGGTCCAGGATCGCGTCGTAGACGTTTTGGTGCACCGGCCGATAGAAGTCGCTGGGCCGCAGCCGTTCCAGCACATCGGCGATGGCGTCCTTGCTCAGCAGCATCCCGCCCAGCACCGACTGCTCGGCGGCCAGATCTTGCGGTGGCTGACGACCGAAGTCTTCACTAGGCGGCGAGGCATCCATGCCGGGGTGGCCCAGATCGTCGACGACCGCCACAGACTCTCACCTCCTTCTGACAAGCAGCCGAACATACATTCGATAGCGGGCATTCAGAGCGTAAGCCGAGGCACCGACACCCACACCACAAGCGCCCGCGTTGCCTCGCGCCTCGACGAACGTAAACGTTGCTGGCGAGTACTCCAAGGGGCTGCTGTTCATGAAGCTGTGCATGGTGTGTGCATATCCGTTGACACCTGTGTTGAACGGGTGTGGAGAACCTGTGGATCAATCCGGGGCGTCATTACATCAATGCAGATTAACGCGCTGACACGCGGTGACTTCGGTGTGGAGAAGAATCTGTTCGGCGTGTCGGGCCAGGTTACCGCGTCGGGCGTGTTGGCTTTCAGCCAGATTTTCGCTGCGTTACGTGTCGGTAAAGACGTTTACACGCGGGCTGCGTCAAAATAGTTCGCCAGCCCGACCGCGCCGAACCGGCATCGCGAATAGCGCCGGGGCGGCGCACTACGGCGGCGGCGAATCGCCCGGCTCCAATCACCGCGTCAGTGTTTGCCGTGAACGACTCGTGCCACGGACGTTCACAGCGGATTGCCCCCGGCGATCGCGTTGACAACGCGCACCGCCTGGTCGCTCACTCCGTAATCGGTGACGCGGACGTCGATCACCACGTTGTCGGTCGCGCGCATCGCATGAGAGGTCCGCCAGCCCGATGTCGAATCGGGGTCGTCGGCGTCGACCACCTCGACCCCGTTCAAGACCCGCGGACTTCCCATGCTCCAGCGTGCGGGCGGCCTGTTGGTCGATGTGATCGTCAAAGGCGCGTCCGCGCAGGCTCGCCAGGACTCCACGGTGGCGGCCACGAACGCCTGCGCAGCCGTGCTGCTGTCGAAGGCAACCACAGCCTCGTCGATGCTGCTCGCGTTGCCCGGGCGGTTGTCGGCCAGCCGCGCCCCCCGCACCTGGCCGTAATGGCTGCCGTGGTACCCCGCTTCCATCGCGTTGGCGATCTGCGGCATGCATTCTGGGCGCGAATACACCTCGCCCTCCGGCCACCCGGGCAGCGAGCGGTAGGTGTAGTACACCCGAAGCGCGGTGGTGCCCATGATCGCATTGATGACCGATTCATCGGCCAACATGCCGGCCAGCTGGTCGACTGCCCGCGGTGGATCGGCATGGTCGACTCGGGTCTCGCACGCCCCCAGCAGTGCCGCACCCACGAGTACAGCCATAAGCACCCCGCCGCGCAGCACCCGTGATGTCGGAATCATGCCGTCCCTAGCTTCGTCACCGCCGACCCTGTCTGCGGGATCAACGATACGGACGGCTCAGCAAAGCCGCCGGGGCTTAGCTCTGGCCGACGACCTCGAGCGAAACCACGACGTCGATCTCGGGGTGCAGCCGCACCGACACCGGGTGCGTGCCCACCGCCTTGATGTGCGTCTGGGGCAGTCGGACGATCCGCTTGTCGAGGTTCGGCCCGCCGGCCTTCTTGATCGCAGCGACGACGTCGCCGGCGGTCACCGAGCCGAACAGCTTGCCGGAATCGGCCGCCGTCTTCACCGGCAGCGAAACCGGGCCCAGCGCCTCGATCTCGGCCTTGATTTCGTTGGCGTGTTCGAGGTCGCGCACGGTCTTGGTCTCGCGGGCACGGCGGATCTCGTCGGCCTGCTTCTGCGCGCCGCGCGATGCGACGATCGCGAGGCCGCGCGGAAGCAGGAAGTTGCGACCAAACCCGTCCTTGACCTCGACGGTGTCACCGACGGAACCCAGGTGGTCGACGTCAGCCGTCAGAATCAGCTTCATTGTTTTCGTACTTTCCTATCGCGTTGACGAGGTGAAGGGCAGCAGCGCGACTTCGCGCGCGTTCTTCACCGCGATCGCGATATCGCGTTGGTGCTGCACGCAGTTGCCGGTGACCCGGCGTGCGCGAATCTTGCCCCGCTCACTGATGTAGGTGCGCAGCAGCGTGGTGTCCTTGTAGTTGATCGCTTGGCCCTTTTTGGAGCAGAAGACGCATTTGCGCACCTTGATCGGCTTTTCCGGAGCCGGGCGCCGTTTGGTGGACTTCGCCATGTGTGTCGGTCTTTCTCTTTCTCAGTGCTTTGAAGTGTTTGGTCTTTATGTCAGAAGGGCGGTTCTTCGTCGCCGCCGCCGAACGAGCCCGACGCGGGGGCGCTGCCCCACGGGTCGTCGGCCGGTGCGCTGCTCGGCTGGGCCGCCGCCGCCGGCGCCGGACGCGAGCCGCCGCCGGAACCGAACCCGCCGCCT
Organism: uncultured Actinomycetota bacterium; assembly: GCA_963820985.1. GTDB lineage: Bacteria > Actinomycetota > Actinomycetes > Mycobacteriales > Mycobacteriaceae > Mycobacterium. The sequence goes on along the minus strand of CAWGCI010000017.1, from coordinate 454,677 downwards.
CCACCGCCACTGCGGCTGGCCTTGTTGACCTTGGCGGTGGCGTAACGAAGCGACGGCCCGATCTCGTCAACCTCGACCTCGAAGACGGTGCGCTTCTCGCCTTCGCGCGTCTCGAAGGAACGCTGCTTGAGCCGCCCGGTGACGATCACTCGCGCTCCCCGGGTCAGGCTCTCGGCCACATTCTCGGCGGCTTCCCGCCAGATATTGCAGCGCAAGAACAGCGCCTCGCCGTCTTTCCATTCCCCGCTCTGACGGTCATAGATCCGCGGCGTGGATGCCACGGTGAAATTCGCGACGGCGGCACCCGACGGAGTGAACCGCAGTTCGGGGTCAGCGGTCAGATTTCCGACAACGGTGATGGTGGTGTCACCAGCCACAATTTCCTCCTGAGTCGCGGGTTCCCGCTGAGCCTACGCAAGCACCCAGACAAGGGGGAGTCACCCCGCTAGTGCTTGTCGGTGCGCATCACCTTGGTGCGCAACACCGACTCGTTGAGGCTGAGCTGGCGGTCCAGCTCGGACACCGTCGCCGGCTCGGCCTTCAGGTCGATGACGACGTAGATGCCTTCGGCGTGCTTGGCAATCTCGTAGGCCAACCTGCGCTTACCCCAGATGTCGATCTTCTCGACCTTTCCACCGTCCTTGCGGACGACATTGAGGAACGTGTCCAGCGACGGGGAAACAGTGCGTTCGTCGAGCGTGGGGTCAAGAATGACCATGATTTCGTATGGACGCATGGAAACCTCACCACCTCCTCTGGTCTGTACGGCCACGGTCGATCCGTGGCAGGAGGGTCGCCTGCGTCGGCAACCGCCCTAGGCTACCGGACGGAAGGCCGCCCAGAAAAATCCGGTGAATCCGGGTAACGGGTCAGTTTGACGCTAGTGCGTCTACACGGCGGGGAGTATGCGGAGGCCGGTGACCAACTCAGGTTCGATGGCGACCACGGTGTCAGCGTGGTTTACCCACGGATGGAGCAGCTGCTCATAGCGTGAAATCTCGTCAGGATCTGTGATGGTGTATGCGCGTCCCGTTACGACGACACTCCACCCGGCCCGAGCCTGCGGATCGAGATTGTCGGCCTCATAGGCGACCACAACACCGTCGTTAGATCGCAACGCAGCAGAAATCGACGCCGTCAGGCGGTTGCGGATGATTATCCGGCGCTCGTCCACCAGATGATTCACCGGGCGAATCGCCGGAAGCGCGTCGAAGGTGAACACGATGCGTCCGTAGTCGACGCTGGCCAGCAGCAGCATCGCCGTCGCACTGTCCAATACCTGGGCGTTGCGGGGCAACTGGGCGAAGCCCAGGCCACCGTCGTAATCTCGCCCACGCATCACGCAAGGATTCGCTCTTCGTTGTCTAGCACCAAGGGCCATTGGGCCTCACATCGGATGACGAGAGCACGCACGCCTAGGTCTAGTCGAGTAGTGCGGCTATGTCGCGGCGGGTCCACACACGCCCCTCAACGCCTGCGGCCATCGCGGACGTGACCTTGCGACCGCCAGCGGCCTGGGTGAGTGTCTGGTGGGGCGCGCGAGCGGCGCAATCCGTCACTTCCGGGATTGCCGAAATTCGTCGGCCCTCGCCTTCGTCGCCGCGTCGGCCTTGGCGAGCGAGCCCGAGTCAAACGGCGGCTGCGGGTCGTACTCGATAAGCAGCTGAGCGGCTTGCGCGGCTTCTGGATCGACCAACAGCTCAACCAGCCGCAGGGCCATGTCGATCCCGCTGGATACCCCCGCCGCGGTGATGATGCGCTGCGGTAGATGCTCCACGACGCGGTCGGATGCGTAGCGCGCACCCAACTCGTTGAGCAGGTCGGCGGCGCTCCAGTGTGTCGTCGCGGTGAGTCCGTCGAGCAGGCCCGCGGCGGCGAGCAACAGCGAGCCGGTGCACACCGAGGTGCTGAACGTGGTGTGCGGGTGTATCGATTGCAGCCAGGCGCGGATCACTTCGTCGTGGATCAGTTGACGGGTTCCGATACCGCCGGGCACCACCACCACATCCGGAGCGCCGACCTCGTCGAAGGTGGCGTCGCAGGTGACGCCGAGCAATCCGTTTTCGGTGCGCACCTCACCGCGCCGGTGACCGACGAATATCACGTCGATCGACGGAATGCGTTGCAGCACTTCGTAGGGCCCGACGGCGTCAAGCGCGGTGAACCGGTCGAACAGCGGGATTGCAACCTGCATCATGCCTCGATTGCTGCCTCGATTGCGGTCTCGGTTTCGGGCGCCGCGACCGGCCGCCGCAACAGCCCCGGCGGGCGCAGCCGGGCCGGCAGCCAACCGGGCGGGGCGTCGGGCGCACGGTCAAACGGCCCGCCCCCGGGGTCGTCCACCCTGCCCTCCCATCGAACCAGATCCTCGTCAGGACGGTAAATCTGCCGAATAACCAACGTGCACAACCCGATTACCGCGATATCGCGCAGCAACACCGTGGTGGTGAACCACTGTTCGGGCAGCGATCGGTTCGGGTTGCCGTACAGGAAGTACATCCGCGGCACCCACACCAGCGCGTCGACGGTCATCCACGCCAACAGTATCCGCCGGTGCGGCAAGGCCAGTACCGCCAGCGGTACCAGCCACAGCGAGAACTGGGGGCTCCACACCTTGTTGGTCAACAGAAATGCCGCCACCACCAAGAACGTCAACTGCGCCACCCGCGGCCGCTGCGGGGCGGTGAGGGTGATATAACCTATTGCCGCACAACACAATGCGAACAGCACCGCGACCACGGTGTTCAGCACCACCGGCGGCTCCCAGAAACCCAGCTTGGGATCGAAGCCGCGCCAGCCGGTGAACGTTTTCACGACGTTGTACAGCGAGTCCATGTCGTCGCCGCGTCGGGTGTTGAGCCGGAAAAACTCCGACCAGCCCCGCGGAAACAGCAGCAGCACCGGCAGATTCACCACCAGCCAGGTCAGCGCCGCCGTCACCGCCGTGCGGGCCACCCCACCCAGGCGGCTGGTGCGGATCCCCAGCACCAACAAGGGGCCAAGGAACAACAGCGGATACAACTTGGCCGCGGCGCCCAGCCCGATCAGGAAACCGGCGAGCACCGGCTTACGCCGCGCCCACGCCAGCAGTCCGCTCATCGCGAATGCCGTTGCCAGCGCGTCGAAGTTGGTGAATATCTGAAAGATCACCAACGGGGAGGCGGCCACCAGGGCCGCGTCCCACACCCGCCGGCCCGATAGTCCCGCGGTTGCCCAGACGGTCGCCAGCCACGCCAGCGCCAGCCCGAACGCCGCGATATCGAAGAACATCACCACTTCGGCGATGACCGGAAGCGGGACGAGCTTGCTTAGCGCCGTGTAGGACTTGGCCAGCGCCATCGACACATACTGGTAAACCCCGGTCAGCACCGGATACTCCATGTATCGCACCGCGGGCTGGCCGTCGTAGCGGGTCTGCTGCACGCCGCTGGCGTCGCTTTCGACCCAACTCGACTTGTACGGAAATTTGCCCTGGCTCAACAACTCCGCGCCGTAGAGCGGCACGGTATCGGAGTAGCACAACTCGTAATAGGCGCGCTGATTGTCCCAGTTGGCGACCCGCTGATCGCCCGTCCCGGTGCCGGTGGACTGCAGGCACGCCGCCTTCGTCGACCAACCGAACGCCAGGAATACCAGCGCGATCACGAACATCACCCGCACCGGGGTCATCAACCGGGTGCGCCCGATCAGTGCGTGCCGACCCACCGGCCCACCGGCGACATCTGCCAGAGCGGAGCCCAAAAAGTCGGTGCGGCTTGGGCAATCCCGGTTGTCGGCGCTGCGTAGATCGGCGGCTAACGGCTCCGGCGAGATAGTGACGCTCTGCTGAGCGTCCGTCACGGCGGCGACTGGGTTTGCGGCTGGTTAGGCGGCGGGCCGGGCGGAGGTGCCCCCGGCGGCGGCGGCGCGACCGTGATGGTCGTGGGCGGGCCAACCGGAATGGTGATACCCGGTGCGACCTCGACGGTGGGCTGGATGACGGTCTCCGACGGCGGCGGCGGCTTCGGCGGTGGAGCCGGAACGCCCGCGTAGCCGCCTATCGCGGTCGGCTTGGGGAACGCCTCATTAGAGGTGCCCTTCAGCGCACCGTCCATGGTCGCCTTCCAGATGTCTGACGGCATGCCCGAGCCGTAAACCTCTGCGCCCGAAGCGGTTACCAGCGGCTTGTCGCCTCTGACGGTGCCCACCCACACCGCCGTCGACAACGACGGCGTGTACCCGACCATCCAGGCGTCCTTGTTGGCATCGGTGTCGCCCAACTGGGCGGTGCCGGTCTTAGCCGCCGACGGCCGCCCGCCGGAAAGATTGTGGCCATTGGAATAGCCCGCGATCGGCTGCATCGCCGCGGTGACGTTATCGGCAACGCCTTTGTCGATGCGCTGCTCGCCGCTGTTGTTCGACGTGCCGGCGTCGAAAAGCACTTGGCCCTCGGCGTTGACGACTTTCTGCACGAAATGCGGTCGGTGGTAAATACCCGAGGCGGCCAGCGTGGCGTACGCCGAGGCCATGTCGAGCACCCGGGTTTGGTACTGGCCCAGCACCACGCCGTTGTTGGGCGGTCCGCCCTTGCCGTCCTCGGACAGTGTGTGCGCGACGCCGGGGAAACTGGTCGCGATGCCGGCTTGGTGCGCGGCGTCCGCGACGGCCCGGGGTCCGCCCTTGAGTTTGAGCATCAGCCGGTAGTAGGAGGTGTTCAGCGACATCTTGAGCGCCTCGGCGAGATTGCAGGTCCCGCAACTCTCGCCCTCGACGTTGGTGATCTTGATGCCGTCGACGGTAAGCGGGGAACTGTCCACCTGATAACCCAGGCCGATGCCCTGCTCGAGCGCGGCGATCAACGCGAACACCTTAAACGACGACCCGGTCTGCAATCCGCCCTGCGCGAAGTCGTAGCCGTTGGCGTCCGGACCGCCGTAGTAGGCGCGTATCGCGCCGTTGTGCGGATCGATGGAAACCACGGCGGCCCGCATGTCGGGGTCTTGTCCGTCAAGGTATTTCGAAACCGCCTTGTCCGCCGCCTGCTGGGCCTTCGGATCGATCGTGGTGGTGACCTGCAGTCCCTGGGTGTTCAACGTCTGCTCGTCGATGTTGAACAGCTCCATCAGTTCCCGGGTGACCTGACGCTCGATCAGCCCGTTGGGGCCGGTGGTCTGGTTTTGCGCCCGGGCCTGATCAGGCGGCACGGTCGCCGGAAACGCTTGTGCCGCCCGATCACTCGGGGACAACGCCTTGGTTTCCACCATGCCGTCGAGGACCCAGTTCCAGCGGGCCTCCGCACCTTTGGGATCGACCGCCGGGTCCAGCGTGGACGGGCGTCGAATCAGCGCCGCCAGCAGTGCGCCTTCGGAAACCGTGAGCTGCTCGACGGGCTTGTCGAAATAGGCCTTGGACGCCGCCGAAATCCCGTAGGCGCCGCGGCCGAAATAAATGATGTTCAGATAGGCCTGCAGCACATCGTCTTTGGACCACTCCCCCGACATCTTGGTGGCGATGACCAGTTCCTTGGCCTTGCGCATCAGGCCGCTCAACCCGTGTTGCGCGGAACCGACCAGCGCGTTTTTCACGTACTGCTGAGTGATCGTCGAGCCGCCCTGCAGGTCGCCGCTGCCGAAGAGGTTGTTGTTCACCGCTCGCGCGAAGCCGCTGAACGAGAACCCGGGGTTCGAATAGAAGTTGCGGTCCTCAGCGGCGATCACGGCCTGGCGCACGTGCACCGGCACCTGGCTGAGGTTGACGTCGACCCGATTACCTTCGGGCGGAACAATTTTGGCTATCTCTGAGCCGTCGCTGGCCAGGATTGTCGAGACCTGGTTGCTCCGGATGTCGCCCGGCTTGGGAATGTCGACGATGAAGTAGGCCATCGCGAAGGTGACGATCGGCAGCAGCACGATCATCACGGCGGTGAGATACAGACCGCGCCGCACCCAGCGCCAGTTGACCTGCTGGGCCCATTTCGCCGTCACCCTCGGCCCAGGTGTGCCCCTCCCCGGTCCGGTGGGCCCGCGCGGCCCGGGCGGAGGCGGAGGTCCTTCCGGTGGGCGGCGCCCCGAGTCGGGCCGGTCACCTGGCTGCGACAGCAAGCTTTTCGAGGGTCTCGAGGCCGGACGCTCCATCGCGGCCTTGACCTCGTCGATCGGGTCGCGCCGCTGCGGGTCGGAATACCGGGGTGCCGACGCGGGAGCATCCAGTGCGGCCTTGACCTCGTCAATGGAGTCTGCCCGTCCCGGCGATCGGTCGTCGGTGACCGCAGGGATGATCGCCGTCAGCCGGTCGTCGGGGGGAACCTGACGGCGCTGACCCGGCCTCGACCGCGCGCCCTCGTCGCTATCCGCATGCTTGCCCACGCGCTCACTCTCTGAGCCGCTGGCGTCCCCGGACGACTGGTGGTGGCGCCCTTCGTTATTCACTGGCCGTGCGCGCGCCGTTGCGCGCCGTCCGCGTGCCGCGCGTGCCTCTGGGCGGAGGCGCCGAGCGTGCCGCGCCGAGCACATACGACTTGACCAGATGATTCCAGCTGCAGGTGCGGCATACCTCCACCACGTGGACCGAGAACTCCTCGTACCGGGTCGCCAACAACACCAACTCTTCGGCCGTGCGGGCCGAGCCCGACACCGCGCCCAGGTGATCGCCGAACACCCACGACACCAGCGTGAGCTGTTCCTTCCGGCAGATCGGGCACATCACCTGGCTCGGTTTCCCGTGAAACTTCGCGGCGCGCAGCAGATACGGGTTTGCATCACACACCTCGGATACACCGGTGCGTCCCGAATACACCTCCGCCAGCAGTGACCGCCGCCGAAGGGCGTAGTCCACTACCTGTCGCTGCAGTCGCACGCTGACCAGAGTACGTGCCCGACCGCGGCGCCGACACGCATCCAATGTGTCCGTGTACATGTGCAGCGGCTACGGTGGCTCAATCAACGGCGCCGCGAATCGGCCGAATTTGCCCTCGCGCAGGACACGCGGAGAAGCCTGGTCTTCCCAGGCCGGCGGATATGACTAACAGCTCACCAACAACAGCTTGTGTTGTGACGAATATATCGAACCGATACGATGGAGCGAGGCATTGATCCGTCCAAGTCCGTCGTAATCAGCCAAGCAAAGGAGGTGACTCGATGCTGGAACTGGCCATATTGGGCCTCCTCATCGAATCGCCGATGCATGGCTATGAGTTGCGCAAACGACTGACGGGCCTGCTCGGAGCGCTCCGGGCGTTTTCCTACGGTTCCCTCTACCCCGCCCTGCGCCGTATGCAAACCGACGGGTTGATCGCCGAGAACGCGGCCCCGGCCGGAACCCCGGTCCGTCGGGCCCGGCGCGTCTACGAACTGACCGACGCCGGTCGCCAGCGCTTCGGTGAGTTGGTCGCCGACACGGGACCGCACAACTACACCGACGACGGCTTCGGGGTCCACCTAGCGTTTTTCAACCGCACTCCCGCCGAGGCGCGGATGCGCATCCTGGAGGGCCGCCGCCGCCAGGTCGAGGAACGTCGGGAAGGCCTGCGCGACGCCGTGGCCCGCGCCAGCAACTCATTCGACCGCTACACCCGCCAACTGCATCAGCTCGGCCTCGAGTCCAGCGAGCGCGAAGTCAAGTGGCTCAACGAGCTCATCGCGGCGGAGCGGGCGGCAGAACAAACATGAACCCCTTGCACGAAACCAACAGCACGAACACCGAAGACAGAAGGCACGGAGTTAGGAGAACGCCCTATGAGTGAGTACAACCCTTCAGGGGCGCCGGAGGCGCAGACCGAGGTTCGAGTCGCGATAGTCGGCGTTGGAAACTGCGCGTCTTCGTTGGTCCAGGGCGTCGAGTACTACCAGAACGCCGACGAGACGTCGACGGTGCCCGGCCTGATGCACGTGAAGTTCGGCCAGTACCACGTCCGCGACGTGAAGTTCGTGGCCGCGTTCGACGTGGACGCCAAGAAGGTGGGCTTCGACCTGTCGGAGGCGATCTTCGCGTCGGAGAACAACACCATCAAGATCGCCGACGTGCCCCCCACCAACGTCACGGTGCAGCGCGGCCCAACGCTCGACGGGATCGGCAAGTACTACGCCGAGACCATCGAGATCTCCGACACCGAGGCCGTCGATGTGGTCAAGGCGCTCAAGGACGCGAACGTCGACGTCATGGTGTCCTACCTCCCCGTGGGCTCCGAAGAAGCCGACAAGTTCTACGCGCAGTGCGCGATCGACGCGGGCGTGGCGTTCGTCAACGCGCTGCCGGTGTTCATCGCCTCGGACCCGGTGTGGGCCAAGAAGTTCGCCGACGCGGGCGTGCCGATCATCGGCGACGACATCAAGAGCCAGGTCGGCGCGACTATCACCCACCGCGTGATGGCCAAGCTATTCGAGGACCGCGGCGTGCAGCTCGACCGCACGATGCAGCTGAACGTGGGCGGCAACATGGACTTCCTGAACATGCTCGAGCGCGAACGGCTGGAATCCAAGAAGATCTCCAAGACGCAGGCCGTGACCTCGAACCTGCAGCGCGAGTTCAAGACCAAGGACGTGCACATCGGACCGTCCGACCACGTCGGATGGCTCGACGACCGCAAGTGGGCCTACGTCCGGCTGGAGGGCCGCGCGTTCGGTGACGTGCCGCTGAACCTGGAGTACAAGCTCGAGGTCTGGGACTCGCCGAATTCGGCGGGCGTCATCATCGACGCGGTACGCGCCGCCAAGATCGCCAAGGACCGCGGCATCGGCGGACCGGTGGCCGCGGCGTCGGCCTACCTGATGAAGAGCCCGCCGAAGCAGCTGCCCGACGACATCGCGCGTGCCCAGCTCGAAGAGTTCATCATCGAGGGCTGAGGGCTCGAACCGTCCAGCGTGACTGCAACGTCACGTTCGTAGCTCGTAGAGTCGTCAGTCGTGACCGACATCTCCGAAGGCGAACTGTCCGGACTGTCCGAGTTCTCGTTGCTGGGCGGGAACGCCGAGCAGGCCGGTGCGACGGGTCCACTGCCCGAAGTGCAAAGGATCGATACGGGGGCTATCAGCGCGCTGCGCTGGGGCGCCTCTGAGCCGCGCGTGATCTTTCTGCACGGCGGCGGGCAGAACGCGCACACCTGGGACACCGTCATCGTCGGCCTCGGTGAGCCGGCGCTGGCAGTAGACCTGCCCGGGCACGGCCATTCGGATTGGCGCGAGGACGGCGACTATTCGCCGCAGCACAACGCCGCCGCCGTAGCGCCGGTACTCAGCGATCTGGCACCGGAGGCCGACCTCGTGGTGGGCATGTCGTTGGGCGGGTTGACCGCGATACGACTGGCCGCGGCCGCACCCGCCCTGGTCGACGAACTCGTCCTCATCGACGTCACGCCGTCGGCGCTACAGCGGCACGCCGAGCTGACCGCCGAACAGCAGGGCACCGTGGCGCTGATGCATGGCGAGCGGGAGTTCCCCAGCTTTCAGGCGATGCTGGACCTGACGATCGCCGCCGCGCCGCACCGCGAGGTGAAGGCGCTGCGCCGCGGCGTGTTCCACAACTCCCGGCGACTCGACAACGGCAACTGGACATGGCGCTACGACGCGATCCGCGCCGTCCCGGATTTCGACGGCCTGTGGGACGACGTCGACGCCCTCACCGCGCCGATCACCCTGATACGCGGCGGCGCGTCAGGCTTTGTCACCGACGAAGATACCGCCGAATTAGCTAGGCGTGCAAAGCATTTCCGCACGACCCACATCGTCGAGAATTCCGGGCACTCCGTGCAAAGCGACCAGCCTCGCGTCCTGATTGACCTCTTGCGCGGGGTGCTCGACAAATGACCTCGCCCGCGCGTCCTGATCTCCCCGTCCGCATCGGTGTGCAGTTGCAGCCCCAGCACGCCCCGCACTACGGCAACATCCGAGACGCCGTTCGACGCTGCGAGGACATCGGCGTCGACGTCGCTTTCACGTGGGATCACTTCTTTCCGCTCTACGGCGATCCCGACGGTGCCCACTTCGAATGCTGGACCGTGCTCGGAGCCTGGGCCGAGCAGACGTCCCGCCTCGAGATCGGCGCGCTGGTGACGTGCAACTCCTACCGCAATCCGGAGCTGCTGGCCGACATGGCCCGTACCGTCGACCACATTTCCGGCGGGCGGCTCATCCTGGGTATCGGATCCGGCTGGAAAGACAAGGACTACTTCGAATACGGCTACGAGTTCGGCACCGTCGGCAGCCGCCTCGACGACCTGGCCGCCGCGCTGCCCCGGATCAAGTCGCGCCTGGCCAAACTCAACCCGGCACCCACGCGTGAGATCCCGTTGTTGATCGGTGGCAAGGGCCCCCGCAAGACCCTGCGCCTGGTCGCCCAGTACGCCGACATCTGGCACGGCTTCACCACCGCCGACACCTACCCCGCGGCGGCGGGCGTGCTGGACGAGCACTGCGCCGCCGTTGGCCGCGACCCGGCCACCGTCGAACGATCCGCCGGGGTGGAGGACAACAGCGGCGTTCGGCGTGGTGAAGGCATCGACGGGCTGATCGCCAACGCCGAGGGCCTCACGGCCCTCGGCGTCACACTGCTGACCGTCGGCTGCAACGGCCCGGACTACGACCTCGCGGCCGCCGAGGCGCTGTGCCGCTGGCGCGATAAGCGCTAAAGCATTTCGTTTACGTTCGCCTCCGATTCATCCGCCAAACACCTGAATGGGGGCGCCCATTCATGAGAAACTTGCCAGCGCTGAGTGGCCGGTGCGGGTCAACAACGACTTGCAAGAGACTCGAAGAGACTGATGCCGAAGAAATACGGAGTCAAAGAAAAGGACCAGGTTGTTTCCCACATCCTCAACCTGGTGCTGACCGGCAAGCTGCGCAGCGGCGACCGCGTCGACCGCAACGAGATCGCCCACGGTTTGGGCGTAAGCCGCGTCCCCATTCAAGAGGCGCTGGTTCAACTTGAGCACGACGGCATCGTGTCCACCCGCTATCACCGGGGCGCATTCGTCGAGCGGTTCGACGAAGCGACCGTCCTCGAGCATCACGAACTCGACGGCCTGCTCAATGGGATTGCCTCGGCGCGCGCGGCCACCAATCCCACGCCGCGGATCCTGGGGCAGCTCGACGCGCTCATGCGGTCGCTGCGCAACGCCAGGGAGTCACGGGCCTTTGTCGACATCGCATCGGAATACCGGTGCACCGTCAACGATGAGTACGCCGGACCCCGCCTGCACGCCACGATCCGCGCGTCGGAAAACCTCATCCCCCGCATGTTCTGGATGACCTACCACAACAGCCGTGATGACATGTTGCCGTTCTACGAAGAAGAGAACTCCGCGATCCACCGTCACGACCCGGAAGGCGCGCGGGCCGCGTGCGTCGGCCGCTCTCGCCGGATAGCGGAAATGATGCTGGCCGAACTGTTTCGGCGCAGAGTGTTCACCCCCGCCGAGGCTCCGAAGATTGAAATCCCCGGCTCGCGTCGGGTGCCCGCTGCAGCCGATGCGGTCCTCCCCCAGCCGTCGATCGCGCTCTAAGCAGGCGGGTTTGCCGACGGCTCGATACCGTATGCGGTGATGAGTTCGTGCGTGGGCTCGCGCGCTACGCGCCGTAGCAGGCTACTGGCAGTAGCCGCGACGGTCCTCATCGTGTTCGGCTCGACCTCGGCCGTATTGGCCGCATTGGCTGCGCCCGCGGCCGCCGACCGCAACCAATGCGCGCCTGCCGGATTGGACAGCGCGACTGTCTTGCCGAAAAACCTCACCGAGTCCGGCGGCATGGGCCACGACGACGAGCACACGACCGCCACCGTCGCGCCGCTGAGCTCGGTGAACATCGGCGCACTGGGCCTGGAAACGCCAGGCGTGCTGACCGTCGGCACCCTGTCGGACGCCCCGCCGAATATCTGCGTCACCCCCACCGGCCAATTCAGCGGCTTCGACAATCAGCTCCTGCTCGCCATCGCCGGCAAGCTGGGCCTGCAAGCCCGCTTTGTCAGCACGGATTTTTCGGCGCTGCTCGCCGAAGTGGCGTCTCGGCGCTTCGACGTCGGCTCGGCGGCGGTGAAGGCCACCGACGCGAGGCGTCGCACCGTCGCGTTCACCAACGGCTACGACTTCGGCTATTACTCACTGGTGGTCCCGCCCGGCTCGGCGATCACCAAATTCACCGATCTGACCGCCGGGCAGCGTATTGGTGTCGTCCAGGGCACCGTCGAGGAGTCCTACGTCGTCGACACCCTGCACCTGCAACCGGTGAAGTATCCGGGTTTCGCCACCGTGTATGCCAGCCTCAAAACGCGTCAGATCGATGCCTGGGTAGCGCCGGGAACGTTGGCGGCTAACGTGATCCGCCCGGGTGATCCGGCGGTGGTTGTCGCGAACACCTTCAGCCTGGGCAACTTTGTCGCCTATGCGGTGGCCACAGACAACCAGCCGCTGGTGGATGCCCTGAACTCCGCGTTGGACGCCGTCATCGCCGACGGCACCTGGGCGCACCTGTACTCCGAATGGGTGCCGCGCTCCCTGCCGCGGGGCTGGAAACCCGGGTCCCTTGCCGCCCCCGCGCCGACACTGCCGGACTTCGCCGCGATCGCCGCGAGCCACCACCACGCGCCGGTCGGCCCGTCCGCGCCCAAGTCGACTTTGGCGCAGTTGCGCGATTCCTTCTTCGATTGGGATTTGTACCGACAGGCCATTCCCATTCTGTTCACCGTCGGCCTGCCGAACACGCTGATCCTGACGAACAGCGCCATCGTTATCGGGCTGGTTCTCGGTATGGCCCTGGCAATCGCGGGGATGTCGCACTCGCGCTGGCTGCGCTGGCCGGCGCGGGTATACACCGACATCTTCCGCGGTCTTCCCGAAGTCGTGATCATCCTGGTCATCGGCATGGGCATCGGTCCGCTCGTCGGCGGACTGACACACAACAATCCCTTTCCGCTGGGCATTGCGGCATTAGGGTGCATGGCCGCCGCCTACATCGGCGAAATTCTGCGCGCCGGCATCCAAAGCGTGGACCCGGGCCAGCTGGAGGCCTCCCGCGCGCTCGGGTTCAGTTACTCGGCGGCGATGCGGCTGGTGGTGATCCCGCAGGGTATCCGGCGGGTGCTGCCGGCACTGGTCAATCAGTTCATCTCTTTGTTGAAGGCCTCCGCGCTGGTGTATTTCCTGGGCCTTATCGCCGAACAGCGCGAGCTTTTTCAAGTGGGCCGCGACCTCAACGCACAGACCGGCAACTTGTCACCGCTGGTGGCCGCCGGCCTCTTCTATCTGATACTGACTATTCCGTTAACGCATTTGGTCAACTACATCGACGCCCGGCTGCGCAGCGGCCGGGCTGCAGTTGAGCCCGACGAGACCGCCGAGACGCTCACCTCGACGTTCGGCCAGGGGATGGTATGACGGCAGGTGCCTCAGTGTCGTTGGCCGCCAAAGGTATTCACCAAACTCTCGGCGGAACTTTGGTGTTGCGAGGCGTCGATATCGAGGTTTCCGCGGGCAGCACCGCCGCTATCGTCGGACCATCCGGATCCGGCAAATCGACGCTGCTTCGCACGCTGAACCGCTTGCACGAGCCCGACAGCGGCGACATTCTGCTGGACGGCCGGTCGGTGCTGTGCGACGACCCCGACCAGCTGCGCCAGCGCATTGGCATGGTGTTCCAGCATTTCAATCTGTTTCCGCATCTGAGCATCATGAAGAACGTCGCGCTGGCGCCGCGCAAGTTGCGAGGACTGTCTTCAGAGGCGGCTCGGGACCTCGCGCTGACTCAGCTGGACCGAGTTGGCCTGAAGCACAAGGCCGGCGCCCGCCCCGGCATGCTGTCCGGAGGCCAACAACAACGGGTCGCGATCGCGCGTGCGCTGGCGATGGCGCCGCAGGTGATGTTCTTTGACGAGGCGACCTCGGCGCTGGACCCCGAATTGGTCAAGGGAGTTCTGCAACTCATCGCCGACCTGGGCACCGAGGGCATGACGATGATCGTCGTCACCCACGAAATGGGCTTCGCCCGGTCGGCATCGGACACCGTCGTTTTCATGGATCACGGCAAGGTGGTGGAATCCGGCCCTCCCGAGCAGATATTCGAGGCCGCGCAGACCGAGCGGCTGCAGCGGTTTTTGTCCCAAGTACTTTGACGATCTAAAACTGGCCCTGGTAGGTCCCTTCAACGCCGTGCGTGTCGGGTTAGACTGCCGACTTATGGCGGACAGCGAACCGACTGGGCGCGAGGTGACCGAGCTCGCGGAGGGGCTGCATCGTGCCCTATCCAAGCTGTTCACGATCCTGCGCCGCGGTGACCCCAGCGCGACCGCCGCCGCCAACGACTTGACGCTGGCTCAGCTTTCCATCCTGATAACCTTGCTCGATCAGGGCCCCATTCGGATGACGGACCTGGCCGCACACGAACGGGTGCGGACTCCCACCACCACGGTGGCGATCCGCCGGCTGGAAAAGATCGGCCTGGTGAAACGCTCACGCGACCCGTCCGACCTGCGCGCCGTGCTGGTCGACATCACCCCACGCGGGCGGGCGGTGCACGGCGAATCACTGGCCAACCGGCGCGCGGCGCTGGCCGCGATGCTCAGTCAACTGCCCGAATCCGACCTGAACACCCTGATGAAGGCGCTGGCGCCGCTGGAGCGACTGGGCTCCGGTGAACCGGCCTCTGGCCTCAAAGCTCCTGTCATTCAATAAGATTCACCGTGCCAGTAAGCTGGCGTGCATGCCAACTGCACTCATCACCGGCGCTGGCGGCGGTATCGGCTCGGCGATCGCCACGGCGCTGGCCCCGACGCACACCCTGTTGTTGGGCGGCCGACCCTCCGCCCGGCTCGACGCCGTAGCGGACCGGCTCGGAGCGACCACTTTTCCGCTGGATTTGACCGACATCGACACCATCGAAGCCAGCTGCGAAGTCGTCGACGAACTCGCCGTGCTGGTGCACAACGCGGGGGTGTCGGTCCCCGGCCGTGTCGGCGACTCACATGTCGATGAATGGCGCGCCACCTTCGATGTCAACTTCTTTGGAGCGGTGGCACTTACACTGGCGCTGCTTCCGGCGCTGCGAAGTGCCCGCGGTCAGGTGGTGTTCATCAATTCCGGGTCTGGACGCACGGTCTCGCCGGGCATGGCTTCCTATTCGGCGAGCAAGTTCGCGTTGCGCGCGTTCGCCGACTCCTTGCGCGGCGACGAGCCCGACCTGCGGGTCACGACCGTCTATCCGGGCCGCACCGATACCGACATGCAGCGCGAACTGGTCGCATTCGAGGGCGGCGAGTACGACGCCACCAAGTTCTTGCGGCCTGACACCGTCGCTGAAGTGGTCGCCAACGTGGTGGCGACCCCGCCCGACGGTCAGGTCCACGAGATCGTCGTCCGGCCAGGCCGGCACTAAACGACCAAGTTGACCAGCCGGCCGGCGACCACGATCACCTTGCGCGGCTCAGCACCGGCCAAGAACGCCTGGACCTTGTCGTCGGCCAGGGCGGCGGCTTTCACGGCGTCGTCGTCGGCGTCGGCGGCCACCATGACCCGGCCCCGCACCTTGCCGTTGACCTGTACCGGGTATTCGACAGTGTCGTCGACGAGATACTCGGGATCGAAGTCCGGGAACGGGCCGTGCGCTAGCGACCTGGTGTGGCCCAGCCGCAGCCACAGCTCCTCGGCCAGATGCGGGGCCAACGGCGCCACCATCAACACCAGCGGCTCGACGGCCGCGCGCGGCACCGCGTCACGGTACTTTTTAGTGAGGTGGTTGGTGTACTCGATCAACTTGGCCGCCGCGGTGTTATTCCGCAGCGCCGCATAGTCTTCGGCGACTCCGGCGATGGTGCGATGCAGCGCCCGCAGGGTGTCGGTGTCCAACTCTTGTTGGTCCGGTGCATCGACCATCCCGGTTTCGCCGGTCTGCTCGTCGACCACCAACCGCCATACCCGCTGCAGAAAGCGGTGGGCGCCGACGACGTCCTTGGTGGCCCACGGACGCGAGGCTTCCAACGGGCCCATCGACATCTCGTACACCCGCAGCGTGTCCGCGCCGTAGTCATCGCAGATTTCGTCGGGTGATACCGAATTCTTCAGGCTCTTACCGATTTTCCCGAATTCTTGAAAGACTTCGACTTCACCGTCGGGTCCCGGATACACAAACCGGCCGCCACGCTCGATCACCTCATCGGCGGGTACATACGACCCGCGCGCATCGGTGTAGGCGAAGGCCTGAATGTAGCCCTGGTTGACGAGCCTGCGGTAGGGCTCGGCGGAACTGACGTGATCGAGGTCGAACAGGACCTTGTGCCAAAACCGCACATACAACAGGTGCAGCACCGCATGTTCGGCACCGCCGACGTACAGGTCGACGCCGCCCGGATCGTCCGGGCCGTGCTCGGCCGGGCGAGGGCCCATCCAGTAGGCCTCGTTTTCCTTGGCGCAGAGCCGTTCTGAGTTGTGCGGGTCGGTGTAACGCAGTTCGTACCAAGAGCTGCCGGCCCACTGTGGCATCACGTTGGTGTCGCGGCTGTAGGGCTTCAGGCCGTCGCCCAGATCCAGCTCCACATGCACCCAGTCGGTTGCCTTGGCCAACGGCGGCGACGGTTCGCTGTCGGCGTCGTCGGGGTCGAACAACACCGGCGAATAGTCGGCTACATCAGGCAGCTCAACCGGCAGTGCGGCCTCGTCGAGCGCATGCGGGCGCTCGTCGCTGTCATAGACGATGGGAAACGGTTCGCCCCAATACCGCTGCCGCGCGAAAAGCCAGTCACGCAGCTTGAATTCGATGCGGGCCCGGCCGCGGCCTTCAGACTCGAGGCGCGCGGTGATGGCCTCCTTGGCCTCTGCGACCTTCATTCCGTCGAGGTAATCGGAGTTCACCAGCACCCCGTCACCGGCGTGCGCGGCCTCTGAAATGTCGCCGCCGGCAATCACTTCCAACACCGGCAAATGAAACTCATGGGCGAAGTCCCAGTCCCGCTGGTCATGGCCGGGGACCGCCATGATCGCCCCGGTGCCATACCCGGCCAGCACGTAGTCGGCGATGAAGATCGGGACGGGCTTGTCATTGGCCGGGTTCGTCGCGTAACTGCCCAGAAAGACGCCGGTCTTTTCCCTGTTCTCCTGCCGCTCCAGGTCCGACTTGGCCGCGATCGCGTGGCGGTAGGCCGCGACCGCCTCCCCCGGTGTGGCAGCGCCATAGGTCCAGTGCGGGTCGGTTCCATCCGGCCAAGCGGTGGCGACCAGATCGTCGACCAGGTCGTGCTCGGGAGCCAGCACCAGGTAGGTGGCACCGAACAGGGTGTCGGGCCGGGTGGTGAACACGTCGATCTCGATCGTTGTCGCCGTCGGTTCGCCAGGGTTAGTGGTCGCCGAGAACAGCGCCGTCGCGCCGGTGGAGCGGCCGATCCAGTTGCGCTGCATGGTTTTGACCTGGTCCGGCCAGTCCAGCAGATCGAGGTCGTCGAGCAGCCGGTCGGAGTAGGCGGTAATGCGCATCATCCACTGCCGCAACCGTTTCCGGAATACCGGGAAGTTGCCGCGGTCGCTGCGGCCGTCGGCGGTGACCTCTTCGTTGGCCAGCACCGTGCCCAGGCCCGGGCACCAGTTCACCATGGAGTCCGCCCGGTACACCAGCCGGCAGTTGTCGATGACGTCGGCCCGCTCCCCCGCGGACAGGGTGGCCCAGTCCCGCCCGTCTTCGAGATGGCGTGCGCCGGAATCGTATTCGGCGATCAGTTCGGCGATCGGGCGCGCCTTGTTGGCCGCGGTGTCGAACCAGGCGTTGTAGATCTGCAGGAAGATCCACTGGGTCCACTTGTAGAACTCGACATCGGTGGTCGAGAAGCTGCGTCGGCTGTCGTGGCCGAGACCCAGCCGGCCCAGCTGACGGCGGAAGTTTTCGATATTGGCGTCGGTCCTGGTGCGCGGGTGGGTCCCGGTTTGCGCCGCGTATTGCTCGGCGGGCAGGCCGAAGGAGTCGAAGCCCAACGCGTGCAGCACATTACGGCCGTTCATTCGGAAATACCGCGCGTAGACGTCGGTTGCGATGTAGCCCAGCGGGTGTCCGACGTGCAGCCCGTCACCGGATGGATACGGGAACATGTCCTGCACGAACAATTTGTCGTCGGGTACTTCGGCGCCATCGGTCGGAGCCAGGTCGCCGACCGGGTTAGGCACATTGAACGTGCCTAGCCGGGTCCAATTCTGCTGCCAACTGCTCTCGATGCGGCTCGCCAGCTCCGCCGTGTAGCGGTAGGGCGGCGCGTCGGAGTCCGGCTGGGCAGATTCGGTCACGTCAAACAGGGTATAAGGGCGACGCGCCGGATCCGTCGGGCACAGGTTGATCTCGGTTCCGTTGCGCAAGATCAGAGCTTCATCCCAGGTCTATTTCAAGCCTGTCCAGCCGCCTTGACCACTGGTTACAGTCACCCTCTAGCGCCGGGCGCCGGTGCCCGGACATTTGGAAGGGTCGACGCAGATGATTGACATCGCCCGTACGTGGCGGGTACTCGGAGGGGGTCTGGTCGCCGGGGTGATCGGTGTCACCGCTTTCGCGGGCGCCACCGCGTCGGCGGATCCTCTGGTTCCAGCACCCCCCGCTCCCGCTGTGCCCGGTGTCCCCGCGGTGGCCCCAGCGGTCCCGGTCGCACCCGCACAGAATGCGACGACCCTTCCCGGGGCCGTCGCCGGTGTGAACGGCAACAGTGCCGTGGCTGCCGCCGCACCCGGGGCAGCCGCCGCGGCGCCACTGCCGCCGACGGTGACCACCCCGGTTTCGGGCACGTTGCGGGACTACCTGCAGGCCAAGGGCGTCAAGCTGGTGGCGCAGCAGCCCGCGGGGTTCAACGCGCTGGACATCACCCTGCCGGTCCCGCCGCGCTGGACCCGGATTCCGGATCCCAATGTGCCCGATGCGTTCGCGGTGATCGCGGACCGGCTCGGCAACAGCCTGTATACGTCGAACGCGCAGGTGGTGGTGTACAAGCTGGTCGGCAACTTCGACCCCCGGGAGGCCATGACGCACGGTTTCGTCGACAGCCAGCAACTGCTCGGGTGGCAGACGACCAACGCCTCTCAGGCCGATTTCGGCGGCCTTCCCTCGTCGATCATCGAGGGCACGTACCGCCAAAACGACATGACGCTGAACACCTCGCGGCGCAATGTCATCGCCACGTCTGGGTCTGACAAATATCTGGTGTCGTTCGCGGTGACCACCGACGCTGCTCAGGCGGTTGCCGATGGCCCCGCGACCGACGCGATCATCAACGGCTTCCGGGTGACCACCCCAGGCGCAGCGACGCCCGCTCCCGCCCCCACGCCCACACCCGCGCCCGTCGGACTCCCTGCGCAAGCGCCCGTAGCAGCGCCGGCGCCCTTGGCGGCCCAGCTGCCCGCCCAACAACAGCCGCAGCCCAACCTGCTGTCCTCCCTCGTGCCAGGGCTGCCTCCGCTACCCAACCTGCACCTGAACCTGCTGGGGTCCCCGCACTGAATCTGACTCGGCGCCGCTAGGGCGCCGCCTGTGGAGCCGGGCATGCCGATCCACCACCGGACTCGTATTGTGGGCCCATGCTGATCGCGGGCGTGCTGTGCGTATGTGCGGCGGCGGTGTCTGCCGGATTCGGGACCTGGTCGCTCTCCCGCGGCCCGGTTCCAAGTGCGGTCGATACGACCGCGCTGGCGCTGCGTGCCATGGCGCCGACGCAGTTGGCGGCCGCGATAATGCTGGCCGCCGGCGGGTTGGTTGCACTGGTCGCGTCCCCGCATACCGCGCTGGTGGTGGTGATCGTTTGCATCGCCGGCGCCCTGGGCACGCTGGCGGCCGGCTCCTGGCAGAGCGCGCGATTCGCACTGCGCCGGGCGGCGATCGCCGACGATTGCGAGGGCAACTGCGCCGGCTGCACCCTGTCCTGCCGCTGAGTTCTGCGCTTCGAGCGTCGTGTTGAACCGGCTTAGGGCGATTCCCGTCGACGGCTTTCTGCTGGCGCTGGCCGCGACGGTGGCTCTTGCCGCCCTGCTGCCGGCCCACGGGTCGGCCGGCGAGGCCGTGTCCGTCGCGGCGAAGGCGGCGATCGCCTTGCTGTTCTTCCTCTACGGCGCACGGTTGTCGCCGCAGCAAGCCTGGCACGGAGTGCGGCAATGGCGACTGCACCTGCTGGTGCTGGCCACCACGTTCGTGCTCTTCCCGATCCTCGGGCTGGTCTGCCGGGCGTTGGTGCCCTCGGTGCTGACCATCGACCTGTACAACGGGGTGCTGTTTATGTGCCTTGTCCCGTCGACGGTGCAGTCCTCGATCGCGTTCACGTCGATCGCGCGCGGTCACGTCTCGGCGGCCATCGTCAGCGCATCGTTGTCCAACATCCTTGGCGTGGTGCTGACCCCACTGCTGGTGGTGCTGTTGATGAATACCCCCGGCGCGCCCCCCGTCACCGGCGGCGCGATCCGCGACATCGTGCTGCAGCTACTGCTGCCGTTCGCAGCGGGACAGCTGGCGCGGCCATGGATCGCAGCGATGGTGGCCCGGTACGCGGCACTGCTCAAGGTGGTCGACCGCGGCTCGATTCTGCTGGTGGTGTACACGGCTTTCTCGATGGGCGTGGTCGAGGGGATTTGGGCCAGTGTCGATGTGTGGCAGTTGATCACGGTTACCGTCGTCGCCACCGTGCTGCTCGCGGTGGTGCTTGTCGCCACCAGGGTGATCGGCCAGCTGGCCCGGCTCGAACGCGGCGACAAGATCGTGCTGCTGTTCTGCGGCTCGAAAAAGAGCCTGGCATCCGGACTTCCGATGGCGCTGGTGCTATTCCCTTCCGCCACAGTCGGATTGAGCATGCTGCCGCTGATGCTCTTTCACCAGATCCAACTTGTCATATGCTCGGTGATCGCCAGCAGGCTCGGGTGCCAACAGGTTGAGGAAGTCCCAGTGGCCGAGGAGCGGCCCTAGTCCTGATGGTGGCGACCCGCCACTAGTTGCGGCTGACGTCGATCGGGTGGGTAGCTAGCAGCGCAAGCGGCAACGGTTGCCGACGCAACACCTGCCCCCACAGGTCGGTGCGCGGCCCGACCAGAAGATCAGAGGGCAACGCCGACAACACGATCCAATCGTCGCGCTCGATCTCACCCTCCAGCTGACCAATGGTCCAACCGGAGTACCCGGCGAAGATGCGCACCCCCTCGACCAACGGTGCGATCAGATCGGGTTCGGCGTCCAGGTCGACCATCACCATCCGGCCGGCCACATGCCGCAGGCCCGGCACGCCGTCCGGCTCCGCGCCCACCCGCAGTGTGGCCAGACATAGCGCCGCGTCGCGCTTCACCGGCCCGCCGATGAACATCGTCTTCGGCTTCGTCGACAGCTTGGCCCACTGCGGCAGCACGTTATAGACCGCGGTCTCGCTGGGGCGGTTGAGCACAACGCCCAAAGTACCGCCGTCGTTGTGCTCGACGATGTAGATCACACTGCGCCGGAACGTCGGTTCGAGAAGATCCGTGTTTGCAAGCAGCAACGTACCCGCGCGCACCCGCTGGGCGGCCGGTGCGATGTGGTCTTCTGGGTCTTCGGGCGGCACCCCACCATAATGGCACCCCGAGGCGGCCTCACTCGGTTAAACGATGACGCCGCACAAATATTTGTACTGTGGTTGAGGCTGCGTATCACCGAGCGCGCCCGATCGTTGGAAGTTGGTTGTGTGACTGGATCCCGGATGCACGCGCGCGCACCCGTCCACCTGTGGCGGTCGGTGCGCAGCATGCCCGATTTCTGGCGACTGCTGCAGGTACGCATGGCAAGTCAGTTCGGTGAGGGGCTCTTCCAGGCGGGGCTGGCGGGAGCGCTGCTTTTCAATCCCGACCGAGCCTCCGACCCGATGGCGATCGCGCGCGCCTTCGCGGTGCTGTTCCTGCCTTACTCGTTGCTCGGACCGTTCGCCGGCGCGCTGATGGACCGCTGGGATCGACGGCTGGTGCTCGTCGGTGCGAACGCGGGCCGCCTGGTTCTGGTTGCCGGGATCGGCGCGATTCTGGCCGCCGGCGCCGGCGAACTACCGCTGCTGATTGCGGCGCTACTCACCAACGGCCTGTCCCGATTCGTCATGTCCGGCCTGTCGGCGGCGCTGCCCGACGTGGTGCCGCGCGAAGAGGTGGTGACCATGAACTCGGTGGCCACGGCCTCGGGCGCGGTGATGGCGTTCCTGGGCGCCAACTTCATGCTGGTGCCGCGCTGGATTGTCGGGCCCGGCGATCGGGGCGCCTCGGCCATCGTCTTTCTCGTCGGGGTTCCGGTGTTGATTGCGTTGCTGCTGTCGTGGCGGTTCGCCCCCCGCGTCCTGGGTCCGGACGACTCCCGTCGCGCGATCCACGGATCGGTCGCCTACGCCGTGGTCATGGGCTGGCTGCACGGGGCGCGCACAGTGCGGCAACGCCCGACGGTCGCCGGCACTTTGTCCGGCCTGGCCGCCCACCGGATGGTTGTCGGCATCAACTCGCTGCTGTTGTTGGTGTTGGTGCATCACCTGAAGGCGCCGGCGGTCGGCGGCTTGGGTACCGCGCTACTGTTTTTCGGTGCGTCGGGGCTGGGCTCCTTTCTGGCCACCGTGTTGACCCCGGCTTCGGTGCGCCGGTGGGGGCGCTATACCACGGCCAACGGCGCGTTGGTGGCGTCGGCGATCATCGAGGTCGCCGCCGCCGGGCTGGTGCTGCCGATCATGGTGGTGTGCAGCTTTTTCCTCGGGGTGTCCGGCCAGGTGGTCAAGCTGTGCGCCGATTCCGCCATCCAGATGGACATCGACGACGCTCTGCGTGGGCACGTCTTCGCCGTGCAGGATGCGCTGTTCTGGGTAGCGTTCATCGTCGCGATCACCGTGGCAGCGATATTCATTCCCGACGACGGCCACGCGCCGGCGTTCGTGGTGTTCGCGTCGGTGCTCTACCTGATCGGGCTACTGGCCCACGCCACCATCACCCGCCGAGAGCCCGCGAGGCAATGATGGCCGGACCGGGACCAATCGTGGCGGACCTCCGTGCCGAAAGCGACGACCTCGACGCGCTCGTAGCATCACTGCCGGCTGACCGCTGGGCCGATCCGACGCCCGCGTCGGGCTGGACCATCGCCCACCAGATCGGGCACCTGTTGTGGACCGACCGGGTCGCGCTGACGGCGATCACCGACGAGGCGGGGTTCGCCGAGGCCTTAGCCGCAGCGGCCGTCGATCCCGGCGGCTTCGTCGACGCGGGCGCCGCGGAGCTGGCGCTACTCGGGCCGGACGAGCTGCTCGCCGAATGGCGGGTCACCCGCACGCACCTGCACGAGGCGCTGCTGACCGTCCCCGACGGCCGCAAATTGCCGTGGTTCGGGCCGCCGATGAGCGCGGCGTCGATGGCCACCGCACGGTTGATGGAGACCTGGGCGCATGGGCTCGATGTCGCCGACGCCCTCGGCGTCCACCGGCCCGCCACCGACCGGCTGCGGTCAATCGCGCATCTCGGCGTGCGGACCCGCGATTACGCGTTCTTCGTCAACAACCTGGCCCCGCCGAGCGAGCAGTTCCTGGTCGAACTGCGCGGACCCGGCGGCGATGTCTGGTCGTGGGGACCACCCGACGCGGCTCAGCGGGTCGCCGGTTCCGCCGAGGACTTCTGCTTTCTGGTCACCCAGCGGCGCCCGTTGTCCACATTGGATGTCCGGGCCGACGGGCCCGATGCGCAGCGCTGGCTTACCATTGCGCAGGCCTTCGCCGGGCCTCCCGGCCCCCGGCGATGAGCGTGCGAGCTAAGTCGGTGGCGTCACTTGGGGGTGACCGATGTCGGCTTCAGTAATCACATGGGCCAAATGAGTACCATCCACTGGCCATTAGGCGATTCACGTGCATGAATCGCTCATTTGTCGGTCGCGCAGCGCCATCACCATCGCCACGCACGGTGCGCACTAATTCGAGCCAACTCCGACCGGCCCCTCCGGCCCCGGGCGATGAACGCGCGAACTATTGTGGGCCGACTGTAGACGGCAGCCCGACCAAAATTCCTTCGACGGCTTCATCGGCGCTCAGCAGCAGACCCCGCCCCGGCGGCAACGCTTGGGCGCGGACCGACCGATTGATTCTGTTTTGCGGATCGTTGTCCATGAATAGCTGGGCAACCTTCGCGGACGTCTGAAACCTGATCCACGGATCCATTTGCAGCGTCGCAAAGTTCGCGCTATTGCGCGTCATGAACACGTGCAAACCGATCTGCCGGGCGCGTTCCATCAACATCCACAACGCCGCACCCACGGGCGGCTTGGCCGGGTAACTCTGCTCCTTGCGCAGGTCCTGCACGTCGTCGATGAGCACGAAATGTCGCGACCCTTCCCACGGCTTGAGGGCGCGCAGCTCCTCCTGGCTCAAACCCTTGGGAGGTAGCCGTGGCAACAAGATCTGCTGAGCCAGTTCGGTGATCACCTCGTCGATCTCGTCCTGGTCGTAGGCGTAGGCGCGCACATAACCCGGACCGTGTAGATCCCGTAGCCCGTGCGCGGCGGTTTTGGGGTCGATCAACGTCAGTTGGGCCTCCTGCGGGCTGAACCGGCTCATCACCGCCTCACCGATGGCCATCAACGCCGTGGTCTTGCCGCAGCCTTGCCTGCCCAGGATCACCATCCCCGGACTTTCCCGTAGCCGGAGCGGAACCGGACCCAGTTGGTGCCGCTCACCGATTGCGAACGCGATCGACAGATCGTCGCCGCTCGGGTGCGCCGCTTCGTGCTCGAGGATCGCCTTGAGTTCCACGCGCTGCGGCAGCCGCTGCAGGTTTGCATGCTTGGTCACTCCGGCGATCTCCGCGATGCGGGCGCCGACGCCGGTGACCTCCACCGGCGTGCCGGTGGCCGGGTCGAGCAGCGCCGGAACACCGACTCGCAGCTCGTGCAGGCTGTCCGTCAGACCAAAGCCGGGCCGATTCAGAGTCCGCCGCGCCGCTTCGCGCGACTCGAGCGACGAGTGCCCCATCTGGCTTTCGCTGGGGTCCGCCAGCCGCAATTGGATTCGCGCGGTCACATTCTGCAGCAGGCTCTGCCTTTGCCCGTGAATCCAGCCCCCGGCACTGCACATCACGTGCACTCCGTACTCGGGGCCACGGCTGCTTAACGAGATGATGCGATCACCAAGAAGGTTGTCCATCGCATACAGGCCGTCGTAATCGTCCAGCACCACAAAGACATCGCCGAACGGGTCATTGGGGTCGGTGCCTCCCAGGCCGTCACTGCCCGGCCCGAACCTGCGCGCGCGAAATCCGTCGAGATCGATTTTGGCTCGCCGAAACGCGTCCTCGCGCGCATCGATCAGCGCGTCCATGCTGCTCAGGATCCGCTCGATACCTTCGTAGTCCTTCGGCGACACGATGTCGGTGACGTGCGGCAGTGAGGCGATCTGCGCCAGGGTCGCCCCGCCGACACAGAAGAACGTTACCCGCGACGGGCTGTACATCGTTGCCGCAGAACACATCAGCGTCATCAGGGCGGTCGTCTTGCCACACTGTTTGGCGCCGACCACGATCATGTTGCTGCGCAGCGCGTCGACCGCGTACACGACTTGCTTGGATTCCTCGGGGATGTCCATGACGCCCACCGGAAACATCAGTCCCGAGTTATTACCGTAGTCGGCATGCCATGGCTTGCCGCGGTAACCAGCGACGAGAGCGTCGACGGGCTCGGGGTCCTCGAGTGGTTGTAACCACGGCCGGCGTGGTGACCGGTGCGGCACATTGTGCAGCGACTCCCGCAGCACGTCCACGATCTTCTTTCGCTTGAAACCATCGTCGTAGTAGAGGAATTCGTCGGGTTCGGTGTCGACGGCGGCGGCGGCTTCCAAGGCCGCGGCGTCGGCGGCGTCCAGCGGTTGGTATTGCCAGTTGTACAACCGCGGCTTCGTCAAGGTCATATCGACGGTGGTGGACATTTCCTTTGCCTTGGGCACCACGAACGGCGCGGACAGGTAAAAGCAGCGGAACGGCTCGAGATCACGCGGCCCCACCTTCAACAGCGCGAAGCCGTTTTCCTTCGACGGCAGATGGTAGGCGGCGTCCGAGCCGATCACCTCACGGCTGTCGTCGCCGGACTCGGCGCGTAACGCGATCCGAAACGCGATGTTGGACTTAACTTTCTGCAGCGACGACAGGTCCAGCCGCTGTCCGCCCAGCATGAAGAAGACGTTGGCGCCCCGGCCTTCCTGACCGATGTGGATGATGAGATTGATCCACTTCTCGTGATTGGCGAACAACTCCAGATACTCGTCGACGATCACCAACAACACCGGCACGGGCGGCAGATCGCGCCCAGCCAACCGGATCTCTTCGTAGTCGTTCGCGTCGCGCGCACCAACCGAAGTGAATAATTCATAACGCTGTTTGATCTCACCATCGATCACCCTGCGCATCCGTTCGGCCAGATGCCGCTCGTCCTTCCCGAGGTTGGACAGCGCGGCCACCACGTGGGGAATGCCGAGGATATCCTGGGCCGCCGATTCGAACTTCATGTCGACGAAGATGACGTTGAACGCCTCCGGCGAGTGCGTCAGCGCGATCCCGTAGACCAACGACAAGAAGAACTCCGATTTGCCCGAGCCGCTGGTGCCGATGACCACCGAGTGAAACCCGAACCCGCCGAAGTCTTTTGCGCGGATGATGATGTTTTGCAGCTCGCCGTTTGGTTTGGCGCCGACGGGGATCTCCGACCACCGCTCGTCGCCCCGGCCGCGCCGCTCGGCCCACAGCCGATCGACATCCAATTCGCGTGGGTCGCTGATTCCCAGCGCCCGCAGCAGCTCGGCGGCGCCGCTGGTGGAGTCAGCGATCTCGCTGCGGCTTGTGGGTGACCACCGCGCCATTGCCCGCGCATACCGGTAGGCCCGCGGTATCGACAGCTGGTCGGCATGCGCGAAGAACTTGCCGCGCGCACGCAGCAACGGCGCTGGTCGCCCGTAACCGTCGTTGGCATCGGCGCCGTTCCTGCCGGCTTTGACCGGAGCCGAACCGCTTGTCGGTCCCTTGTGTTCGGCCATCTCGAGAACCTGGTCCTCGCTGAACCCGACGCCAGTACCCACTCGAGACACGATGCGCAGCAACGTGATTCCCGCCTTGCCGACCTGCCCGACCACGCCCTCCCAGGCATCCGGACTGCCGGTGTTGTCGTCGACGATCACCAGGTGCGGTCCCAGATGCACCGCGTCAGTGCCCTGCCCGGTTTCCAGTGCCGAGCCCATCGCGGTCGGACTGGCCGCCGCGAGTGGGGTCCAGGCGCCACGCTTGCCCTTCATGTGCAGCTCAGCGCCCAAGGCCTCTTCCAGCTCCTCGGGTGTGGCGAAGATCAGGCGCCGCCACCCGCACGCATCGAAGAGTTCGTCGTGCAAGTTGTGCGGCAGCCACACCATCCACGACCACACCTCGGGGTTGCGCGTCACCACCATCAGCTTGACGTCACGCGGATTGTGAAACACCGCAAGCGAGCACAACACCGAACGCATCAGCGACCGGACCCGATCCAGGTCCTCGCTGACGAAGCTGAACCCGGGCGCCGACCGCAGGTTCAACACTTTGGCAATATCGCGAATCTTGCGCTGCTCCAGGATGAAATCGCGCAGTGCCTGACCGGTGACGGGCTCGAGTTCCTCGTCGGAGGCGATATCGGGCCACGTCACCGACAACACCGAATCAGGGGCGTGCTGAACACCCGTCCCTACCCGCACCTCCAAGAAGTCCGCGTCGCCGCGGCCTCGTTCCCACATTCGCGGACCGCCGATGATCGCCCCCAGGCCCCGTGGGTCGGAGTGCACCGATTGCTGCCATTGGCGCTGGGCACACACCGCGGTCTGGATCTCGTCGCGGGTGACATCAAGGTCGCGCAGATAGCGGCGACGACCCTTTTCCATTTCGCCCCAAGTGATCTTGCGCGCCCGCCCAAACCGCCCGGAAAACGCCAGCATGCTGAACGCGCCGATCCCCATCAGTGGGAAGAAGCCGGTGGACAAGCTGCGCACCCCGGACACATACAGCATGACGATCGTGCCAATCAGCGCGATGATCAACGCCGGAACGCCGATCATCACCCAAATGTTGCGCGGCTCGCGTTCGGGCAGGGCTATCGGCGCAGCCGGCGCCACCCGAACCGGTTTCGGCGGCTCGATCTTGACACGGTTGATGGGGAACGATCTCTTAGACACCTTGCTAGCCACCGGCTTTCGCAGTTGTCGTCACGACGGTCGCCTGCCCGAGCACCGGCACCGTGTCGCGGGCCAACAGCGCCGCCTGCCGCGACAAAGCCGGTCCCGCAGCAAAAGTCCGCAACAACGGCCATGGCGCCTGCACCGCCGCAGCAGGATCGAGCCCCAGCGCGCGCAGGGTGGCCTCGTCGGCGTCGATCCCGAATCGCACACCGTTGTCCGACACCCAGAACAACGATTCGCGGGAATAGGCGCTGATCACACCGCTGGTCGACGTCACGAAGTTCGCCGCGCCCGGCAACACCAGCACCTGGTTGGCGACCACCGATGCCGGAGCGCGGTCATCACGCACCAGGTGCACGATCCGGTTGTCCATCGACGCGGGCACCGGAAGCCCTCGACCGTTGTAGACCGCGACGCGCGCCTGGGGATCCGTCGATGCCTTCTCCCATCCGACACACGTGGTCGGATTTGCCGCGGGGTCAACGAAATTCAGCCGTCCCGTCGGGTAATAGTCGACCGGCAGCGAGGTCAGTTCGGGAATGTTGACCAGCACGTCGGGGCTCACCACCCGCGGTGCGGTCGACCCGTAAGAGTTGGCGCTGCGCAGCAGATCGGCCACGAAGCTATTGATCTTCTGCACCCCGTCGGGCAGCAAGACGTAGAACTGGCTGCCCCCACTGGCAGTCTGATCCTGCAGCACCGCACCCACCTGCGATCCTGACACCCACTTTGACGGCGTGCCCGCCTCCGGTACCTGGGGCACGCGCAGCGGCTCTGTCGCGGGGAGCCCATCGAACAGCGCCCGCGAAAGCTCCACTGGCGCAGTCACTCCCGGGTCAAGTCCCAGACTCAAGGTGACCGCCCTGTTGGTCGGATCAATCTGGGAGCGCTTTGGTCCCCAAATCACATACGTGTTGCCCTCGAACGTCACCAGCAGACCAGCGTCGTCGTGCAGCGGTGTGGCGCGTCCATAGCCGCTGAGCTCACCCGCGATCGAGGTCACCACCGGCTTATCCCCGCTGCGTGGACGCCCCGCCGTATCGCACACCGACCATGCCGAGGCCGCGCCCCTGTTCACCGGCATCGCCGCCGGCGCCCCCGGAATGCCTACCAGCGGCCCGGTTGGATATTTCGCGATCTCGGCGGGCTTGACCCACGTCGGCTGCCCCGCCGTTCCGGTCGCCAGCCGCGCGGAGGTCAAGTTCAGCGCTGGATACAGTCGACCGTCGATACGTGCGTAGAGCGCCCCGGAATCCCGGTCGCCGATAATCGCCGAGTCGCCCACCACGCCGGTGGGCTTGAGCACATTGAGCAACATCATCCAGCCCGCGCCAATGGCCACCAACACCATCGACAACACGATCGCGGCGGTCTGTTTGCGGTCGTCGTGTTTCATTCGCGCGGAGAAGCGAGTTGTTGCCGCGCGCAGCCGCCGGTTGTAAAACAGGTGGCCGGAATTTTGATCCCGGTTGGACAAACTCAGCGGCATTCCCAGTAACCCCTCGATGATCGGTGAACATCGCCCTCAACGATTCTTCCACCGTAATTCCGCTCGAATCGACCCCCATTTGCGCAGGCGAGCTGACCTGTTGGCTGAGCCACGGATCGGATTGTGCCCAAGCTGGCCTACTGCCGGTATTCACCCGAGTCCGGAGCGCGGACTATTCCGTTCGCTCTTCGTCGCTCGGCATGATCACGATCCGTCGCGGGGACCTGGTGACCACGGGCGGCTTGTCGTCACCGGACTTCGTGACAGGGACAGCCGGCGGGGGCGTCATGCGGCCCTTGACCGGCTGGCCGTTGGGCACCGCGGGTGCCGTCACCCGCTTTTCCGCGGGCTTGTCCTTGCTCTCGCCTGCACCGCCGGCGCCCATCGCGCCCGGTGGCATCATCGGCATCCCGGTCATACCAGTCGGCCCCGGTCCAGGTGGCGTGCCACCGGCCGGTGCCATCGACACGGACTTTGCGGCTGCGGGAGTCGTGGGCGGAGAGGACGTCGGCACGGGCGGCGGACCCAGATAGCCGGCTGGGACCGTGCCGCCACCGCCGGAACCGGGGCCACCGCCAGCACCACCACCGACGCCACCGCCGCCGCCGAGACCGGGTTCACTTCCGAGGCTGTCCACAAGCTGCTCGTCCGACGCCAGCCCCGCAGCGCCGTGGCCCTGCTGGAGCGCACTCGTCAGCGGCTGCATAGCCTGCATCGCCTGTTGCGGAATCTCCTCGAGCGGCTTCATGAGTCCACCGACCGCGCCGCCGATCGCACCGGTGATCCCCGAGACCACCTGCTGGATCATCTGCGTCGCCTGCTGCCCGCCCGCCTGCGCGCCTACACCTTGCATCTGCTGCGCCGCGTCGGCATCCTGCGCGGGGAACTTGCGCGCAGCGTCAAGCGCGCGCATCCGCCGATCGAGATCCTCAAGAGAGCTGGACTGGACGTCGCCGGGAACACCGATATTGACCGCGGCCGCCGGTACGGCGCCAGCAATACCGGCAGGCGCATGCTCGGGCGGGGGCACGGGAGAAGGCGTCGGTTCGGGCGGCGGCGGTGCGTCAGCCACGCTCCAATTGATCCCCGGAGACTGCTTAATCGGCTGATTCCCGCCGCTCATGATCACACCCCCACCGTCACACCTAGAGTCCCGCTACCACTCATATTGTCACAGCGCGCCTCGCCCGGTATTCACGTCACGAGCTCCTGAGCGCCACCGCGACGGTTGATTACGGCAAACCAGGCCATGTGATAATTCGCGAGATATTCATGCCCGTCGATCAACGCCTCGATCGCCGCGAGCAGCATCCAATCTCCGACAGCAGCCTGATCGTGATAGGGGTACGCGGCCACGACCGCGCTTTGAACATCTGCGACGCTTCTTCGCAGTAGCTCAGCTTCGTTCTGGGCGACGCCAGTATTCCGTGTCGCCGGCGCCGCGACCGCCTGCGCGATTCGCGGCAGACCGTCACGGCGGCGGACGGCTTCCACCAGGGTCGGCCCCAGCTCGTCCACATTGGACGCGGCGGAGCGGGCTGTCCGACCACCGGTCAGCGTGGGCGGATCGGAACCGGGTTCCTCGATGTAGGCGTTGGGCTCGTGTGCGGCCGCGGCCACGACGGCGCCCAGCAAATCGACCACGCTGGCGTCGCGACGCCGCGACGTCGGCTCGAGCAGCGTCACGTTGCCGGGAATTCGGACGTGAGGGGGAATCCAACCGCCGGCGAGGTCGGTGACCAGGGTGGTGGTGCCGTCGTCGCGCAGCCCGGCCGCCCACGACAGTCGCGGCTCTTGGCGAGCCACCGCATCGACGAGGCGTTGCAGCCGTTGCTGCTCGGCCGTCCTGCCAGCTGCCGCACCGGCGGCTGCGCCCGTTGTCGCCGACAGCGCCGATGAGCCGGCCATCGTCGACCCGCTCGCGCCGGCCTTTCCGGCCGAAGCTACGGACGCTGCCCGCTCGACCGGCGAAACCAGCGGGCCCCCCGCCGACGGAGATGTTGACGCAGACGGTGCGACCGGCGCGCCCGAGACCGGCGCCCGAGGGAACCGTGGGCATGGCTGGCGCCGCGACGACGGGTGGACGTAGGTCGGAACCGTAGGCCGGCAACGGCCCGGCAGGAAGCCGGACCGGCGGCCGGAGCCGCGGGCGCGGACACCGGACCACCAGTTAACAGGGCCGGCGTTACCGGAACACCGCCGCCGGTCGGTGTGGCTGAGACGCCAGGCGCGGGTGTATCAACCGGAACGTGTGCGGCGGTGAATGATTCGCCACCACCCAGGGCCGGCGCGGACACCGCCGGCGGCATCGCCAACGGAGGAGGCGCCTGTGGAAGAGGAGCCGATCCCGGCCCCATCGCATGCATCGCGCCGTCGGACAACGACTGCACACCTGCAGTAGCCGGCTGCCCTGTCATCATTCCGGTCGCGACCGATTGCCCCATCGGTCCAGGCGAAAAACCCTGCCCGAGGGCGGCCGGCGAAAGGGGTGCACCGGGCGTCGCCGGGATCGCCGGCGCTATTGGTCCACTACCGCCGGGCACCGACGGACCTGCGGCCGCCGGCAGCGCAGCGGTGGTCCAGCTGGCATAGCTCCTCCGCCAGCGCCCGCCGGCACCAACACCGTTGGCCGGCGCCGGCGCGCCACCGCCGTGCACGCTCCGCACGCCGCCACTAGCCACGGCGCCAGCCCGCGAGCGACCACCTGGCGACGGTGCCGGCGATCCACCGCCCTGGACACTCCGCCGGCCGCTACTACCAGCGCCGCCACCGGTGCCTACCGAGCCCGCGGCAGCGAATCCAGGTCGTCCTTGCTGATCTGGCGCGGCGGGGGAACATCGTCGGTGTTGAAGCCGTGCTCACGCGCCCAGCTTCGGGCGTCTCCATGGATACCTTCGGCGTCGAGGATCTTCTGCGTGGCCGCCATGATTTTGCTGACCGCCGCTCCAGATGCCTTCGCCGCATCAGCATTGCACCGTGCTTGGATCGCCTGGATTTCTGCTAGTTGCTCGGGCAGCGGTTTTTTCGACGCGAGAACGTCATCTATTTCTTTGTTGCCTTCGTCTGCTATCTCTGTCAAACGGCTTCGCAAATAATCGATTTCGTCGGCAGCGGAATTCAAGGCGTCTGCTTTTGTTTTGTATTTTTCCGCTTTATCCAGCTCGGATTTCTCGCCCTGGAAATACCGGGAGATCAGATCCTCGGCTGTTTTGCCCTGGTTCTGCGACAGCAGCTGTCGTTGGTTACGTAGAGTCTGAGCTAGTTCTTGCTTTTGGGTTGACCATGTGGCCCAGTGCTGGGCCGCGCTGCGGAGGGTCGTCGACGGACCCGGCCACCACGGCCCGATCAGCGGCGCTGTCCAGGTCCTTCCGGCGGAAGGTCAGCCCCCACCGCATACCTTTTTCATCACAGCGTCCTTGGCGATGACGTCATCGAGTGCAGCTTGACACTCGGCATCGGTGGCGACACCGTGTGCCCTTGCCGTAGTCGTTGCGTATGCCATCGCTAGCGCGCGTGCGGCGTCGCGGTGCGTCAGCGTCGAGAGCCGGATTGGCTGCGGCAATTGTCGAGCATGACGGCGCCGTTGGTGAGTCGCGATACGGGCCAGCGCCTTATCGCTTCCGTTCGTGTCGACCTGCACCGCCCGCGCCGCCAGCTTGTAGGTGTCGCACAGCTGCCGTTGAGCCGCGGCGGTCTCGGCAGCGGTGTAGGTGGGCACCGTAGTAGCTGGCGACGCGGCGGGCCTCGAGTTTGTAAGAGCCACGATCAGCGCCGCGACTGCCACCACCATGGCGGTCGCGGCCAGGGCGACAGCTGGCCATGTGCGTGAGCGTGCCGGTGTAGGGATCGCCTGGGTCGGCGGCCACTGTCCCGCGGGCGGCCGAGTGGTCGAACCTTCACCGAAGTCCGAAGGCAGGTCCCCCACCATGTGCCCTCCTGAATAAATCCGCGCTTCGGGACAGTCTCCCGAATTGTCCCTACGCCTTCCACCCATTCGTGGAATCCGCAACTTCAATAGTGGAACAAGCTGCGGCACGGCAGCAAATCACTGGCGCCGCCATTTGACTGCCGCGGACTCGGGTCGATGGCCGAACTAAGCAGCCGATTATCGAAAATGCCCTGTCACGACGCAGTGCGGTAGCAGGCCTCAGTTTAAGCCGGTCCCGGAAAGCGATGGAACAGTGGCGAACTCGCGCGCAGTCAGACAGTCACGACGTCTACCAGATCACCGAGGCCTTCGAAGTCATGGGTGTTGCGGGTATACAGCCGGGCCGAATGCGCGTGGGCGGTGGCCGCAATCAGTAGGTCCATCGATCGCGCCCGCGGCTGACGGCCCACGTCGACGACGGCTGCCGCGACCTGACCGTAGCTTGCCGCCACGGCGTCATCCACGGGCAGCGCATCGAACGTGCGCTGAAGGACCAGCAGACGCCGAAGTCGCTCGGCGCGCACCTTTCTTTGCGTTGCGACGAGAATTCCGAAATGCAACTCCGCCAAGGTGATTGCGCTGATGGCCAACTCTCCTTCAAGGGGCGCGATGTCTGCCGCGATGACAACGCTGGTGTCGAGAATCGCTCTCATTTCGTCGCCCACGGGTCACGCACTTCGTGGGCGATCGTGTCACGGTCTCGATCCCAGGCGAGATCTGCGAAGCCGGCGAACAGTTCAGCCACGTCGGCCCACCTCCTCCAGGTTCGCGGGGCAGCGGGCACGAGTCGAGCTCCTGGGCGGCCGGCCACGGTGATCGTGATTACCTCGCCTTCCTCGACCCGCCGCACAAGGTCGGAGGCATTCTGGCGAAGCTCGCGCAAGCCCACAACTTCCACACCAAGCAGGGTAGCACATGTGCTACCTCGATACCCGCGGTAACGGCGGCGACCCACCAGCCGACAGAGAAGTGCGCTCGTAGCGATGAGCCGAGATCGGTCG
Organism: uncultured Actinomycetota bacterium; assembly: GCA_963820985.1. Classification (GTDB taxonomy): domain Bacteria; phylum Actinomycetota; class Actinomycetes; order Mycobacteriales; family Mycobacteriaceae; genus Mycobacterium. Next base: position 420,146 of record CAWGCI010000017.1, on the reverse strand, counting down.
CCCCACGCCCGAACCGCGACGAACGGTAAGCAGACGACCGCTAGTAAATCGTGGCCTGGACGATCCGCTAGGGCAATGTTCGGCGACCGCCTTACGCCGCCCTTGCCTCTTCCAATCACGCTCGCCGATTAGCAAGCGTGTAGCCCGTTGGTCCGCTGTGGCGGTGTCCGGTGGTCGCCGGTCGCAATGCTTCGGGGTCAAAGCCCTCCCCCATGAGGTATTCGCCGCGGTGGTGCGCAGTCATGCCGTCGTGTTGTAGCGCATCACCATGGCCGGAGACCACATCGGCGATACTGAACAGCGACTCCGACCCGTCGTCAAAGTAGTGGAGATGGTCGTAGGTCGGGTTGGCGGTGTAGCCGGGAACCTCGGCTTTGAAGCGGACAGAACCGAAGCCGTCGGCGGCGGGGTCGTCTCCGAGTCCCCCTAATGGCGGGCCTATCAGGCCGGGCCGCACATGGCCGGGAGACCACGTCACCGCGTCTCCCGAGGCCGCCCCGACGTACAGGTGCCCACCCGGCAACAGATGGAAGTCGGCAGCGGAATGCGCGCGGTCGGTGCCCGGCGAGCCGACCAGCACCACATCGTTCGTGCGCATCCCGTAGGTCGCCGCATCCGAGACCACGGTGGACCCGTAGGAATGGCCGACCACCGTCATGTGGGTAGCTTCCCCCTGGTGGGTGACCGCCAAGGCGTTCACATCGGCAGCCAATAGCCGCCCGCCGGCACGAGCGGCGTTCGGCTGGTACAGGCCGGGGTCGAACAAGCTATTCGGAGCGTCGTACCCCACCCACATCACCACCGCGGTTGGTTTGGCCCAGTCGGCGCGATTGGACTCCTCATACAGGCGTACCCCATCGGTGTCGGCGAGCGTTCGCTCGCGCACACCTGAACCCGACCCGTCCACCAGAACCGCGGTGTTGGCGGCTGTGTCCGGGTTGCCTATCGCGATTGCTGCGGACCCCGCCCCGCCGAATGCCTCGGGTTGATATCTCAAGAGAAACACCTCGGGAGGATGTCCCCGCAGATCCCTCGCCGCCGCGGATGTCGCAAGACCCTCTCGGGTGCGAAGGGCGTTGTTGTACCGAACTGCATCGGTGACGGACATGCCGTACCGCTCGGCGGTGTCCGCCACGCGATGCAGGTCGTCGTTCATGACAGCCTCGTTGATCGCACTGCGGACGCCGACCGGAATACCGTTGAGGTTCCCCAGATCCGGTGGATGCTCAGCGATCAATCGATCCTTGTGCTCTTGACTCAGCGATTTCCACCAGCTGTTGACCTGCTCAGCGCTGGTTTCCGGTGCCGGAAGCCCTATCGGTTCTTCGCATTTCGGTGCCTCCGATACCTCGGACTGCTGGACCAAGGCGGTCAATACCGTATGCAAACAGTCCGAGTAGCTGCCGCGCAGCGAATCTAGTTGTGCCAGAACAGCTTTAGTTCTGTCAATGGCGTCCTGCTCGAGATCAAAGATAAACTCCTCGAGATTGGCCGCCTCCCCGATCTGGCTGTCGAGGTGCTGCAGATGGGTCTCCACTGCCGAAATCAACACTGCACCGGTGCGTTGCGCCTGGGCCAGGGTGGTCGCGACGCTTTCCAAACCAACCCCAATCTTGGCTAATTGCACGGACTGTGCTTCTAGCGACTGGGCCACGCCCTGCAGATTGCCCTTCATGTGGCTCCAGGACGCCATGAAGCGCTGGCGCGCTTGGTCGAATGCCGTGTTGGACGCGCCGACACACCCAGCCGCGTCGTGAAACGCCTGCGCCAAAGCACAAATCTGCGCAGGGCGACCCGCTTGCAGGCTGCTGTTGATCGCCCAGGGATCTCGGCCGACCTCGGCGATCAGATCCGGAATGCTTATGTATCGCAGCCGCATCGCACGGCCCGCCCGATGTCACAACGGACTGGCACCATCGGCGAGACCGTCGCCGTTGGTGTCAGAAATCCGGACGTTCCAATGGCCGTCACCGTCCGTATCGACGTATCCCGTTACGCCCTTCTCATCGGCGCACAGCACGCGGTCGGCTATCCCGTTGCCGTCGGTGTCGAACAATCGGTCGTCGAGGCGACCGCGACCGTCGAAGTCCACCAACGGACCGCCGGTGTGCTCGACCCCGTCAAGGCCAAACCACCTCAACTGTCCGCCTCGGTCAACGGCTACCGCCCACGTCCCCGTTCCGTCATCGGTGAAGAACGCCTCGGGGGTCCCGTCATTGTTCAGGTCGAGCACGGCATGATCGGCCAGACCGTCGCCGTCGACATCGGCCAGCGCGTCGTCGCGCATCCCGTCGCCGTCGAAATCCAGGCTGATCGCATCGAGCCGACCGTCACCATCCAGGTCGAGATCGGGCTGACCGTTCCACATGGCCGCGGCGCCGTCGTCACCGGCGAGGCAATACTCCACGAATTGTCTGACGCCGCAACGCCACTACGGGTTCCCGCGCGCCTGCCACCAGGCGAGCAGCTCCGCGATGGCCTCCTCGGTGGTCAGTGGCCCGCGCTCCAGCCTCAGCTCCTTGAGGAAGGACCATGCCTCACCGACGAGGGGACCCGCCGGGATATCGAGCAGCTGCATGATCTGGTTGCCGTCCAAATCGGGACGGATCCGCGCCAGATCTTCCTGCGCCGCAAGCTCGGCGATGCGGGCCTCCAGCTGGTCGTAGTTGGCCCGCAGTCGGGCGGCTCGGCGCTGATTGCGCGTCGTGCAGTCGGCGCGCACCAGCTTGTGCAGCCGGGGCAGCAACGGGCCGGCGTCGGTCACGTAGCGGCGCACCGCCGAATCGGTCCACTTCCCGTCGCCGTAGCCGTGAAACCGCAGATGCAAAAACACCAGCTGCGAGATGTCGTCGACCATCTGTTTGGAAAACTTCAACGCCCGCAACCGTTTTCGGACCATCTTGGCGCCGACCACCTCGTGGTGGTGAAAGCTCACCCCGCCGTCGGGCTCGTGCCGGCGGGTGGCGGGCTTGCCGATGTCGTGCAGCAGCGCCGCCCAGCGCAGCACCAGATCCGGGCCCTCGTCCTCCAGCGCGATCGCCTGCCGCAGCACGGTCAGCGAATGCTGGTAGACGTCCTTGTGTTGATGGTGTTCGTCGATGGCCATCTGCATGCCGCCGATCTCGGGTAGCACCACCTCACCCATGCCGGTCTGCACCAGCAGGTCGACACCGGCGACCGGGTCGTCGCCCAGCAGCAGCTTGTCCAGCTCCGCGGCCACCCGCTCGACACTGATGCGGGCCAACTGCGGGGCCATCTCGTCGATGGCCTCCCGCACCCGCGGGGCGATCGTGAAGCCCAGCTGCGAGACGAACCGCGCCGCGCGCAGCATCCGCAATGGATCGTCGCCGAACGACACCGACGGTGCCGACGGAGTGTCCAGTACGCGCTCGCGCAGCGCCGCCAAACCGCCTAGGGGATCAAAGAATTCGCCCGGCCCGGTCGGCGTGATGCGCACGGCCATCGCATTCGCGCTGAAGTCGCGGCGCACCAAATCGTCGTCGAGGCGGTCGCCGTAACGCACCTCGGGATTGCGTGACACCTGATCGTAGGTGTCGGCGCGGAACGTGGTGATCTCCAACCGGTGGCCATCCTTGCCGACGCCGACGGTGCCGAATTCGATTCCGGTGTCCCACAAGTTGTCGGCCCACCGCCGCATGATGTCTTGCACCTGCTCCGGGCGCGCGTCGGTAGTGAAATCCAAGTCGGGACTCAGCCGGCCCAACAAGGCGTCCCGCACCGAACCCCCGACCAGGTACAACGCGTGGCCCGCGGCGTCGAACAACGAGCCCAGCTCGCGCAGCATCGGGGCATGCTGATGCAAGGCGACCGCGGCTGCGGTCAGCAGCTCGCCATCCTGGGCAGCGTCGGGCACGTTCGAGAAGCCTAGTCGGGTCGGGTGGTACCACATTTGGTACCACTCTCGGTACCGTATTTTCATGCCCGCGTGGAACGTCCCGCTTAGCGACGACGAGCTTGATGCCCTGCGTGCCGCAGCCGAGCACTCCGAGCGGTCGTTGCGGGGATTCGTTCACGATGCCGCCGTCGCCGCGGCCAACGCGCGTAAGCAGCGCGTGGCATCCGCTGCGCAACTTGTCGCCGAGCGATCCGCGCAGTTGAATCAACGGCTTGCCGATCTGTAACCGACTTTCTCGATCGCGCGACGTACTGAAGGCAGGCGCGGCTTAAGGGGCTTCGCCCGCCACGACGCACGGTGCCGGCACTCAACCAAGCAGCGCGCGTGCGTCTTTCATGGTCAGCATCAGATGCAGCGGATCGGTCGGCGAGGGCTCAAAGTCGAACTGCGCGTAAAACGTGCGGGCTGCCTCGTGCAGGGCGTGCACAAGCATCGCCCGCACACCGACCTGCTCGGACACCCCCACACTGCGGATGATCGCATCGCGCAGCAGGTGCTTGCCCAGCCCGTTGCCCTGCTCTTTGCTGTCGACCGCCAGCCGTGACAACAGGATCACTGGCACCGGGTCAGGCATGTTGCGGCGCACCCGCCCCGGTGCGTGTGCATGCTCCACGGAGCCCGACGCCAAGGCGTAGTAGCCGACCACCCGGCGTTCTCGGCACGTCACGAAACAACGCGACGCACCTTGCACGTGATTGGCCAGCGCCCGCCTGCGCAGGTATTCGTCGAGGCTGGGCTCGCCACAATCGAAGGCGGCGAACTCGTCAGCCTCCCTGATCGGCCACGGGGCGCTGTAGCCGCTGCTCACCCTTCAGCGTCGAAGAATTGGGGTTCGGCGAACAGCTTCTGCAACCCGGGCTTGTGCATTACCGGACGGTCCAGCAGCGCGTTGAACTGCGTCCAAGCAACATCCTTGAGGACGAACAGTCTGCGGTCAGCGAGCACGTCGCGCGCACGCGCCAAGGTCGCCGTGATCGTGAAGTTGGTGAGGTCGGTCCCTTCGACTTCGGCGGCATAGCGGATCAGCGCATCCTGTTCGGGCGTCAGGCGCGCTGCAAGACGTGCTGTCTTGCGCTCCGGGTTACTAGCCACGTCCCTATTGTGTGCCTAATAGGCGTACGGGTCAACGTCGCCATCATCGTCAATGCCAGTCCGTCATAGTGAAGCGCATCGGTTGGGGAGTTCGAGAACCCTTCCGCCGGTCGACGATCCGGATCAAGACGATCCGCTGCGAAGCTCGCCACCCGGCCCACCGTGCCGTAGCGGCTGAAACGAGCGGCGAGTATGTCCGGGAAGACCGGCACTTGCCAGCTACTATCGCTTGGGTGTCGGACGGCGAACAAGCCACACCACGTCGGCGCCGGGGTAGGCGTCGCGGCCGTGGTGCTGCGGGTTCCGCCGAAAACACGACCAGTCAACCTGCCAGCGACTCGACGGCCCCGAAACCGCGCCGGCCCCGCCCCGCGCGTGGCGGCCCGGAACGGCTGCGCACCGTGCACGAAACCTCCGCCGGCGGCCTGGTCATCGACGGGCTCGACGGACCCCGGGAATCCCAGGTCGCGGCCCTCATCGGCCGCATCGACCGGCGCGGCCGGATGCTGTGGTCGCTGCCCAAGGGCCACATCGAGATGGGCGAGACCGCCGAGCAGACCGCCATTCGTGAGGTCGCCGAGGAGACCGGAATCCGCGGCAGCGTGCTGGCCGCATTGGGACGCATCGACTACTGGTTCGTCACCGACGGTCGTCGGGTACATAAGACCGTGCACCATTATTTAATGCGGTTCTCCGGCGGAGAGTTGTCCGACGAGGATCTCGAGGTCGCCGAAGTCGCGTGGGTGCCGATTCGCGAACTGCCGTCGCGGCTGGCCTACGCCGACGAGCGGCGCCTGGCCGAGGTGGCCGACGACCTGATCGACAAGCTGCAGAGCGACGGCCCCGCCGCGCTTCCGCCGCTGCCGCAGAGTTCGCCTCGGCGCCAACCCCAGACGCATTCGCGCACCCGCCATTCCGGCGAACCCCCGGCGGGCCGGAAGAACGGTCACGGGCCGGGGACGTGACCGTGCGACGACTCCGGTGGGCCGGCTTGTTGCGCCTCGCCGCAGTGGTCGGCATCGTGGCCGGTTTTGGGGGGGTGCTCACTGGGCTAACGCCGCACGCAACGGCGGGCGAGCCTACTGCGACGCCGTTCGTTCGCGTGCGCATCGATCAGGTGACCCCGGACGTGGTCACCACCACCAGCGACGCCGTCGTCACCGTCAGCGGCATGGTCACCAACATCGGTGACCGGCCCGTCCGCGACGTGATGGTGCGGCTCGAGCACGCCGGCGCCGTCACCTCGTCGGTCGGCTTGCGTACCTCCCTGGACGGCGGCACCGACCAATACCGGCCGGCCGCGGACTTCCTCACGGTGGCGCCCGAATTGCAGCGCGGGCAGGAGGCCAGCTTTACCCTGTCCGCCCCGGTGCGCTCGGTCGCCAAGCCGTCGCTGGCCATCGACGAACCCGGGATCTATCCCGTGCTGGTCAACGTGAACGGAACCCCCGACTACGGCGCGCCCGCCCGGCTGGATAACGCGCGGTTCCTGCTGCCGGTGATCGGCATTCCGCCCGACAAACCCGACGCGATGGACGGCGCCGTAGCGCCCGACACCTCCAAACCCGTGTGGCTGACCATGCTGTGGCCGCTGGCCGACCGGCCCCGGCTGTCCCCGGGAGTGCCGGGTGGCACGATCCCGGTCCGGCTGGTCGACGACGACTTGGCCACCTCGCTGGCCACCGGCGGCCGGCTGGACATCTTGCTGTCCGCCGCCGAGATCGCCACCAGCCACGACGTCGACCCCGACGGCGCGGTCGGCCGCGCGCTGTGTCTGGCCATCGACCCGGACCTGCTGGTCACCGTCAACGCGATGACCGGCGGCTATGTCGTGTCCAACTCCCCCGACGGCCCCGCCCAAAAACCGGGCACTCCCACACACCCCGGTACCGGTCAGGCAGCCGCCTCGACCTGGCTGGGCCGCCTGCGCGCGCTGGCCCACCGGACCTGCGTGACGCCGCTGCCTTATGCGGAAGCCGATCTGGATGCCCTGCAACGCGTCCACGATCCGGGGCTGAACGCGGCAGCCACCAACAGCGCCGGGGACATCGTCGACCACATTCTCGACGTCGCCTCCACCCGCGGGGCCACGCTGCTGCCCGACGGGCCGTTGACCAGCGGCGCGGTCAATCTGCTCAGCGCCAACAACGGCACCGTTGCGATCGCGGCCGCGGACTCGTCGGCCAACGTCGACACCGCACCCCGGCGGTTGTCCCCGCAGGTCGTCGTCGCACCGTTCGACCCGGCAGTCGGTGCCGCGCTGGCCGCGGCCGGCACCACCCCGACCTTCCCCACCTATGCCGACTCCGCGCTGACCGTTCGGCTCGCACACGACTCCGACACCGCGCGCCGCCAGGACGCCTTGGGCTCGATGCTGTGGCACGCCCTGGACCGGGACGTCGTGCCGCGCACCCAGATCTTGGTGCCGCCCGGGGTGTGGAGCCTGCAGGCCGATGACGCGCAGGTCATCCTGACCACCCTGGCCACGGCGATCCGGTCCGGCCTGGCGGTGGCGCGACCGCTGCCGGCGGTCATCTCCGACGCCGCAGCCCACCTCGATCCATCCGAGTCCGTCAGCGCCTACGCCACGGCCCGCGGCCGGTTCAACGACGACGTCACCGCCGATATCGCCGGCCAGGTTGGCCGGCTGTGGGGATTGACGTCGGCGTTGACCACCGACGAGCGCACCGGCTTGACCGGCATCCAGTACACGGCTCCGCTGCGCGAGGACATGCTGCGCGCGCTGAGCCAATCCGAGCCGCCCGATACCCGCAACGGGCTGGCCCAGCAACGCCTGACCGTCGTCGGCAACACGATCAGCGATTTGTTCGGCGCGGTGACGATTGTCAACCCGGGCGGCTCGTACACCTTGGCCACCGAGCACAGTCCCCTTCCGCTGGCCCTGCACAACGGTCTGGCGGTCCCCATCCGGGTCAAGCTGCAGGTCGACGCGCCACCCGGGATGAGGGTCACCGACGTGGGCGTGGTCGAGTTGCCGCCGGGATACCTGCCGCTACGAGTACCGATCGAAGTGAACTTCACCCAGCGGGTCGCGATCGACGTCACGCTGCGGACACCGGACGGAATGCGACTGGGTGAGCCGGTCCGGTTGTCCGTGCACTCCAACGCCTACGGCAAGGTGCTGTTCGCGATCACGCTGGCCGCGGCCGCGGTGCTGGTGGCGCTCGCCGGACGACGGCTTTGGCACCGGTTCCGCGGCCAACCCGATCGCGCCGACCTGGACCGCCCCGACCCGCCCGCCGCCCGACGCACCGACAGGGTCGATCGTCGATTGGACGAAAAGAATCGCGTATGAGCCCCGCTAGCGACCGGGCCCAGCCGCCAGCACCCCCGCAGCGCCACGCACCGCAGCAGCGACAGCGCCGGCTCCACCGCGACCCGGCCTCGCCGCCGACGGGGCCCCTTCCTCCAGTGCCGGACCTGTCCCGTCAGCGGCCCGAGCTATCCGACGCCGCGCTGGTTTCGCGGTCATGGGCGATGGCGTTCGCGACCCTGATCAGCCGGCTTACCGGCTTCGCCAAGATTGTGTTGCTGGCCGCCATCCTGGGCGCCGCGCTGGCCAGCTCGTTCTCGGTGGCCAATCAGCTACCCACGCTGATCGCCGCGCTCGTGCTGGAGGCAACGTTCACCGCGATCTTCGTGCCGGTGCTGACCCGCGCCGAGCAGTCCGACCCCGACGGCGGCGCGGCATTCGTGCGGCGCCTGGTCACGTTGGTGACCGTGCTGCTTTTGATCGCCACCACGCTGTCGGTACTGGCCGCACCGCTGCTGGTGCGGCTGATGCTGGGCCGGGCTCCGCAGGTCAACGAGCCCCTGACCACCGCCTTCGCCTATCTGCTGCTGCCCCAGGTGCTGGCCTACGGTCTGACGTCGGTGTTCATGGCAATCCTCAACACCCACAACAGGTTTGGGGCGACGGCGTGGGCGCCCGTGGTCAACAACCTCGTCGCGATCGCTACCCTACTCATCTACCTGGTGGTCCCCGGTGAGCTGTCCGTCGATCCCGTGAAGATGGGCAATACCAAGCTGCTGGTTCTCGGGATCGGCACCAACCTAGGGGTGTTCGCGCAGGTCGCGGTGCTGTTGATTGCCATCAAGCGCGAGCACATCAGCCTGCGCCCGATATGGGGAATCGACGAGCGCCTCAAGCGCTTCGGCACGATGGCCGCCGCGATGGTGCTCTATGTGGTGATCAGTCAGCTCGGCCTGGTGGTGGGCAACCAGATCGCCAGCACGGCGGCTGCGTCGGGCCCGGCGATCTACAACTACACCTGGCTGGTCCTGATGCTGCCGTTCGGCATGATCGGGGTCACGGTGCTTACGGTCGTGATGCCCCGGCTGAGCCGCAACGCCGCCGCCAACGACACCCGCGGCGTGCTCGCCGACCTGTCGCTGGCCACCCGCCTGACGTTGATCACGCTGATCCCGATCGTGGCGTTCATGACCGTCGGGGGATCGGCGATGGGTAGCGCCTTGTTCGCCTACGGCCATTTCGGCGGGGTCGATGCGGGCTACTTGGGCGCCGCGATCGCCTTGTCGGCGTTCACGTTGATCCCGTACGGCCTGGTGCTGTTGCAGCTTCGCGTGTTCTATGCCCGCGAGCAGCCGTGGACGCCGATCGTGATCATCCTGGTCATCACGGCGGTCAAGATCAGCGGCTCGCTGCTGGCGCCGCACGTCACCCACGACCCGAAGCTGGTCGCCGGCTACCTCGGGCTCGCTAACGGCCTCGGGTTTCTGGCTGGCGCGATCATCGGTTACTACCTGCTGCGGCAAGCACTCCTGCCGGCCGGCGGCCACTTGCTCGGCGTCTCGGAAGTACGCACCGTCCTGGTGACCGTTGCGGCGTCGTTGCTGGCCGGGCTGCTGGCGCACGTGGCGGATCGGTTGTTGAACCTGGGCGAATGGACAGCCCACGGCGGCGGTGCGGGTTCACTGCTGCGACTGTTGGTGCTGGCGACCATCATGCTGCCGATCCTGACCGTGGTCATGGTTCGGGCCCAGGTTCCGGAGGCGCAGGCGGCGCTGGGCGCCGTGCGGCGCCGGATCACCGGCCGGCGGGACGCGATACGGCTTCCCGGCCCAACTGCGCCGGACCAATCGTCGAGGCGTAGTGCGGTCACGTACCCTGAGCAGAGAAATTCCTCCCAGCCGGTGGCAAAAGCGGTCCAGGAGCCGATCCGGCGCAGGCCTCCGGAACGGGCACCCAGCGCCCGGATAGCGAAAGGACCGGAGGTGACAGACCGCCCACGGGAGAGCGCCGCATCCGGCGCCGAGCTGCCCCGGCCGGCCGCGGACGACTTCCAGCCCGACATTCCCGCCGAACCCGGGCCTGGTCCTGATCCCCAGCCGCGCCCATCTGACCAGTCGAACGGCGATTTTTCCGCTGAGGTGCGGCCGGGGCCACATCCAGACGACGGCCCATTGGTTCCCGGCGCCCGTATCGCCGGCGGCCGCTATCGGCTGCTGATGTCCCACGGCGGCGCACCCCCGTTGCAGTTCTGGCAGGCACTCGACACGGCGCTGGATCGGCAGGTGGCGCTCACCTTCGTCGACCCCGACGGGACCCTGCCCCCGGAGGTGCTGCAGGAGATTCTGTCCCGCACCCTGCGGCTCAGCCGGATCGACAAACCCGGCGTCGCGCGAATACTCGATGTCATCCAGACGGGGTCTGGCGGTTTGGTGGTCTCGGAGTGGATTCGCGGCGGTTCACTGCAGGAGGTCGCCGACACCTCCCCGTCGGCCGTCGGAGCCATTCGCGCGATGCAGTCGTTGGCCGCGGCCGCCGACGCGGCCCACCGCGCCGGGGTCGCGTTGTCCATCGACCACCCCAGTCGGGTGCGCGTCAGCATCGAGGGCGATGTCGTGCTCGCCTACCCGGCGACGATGCCCGACGCCAACCCGCAAGACGACATCCGCGGCATCGGGGCCACGCTGTACGCCCTGCTGGTCAATCGCTGGCCGCTGCGCGAGTTCGGGGCGCGCAGCGGGCTGGCGCAGGCCAAGCGGGATGCCGCGGGTCTTCCCGTCGAACCCGCCGTCATCGACCGCGACATCCCGTTCCAGATTTCCGCGGTCGCCGTCCGGGCGGTGCAGGAGGACGGCGGAATACGCAGTGCGTCAACGCTTTTGAATTTGCTGCAACAGGCCACGGCGGTTGCCGACCGCACCGAGGTGCTCGGCCCGATCGACGACCTCGAGCCGGCGGCCGCGCCTCGCCTGCCCGCCGCGCGCGAGAACAGGATCATCGCTAGCCGGCGCCGCAACCTGATCATCGGTCTCAGCGCGGGCGCCGCGATCATCCTGGTGGCCCTGCTCGTGCTGGCGTCAGTGGTCAAGGGCATCTTTGGCAACCTGGGCGGTGGCCTCAATAACGACAAGCTCGGCCTGAACACGCCGACCTCGTCGAGCTCGTCGTCGCAGGCCAGTTCCGCACCGGCCGGCAGCGTCGTCAAACCGACCAAGGCCACCGTCTTCTCCCCCGACGGCGACGCCGACAACGCGGGCCAGGCGGGGCTGGCTATCGACGGTGACCCGACCACCTCCTGGCAGACCGACGTCTACACAGACCCGGTCCCGTTCCCCAGTTTCAAGAAGGGTGAGGGGCTGATGTTGCAGCTGCCGAACCCCACGGTGGTGGGCGCGGTCACCATTGACACCCCCAGCAGCGGGACCAAGGTGGAGATTCGTTCGGCGTCATCCCCGTCGCCGGGAGCGCTGGAAGACACCAAGGTGCTGGTGCCGGCCACGGCGCTCAAGCCCGGCCACAACGTCATCAAAGTCAGCTCGAGCTCGGCGACATCGAACCTGCTGGTATGGATTTCCACGCTGGGCACCACCGACGGCAAGAGCCGCGCCGACATCGCGGAGATCACGGTTCAGGCGGCCTCGTAACGCCTCCGGGCGGTCCACGCTGGTGAAGTGCTGCGTGCCAGCCGATTGGTTACTGTCCCGGCCGTGGGCAAGTCCGGCCTCCCTGGGGGCAACACCCAGCAGGAACGCAGTGACGCCGAGCTGCTGGCCGCCCACGTCGCCGGGGACCCCTACGCCTTCGCCGAATTGTTCCACCGTCATCATCGGCAGCTGCACCGACTGGCACGGCTCACCACGCGCTCCCCCGAGGACGCCGAAGACGCCTTGCAGGACGCCATGCTTTCGGCGCATCGTTGCGCCGGCTCGTTTCGGCACGACGCCGCGGTCAACAGTTGGCTGCATCGCATCGTCATCAACGCCTGCCTGGACCGCCTGCGGCGCGCCAAGGGCCGCCCGACCACCCCGCTCGAGGACGTCTATCCGGTGGCCGATCGGACGGCTCAGGTGGAGACGGCGATCGTGGTGCAGCAGGCGCTGATGCGGCTCCCGGTCGAGCAACGTGCGGCGCTGGTGGCCGTCGACATGCAGGGCTGCTCGATCGCCGACACCGCCCGCATGCTCGGCGTCGCCGAAGGCACCGTCAAGAGCCGCTGCGCCCGTGGACGCGCCCGGCTCGTGCAGCTGCTCGGCTACCTCAACACCCCCGCTGGTCAGCGGTAGCGCCCGGGCACCCGGGGGGCTGTGCATGGCCCGCTCACTGTGCATGACGGACACTGGTGCGGATGAGCGCAGGCGACGAAGATCCCCCCGCCGAGGGTGCGGACCCGCCGCTGACGGTAGAGCTGCTCGCCGACCTCCAGGCCGGTCTGCTCGATGACGACACCGCCGCCCGGGTGCGCCGGCAGATCCGCGCGGATCCGGACGCGCAGGCCACGCTTCGCGCCCTGAACCGGGTACGCAGTGACGTGGCCGCTGTGGGCACCGACCCGGCCTCGGCGCCGGACCCGCCGCCGGCGGTCACGGCCCGGATTTCCGCGGCGCTGCGCTCAGCGAGCGGTTCGTCGACCGGCGGCGCCGCGCACTCGGCCCGTCCGCACACCCGCCCCGCTCGACTGATCGCGGGGGTGGCCGGAGCGTGTGCGGTGGTCGCCGCGATCGGCCTGGGCACGGCGGCACTGGTCAACGCGCCCACGCCAATCCCCAGCACGCAAATAACGGCCGAACACATCACTTTGTCGACGCCGCCCATGGCGATCCCGTTGTCGCAGGCCCAGCTCCTCGGCCTGCTCGACCACAGCCCCGACTACGGCCCACCCGCGGTTCCGCTCAACGACCCGGCGCGGCGCGCGTCCTGCCTGACCGGCCTCGGCTATCCGGCGTCCACCCGGGTGCTCGGCGCGCAGCCGGTCGACATCAACGCCCGCCCCGGCGTGGTGCTGGTGCTGCCCGGCGACACACCCGACAGCCTCGCGGTGTTCGCGGTGGCGCTGAACTGCAGCGCGGCCGACACCGGTCTGCTGGTCAGCACCCAAATCCCCCGCGCCTAGGGCCGTGCAGGGTGTGGCACGACGCGTGCGGGAACAGCCCCGCCTAGGCTGGCGTTCATACGCTTAGTTTCAAGGTTTCTGGATCTCGAAAGGCTCGCATGACCTCCGCTGCTGATGACACTGTCCACGACGTAATCGTCGTCGGTTCGGGACCCGCCGGATACACCGCCGCGCTCTACACCGCGCGCGCGCAGCTCGCGCCCCTGGTCTTCGAGGGCACTTCGTTCGGTGGCGCGTTGATGACCACCACCGAGGTGGAGAACTATCCCGGCTTTCGTGACGGCATCACGGGCCCGGAGCTGATGGACGAAATGCGCGAGCAGGCGCTGCGCTTCGGTGCGGACCTGCGGATGGAAGACGTCGAGTCGGTGTCGCTGACGGGTCCGGTGAAATCGGTCACCACCGCCGACGGCCACACCTATCGGGCGCGGGCCATCATCCTCGCGATGGGCGCCGCCGCACGCTATCTTCAGGTCCCCGGTGAGCAGGAGTTGCTGGGCCGTGGCGTGAGTTCGTGTGCCACCTGCGATGGGTTCTTCTTCAAAGATCAGGACATCGCCGTGATCGGTGGCGGTGACTCGGCGATGGAAGAGGCCACCTTCCTGACTCGGTTCGCCCGCAGCGTCACGCTTGTGCACCGCCGCGAAGAGTTCCGCGCATCGAAGATCATGCTCGAGCGCGCCCGCAACAACGACAAGATCAAATTCGTCACCAACCACAACGTGGTCGCTGTGGACGGTGAGACGACGGTGACCGGATTGCGGTTGCGCCACAACACAACCGGCGTGGAGACTACGCTTCCGGTGACCGGCGTGTTCGTCGCGATCGGTCACGAGCCGCGTTCGGCCCTGGTGTGCGACCTCGTCGACGTCGACCCGGACGGCTATGTGCTGGTGCAGGGCCGCACCACGAGCACGTCGCTGGAGGGTGTGTTTGCCGTCGGCGATCTGGTGGACCGCACCTACCGCCAAGCGGTCACGGCTGCCGGCAGTGGCTGCGCCGCGGCCATCGACGCCGAGCGCTGGCTGGCCGAACATGCTGATTCCGAAGCTGACTCGCTGACAGTACCGACACACTGATAGTTGATAGGAGCACCACCGATGACTGACTCCGAGAATTCCGGCGCCACAATAGAAGTTTCGGACGCGTCCTTCTCCACCGACGTGTTGTCGAGCAATAAGCCTGTGCTGGTTGACTTTTGGGCAACCTGGTGCGGGCCGTGCAAGATGGTCGCCCCGGTACTCGAGGAGATCGCGGCCGAGCGGTCAGAACAGCTCACCGTCGCCAAGCTGGATGTGGACGCCAACCCGGAGACAGCGCGCGACTTCCAGGTCGTGTCGATCCCGACGATGATCTTGTTCAAGGACGGTCAACCGGTCAAGCGGATCGTCGGCGCCAAGGGCAAAGCGGCGCTGCTGCGCGAGATTTCCGATCAGGTTCCCAACCTCACCTGACCATTTTTGATCGCGGCACGACGCCTCGCGTTTAGCCTGGGGTTTTCCGGAAATCCACAACGATCTGAGACAATGACCGTCAGCTGTTGTGTCCCGATAAGCCATTGTCACCGCGTTAGTGAGTCCCGGAGGGCCCTTGGTATGCCGAGTCCGCACCGCGAACACGGCGATGTGTTGCGCTGTGGAGACCGCAGCGCGGCTGTCACCGAGATCCGGGCCGCGCTGTCCGCGCTGGGACTGCTGGACAACCCCGACGAAGACCTGACCACTGGCAGGCATGTCTCGCTCGAGCTGTTCGACGCCGAACTCGATCACGCAGTGCGCGCGTTCCAGCAGCATCGCGGGCTGCTCGTGGATGGTGTTGTCGGCGAGGCCACCTACCGCGCGTTGAAGGAAGCCTCCTACCGGCTGGGGGCCCGTACGCTGTATCACCAATTCGGCGCGCCGCTCTACGGCGACGACGTCGCCACTCTGCAGGCCCGGTTGCAGGATCTCGGTTTCTACACCGGCCTGGTCGACGGATACTTCGGCCTGCAGACACACAACTCGCTGATGTCGTATCAGCGTGAGTCTGGCCTCGCCGCTGACGGCATCTGCGGCCCGGAAACGTTGCGCTCCTTGTACTTTCTGAGTGCGCGGGTCACCGGCGGCTCACCGCACGCGATTCGCGAGGAAGAGCTGGTCCGCCGATCGGGCCCGAAACTGTCTGGCAAGCGGATAATTATCGATCCGGGCCGCGGCGGCGCGGACCACGGAGTGATCACGCACGGCCCGGGCGGCCCCATCAGCGAAGCAGATGTGTTGTGGGACTTGGCAAGTCGGCTCGAAGGTCGGATGACCGCCATTGGTATGGAGACCTTTCTGTCCCGGCCGACCAATCGCAGTCCGTCGGACGCCGAGCGCGCCGCCACCGCTAACAACGTCGGCGCAGACCTGATGATCAGCCTGCGGTGCGAGACTCAAACCAGCCCCGCGCCCAACGGCGTCGCCTCTTTCCATTTCGGCAACTCGCATGGTTCGGTCTCCACGATCGGCCGCAATCTCGCCGATTTCATTCAGCGAGAAGTGGTGGCGCGCACCGGTTTACGGGACTGTCGTACGCACGGCCGGACGTGGGATCTGCTCAGGCTGACCCGGATGCCGACCGTTCAGGTCGACGTCGGTTACATCTCCAACCCGCGCGATCAGGCGATGCTGGTTTCAACGCAGACGCGCGATGCCGTCGCCGAAGGTATCCTCGCCGCTGTCAAGCGGCTCTATCTGCTCGGCAAGAATGACCGGCCCACCGGCACATTCACGTTCGCCGAGTTACTCGCCCACGAACTGTCAGTCGAACGAGCCAGCAGACTCGGCGGTTCCTAAGCCGCTGACGCTGGTCGGCCCCGACGCTGCCCCCGCTCCCACCGGCTGCTCCAACTGGGCATTAGCCAGCAGGCGCTCCAGGGCGGCCTCGACTTCGGCCTTCCAGCCCAGCCCCTTGTCCAACTCGAGCCGCAGCCGGGGGAAGTACGGGTGCGGTGCCACCACGACAAAGCCGACGCCCTTTAGAAAATTCGCATCGATGATGCAGTGATCGACCGAGCAGTCGCCGAGAGCCTCCAACACCGGCCGCACATCGGGGGCCACCGCGTGTGGATCCTGCAACTCGGCGGCCGCCTCGGTGCGGCCAAAAGCCTCCAGCGCGCGCACTCCGCGGCGGACCAACTCGTCGATCACCCGGGCGATGAGGCTGTGTGGCAGGTCGTCGGCGGCTTGTCCGACCTCCACCCCCATCGACGTCAGCAACACCGCATCCGCGGACACCGGCGCGGTAGGAAAGCGATGCGCACGTGGCACCGCCCCCGGCGGAGCGTAGAGCACATATCCAAGACACGGTGGCTCGGAGTGGCTGCGTTCGTCGGGGACGGCCGTCGCGACCTGACCGCAGGAGCCCCACTCCAGCATCACCATCGACAGCCAGGCCTCCTTTTCGAACTCAGGGTCCGCGAGGTGGCCTTGGTTACCGAGGGTCGCCGGGTCCACCTCCCAGAAGACGCACCGGCGTGCGTGCTTGGGAAGGTGCTCAAAGGCTTCGAGCCGCAACGGCGTGATTCGAGCGGACACTAGCCTCCTGGCCTCCGTGCGGTACTGCAGCCATGCAAAAAGGGGCAAAGTTTCTGCCCCCGCAGCCCCTCCAGAATAGGAGAGTTTGTCGCCTTCAGGCCAGTCTTGCCCACTCGTGCCGCCGCCGCGCCCGCCGCTCCCCCGTCGCACATCGAAATAGCTTGACGCACAGCGGATCTACGCCCGATCGCAGGGCTTTTTCGCACCCAGAATCGCGGCAGTGTCACAGTGACGTAATTACACGATATGGCTGGTCAGGTGCCGGACGGGGTCATCATGTCGATGATTCGCTGCAGATCGTCCACTGACGCGAACTCCACCACGATCTTGCCTTTGCGTTTGCCGAGGCTGACCGTCACCCGGGTGTCGAAAGCGTTCGACAGTCGCTCGGCAACGTCCTGCAGGCCAGGCATCTGAATCGGCTTGCGGCGCGGCGGCGCCGGCGCGGTGGTGTCGGCGCGATTGGCCAACGTGACCGCCTCCTCGGTGGCCCGCACCGACAGGCCCTCGGCGACGATCCTGCTGGCCAGTTCTTCCTGCGCATCGGGGCCGGCCTCCAGGGACAACAGCGCGCGGGCATGGCCCGCGGACAGTACGCCCGCCGCCACCCGGCGCTGCACCGGGATCGGCAGCTTGAGCAGCCGGATCATGTTGGTGATCAGCGGCCGCGAACGGCCGATGCGCGCCGCCAGTTCATCGTGGGTGACATCGAACTCGTCGAGCAGTTGCTGGTACGCCGCCGCCTCTTCCAAGGGGTTCAGCTGCACCCGGTGAATGTTCTCCAAGAGAGCGTCGCGCAACAGATTGTCGTCGCCCGTCTCGCGCACGATAGCCGGGATAGTGGCCAGGCCGGCCTCCTGGGCCGCCCGCCAGCGCCGCTCCCCCATCACGATTTGGTATCGCGCACCGCTCTGCGATTCGGTCACCGCCCGCACCACGATCGGCTGCAACAAGCCGAACTCACGGATGGAGTGCACCAGCTCCGACAGCGCCTCCTCGTCGAAGACCTGTCGCGGCTGACGGGGATTGCGTTCGATGTCGGTCGGCGCGATCTCGCGATACACCGCGCCCATCGATCCCACAGCGGCGGCGTCCGCACCTCCGCCGATCAGAACATCGGCGGCCGCGCTGCCCATCCGCGGGCCGAGCGTCGCGGGACCGGAGTCGGCATCCGCGGGACCGGTCGGGATCAGCGAGGCCAGTCCCCGGCCGAGGCCGCCCTTCCTACGCGACGGCTGTGTCATGGTTGTCCCTTCGCGGATGGTGGCTGATCGCGGTTGGCGAGTTCGCGGCTTGCGTCGAGATAGCTCATCGCGCCCCGCGAACCGGGGTCGTAGTCAATGATTGTCATGCTGTAGCCGGGCGCCTCGGAAACCTTGACGCTGCGTGGAATCACCGTGCGCAAGACCTTGTCCCCAAAGTACCGGCGCACTTCTTCGGCCACCTGGTCGGCGAGCTTGGTCCGGCCGTCGTACATGGTGAGGATCACGGTGCTCACGTCGAGGCGCGGATTGAGGTGGGCCTTGACCATCTCGATGTTGCGCATCAACTGGGAGACGCCCTCGAGCGCGTAGTACTCGCACTGGATCGGGATCATCACCTCCGGCGCGGCGACGAGCGCGTTGATGGTCAGCAGCCCGAGCGACGGCGGGCAGTCGATGAAGACGTAGTCGAAGTCGAAGTTATCCAGCTCGCCCAAGGCGTTGCGCAATCGATTCTCGCGCGCCACCATGCTCACCAATTCGATCTCGGCGCCGGCCAGATCGATCGTCGCCGGCACGCAGAACAGGCGCTCGCTGTGCGGACTGGATCGCAGCGCCTCCTGCAATCCGACCTCGCCAAGAAGCACCTCATATGAAGAGGGCGTGCCCGATTGCCGGTCGGTGATCCCGAGTGCGGTACTCGCGTTGCCTTGCGGATCGAGGTCGACGACGAGCGTCTTGAGTCCTTGCACCGCGAGCGCGGCCGCGAGGTTGACCGCGGTGGTGGTCTTGCCCACGCCGCCCTTTTGGTTCGCGATGGTGAACAGCCGACGGTGGCGCGGCCGCGGCAGTGGCTCATGGGTGGTGTGCAGCACCCGCATGGCGCGTTCGGCGGCAGCACCGATGGGCGTGTCAGTGTCGTCGGATGTTTCACGTGAAACATCGGCCGTCATACCCCGCTCCTGGGGCGGCGTCGGCTCCTCGTGCGGCGTGCCCACCGACGGAGGCGCCTCGCTCCACCCTCGGGGAGAACTCATCGTCTTCCCCTGTTCGTCTCTCGTGCGGGCCTGTGCCGCGAGTAGCTGCCTCGCCGCGCTAACACCACGGTCGCGGGCGGACGCAAGTAGTTCGCGCCACATGTCACCACCCTGACATCAACCGCGCCCGTCGCCTCCATCACACGCCGATGTTGCCGGACTTCGTCGGGAGCCTGCTCCCCCTTGATCGCGACCATCCGCCCGCCCGTCCGTAGCAATGGCATGCTCCACTTCGTCAACTTGTCCAAGGCTGCCACCGCACGTGATACCGCGGCGTCCTTCTCGCCGATCTGCTCGCGGACCCACGGCTCTTCGGCGCGGCCGCGCACCACCTCAACGGGCAGCCCGAGCTCCGCCACGACCTCGCGGAGAAAATCGCTCCGGCGCAGCATTGGTTCGAGGAGCACGATCTCAAGGTCGGGCCGGGCAATCGCTAGCGGCAGCCCCGGCAGCCCCGCGCCGCTGCCGATGTCCACGACCCGCTCCCCCTGATCAAGAAGCTCGCCCACCGCCGCGCTGTTCAGCAGGTGCCGATCCCAGAGCCGATCGACCTCACGTGGCCCCAGGAGCCCGCGCTCCAGGCCGGCTCCCGCCAACATCTCGGCGTACCGCTGGGCAACGTCGAGGCGCGGGCCAAAGAGCGCCGCCGCCGCCTCGGGTCCCGCATCGCCTGGCGCCGCCGGGGACGCCCTCCCCTCGCAAGGGTTGACATGTTTCACGTGAAACATCCCCTTCTCGGGCCCCGGCTTGGCTGCCCGCGCGAACTACATAGCTGTAACTCAGAGCGTCTAATCGTGCAGAACAACAACGCGGCGCGACGGCTCAACGCCCTCGCTTTCACTGTGCACTCCGGGCACCGCCGCCACCGCATCGTGCACGATCTTCCGCTCGAACGGCGTCATCGGCGAAAGCTCTTCGCGCTCGCCGGTGCTGAGCACCCGCCGCGCTACCTTGTCGCCCACCGCCGCCAATTCCTCGCGCCGACGCCGCCGCCAGCTCGCGATGTCGAGCATCAATCGGCTCCGCACGCCGGTCTTCTGATGCACCGCCAGGCGCGTGAGTTCTTGCAGGGCGTCGAGCACCTCGCCCCCGCGGCCGACCAACTTGTTCAGGTCGTCGCTGCCGTCGATGCTCACCGCCGCGCGGCTGCCCTCGACGTCCAGATCGATGTCTCCGTCGAAGTCCAGCAGATCCAGCAGCTCCTCCAGATAGTCGCCGGCGATCTCGCCTTCGGCGACCAACCGCTCCTCCAGGTCGTCGCCCTCGTCGGCACCGGCATCTGCTGTCGCTTCGTCCTCCGCAGCATCGGCGGCGTCTTCAGCGGGTGCTTGTGCTTCCAGTTCCGTATCGGCGTCGTGCTCGGTGGCGGTCTCGGCGTCCGTCATAGCTTTCTCTCTTCCTCAATCCACGGGCCCGTGTTGTCGTGGGGGTCGCTCGCCCGACTCGACCCCCGGTAAGGTCTGGCAGCCCTCAGGCTCTACGGTCAGCGCTTGCGTTTCTTCGGCCGCGCCCCGGGCCGCGGTGTGCGGTTGGTCGGGCTGTTGTTCCGTGCGGCTGTCGGCTCGTTCGCTTCGGTCTCCGCGTTCTCTGCTTCGGTCACCTGGCCGGCGGAACCCGGATCCCCAGGCGATCCGTCGACGCTCGCCGGTGGAGCTTTGGCTTGGCGCTTTGGCTTGGCACCCGGCGCCGGGGCGTTCGCCGCCCGGCGCTGGATCACTTCTTGCTTCTTGGCCTCTTCCTCTTTTTCGATCATCCCGAACACGTAGTGCTGCTGGCCGAAGGTCCAGATGTTGTTCGAGAACCAGTACAAGATAATGGCCAACGGCAGGAACGGTCCGCCGACGACTACGCCGAGCGGAAACACGTACAACGCCATTTTGTTCATCATCGCCGTCTGCGGGTTGGCCGCCGCCTCCGCGCTCTGCCGTGCCACCGACGCGCGGCTGTTGAAGTACGTCGCAATGCCGGCCATGATCATCACTGGCGCCCCGACCGCGATCACCGCAGGACGGCTGAAGACCGTGAACGCGTCTAACCCCGCATGTTGCGTCATGAACGCACCGATCGGCGCGCCCCACAGGTTCGCGTCGAGGAAGTGCCCCACGTCGGCCGGTGTGAACACGTAGTTCCCGGTAAGCCGGTTCTGAACTACCGACATGTGTGGCTGGCCGATGCCCCCCGTCGTGCGGTTGAACGATCGCAAGACGTGGTAGAGGCCCAGGAACACCGGGATCTGCGCAAGCATCGGCAAACACCCCAGGATGGGATTGAACCCGTGCTCACGTTGCAGCTTCTGCATCTCGAGCGCCATGCGCTGGCGGTCCTTGCCGTACTTCTTTTGCAGCGCCTTGATTTGGGGTTGCAGCTCCTGCATCTGCCGGGTGGTGCGGATCTGACGGACGAACGGCTTGTAGAGCAGAACACGCAAGCTGAACACCAAGAACATCACCGACAGTGCCCACGCAAAGAAGTTCGACGGGCCGAGCACCGCGGCAAACAGCTTGTACCAGACCCACATGATCCACGACACCGGGTAATAGAAGACGTCGAGACTGAACGGATCAAACGACAAGAGACTCACCTTCCCCTAGCTCCGCTGGGGAGCCCCAGGCGTCGCTGCTGTCCTCGAAGTCATGCGAGCCTGCCCCACAATTCCCCCGATGCGGCAGGCGTTCCGGTATCGGATCCCATCCGCCGCGATGCCAGGGTCCGCACTTTGCGAGCCTGACGGCGGCCAGCCAGGTCCCCCGGATCAAGCCGTATTCGGTCAGGGCGTCAACCGCGTACTGACTGCAGGTCGGAACGAAACGGCACGACGCCGGTCGCAACGGCGAAACCATGTGCCGGTACAGCTGGATCACAAAGACCAGCCCTCGGACCAGCCCTCCGCCGCAGCGCGCGGACAGGCTCACCGTTGCGTTCCTGACAGGTCGACCGCGCGTCGCAACCCGGTTCGCAGCTGCTGCTCTAACCACGCCGACGAGACGTGGCGGCTGCTCGGCAACGCTCGGATCACCACCTGATCCGATGCGCGAAGATCGCCCAACATGGTGCGCGCGACATGCCGCAGCCGCCGAGCGACCCGATGGCGCTCGACGGCCGAACCTACCCGCTTGGCGATGATCAGCCCAACATGCGGACCGTTGCCCACCTCGTGGCTACTCCCCCGCCTGACATGAACAACAATGTCGGGCTGCGCCGTGCGCATCCCGTATTTCACCGTCGCGTCGAATTCGGTCGACCGCCTCATGCGGTTGCGTGCGGAAAGCACGACAAAACCCGGTGTTGTGATCAGGCAGATAGTGCGCGGCGGCCCTTGCGACGCCGACCGGACACGATCGCACGTCCAGCGCGAGTGCGCATCCGCAGACGGAAACCGTGCACGCGGGCTCGGCGCCGGTTGTTCGGCTGGAAGGTCCGCTTGCCCTTGGCCACGGCATACTCCTCGTCGTATCGAGCTCAAAAGATCTGAGCCGTCCGGCCGCTCATGCTTCGTCAGCATGTCGGTCGGGGGTGGTCTTACAGCTGGCCGGCGCGGTCACCAAGCGCATAATCCTGGGTCGCAGCCGTATCGCCGACTTTCGGGCGACTGTTTGAGGGTACTGACGAGCGTTCGCTGGGTCAAACCTGGCTCGAAGCCGGCTGAAAACCGGCTCCGCCCAACGCACGCGCTCAAACACCTACGTAAACGGTTGGCACCGACACGGCCAAGACAAGACCAACCCGGGCAGTCTTTGCGGTGACCGAAAACTACCGGAAAAGAACCGATCTGAATGCAACAGAACTGTTGGCAGCCGGAGAGAAAACTGTTAGCTTCAGCCAGTGCCGTTTCAGACTGGAGCGGTGGTCGACAACGAAGCGAGGATGGCGGATCGACTAGCTGTCTAGACGACCTGCACGGGTTGTCTCCAGCGCGAAGATCGCGAGTTGTTGCCGCGAGGCTTCAGCTCACCGAACGATCATCCTGTCCACACCTGTGTATAACTATGTGGACAGTCGCTTTTGTCGCCACCCGAACCCGGAACTCACGAGAGCCAGGGAGATGCGTCGTTGACCGATGATCCCGGTTCAGGTTTCACGTCGGTGTGGCATGCGGTCGTCTCCGAACTCAACGGCGAGTCCCCCTCGGACAATCTCGACAATGGGGTCGCAAATCACAGCGCTCTCATTACCCCATTAACCCCTCAGCAACGAGCCTGGCTGAACCTCGTCCAGCCGCTCACCATCGTCGAGGGATTTGCGCTGTTGTCGGTGCCAAGCAGCTTTGTCCAAAATGAGATCGAACGTCATCTGCGGACACCGATCACCGATGCCTTGAGTCGACGGCTCGGACAGCAGATACAGCTTGGGGTCCGCATCGCACCGCCCGCCTCCGGCGACGACCCCGCCCTTCCCCAAGACACCACCTTCGCTCAACCGGACCTTCTCTCCCCCGCCGACGACGACCTGGACGCGGAGGCCGACGAGGCGGATGAAAACGGTGAGCCTCTCGGCGATGTCCAACAAAGCTGGCCCACCTACTTCACCGAGCGCCCACACAGCAGCGAATCGGCTGCCGCCGCCGGCGGAACCAGCCTCAACCGCCGCTACACCTTCGACACCTTCGTCATCGGTGCCTCCAATCGGTTCGCGCACGCCGCCACTCTGGCGATCGCCGAAGCACCCGCCCGCGCCTACAACCCTCTGTTCATTTGGGGCGAGTCGGGTCTCGGCAAGACACACCTGTTGCATGCCGCCGGCAACTATGCACAACGGCTGTTCCCCGGGATGCGGGTCAAGTACGTCTCCACCGAGGAATTCACCAACGACTTCATCAACTCGCTCCGCGACGACCGCAAGGTCGCCTTCAAACGCAGCTACCGCGACGTCGACGTGCTACTCGTCGATGACATCCAGTTCATCGAGGGCAAGGAAGGCATCCAAGAAGAGTTCTTCCACACTTTCAACACGCTGCACAACGCCAACAAGCAGATCGTCATCTCGTCCGACCGCCCACCCAAACAACTCGCCACCCTCGAGGACCGGCTGAGAACTCGGTTCGAGTGGGGGCTGATCACCGACGTGCAGCCCCCGGAGTTGGAGACCCGCATCGCCATCCTGCGCAAGAAAGCTCAGATGGAACGACTCGCGGTGCCCGACGACGTACTCGAGCTGATCGCCAGCAGCATCGAGCGCAACATCCGCGAACTCGAGGGTGCCCTCATCCGGGTGACCGCATTCGCATCGTTGAACAAAACCCCGATCGACAAGGCGCTGGCCGAGATTGTCCTTCGCGACCTCATCGCCGACGCGAGCAACCTACAAATCAGCGCGGCGACCATCATGGCCGCCACCGCCGAATACTTCGACACCACCGTCGAAGAGTTACGCGGCCCCGGCAAGACCCGGTCGCTGGCACAGTCGCGGCAGATCGCGATGTACCTGTGCCGCGAACTCACCGACTTGTCGCTGCCCAAGATCGGCCAGGCGTTCGGCCGCGATCACACCACCGTCATGTACGCCCAGCGCAAGATTTCCTCGGAACTGGCCGAGCGGCGTGAGGTCTTCGATCACGTCAAGGAGCTCACCACCCGCATTCGGCAGCGCTCCAAGCGCTGATCCTGCAAAAAACTTCTGACTCGCAAGTCACATCAGCCACAACATGTTGGTGTGGGCCGTTCTGTGCACAATCGACTCAAAGATCGCTGCGGCCTTCGGATTTTCGTGCACAAGCGTACTTAATCCCCAGGGTTCCAACGCGGGCCGCAAAGTTATCCACCGCGTCATCCACAACCTGCGCCCACCCCTAGCTGCGCCAAGGCAGGGCTGTCCCCAACATACACACCCCTTAATACTGTTACTGAGATCTCTTCGTCATTTCTTCTTTGAAAAAAGCCGCTGGGGACATCGATCGCACAGCCGTCACAAACCCAGCTTTGACCAGGCTTGTCAGCCGTGACGATTAGCTTTCAAGTTGGCGCTGAACGATCTACGGTTGTTCTTCGACTGCCGTTGAGGCCGTCGTAGCGCATGATGTGCCACCCTTGTTTAACCAGCGGTGGCCAGCCACGGGATTTCGATTGCTAGGTGAAGGGAAGCCATGGACGCGGCGACGACAAGAGCTGGCCTCACCGACCTGAAGTTTCGTTTAGTGCGAGAGTCCTTCGCCGAGGCGGTGTCATGGGTGGCGAAGAATTTACCCACCAGGCCCGCGGTACCGGTGCTGTCCGGAGTCCTGCTAGCCGGCTCCGATGACGGCCTGACCATTTCGGGATTTGATTACGAGGTGTCCGCCGAGGCGCAGGTTGCCGCCGAAATAGCTTCTCCGGGAAGCGTTTTGGTATCCGGTCGGTTGTTGTCAGACATCACCCGGGCGCTGCCCGACAAACCGGTGGACTTCTACGTTGACGGTAATCGCGTCGCGCTGACCTGCGGAAGCGCCAGGTTCTCGCTACCGACGATGGCGGTTGAGGATTACCCCACGCTGCCCGTGCTGCCAGAAGAGACCGGGACGCTGCCCGCAGATCTGTTCGCCGAGGCTATCAGTCAGGTTGCCATCGCCGCCGGCCGCGACGACACGTTGCCCATGCTGACCGGCATCCGGGTCGAGATCTCGGGTGACACGGTGGTTTTGGCGGCCACCGACAGGTTTCGTCTGGCAGTTCGCGAGTTGACGTGGTCGGCGTTCTCGTCCGATGTCGAGGCGGCGGTGCTGGTGCCGGCGAAGACGCTCGCCGAGGCCGCCAAGACCGGCACCGACGGCTCCGACGTTCGGCTGTCGTTGGGTTCCGGGTCCGGCGTCGGAAAGGACGGGTTGCTGGGCATCAGCGGCAACGGCAAGCGCAGCACCACGCGGCTTCTGGACGCTGAGTTCCCGAAGTTTCGGCAGCTGCTCCCCGCTGAGCACACCTCGGTGGCGACAATCAATGTGGCCGACTTGACTGAGGCCATCAAGTTGGTCGCGTTGGTCGCGGACCGCGGAGCCCAGGTGCGCATGGAGTTCGCGGATGGCATGCTGCGGCTTTCCGCCGGCGCCGACGATGTGGGCCGCGCCGAGGAGGATCTTCCGGTGGACTTCGCCGGCGAACCATTGACGATCGCGTTCAACCCGACCTATCTGACCGACGGGCTGGCATTGGTGCACTCGGAGCGGGTGTCGTTTGGTTTTACGACGCCGGGTAAGCCCGCGTTGCTGCGTCCGGCAGCCGAAGGCGACGAGGTTCCGTCAGGGAATGGCCCCTTTGCCGCCCCACCCACGGATTACGTGTATTTGTTGATGCCCGTTCGGTTACCTGGCTAGGTGTACGTCCGGCATTTGGGACTGCGTGACTTTCGGTCCTGGGCGCACGCCGATCTGGAATTGGAGCCAGGGCGGACGGTCTTCGTCGGTCCGAACGGTTATGGCAAAACGAATTTGATTGAGGCACTTTGGTATTCGACTACCCTGGGTTCGCACCGGGTAGGCACGGATGCGCCGTTGATCCGGGCGGGTGCACCCCGGGCGGTGGTCTCGACGATCGTCGTCAATGAGGGTCGGGAATGTGCGGTCGATTTGGAGATCGCCGCGGGGCGGGCCAACAAGGCGCGGTTGAATCGTTCCCCGGTGCGCAGCACACGCGAAGTGGTCGGGGTATTGCAGGCGGTGCTATTTGCTCCTGAAGATCTCGCGTTGGTTCGTGGGGATCCCGCCGACCGCCGTCGCTATCTGGATGATTTGGCGGTGGTGCGGCGGCCGGTGGTCGCTGGTGTGCGCGCCGACTACGACAAAGTTTTGCGCCAGCGCACGGCGCTGTTGAAATCCCTGTCTGGCGTTCGGCACCGCGGCGATCAAGCAGCCTTGGACAGCCTCGATGTGTGGGACAGCCGTCTCGCGGAGTTCGGCGCGCAACTAATGGCCGCCCGGATTGATCTGGTCAACCAATTGGCGCCAGAGGTGGAAAAGGCTTACCAGCTGTTGGCGCCAGGGTCGCGACCGGCGTCGATCGCCTACCGCGCAAGTCTGGATTTCGGCCTGAATTCTGACACCGATCGGGAGCTGCTCGAAGCCGCGTTGTTGGCTGCGCTTTCGGCACGACGTGCCGCCGAATTGGAACGCGGGATGTGTCTCGTCGGCCCGCATCGCGACGACCTCGAGTTGCGACTCGGCGATCAATTCGCCAAAGGCTTTGCCAGCCAAGGGGAATCGTGGTCATTCGCGGTGGCGTTGCGTCTGGCGGCCTACGAGTTATTGCGCGCCGATGGCAGCGAGCCGGTGTTGTTGCTCGATGACGTGTTCGCTGAGCTCGACACCGCCCGCCGTCGGGCATTGGCGGCAGTGGCCGAATCGGCAGAGCAGGTGTTGGTAACCGCGGCGGTGCTGGAAGACATTCCCGCGGGCTGGGACGCTAGACGGGTGACCATCGACCTGCGCGACGACGACTCCGGTCGGGTCTCGGTGGCGCAAGCATGAGCGACTCCGAAGACCGCCCCGAGCCCGACCACGTCGAGCCACCGAGTGACTTGACGGGCATCGACCTGGTCAGGCGGACCCTCGAGGAAGCCCGGGCGGCCGCTCGGGCCCAGGGGAAAGACGCGGGCCGCGGGCGATCCGCGCCGCCCGCGGGGCGCCGCGTTACGGGGCAGCGGCGGCGCTGGTCGGGGCCCGGTCCCGACGCTCGGGATCCGCAGCCTCTGGGCAGCGTCGCGCGCGAGTTGTCGAAAAAGCGCGGCTGGTCAGCGCAGGTCGCCGAAGGCACCGTGCTCGGCCACTGGCCAGCGGTAGTCGGGGAGCAGATCGCCGAACACGCGACCCCCGTCGGACTGAGCGACGGAGTGCTCAGCGTGACAGCCGAATCGACGGCGTGGGCGACGCAGTTGAGGATGATTCAGGCGCAGTTGTTAGCAAAGATCGCCGCGGCCGTCGGCAACGGTGTGGTGACGGCACTGAGAATCACCGGCCCGTCGACCCCGTCGTGGCGCAAGGGGCCACGACACATCGCTGGCAGGGGGCCCCGCGACACTTATGGATAGCGTGTCCCACGGGTGCGACGCCGCCCTGGACCGGCACCGGCCGACAGCCGTCTCAGAGCCACCAGAACGCCACGGACGAGTGTGACTGGCGTCGGGACGTGCATGGAATAAAGATATTGAGCACACGGCGCGGTTAGCCAGGTAGAAACGCGCCCAGAAAATCGGTCCCGGCCACCCATCACGGTAGAGTGGAGCATGCGATCGCTGCGGTGACTGGACCGCCCGCACAAATCCCCAAGGAGAGCATTCAGACCGTGGCTGCCCAGAAAAAGAAGGCACAAGATGAATACGGCGCTTCGGCGATCACCGTTCTCGAAGGTCTCGAGGCTGTCCGCAAACGACCGGGCATGTACATCGGGTCCACCGGTGAGCGTGGCTTGCACCACCTTGTCTGGGAGGTAGTCGACAACTCGGTGGATGAGGCCATGGCCGGCTACGCCAACCAGGTCGATGTGCGGTTGCTCGATGACGGCAGCGTTGAGGTCGCGGACAACGGGCGTGGCATCCCGGTCGCCATGCACTCCACCGGCGCGCCCACTGTCGACGTCGTCATGACGCAACTGCATGCTGGCGGCAAATTCGGCGGCGAGAACAGCGGCTACAACGTCAGCGGCGGTTTGCACGGTGTCGGCGTTTCGGTGGTCAATGCCTTGTCCACGCGACTCGAGGTCGATGTCAAACGCGACGGGCACGAGTGGACGCAGTTCTACGACCACGCTGTGCCGGGCACCCTGAAGCAGGGCGAAGCGACCAAGAAAACTGGAACCACCATCAGGTTCTGGGCCGACCCCGACATCTTCGAAACCACTGACTACGACTTCGAGACGGTGGCGCGCCGGCTGCAGGAGATGGCGTTCCTGAACAAGGGGTTGACCATCAACCTCACCGACGAGCGGGTGACCAAGGAAGAGGTGGTTGACGAGGTCGTCAGCGACACCGCCGAGGCGCCGAAGTCCGCCGAGGAAAAAGCGGCCGAATCGACCGCGCCGCACAAGGTGAAGCGCCGCACCTTCCACTACCCCGGCGGCCTGGTGGATTTCGTCAAGCACATCAACCGCACCAAGAGCCCGATCCAGCAGAGCATCATCGACTTCGACGGTAAGGGCACCGGCCACGAGGTCGAAATCGCGATGCAGTGGAACGGCGGCTATTCGGAGTCGGTGCACACCTTCGCCAACACCATCAACACCCACGAGGGCGGCACCCACGAAGAAGGGTTCCGCAGCGCGCTGACATCGGTGGTGAACAAGTACGCCAAAGACAAGAAGCTGCTGAAAGAGAAGGACGCCAACCTCACCGGCGACGACATCCGTGAGGGCCTGGCCGCCGTCATTTCGGTGAAAGTCAGCGAACCGCAATTCGAGGGCCAGACCAAGACCAAGCTGGGCAACACCGAGGTCAAGTCATTCGTGCAGAAGGTGTGTAACGAACAGCTCACGCATTGGTTCGAAGCCAACCCGACCGAGGCGAAAACCGTGGTGAACAAAGCGGTGTCCTCGGCGCAGGCGCGCATCGCGGCGCGCAAGGCACGGGAGTTGGTGCGGCGCAAGAGCGCCACCGACCTCGGCGGTTTGCCCGGTAAGCTCGCCGACTGCCGCTCCACCGATCCGCGGAAGTCCGAATTGTACGTCGTGGAAGGTGATTCGGCCGGCGGCTCGGCGAAGAGCGGCCGCGACTCGATGTTTCAGGCGATCCTTCCGCTGCGCGGCAAGATCATCAACGTGGAGAAGGCCCGCATCGACCGGGTATTGAAGAACACCGAAGTCCAGGCGATCATCACCGCGCTGGGCACCGGCATTCACGACGAGTTCGATCTCACCAAACTGCGCTATCACAAGATCGTATTGATGGCCGACGCTGACGTTGACGGACAACACATTTCGACGCTGCTGTTAACGCTGTTGTTCCGGTTCATGCGGCCGCTCATCGAGAACGGACACGTGTTCTTGGCTCAGCCGCCGCTTTACAAGCTGAAGTGGCAGCGCAGCGATCCGGAATTCGCCTACTCCGACCGTGAGCGCGACGGTCTGCTCGAGGCGGGGCTGAAGTCCGGCAAAAAGATCAACAAGGAAGACGGTATCCAGCGCTACAAAGGTCTGGGGGAGATGGATGCCAAGGAGCTGTGGGAAACCACGATGGACCCGTCAGTCAGGGTCCTGCGTCAAGTGACCCTCGATGACGCCGCGGCCGCCGATGAGTTGTTCTCGATCTTGATGGGCGAGGACGTCGAGGCGCGGCGAAGCTTTATCACCCGCAACGCCAAGGACGTTCGCTTCCTGGATGTCTGATGAATCAGGCGCGGCCCAACTATTGCGATGCAAATGAGGAATAGATGACTGACACCACGCTGCCGCCTGGCGACGAGGCCGGCGACCGGATCGAACCGGTTGACATTCAGCAGGAGATGCAGCGCAGCTACATCGACTACGCGATGAGCGTGATCGTCGGCCGCGCGCTACCGGAAGTGCGCGACGGCCTCAAGCCGGTGCACCGCCGGGTGCTGTATGCGATGTACGACTCGGGATTCCGTCCGGACCGCAGTCATGCCAAGTCAGCACGGTCGGTCGCCGAGACGATGGGTAACTACCACCCGCACGGCGACGCGTCGATCTACGACACCCTGGTGCGGATGGCGCAGCCGTGGTCGCTGCGCTACCCGCTGGTCGACGGCCAGGGCAACTTCGGTTCGCCGGGCAACGACCCACCAGCCGCGATGAGGTATTGTCTGACTGCAGATGCGTTGGTGCGGTTGCCCTTTGGGCAATCAGTGCGGATTGGCGATGTGGTTCCGGGAGCCCAGCCCAATTCGGACAACGAGATAGAACTCAAGGTCCTGGATCGGCACGGCAACCCCGTTGTCGCCGACCGCCTATTCCATTCGGGCGAGCACCAGACCTACACGGTGCGCACCACCGAGGGCTATGAAGTCACTGGTACGACCAACCACCCGCTGCTGTGCCTAGTCGATGTCGGCGGCGTGCCTACGCTGTTATGGAAGCTGATCGAAGAGATCCGCCCCGACGACTGCGTTGTGTTGCAGCGAACACCGGCTGTGGAATTCGGCCCGGCCGATTGGCACGCGACATTGCAGGCACTGCTGTTGGGTGCGTTCATTAGCGAGGGTTTCGTATCCGAGACACGCGCGGGATTCAACAACCTCGACCGCGACTATTTCAACATGGTCGCCGCCGCGTACGACGCCGTCGTGGGTGGTCGGCGCTACGTATCCTCTCGGACCATCGCCTCAGGGTCGACACTGCACGAGCTTGACGTGCATAACCTCACCGAGCTGAAGAAGTCACGGCTCGGCGACCTGTGCGGGCAGCGGTCGGCGGACAAGTCCGTTCCGAACTGGCTCTGGCAGTCCGCCGCTGCTGTCAAACGCGCCTTTCTTCAGGCGCTTTTCGAAGGCGACGGGTCTTGCTCGAAGTTGCCGCGCAACACGATCCAGATCTCGTACTCTACACGCAGCAAGCAGCTGGCCATTGACGTGCAGGAGATGCTGCTGGAGTTCGGTGTGGTATCGAAGCGGTATCGGCATGCGACGGGTGAGCACAAAGTCGTCATCACCAATCGCGCTCAAGCTGAATCCTTCGCTACCCAAGTTGGTTTCGGCGGCGTAAAGCAAGCAAAGTTAACGGCAATCCTGGGTCCGATGCCCGTCTGCGCTGGCATGGACGCCGACCACGTTCCCGGTCTCGCGACCTTCATCCGTACGTACGCCGGTGGATCGTGGGCCAACCGCGACTGGCTCAACCGACACAACGTCGACCGCATCCAACGTTGGCGCACCCGCGGTGCGGAAATCCTTTCACACATATCAGATCCCGATGTCCGCGCCATCGCGACTGAGCTCACCGATGGCCGGTTCTACTACGCGCGCGTCGCGTCCGTCACCGAAGCCGGCGTGCAGCCGGTGTACAGCCTGCGCGTCGACACCGAAGACCACGCATTCCTGACCAACGGGTTCGTCAGCCACAACACCGAGGCGCGGCTGACTCCGCTGGCGATGGAGATGCTGCGCGAAATCGACGAGGAGACAGTCGATTTCATCCCTAACTACGACGGCCGGGTGCAAGAGCCGACGGTGCTGCCGAGCCGGTTCCCCAACCTGCTGGCCAACGGCTCCGGTGGTATCGCGGTCGGCATGGCGACGAATATCCCGCCGCACAACCTCGGCGAGCTTGCCGAGGCGGTGTTCTGGGCGCTGGACAACTACGACGCCGACGAAGAGGCGACGCTGGCCGCCGTCATGGAGCGCGTCAAGGGTCCCGACTTCCCCACCTCGGGGTTGATCGTCGGCTCGCAAGGTATCGCCGATGCCTACAAGACCGGCCGCGGCTCGATCCGGATGCGCGGAGTTGTTGAGGTAGAAGAAGATTCGCGCGGGCGGACCTCAATTGTTATCACCGAATTGCCCTATCAGGTCAACCACGACAACTTCATTACGTCGATTGCAGAGCAGGTCCGCGACGGCCGGCTCACCGGCATCGCCAACATCGAGGACCAATCCAGCGACCGCGTGGGCCTGCGCATCGTCGTCGAGATCAAGCGCGACGCGGTAGCCAAGGTCGTGCTGAACAACCTGTACAAACACACCCAACTGCAGACCAGCTTCGGCGCCAACATGCTGTCGATCGTCGACGGGGTGCCTCGCACGCTGCGCCTCGACCAAATGATCCGCTACTACGTCGAGCACCAACTCGATGTCATCATCCGGCGCACCACCTACCGGCTCCGCAAGGCCAACGAACGCGCCCACATTCTGCGCGGCCTGGTGAAAGCACTTGATGCGCTGGACGAAGTCATCGCGTTGATCCGCGCGTCGGAAACCGTCGACATCGCCCGGGCCGGCTTGATCGAACTGCTCGACATCGACGAGATCCAGGCCCAGGCCATCCTCGATATGCAGTTGCGGCGCCTGGCGGCTTTGGAGCGCCAGCGCATCATCGACGACTTGGCCAAGATCGAGGCCGAGATCGCCGACCTGGAAGACATCCTGGCCAAGCCGGAGCGCCAGCGCGGAATCGTGCACGACGAACTCGCCGAGATCGTCGAAAAGCACGGGGACGCTCGTCGCACCCGAATCATCGCGGCCGACGGCGACGTCAACGACGAGGACCTGATCGCGCGCGAGGACGTCGTCGTCACCATCACCGAAACCGGATACGCCAAACGCACCAAGACAGATCTGTACCGCAGTCAGAAACGCGGCGGGAAGGGTGTGCAGGGCGCCGGGCTCAAGCAAGACGACATCGTGGCGCACTTCTTTGTGTCGTCGACCCACGACTGGATCCTGTTCTTCACCACCCAGGGCCGGGTTTACCGGGCCAAGGCCTACGAACTGCCTGAGGCCTCCCGGACGGCGCGCGGCCAGCACGTCGCCAACCTGCTCGCGTTCCAGCCCGAGGAGCGCATCGCGCAGGTGATCCAGATTCGCGGCTACGAGGACGCGCCGTATCTGGTCCTCGCCACCCGCAATGGTCTGGTCAAGAAGTCGAAGCTGACCGACTTCGACTCCAACCGGTCGGGCGGAATCGTGGCGATCAACCTGCGCGATGGCGACGAGCTCGTCGGCGCGGTGTTGTGCTCGTCCGACGACGACCTGCTGCTGGTTTCGGCCAACGGCCAGTCCATCAGGTTCTCGGCCACCGATGAGGCGCTGCGGCCGATGGGCCGGGCCACCTCCGGTGTGCAGGGCATGCGGTTCAACGCCGACGATCGGCTGCTGTCGCTGAACGTGGTTCGCGAAGGCACCTTCCTGCTGGTCGCCACTTCCGGTGGCTATGCCAAACGCACGGCGATCGAGGAGTATCCGGTCCAAGGCCGCGGCGGCAAGGGCGTCCTGACCGTGATGTACGACCGCCGGCGTGGCAGGCTGGTTGGGGCGTTGATCGTCGACGAGGACAGCGAGCTGTACGCGATCACCTCCGGGGGCGGCGTCATCCGGACCGCGGCGCGCCAGGTGCGCAAGGCGGGACGGCAGACCAAGGGTGTTCGGTTGATGAACCTCGGTGAGGACAACACGTTGTTGGCCATCGCGCGCAACGCCGAAGAAAGCGCCGACGAGGATGGCGAGGAAACCGACGCTGCTGAGGAGCCGGGTACCTAGTCCGATCGCGATGGCGGCAAGCGGGAGCCGGGCAACTAGACTCAGCCCCACCAGACGTACGACTGCCACCGCCGAGCGGCCATGGTAGGGATTTAAGGAGTCGCGGTGACTTCACCGAACGAGCCTGGGGCCATCGACAAGGGTGACAGCCTGAACGGAGATGGTTCGGCCGAGCGGTCCGGTGCACACCGGGCGACGCCCGCACCGACAGGCCCTAGCCCGGAAACCGGCGACTCGCCGCCGTGGCAGCGGGGGCCCGCCCGGACATCGCGCGCGGGGCAGCGCCCGGTGCCCGAAACAGCTGACGCGCGTGTGAACCGCTTCATCTCCGGCGCGTCTGCCCCGCAGACCCAGGAGTTTGACGCTCCCCCCGCACGCGGAGATGGCCCAGCAACCGATGCCTACGCCAGCGAATTGCCCGATCTGTCGGGGCCCACTCCGCGGGCAGCGCAGCGCAAACCCGCGCCCGAACGTAGTTCTGCGTCGTCGGACACGGCGGGCAAGAGCCGTCCGGCGTCACCCGAACGGCCTGAAACACGTGAACAACGTGACGGCCGGGTGCAGGTGTCGCGGCGAGGACGGGGTCCGGTGCGCGCGAGCATGCAGATCCGCCGGATCGATCCGTGGAGCACCCTTAAGGTGTCGCTGTTGCTCTCGGTGGCGCTGTTCTTCGTCTGGATGATCGCGGTGGCCTTCCTCTACCTGGTGCTCGGCGGCATGGGCGTGTGGGCCAAGCTCAACAGCAACGTCGGCGATCTGCTGAACAACACCAGCGGCAGCGCCGGAGAACTCGTCTCCAGCGGCACCATCTTTGGTGGCGCCGTCTTGATCGGCTTGGTCAACATCGTGCTGCTGACCGCGATGGCCACCATCGCCGCGTTCGTCTACAACCTGACGACCGATCTGATCGGCGGCGTCGAAGTGACCCTCGCGGACCTCGACTAGCGTTTTGGGGGTGGGGCGACGATTGCGGTAATCTCGTCGCTCGGCCGTACGACAAGTGCGGGCCTATAGCTCAGGCGGTTAGAGCGCTTCGCTGATAACGAAGAGGTCGGAGGTTCGAGTCCTCCTAGGCCCACAACCATGTGCCCATCAAGACGATGTGTCAGACTCGCATTGCCGCTGGCATTGATCGCCGTGCTGGTGGTGGTGGTGCGGTCGCGCCGCGGCGTCGAGGTCTGGCATGTGGCGGCAGTCGACACACCTGGCGATGACGAGGGGCCTTAGCTCAGTTGGTAGAGCACTGCCTTTGCAAGGCAGGGGTCAGGGGTTCGAGTCCCCTAGGCTCCACAAGTTAGCTCCACAAGTTAGCGGCGGTTACGGGCGCGGTTGGGGGTCCACGCTCGGTGGGCGGGGCGACGGCTCCGAACGGTTCATTGAGCGCCGGACGATGCTGAATGCAACGCCCCCCGCGGCCAGCACCGCCACGGCGGCCCCCGCGATCACCCAGGGGCGCGGACCGCGACGCTGCTTCTTCCGAGCCTGCTGCAAGGCTTGCGGAAGGTTTGCGACTACTTCCTGCGCGGCCGCGAGCTCTTGGGCGAGCGCCTCTTGGGCACCGGTGAGTTCCCGGGCCAGCCTGCCCTCCTGGTAGCGGCGACGAACGTGCGACGCGGTCGACTGCGCCGAATGGACACCAAGCCCGACAACGCCTCGTGTGACGTCCACCGGCCCCACCGCCGAGTACGTCAGCCCTCGGGCCAGCCGCTCGCGGGGGGTCAACTTGGTTGCCGCCTTTGCGCTCATCTGCCACCTTTCTCTGCCTATCGCCCGATGCTTCATCAGCCTGCCATCATTCCGACGCCCGCGGGCCAATTGCGTACCTGCTCGCGTGTTTTCGGTGAGCTGGCTAGGCCGGGACGTACCGGGTGTGGACCCGGTGCGGCCGTGCCCGCGCGTAATGGCAGACTCTGATGCCGTGACTAACAGCCCCATTCAGACCGCCACCGCCACACTGCACACGAACCGCGGCGACATCAAGGTCGCGCTATTCGGAAACCACGCGCCGAAGACCGTCGCCAACTTCGTTGGCCTGGCCCAGGGCACCAAGGAGTATTCGACCCAAAACGCATCGGGTGGCCCGTCGGGCCCCTTCTACGATGGCGCGGTCTTTCACCGAGTGATCCGGGGCTTCATGATTCAGGGCGGTGACCCGACTGGG
Source organism: uncultured Actinomycetota bacterium (assembly GCA_963820985.1). Lineage (GTDB taxonomy): Bacteria > Actinomycetota > Actinomycetes > Mycobacteriales > Mycobacteriaceae > Mycobacterium. The sequence goes on along the minus strand of CAWGCI010000017.1, from coordinate 383,700 downwards.
ACCGGGCGCGGCGGCCCGGGCTATAAGTTCGCCGACGAATTCCACCCCGAACTGCAATTCGACAAGCCGTACCTGCTGGCGATGGCCAATGCCGGCCCGGGCACCAACGGCTCACAGTTCTTCATCACCGTCGGCGCGACGCCGCACCTGAACCGGCGCCACACGATCTTCGGTGAAGTGACCGACGTCGACTCGCAACAAGTCGTCGACGCGATCGCAACGACGTCGACCGACGGCAACGACCGGCCCACCGACCCGGTCGTCATCGAGTCGATCACTATTTCGTAAACCCGGCGCGAGCGTGCGCAGAATACCGCTCGCGACCGCGTGTCGGCGTACAAACGCGCACGCTCGCGGAAAGGCCTAGCGCCCCGCGTAGCCGGCTTCGGTGAGCGCGTCGAGCACTTGCAGGGGTTCGGTTCCGAGGTCCCAGCGCGAGAAGATCACTAGGGCGCCGCGGACCGTTTCAAGCTCGAGCAACCGGACCTTGCGCGCGTAGCGCCGGAACTCGGTTATCCGGATGATCTTGATGTCGGAGTGCTGAAATAGCTGCGTTCGGAACCACCCCCGCAGCGCCAGGCCGTCGGGCGTAATTGCCAGCTTCGGGCGCGCACGCCACGACAATCCGGCAAACAAGATCAAACCCACCGCGGCAATGCCGGTCAGAATGCGCCCCGGCGGGTCTGTGACTAGCGTCACACACGCGATAGCCATCGCGACGCCGGCGATCCCGCAACCTGCGATTCCCGCCGGAGGCGGCCCCCACGCTGTTTGCTGCATACCCGGCCTAACCCCTCCCACCACTGCCGATGCGGTTATCCACAAGCGCTATCAACAGTGGGGATAAATCACACGCGTGTGATTGGGTGACGAGAAGGTTGCTAGACCAGTAACAGATCGACCACGAGATGAATTCATCGCGTCTTCAACGCCTGTTAATGCCAACGCATCGTGAGCAACAAACCGGTGATCATGAAAGCGAACGCGATGGCATAGTTCCACGGACCGAGCTCTGCCATCCAGTGCAGCGCCGTCGGGGCCTGGGTTCCGACGGCGGCCAACTGAAACACCATCAGCCAGACGAGCCCGATCAGCATCAGGCCGATGAACAAGGCCACGAACCACACACTCGAGGGCCCGACCTTCACCTTGACCGGTGTGCGGCTCACGCTGCTGACGGTGAAGTCGTTCTTTTTGCGGACCTTGGACTTGGGCATGATTTCCTCGGGATACCTCAACGACACTGGGAGCGGACGGGGTGCAACGATAACGATTGCAGCTGCGTAGCTTGGTTACGAGACTAACCCACCTGGCGCCCCGACCAAGGAAATGGAGAGCCGTGAGGGCCACGCGTGACACGCGCCGCTCACCGTGGCGTTTCGGTGTCCCCTTGGTGTGCTTGCTGGCCGGACTGCTGCTGGCCGCCACGCACGGGGTATCGGGCGGCGCCGAGATCCGCCGCAGTGATGCGCCGCGCCTCGTCGACCTGGTCCGTGAGGCCCAGTCGTCGGTGACGCGATTGAGCACCGAACGGGATGCGCTGACGAAGCGCCTTGACTCGCTGCACGGCCGGTCGACGAACGCCGCCCTGGCGGCGATGCTGAGGCGATCCGCGGAGCTGGCCGGCGACGCGGACATGGACCCGGTCCATGGGCCGGGCCTGGTGGTGACCCTGCAGGACGCGCAACGCGACGCCAACGGCCGGTTCCCGCGTGACGCGTCCCCCGACGACCTGGTCGTGCACCAGCAAGATATCCAGGCCGTCCTCAACGCGTTGTGGAGTGCCGGCGCGGAGGCGATCCAGATGCAGGACCAGCGCATCATCGCCACCTCGGTGCCGCGCTGCGTCGGCAACACCCTGTTGCTCAACGGGCGCACCTATAGCCCCCCTTACAAGATCACCGCGATCGGCAATGCCCCAGCGATGCAGGCGGCTCTGGCGGCCGCGCCCCTGGTGACGCTCTACAAGCAGTACGTGGTCCGATTCGGCCTCGGCTACCAGGAGGACGTCAAGCCCGATGTACGGATCGCCGGCTACACCGAACCCGTCCGGATGCATTTCGCTCAGCCGTTGGGCCCGGTGGGGTACTGAGTCGGTAACCTGACACGATGCGGATCCTGGTTGTCGACAACTACGACAGCTTCGTGTTCAACCTGGTGCAGTACCTCGGACAGCTCGGAGTCCAGGCCGAGGTGTGGCGCAACGACGACGCGCGGCTGTCCGAGGAGGCGACTGCCTCGCAGTTCGACGGTGTTCTCCTCAGCCCGGGTCCGGGTACTCCGGAACGCGCGGGGGCGTCGATCAGCCTGGTCCGCGCTTGCGCCGTCACGAACACGCCGCTGCTGGGGGTCTGCCTGGGCCATCAGGCCATCGGCGTCGCGTTCGGGGCCACCGTGGACCGTGCTCCTGAGTTGCTTCACGGCAAGACCAGCAGCGTGTTCCACACGAATGTCGGTGTGTTGCAAGGGCTTCCAGATCCGTTCACGGCGACCCGCTACCACTCGCTGACGATCCTGCCCGAGTCGCTGCCCGACGTGCTGGAGGTCACCGCGCGCACCCGCAGCGGGGTGATCATGGCGGTGCGGCACACCGACCTGCCGATCCACGGTGTGCAATTTCACCCGGAGTCGATCCTGACCGAGGGCGGGCATCGGATGTTGGCCAACTGGCTCGTCTATTGCGGGTGGGCGCGAGACGAAACGCTGGTCCGCAGGCTGGAGAACGAGGTCCTCGCCGCGGTGCGGCCGCACCTTCCGGATCCCGGGGTTACTGACCGAACTTCAGCGTGATGATCCCGTCCCGGTTGACGCCCATGCCGGCCGGCGGGTTCTGATACACCACCCGGTTGTGTTGGGAACCGCCGGCGTCGATGTCGGGGCCCTTGTCCAGCACCCCGGCCCAGCCCAGTGCGCGTAGCCGCGGTTCGGCGTCGGTCCAGAACATGCCGGACAAGTCGGGCATCAGGAACTGGTTGCCCTTGGACACCTGCAGCTCGATCACCGAGTCCACCGGAACCGTTTGACCCTTGGGTGGGTTGGTGCCGATGACCTCGCCGGCTGGGCGGGGGCTGTCCACCGAGGCCTGGGTGAGCTTGGTGAAGCCGTAGACGGTGAGGTTCTTTTGCGCGACGTCGACGGTCTGGCCCGCAACGTCGGGGACCTGCTTGGTCTCCGGACCGGAGCCGACGACGACGGTGATCACGTTGGTGATCGCCGAGGTCTGGTTGGCCGGCGGGTTGGTTCCGATGACCTTGCCCAACAGCTCTGGGGTTGACGGGGAGTTCGCCTGCTTGAACTTGCTGAATCCGGCGCCTTTCAGCTTGTTGATCGCGTCGGCATAACTCATCGAGGACACGTCGGGCACTTCGCGTTGTTCGGGTCCGGTGGAGACATTGATGGTGATCACGTCGCCGGCGCCCACCGCGGCATTGGCGCCGGGATCGGTGTTGATGACGTGGTCTGGCGGGATCGTCGAATCGGGCCGCTGTTGGGTGCGCGTCTTGAAGCCTCGGTTTTGCAGTGCGGCGATGGCGTCGGCCGACACTTGGCCCCGTACGTCGGGCACCTGAATGTCGTGCGTGTTGCCGCCGAAGGTGTTGAAGGCGATGACGACGACGATCGTCAGCACCGCCAGCACGGCGACCGCGACAACCCAGCGGCCGACCGAACCACCGCGTTCACTGTCGGTGTCGTCCAGGGGTTGGCGGGGCAGTGGGTCGGTGCGCGGTCCCGCGACGTTCGCGCGTCCGGGCGAGAACAGCGAATTGCGCTCGGCCCCGCTGAGTACCTTGGGTGCCTCCGGTGTCTCGCCGCTGTGCACGCGGACCAAGTCGGCACGCATCTCCTCCGCCGTCTGGTAACGGTTTTCCGGGTTCTTGGCCAACGCCTTGAGAACGACGGCGTCGAGGTCGGGGGAGATGCCTTCGTGTCGTTCCGACGGCGGAACCGGGTCTTCGCGGACATGCTGGTAGGCCACCGAGATGGGCGTGTCGCCGGTGAAAGGCGGTTGACCGGTGAGCATTTCGTACAGGACGCAGCCTAGCGAGTAGACGTCGGATCGGGCGTCGACGGGATTGCCGCTGGCCTGTTCGGGGGAAAGGTATTGGGCGGTCCCGATCACCGCCGCGGTCTGGGTGTGGCTGCTGCTGTCGGCGATCGCGCGTGCGATGCCGAAGTCCATCACCTTCACCGCGTTGGTACTGCTGATCATGATGTTCGCCGGCTTGACGTCGCGGTGGATGATGCCGGCCTGGTGGCTGAAGCCCAGCGCCCGGCAGGCGTCGGCGATCACCTCAATGGCTCGCCGGGGCGGCATTGGACCGTCGGTGTGCACGATGTCGCGCAGGGTGACGCCGTCGACGTACTCCATGACGATGTAGGGCAGCGGGCCGGTGGGCGTTTCGGCCTCGCCGGTGTCGTAAACCGTCACGATGGACGGGTGGCTCAGCGCCGCGGCGTTTTGTGCCTCGCGGCGGAAGCGCAGGTAGAAGCTGGGGTCGCGGGCCAGATCGGCGCGCAGCACCTTGACCGCGACGTCGCGGTCCAAGCGGAGGTCGCGAGCCAGGTGAACCTCGGACATGCCCCCGAAACCGAGGATTTCACCCAGTTCATAGCGGCCCGACAGGGGCTCAGGGGTGGTCATTGCAATGTCTCGTGCCGGGGCGGCGACGTACGGGACGGCGTCAGCGGAAGCCTCGGCCCCGAGCCGCTGGGAGTTTTGGAGGCCGGCGGGCCGGCCGGGGGACTGCCGGTGTCGGTGACGGTCGGCGCGGGTGTGCTCGGCTGGTTTTCACTGCTGTGGTTGATGACGATCAGCACCGCGATGATGATCGCCAGCGCTCCGAGCACCCCCGCGGCCCAGAGCAGCGCGCGCTGCCCCGACGAGAAGGTGCGTCGCGCAGGCGGCGGGCGGCGACCGCCCGTCGACGGCCGGGACCGATGGGGCGTCGGGGTCCGGCCGCTGGGGGTGCCCGCGATCCTGGTCGGGGTGGCCGACGGAATGGCGGCCGGGGAGGCTCGGCCGGCCGGCGGTGTCTGGCTAGGCCTGGGCGGCCGGCGGCCGGCCCGCACCGCGGCGACGGCGTCGGCGAACGGGCCTCCGCTGCGGTAGCGCATACCGGGGTTCTTGACCAGCGTGATCTCGATTAGTTCCCGCACATTGGGCGGCAGGTCGGCGGGCAGCGGTGGCGGAGGCTCCTTGATGTGCTTCATCGCCACCGTCAGGGCACCGTCGCCGGTGAATGGCCGCTTACCCGAAACCACTTCGTACCCAACGACTCCCAGCGAGTACACATCGCTGGACGGGGTCGCGTCGTGACCCAGCGCCTGTTCGGGTGCGATGTATTGGGCGGTGCCCATCACCATGCCCGTCTGCGTCACCGGCGCGGCGTCGACCGCCTTGGCGATGCCGAAGTCGGTGATCTTCACCTGCCCGGTAGGGGTGATCAAGATGTTGCCCGGTTTGACGTCGCGGTGCACCAAGCCGGCGGCGTGCGCAATCTGAAGAGCCCGGCCGGTCTGCTCGAGCATGTCCAGCGCATGTCGCAGAGACAGTCGACCGGTGCGTTTGAGCACCGAATTCAGTGGCTCGCCGTTGACGAGTTCCATCACCAGATAGGCGGTGCGACCCTCCCCGTCCAGCTGGCTCTCGCCATAGTCATGGACGCTGGCGATCCCGGGGTGGTTGAGCATCGCGGTGGTGCGCGCCTCGGCGCGGAACCGCTCGATGAACTCCGGATCCTGCGAGAACTCCTGCTTGAGCACCTTGACGGCGACGCGGCGGCCCAAGCGGCTGTCCACCGCCTCCCAGACCTGGCCCATGCCACCGGTGGCGATGAGCCGCTGCAGGCGATACCTGCCCGACAGCGTCACACCAACTCGCGGGCTCATGCTTCTCCCTGCAGTGCAGCCTCAATCACGGCCCGCCCGATCGGCGCGGCGAGCGCACCCCCCGTCGCCGACAGCCGGTCAGCGCCGTCCTCGACCAGCACCGCTACCGCAACCTTCGGGGTCTGCGCGGGCGCGAAGGCGATATACCACGCGTGCGGAGGCGTGTGCCGCGGGTCGGTACCGTGCTCCGCGGTACCAGTCTTGGATGCAATCTGCACGCCGGGAATGGCCCCTTTCTGCTGTGCGACCTTCTCGGCGCCGACCATCAGCTCTGTTAGCTTAGTCGCGACCTGCGGCGACACCGCGCGACGCTGCTGGTACGGGGCGGTCGTGCTGATGTTCGCCAGGTCGGGCCCCTTGAGGCTGTCGATCAGGTAGGGCTGCAACATCACTCCGCCATTCGCGATGGCCGCGGCGACCTCCGCGTTCTCCAACGGTGTCAGCGCGACGTCCTTCTGGCCAATGCTTGACATACCCAGTGCGGCCGCGTCTGCGATGAGTCCGACGGTTGATTCGGCGACTTGCAGTGGAATCACGCTCGGGGTGCTGTCCAGGCCGAATGAATGCGCCATGCTGCGCAGGGCATCGGCGCCGGTGGCCAGGCCCAGCTGGACGAACGCGGTGTTACACGACTGGGCGAAGGCCTGGGGCAGCGACACGGTGGGGTCGGGGCCGCACGGAGTCCCACCGTAGTTCTCCAGGGTGGCCGTGCTGTCCGGTAGCGCAATCCTGGCTGCGGCGGTCAACTGCTCGTTCGGGTCGGCGCCCGCCTGCAGCGCCGCCGCGGTAGTGATCACTTTGAAGGTGGAACCGGGCGGGTAGGTCTCGGAGATGGCGCGGTTGGTCAGTGGTGAATCGGGGTCGTCGCGCAGGCGTTGCCACGCCTGCGCCTGCTCCTCGGGATTGTGGGACGCCAGCAGGTTGGGGTCATAGGACGGTGACGACACCATCGCGAGGATCTTGCCGGTGGACGGTTCCAGCGCGACGACGGCTCCCTTGCACGGCGATCCTCCGCAGCCTTGCTGCATGGCGTCCCAGCCGGCCTGCTGAACACGCGGGTTGATGGTGGTCTCGACGTTGCCGCCGCGCGGATCGCGACCGGTGAAGAAGTCGGCCAGCCGGCGCCCGAACAGCCGCTCGTCCGATCCGTTCAACACCGGGTCCTCGGCGCGTTCGAGGCCCGTACTGGAATAGCGCAGTGAGTAGAAGCCGGTAATCGGCGCGTACACCGCCGGGTTGGGATACACCCGCAGGAAGCGGAAGCGATTGTCGGTGGCCACCGAATAGGCCAGCAGTTGGCCGCCCGCGGTGATCTGGCCGCGCTGCCGTGAATACTCGTCGAGCAGGACGCGCTGGTTTCGAGGGTCGGCGCGCAGCCCGTCGGCGGTGAACACCTGTGTGTACGTGGCGTTGAGCAGCAGCAGCACGATCAACGCCATCACGATCACCGAGATCCGGCGGAGAGATGCGTTCATACCTTCTGAATCACCTCGGTGCCGGCCGCGGCGATCGGCGACGTGTCGCGTGGACGGGTGCGCAGGGGACGTCGGGCGCTGTGCGAGATGCGCGCCAGGATGGCCAGCAGCACGTAGTTCGCCAGCAGTGATGACCCCCCGTAGGACATCCACGGCGTGGTCAACCCGGTCAGCGGAATCAGCCGGGTCACGCCCCCGACGACGATGAACAGCTGAATGGCCAGCGTCGACGCCAACCCCGCGGCGAGCAGCTTGCCGAAGCTCTCACGCGTCGCGATCGCCGTGCGCAGGCCGCGAACGATGACGATCGCGTAGAGCAGCAGCAGGGCCGCCAGACCCACTAGTCCAAGCTCTTCGCCGAACGCGGCGATGATGAAATCGGTCGACGCCGCGGGCACGGTGTCGGGTTGACCGTTGCCCAGCCCGGTGCCGAAGATGCCGCCGGTAGCAAAGCTGAACATCGACTGGACAAGCTGATAACCGCTGCCTTCGGGATCGGCGAACGGATCCCACCACATCTGCACACGAACCCGGACGTGCTCGAAAATGAAGTACGCCACAACGCTTCCCGCGACGAACAGCACCAGGCCGATGACGACCCAACTGAGTCGCTGGGTGGCGAGATAGACCACCACCAGAAACGACGCGTAGAGCAGCAGCGAAGTACCAAGATCCTTCTCGAAGACCATCACACCGATCGAGATCACCCATGCCGCCAGCAACGGCGCGAGGTCCCGCGGGCGGGGCAGGTTCATGCCCATCGAATGCCTGCCGACACTGTGGAACAGGCCGCGCTTGGCGATGAGCACCGCCGAGAAGAAGATCAGCAACAGGATTTTCGAAAACTCAGCGGGCTGAATCGAAAAGCCGGAAAAGCGGATCCAGATTTTGGCGCCGTTCTGCTCGGAAAGGGACGCCGGCAGCAGCGCGGGAATCGCCAAGAAAACCAGACCCGTCAGGCCACAGATGTAGCCGTAGCGCGCGAGCTGTCGATGGTCCTTCAAAAACGTGACCACGAGCGCGAACGCGGCGACACCGAGCAGGGTCCACAGCATCTGCTGGGCCGCATTGGAGTGATGGTGCCTGTTGAGCTCGCTATTAACGAGGTCGAGCCGGTGAATCATCACCAGGCCAAGTCCGTTGAGCAGCGCCACGATTGGCAACAGGAGCGGGTCGGTGTAGGGAGCAAAGCGCCGAATGACCAGATGCGCGCCTCCGAAAACGGCGAGAAAGGCCAGCCCGTAGCGAGTCAAGTCCCAGCGCAAGCCGCGCTCCTGGTTGGCTTCCACGATGAGTAAGGCGGCGACGGTGACGACGGCTGCGAAGCACAGCAGCAGCAGTTCGGCATTGCGCCGAGTAGGCAGCGGGGGTGTCACCGCGACCGGTGGTTGGACCTGCGTGGTCATGCCACCGCCCGGCAGTGCGGAATTGCGGGCACCGGCTGGGAGGTTGTGGCGGGCACAGGCGAGGTGGCCGAGGTGGCCGCGGGCGGTGCCGGCGAGGTAGTTGCGGGGCCGTGAGTGGGGCTGGTCGTGCTGGAAGAGCTGGAAGTCGGGGGCGTGGGGGATGCTGTGGCGCTTGGCTCTGGCGTCGAACCTGGGGTGGGCGCAGGAGGTGAGGTGGCGCGCGGTGGCGGACAGGCCAGCAGGGAATCGGCCAGCAATTTCCGTAGCTGCGACTCAGCCTGATCGAGCGTGCCGCCCGGAAGGCCGCCCTGAACCTGCGCCTGTCCGGCGGGGCTGAGGTCCTGCAGCGTCATCGGTTGGCAGTCGTTGTGGCTGGATTGGCCGTAGCTGATCAGGGATAGCTCATTGCGGGGGCTGACGCAGGCGACCAGATACGGCTCGTGCAGGGATATGCCCAGCAGCGACCCCTGAATTCCCCGCACGATGGACACCTTGCCGCTGTATTCGGCGACGTAGTAATTGTTGGTGATGACCCACCGGCCAATGGCCAGGCCGGCCAGCACCACCAGCACCACGACAGCTATGACGATGGCCATCCGGCGTCGCGACCACCGCGGTCGAGTGGCTGTATCGACTTGTGGCGGCAGGCGTTTGGCAACCTCCTTGCGTGGGTTGATGGCCGAGGCGCGGCCGGCGGCGGTGTTGGGCAGGGTCACATTTTGGTCGTCTTCACCGGATACCGCGCCGGCGAGAATCGGCTGGGTCTGCCCGTAGTCGTAGTCCACGACGTCGGCGACGACAACCGTCACGTTGTCGGGGCCGCCACCGCGCAACGCCAATTCAATTAAACGATAGGCACTTTCGGCGACGTCGGGGATCTGCAGCGCCTCGAGGATGGTCTCGTCGCTGACCGGGTCGGATAGCCCGTCCGAGCACAGCAGGTATCGATCACCGGCGCGTGCTTCTCGCATGGTCAAGGTGGGCTCGACTTCGTGACCGGTCAATGCCCGCATGATCAATGAGCGCTGGGGGTGGCTGTGGGCCTCCTCCGCGGTGATCCGGCCTTCGTCGACCAAGGTCTGGACGAAGGTGTCGTCCTTGGTTATCTGGGTGAGTTCGCCGTCGCGCAGTAGGTAGCCGCGCGAGTCACCGATGTGCACGAGCCCAATTTGGTTGCCAGCGAACAGGATTGCGGTGAGCGTGGTGCCCATGCCCTCCAGGTCGGGCTCCATCTGGACGTGATCGGCGATGGCCGCATTGCCGGCGCGGACCGCGGTTTCGAGCTTGTCCAGCAGATCGCCACCGGGCTCGTCGTCGTCGAGGTGAGCCAATGCGGCGATCACCAGCTGCGACGCCACCTCGCCCGCCGCGTGGCCGCCCATCCCGTCGGCGAGGGCGAGCAGCCGTGCGCCGGCATACACCGAGTCTTCGTTGTTCGCGCGTACCAGGCCGCGATCGCTGCGGGCCGCATATCGCAGGACCAGGCTCACGGGCGCAACTCGATTGCTGTCTTGCCGATCCGCACCGGCGTTCCTACTGGAACTCGTACCGCAGTCGTCACCTTCGCCCTGTCAAGGTAAGTGCCGTTGGTCGATCCTAAATCCTCGACGTACCATTCCGAGCCGCGCTGAGACAGCCGGGCGTGCCGCGTCGAGGCGTAGTCGTCGGTCAGCACGAGGGTCGAGTCGTCAGCGCGCCCGATCAACACCGGCTGCCCGCTGAGGGTGATGCGTGCGCCGGTCAGCGACCCCTCGGTCACGACCAAATAGCGCGCAGCGGTCCGTTGGCGCGACGGGAGCAGCGTGCCGCGCAACGCCAAGCCGCGGCGCACCATGACCGCGCCGGTCGGCGCATAGATATCGGTCTTCAGGATGCGCAGCACCGACCAGATGAATACCCATAGCAACATCAAGAATCCGGCACGCGTCAGCTGCAGTACCAATCCCTGCATCTGACGTCCTTTCCGTCTGTCCTAGCGCCGTAGCCTCGCGTCCGTGACACCGTGCCCATCGGCAACGTCACGATAGCTTGGACGCTGGTGGAAGCGGGCGAAGCACGGCAGCGTGAACCCGACGGGTTCAGTGAATGCGGACGATGATCTCCGAGTGGCCCAAACGGATGACGTCGCCATCGGCCAACTGCCACTCCTGAACGGGCGCGTTGTTGACGGTGGTGCCGTTCGTGGAGTTGAGGTCGGAAAGGAGCGCGACCTGTCCATCCCAGCGGATCTCCAGGTGACGACGCGACACCCCGGTGTCAGGCAATCGGAACTGGGCGTCCTGTCCGCGCCCGACGATGTTGGAACCGTCGCGCAGTTGGTAGGTCCGCCCGCTGCCGTCGTCAAGCTGCAGGGTGACCGCGGTTCCGGCGGAACCGTATTCGCCCTGTCCGTAGCCGCCGTAGCCGCCGCCCTGGCCGTAATCGGGAGCGGCTGACTGGCCCGCCGACTGGCCCCAGTCGTAGTCGCGGCCCGCGGGCTCGGCATAACCGCCGCCGGGAGGGCCGTACCCCCCGGGCGGAACGCTCTCGGCGTACTGCGTGTAGTCGCCTGATCCGTAGTCCTGTCGGCCGTACTGCTGGCCGCCTTGCTGATAACCCTGGTCGTAGCCGCCCCCCTGCTCGGGGTAGGCCGGGCGCTGTTCAGGCGCTGCCGCCGGGGGCTGGGGAGCCGTAACCGCCCTCGTCCTGGCGAGCCGGGCCGCGACCGTAATCGCCGTACCGCCGCCGTAGCCCTGCTCGCCGCCGCCGGGCGGGCCATAACCGCTGTCCTGGCGGTAGCCCTGGTCATACTGCCCTGGCCGCCGTATCCGGCGGGAGCGGGAGGACGCTGTTCGTAGGACTGCGGCGGGTAACCACCTTGACCTTGGTCGGGGTAGCCGCCCTGTTCCGGGTAGCCGCGCTGGTCGGGGTAGCCGCGCTGGTCGGGGTAGCCGCCTTGTTCCGGGTAGCCCGCGTTGGTCGGGGTAGCCGCGCTGGTCGGGGTAGCCGCCCTGTTCGGGGTAGCCACGCTGCTCGGGGTAGCCGCCCTGGTCTTGGTAGCCGCCTTGTTCGGGGTAGCCGCGTTGGTCGGGGTAGCCGCGCTGGTCTGGGTAGCCGCCTTGCTCGGGGTAGCCGCCTTGCTCGGGCGGGGCGGCGGATATCCCTGCTGGGGTGGGTAGCCGCCTTGTTCCGGCGGATATCCGCCTCGGGGGTCGTGACCGCCCTGCGGGTCCGGGCCACCGCGCGGGTCGTCTTGCGGACGCCCGTAGCGCTCGTCGTAATACTCGTCGCCGGGCCGCCCTTGTCCCGGTCCCCCGCGGTAGCTCGAGTTGTCAGTCATTGGTGGTACTCCTGGTTCTGCGCCGAACGCCTGATTTGATTGTGGCCGGGAGGGATCGTTGAACGTCGGGCGGGGCTCGACATCGGGGTTGACAGCACCGCGGGCGCGGAACTGGCCGGTATGCAGGTTCGACGACTGCTCGAACCGGACGACCACATCACCATACGTTTGCCACCCCTGTTCATAGATATAGTCATCCAAGTACCTCGCGAAAGCGCCCAACGTGAGATCCGGATCGGCGCCCAACTTCTCAAAGTCGTGCACACCGAGGGTAATGATGTATTCGTTGGGTGCCAAAAGGCGCTTTCCCTGAGTTGCCGGACGCCGTCATGCCGCCTCGCGGCGCAACAAGGCTTCAACCTCCTGCGGGACGATCGATCCCCCGAACATCCGGGCAAACGCGTCGCCGACGGTCGCCTCGAGCTTGCGCTCGATGCGCGCAGCGAGCCCTTTCTGGTTACCCACCGTGGCTACCCACCGCTCAACGCTCGCCCGCACTTGTCGTGGCATATCGCCGACGCAAGGCAAACGACTCGCCCGCGTGTCGGATCACCCAAGCATGGTATCGGGACACCGCGACGCTGCGGCACCGTGAGAATTCGTGAGAATCGCATCGGTGCAGTTCAGAAGCGTTTTGCAGCGGAAGCCTGAAGCCGAGATGTGCGGTAGGCCCTCCGAACGGTCGGGGCAACGGTTGGGGAGCGCAAGCACTACAGTGGTATGGTCCTTCGGTTGTTTTCGGGCGAGTGGCGGAATGGCAGACGCGCTGGCTTCAGGTGCCAGTGTCCTTCGGGACGTGGGGGTTCAAGTCCCCCTTCGCCCACCGGAATAGCTGCTGTTCAGAGGCTGAAATCTACTCGATATCCCGACAAGCGGTGCGAGCTGCTCGATGACGCGGTGTGCGGCTCGGCGGTGGCGGGGCCCGTCTTACTAGGTCTTCTGACTATTGCATCGACGACCCAGGGACTAGCCCTCCATAACAGCGGGCTGTTGTCTTAGAAGAGACCACATTTGCGACACACAGAGACCTGACACGCAGCATGCCGAGTGCCGTAGTGACGACGTCTTTCCAGTCCGTCTCAGGAGCGGCTGTCTCAGCTGGGATGTTGTGCGAGCTATAAGTCAAGCGAACGGCAGCGCACCACGAACCGCGGGCGCTGGAATCCACGGGCTTATCAAGCACGCTGGCTAGCATGACCTTGGTCTATGTAGCCATCGGTGATGCTTGCAGGCGGAGAAGCCGTGTCCGACAACAAGAAGATTCCCGCGACGCTGCTCGACGAGCTGGTCGCCTTAGACCGGGCGCAACGGTGTGAGGTGGCCGAGGAGTTGCGCAAAGTGGCCGAGACCTTCGCCGAGGTGCCCAATGGTGGCCACACCGCCCACACGCTCGGGCTGCTGGCACACTTACTCGATCCGTCCTGACCTGTTCCGAAAACGGTCGATGATGGAACGCCGCACGCGACTGTGCAGCCGTCGCGTCGTCATACCCGCCCATCGCGCCAGTGTGGCATCAGCGCCAACTTGGTACGCGCCATCGGGGTTTCATTTTGGACTGGTAATGGCGTCACATTCCTCCAGCCCGGGCCGTTCCAGCCTCCGGCTCGGTAGTCACCGGGCATTGTCAGTTTCACGAGGCCAAGGTCGCTACCAGAGCGCGCCGTGGTCGGCGGAGAGGATGAAGCCGTGATCGCCCTCCGTCTTGCAGTGCACCGCACCCTGGTAGTCGACCGCGCAGCTGGCACCTAGGGTCTGCACCCGTTGACCGGCGGGAAGCACGGGGACGTCGCGGGTGAAGATCGGGGTGTCTGAATGGCGGTATTCGGCGGGGAGAGTGGCGTCGGCGAAGGTCTGGTTGGTGCCCAGCGGAGCGTCTGAGGGCACGGCGTCGCAGCCGATCGGGCCACCGTTCGGTGCGATGCCGCACGATCGCCCGTCGGGTGTCTTGAAGTAGAGCCAATACCCCCAAAAGTTTGGGGTCTGTGGAGTGAGGCTGCCGTAGTAACCCTGGGATAAGCCAGCGGCGAGGGGATAATTGTCGAGGTCGTCTCCGGGTGGTGTGTTGTCATCCCCGGGTAGGGCGGCGACCGCCGGGGCTGCCCAGATTGCGATGCCGCCCAGACCGGCCAGCAACCGCACAAGGACTGACTGCATGTTTCCACCCTCCGTCGCAGAGCTGAGAAATCTTGTCCACGGTCCACGGTCCACGGTCCACGGTTCAGGATGCGCGCTGCCGGGGACTTCAGGCCCAAAGTCGCTATCACCGTTGGTCGGGTTGTCAGTAGCTTCTTGCCGGAAGCCCCGAGAACATTGGTGGCGATGGCCTGTTGGAGAGGTGGCGAGTGGTGTCAGCGTTGGTGTCCAAACTGGCACTCGCCACCGTCGCGGCGGTCGGCCTGTATGTCGCGACGGTCGGGGTATCGGTCACGCCAGGTTCGTGTTTACGGACGGTCGGCGTCGCTGCTGCTGACCCCTCGCCAACCTGTGGTGGCGACGAGCGGGAGTGCCTACGCCGCAGTGCAAAAACTGGTCTCTACGGGGTCAGATACGTGACGCCCGAGGATGTCGCCCGATGCGGAGAAGCCTTCAACGCCTGTATCCACGGAACCGCTGGCGGAGGTGGGAGTCCGGTTCCACCTGCGTCGACCTCGCCGAGGAATGGCTCTGGTACGACCTTGCCGCAACGCTTCGGAATCAACCTGCCCAATGGTGCCGTCTACGACTGCCGACTCAATGGGGACGCGGTCAACTGCACAATCAGTTGGAATCCGATGCCAGAGGGCATGATTTCGCGGACTGGGGAGGTCACCGGGACGCTGTCGGGGCTAACCATGAGCGGAACCGCGACCGACCACACCAAAGGCGATCCTGGGGATTCCGGTTGCAGCGCCGACGTCGACTTTTCAGGGCCAGCCACCTTTGTTTTCAGCCCCGACGGGACTGTGGTGATGCGTGAGGGACCGCAACAGGCGCAAGTAACTTTCCGCGGCAGTTGTTCCAGTAACCCGTCAGCTTCCCGCACGGATCCAGCAACGGAATGGACCGCGAAGTGGTCAGCAATTGAGTAGGCGGCCTCCTGAGTCCCTGCAGGACCGCAGCCGTGAACTCGGCAGGATAGCCGTCGCCGAAATCGGGGGATCATGCACACACACACGCAGGTCGAACGGGGCCGAGATCAACAACACCATCAACGACGGGTCATTCAGCTCCACCAGCAAGCTGGACTGCGCCGACGGGAAGTCGCTGAACATCGGCGGGTCCAAGAACACCCTGACGGTGACGGGCCGGTGCGCCTCGGTCAATATCGGGGGCGACGAGAACAAGGTCAGCTTCGAGAAGGTAGACAAAGAACTCACCATCGTCGGCGAGAAGAACACCATCACCTACCGCGACGGCGACCCTCAAATCCAGGACCTCGGCTCGGGTAACACGATCACGAAGGGTTAGCGGCACATGGTGACCGGATTCGTCTGCAAAGTGGCACTGACGACAGTCGCTGCGGTTGGGCTGTACATCCCTACGATCGGACTGCCCGTCGGGCCGGGGGCTTGCCTGCGGACGGTCGGGGTCGCATCCGCTGCGCCCTCCCCCACTTGCGGGGGCGACGAGCGAGAGTGCCTACGCCGCAGTGCAAAAACCGGTCTCTACGGGGTCAGATATGTGACGCCCGAGGACGTCGCTCGATGCGTGGAAGCCTTCAACGCCTGCATCCACGGAACCCTTAACGGAGGTGGTAATCCGGTTCCGCCGACGTCGACCTCGCCGACGGGTGGCAAAGGGACGGGCTTGCCGCAACGCTTCGGAATCACCCAAGATGCCCACACCTCCGACTGCTCCGTCAGTGGAGACGCGGTCACCTGCACAACAACCTGGGATCCGCTACCGGAAGGGTTTGATTCGTGGACGGGCAATGTTACGGGAACCCTTTCAGGGTTGACCATGACGGGAACGCAGAAAATCCACATCAAGAGCCATTCACTGCAGGATCCCAGCTGCCTCGGTGACGAAGACTATTCCGGGCCAGTCAAGTATGTCTTCAGCCCTGACGGGACCGTGACGATGCGCGTGGGACCGAACCAGCGGCTGACGACTAGCAGCGGCAGTTGTTCAGGCTCAAATTCCGGCATGACTGAGGTGGGGGAAGTGACCGGCACGTGGTCGAAGATTGAGTAGTTGGCGAGGGGCGAAAAATGGTTACAGGATTCCTTTCCAAACTGGCGGTCGTCACAGTCGCTGCGGTTGGGTTGTACATCCCTACGATCGGGCTGCCCGTCCCGCTGGGGTCTTGTCTGCGGACTGTGGGTGTCGCAGCTGCTGCGCCCTCGCAGACATGCGGCGGCGATGAGCGAGAGTGCCTACGCCGCAGTGCGAAAACCGGTCTCTACGGAGTCAGATATGTGACGCCCGAGGATGTGGCGAAATGCGTGGAAGCCTTCAACGCCTGCATCCACGGAACCCTTAACGGAGGTGGTAATCCGGTTCCGCCGACGTCGACCTCGCCGACGGGTGGAAACAAGACGAGCTCCTTGCCGAAACATGAGCAATGATCAGAACCTGTGGATGAGCCTCGGCGAGGCGGCGTGAGTGGGCGCACCTTCCCGAGGATGATCTGAAAGTCCAGTAGCTCTGATCAAGACCGGCGTTGGCGCGCTGGTTAGGAAGGTACGCCCATGCTCACGGTAGTTCACGATGCGGATTCGACCAACGAGGACGCTGGTGCGTCACGGTCGTTGCTCGATGAGATTGTCCGCGACGGTGCCCGGCAGATGTTGGCGGCGGCGTTGCGGGCCGAGGTGGCCGCCTACATCGACGTCCATGCCGGTGAGGTCGACGAGAACGGCCGTCGGCTCGTCGTCCGCAACGGTTATCATCACGAGCGCGAGGTGCTGACCGCGGCGGGCGCGGTGACGGTGACCGCGCCACGGGTCAACGACAAGCGCATCGACGCTGATTCCGGTGAACGGCAACGGTTTTCCTCGGCGATCCTGCCGGCGTGGGCACGCAAGTCTCCGCAGATGACCGAGGTGCTGCCGCTGCTGTATCTGCACGGACTGTCCACCGGTGACTTCGGTGCCGCGTTGGAGCAGTTCCTCGGCTCCGGTGCGGGGCTCTCGGCCACGACGATCACCCGGCTCACGGCGCAGTGGCAAGACGAGGCCAAGGCCTTTGGTCAGCGCGATCTGTCGGGCACCGACTACGTCTATCTGTGGGTCGACGGCATCCACCTCAAGGTCCGCCTTGAGCAGGAGAAGCTCTGCCTGCTGGTGATGATCGGCGTGCGTGCTGACGGCCGCAAGGAGCTCGTCGCGCTGGCCGACGGGTATCGGGAGTCGGCCGAGTCGTGGGCCGATCTGCTGCGTTCGTGTCGACGCCGCGGGATGACCGCGCCGGTGCTGGCCGTCGGCGATGGGGCGCTGGGCTTCTGGAAGGCGGAGCGCGAGGTATTCCCGACCACCCGCGAGCAGCGGTGTTGGTTCCACAAGCAGGCCAACGTGCTTGCCGCACTACCGAAATCGTCGCATCCTGGTGCGATCGCGGCGATGCGGGAGATCTACAACGCTGAGGACATCGACAAAGCCCAGGTCGCGATCAAGGCCTTCGAGATCGACTACGGCGCCAAGTACCCCAAGGCGGTCGCCAAGATCGTCGACGACGCCGACGTGCTGCTGGAGTTCTACAAGTACCCGGCCGAGCACTGGATCCACCTGAGAACTACAAACCCGATCGAAAGCACCTTTGCCACCGTGCGGTTGCGGACCAAGGTGACCAAGGGCCCCGGATCACGCGCAGCCGGAATTGCCATGGCCTACAAGCTCATCGACGCCGCACAAGCCCGCTGGCGAGCGGTCAACGCCCCACACCTGGTCGCCCTCGTCCGTGCCGGCGCGGTGTTCCACAAAGGCAAACTGCTCGAACGGCCCACCGACATCACACGCACCGAACCGAGCGAATCAATCGAAACGGAGGTCGCCTGAACCACCCCGATCCACAGGTCTTGACAATTCCTCCGAAACATCTCGGAATCAACAACGGCGGCGTCGTGAGTGATTGCCTCCTGAGCGGAGACGCAGTCACCTGCACATCGCGTTGGGAGACGCCACCCGATTGGATAGATTCGTGGACGGGAAGTGCAACCGGAACGCTGTCCGGGTTGACGATGACGGGAACTGAAACAATCCACCAAAAGGGTCATGCTCCTGAGGATCCCAGTTGCATCCACGACCAACACTTTTCCGGGCCAGTCACTTATATCTTCAGCCTTGACGGGACTGTGACGATGCATGAGGGACCGTTCCAGGCAAAGAGGGACAGCTACGGCAGTTGTTCAGCCCCAGAAGATTCCGGCCCGGTTCCCGCAACGGAAGGGACCGCCACGTGGTCGACGGTCGAGTAGCTGGGTGGTGAGGTGCGGGCAATGGTGACGGGATTGGCATGCAAACTGGCACTCGCCACAGTGGGTGCAGTCGGACTGGCTGTCTTCGGGGTCCCAATCCCCACCCCGCAAGGTTCATGTCTGCGGACCGTCGGCGTCGCATCGGCTGCCCCTTCCCCCACCTGCGGGGGCGATGAGCGGGAGTGCCTACGCCTCAGTGCGAAGACCGGTCTCTACGGGGTCAGGTACGTGACACCCGAGGACGTCGCTCGATGCGTGGAAGCCTTCAATGCCTGTATTCATGGAACAGCTGGCGGGGGTGGGAATCCGAACCCACCGACGTCCACCTCTGCAGGGGGTAACGCCAAGAGCAGCTTGCCGCAACGCTTTGGGATGAACTTCAGTATTCCGAACTCCAGTAGTAAGTACGCCAGTGATTGCCGCGCCAGTGGAGAGACGGTCACCTGCACAGAGACTATGGAACCGCTAACCGGGGATATGGATTCATGGGAAGGGAAGATCACCGGATCACTGTCGGGACTGACGGTGACAGGAACCAAGACAGCACGCCTAACGGGTCATGGCGCAGTCGATTCTGGCTGCATCGGGGTCTACGACTACTCCGGGCCAGTGACCCTTGCCTTTGGCCTTGATGGGAATGTGACAATGCGTTGGGGACCAAGCCAGCTTCAAATGAATTGGAGTGGCAGTTGCCCAGGCTCTCGTTCCGAGACGGCTCCGGTATCGGAATTGACCGGCACGTGGTCGGCGATCAAGTAAGAGCAGAGGAGACGATATCGAGTTGAGTCTGAAAGTGAGAAAAATGCGTACACGCTTTGTTCAGGTCACCGTGGGGTCGGTGGTCGTGGTCGCCGCTGTTGGTATTGCGGGTTGCGGCTCCAAGAACAAAGAGGCCCCTGGCCCGCCGATCGCCGAGATCAACAACACCATCAACGACGGGGCATTCGGCTCCACCAGCAAGCTGGACTGCGCCGACGGCAAGTCGCTGAACATCGGCGGGTCCAAGAACACCCTGACGGTGACGGGCCGGTGCGCCTCGGTCAATATCGGGGGCGACGAGAACAAGGTCAGCTTCGAGAAGGTGGACAAAGAACTCACCGTTGTCGGCGAGAGGAACACCGTCACCTACCGCGACGGCGACCCTCAAATCCAGGACCTCGGCTCGGGCAACACCATCACCAAGGGGTAGGAGCAATAGATGGCTAGCGGACGCCGGAAACCTTTCTGGCTTGACGATGACGGGGACTCACACAAAGCGCGTCGAGGACGAAGGTTCCGACGGTTGTGGTTTCGTCACAAATATCTCCGGTCCGGCGACTTTTGTCTTCAGCCTTGATGGGACTGTGGTGATGCGTAAAGGACCGAGTCAGATGCAAGTGACCTGGAGCAACGATTGCGGCAACTCATGTTCCATGACGCTTCCGGAAGAAGAAGTGTCCTCTACATGGTCAGCGATTAAGTAGCCGTGCCACCTGAGTCCCGGCAGGACCGCAGCCGTGAACTCGGCAGGATAGCCGTCGCCGAATCGGGGAATCATGCAGACACACGCAAGTCGAACAGTTACAAGCTCGATTGCAGCGATGACGGCACTCGCGCTCGGGCTTGCGGGCTGCGTTTCAACTACCGGCAAGCCGGTCGGCGCGACCGGAACGACCGTCAAGGACGGACCACCCAGCATCACATCGCCGGGAAATAGCAGCAGCACGACTTTGTCGCCCATGAGGCACTTCAGAATCGGCGGCGACGTCTACGGCCCAGTGCAGGACTGTCGCGTCGTTGACGATGCGGTCACGTGTACATCGAGTTGGAAAGAGCCGTATCAGGCAGATTCGTATACAGGAAGCGTCACCGGGACCCTGTCCGGGTTGGTGATGACGGGAACGTCGACCACACATCAGACGGGCCACGATGCGACCGATCCCAGCTGCCTGTGGCAGATGGAGACGTCGGGGCCGACCACCTTCTACTTCAGGCGGGACGGAACTGTGGCGATCCGTCAGGGGCCAGGGCAGTGGCGAATGATTCACAGCGGCACTTGTTCAGGCACGGATTCGGGTATAGATGACTCGGCTGCGGAGAGCACCGCGAGATGGACGGTGATCGAGTAAGTAGTACGGGAGGAGGTGTTCCGGAATCGGTCCTATCCCGAGCATCCCGCCGGTCCGGGGCCGCTGGCACACAAGTGCAGGTTCCCAGGTCGGCTCGGGCGGTTTAGGCCTCCCGGGTCAGTAGTCACCACGAGGTCCAAAGTCTCTATAGACGACGGGTCTGCGTTGCTAGTGTTGCCGGATTCCCGCTGGTGGCAGCAGCAGAGCGGCGTCGAGGACGGGGCGGTGGATGGTTATCAGATTTTTCCCCAAACTGGCACTCGCCACCGTGGCTGCGGTAGGGCTGTACATCCCCACAATTGGATTGCCTGTACAGCTGGGAGCGTGTCTGCGCACCGTCGGTGTCGCATCCGCTACGCCCTCGCCAACCTGCGGCGGCGACGAGCGAGAGTGCCTACGCCGCAGTGCGAAAACCGGTCTCTACGGGGTCAGGTACGTGACACCCGAGGACGTTGCAAAATGCGTGGAAGCCTTCAACGCCTGCATCCACGGGACACTCAACAGCGGGAATCCGGCTCCGCCGACGGAGACCACGTCCGGGGATAGCAACAGGAAGACCTTGCCGCAACACTTCGGCATCAACTACAACGGGGTCGTCGCCAGTGATTGCCGAGCCAGCGGAGACACGGTCACCTGCAAAGACATTCGTCAGGACCCGCTAGCCGAAGACCAGGATTCGTGGACCGGCGGGGTGACCGGAACTCTGTCCGGGCTGACCATGACGGGCACTAAGACAATCCACATCGAGGGTCACTATTCAGGCGAACCCGGTTGCTTCTACACCCAGGAAGCGACCGGGCCGGCCACTCATGTCTTCAACTCCGACGGGACTGTGACGATGCGTGAGGGACCACTCCAGTGGCAAAAGACTAATCACGGCAGTTGTTCAGGTGGAGATTCCCCCCAAACCTCCCCGGCAACCGAAGTGACCGCCAACTGGTCAGCGATCGAGTAGATGCGATGACCCAGCCCGGTCGGAAGTCGAGGAATCATGCGAACACCCCGGTGCCGAAACGTCATCGGATCGCTGATGGCGATCACGCTCGGGGTTGCGGGCTGTAGCGCACAGGTCCGCGACACCACCAAGCGGCCGATTTCGGAGATCGCGACAACGCCAGTTGCCTCGACGACTCCGCCCGCGCCCACCTCCCCCGAGGCCGACACGACGTTCTTGCCGCAACGCTTCACCGTCACCTACCGTCCCGGAGAGCCGGTGGCCTATGAATGCCGCATCACCGGGGACACGGTCACATGCACGGTTCCTAGCGATCCGCTCGCCGAGGGCATCATTTCGTGGACGACGGTGATCACCGGCGCACTATCCGGGCCGACGATGACGGGAACTGCGACAACCGACGTCAAGGCCCGTCGCCGGGGCAATCCCGAGTGCATCTCCCATCAACACTCCTCGGGGCCAGTCACCTATGTCTTCAGCCCGGACGGAACCGTGGCGATTCGCCACGGACCGGACCAGTGGCAGACGACCTACAGCGGCAACTGTCCAGACAATCCGAGCGGATACTCCGAGACGGTTCAACTCTGGGAGGGAACCGGCACCTGGTCGAAGGTGGGCTAGGTGCAGTTGCGGACAGCCGATCCACCTGAAGGCATTGCAGTGAACCCGACCGTCGCCGAAAATCGAAGAACCATGCCCGCATATCTGTGCCGAACGTTCACCGGCCTGGTTGCCGCGGCCATGGCACTCGGCCTCGCGGGCTGCGACCCGAGGAACCAAACCACAACTGGTACGCCGGTCCACCAGGGGATTGATACGACGGCTCCACCCGCGAGCAATTCCACCGAGGCCAAGAACGGCACGGAGCTGCCGCCCATGAAGCACTTCCGCATAGGCGGCGACGTTTACGGCCCGATGCAGGACTGCCGAGTCGTTAACGATGCGGTTACGTGCATACTCAGCTGGAACGACCCGCAGGGTGCGGTGGACTCCTATTCCGGAACGGCTACCGGGACACCGTCCGGAACGACCATGAAGGGAACGTCGAAAACACATCAGACCGGTCACGACGAGACCGATCCCAGCCGCCTCTGGCAGGAGGAGGTCGACGGCCAATTCACCTATGTCTTCAGCACGGACGGCACTGTGGCGACCCGTTCCGGACCGGAACAATGGCGAATGACCCACAGCGGCAGCTGTTCCGGCTCAGAGTCTGGCACCAGCTCGGTCGCGGAAGGCAACGCCAACTGGACGGTGATTGAGTAGGGAGTGCCGGACGAAGCATTCCGAAACCGGTCGATTCCCGAACACCCTGCCGGGCTGACCAGGCCGCTGGGATGAGTTCCCAGTGAGTTGTGACAACTCGTGACACCGACACCGACACCGGGCTCCGGCAAGTAGTTGGGGCACAAGACAAGGCATCTACCTGCGCCCGGGGTCGGCGCAGCGAGCCACGATCTTGTCGATGACCCGGCGCTGGCAGCGACATGTCGCCAGACAGTAGGCCTACGGGGCGAGATCCACGTTCTCCGATGTTCAGGGTCGGCACGACGTTAGGGTGACGCCCATGATCCAGCGCCATAGCGCTCGGTGGGCTGCACTCGTGACCGTGTTAGCCCTCGCCGCATGCAATTCGGCAAGCAGGACGAACCCGACCACCGCGCAACCGGCAGCCACACCGCCGTCCGCGACAGCTACCCCGATAATCAGGCCAACGGCTGCGCTGTTCTACGCCAAGAAGGGGTCGTTGTACGTCAGCGCACCCGCCGGCACCCCCGGCCGCAAACTGACAGACGGACCTGCGGACACGCAGCCAGCGCCATCCCCCGACCTCTCGCACGTGGCATTCGTCCGCAAGACAACAGCCTCCGACTATGGCGGTGAGCTATGGGTACTCGATCTTTCGCCGCAACTCGCACCCCTCGGGCTGCCCCGCCGGCTGGTGGACCCGGCCGCCCTTCCGTCGGGTTCCGGCCACTCACCCGCAATGGTCGTAAGTCCCCGATGGTCGCCGACAGGACAACATGTGGCCTTCGTCGACAACAGGAACGATGGGATGGTGGACGGAGGCGTCCTGCTCGTTGCAGCCGCCGACACAGGTACGCTCGTGCCGGCACAACAGCCGCTGTTCGCCGCTTCCGCCTTTGCGTGGGCGCCCGACGGCAGCCACATCGCCTGGACGCAGGCACGCAGCGACGTAAGTCCGGTGGCCGTCAACGCCCTCACGGTCGGCGGCGGCTCCGCGCCTGTCGCGACGGACACGAATGCCTTCTCGGTGACCTATGGCAAGGACGGACAGACAATACTGTTCGCCAACGGTGACGCATCCGGTCCGGACTTCGCCGCAATCCCGTTCGCCGTCCGCACCGGCGGCGTCTACTCCGTCGCAACGCCCGGCGGAGCCGGCGCGAAGCCTCCAGCCCGCCCCACTCCGCTATTCACCAGGCAGGATTCGTACTACAGCGACATCACCGCCTTGGACTCCGGTGCTGTGGCCTTCACCGCGCAAGGCGCTGACGGTTCGTCGAAGACGATCCAGGTTCTCGACAAGGGTTCGTCGCTGCCGCGCACGACGGTCACCGACGTCGCGGCCGCTGCTCAGGGACCGGCATGGCGTGCCGGCGACTTCGTCGCATACCTGGACACTTCCCCCGAAAGCTCGCTGGTGGTAACCGATCTCGACAACCGCAGCCCCAAAAAGGTCGACACGGGCGTGGACACCTTTGCATGGGGGCCGTCGCGATAAGCCGATCGGGCCGCCGTTCGGAGCCAGGCCACAACCACCCCTCGGGTGTCGTGATATCAAGTCAATACCCCAACAAATTGGGGGTCCGTGGAGTGAGGCTGCCGTAGTCGCCCTCGGACAAGCCGGCCGCGAGCGGATAGCCGTCGAGGTCATCCCCGGGGGTGGCCAGCCCGGCAACCAACAACGAACGCCATGTCGGCACACGCCCACCGTAATCGCCGCGGCGCGCAGTGTGCGGTGAATTCCGGCCTGGGAGATGAGGTCTTAAGTCTCTACCGGGGTCCGCCCGTCTATCGGTTAACATCCCCGCACTCCTTGGAGCAGGATGTCCACGGTCACGTAATTCCCCAGAGTCTGGCACCAGCTCGGTCGCGGAAGGCAACGCCAACTGGACGGTGATTGAGTAGGGAGTGCCGGACGAAGCATTCCGAAACCGGTCGGTTACGGGACGGGCACACGTTTATGCGCGGTGGTTGCGTTTCCCCATGATCGACTGTCCTGAAAGTATGTCCCGGTAGTCGGCTGTTCTGGAACTCGATGTCCGATACTTTCGGTTCAGTGAGGGGTGTGAGCAAGGCACCTGCGTCGACTACCGCCTCGACTGTGATCGGCGATGCCCGGGGCGCCAGTAGTTTCGGCCGGAGTTGATGTGGTGGCTGCCGAGGACCCGGCGGCACCACCGGATTGCGCTTACTCGACGGATTCACTGGGGAAGAAGGCGCCGTTTCTGCTCGGTGAATTCCTCGTCGGTGAGGATCCCCGAGTCGCGCAGGGAGGCCAATTCACGTAGCTCGGCAGCGATACCCGTGATGGGGCCGCCTGCCGGAGTTTTCGGCGGTGTGGAGGGTTCGGGCTGCGGCGCTTCAGCCGGCTTTTGGATCGGCGCCCCGACCCGTTCCCCGATCCGCTCCCGGCGGCCGGGTCCGCCCCCACCGCTCGCACCGGCAGTGCCGGCCATTGCGCGCCCGGCCATGCCCGCGAGGGCCATCTGACTGAACACGCTTCCGGCGCTGCCTGTGGAGGTCTCTGCGGCGGCGACGCTGACGGCCGGCAACGCCACGGCAAGCGGGCGTATCTCCGGCGCCGCCGTAGCCCAGGCCGTCGGCACCGACATCCGGCCAACGGTGTTCGCCGCTCCCATGCCCGCCGAAACCGGCGAGCCCAGGTTCGTGATCACCGGGAACGGCGACGGCGGCCCCGCCCCTGTTCCCGGCCAAGGCTCCATGCCCGCCCAGCCGCTGACGATGTTGTCCGTGTGGAGTCCGGTGTAGAAACCGCCAACGTCGTAGGGCAGGGCCGTCACTCCCACTGTTGAGTCGGCAGCAAGGCCCGCTCCCGACAGCTCTGGGTCGACGAAAAGTCCACTCAGGTCCGACAAGAAGTTCAGGACGTCCAGTGCAGTGGGGGCGGTCGCAGCCGGGGACGCAGCGCTGTTCAGCGCGCTGGGTACCGCAGCGAACGCTTGCTGCGCCGACGAGATCGCGCTCTGCACGTTGCCTGACGGGGCGGCGCTGGCTTGGGCGGCCGCGGCCGCTTGGCTTCCTTGTCCGCCAGAGTTGGTGGTCGACGGGGGCGAACTGAACGGCGTCAGCGACGTCGCCGACGCCGACGCGCCGGCGTAGCTGTACATAGCGGCGGCGTCTTGGGCCCACATTTCGGCGTACTGCGTCTCGGTTACCGCTATCGACGGGGTGTTCTGGCCGAACAAGTTGGTAGCCACCAAGGCCGCCAACAGGCTGCGGTTGGCCGCGACCACCGGCGGTGGCACCGTCTCGGCGAACGCCGCATCGTAGGCGGCGGTTGCCGCTGTGGCCTGGTTCGCCGTCTGCTCGGCCTGCGCGGCGGTGGCTCTCATCCAGGCCACATACGGAGCGGCCGCGGCGGCCATCGTCGCCGCCGACGGGCCCAACCAAGACCCGGCGATCAGTCCCGCGATCGCCGACTGATACGAGCTCGCCGTCGATTGCAGCTCAGCGGCCAGCGCGTCCCACGCCGCGGCGGCGGCCGTCATCGGTCCCGAGCCAGGACCGGCATACATGCGGGCGGAGTTGACCTCCGGCGGCAGTAGTGCGAAATCCATGTCGATCCCTCCGATCGGTTAGCCCGCCGCCAAGGCATCGGCGGCCCGGGGACGGCGTGCGAGGCGGCGCCGGCACCTGAGCTGATCGCGACGGCGGTGACGCCGTCGTTGCCGAGGTCTCATCGGTGGAGGCCAGAGTTGCCCGGGCGGACATCGTCGAAACTCGTCGGGCATCTTCGAAGCGTAGGAGCCACGCGTCGTCTGACAGCGAGATCCCAGCATAAATGTGTCTGTGTTGTGTCGCGCGAACCGACCTTCCTCGGCCGCGCCGACGGCCTATTTGCTCGGCTGCGTGTGTACCCAGTGCTGGATCTCGGCAGTGACGGGATCGGTGAGCTCGGCGAACTCCGGATGCTTCTCAATCACGTTGGCCACCATCGAGCACACCGGGACGATGCGCTTGCCGTCAGCGCGCGCCGCGTCCAGTGCATGCTCGACGAGGATGGTCGCCAGGCCGCGTCCGCCGTATGCGGGGTCGATCACGGTGTGATAGAAAACCCGCTCGTCGCCGCGATCGGCGAAATCGGCGAAACCGACGGGTTCGCCCTCGACGGCAATGGTGTACTTGCCGTCCTGCGCGCTGACCGTGGTTTCCGCCCCGGTCTTATCTGCAGTCATGTGCCCCCCACCCAGACAGCGGGTGGCGGCAGGAGACTTGCAGGAGCTGACCGCGGGCATCAATTGATTTATGGGCAAGGCACGCACAGCTGGCATCTCAGGCGGCCTCCCGGACAGGCTCCAGTGGGCTTAGCGCGGCATCACCGAGTTCACGCAGGGTGTGATAGCAGCGACGCAAGATTTTGCGTTCGACCGCCAGGGTCGGGTTCTTGCCATTGTGGCCGTCGTGCTTGACCGCCAGCTGGTGGTAGTAGGCGTAATCCGGGGCGCCGCGCCGAGCCGCGCACTTGGCCGCCTCGAAGGTGGCCCAACGCAGCTCAGGCGAGCCTTGCCGGGACAGATGCCCGGGTGAGCGTTTGGCATCGGAGGAATACACGGTGACGTCCATGCCCGCGAAGCGCACCAGCTGATCAGAGCTCGAAAACCGGCGCGCGTCACCGATCTCGGCCCAGATGATCGCCGCGCATAACCACCCGATGCCGTAGTGGCGGGCCTGCAGCGCCTGACAGCCCTGCTGGTGTCGAGCGAAGTTCACCAATTGTGCTCGCAGCGGCACAATCTCGGCATCGAGCTCATCAATGCGCCGCAGCGCCGTGTCCACATACTGGCGTCCCACCCCCGACAACTCCGCACCGGCGAGCGCGTCGCGACCCGCCACCGACAGCAATGCGGTGACCGGCGGGCAGCCCTGATGAAACAACTGGGCGTGGATGCGCTGCTGCCAGGCCCGGCGCTGCTCCATCAGCGCGCAGTACAACCGGCCCAAGGTGCGAACCTCCACCACATGCGCCGGCGGGATCCACGACTCGGGGAACCGGCCCTCCACCAACAGCGTTCGCAAAAGCCGCGCATCGGCACGGTCGGTCTTGGCCCGCTTCTTGGGCCCCCGCAACCCCGCGATCTCGGCCGGATCCCCCACATGCGCCACCACCCCCGCCATGGCCAGCTCCTCGACCACATACCGCCACCCGGTACAGCCCTCCAGCGCGAACTCCGCGTCCCCGCTCGCACAGTGCTCGCCCAGCCAACCCCGCAGCGTCTTGCGTGTGGCCGGCCGGATCTCACCGCAGTGCACCAAACCGTCGTCGTCCACGTAATCAAACGTGATCTGCCGTAGTGCCTCAGGTCAAGATGCCCGCGAAAGCTGATCCGTGCCTCACGTAAGGAATGCCCGCGAAGTTGGGGTCAGCTCAGGCGGCCTTGATCCGGATGCGTTTGCCGGATCTGACCGGGTAGGGCGGCGGGGATGGCTGGCGAGGTAGAGCTGTTCGGTCTTGTCCTTGGCGAGTCTGAGCAGGACGGCTTGCAGGTCGGCGATCTGCCGCCCGATCGCGGCTGGGTTCAGGCTGTCGCGGTAGGTCAGCAGCTCCGACTCTTGGGCTGGTGAGAGGACCCTGGCGGCTAGCAGCCGGTCCAGCGGGGTCTTGGGCTGCGTCGTAGAGGCGGCGGCGCCGACCGTCGCGGCTGCAGCCGTAGCCGATGGGTTTGATGGTGGGGGTCAGGTAGTTGAGCCGGTCGTTGACCAGTTTCCAGAGTCGGTTGAGCACCGCGCGTTCCTCGTCGGTGTCGTAGCGGTAGTAGAACGCGTACTTGCGCACGAGATGGTTGTTCTTGGACTCGATCGTGGCTTGATCGTTCCTTTCGTTGCGCTGGCGGTCGAGGCCGCAGCTGGCTGGTAGGCAGCGGCGGGGCGGGCAGCCGGGTGACCGAACCCTGATACCCCTGGACAGCGCCGAAGCGTTCGTCGGCGGCCTCCCATAGTTGGCGGTAGCCGACGATGTCGTCGTGGCTGCGCCCGACGAAGTTCCACCACATCACCAGCTCGTCGGCGAAGGGGATGCCGCCCAACAGCACCACGCGCGCCGGCCGATCCGCAAGATTGCGCAGGTGCAATGCACGACTGCCGGGGCTTTGGTACCCGAGGTCGGCGGCGGCCAGCGTCGTACCGCCTACTTCCACGGGGCCCGAGTCGCACAGGACACCGTGTTCAAATGCGGGGTCTACGTCGATGTCCAGGCGCGCGTTCGCGTCGAGATCGATCTGGGCGCCGAGCAGTGGAGTAAAGGTGTGCACCGGCGAACGGCTGCCGGCCAGCTCGCCGAGAAATACCCGGGCCACCGCACCCGGAAGCGGCGTGCGTGCGGGCGCATAGTGGGCGAAGTCGCGCCCGACGTCGCGGTCGGAGTCAGGTAGGGCCACCCAGAGCTGCACACCGTGCAGCACACCGGGTGACTCGACCGACACCTCGGAATGACAAATCCCGGAGCCGGTGTACCGCTTGGCATCTCGATACCACTTCTCGACGGGGTGGTCGGTGATGTAGCCCCAGCCGCCGAGCGTTTAAACGGCGCGTTCGGTGGCCTTGACGGCGACCTCGCTGGCGGCGAGCTTCGACATGGAGCCCTCGCCGCGCTCGAAGGGAACTCCGCTGGCGGCCATCCAGGAGGCACGCCAGGTCAGCAACCGGGCAGCGTCGATCTGGGTTGCCAAGTCCGCCAGCGGGAATGCGATGCCTTGGTTGTCGATGATGGGTCCGCCGAACGCCTCCCGCTCGGTGGCGTAGGACGTCGCATACTCCAATGCGGCGCGCGCGATCCCGATCGCCTGGGCCGCGACCGTCGGGCGGGTCTGCTCGAAGGTGCCCAACGTCGCCGATCCGGACCGTTTTCCGCCCGCCACCACCTCGCGGGCTTTGGCGAGCTTGTATTCCAGTTTGTCTTGTCCGCCAAGCAGATTGGCTCCGGGGACGCGCACACCGTCGAGCCTCAGCTCTGCGGTATGGGACGCACGACAGCCCAACTTGTCGAGTTTCCGTACCATCTCCAGCCCGGGTGTGCCGCCCGGCACCACGAACAGCGCCTGACCGCGGTGGCCGAGCTCTTCGTCGACCACCGCGTTGACCACATGCACATTCGCGATGCCGCCATTGCCGATCCACATCTTGTGGCCGTCGATAATCCAGTCCCCGTCGCCTTCCCGTCGCCGTCGCCGTCGCCGTCGCGGCGGGCGCAGGTGCGCAGATTGCGTACGTCGCTGCCGCCTTCGGGCTCGGAAATCGCCAGCGCCGCGAGTTTGAGATCGCCTGGTGTTCCAAAACATTCGGGTGCCCATTGCAACATCTGCTCCGGCGATGCGGCCTGTCCGATCGCCGACAGCGCCAGCGCCGGCATGACGATCGCCAGGCCGATTCCGGCGCAGCCCCAAAACAGTTCCTCCATGAACATCGGTAGCGACAATCCCGTGGGGTCACCGATCAGGTCGCGGTAGAACAACGGGCTGTAAAAGCCGCGCTGGGCGGCCTCCTCCAGCACCGGCCAGGGAAACTCCTGCCGCTGGTCGTAGTCGAGTGCAACCGGACGTATCACAGATTCGGCGAATTCGTGCGCGCGCCGGGCCAGGTCGTGCTGCGCTGCGGTCGGTGTCAGGTCGAACGTCATGCCAACGCCTACCCCGTCGGCTGCGTCAGCAAACTGACAAGCGGCGCGGTGTTCACGCGGCCGGGCGTGGACCAGTCCGCGAGACGGGCAGGTGCAACACCACCCCGGTCACCGGAACCGCTTCGTGTCCGCTGCGCGCCAAGAGGGCCGCATTCTCGGGGAGTTGCCTGGAGTTGATTTCGCCGGCAGCGATGCGGCGCAGAATCTCGTGGGCCTGGGCCAGTTGTGCGCGCTTGCGGTATTGGCCGCCGGGAAGTTTGATGCCGGCCCAAACGCCGTACTCCTCGCGGTGCTTGATGGCGCGCTGGGCGCATTGCCGCTGCTGGGCCAGCGGGCAGCGGCGCAGGCACTGGATCCGCGCCTCGGTGGCTGACCGCTCGTATGCGCGCGCCTTCGCCGCGCCGTCACCACCGTCGTCGTCGGGGTAACCGAACCATAATTCCGGGTTGGTTGTGCAGGGGTGTCCCGTGACGACCATGCCGATCCCTCCTTGTCCGAACTAAAACGTAGGCAGAAGCGTATACACATGCGCTCGCCGAGCGCAAGAGAAACGTGATATAAACGTATATTCCCAGCCGAAGCCTGTTGCCTGTGTAATATCCGGTTATGGCCGGAGCGTGCGATGAGCCGTGAATCGGCCGGCGCGGCGATCCGAGCGCTGCGCGAGTCCCGCGACTGGTCGCTGGCAGAGCTTCGCGGCCGCCACCGGCGTGAGCATCATGGGACTGAGCTATCTGGAGCGCGGCGCCCGTAAGCCACATAAAGGCACAGTTCAGAAGGTTGAAAATGGGCTTGGTCTGCCGCCAGGCACCTACTCGCGGCTCTTGGTGGCTGCTGATCCCGACGCCGAGCTGGCCCGGCTCATAGCCGCACAGTCACCACAGGCGATGACGCCACGACGCACTGCGGCGGTCGTGGTCGACCGCCACAGCGACACCGAAGTCCTCGAGGGCTACGCCGAAGCACAGCTCGACGCCATCAAATCCGTCATCGATCGGCTGCCCGCGACGACATCAAACGAATATGAGACGTATATTCTGTCTGTGATCGCGCAGTGCGTGAAGGCTGAGATGCTCGCGGCCAGCTCCTGGCGGGTGGCGGTCAACGCCGGCGCCGACTCGACAGCCCGGTTGATGGAGCACCTTGCGGAACTCGAGGAGACGCGCGCCGACCTGCTGAAGCGGATGCCCGCCAGCCTGAGCGCTCGATTCGACAGGGCATGCGCGCAGTCGTCGTTGCCGGAACCGATCATTGCGGCACTGCTGGGTGTCAGCAGCGATGACGTGTGGGACATCCGCAACCGCGGTGTCATCCCCGCCGGAGCGCTCCCGCGCGTCCGCGCCTTTACCGACACGGTCGAGTCGGCGAGCCGCAACTCGACCAGCCAGGAGGGCAGCGAGTGATCCTCAGCGAAGTCGAAGCGCTCGACCGCGCTCATCGAATGTTCGCCGGAAGCAGTCATCCCGTTGCGCTGGACGCGGGCACTGGCCACTACCGCAGTCTGCTAGAGCGGGCCGCCGGACTGAATAGCGTTGCGGGACATGGTCGTTATCAGCTCGCGGCACGCCGCAGCGGTGCCGCGCTGGCGTCGGCCGCGCGGAGCGATGCGGCGACCGAGGCGGTCCTCGTCGGTGCCCAACGCGATCACGCTCAGGCGCACCAGTTGACCAAGGGCGTCCTTGACCAAGCCCGTGCCGACGACATGGCGGTTCCGGCCAGCCCGATGGCCCAGCGCGAGGCGATGCGTCGACGCGCGGCGCGACTGCGCGCCCAACGAGCGCATGTGTTGGTGGCCCGCCGCCGGGCCGTGCGGCACCTGATGGCGCTGCGCGCGCTGCGCTACCGGATGTTGCACCATCACGGCCCCGGCTTGGCCGGACTGCCGTCAGCGGACGGTCGCGCTGGAATCGCGGTGCGCGCCGCGTTGTCGCGATTGGGCCATCCTTACGTCTGGGGCGCAACGGGTCCCGATCAGTTCGACTGTTCGGGGCTGGTCCAGTGGTCCTACGCGCAGGCCGGTCTGCACCTGGACCGCACCACGTATCAGCAGATCAACGACGGAATCCCGGTCCCGCGCTCGCAGGTCAGGCCCGGCGATCTGGTCTTCCCGCACGCCGGACACGTGCAGCTGGCCATCGGCAACAATCTGGTCGTCGAAGCGCCCTACTCGGGTGCGTCGGTGAGGATCAGCCCGCTGGGCGGCAACGTGCAGATCCGCCGGCCGCTCTGAGGAGGTTGCATGTCGGAGCAAGAAGGGTCCGCGCTGGCTGCCATTCAGGCGCGGCAGGCAGCGATGGCGACCTTGCACGGTACGGTTGCCGACGCCGACCGGGTGCTGGCCGAGGCGATTGCCGACGCTCATGCCGTGATGCGCGAGAGCGTCAGCCGGCTCGATGCGATCGCAGCCGAGATTGACCGCGTAGCGTCAGGCCAGGCCGACGCCGCCGTCGACACCCCGATGGGAGCGCGGGAATTTCAGAAGTTTCTGGTTGCCAAACAACGGGAGATCGCGGCGGTCGTGGCGCATGCGCACGAACTTGACCGCGCCAAAAGCGCTGTGCTGCAGAGCTTGCGGGCCCAGTACACAGCCCCAACAAGGTGAGTTGTCGGTAATACCATCTCGCACTACTCTCACCCGGCATGGAGCGGTCCTAGACCATGTCGACCTATCGGGACGTACTCGCTGCGGTCAAACAGATTCGGGATCGCACGGGTGACCCGAACGCATGGCAGACCGGGCTGACGCCGGATGAGGTGGTCGCCGTGGTCACCCCCACGGCACGTCCCGAACAGCTCGACGTGATTCTCGGCAGGATTCGCCAGCAACACCCGGACGTGTTCGGGGTGACGGCGGGCGATCCGCGCGTACCGCCACCTCCCTCTCACGAACCGCAGCAGGGCCAGGCCGCCAAAGCCATCGCAGACGCCGAAGCTGCCCTGGCGCATCAGAATTCAGCGAGTTCTCAACTCGATCTGCAAGTTATTTCGGCAATCCTGAATGCCCACTTGAAGACGGTCGAGGGCAGCGAAGCGCTGAGCAAGCTGCAGCAAGAGACCGAAGTGGCGGTTCGGACCCGCTCAGATCTGGACACCCCGGCCGGAGCACGCGATTTCCAGCGTTTCCTCATCAGCAAGCTCAGGGATATCCGCACGGTGGTCGCCGACGCCAGCCTCGATGACACCTCGAAGTCAACGCTGATGGCCGCGTGGACATCGCTGTACGACGCTTCGAAAAACGAACCGGCCGTTTCCGGTCAACGGGGACCCGCACGCGCCCCGAGAATCCGCCCGCGGCGGGCCCCAGCCAACACGCGGGTTCGGCTGACGCCGTGGGGGATTCGTACCTTGATTCGCTGCTGGACGACCCCGGCCTGTTGGCCGACGGGTTACCCGCGCAGGATCCGGGCGCTGCGGGTCTCCCGCCATCGGCGATGCCGATGCCGTCGATGGTCCCGAGCACTCCGAGTTTTGGCGGGGGATCGCTACCGGGCGGGCTTTCCGGGTTTTCCGGACCGGGCTCTGGTCCCGGTTGGAATAGCGAAGGCGGGCAACCCCTTTCCAAACTGTTCGACCGCGCCGAACCCGAACCGACGGACGCCGACGAAGCGGGCGACCACAAAGACACCGAAGCAATCGAATCGTCCGGTGAAAAGCCCGAATCGCTACCTACGGGCCCAACGACGATCACCTTGCCCGACGGCGAGACAGTGACGGCCGGCAGCCCAGAGCTGGCGGCGGCGATCAAGGCCGCGGTCGATGGCACGCCGATCGCGCAGGCCTTCCACCAGCAGGGCATCACCATTCCCCCGCCGGGGACGGCGGTCACCCATCCCATCGATCCGCTGCAGGTCATTCCGGGAGATATCGGTATCCTCAGCGACCGCCACGCCCTCGCTCTCGGCCACGGTAAAGCGCTGCTCGACGGCCAGATTCAGCACATCGCCACCGTGAGCGGGCCGAGCTTTCTAGGCTGGGAGCACCCGCCGGTGACGCAAGGACCGGCGACCGCGACCGCGCCGGCCAGGACCGACCCACCGACGCCAACCCGGCCGGCGGCAACGACTGAATAGGAGACAGGGGATGGCAGATCGAATCCATGTGGTGCCCGCGCGGTTGCGTGAAGCCGCGGTCCATCACGAGCAGACCTCCGACTACTTGCGAACCGTGCCGTCGTCGCACCCCGCGATCCAGGAAAGCCTGGACTCACTCGGGCCGATCTTCGGTGAGCTGCGCGAGGCCGGCCGTGAACTGCTGGAGCTGCGACGGCAGTGCTACCAGCAGCAAGCCGATAACCACGCCGAGATGGCACACAACCTCAGGACGTCGGCGACGATGTGGGACCAGCACGACGAACAGGCCGCACAAGACTTCGGCGGCATCACTGATGGCGGTCGATGACGGACGCGAATCCCGCCTTTGACACAGTCCACCCGAGCGGACATATCCTGGTCCGCTCCTGCCGCGGCGGATACATGCACAGCGTCGCGCTGAGCGCCGAGGCGATGGACACCGACGCTGCCAACTTGGCGCAGGGCATTCTGCTGACCGCGGACGTGTCGTGCCTCAAGGCGTTGCTGGAAGTGCGCAACGAGATCGTGGCCGCCGGCCACACGCCGTCCGCGGAAGTTCCGACCGCCCACGATCTTGACACGGCAATCGAAAAGCTACTGGCTCATCAACTGCGCCGCCGCAAAAAGACGGATTGACCGGCCTGACCGCCTAGAGCAACCAGGGCTTGGTGGCGTCCGTGTTTGGCGCGATATCGACGGGCGGCTCGATGGGATTGGCGCCGAACAACTCTCGCGCACGGCGCAACAACGCGCGCACCTCGTCGAGTTGCTGCTGCAGCGCAGAATCAGCCATGCCCCTAGGCTACCCAGGCCAGGGCGGCCGCACAATTCACCAGCGGTAAAAGCCAGCGGCAGTTGCCGGTAGGCTTACCCGGTGGCGATCTTCGGTCGGAGAACGGCGCGCCAGCGCCTCCGGAGAGCGACAAGGGAATCGCTGACGATTCCCACCTTCAGCTCTCCTGTCGATTGCACCCCTTGGGTGATAGGTGGGCTCTGGCCTGCCGAGCTCTCGACGGCCAGTGCCGAAACCGCCACTCTGGCAGAGTATCTCAATGCCGACCTGCGGCGGATCGCGAGTAGCGCCAACGACGAGCTGAGGATTATCAGAAGAGCGGGAATGGCTGATTCGGCCCGGCAGGCGGAAGAGGCCCGAGTGATCAACGAGGCGCGCGGCCGTGCCGAGCGGCGAGTCGAGTCGACGGTTCGTCAGCTGCGCACCGCGACGGCTGACGGCCGGGTGCGAGCCCCGCGGCACGCCGTCAGGGAATTCGCGGCAGCGGATATCGATAAGACACAAGTGATCCCGGCCGTCAGGGTGGTGGAAGTGCCGGAGATCGTCGAGGAGCGCAAGGCTGAAACCGTCGCCCCACCGCGAGCGGAAACCGCGGAACCCCCCCAGGCCACCGCCGCAGCGGAATCCGACACCGAACGATTGCGGCGGCTCGTCGCGTTTGTCGCCCGTCAAGAACCGAGGTTGAACTGGGCGGCCGCCGATCACGAGGACGGCACGACGGTATTGGTCACCGACCTCGCGCACGGTTGGGTGCCCGCGGGAATCAAGCTGCCGGCCGGCGTGCGGCTGTTGGAGCCCGGGCGGCGCACTGGCCGGGCATCCGCCCTGATCGGAGAGGCACCGCGGGCCGCGACCTATAGTCCCGGCGATCCGCTGGGCTGGTCGATCGACTTCGCCGCGACACAGTCCTCGGTGCAGCCGCGCGAATTGCCAACCGTCGACGACCTGGGATGGCAGTTGATTCAAGCCACGCACTGGCGCGACGGAGTGCCACGCATCGTGCATACGTTGGCCAGGGCCGCGGCCGCGGCAACCGGCGTCGTCGACGACGAAGTCGACCTGCTGCGGGTGCACCTCGATACGGCGCGGTGCCGGCTGCTGGACCAGTATCCGGACGTCGACCCCGCGCTGCTGCTCAACTGTCTGCTGATGGCCGCCACCGAAGGCATCGTCACCGGAGACTTGATATCGGCGAACTACCACTTCTCCTGGTTCCAAAAACTCGATGCGCCGTAAGGCTGCCGGCCTAAGACATGCGCCCAATTATGAATTGACGCTGGTTAGAGCGGTCGACATACTGACATCGTGGCGGGGTCGGACAGTCGCAGCGAGCGGAGCGACCTGAAAGACCGAGCTCTCGTCGAATCGGTTTTGCGCGAACTCAGCGAGGCTGCCGACAGGTGGGAAGCCCTCGTCGCGCAGGCCGAAACCGTCACGTACAGCGTGGATCTCGGCGACATTCAGGCCGTCGCAAATTCCGACGGCAGGTTGCTTCAGTTGACGCTGCATCCCGGTGTGACGGGCTACGCCCATGGCGAGTTGGCTGACCGCTTGAACGTCGCGATCGCGGCGCTGCGCGAAGAGGCCGAGGCCGAGAACCAGGCGAGGTACGGCGGTCAATTGCATTGACGACGCTCGCGGCGCTACTTCAGGTCGGTGGCGACCCGCTCTAGTGCGGCGAGGTGGTCGTCGACGCTCGCCAGTCCGGCGTCCATGGTGTTCACCGACAGATGGGTGGCCCCAGCAGCGTTCCAGGCGGCGATCTGGGCCGCGGCCTTGTCGCGGTCGCCGGTCCAGCTGACCCGGCCTTCCATCCCGAGGCTGTCGGCGTCCCGGCCGGCGGCGGCTGCTGCGCGCTTCACCTGCTCAACGGCGTAGTCGAGGCCCGGCCCAGGGCCCATCATCGGGAACCAGCCGTCGCCGAGCCGCCCGGCGCGTTCGTAGGCGCGGTCGGACGCGGCGCCGAACCACACCGGGATGGGCCGCTGATTCGGCAGTGGGGCCAGGCCCGCCCCGGTCACCGTGTGGTACTTCCCGTTGAAGGTGACCGACCGTTCGGTCCACAGCTTGCGCATGACCTCGACCTGCTCCTCGGAGCGCTTGCCGCGGTTGCTGAAATCCTCACCCAGCGCCTCGTACTCCACGGCGTTCCAGCCCAGCCCGACACCGAGCCGGAATCGCCCGCCGGTCAGCAGATCGACCTCGGCGGCCTGCTTGGCCACCAACACCGACTGCCGCTGCGGCAGGATGATGATGCCGGTGACGAGTTCCAGTGCGCTGACCGCCGCCAGATAGCCGAACATGACGAACGGCTCATGAAACGTTGTGTCGATGTCGTAGGGGCCCTGCCAGCCCTGGTGCACG
The DNA here is from genome assembly GCA_963820985.1 of uncultured Actinomycetota bacterium. Taxonomy (GTDB): domain Bacteria; phylum Actinomycetota; class Actinomycetes; order Mycobacteriales; family Mycobacteriaceae; genus Mycobacterium. Next base: position 346,046 of record CAWGCI010000017.1, on the reverse strand, counting down.
GTCGGGTCGGCGCCGACGACGTGGTCGTAGGCGAGGATGTGGGTATACCCGAGTTCTTCCACGCCCTGGGCGTACGCGCGGACGACGGCGGGATCTCCCCCGAGCTCGGTTTGCGGGAACGTAACTCCAATGCGCATTCTCGGCACAACCGTGCCGCACCGCAATTGCTTCCCGCGCAATCAAACCCGCAGAAAGGCCCCTTCCGGCAAAGCCGGGGCCTCTGAGCCGCGCGCCCGAAGAGATTCGAACTCCCAACCTTCTGATCCGTAGTCAGATGCTCTATCCGTTGAGCTACGGGCGCCTTGTCTTCAGTTATGTTGTCTCAAACAACTCCGCGGAGGCGAGAGGATTTGAACCTCCGGTTCCCTTGAAGGGGAACAACTCATTAGCAGTGAGCCCCATTCGGCCGCTCTGGCACGCCTCCATGAACTTCACGAGGGTACCCGAACCGCTCCCGGGATCCCGCAACCGCCGGGGCCATAGCGTACACAGCCGCGACATATGCTGTCGAAGTGAGCGCCCGCCTGCGACCTGACCTGGACGCGCTGCCAGTTTATGTGCCAGGCAAAACGGTGCGGGGCGCCATCAAACTGGCCAGCAACGAGACGGTGTTCGGCCCGCTGCCCAGCGTCCGCGCGGCCATCGAGCGGGCCACCGATGTTGCCAACCGCTACCCCGACAACGGCTGTGTGGACCTCAAGGCCGCGTTGGCCAAGCGGCTGGACTTCGCTCCCGAGCAGGTCGCCGTCGGTTGCGGTTCGGTCAGCCTTTGCCAGCAGCTGGTTCAGATCACCGCCGCGGCGGGCGACGAGGTGATCTTCGGGTGGCGCAGCTTTGAGCTCTACCCACCTCAGGTTCAGGTCGCCGGTGCCACCGCGATCCGGGTGCCGTTGACCGACCACACCTACGACCTCTATGCGATGCTCGCCGCCATCACCGAACGAACCCGGCTGATTTTCGTCTGCAACCCCAACAACCCGACCTCCACCGTCGTGGACCCGGACGCGCTGACCCGTTTCGTTGAGGCGGTTCCGTCGCACATCCTGATCGCCATCGACGAGGCCTATGTCGAGTACATCCGTGATGGCATGCTGCCGGACAGCCTGGGCCTGGTCCGCGCCCACAGCAATGTTGTTGTGCTGCGGACGTTTTCGAAGGCGTACGGGCTGGCGGGTTTGCGGATCGGGTATTCGGTCGGCCACTCCGACGTGATCACCGCGCTGGACAAGGTCTACGTGCCGTTCACCGTATCCAGCGTTGCGCAGGCCGCCGCGATCGCCTCACTGGACGCCGCCGATGAGTTGTTGGCTCGTACCGACGCCCTGGTCGGCGAACGTGTCCGCGTCAGCGCAGAGTTGCGCGGTGCCGGGTTCACGCTGCCGCCGTCCCAATCAAACTTCGTCTGGCTGCCGCTGGGGCCCCGCACAGTGGACTTTGTGGAACAGGCCGCCGATGCGCGTATCGTCGTGCGCCCGTACGGCACCGACGGCGTTCGGGTTACGGTCGGCGCACCGGACGAAAACGACGCCTTGCTGCGATTTGCGCGCAGCTGGAACGCAGATCATAGGAGTACGCAATGACCCCGGCCCGCAAGAAGTTCATCGCATTCAAGGAAAGCGCCGATCAGGTGTCCGATGCCGAGCTCGATGACTTCTGGGCGAGCCTCGAGCCCGCCACGATCGACGGCATGATCGGCGAGTGGAAGGGCGGCGAGTTCGCGACCGGCCACCGGGCCAACGGCTCTCTCGCAAAGATCAACTGGTTCGGCAAGACCTTCAAATCCGCCACCGATGCGCAGCCGCTGGTCTGCCTGGACGCCGACGGCAACAAGTACTCGAACGTGGAGCGGATGAACGGCGAGGCCAGCCTCTGGCTGGAAGAATTCCGCGGCGAGGTCACTGCCACGATGGTCTACGACGGCGCGCCCGTGCACGACCATTTCAAGAAGATCGACGACGACGCCGTGATGGGCATCATGAACGGCAAAGGCATCCTCGACAACGGCAAGTACTACTACTTCTACCTTGAGCGGGTGTAGCGGCGGGCCCGTCTCTTCCGCCGAGCGTGACGTGGCGGCGGAAATCCGAATGGTTTTTCGCCCAGAGAACACGTTCGGCGAAAGCGACTACCTGGCCGGATTGCGCCCGGTGAATGCGATCAGCCGGACCAGGGCGCCGGCATCCTCGGCCACGGCGACCGGGTCGTCGAACCCGGCGCGGCTGCGTAGCTCCGGTTGGATGGTCGCTCGCGCCAGGCCCAGAACGTATTCGGCCAGCGGCTCGGGGGCATCGACGTCGTGCCCGACGGCCCGGGCGTAATCCCACGCGTGGACCAGGAATTCGAGCGACAAGATCCCACACGCTCCCTTGGCCGGCATTTCGCCTTTGCCGAACGGCACGCTGCCTTCCAGTCCGCGGCGATGCCAGGCGTCCAGGGCCGGCCGGGCCGCGCTGACGACGCGCCGCTCGGCGGAGTCGCTCTCGTCGGTCGCCGGAATCTCCGCACCCACCATGCCGCCGATCGCCGTGATCGAGTTCAGCAGGTGGTCGGTCAACTGCGCCACGTTGAACTGCGTGCACGGCGTCTGCCGCGCCATGTCGTCGCCGGCGACGGTGTGCAGCACCTGTTGCAGCACCCCCAGCGTGTCCTCGGCGCTGGCCAGCTCGTCGGGCGGCGGAGAATCCGGTCCGGGTCGCAAATCGGGAGGCATACACACCACGCTACGGTCTGGTCATGGGCGAAACATACGAATCCGTCACCGTCGAAATCAAAGACCAGGTTGCGCAGGTGACGTTGATCGGACCGGGCAAGGGCAACGCGATGGGGCCCGCGTTTTGGGCGGAGTTGCCTGAGCTGTTCCCGGCGCTGGACGCTGACCCCGAGGTGCGGGCCATCGTCATCACCGGGTCGGGCAAGAACTTCAGCTACGGCCTGGACGTGCCCGCGATGGGCGGAACCTTCACCCCGCTGCTGGCTGGCGACGCGCTGGCCGGCCCGCGCGCGCATTTTCACGCCGAGATCAAGCGCATGCAGGGCGCGATCACCGCAGTGGCCGATTGCCGCACGCCGACGATCGCGTCGGTGCACGGCTGGTGCATCGGCGGCGGGGTCGACCTGATCTCGGCGGTGGACATCCGCTACGCCAGCGCCGACGCCAAGTTCTCGGTGCGCGAGGTCAAGCTGGCCATCGTCGCCGACGTCGGCAGCCTCGCCCGCCTGCCGCTGATCTTGAATGACGGCCACCTGCGCGAATTGGCGTTGACGGGCAAGGACATCGACGCGGCCCGCGCCGAGAAGATCGGCCTGGTCAACGACGTGTACGACGATGCCGAGGCCAGCTTGGCCGCCGCCCACGCCACCGCCGCCGAGATCGCCGCCAACCCGCCGCTGACGGTCAACGGCGTTAAGGACGTCCTTGACCAGCAACGCATCGCGGCGGTCTCAGAGAGCCTGCGCTACGTCGCTGCGTGGAACGCGGCTTTCCTGCCGTCCAAAGACCTGACCGAGGGCATCTCGGCCACCTTCGCCAAGCGTCCGCCGCAGTTCACCGGGGAATAACTTTTTGCTCAACGATGCTGCAGCGCAACGCAATTGCGAGCAGCACGCTGGATAGCGCCAAGCTGGCGAATTCGAGGTAGCCCACCCAGGCGCCGGTGTGGTGGTCGGTGTCGATGAGGTGGCTGAGCGCGTGCAGCGCCCAGTGCGCCGTGGCAAAGGCGAGCGCCGGCACCCGCCACGTCGACCACCGCATCGCGGCCAGCAACAGCAGCCCGAGCGGCAATTCGAACGACGCGTTGTCGAAGATGTAGTGCGTGTTGCGGGCGCCGAACGCGCCGAGGGTGTCGAAGAAGGTCACCGGCAACAGCATCATGAAGACCCCGAGGGCGACCGAGTAGATGCCGTAGATGACGAGGATCACGTCGGCAAAGCGGGAACGCGTGGCCATACGACCACGCTAAATGCACCGCTGCTGTACGGCACGTACCCTCTCGGAGGTGGTGACACCAGACGGCAAGGTCCGCGTTCCGGCCGACCTGGACGCCGTGACGACGATCGGCGTAGAAGATCACACCGACATCGACCGCGCCACCGTCGAGAGCATCTGGCAGGCCGCGCGGCACTGGTACCAGGGCGGCATGCACCCCGCGATTCAGCTCTGCATCCGCCGGCACGGGCGGGTCGTGCTCAACCGCGCGATCGGCCACGGCTGGGGCAACGCGCCGACCGATTCGCCCGACGCCGAAAAGGTCACTGTCACGACGGATACGCCATTCTGTGTGTACTCGGCGGCCAAGGGCATCACCGCGACCGTCGTGCACATGCTCGTAGAGCAGGGGCATTTTTCGCTTGACGACCGGGTGTGTGAGTACATTCGCAGCTACACCAGCCACGGCAAGGACCGCACCACGATCCGGCACGTGCTGACCCACAGCGCCGGCGTGCCCTTCCCCACCGGCCCCAAGCCGGACCTACGCCGCGCGGATGACCACGAGTACGCCCAAGAGCAGCTCGGCAAGCTGCGGCCGCTGTATCGGCCGGGATTGGTGCACATCTATCACGCGCTGACCTGGGGTCCGCTCATGCGCGAAATCGTCTATGCGGCGACCGGTAAAGACATTCGCGACATCCTGGCCACCGAGATCCTCGACCCGGTGGGCTTCCGCTGGACCAACTTCGGCGTCGCCAAGCAGGACGTTCCGCTGGTCGCGCCCAGCCACGCCACCGGACGCCCGTTGCCGCCGGCGATCGCCGCGATCTTCCGCAAGGCGATCGGCGGAACCGTGCACGAGATCATCCCCTACACCAACACCCCGGCGTTCCTGACCACCGTGGTGCCCTCGTCGAACACCGTGTCGACGGCAGACGAGCTGTCGCGCTTCGCCGAAATCTGGCGGCGCGGCGGCGAACTCGACGGCGTGCGGGTGATGAGCCCGGAACGGATGTACGGCGCGGTGCAGGAGTGCCGCCGGTTGCGGCCGGATTTCGCCGTGGGCCTGATGCCGGCCCGTTGGGGCACCGGGTACATACTGGGCACCAACCGCTTCGGACCATTCGGGCGCAACGCACCGGCCGCGTTCGGCAACCTGGGCCTGGCCAACATCGCGATCTGGGCCGACCCGGCCCGCGGCCTAGCCGCGGGCGTGATCAGCAGCGGCAAGCCGGGCCGGGACCCCGAGGCCCGTCGCTACGTCGCGCTGATGAACGCCATCGCCGCTGAAATCCCGACCGGCTAGGGCCGCGCGTGCGGTTTCAGCCACGACCGTCGCGGCGATCCCGACGGCGATCCCGACGGCGATCCTCGGCGGTGGCGGAGGGATTTGAACCCCCGGACGGTTTTAGCCGTCTCTCGCTTTCAAGGCGAGTGCATTAGGCCGCTCTGCCACGCCACCGCTGATAAGAGTAAGCGGTAGTAGCGTGGCCGGCATGCATGCCATCGTCGCCGAATCGTCCGATCAACTGGTATGGCAGGAAGTTCCCGACGTGTCCGCGCGGCCGGGCGAGGTACTGATCAAGGTCGCCGCGGCCGGCGTCAACCGCGCCGACGTGCTGCAGGCCGCCGGTAAATACCCGCCACCGCCGGGCGCCAGCGAGATCATCGGGATGGAGGTCTCCGGCACCATTGCGGAGGCGGGCGAGGGTGTCACCGAATGGTCTGTGGGACAAGAGGTTTGCGCGTTGCTGGCCGGGGGCGGATACGCTGAATACGTCGCGGTGCCCGCCGGTCAGGTGCTGCCGATTCCCGACGGTGTCGACCTGGTGGACGCGGCGGGGCTGCCCGAGGTGGCCTGCACGGTGTGGTCGAACCTGGTGCTGACAGCTCGCCTGGGCAAAGGCCAGCTGCTGTTGATGCACGGCGGGGCCAGCGGCATCGGAAGCCACGCGATTCAGGTGGCGCGGGCGCTGGGCGCCCGGGTGGCGGTGACCGCCGGGTCGGCCGACAAGCTGGACTTCTGTCGCGAGCTGGGCGCCGACATCACCATCAACTACCGCGCCGAGGATTTCGTGGCGCGGCTGCGCGCGGAGTCCGATGGGGCTGACGTGATCTTCGACATCATGGGCGCCGCTTACCTGGACCGCAATATCGACGCCCTGGCCCCTGACGGGCAGCTGGTGATCATCGGCATGCAGGGCGGGGTGAAGGGCGAGCTGAACATCGGCAAGCTCATGGCCAAGCGGGCGCGGGTCATCGGCACCACGCTGCGCGCGCGGCCGGTCAGCGGGCCGAACAGCAAGACCGAGATCGTGCAGGCGGTGACAGCGTCGGTCTGGCCGATGATCGCCGAAGGCAAAGTCCGGTCGATCATCGGAGCATGCATGCCCATCGAACGGGCCGGAGAGGCGCACCAGGAACTGGTGGCGAGCAAGGTGACCGGAAAGATCGTGCTGACCGTTTAGGTTTAGGTGGCGGGGTCACACCGGCCACACCAGTACCATCCGGTCACTGATAGGTGATTTTGAAATGCGATGTCGCATGCGCTATCACAGTTGAGAATCGTCTATTGCCCTGGAAGGGCCAACACTCTCTACCCCAACGACGCCAGCGCACGCACCAGCTGGTCGACTTCGGCCATCGTGGAGTAGTGCGCCAGCCCGACGGTAACGGCGCCGCCCACGTCGTTGGCGCCCAGCACGTCCAGTGCTCGCGAACTCTCGTCGGAAATCGCCAGAATTCCGTTGTCCGCCAACCGCTGTACCACGCGTTCGGCGGGCACCTGGTCCAGTGCAAAACTGATCACCGGTATCCGCGTCTCCGGTCGCCCGATCATCATCATCAACGGCAAGGATCGCAACGACGCGATCAGATAATCGAAGACCCGGTTCAGATACGAGCCGGCGGATTGCATCGACAGCGACAGCCGCTCCCGCCGGCTACCACGAGCCGATTCATCGAGCGCCGCAAGGTATTCGATGCTGGCGACCACGCCGGCGAGCATTCCGAACTGGTGCCGGCCAACCTCGAGACGCGCCGGGCCGGTGGCGTGCGGGTCGGACGACACTGAGCTGAAGCTGTTGATCAGCGCCGGATCGCGGAACACGATCGCCCCGATCGGCGGACCGCCCCAGGCGTGAGCGTTCACCGCGACCACGTCGACCTCGGTGTCTTTGATGTCGAGGAGTCGGTAGGGCGCGGCAGCGGAATGGTCGACGATCACCAGACCGCCGACGTCGTGCACCAGCTTGGTCATCGCCCGCAGATCGGTGACGGTGCCCAGCGTTCCGGACGCGGAGGTGACGGCCACCAGCCGGGTCGACTTGCCGATCAGGCTCTCCCACTGCCAGGTCGGCAAGTCACCGGTCTCGATGTCGATCTCGGCCCACTTCACCTTGGCGCCGTAGCGGTGTGCCGCCCGCAGCCACGGAGCGATGTTCGCCTCGTCGTCGAGGCGGCTGACGATCACCTCGTATCCCAAACCGGCGCGGGAGGACGACGCCTCGGCCAGCGATGACAACAGGACGGCGCGATCGGCGCCCAGCACGACGCCCGCCGGGTCGGCGTTGAGCAGATCAGCCACCGCGGCCCGCGCGGCCTCCAGCACGGCGGCGCTGCGGTGCGCCGACGGGTGCGCGCCCGTCGTGCTGGCGCTGGACCTACGGAAGGCCGTCGACACGGTGGTCGCGACGGAATCGGGGATCAGCATGCCGGCGGGCGCGTCGAAATGCACCCATCCGTCACCCAACGACGGATGCAGACCGCGCACCCGGGCGACGTCAAATGCCATGCCAGCCACCTTAGAGCTTCCGCCATTCCGCGAAAATTTCGCGACGGCAGCGAGTGCCTTTAACGCGTCCGAGCCGTCCCCGCTAATTGGGCTTCGCGAGCAAGGTCACCCGGCCAGCCATACTAGTCGAGTGGGGCTGGCCTTCGGAACGCTGATCGCACTGTTCCTCCTGATCGCTCCGGGCGCAATCGTCGGACGTATCGCCCAGCTAACTTGGCCGGTCGCTGTCGCGGTCGCGGCGGCGCTGACCTGCGGCGTGGTGGCATTGGCGATCATCCCGTTCGGCGCCCTCGGAATACCGTGGAACGGTTGGACGGCGGTGGCCACACTCGCCGTGGTGTGCTTGCTGACGGCGGGCCTGCAGTTGTTGTTTGCCCGCTATCGCGACGCCGGCGCTGAAGCCCAGGGGATCCGCGGCTGGCCGGCGTTGACGGTGGCGGCCGGGGTGTTGCTGGGCGTCCTGTTGATCAGCTGGGCGGCGTGGCGCGGCCTCGTGCACTGGCAATCGATTCCCAGCACCTGGGACGCGGTCTGGCACGCGAACACGGTGCGGTTCATCCTCGATACCGGACAGGCGTCGTCGACCCACATGGGTGAGCTCCGCAACGTTGAAACGCACGCGCCGTTGTACTACCCGTCGGTGTTCCATGCCCTGACGGCGGTGTTCTGTCAACTCACCGGGGCGGCACCCGCCACCGGCTACACCGTGACTTCGGTGGCGGCGTCGGTGTGGCTGTTTCCGTCCAGCGCGGCAGTCCTCACCTGGTTCTTCGCCCGCCCCATCACGAGCCAATGGTGTGCGGCGGGGGCGACGGCGACCGCGGCGGGGCTGTCGGCGTCGTTCACCTCGGTGCCCTACATCGAGTTCGGCGTCGCCGCCATGCCAAACCTGGCGGCCTACGGGGTCGCTATCCCGACGTTTGTGTTGATCACCTCGACGCTGCGGCACCGCGACCGCATCCCGGTGGCCGTGCTCGCGCTCATGGGCATCTTCTCCGTCCACCTCACGGGCGGGTTCGTCGTCATCCTGTTCCTGCTTGGGTGGTGGCTGCTCGACGTGCTGTGGCATCCGGTGCGCGGCCGGCTCGCCGACGCGCTGACCCTGAGCGCCGTGGCCGTGCCGACCGGGCTGATCCTGGCGCCGCAGTTCCTCGGAGTGCTGCGGCAGGCCGACATCATCGCCGGGCATGCATTCCCCAGTTTCAAGAGCGTGATGCAGGGCGTGAGGGACGCGCTACTGCTGCACACTCGCCACCTCAACGACTTCCCGATCCAGCTCGGCTTGGTGGTGCTGTGCGGCATCGGCCTGGCGATCTTCCTGTACAAGAAGATTTGGTGGCCGGTGGCAATCTGGCTGGTGCTGACGGCGGCGACCATCTACTCGGGCGCGCCGTTTCACAACGCGGCCGGCGCCGTCATCGAAGTATTCAGCCAGTTCTTCTACAACGATCCCCGCCGGCTCACGGCGGTGGTGACGATGCTGCTGACGCCCATGGCGGGCATCGCGCTGTTCGCGGTGGTCACGATGTTGGTCGCCGGCGTCAAGCGGCTTGCCGATCGGGTCAGGCCCCTGCCGGCACCGGTGTGGGTCGCGGTCACCGCGGTGGTGTTGGTGGCGGCCACCGTGTTCAGCGGCCGGCACTACCTGTATCGGCACCTAGTCTTATTCGGCGACAAGTACGACTCGGTCATCATCAACCAGCAAGACCTCGATGCCATGGCGTATCTGGCGACGCTGCCCGGCGCCAAAGACACCCTCATCGGCGACTCCAACGTGGACGGGACCGCATGGATGTACGCGGTGGCGGACCTGCATCCGCTGTGGACCCACTACGACTACCCGCAGCAGACGGGCCCCGGCTATTTCCGCTACATCTTCTGGGCGCGGGCCAACACCGGCAACCCGTGGGTGGTCGAGGCGGTCCGAGTACTCAACATTCGCTACATCCTGACCAGCGAGCCGACGGTTCGCGGGTTCAAGGAGCCCGAAGGGATAAGGTCACTGGAGAAATCGAAGTCGTGGGCGAAGATCTACGACAACGGTGGCGCCCAAATCTGGGAATGGCGCGGCTTGGGACCAGGCGGGGCCGCAGCAACACACTCCTAGAAGATTCGCACGAGGATGGTGACTGGATTGACTACCGGCAGAGACGGCTCAGACGGCTCAGACGACGATGGCATCGAGGTCATCGGCGGCGTCGATCCGCGGATCATGGCACTGCACGACGAGGGCGACTCCGAGGAACGTTCCCTGACCGACCTAGTCGAGCAGCCCGCCAAGGTGATGCGAATCGGGACCATGATCAAGCAACTCCTCGAAGAAGTGCGCGCCGCTCCGCTCGACGAAGCCAGCCGCAACCGGCTGCGCGAAATACACGCCACCAGCATCCGCGAACTCGAAGAAGGCTTGGCTCCCGAACTACGTGAAGAACTCGACCGGCTCACCCTGCCGTTCAGCGAGGACGCCACCCCGTCGGATGCCGAGCTGCGCATCGCCCAAGCTCAGCTGGTGGGCTGGCTGGAAGGCCTGTTCCATGGCATCCAGACCGCGCTGTTCGCCCAACAGATCTCCGCGCGTGCGCAACTGGAGCAGATGCGCCAAGGCGCGCTGCCCCCGGGAGTAAGCAGGCCAGGACAGCCCGGATCCGGGCACGGGCAGTACCTGTAAGCAGAGTTCACGGTGCCTCCTCCGCATATCGAGACACGCGACGCGTGGGTCGAATTCCCCATCTTCGACGCCAAGTCACGATCTTTGAAGAAAGCCGTCCTGGGCAAGGCCGGCGGCACCATTGGGCGCAACAACTCCAACGTGGTGGTCATCGAGGCGTTGCGGGACATCACCCTGTCGCTGGACCTGGGCGACCGGGTCGGTCTGGTCGGTCACAACGGCGCCGGCAAATCTACTCTGCTGCGCCTACTTTCGGGCATCTACGAGCCGACCCGGGGCTCGGCGACGGTCACCGGCAGGGTCGCTCCGGTCTTCGATCTCGGGATCGGCATGGACCCCGAGATCTCCGGCTACGAGAACATCATCATCCGCGGCCTGTTTCTCGGACAGACCCGAAAGCAGATGCAGGCCAAGGTGGACGAGATCGCCGAGTTCACCGAGCTGGGCGACTACCTGTCGATGCCGCTGCGGACGTATTCCACCGGGATGCGAGTGCGACTGGCGATGGGCGTGGTCACCAGCATCGACCCCGAGATCTTGTTGCTCGACGAAGGTATCGGCGCGGTGGACGCCGACTTCCTGAAGAAGGCGCAGTCGCGGCTGCAGAGCCTGGTGGAGCGTTCCGGAATCCTGGTCTTCGCAAGCCATTCCAACGAATTCCTGGCCCGGCTCTGCAATACCGCGATGTGGATCGACCACGGCGAGATCAAGCTCACCGGCAGCATCGAAGACGTGGTGCGCGCCTACGAGGGTGAGGACGCGGCCCGGCACGTGCGCGAGGTGCTGGAGGAGACAGCGGCGGGATGAGTGGCAGGAAATATGAGTGACTCGGTCTTCGCCGTCGTGGTCACCCACCGGCGCCCCGACGAGCTGGCCAAGTCTCTGGACGTGCTGAGTACGCAGACCCGCCTGCCCGACCACCTGATCGTGGTCGACAACGATTTTTTCGAAGGGTCGCCGGCTGGCCGGGTCCGCGAACTGGTTGACAGCCAGCCGATCCCGACGACGTATTTGGGATCGCTCCGAAACCTTGGCGGGGCAGGCGGTTTCGCGCTCGGCATCCTGCATGCGCTGGCGCAGGGCGCCGACTGGGTGTGGCTTGCCGACGATGACGGCCGCCCGCAGGACACCCGGGTGCTGGCGACGCTGATGGTGTGCGCCGAAAAGTACGGCCTAGCCGAGGTATCCCCGATGGTGTGCAACATGGACGACCCGGAGCGGCTGGCGTTTCCGTTGCGGCGAGGCCTGGTATGGCGCAGGCGCGCAAGCGAATTGCGCACCGAAGAAGGACAGGATTTGCTGCGTGGAATCGCATCGCTGTTCAACGGCGCGCTGTTCCGCGCATCCGCATTCGAGTCGATCGGCGTAACCGGATATGCGGCTGTTCATCCGCGGCGACGAGGTGGAAGTGCACCGCCGGCTGGTCCGGTCCGGCCTGCCGTTCGGCACCTGCCTGGACGCGGTTTACCTGCATCCCTGCGGATCCGACGAGTTCAAGCCGATCCTGGGCGGCCGGATGCACACCCAGTATCCCGACGACGCGGCGAAGCGGTTTTTCACCTACCGCAATCGCGGCTACGCATTGTCGCAGCCCGGCCTGCGCAAGCTACTGGCGCAGGAGTGGGTCCGGTTCGGCTGGTTCTTCCTGGTGACCCGTCGTGACCCCAAAGGCCTGCTGGAGTGGATTCGGTTGCGCCGCTTGGGGCGTCGCGAGATCTTCGGCAAGCCCGACACAGGAGGATCGCCATGACGTTCACGGACGCGGCGGCGCAGTCGCGGACGTTCACCCGGGCCCGGGGCGACCTGGTCGACGGCTTCCGTCGCCACGAGCTGTGGCTGCACCTCGGCTGGCAGGACATCAAGCAGCGCTACCGCCGCTCGGTGCTGGGCCCATTCTGGATCACCATCGCAACCGGTACCACCGCCGTCGCGATGGGCGGCCTGTATTCCAAGCTGTTTCATCTGGAACTGTCGGTGCATCTGCCGTATGTGACTCTTGGGCTGATCATTTGGAATCTGATCAACGCAGCGATCCTGGAGGGCGCCGACGTGTTCGTCGCCAACGAGGGACTGATCAAGCAATTGCCGACGCCGTTGAGCGTGCACGTCTACCGGCTGGTGTGGCGGCAGATGATCCTGTTCGCGCACAACATCGTCATCTATCTCGTCGTGGCGATCATCTACCCCAAGCCGTGGTCGTGGGCCGATCTGTCGGTGTTTCCGGCGCTGGCGCTGATCGTGCTCAATGCCATATGGGTGTCACTGTGTTTCGGCATCCTGGCGACCCGCTACCGCGACATCGGTCCTCTGCTGTTTTCCATCGTGCAACTGCTGTTCTTCATGACGCCGATCATCTGGAACGACGACACGCTGCGCCAGCAGGGGGCCGGGCGTTGGGCGAGCATCGTCGAACTCAATCCGCTGCTGCACTATCTCGATATCGTGCGGTCGCCACTGCTGGGCGCCCACCAGGAGCTGCGGCACTGGGTCGTGGTGCTGTCTTTGACGGTCGTCGGCTGGGTGCTGGCGGCCTTGGCGATGCGGCAATACCGCGCCCGCGTGCCGTACTGGGTATGACCCTAGCCGCGACGACCTTGACCCGCTGCTGGCACTTTACGACCTTCCTGGTGAACACCGGATCCATCGGCGCACTACTAATCCCAATCTACCTTTGCCACTCTGCGCAGCCACAGAAGATCACACACGGACCACCTCCCGCGCTCAGGGAATAGCCATGGCGTACAAGCTAAGAAGCCCCTCGATCACGCTGCCGCGTGATGAAGATACGCGGCATGCCACTACCGGTCCAAGCCGTTCAACATCGTCGGCAGCCACATTCACGCGTGTACTACCACGACTCGCCACCCGCTATTAACGTCGTCCTTCGAGGATCTTGTGCTTTTCGGCCTCGAATTCCGCGTCGGTCAGCGCACCGGAATCCCGCAGCGTCGCGAGCGCTTTGAGTTGCTCGATCTTGGTGCCCTCGTCAAGGGGTGTGCCGTCACCGCCGGCACGATCGGCGACCTCATTGCTCGAGTCGAAGGGCACTGGAGCGGTCGCGGCCGGACCGGTTGCAGGCGGATGATCTACAACCCCAGCCTGCGTTGGCCCCGTCCGCTCCACCGATGGGGCCAGTGACGGGGAACCAGGCCAAGCTCCGGGTGGTTCTGCGGTGGTGGAGACCGGTATCGGGCCGGAGATAGGTGCGGGACCCTGGGCCGGGCCAGTGAAAACTGTTGGTGCACCCGCAAATCCGCGATACTGACGGTTTTTGCGGCGCCAAACCAGCACTAACGCAACCACCGCGGCCGCCAGCACGACGACACCGCCGATGACGTAGAAAATCGTCTTCAGACCCGACGAGGTCGACACGTCCCCGAATTGGTCGCGGGCCCTGGTCGCGTTCGTCTTGAATACGGCGGCCTGCTGGTAGCTGGGAGCCAGCGCAAGAATCTTGTCGAACGTAGCGATCGCCGATGTGTAGTGGCCGGCGTAGTAATCGTTAAGGCCTTTGCGAAACTGGACGTCGAGGGGACCCAACCCGGCCTTGACGCCGGACCTGCTGAGCAACTCGGCGAGCCCCGATGCGGGCGCGATGAAGTTGAACGGCTGCGTCTCTCCCGCGGGCCCGCGGCTGTTGATGCCCACAACCCGGCCGTCGAGCCCAACGGTTGGGCCGCCGCTCATTCCACCCGACAGCGCGGCGTTGGTCTCATAGACCGGCACGGACCCGGCGGTTTTCTTGGCGCTGACGGTGCCGTCCTTGTTGGTGGGATCCATCGTCTCGTCGGTGATCTGATCCGTACTACCGGGGTAGCCGACGGAGATGACCTGTTCGCCGACCTGTACTTCGGTGTCTGTCACAAGCTCGCTCGAAGCCAAGTCGCTGGCCTCGACCTTCAACAGCGCCACATCGCCCTGCGACACCGGACGGAAATCGACGACCCTGGCGGGATGGGGTTGCCCCTTGACCCCCGCGGCGCCACCGGTCAGAACTGTGAAGGTCTGGTCGATCGGGGATCCGGCGACGTCGCCCTCGATCTTCCAATTCGCCATCCCGTATTGAAAGAGCTTGTCGGGGTCGATCGACGGGTCCTGGTGGGCGTCCTTTTGCACGATCGCGTTGATGATCTCGCGCCGCGCGCCCTCCGGGCCGGGATCCACGCAGTGGCCGGCCGTAGCCACATAGCCTGACGAATTGACCACGAACCCGGTGCACCGGAAACTCATCTTGACCGGCTGTTTCAAGTCGGTGAACCATCCCTTGTTGTCCCCCACGTAGGCGCTCAGGTCCTCACCCAGGTAGATCACCGCCGGGCGGATCAGGTTCTCGGCCTTCTGCACCGCGGTAGCCTGCGGTCGACTCGACCCGTTATCCGCCCAGGCCGGTGGGGCGCCGAATACCGCAAAGCTCAATACCGACAGCACGGCGCAGGTTGATTTGAGTTGATCGCGAAGGTGGGCGCTCATTGGGAATCATCGCTTTCTGCTGGGTAAGCGGCTTGAACTCACGGTGGCGCACCGCGGACGCAGCCCGTAGAGCCGAAAGACCCCACTTCGGATGGCCTTTCGCAGGACGCAAAAGGAAAGGCATGACATGCTGCCGGCTGCAGAAGCGTGCTCGCGCGGCATTCAGCTCCAGCAACCGATGACCACCCGGATTGGTCCGTCGCTGCACGACCAGTACGCCTTACGAGGGGCGGCGCGTCCCGGTGGACGGCGCGCATCGCTGCATCGCGGCACGTGGCGCCCCCGTCGGTGCGGCAACGACCGCGACGGCGTCCTATTGATCCCTACGAGAGAGTGCCGCCGATCAACGCGAATTCCCTGCGCTGGCAAGGCAAAAGCAATGACTTAACAATGCGACGCTCCAAAAGATGATTCTTGACAACGCGACTCGCGCGGTAAGCCAACGGCTCACCGTGAGGGCGCCCCGCCAGCCCACCCGGTGCAGGCCGAGTGGCGAGCAAACGAGGACAAATTCGCCGGCAAAGTGGGTATCCAGGTGAGTCACCAGCTGAAAATGCTTGTCGGATACAGGTGACGGCCGCCTTCCGATGGTGTATCACTGATTAACCACGAGTGGGCTTCGCGGGATATCAGTGACCGGCGATATACAACACCTAGGGCGGCGGACGTGAGCAAGAAAGGCGAATCAGTTGCGGATGCGGCGAAAAATCAGCTAGCCGCGGAACTGGATCGGCTGCGGCAGCGGCGTGAGCGCCTGGAGCTCGAGGTCAAAGACGACCGCGGCATGATCGGCGACCACGGAGACGCGGCCGAGGCGATACAGCGAGCCGACGAACTCGTCGTTCTCGCCGATCGGATCAATGAATTGGACCGGCTGTTGCGCACCGGGCCGCCGCCCTCCGACAATTCGGACGCGCTGCCCGGCGGTACCGAGGTGACCTTGCGGTTTGCCGACGGAGAAGTCGTCACGATGCACGTGATCTCCATCGTCGAGGAGACGCCGGTCGGCCGCGAGGCCGAGACGTTGACGGCTCGCAGTCCGCTGGCACAGGCCTTGGTCGGGCATAAAGCAGGCGACACGGTGACCTATTCGACACCACAAGGGGAAAACCAGGTCGAATTGATCGCGCTGAAGCTGCCCAAGTAGCGCCGCGCCGGATTTCGACCGGCACCACTACACTTCAATCCCGTGGAAGCTGCGCCGCCGCGCCCACACCTGAGCCTGACGACGCAGGTGTGGCGCTTCGTCGTCACCGGCGGCTTTTCGGCGATTGTCGACTTCGGTCTCTACGTGGCGCTGTACAAAGGGGTCGGCCTGCAGGTTGACCTGTCGAAAGCCATCAGCGTCGTCGTCGGCACCATCACGGCCTACCTGATCAATCGCCGATGGACATTTCAGGCGTCACCGAGCACCGCCCGCTTCGTCGCGGTCATGGTCCTCTACGCGATCACCTTCGCCGTACAAGTCGGGCTCAACCACTTATGCCTGGCGCTCTTGCACTATCGGACCTGGGCGATACCGGTCGCGTTCGTGATCGCGCAGGGCACCGCCACGGTGATCAATTTCATTGTGCAGCGAGCCGTGATCTTCCGGATCCGCTGACCCCGACCGCCAGGCGGTAGCCTCTTTGACGATGTTGACGACCAAACGGCTCACCGGCTGGAGCCGCACGGCACCGTCGGTAGCGCACGTGCTCTCCACCCCGGACCCCGAGGTGATCGCCAAGGCGGTTGCCCACGCCGCCGACGCGGGCGGTCGCGGCGTCATCGCCCGTGGGCTGGGCCGTTCTTACGGCGACAACGCGCAAAACAGTGGCGGGCTGGTCATCGACATGACGGCGCTGAACCGCATCCATTCGATCGACGCCGACACCCACGTCGCCGACCTCGACGCCGGGGTCAACCTCGACCAGCTGATGCGCGCCGCCCTGCCGTTCGGACTGTGGGTGCCGGTGCTGCCGGGAACCCGGCAGGTCACTATCGGCGGAGCGATCGGCTCCGATATTCACGGTAAGAACCACCACAGCGCGGGCAGCTTTGGCAATCACGTTCGGTCGATGGAACTGCTGACCGCCGATGGGCAGATCCGCCACCTCACCCCGGACGGCGAGGAGGCCGAGCTTTTCTGGGCCACCGTCGGCGGTAACGGGCTCACCGGAATCGTTTTGCGCGCGACGGTCGAGATGACTCCAACCGAGACGGCATATTTCATTGCCGACGGCGACCTTACCCACACCCTGGACGAGACCATCGCGTTCCACAGTGACGGCAGCGAAGCCAACTACACCTATTCATCGGCGTGGTTCGACGCGGTCAGTGCGCCGCCGAAGCTCGGTCGCGCCGCAATCTCTCGAGGGTCGCTGGCGAGGGTCGAGCAGCTACCGAAGAAGTTGCAAAAGAATCCGCTGAAGTTCGATGCGCCGCAGTTCTTTACAACCCCGGATATCTTTCCTAACGGTTTGGCGAACAAGCTGACATTCGGCGCGATGACCGAACTCTGGTACCGCAAGTCGGGGTCATACCGCGGCAAGGCGCAGAACCTGACGCAGTTCTACCATCCGCTGGATATGGTCGGCGAATGGAACCGGGTTTACGGCTCCGCGGGTTTCGGCCAGTATCAATTCGTGGTGCCCACCGAAGCCGTCGAGGAATTCAAAGGCATCATGTACGACATCCAGCGGTCGGGGCACTATTCATTCCTGAACGTGTTCAAGCTGTTCGGACCGGGAAACCAAGCACCACTGAGCTTCCCGATCCCAGGCTGGAACGTCTGCGTCGACTTTCCGATCAAGCCAGGGCTCAACGAGTTTCTCAACGAACTCGACCACCGGGTGCTGGAGTTCGGCGGCCGGCTCTACACCGGCAAGGACAATAGGACCACCGCCGAAACCTTCCACGCCATGTACCCGCGCATCGACGAATGGATCGCCGTGCGCCGCAAGTTCGACCCGCTACGGGTGTTCGCCTCCGACATGGCCCGACGTTTGGAGCTGCTCTAAATGGTGCTCGACGCCGTAGGAAATCCGCAGACGATCCTGTTGTTGGGCGGCACCTCCGAGATCGGGTTGGCGATCTGCGCGCGCTACCTGCAGAACGCGCACGCGCGAATCTTGTTGGCCGCCATGCCCGGCGATGCCGGACGTGACGACGCGGTCGCGCAGATGAAGGCCGCTGGTGCGCGTTCGGTCGAGCTGATCGACTTCGAAGCCACCGACCCCGAAAGCCACCCCAAGATGATGGAGGCGGCCTTCGCCAGCGGCGACGTGGACGTCGCGATCGTCGCCTTCGGCATACTCGGCGACGCCGAGGAGCTGTGGCAGAACCAGCACAAGGCCGTGTTGGCCGCCGAAATCAATTACACTGCAGCGGTTTCCGTGGGCGTGCTGTTGGGCGAGAAAATGCGTACCCAGGGCTTCGGGCAGATCATCGCGATGAGCTCGGCGGCCGGCGAGCGGGTGCGACGGTCCAACTTCGTCTACGGCTCCACCAAGGCGGGCCTGGACGGCTTCTACCTGGGCTTGTCAGAGGCGTTGCGCGAGTATGGAGTTCGTGTGCTGGTGATCCGGCCCGGCCAGGTGCGTACCAGGATGAGCGCGCACGTCAAGGAAGCTCCGTTGACCGTCGACAAGGAGTACGTCGCCAACCTCGCGGTGACCGCGTCCGCAAAAGGTAAGGAATTGGTTTGGGCGCCAGCAGCATTCCGCTACGTGATGATGGTGTTGAGACACATCCCGCGGAGCATCTTCCGCAAGCTGCCGATCTGACCATGCGCAACGCACTGGCCAGCCTGGGCCAGATGATCTTGGCCGCGGCGGTCGCGGCGATCGTTGCGGTGGTATCCCTGATCGCCATCGCCGGCGTGCAGTGGCCGGCCTTTCCGTCGTCCAACCAGCTGCACGCGCTGACCACCGTCGGTCAGGTCGGTTGCCTGGCCGGGCTGGTGGCCACCGGCTGGCTGTGGCGGCGGGGTCGCCACCTGCTGGCTCAGTTGAGCGGGCTGATTTTCGTCTCGGCATTCACCGTCGTAACGCTGGGCATGCCGCTGGGGGCCACCAAGCTGTATCTGTTCGGCATCTCCGTCGACCAGCAGTTCCGCACCGAGTACCTGACGCGGCTCACCGACAGCCCCGCCCTGCACGACATGACCTACCTCGGTCTGCCGTCGTTCTACCCGCCGGGGTGGTTCTGGATCGGCGGACGTGTCGCGGCGCTGACCGGAACCCCGGCCTGGGAGCTCTACAAGCCGTGGGCCATCACCTCGATCACCATCGCGGTCGCGGTCGCGCTGGTGCTGTGGTGGCGGATGATCCGCTTCGAGTACGCGCTGATCGTGACCACCGCGACCGCGGCGGTGACGCTGGCCTACGGCTCTCCGGAGCCCTACTCCGCGATGATCACCGTGCTGCTGCCCCCGGTGCTGGTGCTGACGTGGTCGGGTCTGCGCGCCGGCGAGCTGGGGGCAAGGAGCGGTTGGGCGGCGGTGGTCGGCGCCGGGATATTCCTCGGCTGGACGGCCACCTGGTACACGTTGTTGTTCGGCTTCAGCGCATTCACGATGGCGCTGATGGGCCTGCTGCTGGCCGGCGTGCGTTGGCGGCGGAATGGTCTGCGGGCTGCCGCGGATCCACTGCGCCGGCTCGCCGCCATCGCCGCTATCGCAGCGGCCATTGGGAGCACCACCTGGCTGCCGTTCGCCTTGCGCGCGGCGCGTAGCCCGGTCAGCAACAGCGGCAGCGCCTATCACTACCTGCCGGCCGACGGCGCCGAACTGACCTTCCCCATGCTTCAGTTCTCGCTGCTGGGAGCGGTCTGCATGCTGGGCACGCTGTGGCTGGTGGTGCGGGCCCGCTCGTCGGTGCGGGCGGCCGCCCTGGCCGTCGGAGTGCTGGCGATCTACGCGTGGTCGCTGTTGTCGATGCTGGCCACGCTGGGGCGCATGACGCTGCTGTCCTTCCGGCTGCAGCCGACGCTGACGGTGCTGTTGGTCGCCGCCGGGGCGTTCGGCTTCGTGGAGGCCACCCAAGCGTTAACGGCGCGGTACCGGGCCGCGCTCCCGGTGGCCGGCGCCATCGGAATTGCCGCGGCGCTCGCGTTCAGTCAGGACATTCCCGACGTGCTGCGGCCGGATCTCACCATCGCCTACACCGACACCGACGGGCATGGCCAGCGTGGCGACCGGCGGCCACCGAGCTCCGAGAAGTACTACGACGCCGTCGATGCCGCCATCCAGCACGCCACCGGCAGGCCACCCGATCAGACCGTGGTGCTGACCGCCGACTACAGCTTCCTGTCCTACTATCCCTACTGGGGCTTTCAGGGGTTGACGTCGCACTACGCCAACCCGCTGGCGCAGTTCGACCTGCGGGCCGCACAAATCGAGAAGTGGTCCAAGTTCAAAACGGCCGACGAGTTGATCCACGCCCTGGACACGCTGCCGTGGCCGGCGCCGACGGTGTTCCTGATGCGCCGCGGCGCGAGCAACACCTACACGTTGCGGCTGGCCCAGGACGTCTATCCCAACCAGCCCAATGTGCGCCGTTACACCGTCGACCTGCGGGCGGCCCTGTTCGCCGACCCCCGGTTCAGCGTCCAAAGCATCGGCCCGTTCGTGCTGGCCGTCCGCAAGCCGGGGCCGGCCAGTGAATAGGCGCTGATGGCCACCGAGACCTCACCCGACGCGGCCGAAGAACTAGCATCTACCTCCGTGAGCGGCGCGGAAGCAAATTACCGGTTCGCCCGCCTCGTCGCTGTCGTCGCCGGTCTGCTCGGCGCACTGCTGGCGATCGCCACCCCGGTGCTGCCGGTCAACCAGACCACCGCCCAACTGAACTGGCCGCAGAACGGCACATTCGGCAGCGTCGAGGCGCCGCTGATCGGCTACGTGGCCACCGAATTGAACATCAGCGTGCCGTGCCAGGCGGCCGCCGGATTGACCGGGCCGCAGAGCACGGGCAAGACGGTGTTGCTGTCGACGGTGCCCAAGCAGGCGCCGAAGGCTGTCGATCGCGGGCTGCTCATCCAGCGCGCCAACGACGAACTGGTGCTCGTCGTGCGCAATGTCCCGGTGGTCACCGCCCCGCTGAGCCAGGTACTCAGCCCGGCCTGCCAGCGTTTGACCTTGACCGCGCACGCCGACCGGGTCGTCGCGGAATTCGTCGGGCTGACGCAGGGGCCCAACGCCGAGCATCCCGGCTCGCCGCTGCGCGGCGAGAAGAGCGGCTACGACTTCCGGCCGCAGATCGTCGGCGTGTTCACCGATCTGGCCGGCCCGGCCCCGCCGGGCCTGGGCTTCTCGGCCACCGTGGACACCCGCTACAGCAGCAGTCCTACCCAGCTGAAAATGGCGGCAATGATCCTCGGGGTGGTGCTGACCGCCGTCGCCCTGATCGCGCTGCACGTCCTCGACACCGCCGACGGCACCCGGCATCGCCGGTTCCTGCCGCCGCGTTGGTGGTCGATCGGCGCCCTGGATGCCCTGGTCATCGGCGTGCTCGTGTGGTGGCATTTCGTCGGCGCCAACACCTCCGACGACGGCTACATCCTGACCATGGCCCGGGTGTCCGAGCATGCCGGGTATATGGCCAACTACTACCGCTGGTTCGGAACGCCAGAGGCGCCGTTCGGCTGGTACTACGACTTGCTGGCGGTGTGGGCGCACATCAGCACCACCAGCATCTGGATGCGGCTGCCGACCCTCGTGATGGCGCTGACCTGCTGGTGGGCGATCAGCCGCGAAGTCATCCCCCGGCTGGGTCACGCGACCAAGACGAGCCGGGCCGCGGCGTGGACCGCGGCGGGCATGTTCCTGGCGACCTGGCTGCCGCTCGACAACGGCCTGCGGCCCGAGCCGATCATCGCGCTGGGCATCCTGCTGACCTGGTGTTCGGTGGAACGCGCGGTGGCCACCAGCCGGCTCCTGCCGGTGGCGATCGCCTGCATCATCGGCGCCCTGACCCTGTTCTCCGGGCCGACGGGTATCGCCTCCATCGGTGCGCTGCTGGTCGCGATCGGGCCGCTGCGGACCATCCTGCACCGCCGATCCAAACAGTTCGGTGCGCTGCCGCTGCTGGCACCCGTGTTGGCTGCGGCCACCGTCACGGTGATCCTGATCTTCCGTGACCAGACCCTGGCCGGCGAGATCCAGGCCACCGCTCTCAAGCGCGCCGTCGGGCCGAGTCTGAGCTGGTTCGACGAACACCTCCGCTACGAGCGGCTGTTCATGGCCAGTCCCGACGGATCGGTGGCCCGGCGCTTCGCCGTGCTGGCGTTGCTGCTCGCGCTGGGCATAACCGTCGCAATGTCGTTGCGCAAGGGCCGAATTCCGGGCACGGCCGCCGGACCGAGCCGCCGCATCGTCGGGATCACCATCATCTCGTTTTTGGCGATGATGTTCACTCCCACCAAGTGGACCCACCACTTCGGGGTGTTTGCCGGGCTGGCCGGATCGCTGGGCGCGCTGGCCGCGGTCGCGGTGACGTCCGTGGCCATGCGTTCCCGACGCAACCGCACCGTGTTCGCCGCCGTGGTGTTGTTCTTGGTGGCGTTGTCGTTCGCCAGCGTCAACGGCTGGTGGTATGTGTCGAATTTCGGTGTGCCATGGTCGAATGCGTTCCCGGCGTGGCATTACGCCTTCGCCACCGCGCTGCTCGGGTTGACCGTGCTGGTGCTCCTGCTGGCGGCGTGGTTCCACTTCGTCGCCACCGACGAGTCTGCAAACGGGCCACCAAAGGCTGGGCCGCGAGTGGCCGCAATGATTCAGTCCCCGTTGGCATTTGCGGCGTGGGCGCTGGTGATTTTCGAGGTGGCTTCGCTGACCCTGGCGATGACCGCCCAGTACCCCGCGTGGTCGGTGGGCCGGTCCAACCTGGAGGCGTTGGCCGGCAAATCCTGCGGATTGGCCGAAGACGTTCTGGTGGAACAGGATCCCAACGCCGGCATGCTTGCCCCGGTAAGCGCCCCGGTGGCCGACGCTCTGGGCGCCGGCCTGTCGGAAGCCTTCACGCCCAACGGGATTCCCGCCGACGTCCGGGCCGATCCGGTGATGGAACGCCCGGGCGACCGGAGTTTCATCAACGACGAGAGGCTGACCACCGGCGGCGAGGCCGGCACCGAGGGCGGCACCAATCCCGCGCCGGGGATCAACGGCTCGGCTGCCCAGTTGCCGTTCAACCTGGATCCGGCCCGCACACCGGTGCTGGGCAGCTGGCGCTCCGGCATCCAGGTGCCCGCCAGGCTGCGGTCGGGCTGGTACCGGCTACCGCCACGGGACAAGGCCGGGCCGCTGCTGGTGGTGAGCGCGGCCGGTCGCTTCGATCCCCGCGAGGTCCAGGTGCAGTGGGCCACCGACGATCAGGCGGCCAGCGGCCACCCCGGCGGGTCATTCCAATTCGACGACGTCGGGGCGTCGCCGGCCTGGCGTAACTTGCGGCTGGGGCTCTCCGCGATCCCCAGCACCGCCAGCCAAATCCGCCTGGTCGCCAACGACGAAGATCTGGCGCCTCAGCACTGGATCGCGGTCACGCCGCCGCGAATTCCGCAGCTGCGCACGCTGCAGGATGTGGTCGGTTCTCACGACCCGGTGTTCCTGGACTGGCTGGTCGGTCTGGCGTTCCCGTGCCAGCGACCGTTCGGTCACCAGAACGGCATCGACGAAACCCCGAAATGGCGAATCCTGCCGGATCGGTTCGGCGCCGAAGCCAACTCTC
This sequence comes from uncultured Actinomycetota bacterium, assembly GCA_963820985.1. GTDB lineage: Bacteria > Actinomycetota > Actinomycetes > Mycobacteriales > Mycobacteriaceae > Mycobacterium. The sequence continues at coordinate 322,482 of CAWGCI010000017.1, read as the reverse complement.
CCGTGATGGACAACAACGGCGGCGGCCCCCTGGGCGTCACCGAGTTGCTGCTGAAGGCGACCACCGTGGCCAGCTACCTGAAAGACGACTGGTCCCGGGATTGGGGTGGCTTGCAGCGACTGACGCCCTACTACCCGAATGCCCAACCGGCCCAGCTGCAACTAGGGACCGTGACGCGCAGCGGCCTGTGGGGCCCGGCACCGCTCAGGCATTAGGCGGCCTTCAGGCTGTGTCACCTCATCGCACATGGGAACGTACACGGCCGGCCCGGGCCCGGGCCAGGCCTGGCCGGAGGCGAATTCCAAGCCGGCGAACATGAAGACAGCGGGCGCCAACCCCAGGATTAGCGCTCTGATGAACCGAATTGCCGGGTTCATGGTTGGGACCCCATTGTTGTTGTGGGGAAACACTTCTGCCCCGCTCCGGATCGATGTCGGTATGAATCCGGAAACGGGGCAGAAGTGTGTCGGTCTTAGGGGACCAGGGCGCGGATCGGGTGCGTCAGCGCCCAACCCGGGTGCAAGATGTCGCCGGCGTAGTGGCGCACGGGGTGCAGGGGGCCGCTGCGCGGGTCATACGGGTCTGCCGATGCGGTGGCCGGCATCAGTGATGCCACGAGTGACAGCCCGACGGCACCCAGCATGACACCGGCCATCATTCGGACCTTAGAAACCTTCTTGTTCGCGTTCATGATTCGATTCCTTCTTTGCCAGATCTCTCCCAGGTGGTTCACGACGGCGGTGGCATTGCATCCCCTGGGGTCGGTCGCGGTTGGCCGACAACACAAGGTTGCCCCACGCGGTTTGTGCGAACTTGGCGAAGTTCTTGCGAGATTCTTGCGTTCGCTGGCAAGGGCATGCAGCTAGAAAAATGCGCCTCATTGCCATGGCTGTGCCGCTGTAATCGGTTGCTGGACATTGATGTTAACTGTCCGCACGCCTACGCTTAAGGTTCGTGGCCGGTGAACCCACACTGATGGGCATGGCCCGCGCCGAGCGGGCCGAGCTAGCGGAATTCCTGGCCACGCTGACGCCGCAACAGTGGGCCACGCCGAGCCTGTGCACCAAGTGGACTGTCAAAGACGTTGTCGCGCACGTGATCAGCTACGAGGAACTCGGCACCATCGGGCTGATCAAGCGATTCCTGAAGGGTGGGATAGTGCGGGCCAACCAGGTTGGCGTCGACGAGTTCGCGTCACTGAGCCCGCAACAGCTGCTCGATTTCCTGCGAAACCACCTGACGCCCCAGGGATTGACGGCGGGTTTCGGCGGCATGATCGCGCTCGTCGACGGCACGATCCATCACCAAGACATCCGGCGCACGCTTGGCCAACCGCGCGCCATCCCGGCAGACCGACTTACCCGGATTCTGTCTCTGGTGCCGGGCAATCCGCGCCTCGGCGCGGGACGCCGGATCAGGCGACTGCGACTGCGCGCGACCGACGTCGACTGGGACCACGGCCGCGGGCCCGAAGTAACCGGACCAGGCGAAGCGCTGCTCATGGCGATGACCGGCCGCCCCGCGGCGCTCGCAGACCTCGCCGGCCCGGGGCAGGCCACGTTGGCGGCACGGCTGGGTGGTCGCCCGGCTAAGTGATCGAAGCTCAGACTGGGCGGACCTGGAAGGTGTACTCGCGGCTGCCGATGCGGACGAGGTCGCCGTCAGTGAGCGGGGCGCTGCCCCGGATCCGGCGATGCTGCACCTCGACGCCATTGGTCGACTTCGAATCGTAGATGACGAAACCGGCTCCGGTGTCGATGATTACGGCGTGGTACCGGCTGACGTCGGTGTCGTCGTCGAAGACGATGTCGTTGTCCGAATGGCGCCCGATCCGGGTCGATGCGCCGTTCAGCGGATACTGACGACCGGTTCGGTCGCGCAACCAGGCGACGGGGTGCTCCGCGCTCAAGGCGATATCCGACGCTGTGTGGTAAGCGCTCTGTTTGTGCGTGGTTAGCGTGGACCGCTTAGTGAACAGCGGCTCCTGCCGCAGGATGCGCTCTTGCAGCGCGGTTACCGTCGGGCCGGGGTCGATGCCCAGGCCGTCGGCCAGGGTCATCTTCAATCGCCGATAGGCACCCAGGGCGTCGGATTGACGCTCCGTGACGTAGTACGCGGTGATCAGCTGCGCCCACAACGGTTCACGATAGGGGTGTTCGGCGGTGAGCGCCTCGAGCTCGCCGATGACGGCGCCGGCGCGGCCGCACGCAATCTCGGCTTCGGCGCGTGCGGTGTGGGCAGCCACCTTCTCTTCCAACAGCATGGCGGCATACGCATCGACGAACGGGAAGTCGCGCAGGTCGTCGAGCACAGGTCCGCGCCATTCGCCCAGCGCGGCGTGCAGGTGGTTGCTGGCGTCCTCGTATTGCCCCATGGCGGCGGCCCGCACACCCGCGGCCTTCTCCGCGGTGAAACGCCCCACATCGCAGTCGGTGTCAGCGACGCTGATCTGATACCCCGGCGGTGCGCTGGCCAGCACCACGTACGGATCGGCGCCGGCACCGTGCAACAGCCGGCGCAGGGTGGATATATGGGACTGGATGCTGGTGCGCGCTGCGGGCACAGGATCGTCGCCCCAGACCGCGTCGATCAACGAGTCGACGGACACCGGCCGGTTGCGGTTGATCACCAGCATGGCCAACACCGCCCGCTGCTTGGCGGCGCCCAACGGCACGCGGACGCCGTGCGCAGTCACCAGCAACGGACCCAGAACACCGAATCCGAGACCCGAGTTACTCATTGCGCCGCCAGCCTTCCGGGTACCTCCAGTCCTCAGCCCTCATTCTGACGGCAGTTTAACCACAACTGAAGGATCCGCTCGGCTACGGCGAGCCCGCACCGGGGATCACGGCAAACGAGTGCCGGTTACAGCGCGGGCAGTGCGCCCTGCGCAACGAACTCGTGGAGCAGGCTCACCAGACGCTCGACCGCGATCTCATTGGTCAAGACGAAGGGACGCGACCGGTCGTGGGGCTTGATGACGTCCGCCTCGGACCTGTTCTTAGTGGGTGCGGTCATGGCAGGTCCTCTCCAAAGGGTGCTAATAACTAATGTGCAGCTTGTGAAGTTGTTCCCCTTATCGGCTCAGTCTTAAACCAAAAGTTCTCACGAAATTCAGTTGGCGCGCGGCGGCGCAGGAACTCCCCGGTCGGAGGGGCCTTTACGCTCTCGCCGACCATTGTTTTTTGGGGCCTTTTTATACAGATGTTGAGTATTCCTTTAATGCCGGCATCGATATCTATCGCGACGCGGCGTCGACTATTTCAAACCCAGTCATCTCGCCGATCCCCGAGCGTCCATCCACAAGGTCCTCAGTCGCGTCGCTTACGATCGACCCTCGTGCCCCATGACGGTGATGAGCGATCGCAGCGGCTACCGAGGCTGATCGCCGTCATCGCGGGAATTGCGGGCCTGCTGTTGTGCGCGGTGGTCCCCGTGCTTCCGGTGAAACAGACCACGGCCACCATCCTGTGGCCGCAAGGCAACAGCGCGGACGGCCACGTCAACCAGGTCACCGCCCCGCTGGTGTCCGGAGCTCCGCGGGCGCTGGACATCTCCATTCCCTGCTCGGCGATCGCCACCTTGCCTGCCGAGGGCGGATTGGTGGTCTCGACCCTGCCAACCGGGGGCGTGGATGCCGGCAAAAATGGCCTCTTCGTGCGCGGCGACAAGGACACGATCGTGGTCGCCTTCCGCGATTCGGTGGCTGCGGTGGCACCACGCTCCGCCGTCGCTGCCGGTGCCTGCAAGGTGCTGCACACCTGGGCCGACGCCGGCGGCGCGGGTGCGGACTTCGTCGGCATACCCGGCGCCGCCGGGACCCTCCCCGCGGAGAAGAAGCCTCAAGCCGGCGGGATTTTCACCGACCTGAAGATCCCCGCCCAACCCGGGCTGTCGGCCCGCATCGACATCGACACCCGATTCATCACGGCGCCTTCGGCCATGAAGAAGATAGCGATGGTCCTCGGTGCATTGGCGGTCCTGGTGGCCGTGCTGGCGCTGGCGACCCTGGATCGTCACAGCCGGGGCGCCGCGCTGGTCAACTGGCGCTCCCCAATTGCCTGGCTGGCCCGGTACCGCCCGCGTGAGCACCGTATTACCTGGCGGCATGTCGGCGCGGCGGGCTGGCTCGCCGACGCCGCAGTGATCGGCACACTGCTGCTGTGGCATGTCATCGGCGCCACCTCCTCGGACGACGGCTACAACCTCACCATCGCCCGGGTCGCGCCGAAAGCGGGTTACATCGCCAATTACTACCGCTACTTCGGCACGACCGAGGCGCCATTCGACTGGTACCTGTCGGTGCTGGCCAAAATGGCGGCGGTGAGCACCGCCGGCGTGTGGATGCGGCTACCGGCCACGCTGGCCGGCATTGCGTGCTGGCTGATCATCAGCCACTGGGCGCTGCGCCGGCTGGGCCCGGGAAAAGGCGGCATGGCGACCAACCGGGTGGCGGTGTACACGGCGGGCGCGGTGTTCTTGGCCGCGTGGCTGCCGTTCAACAACGGCCTGCGACCCGAGCCGTTGATCGCCCTCGGGGTCACCGGCACCTGGATGCTGGTGGAACGCTCGATCGCGCTGCGGCGGCTGGCCCCGGCCGCGGTCGCGATCGTGGTCGCGATGCTCACCGCGGCGCTGGCACCGCAGGGATTGATCGCGGTCGCGGCGCTGCTGACCGGGGCCCGGGCCATCGTCCGGACGATCCGGCGCCGCCGGGCGACCGACGGACTGCTGGCACCCTCGCTGGCGCTGGCGGCGGCGTTGTCGCTGATCACCGTGGTGGTGTTTCGCAGTCAAACGCTGGCCAACGTCGCCGAGTCGGTGCGCATCAAGTACCAGGTCGGGCCGACGATCGCCTGGTACCAGGACTGGCTGCGCTACTACTTCCTGACCGTGGAATCGAACCCTGACGGGTCGATGGCGCGGCGATTCGCGGTGCTGGTGCTGCTGTTGTGCCTCTTTGGAATGCTGGTGGTGTTGCTGCGGCGCGGCCGGGTGCCGGGGTTGGCCAGCGGCCCGGCGTGGCGGTTGATCGGCACCACCGCGTTCGGGCTGCTGCTGTTGACGTTCACGCCGACGAAGTGGGCCGTACAGTTTGGTGCGTTCGCCGGGGTGGCCGGGGCGCTGGGTGCCGTCACCGCGTTCGCCTGCGCCAGGATCGGGCTGCACAACCGCCGCAACCTGACGCTGTATGTCACGGCGCTGCTGTTCGTGCTGGCGGTGGCCACCTCAGGCGTCAATGGCTGGTTCTACGTCGGCAACTACGGGGTGCCGTGGTACGACATCCAGCCCGTCATTGCCAGCCATCCGGTGACGACGATGTTCCTGACGTTGTCGATCCTCACCGGCCTGCTGGCCGCCTGGCAGCACTTCCGCATGGACTACGCCGGGCACATCGAAGTCAAGGACAACCGGCGCAACCGTGTCCTGGCGTCGACGCCGCTGCTGGTGGTCGCGACGATCATGGTCCTGGGGGAGGTCGGCTCCCTGGCTAAGGGCGCCGCCGTCCGGTACCCGGTCTATACCACCGCCAAGGCCAACCTGGCAGCAATCGAATCCGGGCTCTCGCCAAGCAGCTGCGCGATGGCGGACGACGTGCTGGCCGAGCCCGACCCCAATGCCGGCATGTTGCATCCCGTTGCGGGGCAGACCTTCGGCCCTGACGGCCCGCTCGGCGGAATCAACCCTGTCGGCTTCAAGCCCGACGGGGTGGGCGATGACCTGAGGTCGTACCCGGTGGTGACCAAACCGGGGGTGGTGAATTCCGACGCGTCACCCAACAAGCCCAACGCCACCATGAGTGACTCCGCGGGCACGGCCGGCGGGAAAGGCCCGGTCGGCGTGAACGGCTCGCACGCGGCACTACCGTTCGGCCTCGACCCCGCCCGCACACCGGTGATGGGCAGCTACGGCGAGAATTCGCTGGCCGCCACGGCGACCTCGGCGTGGTATCAGCTGCCGCCCCGCAGCCCGGACCGGCCGCTGGTGGTGGTCTCCGCCACCGGCGCTATCTGGTCGTACAAAGAAGACGGGACCTTCACCTACGGGCAGCAGCTCAAATTGCAGTGGGGCGTCGCTCGCCCCGACGGCACCACCCAGCCGCTCGGGCAGGTGCAGCCGATCGACATCGGGCCGGAGCCGGCGTGGCGCAATCTGCGGTTCCCGCTCACCTGGGCGCCGCCGGAGGCCAACGTGGCGCGCATCGTCGCTTACGACCCGAACCTGAGTTCCGAGCAGTGGTTCGCGTTCACGCCCCCGCGCGTCCCGGTGCTGCAGACCCTGCAGCAACTGATGGGATCGCGCACGCCCGTGCTGATGGACATCGCGACCGCCGCAAACTTCCCCTGCCAGCGGCCGTTCTCCGAACACCTTGGCGTTGCCGAACTTCCGCAATACCGCCTAATGCCCGACCACAAACAGACGGCGGCGTCGTCGAACGGGTGGCAGGCCGGCGAGGCCGGTGGTCCGTTCCTGTTCACTCAGGTGATGCTGTATACCTCGACCGTCTCGACGTACCTGAGTGGCGACTGGTACCGGGACTGGGGCTCGGTGGAGCAGTATCACCGTCTAGTGCCGGCCGATCAAGCACCGGATGCCGTTATAGAACAGGGTGTGATCACAGTGCGCGGCTGGAGCCGGCAGGGACCGATTCGGGCGCTCCCTTGACGTCCTCGACCGGCAGGAACCGCGAAGGCACGACCGCCCCCGGTCAAAACGTGCGCCTGACGCGCTGGGTCGCGACGATCGCCGGGCTGATCGGTTTCGTCTCGTCGATCGCGACGCCGCTGCTGCCTGTCGTGCAGACCACCGCGACGCTGAACTGGCCGCAAAACGCGCCCCAAGGCAAGGAATTGAACAGCGTCACCGCGCCGCTGATTTCGCTGACACCGGTCGACGTGACGGTAACCGTGCCGTGTTCGGTGGTCCGCGCCCTGCCGCCCGAGGGCGGGGTCGTGCTGAGTACGGCACCCAAAAAAGGCAAGGACGCCGCGCTGAACGCGTTGTTCGTCGTCGCCAGCAGTAAGCGCGTCGACGTCACCGACCGCAATGTGGTGATCGCCAGCGTGCCCCGCGACCAGGCGGCATCCCCGCAATGCCAGCGCATCGAGATCACCTCCACACAGGCCGGCGCCTTCGCCACCTTCGTCGGGTTGACCGATCCGGCAGGAAAACCCGTCGGCGGTGGTTTCCCCGATCCCAACCTGCGCCCGCAGATCGTCGGGGTGTTCACGGATCTGACCGGTCCCGCTCCGCCTGGGCTGCGGCTCTCGGCGACCATCGACACCCGATTCTCCACCACTCCGACGACGCTGAAGCTGTTCGCCATGGTGGTGGCGATCCTGGCCACCATCGTCTCGCTGGTCGCATTGTGGCGCCTGGACCAGTTGGACGGACATCGGATGCGCCGGCTCATTCCGACGAACTGGCGCAAATTCACCCTGGCTGACGCCGTCGTGACGTTCGGGTTCGTGCTCTGGCATGTGATCGGCGCGAACTCCTCCGACGACGGCTACATCCTGGGCATGGCGCGAGTCGCCGGGCCCGCCGGCTACATGTCCAACTACTTCCGCTGGTTTGGCAGCCCGGAGGACCCGTTCGGCTGGTATTACAACCTGCTGGCGCTGATGACCCGCGTCAGCGACGGCAGCCTGTGGATGCGATTGCCGGACCTGGTCGCAGGTCTGCTGTGCTGGCTGCTGCTGTCGCGTGAAGTGCTGCCCCGACTGGGGCCCGCCGTGGCATCCAGCAAAGCCGCCAACTGGGCGGCGGGCATGGTCCTGTTGACCGCGTGGATGCCGTTCGACAACGGCCTTCGCCCCGAGCCCATCATCGCGCTGGGTTCGCTGGTCACCTACGTGCTGATCGAACGTTCGATGCGCTACAGCCGGTTGACGCCGGCAGCGCTGGCGGTCATCACCGCCGCGTTCACCCTGGGTGTCCAACCCACCGGCCTGATCGCGGTGGCCGCGTTGGTTGCCGGCGGCCGCCCGATCCTGCGAATCCTGGTCCACCGTCATCGCCTGGTCGGCACGTTGCCGTTGGTGGCCCCGATGCTGGCGGCCGGCACGGTCATCCTCACCGTGGTGTTCGCCGACCAGACGCTGTCAACCGTGTTGGAAGCCACCAGGATTCGCACCGCCGTCGGGCCCAGCCAGGCGTGGTACACCGAGAACCTGCGTTACTACTACCTCATCCTGCCCACCGTCGACGGTTCGCTGTCGCGCCGGTTCGGTTTTTTGATCACCGCGTTGTGCTTGTTCACGGCGGTGTTTATCATGTTGCGGCGCAAGCGAGTTCCGGGAGTGGCCCGCGGCCCGGCGTGGCGGCTGATGGGTGTCATCTTCGGCACCATGTTCTTCCTGATGTTCACCCCGACCAAGTGGGTGCACCACTTCGGGCTGTTCGCCGCGGTGGGCGCGGCGATGGCCGCGCTGACGACGGTCCTGGTGTCGCATGAGGTGCTGCGCTGGTCGCGCAACCGCATGACATTCGTGGCGGCGGTGTTGTTCGTATTGGCGCTCTGCTTCGCCACTACCAACGGCTGGTGGTACGTCTCGAGCTACGGCGTCCCGTTCAACAACGTCATGCCGAGGTTCCACGGAATCAGCATCAGCACAGTCTTTTTCGTCCTCTTCGCGATCGCAGCACTCTGGGCGATCTGGTTGCACTTCGCGTCCCCGGACCACGGTGAGGGTCGGCTGGCACGGGCGGTGACGGCAGCGCCGGTGCCGCTGGCGGCAGGATTCATGGCGCTGGTTTTCATCGCGTCCATGGTCGCCGGAATCGTGCGCCAGTACCCCACCTACTCCAATGGCTGGGCCAACTTGCGCGAATTCGCCGGGGGCTGCGGGCTAGCCGACGACATCCTCGTCGAGCCGGACAGTAACGCTGGCTTCATGGCGGCCCTGCCGGACAATTTCGGCCTGTTGGGCCCGCTGGGTGGCGTCAACCCAACAGGCTTCACCCCCAACGGCGTACCGGAACGCACCCTGGCCGAGGCGGTCCGCGAGACGTCGGTGCCGCAGCCCGGCACCGACTACGACTGGGATGCACCGACCAAGCTGACGGCGCCGGGCATCAACGGATCCACAGTGCCGCTGCCGTACGGCCTCGACCCCGATCGGGTTCCGCTGGCCGGCAGCTACACCGCCGGCGCCCAACAACAGAGCAGGCTCACCTCGGCGTGGTACCAGCTGCCCAAGCCGGACGCCGGGCATCCCCTGGTGGTGGTGACCGCCGCGGGCAAGATCGCCGGCAACAGTGTGCTGCACGGTCACACCGACGGGCAGACCGTTGTGCTGGAATACGGCGTCCCCGGTCCGGGCGGCGTCGTGGTGCCGGGCGGTCGGCTGGTGCCCTATGACCTGTACGGAGAGCAGCCGAAGGTGTGGCGCAACCTGCGCTTCGCGCGCTCCCAGATTCCCGCCGACGCGACCGCCGTGCGAGTGGTGGCCGAGGACCTGTCCCTGACGCCGGAAGACTGGATCGCGTTGACCCCGCCGCGGGTGCCGGAACTGCGCTCCCTGCAGGAGTACGTCGGCTCGACGCAGCCGGTGCTGCTGGACTGGGCGGTTGGCCTGGCGTTTCCGTGCCAGCAGCCGATGCTGCACGTCAACGGCGTCACCGAGATCCCGAAATACCGCATCACCCCGGACTACAACGCCAAGAAGCAGGACACCGACACCTGGCAGGACGGCGTCAACGGCGGCCTGCTGGGAATCACCGACCTGTTGTTGCGGGCCCATGTCATGTCCACGTACCTGTCCCGCGACTGGGGCCGAGACTGGGGATCACTGCGCAGGTTCGAGACCATCGCTGAAGCCCACCCTGCGCAATTCGAGCTGAGCACCGCCACCCGCAGCGGCCTGTGGTCGCCGGGACCGATCCGGATCAAGCCTTAGCGACCTGGTGCGGTGTTCCCAGATAAGGAAACTCCGCCAAGGTGTCGGTATGCGGGCTTAGCCCCGGCGGAGGTACCTCGCCGTTGGTGAGGAAATCCAGCCGGTAGTGGATCACGTCGTCGGCGAATACCCGGCCGTTGGGGTATTTGGCGGGCTTGGCCGGGTCGAAGCTCAACATGTCCGGCAGGATGCCGTGCTCGTCGATCGCGGCGATGGCTTCCTCGCGGGTGTAGTTGCCGGTGTGGCCCATCAGGTGAACGAACATGTCGAGCCATCGCGCCCGGTCGTTGACCGGTTCGCTGGCGTTGTATTCCTCCTTGGTCTCATCGGTGTTGAAGAAGCTGCTGACCGAGGGATGCCCGGCCCGATCGACATGGAGCAACGTGCCGTCACGCCGCAGGCTGCACCTGCCCCAGATCCGGATCGCGCCGGTACCCAGTTGCGCGGTCGGCAACTCGAGCACCGTGGAGAACACATTCGCTTCGGTGTTGGAATCCTGGTGGGTCCAGGGTGAGGGTCCGCCCAGATGCGGTGCCGTGAAATTCCGGCCGCCCGTGGTGTCGAACAGGTTCTTGATGCCGTCGTAGTCGAAAAAGAAGGCGTCACTTCGCGCGCCGGCGAAAAAGCTGATCTCACCGGCTCTCGCGATGTTGGGGTTTTGGCCAAAGGAAGCCCCCACGCTGTCGAAGATCTTCGTGCCGACAGGTTCTGGCGAGCGTGCCTGTTCACCCGTGGCCATGAACACGTCGACCGTTTGCGGTCCGTCGCGGGGATCGGAGAACACGTAGCTGAATGCGATGTCATTGAGCAGATCACCGTCATTGTCGATGGCCAGGCGATAAATGGCATCCGGATGCAATGTGTCGGCCCGCGGGTTCGCATTGAGGATGAGGACCGTGCGCGATGGGTCGGACGGTGATTGAAATGCGTACAGATCGCACAGGTCGAGTCGCTGGTCGTCAAGGGGCGGGCCGAGGCTTAGGCCGGTGAAATGGTTGGACATCAATCTCCTTAACGGACTGCACTCTTCGATGTCGCAGCGGTAATCCAATCAGACTTCGTGTCGCGGTGGGGTGAAACACTGGGCTGCATGGGCTCGAGGCGCGTCTTGATCGCACTGCTGGTCGGCGTGCTGGCCGTTGCGTGCGCCGGGCCACCGGCGGCGAGTCCGGGGAGTCCCGGTCCGGCCAAGCGGCTGAACTATGTCGCCGTGGGTGACTCCTTCGCCGCGGCGCCGGGTGTACCGGATCCGGCACCGCCCACCGGGTGCCACAAGTCGACCAACGGCTACCCGTCGATACTGGCGCGACGGCTCAATGCGACCAGTTTCGTCAACGTGACGTGCAGCGGCGCTAAGACCGAAAACATCACGGCCCGCGCTCAGGAGACCAAAGACGGGCCGGTCGACCTTCAGATCGACGCTGTCGACGCGACCACCGACCTGATCACCGTCACCATCGGCGCCAACGACGTCGGGCTGCCCTCCGACGCGAAGGGCTGCGAGGTCAAAGCGGCGGATCCGCCGCCGTGCACCAACGAGTTCGTGGTCGGCAATGTCGACCGCATTTCGCAGTCGATCGCTGCGCAGTTGGCGGTGTGGGGCGCGCTGATCGACCAGCTGCGGGTCGCGGCGCCGCACGCGCAGATCGTCGTCGTGGGCTACGGCACCTTTGTGCGGCCGGGTGGTTGCTTTCCGGCGCAGCCGGTGCTGCCGCGCGACGCCGATTATTTGCAATCCAAACTAAATGAACTCGATGACCTACAGCAGCAACTCGCCACCATGAAGGCAATCGACTATTTCGACACACGTCGACTATCGCAAGGCCACGACATGTGCGCCTCTCCCGGCGACCGTTATATCGAAGGCTTTGTGACCATTGGGTCCGCTGAGCCTCTGCACCCCAACGCTTTTGGGGAGACGGCGGTGGGGAATGCGCTTGCCGGTTATCTTGGAAAGCCCGGCCCGCGGGGTTAGTTGACTCGGTCCAATAAAGACGCTCCCGGTCCGTGCGGTTTTAATTCCGCGAATTCTGGCAATTCCCGGTCGCGGGATCGGGAGTGGGGAACAGTCCAGAATAGGGCTGGGGAACAGATGGTGGGGAAATGCGCGCGCTAACAGTCTGCGGAACGTCCGCTGCGGCGATCACTTTATTGACCTCTTCGACAATTACTTTAGCGGGCGGTACCGCCGGCGCTAATCCTGGCGCTAATGGCAGCACCCGGGTTGTTCTGGACGCGACTCTGAGGAATTGCGACTTCAGCCTCACCCGCACCCCCCTCGGTCCCGGGCCCGATCCTGGGCACCGGCTGGGTCGACATCCACCACGCCGGGTCCAGCGCGGTCGCGGAGGTGCACCTCGACGCCCCCAACGAGCCGGGCGCGCACTACAACGTCGGCCTGATCGAGGAACCCCGCGCGTCATCGGATACCTGCGGTCCCGGAGCCGGGGGCGCACCGCCTTCACCGGCCTTGACACCGACGCGGCCGGCATCGGAACCACGACGGTTCAAGACAGCCTGCGGTCCGGCACGACGGGGGTCTGGGTGGTGATCGAGCGCGCCAACCCGCACTCCCAAGATCCGGCCGAGTACTACACGTCCGAGTTTGTCGCGCCGGTCTAAGTTCCCGTCCGCGGGCAGTTAGCGCTGACGGCACCTTTTTGTATTCGTTTTATTCGCCGCCGCGCCCGCGAGTCGATTCGGATTGCACGGATGACGAATGCCCCGATCGGACGGGACTTCGGTCCCTAGCTCGGCACATCGATTGGGTGGTCCGATACAGACATCCGGCAACAACCGGCGTTAGATGGAGGCACGGCAATGGTTGCCGCAAAAGAACCGCCGACCAGCACGCGCATGTTCGCCCGCGTGCTCGGCCCTTTCCTCGTCATTGTTGACATGGTGGCTGTGGTGCGCTCGCCGGATAAGCAGGCGGTGCTTTCGGAGTTCGAGGCGAATTCGCTGTGGTCCTGGGTGGCCGGCGCCTTCGTTCTGATCTTCGGACTCATCGTCGTCGCCGGTCATCAGCACTGGCGAGGCACCGCACCGATCATCATTTCCGTGCTGGGCTGGCTTATCACGCTGCGCGGGCTGCTGCTGCTCGCCTTCCCCAAGGTTTTCGTCTCGGTGGCCAAAGGCATGATCGGCGCGCAAGCATGGTGGCTGACGCTCTGCGTTGCTTTCGCCCTGGTCGGGCTGTACCTGACGTATGTTGGCTGGGCTCCCGCGCCCAGCCGGTCGACACCGCGGGCGGCCAGAACCGGCCGCAGTCTGCCGCGAGCCGCGTGATCGAGCAAAGGGCATAGACGTGACGGCGGCAGAACGCAGCCGGGGTGAACCGCGGGATGAATGGACCGCGGAGATCCCCCCGGCCGTGGACGCTGACGTCGGCGGATTCGACCCGTCGGCAGCCGTCGCCGACGCGGCAGCGGAGGATATGCAACCCGTGGCGCACGGCGTGGGCGTGCTGGTTGTGAAGCGGGGGCCCAACGCCGGATCACAGTTCCGATTGGATCGACCCGTCATGACCGCCGGCAGGCATCCCGAAAGTGACATCTTCCTCGACGACATCACGGTGAGCCGCAGGCACGCCGAGTTCCGAAGGGAGAACGGCAAATTCCACGTCGTCGACACCGGCAGCCTGAACAGCACCTACGTCAACCGCCAACCCGTCGACTCGGCGGTGCTGGCGGATGGCGATGAAGTCCAGATCGGCAACTTTCGTCTGATGTTCTTCGCCGGGCCACCGATGGGTTGACACCTTCACCGAGCGTCCCGAACTGTAATACCGTCGCGGACATGAGTGAGTACGATTCCGAGGCCGTCGACCGGCTGCCATTTTCGACTCCGGAAAAGTCGCAGCGCTACCACACCGACAACTATCGCGGGGCCGTCGGCCTGAATTGGTACCTCACCGATCCGACGCTGCGCTCCACGATGGCGTACTACCTACAGCCCGACGAGCTGGCGGTTGTCGAGCCTCAGTTGATCAGCATCGGCGCGCTGATGGGCGGTCCGGTGGCGCGGTGGGCCGACGAGACCGACCGCAACCCGCCGCGGCTCGAACGCTACGACCGGTGGGGGCACGACGTCAGCCGGGTCGTCATGCCGGCGTCGTTCACCGAGTCGAAGCGCGCGGTGCTGGATGCGCAGAAGACGCTGCGCGCCGAGGCGCGGGCCGCCAAGGTGAGCTCGTCGCTGGCGATGTTCGCGTCCAACTATCTGCTCAACCAGGCCGACATCGGGATGGGCTGCGCGCTCGGCACCGGCGGCGGCATGGTGCAGTCGCTGGTCGCCGCCTATGCTCCCGCCGATGTCAAGGAGCATGTGCTGGGCAAGTTCGAGTCCGGTGAATGGGCGGGCGAGACCGCGCAGCTGCTGACCGAACGCACCGGCGGCTCGGACCTGGGGGCGCTGGAGACGACCGCCACCCGCAGTGGGGACGCCTGGAAGCTCAACGGCTTCAAGTGGTTTGCGTCCAACTGCGCCGGCGAGGCGTTCGTCGTGCTGGCCAAACCCGAAGGCGCCCCCGACTCTTCACGGGGCGTCGCCAACTTCCTGGTGTTGCGCACCCGCCGTGACGGTTCGCGCAACGGGGTGCGCGTCCGGCGTTTGAAGGACAAGCTCGGCACCCGCTCGGTGGCCTCCGGCGAGGTCGAGTTCGTCGACGCCGAGGCCTTTCTGCTGTCCGGTGAGCCGTCCGGGGACGCGGGCCCGTCCGACGGCAAGGGCCTGGGTCGCATGATGGAGCTGACCAACGCGGCGCGGCTGGGCATCGCATTGTTCGGGCTCGCCAACGCGCGCCGCGCCCTGGTCGAATCGCTGTGCTACGCCCGCCAGCGGCGGGCATTCGGCGGGGCTTTGATCGACAAGCCGCTCATGCGGCGCAAGCTGGCCGAGATGATCGTCGACGTCGAAGCCGCGCTCGCGTTGGTGTTCGACGGCACCGGGGCAACCAACCACCGCCAGCCGCGCGGCATGCGTCAGCGCATCGCGGTACCGGTCACCAAGCTCAAGGTGTGCCGGCTCGGGATCACCGCGGCATCCGACGCCATCGAAATCCACGGCGGCAACGGCTACATCGAAACATGGCCGGTGGCAAGGCTTTTACGCGACGCGCAGGTAAACACGATCTGGGAGGGCCCCGACAACATCTTGTGCCTGGACGTGCGGCGCGGCATCGAACAGACTCGCGCGCACGAGACGCTGTTGGCGCGCATGCGCGACGCGGTCTCGGCCTCCGACGATGACGAGACCACTCGTCTGGTCGCCGGGCGCATCGAGGACCTCGACGCGGCGATCACCGCGTGGACGAAGCTGGACCGCTTGAATAGGGTGGCGGCCGAGGCGCGGCTGTTCCCGCTGGCTCAATTCATGGGCGATGTCTATGCCGCAGCGTTGCTCACCGAGCAGGCCGCCTGGGAGCGGGAAACCTTTGGCTCCGAACGCAAGTCACTCGTCGCCCGGCTGCACGCGCTGCGCTATCTCGCCGATCGCGGGCCGCTGCGCGGCATCGACGCCGACTCCGACGAGGCTCTGGAGCGCTTCGACGAACTGGTGAAGGGTGCGTTGGCGGTGTGAGCGCACTGCGCTGTCGCACCAGCCACTCGAGCACCTTCAGTGTGTCGCTGTCAGCGTGGCCACCTGGTGCGATCGGATAGCGGCACAACCTAAACCCCGCGAGTTGAGGACGCGTGCCGCGCTTGCCGTTGCGGCGCTGCGACGGTCCAGCGCGAGACATCGGGCTGCCGGATGACGGGTGCGCGCAGACGAAAACCTCACACGACCTGCAGCCCGGCGGAATCCTCTGCGGATCGCGCCAGAAAGCGTCGTTGACAACGCGTTTGAACAGATCCGGCGGCAGCAACGACTCGCGCGGTTCGGCCTTGACCATGGGACGCACGGTGTGCAGCCCGGGCGTACCGGCCCGCTCGTCGAACTCGGTGACGTCGTAGTCGACATGGCCGAAATCGTGCTCGAACACCGGCTCACCGAGGAACGCGTAGATGGCATGCATCGTCTTGGCCGGGTCGGTGGTCAAGGTTTCGTACTGCACCGACAACAGGCGATCCCGTTGCGCGCCGTAGCACGCCTGCTTCAGGGCATCGTAGGGACCACCGACCATGGCTAAAGACGTTGCGTTGAATCAACCGCTCGATGCTGTCCACCACCCACGGTAATTCCCGCACGCACGCAATCACTTTCGCATCGGGAAACAGCCGCGAAATTGCCGGCATCCACCCACACCAGCCGCGATTGGTGTCAAAGACAACATCGGCGGTGCAGTCGGCATAGAAGTTGTCGAATAGCCCATGCAGGATGCGCTCTCGCTTCGCGTCGTCAATAAACACCGAAAACTCGTTGCGCGCGCTCATTTCGCCCAGCAGGGCACCGAACAGGCCGGCCAGCGGACCCGACATCCCCGCCTCGAACCGAGGGTTCTGCCGCAGCAACGCGGCCAGCAAAGTCGAACCGGAACGCGGCAGACCCGAGATGAAATGGATGGCTACCAAGGCACGCTCCCCGACCTTCTGTCCGCACCATGACATTGCCTGCGGGCCGTCGTATTGGCCGTTCGCAGATGAGCATATTGGCTGATCGTAGACGAGCGCGATAGCCCGCCACGAGCCGAATTGCCGGAGCTATCGCGGCTTGCGGTCAAGGCCGCCTGGGAGAAGGTGGTCAGCTTTGATAAGGTGCGCGCCGACCAAGGTGGTGGAGGCGAATGTGTAACAGTCACACCCATCACTCAGGCAACGGCGGGGAACCACCACCTGGCTCGCGAATGCGATAGCGCATGCGCTATCGCCTTTTACAATCGCCCATGGCCGCCTCGGCGGTGCTGGTGTGGCGGATGTGACTGTGCCGCTGCGGCAGCAACTAGATCGGAAGCAGGCTGTGCTTGCGGAGTACCCGCCACCACAATTGCTTGTCCCGCAACAGGTGTAGCGACCTGCGCAGCAGCAGCCGGGTTTGGTGCGGGTCGACGACCGCGTCGATGAACCCGCGTTCGGCGGCAATCCACGGGATCGCCATGTTGAGGTTGTAGCCCTCGATGAAGTCTTTCTTGATCGCCTGCGCCTCGGGCGTGGTCGGGTCGGGGAACCGCTTCATCAGCAGCTGCGCGGCACCCTCGGCACCGATCACCGCGATCCGCGCGGTCGGCCAGGCGAAGTTGAAGTCGGCGGTCAGTTGCCGCGACCCCATCACCGCGTACGCGCCACCGTAGGATTTGCGGATGGTGATCGTCACCTTCGGCACATCAGCTTCCACCACGGCCGACAGGAACCGACCGCCGCGCTTGATGATGCCGTTCTTCTCCTGCTCGGCCCCCGGCAAGAACCCGGGTGTGTCGACGACGAACACCAAGGGGATCTCGAACATGTCGCAGAACCGGATGAACCGGGTGGCCTTGTCGGAGGCTTCGTTGTCGATCGACCCGGACAGGTGCATGGGCTGGTTGGCTATCACGCCCACCGGATGGCCGTCGACCCGGGCGAACCCGGTGATGATCGCCAGCCCGCCCTGCGCGGCGACGTCGAGGAAGTCGCCGTCGTCGAAGATCCGCAGCAGGATCTCGTGCATGTCGTAGGCCATGTTGTCGGAGTCCGGCACGATCGAGTCGAGTTCCAGGTCGGTCGGGGTGATCTCCGGCTCCAGCCCGGGGTTGACGATCGGCGGTTTGTCAAAGACGTTGGACGGCAGGAACGACAGGAAGTCACGGACGTACTGGAATGCCTCGGCCTCGGAGTCGACGACCTGATGAATGTTGCCGTAGCGGGCCTGGGCGTCGGCGCCGCCCAGTTCGTCGAGGGTGACCTCTTCGCCGGTGACTTCCTGGATCACAGCGGGCCCGGTGACGAAGAAGTAGCCCTGGTCGCGCACCGCGACGAGGAGATCATCCTGGATTGGCGAATAGACCGCTCCCCCAGCGCATTTGCCGAAGATGAGGGAGATCTGCGGCACGATCCCAGACAGCAATTCGTGGCGGCGGCCCAGCTCGGCATACCACGCCAGCGAGGTGACCGCGTCCTGGATGCGCGCGCCGCCGGAGTCGTTGATGCCGATGATCGGGCACCCGACCATCGCGCACCACTCCATCAGCCGCGCCACCTTGCGGCCGAACATCTCGCCGACCGTGCCCTGAAACACCGTCTGGTCGTGGGAGAACACCCCAACCGGCCGGCCGTCGATCATGGCGTGCCCGGTGACGACCCCGTCGCCGTACAGCGCGTTGGGATCGCCCGGGGTACGGGCCAGCGCACCGGTCTCCAGGAACGTGCCCGGATCGACCAGCGCATGGATGCGGGCGCGGGCACTCGGGATGCCCTTCTTTTCGCGCTTGGCGGCGGCCTTCTCACCGCCGGGCTCCTTGGCCGACTCCAGCTTTTCGCGCAGTTCAGCCAGCAGCGCGGCGGTGGTCTTAGTGCTCAATTGCGGGCCCTCTGTTCAGCCTCGATAGTGTGCTCGATCTGGTCCAGTGCGCGGCTCATGTGTGCGCCCACCTTGGCGATGATCGGCTCATCGATGGCCTGAATGTGCTCGCCACCGATCGGCACGATCTCGAGGTCGGAAACGTACTCGCCCCAACCGCCGTCCGGTTTGCGAACGGCGTACCGCGGCTCGAACATGATCGCGTCGTCATGGTAGCGATCGGCCATATAGAGGGTGACATGCCCGTCGTACGGCTGGATCTGGGCGGTGTCGATGGCCCGGTTGTCCAGGTATGACGTGCGTTGGTGTTCGATGATCCCGGCCGGGATCTGCACCCCGCTCTGGCTCACGGCCTCCAGCACGAACCGGATCTGCCCCTCGTCGTCGAGGTCCTCGAGCTGTTCGTAGGGGATCGCCGGGATGGTGACGTTGAAGGTCCGCTCGGCGAACCGGGCGTAGCGGTCCCAGCGCTTGCGGACCTCCTCCTTGGTCTGCGGGACCTCCTCGCCGGCGCGCACGGCGTCGATCAGCCCCACCCACGCGACGTCCTTGCCGAGCCGCTTGAGCCCGATCGCGCACGCGTAGGCCAGCACACCGCCCAGCGACCAGCCGGCCAGAATGTAGGGCCCGTCGCCCTGCATCTCGATCAACTTCGGAACGTATTGCGCCGCACGCTCTTCGATCGACCCCTCGACCCGTTCGAATCCGTACATCGGGGTGTCCGCCGGTAACCGGTTGAGCAGTGGTTCGTAGACCACCGTCGAGCCGCCGGCCGGATGGAACACGAACACCGGGGGTTTCGAACTGCCCTCCTCGCGCGCCCGCAGGGTGCGAACGAAGCCATCGATCTGCCCGGCCTCCAGGTAGACCCGCACCTTCTCGGCGAGCGCCTCGATGTTCTCCGACGTCAGCACGTCCTCGGCGGTGATCGGCCCCTCGGCGCGCTCGGTGAGCCGCTGCGCCATCTTCGCGGCGGCGTCACCGTCCAGCTTCGGCAGCGTGTTGAAGATGCCGCCCGGGGACTTGCCGGTAACGATCGCCCAGGTCGCGAAGGTGACCCGCTCGGCGGCATCACGCGGCGGGATGTCGGCGTTGAGTGCCTTGGCGACCGCCTCTTGGTTGAGCGCCTCCGCGGCGCCCTTCAGGTCCGGAGCCTGGCTCGGCTGCCCGCCATTGGCCGTGTGCCCGGAGGGACCAGACGGATTGGTCGGAGGCGGCGGAATCGGAATGTCCGAGGCGGGAGGGGCCGGCTCGGGCTCGGCAGCCGCCGGTGCCCCGGGCTCCGCCTTCGGGCCGCCGTGCAGCAGCTCGGCCTGCGCCCTCGCGATGTCCTCGGCCGTCTGGGTCTTCTGGTGCTCGTGTAGCTCTTCGACCTCGTCGCGGTGCTCGATCGCGTACTCGATCAGCTTCTCGACGTTGTAGAGGTTCGCGTCACGCACTGCCGTCAACTGAATGGGCGGCAGGTCGAAGTCGTACTCGACGCGGTTCTTGATCCGCACCGCCATCAGCGAGTCCAGACCCAGCTCGATCAGCGGCACCTCCCACGGCAGGTCCTCGGGCTCGTACCCCATGGCCGACGCGACGATCGTGCCCAGCCGCTCGGCGATGGTTTCGCCGGACTCCGGGGACCATTTGGTGAAGCCGGCCGGCATGTAGCGGGTGGTCAGGCTGTCCTCGAGCGTTTCGGCGTTGGGGTCCTCGCCGGCACTGATCGCGGCCGCCCGCGGGTTTCCCCCGGTGGGCGCGACGGGCGCGGCGCTGACGGTCGTGTCCGAAGCGATGGCGGTGCCGGCGCCGACGGCGGTCGGCAGCACCGACGCGACGCCGCCGCGGCTGACCAGTGCGTCGTACACCAACGTGAAGGACTCGTCGACACGCGCGTGCACCTGAACCGACGCGCCACCGGGGTGGCGGGTCAGCGTCGTGACCAGTCGGGAACCGTAGGCGGGCACCGCCCGCTGCTCGGAGGCCGTCAGCTGTGCATCCGGAAGGACTTGGGCCGCAGCAAGTTTCACCAGTTCAGCCAGATCCGTCGTGGTCCGGGGAGCGTACTCCCACACGTGACGGCCATCGGGCAGTGCGACGTGGGACCCCGGCGGCAGGATCGAGCCGTCGCCGGAGAAGTGCACATCCAGCCAGTGCTCTTTGCGCTTGAACCGGGTCGGCGGGATATTCGCATAGTCCTGGGGTCCTGCAGCGGGACTGAACAGCGTCCGGGGATCCAGGTCGTGGCCGTAGACGTAGAGCTGGGCCAGCGTCGACGTGATCGACTCGACCTCGTCCTGCTTGCGGGCCAGCGTCGGGATCAGCTGGGCGTCGTGCAGCCCGGCGTCCGCCGTCGTCAGGCCCACCTGCATCAGCGCCACCGGGTTGGGGGCCAGCTCCAGGAATGTGGTGTGGCCGCTGTCGACGGCGTTGCGGATGCCGTGGGTGAAATAGACGCTGTGCCGCAGCGCCTTCTTCCAGTACTCGACGTCGTGGATCGGGTCGCTGCCGGGCTTGATGTAGCTGCCCTCATGCACCGTCGAATAGATGCCCGCGGTCGGGCGCATCGGCTTGATGCCCTGTAGCTCCGCGGTGAGCTCGCCGAGCAGCGGGTCCATCTGCTGAGTGTGGCTGGCGCCCTTGGTCTGGAACTTGCGGGCGAACTTGCCCTCCGCCTCACAGCGGGCGATGATCGCGTCCACCTGCTCGGGCGGGCCGCCGATGACGGTCTGGGTGGGCGCGGCGTAGACGCACACCTCCAGGTCGGGGAAGTCGGAGAACACCGTTTTGATCTCGTCGGCGGAGTACTCCACCAGCGCCATCAGCCGGATGTACTCGCCGAACAGCATCGCCTCGCCCTCGCCCATCAGGTGCGAGCGGGAGCAGATCGCGCGGGTGGCGTCTTGCAGCGACAGGCCGCCGGCGAAGTACGCCGACGCGGCCTCGCCCAGCGACTGGCCGACCACCGCGGCGGGCTTGGCGCCGTGGTGCTTGAGCAGCTCGCCCAGCGCGATCTGGATCGCGAAGATGGTGACCTGGGTGGTCTCGATGCCGTAGTCCTGCGAGTCGTCCAGGATCAGCTCGAGCACCGAATAGCCCAGCTCGTCCTGGACCAGGGCGTCGACCTTCTCGATCCACTCGGCGAACACCGGGTTGCGTAGGTACAGGCTCTTGCCCATCTTGCGGTGCTGCGCGCCGAATCCGGCGAGCACCCACACCGGCCCGTTCGTGACCGGGCCGTCGACGCTGAACACGTTCGGCCGCTGCTTGCCCTCGGCGACCGCACGCAGGCCCTTGACGGCCTCCTCGTGGTTGTGGGCCAGCACCACCGCGCGCGAACGGCCGTGGTTGCGTCGCGACAGCGATCGGCCGATCGACTCCAGTGACGACGCCTGCCCCTCGGGGCTTTCCATCCAGTCCGCCAGTTCCGCGGCGGCCGTCTTCTTGCGTGACGTCAGGAACGCCGACACCACGAGCGGGATGACGGGGTCCGGGAGTTCTTCCGCCGCAAGCTCTTCCAGCGCGGCTTCCTTGAGACGCAGCGCCTCCTCGGTGACGCCCGGCAGCTCGTAGTCCGGCTCCTGTGCTCCCCCGGCTTCGTCCCCGAGGATCTCGCCGTACTCGTCGAAGCGCAGCGAGTGGCCTTCGAAGGTGGGGGTCTCCACCGGCACCGTCGCGGGAACCTTGACCTCGGGCTCTGCCGCACGCTCGATGACGTCACGCGGTAAGACCTCACGCACGACCATGTGCGCGTTGGCGCCGCCGAAGCCGAAGCTGGACACGCCGGCGAGCGCGTAGCCGCCGTAGCGCGGCCAGTCGGTCGCGGTGTCGATGACCTTCAGGTGCATCCCGTCGAAGTCGATGTACGGGCTGGGCCCGGCGAAGTTGATGGACGGCGGCAGCTTGTCGTGCTGCAGCGAGAGCACCACCTTGGCCATCGCGGCCACACCCGCGGCCGACTCCATGTGCCCCACGTTGGTCTTTATCGCACCCAACAGCGCGGGCCGGTCCGCGGCCCGTCCCCGGCCGACGACCCGGCCCAGCGCCTCGGCCTCGATCGGGTCACCGAGGACGGTGCCGGTGCCGTGCGCCTCGATGTAGTCGACGGTGCGCGGATCGATGCCCGCGTCCTTGTAGGCGCGGCGCAGCACCTCGGCCTGCGCGTCCTGGTTGGGTGCGATCAGGCCGTTGGACCGGCCGTCGTGGTTGATCGAGCTACCGGCGATGACGGCCAGGATCTGGTCGCCGTCGCGGCGGGCGTCGTCGACCCGCTTGAGCACCAACATCCCGCCGCCCTCGGAGCGGGTGTAGCCGTCGGCGTCCGAGGAGAACGACTTGATCCGGCCGTCCGGGGCGAGCACCGCGCCGATCTCGTCGAAACCGAGGGTCACCGCGGGAGTGATGAGGGCGTTGACCCCGCCGGCCAGTGCCACGTCGCACTCGCCGTTGCGCAGCGCCTGCACGGCCTGGTGGGCTGCCACCAGCGAGCTCGAGCAGGCGGTGTCGACCGCGAGCGACGGGCCGCGGAAGTCGTAGAAGTACGACACCCGGTTGGCGATGATCGAGGTGGCGTTGCCGGTGATGGCGTAGGGGTGCGCGACGGTCGGGTCGGAGATCGCCATGAAGCCGTAGTCGTTGCTGGAGACGCCGACGTACACGCCGACCGCCGCACCGCGCAGGCTCGACGCCGGGATGCGGGCGTGTTCGAGTGCCTCCCAGGTCAGTTCGAGCGCCATCCGCTGCTGCGGGTCGATGTTGTCGGCCTCGGTCTTGGCCACCGCGAAGAACTCGGAGTCAAAACCCTTGATGTCCTTGAGGTAACCGCCGCGGGTGCGCGCCTGATTGATCCTTGCGGCCAGCCGCGGCTCTTCGAAGAACTCCGACCAGCGACCCTCCGGCAGGTCGGTGATGGCGTCGCGGCCTTCCAGCAGCGCCTGCCAGGTTTCCTCGGGGCTGTTCATGTCGCCGGGCAGCCGGGTGGACAAGCCCACGACCGCGATGTCGACGCGCTCGGCCGGGCCGGTGCGCGTCCAGTCGGCGTCGTCGAGGCCGGCGTCGTCCCTTTCGGGCTCGCCCTCGACGATCCGGGTGGCCAGCGATTCGATGGTCGGATGCTGGAAGGCCACCGCGACCGACAGCGTGACGCCGGTCAGGTCTTCGATGTCGGCGGCCATCGCCACGGCATCCCGCGACGCCAGGCCCAGCTCCACCATCGGAACCGACTCGTCGACGTCGTCGGGTGACTTCCCGACGGCATTGCCCACCCAATTGCGCAGCCACTGCCGCATCTCGGGGACCGTCAAGTCGGTCTTGTCGGCGGGCAGATTCTCCTGGGATTCGTCTGTGTCAGTCATAGGTGCCTAGCTGTTTTCGGGGCTCAGGATCCGGTGGCGAACACCGTCGGGGAGGCGATGCCGCTGCGCAGGCTGCCGTCGAGGTAGGCGGCACGGCAGGCGCGGCGACCGATCTTGCCGCTGGAGGTACGTGGAATGGTGCCGGCCTGGACCAGCAGCACGTCGCGCACGGTCACACCGTGCCCCACGGCGATGGCCGCCCGGATGTCGTCGGCGATCGGCTGGTAGTCCAGCTTGTGCGCGCCGGCGGCCCGCTCCCCGACGATGACCAGCTGCTCGGAGGTGTCCTCGGGGTCGAGTTTCAGGCCGGCATGCGAGTCATCGAACACGTTCTGGGGCAACTGGTTGGCCGGCACCGAGAAGGCGGCCACGTAGCCGACCCGCAACGCCTTGGTGGACTCCTGCGCGGTGTACTCCAGGTCCTGCGGGTAGTGGTTGCGGCCGTCGACGATGACGAGGTCCTTGATCCGGCCCGCTATATAGAGGTGTCCCTTGTGGTAGGTGCCGTAGTCGCCGGTGCGCACCCAGAGCCCGTCGTCCGCGGCTCCCTGGGCGCGCGACTCGCTGATCCGTGACTTGAGAATGTTCCGGAACGTCTCGGTGGTCTCGGCTTCCTTCCCCCAATAGCCGATACCCAGGTTGTTGCCGTGCAGCCAGATCTCGCCGATCTGCCCGTCCGGCAGCTCGCTGGCCGTGTCGGCGTCGACGATGACCGCCCATTCGTCGACACCGACCTTGCCCGCCGAGACCTGAGCGACGGCGTTCGGTGCGTCGGCGGCGACCTCGACGAAGTGCCCGGCGTTGAGTTGGTCCCGGTCCACGTGGATGACCGTCGGCTTCTCGTCCATCGGGGTGGTCGAGACGAACAGCGTCGCCTCGGCCAGGCCGTATGACGGCTTGATCGCGGTCTCCTTCAGCCCGTAGGGCGCGAAGGCTTCGAAGAACTTGCGCATCGACGCCGGGCTCACCGGCTCGCTGCCGTTGAGGATGCCCTTGACGTTGCTCAGGTCCAGTGGCGGCTCGTCGTCACGGGGCAGACCACGCACCGCGGCGTGTTCGAACGCAAAGTTCGGCGCGGCCGAGAAGACGCCGCCCGTCTCGCCGGGCTTGCGCGCGAGTTCGCGGATCCAGCGACCGGGCCGGCGCACGAACGCGGCGGGCGTCATGAAGGTGAAGCTCTGCCCGAGCACCGACGACAGCAGGCACGTGATCAAGCCCATGTCATGGAAGAACGGAAGCCACATGCACCCTCGGTCACCATCGGTGCCCTCGAGCGCGTTGAGCACCTGCAGCACATTGGTGGGCAGGTTCAAGTGACTGATCTGCACGCCGGTCGGGGCGCGGGTCGAGCCCGAGGTGTACTGCAGATACGCAGTGGTGCTCTGGTCGGCATCCGGCTGTTGCCAGGTGGCGGCCACCTCATTGGGCACCGCGTCGACGGCGATCACCCGGGGCCGCTCTTTGGCCGACCGGGCACGGATGAACTTGCGGACACCTTCGGCGGAGTCGGTGGTGGTCAGAATCGTCGACGGGGAGCAGTCGTCGAGCACCGCGTGCAGCCGGCCCACGTGACCCGGCTCAGCGGGGTCGAACAGCGGCACCGCGATCCGGCCGGAATACAGGGCGCCGAAGAAGGAAACGAGGTAATCCAAGTTCTGCGGGCACAGGATGGCGATGCGGTCGCCCGGCTGGGTCACCTGCTGCAGGCGCGCTCCGACGGCGCGGTTGCGGGCGCTGAACTCCGACCACAGAATGTCGCGCTCGATGCCGTCCCGTTCGGTGGAGAAGTCGAGGAAGCGGTAGGCCAGCTTGTCCCCACGAACCTTCGCCCACTTTTCGACGTGCTTGACCATGTTGGTGTTGTCGGGGAATCGAATTTTTCCATTGACGATGAACGGGTTGTGGTACGCCATTCCGCCCTCTCCTGTCACAACACAACATCTCGATCGGCTTCGCCGACGGTTTTCTTCGGTTGGCTCGACTACCTAACCCCTGCGCGCGAGCCGCGACCCGATCAGGTCAACACACACACTACTCTTATGCTCTTACTTTTCTCTTAATGTTAAGGCGCGGCGGACGGCAGACCAAATCACAAGGTACCGCCGATACGGTCACTATCGGGGTATCGGAAGCTGTGTCCTTACGCGGGTCATCCGTGCTTGGGATGTGGCGCGTTGTCGATCAGCCCATGCGCCCAGTTCAACGTCCAATCGGGCGCCGTCGTCCCGTCGAGGTTCCAGAACTGCGGAGTGGCATACATCGCATGGATCGGCTGGCCCCCGTTGCCGGCCAGCGTGCTCAGCGTGTTGGACAGGTTGGCGACGCTGAACGCCTCGGCCGGGGCGGCGCAGATGAGGTCGCCCTGGGCGCAGAGCTCGTTGGTCTTTCCGTCCAGCGCGCCGAAGCCGCCCGGGCGCGACCCGGTCATGGTCAAACCCATCCCGGACAGAATCGGCACCTCGTGCAGAGTGATCTCGGCGCCCTCACCCGGCGGGTCCGGCCCGATCTCCTTGCCCATGCCCTCCTCGCGACGGCCGTCGGCGATCAGCGTCACGCCGAGCACCAGGTCGTCGTCGACGGGTCCGCGGCCGTTGCCGATATCGCTGGCGATGTCACCGGCGATCACCGCGCCCTGCGAGAAGCCCATCAGCACGTAGCTGGTCAACGGGCACTTGGTGTTCATGTCGGTCATCTCTTGGACGGTCGCGCGGGTGCCTTCCGCGCGGCTGTCGTTGTAGGACATCTGCTGATCGGAGCTCAGTGGATTGTGGAACTGCGCCGTGTAGGGAGTCGTGAACGTCTGCAGGCGCGAGGACGGGAACTGCTGGCCGAGCGTCGCGGTCACGTTGCGCAGCAACGCATTCGGGAACTGCATCGGATTGAGCGGGCTGTCCTGCAGGGACGATTCCCAGGTACCGGGAACATCGACCAGCAGCACATCCGGGCAGGACGCGTCCTGAGAGGCGGGTCGGGGCTTGTGCGGGTGGGATGAGCCGGACGTCGGGGGCACCACCCCGGGCGGTACCGCGCTGGGCGGGGTCTCGGGACTGCGCAGCATGACCACCACGGCGAAGATGACCAGTCCCACGACGGCCGCCATCGTGCCGGCCGCGACCCACGCCAGAACTCGATGGCGTTGACGACGCGCGGCGGTTGTCTTCTTGGCCGACTTGGCCTTCTTGGCCATAAGTGTGCGGTCTCCTGCTGGCAGAGTCGGTAGGTCGCGGCTTGATAGCAGCCAAGCGGCCGTCCCGCCCTCTGCTGCGCTCCACTACACGGTACCGGCTGACGGCACGGGCACCGTCGGCTCTGATTCTGAAGCGGCCGCCGCGCTCTTAGCGGATGGCGCCGACGATGTCGCCGGACATGGCGCCCAGCTGCCCGCTCCACGACCCCCAACCGTTGTCGCCGCCGCCCGGGAAGTCGAAGTGGCCGTTGTGCCCGCCGACGTTTCGGTACTGCTGGTAGAACGTCAGGTTGGTGCCTTGCGCGATTTCCGATTGACCGATCATGGCGGCGGGATCGCTGGCGCCCCCGGTCTTCGGGCTCCACACCCAGATCCGGCTGTTGTTCGCCGCCAGCAGGTCGGCGTGCACCCACGGGTCATGCCACTTCCACCGACCCAGCTGTGCCGCACCCCACATCGCCTGGGTGTTCGCCCCGCCGAATTGATTCATGCCCGCGGTGATCGCGCCGTTCACCGAGGTGTCCGACGGGTACAGGAAGCCCGACAGCGAGCCGGCGAACCCGAACCGGTCGGGATGGAAGCAGGCCAGCGCCATTGCGCCGTACCCGCCCTGGGCGGCGCCGACGACGGCATGGCCGCCCGGCGCCAGGCCCCGGTTGGCGGCCAGCCAATCGGGCAGCTCTTGAGACAGGAAGGTCTCCCACTGCTTGCTGCCGTCCTGCTCCCAGTTGGTGTACATGCTGTACGCGCCACCGGCGGGCGCGGCTACCGAGATCCCCTTTCCGGCCAGCGTGTTCATCGCGTTGCCCGCAGTGACCCAGTTGCTGACATCCGGACCGGCGTCGAAGGCATCCAGCAGGTACACAGCGTGCGGGCCGCCGGCCATGAAGGCCACCGGGATGTCGCGACCCATCGCCGCCGACGGCACCATCAGGGTTTCGTAGCCCGCGGCCCGGGCTTTGCCCGTCGTTGCCGTCGTGACCGTGACGCCACCCACCGCGATTGACAGTGCGGCGGCGCAGAGCACCCGCAGCACCGCCGACAGACCCCGTACGCCCATCATGCCTACCTCCCTCGTCGGATAGCTGTCTGAACACTATCCAGGTCGCGGGGGGTGACGGAAGCCCGGGTGGTGAACCCCGTCACACAGGGACGCACGCAAACGGCTGACGGCGGCGACCCAGATGGGTCGCCGCCGCCAGCCGTGTTGTTTTCAGCTCGGGTGCTTACTGGCCCTGGTTGCCGGCCGGGTTGGCACCGGGGGCGGTGGTGGGGCCGGTGTTGGGCGTGGCGCCCAGCACACGCTGCAGGTCAGGCTTCATGGCGTTGACCTGCGCGCCCCAGTACGGCCAGTCGTGGGTGCCGTTGGCGTCGAAGTTGAACAACGCGTTGTGACCGCCGGCCGCGTTGTACGCGTCCTGGAACTTCAGGTTGCTGGTTCGGACGAAGCCCTCCAGGAACTTCGCGGGCAGGTTGTCGCCGCCGAGGTCGGACGGCTTGCCGTTGCCGCAGTACACCCAGATGCGGGTGTTGTTGGCGACCAGCTTGCCTACCTGTAGTGACGGGTCGTTGCGCTGCCAGGCCGGGTCCTCCTTCGGGCCCCACATGTCCGCGGTCTTGTAGCCGCCGGCGTCGCCCATGGCCAGGCCGATCAGCGTCGGCCCCATGGCCTGGGACGGGTCCAGCAGCGCCGACAGCGAACCGGCGTAGATGAACTGGTCGGGGTGGTAGGCCGCCAGGATCAGTGCCGACGATCCGGCCATCGACAGGCCGACCGCGGCGCTGCCGGTCGGCTTGACCTGCTTCTGCGACGCCAAGTACTGCGGCAGCTCACTGGTCAGGAAGGTCTCCCACTTGTAGGTGGTGCAGCCGGCCTTGCCGCAGGCGGGCTTGTACCAGTCGGAGTAGAAGCTGGACTGCCCACCCACCGGCATGACGACCGAAATGCCCGACTGGTAGTACCACTCGAACGCGGGGGTGTTGATGTCCCACCCGTTGAAGTCGTCCTGCGCGCGCATACCGTCGAGCAGGTACAGCGCGGGCGAGTTGGCACCGCCGCTTTGGAACTGCACCTTGATGTCGCGGCCCATGCCCGCGGAGGGCACCTGCAGGTATTCCACCGGCAGGCCCGGGCGCGAGAACGCCCCAGCGGTCGCCGAGCCCCCCACGACGCCGATCAGACCCGACAGCAGGGCCGCTCCCACGGCACCCACCACGAGCCGGCGCGGCTTGAATATTCCTGCCGCTACGGCGCCGCGAAACCTGTCAACAAGTTTCATGCTTTGCTTCCTCATCCTTTCGGCCGCATCCCACGCACGGGCGCGTCTTCTGGGCTTAATGGGTTTCCGACTGCACACGTCCAGCGCGGCAGTGCCCGTGTAGTCAATCACAACTTCGGCCATGGGCTCTCATCGAGCGCGTCGCTATGGCGGTAATTCACAGCGGTTTTCGGGGCGAACGCGGCGCGCAAAATGGCCGTTTTCGCATGTGCCTGGGCGTGGTCGCGCGCTGGTGAGCGCTCAATTGTGACTTTGCTGTCAGTATTCGTGGGCCGTGCGTACCCGATCGTGACTGTGATTTTTTCGGCGCCCGTACCAGAACCGGTCAATCGCGGGGCGGAGCGGGTGGCACATCGGGCACCGGCAGCCCGCACCGTGCGAGCTCGTAAAGCGGAACGCGGTCGATCCGGTATCCGGTGAATTGAAGCGAATTCACGAAGTTGGAGACGAATCGATGCACGGTCATCGGGGCCCGCACCGAGCTCAGCACCGCCTTGGTCTCGGGGCATTGCAGGGCCGCCACCGCTTGCGCGACCCAGGCCTGGTCGATGTAAGCGGGAATGCCCGGGGGCCACTTGACCCATGGGCCGTCGGCGATGACCCAGTCCGGGAAGAGGTTTTTGTCATGCCCGATCCGGCCATGTTTGAGCCGCCCGGTGTGCTGGGCGATCGGGTTTGCCAGCCCGATCTGGTCGATCACCCTGACGTCCAGTCCGACGTTCATGCCCACCATGCCGAGGTTGGTGAAAAAGACTGCGTGCTGCGGCTTTTCGCCGCCTTTCGGCGGGATCATCGGCACCAGGTCCCACTGCGTGTAATTGCCGGACGGCAACAGCAAGGCTCCGTCGGGAGTGTTGTCGAGCGCGGTCAGGATGGCAGCCATCCTCGGGTAGTCCAGGTAGTCGGCGGCGGTCAGCGGATGTGCATGCCCGGTGGCCTGCGCATAGAAGCGGCGCTCGTCGACGATCCCGGAGTAGGTGACGCGGGTGGCGTCGTCGCCCATGCCCGGCGAGTTCGCCGCCCACAACGACCAGCCCGCGATGCCCAGCCACAACAGGCCGGCGGCACCGGCCAGCCAAATGCCCGCCTCCCGCGAATATTGCTTTGCGTCCGGGATGGCCACCGGTATGACGGCCACGGGCGCCAGCAAACAAAATAGCGGTGCCAGCAGTACCCGGCCGTGCATGAAGTCGCCGCCTTGGCGGATCCAGTACAACGCCTGCAGCAGTCCGCTGACCAGCACAAAGGCCACCGCGGCGGGCGGGCTTTGCACCGCTCGGGCCAGCCGTCCGTAGTTGGGGGACTCCATCGGGCGCACGAACGACGGCCGCCGACGAATCACCATCACCAGCACCCCCACCGGCACCAACAGCAGCACCGGCACCCACAACGCGTAGGGCTGGGCGAAATTCGCCAGGTAGATCATGCCCTGTGACCACTTGTCGCCGGCCGCGTCCTTGGCGAGCGCGGTGCCGGGCACCAGCAGGCCGTAGTAGCCCATTCGAAAGATCTCGTAGGCGACCGGCAGGAATCCCCCGGCCACCACGATGAGCATGCGATTGCGCCAGGTCCGCGCCGCGATGAGCATCATGATCAGGGCCAGCCCGCCCACCAGCGCCAACTCGGGCCGGACCAGCACGGAAAACCCCGCGACGAAGGCCAGCGCACCGATGAAAGCGCGACTGTCCGAACGGTTCCGCAGCGGCTGCGACCAGCACACCATCATCCACCACAGCAAACCCAGATACGCCAGTATCAGCCCGCTCTCCAGACCGGACGTGGCGAAGTCGCGCGCGGGTGGCAGTGCGATGTAGACCAGGGCCCCGGCGGGCAGCATGATCGCCTTGCGGCCCCGCAGGCTGGGCGCGTACAACCGGCCGGTACCCAGCATGAGCAGCGCCATGCCCAGCAGGGAAAGCACCAGCGCCAGGGCTAACGCCACGTACTCCATGCGCAGCGGTCCGCCGACCCAGCTTCCCGCGTACATCAGATAGGTCCACGCCGTGGAGGTGTTCGCCTCCACCCGCTCGCCCTGGTTGAACACCGGCCCGTTGCCCGCCAACAGATTTCGCACGGTCCGCAGCACGATCAGCCCGTCGTCGGCGATCCAGCGCCGTTGCCAGCTGCCCCAACCGAACAGCACCACGACGACAAACACGCTCAGCCACAGGCTGATCCGGACCACAAGCTGATACGGGAACACGGGCCGGGGCACCCGCGTCGCGCGGCGGGAAGCCAACGCCGTCGCGAGCCTGGGACTAGCCGAAGGCAACAGCGGCACCAAGTGTTCCGATCCACACCACGAACAGCAGCTGCAATACCCGGTCACGCAATGCGATCTCTTCGGGCTCGCCCGCGAGCCCGCCGTCGACGTCAACCGCGTAGCGCAGGATCGCGATGGTGAACGGAACCATCGACACCGAGAACCAGCGCGCCGAGCCGTTGTCACGCTCGAAGGCCCACAGCCCGTAGCACATCACCACCGCGGTGGCCGACAACGTCCAGACGAATCGCAAATAGGTGCTGGTGTAGCTTTCCAGCGCCTTGCGGATCGCCGCGCCGGTGCGCTCGGCCAGTTGCAGCTCGGCGTAGCGCTTGCCGGCCACCATGAACAGCGACGCGAACGCGGCCATCAGCAGGAACCACTGCGACAAATGGGTATCGGTGGCTGAACCTCCGGCGATGGCCCGCAGCAAGTACGCCGAGGACACGATGCAGATGTCCATCACCGCCTGGTGCTTGAGACCGAAGCAGTAGCCCAACTGCATGGCGATGTAGACCGCCATCACCACCGCCAGGTTCGGCGTCAACCACCAGGCCAGGCCGAGTGATGCCGCCGCAAGCACTACGGCCAGGGTGTAAGCCAGCCACTCGGGCACCACACCGGCGGCGATCGGGCGGAATCGTTTAGTGGGGTGCTCGCGGTCGGCCTCGACATCGCGGACGTCGTTGATCAAGTACACCGCCGAGGCCGCCAGGCTGAACACCACGAAGGCCACCAAGACCTGGATTCCGAGTTGGCCGTACTCATAGCGGTGGCCGCGGCCCGCCGCGCTGAGCGGTGCGGCCAAAACCAGCACGTTCTTCACCCACTGCCGCGGCCGCATCGCCTTGATCACGCCGACGAACAGGTTCCCCGGAGGTTTGATCACGACGTCGTCGTTCAAGTCATCACTCACTTGCGCCATAACTCCCGCGTTCGGACGGCGATCCCCGCGACGGCAGCGCCAAGACCGATACCGAAAGCCACGTCGCTGGGATAGTGCACCCCCAGCAGTATCCGCGAAAGCGCCATCGGCGGGACGAGCAACACGGGCAGCGGCAACCCGGTGGCGCGCCCCATCAGGATGGCCGCCGCCGTCGTGGAGGTGGCATGCGCCGACGGGAAGCTCAGCTGGCTGGGTGTGCCGACGTTCACCGCGACGGCGGGATGATGCGGCCGCTTGCGTCGAACCACCCGCTTGACCAGCACAGCGGCGGCGTGGGCGGCGAACGCGCCGGCCCCGGCCACCAGCCACTCCTCGCGACGGCGCGGCATCAGGAGCGCCCCGAGTGCCGACACGGCGACCCAGCCGATGCTGTGCTCCCCGAAGTGGGACAGCCCGCGCGCCGTGGTCAGCAGACCTGGGCGGTCAGCCAGCGCCGACTGGACGGCGACCATCGCGGCAACCTCGCCGCGCGGCGGCTCAGGTTCAGGCATGCCGGGGCTTGCTGTCTGCTGATGGCAGCAACGCCGTCTCCCACTTCTGCGTGCTGGACAACACTGGCAGCGCGTCCCGGTACACCCTGCGCATCTCGTCGAAGCGGCTGGCCAGCAGGCGCTGCCGGCGCAGCGACTTGAGCAGCAGCGAGAACATCTTGCGCCGGTCGCGCTGGCGGTAGACCACGCCGCACCCGTCGGCCGTGGTGACGGTGACGCCGTCGACGGTGCACAGCCGGAACCAGCGCGCGTCCTGGGTCGGCACGTTGAACTCCGGGCGTTCGTGGGCTTCGGGGTCCGCCTCGGTGAGGTTGTGCAATATCCCCCGGGCCAGCCGGTAGCTGAGCAAGATCGGGTTGACCGGCGGCTTCATCGCCTTGCTCTTGTTGCGCGGCGGCGGCAGTTCGCTGGCCGCGGGCAGCACCACCGCGTCCGGAAACTCCTTGCGCAGGCGGTGTACCTCGGGCAGCGCGGATTCCAGGATCGAGAAGATGTGCTCCGGGCCGGCCAGGAAGTCGTCGATGGCCCTGTTCTGGATTGCCACGGTCGAATATTCCAGGCAGGCAAGGTGTTTCAGCGTCGCCTTCAGATGGCTGCGGATCAGGCCGGAGATATCACCGTCCCAGTGCAATGCCGCGACCACCAACCGGTTGCGCAGATGGAAGTAGGCCTGCCAGTCGATGGCGTCGTCTTTGTCGCTCCAGGCCATGTGCCAGATCGCAGCACCGGGCAGCGTGACCGTCGGGTAGCCGTGCTCACCGGCCCGCAGACCGTATTCGGCGTCGTCCCATTTGATGAACAGTGGTAACGGCTGTCCGAGTTCCTCGGCGACCTGCCGCGGGATCATGCACGTCCACCAGCCGTTGAAGTCGACGTCGATGCGCCGGTGCAGCAGCGCGCTCCGATCATCTTTGTCGCCCAACGGGTATTCGGCGAAGTCGTGGTCGTACTCGGCGTGCGGCGCGGCGGTCCACATGAAGTTCGACTGGTCGACGACCTCGCCCATGATGTGCAGGTGCGACGGCTCCTGCAGGTTGAGCATCTGACCGCCGATCAGCATCGGCGTCTTGGCGAATCGGTTCATCGCCAGCACCCGCAGAATCGAGTCCGGCTCGATGCGGATGTCGTCGTCCATGAACAAAATCTGTTGACAGTCGGTGTTTTTCAGCGCCTCGTACATCACCCGGCTGTAACCACCGGAACCGCCGAGGTTGGGTTGGTCGTGGATGGAGAGCCGATTACCCAGGCCCGCGGCCGCTGACGGAAAATCCGGGTGATCTCGCACCTTGCGCACGCCCTGATCCGGGACAATTACCGCACCAATTACCTTGTCCACTAATGGATCTGCGGTGAGGTCTGCCAGCGCGTTGACACAATCGGCAGGGCGGTTGAACGTCGGAATGCCGACGGCAATGCTGGCCGTACCCGGAGCGGGCTCGGTCGCGTACCAGCCGCCGCTGACCAATGTGACCTTGGTGTCGGTGGTGATGTCGAACCAAATCCAGCCGCCGTCCTCGAACGACTTGAGCGGCACCTCGATCTCGATGACCGCGGGCTGATCGTCGGTGCCGACAAATTGGCGGCCCTCCACAGAGATCCGCACCCCCGTCGCCTTCGTCCGGTATAGGTCGACGCGTCCGGTTCCGGTCAGCTCGACCCGCAACACCACCGACTGGCAGATCGTCCAGCGCCGCCAGTAGCTGGCGGGGAATGCGTTGAAGTACGTGGCGAAGGAGACCTCGGACTCGGCGCCGATCTGCAGGGAGGTGCGCGTCGTTGCATGCGCACGGCGGGCGTTGGTGGTCGATTCCTCCAGGTAGAGCTTGCGTACGTCGAGCGGCTCACCCGGACGCGGCAGGATTACTCGGGACAGCAGGCTTACGGCACTCATGCGCGCGCGTCTTCCTTTTCCACTAGGTCCGCGCCGTCGCGTAGGTGCGGCACGAGCGTGTTGTCGTACATGTTCAATGCGCTGGCGATGGCCATATGCATATCCAAATATTGGTAAGTACCCAGCCGGCCGCCGAAAAGCACCTTTGATGTGGCGGTTTCGGCCTTCGCCCTGGCCCGGTATGCGGCCAACAGGGCGCGGTCGGCCTCGGTGTTGATCGGATAGTAGGGCTCGTCGTCGTCTTCGGCGAACCGGGAGTACTCCCGCATGATCACCGTCTTGTCCGTCGGGTATTCGCGTTCGAGGTGGAAGTGGCGGAACTCGTGGATGCGGGTGTAGGGCACGTCGAGATCGTTGTAGTTCATCACCGGCGTGCCCTGGAAATCCCCGATCGGCAGCACTTCCACCTCGAAGTCCAGTGTGCGCCAACCGAGTCGGCCTTCGGCGTAATCGAAGTAACGGTCCAGTGGACCGGTGTAAACGACTGGCGCTTCGGGACTTTCGGAGCGCAGTTGGTCCCGGACGTCGAACCAGTCGGTATCAAGTCTGACCTCGATGCGGTCGTCGGCGGCCATCTTGGTCAACCACGCCGTGTAGCCGTCGACCGGCAAGCCCTCGTAGGTGTCACTGAAGTAGCGGTTGTCGAAGGTGTAGCGCACCGGCAGCCGATTGATGACAGCGGCCGGAAGCTCGACGGGGTCGGTCTGCCACTGCTTGGCGGTGTAGCCCTTGACGAACGCCTCGTAAAGCGGCCGGCCGATCAGCGAGATGGCCTTCTCCTCGAGGTTCTGCGCCTCCGCGGTGTCGATTTCCGCGGCTTGCTCGGCGATCAGCTGCCGAGCTTCGTCGGGTGTGAAGTACTTGCCGAAGAACTGCGACACCAGGCCCAGTCCCATCGGGAACTGGTAGGCCTGCCCGTTGTGCATCGCGAACACTCGGTGGCGGTAGTCGGTGAACTCGGTGAACTGCCGCACGTAGTCCCAGACCCGCTTATTCGAGGTGTGGAAGAGGTGGGCACCGTACTTGTGGACCTCGATGCCGGTCTGCGGCTCGGCCTCGGAATAGGCGTTGCCGCCGATGTGCGGGCGCCGGTCCACGATCAGCACGCGCTTGTCCAGCTGGGTAGCCACGCGCTCGGCGACCGTCAGACCGAAGAATCCGGACCCGACGACGAGAAGGTCAAAACGAACGGTCATCGGTTGCCTACGTTATCCGACCGCGGAGAAATAACCCCATTTGGCGACGTGACGGGGCCGCGGTTCGGCAGGTGAGACCGCCGCGCTGTGTGTTGCGGTCCGAGTACCGATTGCCTCACGATTCGATATCGCCACTCTAGTCACACCAATCTCACCCGTACCATCAATCGCGTGGGGTCATGTCTGCGCCCGGTGATTTGAGTGCAGACATGGCCCGACAGATCACATAGCCCAAATTGAGGAGACTTCCGTGCCGAACCGACGCCGACGCAAGCTCTCGACAGCCATGAGCGCGGTCGCCGCCCTGGCAGTCGCGAGTCCATGCGCTTATTTCCTGGTCTACGAATCGACCGAAAGCAACAAACCGCCGCAGCACCACGAGTTCAAGCAGGCGGCGGTCATTACCGACCTACCCAACGAGCTGATGGGTGCGCTGACGCAGGGACTGTCGCAGTTTGGGATCAACCTGCCGCCAGTCCCCGCGCTGAGCGGGACCAACTCCACCAGCACCGGGTTGACGAGTCCGGGCCTGGGCAGCCCGGGCCTGGGCACTCCGGGCCTAGGTACCACGGGTCTTACGGGTACCGGGCTCACCAGCCCGGGCCTGACGAGCCCCGGTCTGACTAGTCCCGGCCTGACGAGCCCCGGTCTGACTAGTCCCGGCCTGACGAGCCCCGGTCTGACTAGTCCCGGCCTGACCGGCACGGGTCTGACGCCGGCGGCAGCGACCCCCGGGCTGACCACGCCCAGCACCGCGCTGACGCCGACGATTCCGAACACACCGGGTGCGGCGGCTGCAACCACCCCGAACCCCGCACTCACCAGTCCGGCCGGCGTCGCACCCGGTATGGGCAGCCCGATCGCGGCTCCCAGTGAGGTGCCGATTTCGGACCCGGGCGCCGACGGCACCTACCCGATCCTGGGTGACACCTCCGGGCTGGGCGGTGGCGGACTGTCACCGGCCCCTGCCGCCAGCAGCGGTGGTGGCGGTGGACTCATCAACGACTTGATGCAGACCGCCAACCAGTTGGGCGCTAGCCAGGCCATCGACCTGCTCAAGGGCCTGATAATGCCGGCGATCATGCAGGGCGTCCAGCACGGCGGTGCCGGAGCGGCCGCGGGCGCACCGGGTGCCGCCCTGCCGACCGGTGGGCTGCCGGGTGCTGCCGGGCTGCCGGGTGCTGCCGGGCTGCCGGGTGCCGCAAGCCTGCCGGGTGCCGCCGGCCTGCCGGCTGCTGCCGCCGCGCACGGCGCCACGGCCCTGCCGACCGGCGCAGCACCCGCCGCTGCCCTGCCCACCGGCGCGGCTCCAGCTGCGGCAGGGGCCGCGGCAGCACCGGGCGCATTGGGTGCCGCGGCGGCTCCGGCTGCGGCGGCTCCGGCTGCGGCTGCTCCGGCTGCGGCACCGGCTGCGGCGGCACCGGCCGCCCCGCTGGCGCCTCCGATGTAAGGGAACCTTCAACACCTGTTACCTGACGGCACCGCAGAGTCACATCTCTGCGGTGCCGTCGAACGTTCTTTCGTGGAGATTCTGGCCCCATATACCGTGTCGCCTCATTAATAACAATAGAAACACACGTAACATCACCTGGTGGTGTCCCCCCGCCGTGCGCCGACGATGTTGCTCGCCGCTTTCGCGGCGACCGTCGTCATCGTGTCGTGGATTGTGGACCCGACACACGAAGGCGGCCCCGCCGCTGCTCCGGCTCATGACACCCAGCTCGCCGAGCACCCGCTGATCGGGCTCGGCGGCGGCGTCACCGTTCGCGAAGTTACCCAGGGGCTCCCGTTTTCGTTGGTCGCGCTCACCGGCGATCTGGCCGGTACCTCCACGCGCGTGCGGGCAAAGCACGCCGACGGTTCCTGGGGACCCTGGTATCAAACCGACATTGAAACTGGTGGGGCAACCGGTGGGGCCGATGCGGCGGGACCGCGCAGCACGGATCCGGTGTTCGTCGGCACCACCACCTCCGTTCAGATCGCAGTCACCCGCCCGATCGATGCGCAGGTGACCCAGGCGCCGGCAGAGCCGCCACCGAACCTGGGATACAAACCGGCCAGCAAGGAACAGCCCTTCGGGCAGAACATCTCCGCGATCCTCATTTCCCCGCCGCAGGCGCCGGCCCGATCGCAATGGACGCCACCATCCGGCGTCCTCATGCCCGGCCAGGCGCCCGCCATCATCAGCCGAGCGGAGTGGCGCGCCGACGAGTCACTACGATGCGGTACCCCGAAGTACGACAACGGGATTCGCGCCGCGGTGATTCACCACACCGCGGGCAGCAATGACTACTCGCCGCTCGAATCGGCCGGCATCGTCAAGGCCATTTACACCTACCACGCCAAGACGCTGGGCTGGTGCGACATCGCGTACAACGCGTTGGTCGACAAATACGGCCAGGTTTTCGAGGGCAGCGCCGGAGGACTCACCAAGCCCGTCGAGGCATTCCACACCGGCGGCTTCAACCGCGACACCTGGGGCGTGGCCATGATCGGCAATTTCGACGACGTGCCACCGACGCCCCTCCAGCTACGAACCGTGGGCCGATTGCTGGGCTGGCGCCTGGGCATGGACAACGTCGACCCCAAGGGCACGGTGGCACTGGAATCGGCCGGTAGTCACTACACCACCTTTCCGGCCGGGGCCGTAGCGACGCTGCCGACCATCTTCACCCACCGCGACGTCGGCAACACCGACTGCCCAGGCAACGCGGCTTACGTGCTGATGGACGAGATCCGGGACATCGCCTCACATTTCAACGATCCGCCCGAGGAGCTGATCAAGGCGCTGGAAGGCGGCGCGATCTACCAGCACTGGCAGGAGATCGGCGGCATGAACAGTGTCCTGGGCGCGCCGACCTCGCCCGAGGATGACGCCGAGGGCGGGGCCCGCTACGCCACCTTCGTCAGGGGTGCGATGTACTGGTCGCCGGCCACCGGCCCCCAACCCGTCACCGGCGCGATCTACGACGCCTGGGCCTCGCTGAGCTACGAACGCGGTGTGCTCGGGTTGCCGACCAGCGCAGAGATCCAAGAGCCGCTGCAGATCACGCAGAACTTCCAGCACGGCACGTTGAACTTCGAGCGGGTCAACGGCAACGTCACCGAGGTCGTCGACGGAATCACCACGTCGGTCTCGACGCAAACCGCGAGCGAGCCAACAGTGCCGCCCGAACACTTCTCGCCACCGACTCACCCGGTCAGCTAGGCCAGAGTTTTCGGCGTGTGCGCAGGCCACTAGTCTGCGACGTGTGCCCGAGACGCCGTATCTGACCATCGATCTCGATCGGGTGCGCGAGAATTTCCACGCCCTGCAAACCGCACTGCCCATTGCGCGGATCCGCTACGCAGTCAAGGCGAATCCCGCCGAGCCAGTCCTGCGCCTTCTCGCGGCAGAGGGCGCGGCCTTCGACGTCGCCTCGACCGGCGAGATCGATGCGTGCACCTCCGCCGCCATCGATGGGCGCCTGCTGGCTTTCGGAAACACCATCAAGAAACCGGCAGACATCGCTCGAGCGTTCTCGCGCGGGGTGCGCAGGTTCGCGTTCGACACCAAAGACGGTGTGGCCGCCATCGCCGAGCATGCTCCCGGGTCCAGCGTGGAATGCCGTATCGCACCGGTCTTTCCGTCGTCGGTAACGCCGTTCGGCCACAAGTTCGGTTGCGCCCCAGCCGAGGCCGTCGACCTACTCGACCATGCTCGGGCGCTGGGACTTCGGCCGGAAGGCGTGTGTTTCCACGTTGGATCTCAACAGCTCGACCCGGCCGCGTGGGAGCTCGGAATACGCTGCGCCGAGCCGATCTTCGCCGCACTGGGCGATCTGACCACCATCAACGTCGGCGGTGGTTTCGCTCTTGCGTATGCAACCGGCGCACCGGAACTCGGACTCGTGGCCGAGTCGATCATGACCGCGCTGGAACGCCATTTCCGCTCGTACCCAACACAACTCGTGGTAGAGCCAGGACGGGCGATCGCGGGATCGGCGGGCACCATTCACTGCGAGGTGGTGTCGGTGCGCACCGGCACCGACGGCCGGCGCTGGGTGTACCTCGACATTGGCCGCTACGGCGGGCTCGCCGAAACCGAGAACGAGTACATCCGTTACCGCTTGCGGACCGACCGCGAGGACGACCCCGTCGACGACGTGGTGCTCGCCGGCCCGACATGCGACGGCGACGACGTGCTCTACCAAAGGTATCCGCTCCCCGTCACGCTGCGGGCAGGTGATCGGGTCGAAATCGCAGACGCCGGCGCCTACACCGCGAGCTACGCGTCCGTGTCATTCAACGGATTCGCGCCGTTGCCAACGCATTTTGTCGGCCGCGCGCCGACCGGAAACATCGTCGAGCAGCTGGCGCCTGGGCTCAGCCGCACTTGGCGGATCTCGGAAGTCATCTGCGATGTGCGCACCAAATTCCAGCATCTGGTGATCGGTCGCACGGAACAGGGCATCGCGTTGTTCAGCGATGGAGAACGACAGAGCACCGAGTCCAGCCAGCTCGTCTATCACGAGGCGCTGCTGGTGCCGGCGCTGCTGCTGGCGGACAAGATCGAGCGCGTGCTCGTCATCGGCTCCGGTGAGGGGGTGGTCAGCCAGTTGGTCTTAGCTGCCGGCGCCACCCATGTCGATCACGTCGACATCGACCGCCAGGCCGTGCGGCTGTGCGCCGAGCACCTGCCGTACGGCTACACGACAGACGAATTACGTAGGGCTGAAAGGGGACTCGGCCCGATCGCCGTGCACTACCGGGACGGCTGGAGCGTCGTGGCCGAATCCGACACCTCGTACGACATCGTCGTCGTGGACCTGCCCGACGAGCGGGCCGAACCCGCGCAGCACAACCGGTTGTACGACGTCGACTTTCTCAGAATGTGCCGCACTATCGGTCGCGTCGTGGTCTTTCAGGCCGGGTGCCCGACGCTGTGGCGAAACGAATCTCTGCGCTGGTCGTGGCGTCGCTTTCACGAAACCTTCAAGACCGTCCTCTATTTCGGCA
This sequence comes from uncultured Actinomycetota bacterium, assembly GCA_963820985.1. Taxonomy (GTDB): domain Bacteria; phylum Actinomycetota; class Actinomycetes; order Mycobacteriales; family Mycobacteriaceae; genus Mycobacterium. The sequence goes on along the minus strand of CAWGCI010000017.1, from coordinate 281,557 downwards.
GCGACGAACACGAGTGGGCCTTTTTGTCAGGCCTGTCGGAAGCAACTCAAGACCCAGTCGCGATCATGTCGGAGCGGCTGCCGACCCTGGCCTACCGACCTCTTAGCATCGACGTGCAGTCACTGACGGCGCGCACCGTTCCGCCAAAGTCGCTGCGAGGCTGACAGATTGAGGGTGACTCAGAGAATGGCGACCGCCACGACGATGCCCAGCGCGAACTGCGCCGCCGCGACCATGAGCGACTCATAGTTGAACTCGTCTCCCTGGAACAACGCGTCCATGTCGATGCCGATGACCAGGGTGGCGAATCTCATCATCACCACCTGCGCGACGATCCCGACGAGCCCGAAAATCGCTGAGCCGACAAGTCCTTCCACCAGCTTTCCCGACGACGCGTAGATCGCCAGCACCACGATGAGCGCCATGCTGACCATGCCCGCGGCGGCGACGATGATCGCGTTCGGCTTTCCCGCATCGACCATCTTGCGCAGCGGGCCCGGGGTGGTGAGGTCGATGGCATAGAACCCGATCATCATCAGCACCAACCCGACGATCGCATACAAGACGATGGCGCCGACGCCGCGGCCGAGCACATTCCAATAACCCGCATCCCAATAGCCCGACAGCGCAACGCTTGTTGTCGTCATCGATGATCAACTCCATTCATTTCAAGGGAATCCGGTGCGGAACAAAAGCTGCGCCGTCGTCGGTCACCAGTCCGCCGGTCTCGCGGATGCCCAGTCCCGCCGACGAATCCCCGACGACCCAGGCGCCCAGCGCGGGCCGCATGTCGTCGAACTGGGGCAACGGGTCGAGCAGTTGGTAGACGAAACCTTCCTCGCCGTAGACACCGCCCGTCGCGGTGTCCATGCCGGCGCCGACGATGGTGATGTTGGCCCCTTCGCGGCCGAGCTTGGGCTTGCGGACGTATTCGGTGAGCTCGTGCGGGTCGTCCAGGTAGGCGGGCAGCAGGTTCGGGTGACCGGGATACATTTCCCACAGCACGGCCAGAATTGCCTTGTTGGACAGCAAGGTCTTCCACAGCGGTTCGATCCACATCGTTTGCGGCAGGCTCGACACCACGTTTTTGCCGAAATCGTCCTCGAGCACCCACTCCCAGGGGTGCAGCTTGAAGACCGTGTCGATCTGGGCCTCTTCCAGGTCGACGAACCGCTCCAGGGCACTATCCCAACCGACGTCCTCGATCATCAGCCCGACGGTCGTAAAGCCCGCTTCCGCCGCGGTCTCCTGCATGTAGGTCGTCGTGATCTGGTCCTCGCCAGTCGCTTCCACGCCGGACCAGGTGAAGTGCAGTTCGTTGCTGGGCAGCAGATCCCGAACCACCTTCCAACGGTCGACCAGCTGCTCGTGCAGCGAGTTCCACTGATCGTCGTTGGGAAACTTGTCTTTGAGCCAGTACCACTGCAGGATTGCCGCCTCGAGCAGCGTGGTGGGTGTATCAGCGTTGTACTCCAGCAACACCGCCGGCCGGCGCCCGTCGTAGCGCAGGTCGAAGCGACCGTACACGTGCGGATCGGAACGACGCCATGATTCGGCAATCGGTTGCCAACTCCACTCCGGCAGAGCGAAATCCGCGTACCGCTCCATCAGGACCACCTGCTCGACGGCGTTGAGGCACATCGAGTGCAGCAGTTCGACGTCGGCTTCCAGCGCCAGGATCTCGTCCATGTCGAACTCGTAGTACGCCGACTCGTCCCAGTACGGCCGGGCCGCGCCCCGTGCGTCACGCGCCGGCGTCCCGTACACCATTCCTTGCGATTCGACGATCGACCGCCAATTCGGTCGAGGCTGCGTCCTGAGACGCTTCACGAACCCCCGCCCTTGCCACCACCGAACTTGCCGCCCAGCCCTCCGCGCTGAATGGTGGTGCCCGATCTCGTCTTTACTGTCGAGCCGCTGGGTGCCGTCGTGCTACCACCGATCGGTCGCTGACCGACAGACCCCGAGCTGCCGTAGTAGTACCGGTACTGGTGCCCGCCGTAGAAGAAGAAGCCGTTGAGGCCGGCGGTGTGACTGGTGCAGTCGCTGTCGGGGACGATCACCGGCTGACCGTTGCTGTCGTCCCGCACGCACTGGGCGGTGACGGTCGGCCCCGACAACGCCCAATATCCCAGGCCCGCAACCACACCCACCACCCCGACACCGGCCCCGGCGCCGATCAATCTGCGGTTTCGCTTGCGCCGCTTGGCTTCGGCTTCGAGTCGCGCCTCTTCGAGCTCCCGTTGCTTTTTGGCGAACTTTTCCCGCGCGCGCAACTCGGCGGGTGTCGGCGCGCGCGGGCGCGTCGTTTCCGCATCCTGGAACTCGACGCTGCCGCCGGACGGGTACGGCTCGGATTCGTCCGGCTCCGACCACGCCCGCGGCGGTTGAGGCTCGACTTGATGTTCGTCCGAGGGCCGCTCAACCGATTCGGTCTTGTCGCCCTCGGGCTCGCCGCTCGCCGGCGGTCGGTCTTCTTCTGAGCCCATCAGCGGTCCTCCGCTCCGCTCAACCCGCCGCTCACGACGGTACGGACGCGGCGCGCGTCAGGCCGGAACATGGGCACGCGGGCAGTTTCCCACATCGCAGCAGCCTACGACGCTAGATACTCCACCAGCGTTCCAATACTCGCGCGACACCGTCCTCGGTGTTGGGGCTGGTGACCTCGTCGGCGGCGGCCACTGCCTCGGGATGCGCGTTGCCCATCGCGACGCCGTGACCTGCGCACAGCAGCATAGGTACATCGTTGGGCATGTCCCCGAAGGCCACTATCTCGTCGGCACTGATCCCCAGCGGCCGAGCGATCTCTTCGACACCGGTCGCCTTGCTGATTCCCAAGGGCAGGATCTCCACCAGCCCGTTGTTGGTGGAGTAGGTGATATCACCCTCGATCCCGACATGTTTGGCCAGCTCGGCGGCCATATCCGCGCTGCGGGCACCGGCCTTGCGGATCAGCAGCTTGATGGCCGGCGCGCTGAGCAGGTCTTCGATCGACACCTCGGTGTTGTCCGGGTTGAGCCACGCGTGCTCGTAGCCGGGCGAGCTGACGAACTGGGGGGTCGCGGTGTCATGGGCACTGTTACCGATCCGCTCGACGGCCAGCCCCGCTCCCGGGATCGCGTGATTCGCGATCTCGGCCAACTCGCCGAGCTGGTCGACGGACAGCGTGCGCACGGACAGCACCCGATCGGTCGCAGGGTCGTAAATCACCGCGCCGTTGGCGCAGGCTGCCATCGGCGCGAAGCCGAGCGCGTCGACGACGGGGCGCACCCAGCGCGGGGGTCGCCCGGTCGCCAGGATGAACTGCGCACCAGCGGCGACGGCCGCGCGCACTGCGTCGCGGGTGCGCGGGGTGATGGTTTCGTCGTCGTCGAACAATGTGCCGTCGACATCGCAGGCGATGAGGGCGGGTGCCGTCATTTGTTGGTCATTGTTTGGATGTCATAGGACCGTCAGTGCGTTCCACTTTGGTCTTGCCCCGGCCGCGTCACGCCATCGTGTCCGTACTTTCGTGCCCGCTCCTGCAGTTCAGCCAATCGAATCGCCCGGGAGTCGTCCTGGGTCGGCGCACTGCCACCCAGCCGGCGGGGCACCCAGTACTCGCCCTGGGGGTGCGGGTACTCCTCTTGCACCTTGTACAGCAACGCGGTCATCGCGTTGCGCAGCGTGACGTTCAGCTGCTCGGGTGTGCCCTGCGATGCCAGTGGACGGCCGACGGCCACGGTGACCGGAACCTTGTTACGGAACACCTTTTTCGGATGATCTTTGGGCCAGATCCGGTGTGCCCCCCAGACAATCACCGGGATGATCGGCACCCGCGCCTGCAGCGCCAGTCGTGCCGCGCCGGTCCTGAACTCCCTGAGTTCGAAACTGCGGCTGATGGTGGCCTCGGGGTGCATCCCGATGAGTTCGCCCTCGCGCAGACGCTGCACGGCCGCGTCGAAGGCGTCGTTCCCCCTAGTGCGGTCGACCGGAATCAGCCGGGCGTGCTTGATCACATAGTTGACCGCTTTCACGTCCGCCATTTCGGCCTTGATCATGAAATACATCCGCCGGCCGCACTCACGCACCGCGAACAACGGTGGAAGCCAGTCCAGGTAGCTGGTGTGGTTCTGGGCGAGTACGGCAGGACCGTGCGCCGGAATGTTCTCCAGGCCATGGAACGTGAACTTGGTTCCGTTCATCGCGACCATCGGCGGAACGACCCACTCCCCAAAACGGTAAAACGGCTCTGCCATGTGCTGTCCCTCCTTGCCTTACCGCGATCGGTGCGGCGTCCCGCCGACGGCCTTGACCGCGGCATCGTCGGCGTCCATCTGAGCCGCCTCGTCCAACGTCGGCGCGCTGCCGCCCAGGCGGCGCGGAACCCAGTACGCCCCCGCGGGGTGGGCATACCGCCGTTGCACTTGGCACAGCAGCGCGGTCATCGACTCACGCAGCGCGGCGCTGGTGTCCGCAATGGTTTCGGCCGCGCGCAACGGTTCCCCCACCGACACCGTGATCGGCACCTTGTTGCGACCGAGATTTCTCGGATGGTCCTTGGTCCAAACCCGTTGCGCACCCCAGACAATCACGGGGAAGATCGGGACATCGGCTTCGCGCGCCATTCGGGCGGCCCCGGTCTTGAACTCCTTGAGCTCGAAGCTGCGGCTGATCGTGGCCTCCGGATAGACCCCGACCAGTTCACCCTCGTGTAGCCGCTGCACGGCCACCGCGTAGGAATCGGCCCCAGCGCCCCGGTCCACCGGGATGGTTCCGGCGTGTTTGATCAGGAAGTTGACGATCTTCACCTGTTGCATCTCGGCCTTGATCATGAATCGCATCCGGCGGTGCCGGTGATGCACGGCCAGCGCGGCCGGTAGCCAGTCGATGTAGCTGGTGTGGTTGATCGCGATCACGGCGCCGCCATGGTCGGGGATGTTCTCCTCGCCGAGGTAGGTGATCCGGCTCCCGCTGGCCCAGACGCCCATCTGAACCAGGATCTCGAGAGTACGGAAGGTTGGCTCGGGCATCGATCACTGCTCCGTCCCGCTGCCGTGATCGGCCTGCTGAGCGCGGCGAGCCGCCTTCTCCGCTGCCTCCTCGGCGTCCAAGCGGGTCGCCTCAGCCAACGACGGCGCGCTCCCGCCGAGTCGGTGCGGCACCCAGAACTCTCCTGCCGGATGCGGGCCGTACTGCTTTTGCGCCTGTTCCAGCAGGTGTTGCATGCGCGAGTGCAGCAGGACGTTCAAATCCTCGATCGCCAGCGTCGGTTCAATCGGTTCGCCAACGAGCACCGTGATCGGAACTTTTGGGCGAAAAAGCTTCTTGGGGTGGCCCTTGGTCCAGATCCGCTGCGCGCCCCAGACGATGTGCGGAACGATCGGCACCCCGGCCTCGACCGCCATCCGGGCGGCTCCCGACTTGAACTCCTTGATCTCGAAGCTACGGCTGATCGTCGCTTCGGGATAGACGCCGACCAGTTCGCCGTCCTTCAAGTTCCGCACCGCGGCCTCGTAGGACGCGGCCCCGCTTTGCCGGTCCACCGGGATATGCCGCAGGCTGCGCATGATGGGGCCGGTGATCTTGTGGTCGAAGACCTCTTGCTTGGCCATGTACCGCACTTTGCGGCCCTGTCCTTGTTGATACGTGGGCAAACCCGCGAGCATGAAGTCGAGATAGCCGGTGTGGTTGATCGCGATAACGGCACCGCCGCTGGTGGGTACGTTCTCCACCCCGGTGACGGTGATCTTGAGCCCCTGTGCGCGAAATATCAGGCGAACAATCTGGATGACAGTCCCGTATACCGGTTCCACAGCCATTTAGCCTAGTGCTCCGGACTGTGAGCCGCCTGAAGTGCCGGAAAGAGACGTTGGGGATGGGACCCCGATGGCCCGCCACGCTAAGCTCGAAGCGATCCCCCAACAGCCCGGAAAGGTGTCAGGAAGGTATTTGTGCAGGTCACGAGCGTCGGCCACGCTGGCTTCCTGATTGAAACGCACGCGGGCAGCATCCTGTGCGATCCCTGGGTCAACCCGGCCTATTTCGCGTCCTGGTTCCCGTTCCCGGACAACAGCACGCTGGATTGGGACGCTTTAGGCGACTGCGACTACCTGTACGTCTCGCATCTGCACAAGGATCACTTCGATGCCAAGCACCTGGGCGCGCATGTCAATAAGGACGCGGTGGTGCTGTTGCCGGACTTTCCGGTGCCGGACCTGCGAAACGAGCTGCAGAAGTTAGGGTTTCACCGGTTTTTCGAGACCACCGACTCGGTGAAGCACCGGCTGACTGGACCCAAAGGCGACCTGGACGTCATGGTCATCGCGCTGCGGGCGCCCGCCGATGGCCCGATCGGCGATTCTGCTTTGGTGGTTTCAGACGGTGTCACAACGGTTTTCAACATGAACGATGCCCGGCCGGTCGATTTGGACGTGCTGGCCTCCGAGTTCGGCCACATCGATGTGCATCTGCTGCAGTACTCCGGTGCGATTTGGTATCCGATGGTCTACGACATGCCGGCGCGCGCCAAGGAGGCGTTCGCTGTCCAGAAGCGGCAACGGGGGATGGACCGCGCTCGCCAGTACACCGCGCAGGTGGGGGCGACCTGGGTGGTGCCTTCGGCGGGGCCGCCCTGCTTTCTGGATGCCGAACTGCGCCACCTCAACGACGACCGCGGGGACCCGGCCAACATCTTTCCCGACCAGATGGTGTTCCTGGACCAGATGCGCCGCCACGGGCACGAGCGCGGCTTGCTGATGATTCCCGGGTCAACCGCGGATTTCGCTGGCACAACGCTGGATTCGCTGAATCATCCGCTGCCCTTCGACGAGGTCGAGGCCATCTTCACCACCGGCAAGGCGGCGTACATAAGTGACTATGCCGACCGGATGGCGCCGGTTCTCGCGGCGGAGCGGGCGGGCTGGGCACCTGCCACCGGCGAGCCGTTGCTGGAGCAGCTGCGCGCGCTGTTCGAGCCGATCATGCTGCAAAGCGACGAAATCTGCGACGGTATCGGCTACCCGGTCGAACTGGTGGTCGGACCGGAAACCGTGATCCTGGACTTTCCCAAACGTGCTGTCCGCGAACGCATTCCAGAGGAAATGTTCCGTTACGGTTTCGAGATAGCGCCGGAGTTGGTGCGCACCGTGCTGCGTGACAAGGAACCGGACTGGGTCAACACCATCTTCCTGTCCACCCGGTTTCGGGCGTGGCGTGTCGGCGGCTACAACGAATACCTGTACACGTTCTTCAAGTGTTTGACCGACGAGCGGATCGCTTACGCCGACGGCTGGTTCGCCGAGACCCACGACGATTCGGCATCGATCACGCTGGACGGCTGGGAGATTCAACGGCGCTGCCCTCATCTCAAAGCGGATTTGTCGAAATTTGGTGTGGTAGAAGGCAATACGCTGACATGCAATCTGCACGGCTGGCAGTGGCGGCTGGACAATGGCCGCTGTCTGACGACACGGGGGCATGAGCTGCGGAGTGCCCGCGCATGATCGAGACACCCGGCCAAACCTACGACGACGGCCTGATCCAGCTGGACCACGCGGCAATCACATTGCGCCGTTACCACTTCCCATCGGGCACATCGAAGGTCATTGCGCTGGCAACGATCCGCGGGTACCGGACCGAAAAGCTGGGCCTGCTAGTGCAGCGGTTCCGCCTCTGGGGCAGCTCGGATATGCGCCGTTGGTTGCCGCTCGACGTCCATCGGCCCCTCAAGTCGACGCTGGTCACCCTGGACGTGCCGGGAATCTGGCCGAGTCCCGCGTTCACACCGGCGCGCCCGGACGATTTCACCGTACTGCTGGAAGTGCTGCTCAGTCAGCGGAGCTAGCGGCGCACAGCCCAGCTGGGACTATTTCAAGCCCACTTCAGAGAAGGCGCGAAGGCTGCCCTGCGCCGGCCGTCGGCGACGCGGACAAACACGGATTTCATGGCTTCCAGGTAGCTAATAACGGATTCGCGGGCGACGGGATTGTTCGGGAACAACACCATCACCTTGGTCTCCTCCCGGAACCGGCCCACCCACATCGAGACCTGATGCGAAACCCGGCCTTCGTCGTAGATCCGGAAATCCAAGTCAGAGCTGGCGACAGCGGAAAGCGGGGCAATGCTCGCGTCAAGGAAGGACATCACGAAATTCCCTGGTCGGGGCCTCCGCAGGTTCAGCTCCGGCGGCGCCAACTCCAACGCGCGGTCGAACGGCACGCTCGCCAGGTCATGACCCGAATCGAACGACGTCTGCGCGGTCCTCGCGGTGTCGCCGAAAGACGTCGCCGTGACCGGCACCGTGACCGGAACCAAGCCGGTGAACCAGCCGGTCGTCGCGAGTTCTGTTGGCGTGCTGCGGGTATCGGTAGTAGTGAGTAGCGAAATCGTTTCCTCGCCGGTCAACTCGTGCTCGGTGAGGGCGGCGCAGCCGAACACGCCCCCGCTGAAGCGAGCGTCCGCCGCGGTGCACGCGTCCTCGAATCGCCGCGTCTGCTGCTCGTCCAAGAGTGTGACGTCGAGCAGGTCGCCGGCACAGGGCACCGCCAAATCACCGAGTGGCAAGGGAAAGTGCGGAAGGGTCCCCCCGCTGTGTTCGGCGAACTCGATCCACGCGCGGATGCTCGGGGAGTTCACCGTCAGAGCCGATGTTTCCTGGCGCTGCCGGGCACAGTAATCCTCGTACTTGCCCACCGCCGGCAACGGGGCGGGCACACCGCCACGCACCAGGTTGGTGTACATCGTATGGATCTCCGTGAACAACACGGGCACGATCATCAGGTCGACGCAGAGATGACCGATGCTCGCATAGAACGTGAAGTGGTCGGCGCTCTGAATAACCCCGAACAAGAAGCAACCCCACTGCAACGGATGCGGCGCCGAGATGTGGTCGCGCAACTCCGCGGTAGTCATGTCCTTGTGTTCGATCGGGACGAATTCGATTTCGGCGGGATCGGCGATGGTGCGCCGCACGATGTGGTCCGCATCCTTGTATTCGAACCAATTGCGGTACGTGTCGTGCCGACGAAGATGGGCGTTGATCGCGTAACCCATGGCGCGGACGTCGCACCGGCCGGGGACCTCCCAGGTGAAGATCATCATGCGGGTCATTTCGAGACCCCGCGCTGCGTGGTCGCAATAGCGACGAAGATGCTGCGTTTGCTGATAGCTGGGCGGCACAGGGCTCACCGGCGCGTGCCGAGCGTTGAGGCTCGCCGCGGCCGACGGATGCCAACAGGTGATAGAACCCGGGTCCGGCACCCAGTCGTGAAGTGTTGACATTGCAAACACTTTTCCTCCTCCTCCTGTCCCCCCACCCAGTCGGTTGCACGGACAATTTCGAGTTCAAGGGCCGCTAGGGCCCTCCGAGCTTTTGTTGCTATTCGACCCCCACCGGCGACGGTCCGTTGACACACCAGCGTGTCGTGCCCCCAGATCACGGGCTGCCAGTAGGTAGTCGTCTGCGACAAAACTCTAGCAACATATCGGTCGCCGCATCGCCGGAATGACCATTAAAGCAAACGGGCCTATTTACCCGCATGCCGCGAGGTTTTCCAGCAACCACCTGGCACCCACGTCAACCTCATCCCTCGGCCTCAGCCGTCCCCACGCAAGAAAGGTGCGACGAACCGTTCGTCCGAGCGTCCAACCAAGATCAACAACGCCTGTAAGCGTACGGCCAACTGTTGACGATCGTGTTACGAACACTTAGGTGTCAGCTTTGTATTCCGTGCTCGGGAGACATTCCGGCGCGGGGCCGCCGTGACTGCGGTACGGTTCCCATACATGTGGATCACCGTGCTAGTGATGGCACTCGCGGTGATCTTCGAGCCGATCCGGCTCGGTCTGGCGGTGCTCATGCTGAACAGGCCCCGCCCCATGCTGCAACTGTTCATCTTCCTGTGCGGCGGTTTCACCATGGGCCTGGGCGTCGGCCTGGTCATACTTTTCATCCTCCGAACCACTCCGTTGGCCGGCAACTTCACCGTGGCCCAGGCTCAGATCGTCGCAGGGCTGCTCGCGCTGCTGGTGGCCGCTGTATTGGCGACAAACGTCTTGGTCCGCAAACAGATCCGGCGGGTTCCGGCGCGTGCCGCGGTCGGCGGCGAGGCCGGACGTGAGGGCGGCGTGGATCTGCTGGAGCCGGCCCCGCCGGGCAGCCTGAAGAAGCTGTCCGCGCGCGCCCGAGAATTCCTGCAGGGCGATTCCCTGCACGTTGCATGGGTGAGCGGGCTGGCCGTCGCGTTGCCTTCGGCCAACTACTTGGGTGCGATGGCTGCCATTCTTGCCTCCGGGGCCGGACCGGCGGCACAGGCGCACGCATTACTGCTGTTCAACGTGGTCGCGTTCACGCTGGTCGAGATCCCGCTCGTGAGCTACCTGGCGGCGCCGCAGAAGACGCGCGCGTTCATGGCGGCGCTTGCAGGAATGGCTCCGAACCCGCAGCCACTGGGAGTTCGCCGTCCTGCTGGCGGCCGGAGGGTGCTTCTTGGTCGTGCTCGGGGTCAGCAGTCTCTGAGCAGCCCCTGAACAGGTTCTGAGCCCGCTGTGAACAGCGCAAACCGGATCGAGTGAATTGGTACTTCCGCCCCGTTTTGGCTGCGAGGGCGGTAGCATCCTGTTATATCGACTGGCCTATCGCGCTAGGTAGGTCACCGCAGCGCGTGGGTCAGCTTGAGATGACAGCGCTTGTCGGCCGGCCAATTTATTGGGGGATTTGTGAACAAACTGCTCGCAGGAGCCGTCGCGGCAGGAATGCTCACGTGGGCAACGGCTTTCGGCGACGGCCTGGCTGGGGTTGCAAGGGCCGACGACACCGCGTTGATCGTTCCCGGCACTGCGCCATCCCCCTACGGACCGTTGCGGTCGCTTTATCACTTCAAACCGGAGACGCAGCCTGAGATCGGCCAGAACTACATTCCGCAGGGCGCCACCCGCCGCATCGTTCCCTATCCGGGCAGCTTCTGGCCCGTCACGGGCCTGAATTCGCCGACGCTCGGTCAGTCCGTGAACACCGGGACGAACAACCTCGACTCGGCGATCCGGAGCACCAACGGGCCCATCTACGCGGCCGGGCTCTCGCAGGGCACCCTGGCACTCGACCAGGAGCAGGAGCGGCTTGCGCACGACCCGACTGCACCCCCGCCGGACCAGCTCACCTTCGTCAAGGCCGGCGACCCGAACAACCTTCTTTCGCACGTATTCCGGCCCGGCACCCGCGTACCCATCATCAACTACACCGTGACGCCTCCGCTGGACAGCCAGTACGACACCGTCAATGTCGTGGGCCAGTACGACATTTTCTCCCATCCACCGGACAGAATGGGAAATCTGCTTGCTGACCTCAACGGCATCACGGCGGGCGGATTTTATGGCCACAGCGCGACGGCTTTCTCGGATCCGTCCCACGTCGCGCCGCAGGACATCACCAGGACAGTGAACGATAGGGGCGCCACCACAACGACGTACCTCATCCGCACCGGTGATGAGCTACCGCTGGTACGGGCAATGGTCGACATGGCGGGCCTGCCGCCGGACGCGGCCGGGCCACTCAATGCGGTGCTGAAGCCCATGGTGGACAGGGCTTATGGCCCGGATCCGGGTCCGCTGCCCAACCCGAAGCAGATCTCCCAAGTCGGACACATCGGTCCCGCGATCAGCATCCCCGTTGAGAGCACCAATGCCGGCATCACCGCTGGTATTACTGCCGTGACGTTGGCCGTCAACGCCGGCAACGTGATCAGCACGGTCTCACGCGTGGTCTCCGGGGCCGGGGCGGCTGGTGCGGCCTCCCACGCGGTCCTCCCAGCCGCTAATGCGGGCAAAGGTGCCGCGGGTGCCGTCAGCACGCTGGCGAAGGTGGGCAAGGTGCTACCCCACAAGAAGAAGCTCTAGGCCCTACCGACCAGTGCTGCTCGTAAGCTCGGCTAGAGCCTGAGCCCGTCGTATAGGGAAAACCCGATCAGATCCTCGTCGGCCCCCGCCGGCAGCTTGAACTCGTCAGGCAGAAGCGGCTTGCGCTTGACCGGCTGAGCGCCAGCGCGGTCCCGCAGTAACGACCACAGCCCCGACGGCCGCCACCAGTTCGCCTTTCCGACGAGCACGGCGATGGCGGGCACCGTCACGGTGCGTACCAGGAAGGTATCCAGCAGCAACCCGGTGCCAAGGACGAAGCCACCCTGGATCACATTGGCGAGGCTGGAAAAGACCATGCCGAACATCGAGGCCGCCATGATCAGGCCCGCCGCGGTGATCACGCCGCCGGTTGAGCCCACGGTGCGGATGACCCCGGAGCGCATGCCAACCGTGGATTCGTCACGCAGCCGGGAAATGAGCAGCATGTTGTAGTCGGCGCCCACCGCGACCAAGATGATGAACGTTAATCCGGGAACGCTCCAATGCATTTCCTGGCCGAGCAACAATTGAAAGACGATCACGCCGATGCCGAGCGCCGACAAATAGGAAATGATTACCGAACCGATCAGGTACAGCGGCGCAACAATTGCTCGCAACAACACGATCAAAATCAGCAGCACGACGCAGATGGTCATGATGATGATGAAGCGGACATCGTGATCGGAGTAGTCGCGGGTGTCCTTCAGCACCACCGGCAACCCCACCACTGACACCTTCGCATCGGCCAGCGTGGTATTCGGTTGAGCCCCACGCGCGGCGGCCAGGACCGCATCGACCTGGTCCATGGCGGCGGAGCTGAACGGGTTGACGTCGTTTTGGACCAGATACCGGATCCCGTGTCCGTCGGATGTCACAAAGGCGGAGGCGAATTTCTTGAGCTGGTCAACGTTCATGCCGTGCATGAGGTCCTGCGCCTCGGGCGGCAAATTCCCCGGGCTGGCCGCCTCCCCGGTGGCATACGACAGGAGCTGCGGGGGAATATAGAACCCCGCCATCGCCGGCGTGGTGGCGTTGTCCTTCATGGCCAGCAGAAAGGTTGATGCCTGGCCGAGTCCGAGGCCCATCTTCTTGACCTGGTCGACCAGCAATTGCACCCCGTCGGCCAGTTGTTTGCTGCCGTCGGCGAGTTGATTGGCCCCGTTTTGCAGATAGTTGACCTTGGCGTGCATGCTGCCGCCGTTGCCCATGCCCAACGAACCCATGGCGCTGGTGACGGTGGTCAGTGCCTTGCTCAAGCCACTCACGGTCGATGCCAGGGTCTGCAACGACCCCGTCGCCTGCAGCTGTCGGGCCAGTGCGGATAACTTGCCGAGGGTTCCGTCGTCGCGGGCGGTGACCATCCGGTGCAGTTCGTCCCGCGCCCGGACGCAGCCGGAGTCCATATCGCACGCCGGGCTGGTATCGAGTGCATTGAGCACCGGGTTGGCCCAATCGGAGTTGTTCGCGATGAAGTTGGAATTGGCCCCGATCGCGTCGCCCAGGCTATGCATGCTGCCGATGAGCTGCGCGGCCCCCTGGAGTTCGCCGAGCATCTTATTGCCCCCGAACACGCTCTGCAGGTACCCGAGGGCGTCGATGAGACCGCCGGCGTTGGCCACGGCCTGGTTCACCTGGGTCCGCAGGTCGCCGAGCTTGCCTGCCATGAGGTTGGCCCCGCCCGCGAGTTTGTCGAGATCACCGGTACGGTCGGCGATTTGCTTGGAGCCCTCGTCCAGCTTGCCGCCGACCTGACCCGCCTGCCACGAGGCCCTGGCCTGCTCGAGCGACTGTCCGTCGGGCCGGGTGATGCCCCTGACCGTCGCGACACCCTTCACCTGGCTGACCCGTTGTGCCATCTGCTCCAGGTCGGCAAGGGCCTGCGGCGTGCGCAGGTCGTGCGGTGATTCGATGAACAGGTACTCGGGAATGATCATGTTCGTCGAGAAATGCCGATCCAGCGCGGCATATCCGATCGAGCTCTCGACCGAAGCCGGCAAGGTCTTGCGATCGTCGTAGTTGTAGTGGGCCAAACCGGCGCAGCTGGCCAGGATGATCAGCACCAGCGCGCTGGCCGCCAAATGGGTCTTGGGCTGGCGCACAATGGCGATTGCCGAACGCCGCCAGAACCGTCGGGTGAGCTCGGGTCGCGGCGCGATCCAGCCACGACGCCCGGCGAGCACCATCAGGGCCGGCAGCAGCGTCGTTGCGGCCAGGAAGACGATGGCAACCGAAAGCCCCAAGACCGGACCGATGGTCTTCAGAATCCCCAATTGGACGAAGATCATCCCGAGGAAGGTGACCGCCACGGTGGCTGCCGAAGCCGCGATCACTTTGCCGATGGATGCCAGTGCCCCGGTGACCGCTTTATCCGACTCGATGCCTTGCCGTAGGTAGTCGTGATATCGGCTGATCAGAAAGACCGCGTAGTCCGTTCCGGCACCGACCATCATTCCGGTCATGAAAATGACCGTCTGGTTGGCAACACCGAGGCCCGCCGAGCCGATTATCGCCACCACGCGTTGCGCCACCACCAGGGACATGCCGATGGTGATCAATGGCAGCACCATGGTGATCGGGTTGCGGTAGATGATCAGCAAAATGAAGAACAACAGGACCACGATCGCCACCTCGATCCGAGTCCTGTCCCGCTGCCCGGTGAGGTTCATGTCGGCGACGGTCGACGCGGGTCCGGTCACATAGGCGGTCAGCCCGGTCCCCGCGACGGTGTGTTTGATCAGGTTGTCGACGCGCGTGAACGCCTGCTTGGACTGCCGTGAACCCAGATCTCCGGGCAAAGCGATCGGCAATAGCCAGGCCTTGTGATCCTTGCTTGTCATGAGCTGGCGCAGCGGCTCCGCACCGAGGAAATCCTGGACCATGACGATGTCGTGGGTGTCCTTGTGCAGGATGTCAACGAGCTTGCGGTAGACGTCTTCGTCGGCGGGACTCAGCCCTTTGTCGTCGCTGAGCACCACCACCGCGATGCTTTGGTCCCCGTCTTCGTGGAACGCCTTCGTCATCTGCTCGGTCGCAACTAGCGACGGAGCATTGTCCGGCAGGATGGCCACCGGGTGCTTCTGCGAGACTTCCTCCAAAGTCGGCGTCGTCGCCATCAGGACGATCGCGAGCACGATCCAGCCCCCGATCACAACCCACGGCCGCCGCTCGACAAACGTGCCGAGCCACCCGAACAGCCCCCCGCCGGCGGGCGGGCTAGTCGCCTCTATCTGCCGTGACACTCGTTACCGCGCTCTAACACTTGGGCCGTCAATGCGCCGGCTGTTGAGAAAGCTCGGCGGGGTTGCGGACACGCGACGGCGTCCAGCCATCGGCCGCCCGAATGCACACGGATTTCAGCGCCGTTAGATATTTGGTAATGGATTCGCGGGCGACCGGATTGTCGGGGAACAACACGCTCACCGTGGTCTCGTCGAACCGGCCCACGATCGTGCTCAGTGGGTAAGTGAACCTGCCGTCGCTGTAAGCGCCCATGGTCAGGCCCTCGAACATCCTGGTCAGCATCGCCAGCGGCCCGGCTAGTGCGTCGAAGAAATTCACCTGAGAAAACAGCGGACGAGGCCGGCTCAGCGAAGGCGCCAGCTCGACTACCCGTTCAAAAGGCACCTGCGCCAGATCCAGCCCCTCGTCGAACGAAAACTGCGCCGCTCGGGCGGTGTCGCCGAACGAGCCCGCCACGACGGGGACGGTCACCGGTGTCAGCCCGGTGAACCAGCCCTGTGTGGTCAGTTCGGACTGATTGCTGCGGGTGTCCTTCGGTGTGGTTCCCGCGTAGACCTCGGTGCCGGTTAACTCGTACAGCGCGAGCGCGACACACGCGAACATCCCACCGATGAAGCGGGAACCCGCTGCCAGACAAGCGGATTCGAATCGTTCCGTCTGCTTCTCGTCGAGCAGCGTCATGCTCAACAGGTCGCCGCCGTGGGGCTCCGACCGGTCACCGAGTGGCAGCGGGAAGTCGGGCAAGCTGCCGCCGTTGGCTTCGGCGAATTCGATCCACCGGCGTACCTCCGGGGTGTCCGCGGTCAGGGCGGATGTGTACTTGCGCTGCCGGACGCAGTAATCGTCATAGCTGCCGGATTGGCCTACGGCGACGGGTGGTTCGCCCATGATCAGGGTGGCGTACATCGTCTGGAACTCCATGAGGCCCACCCCGACGAACTGACCGTCCGCATGCAGGTGATCGATGCTCGCGTAGAAAGTGAAGCGGTCCGAACGCTGGACAATCCCGAAACTGAAACAGTCCCACTGCAGCGGATCCGGTGTGGCCAATATGTGGGCCCGCAGCTGGACGGCGTCCTTCTCCCCGTGCTCGGTGGGGGCAAATTCGATATCGGCCGGGTCGGCAATGGTGTGCCGAACGATGTGGTCGGAATCCTGGTACTCAAACCAGCTGCGATATGTATCATGCCGGCGAAGGTGGGCATTGATGACATATGTCATGGCACGGATATCGCATTTGCCGTACACCTCGCACACCGCGATGAGCAGCCGCGAATGATCGGACCCCCGGCCAGCCTGCTGGGCGAAGTTGCGAAGGTGCCGTTCTTGTATGTAGCTGGCTGGTACGGGGCTTACCGGCGCCTCGCTGGCCTTGGCACGCGAAGCAGGTTTCGGGCTCCAGGAAACAAGTGAGCCCGGATTCGGCTCCCATTCTGGGAGCGTTGCTAGTTCAACTGGGCCTATTAACACGTTGTCTCCTGCAATTCAGCACATGCGTGGACTTCGACGGTAAATCCTTACCGTCTACGAAGAGGCGACTTTGGCTTCTTCGGGTGCCAGCTGTTCGTACAGGTGGTCGGCGAGTCCTCGCACGGTGGTGGTGATGTTCTTGGGGTTGAGCCGTATTCCGGTTTCCGTTTCTATGCGCGTCCGTAGTTCGAGGGCTCCCAGCGAGTCTAGGCCGTATTCGGGCAACGGACGGTCAGGGTCGACCGTTCGACGCAAGATGAGGCCGACTTGCTCAGCGACGAGCTGCCGCAGCCGCGGGGGCCACTCGTCCGTGGGCAACTCGTTGAGCTCGGAACGGAACTTGCTTGTACCGCCCCGGCTTTGCCCGGCTTGGAACACCTCGAAGAACTTGCTCCGTTCGGCCAGGGCGGCCAGCCACGGCACTCCGATGATCGGGGTGTAGCCGGTGTAGGCGCGGTTGTGACGCAGCAGCGTCTCGAACGCGTAGGCGCCCTCTTCCGCACCGATCGCGGCGCCGGTGCTTTCGGCCACGGCCGTGGCACGGCCGACCTCGGCCCAGGCACCCCACGCGATCGAGGTGGCCGGCAGGCCCTGGGCCCGCCGCCAGTAGGTGAAGGCGTCCAGCCAGCTGTTGGCCGCGGCGTAGGCGCCCTGCCCCGGCGAACCCAGCAACGCCGCACCCGAGGAGAACGAGCAGAACCAATCCAGCGGCTGGCTCGCTTCCCCAGCTTGCACAGCTTGGTGCAGGTGCCAGGCCCCGAAGGCCTTGGGCGCCCAGTCGCGGGTGAGCAGCTCGTCGGTGATGTTGGCCAGCGTCGCGTCCTCGACCACACCGGCGGCGTGCAGTACGCCGCGCAGCGGAAGCCCGGTAGCGGTGGCCGCGGCCACCAACCGGTCGGCGGTGCCGGGTGCGGCGATATCGCCGCATTCGACCACGACGTCAGACCCGATCGCCCGGATCAGCTCGATGGTCTCGAGCGCCTTTTGACCCGGCTCCGAGCGGGAGCTGAGCGCGATGCGACCGACACCGGCGACGGCCATCTTCTCGGCCAGGAACAGCCCGAGTCCGCCGAGGCCACCGGTGATGACGTAGGAGCCATCGGCACGGAAGGGCCGCACCTGGTCGGGTGGCAGAACCACGCTGCTGGTGCCGGTGTGCGGGATGTCGAGGATGAGTTTGCCGGTGTGTTCGGCGGCGCTCATCACCCGAATCGCGGTGGCCGCCTCGGCCAGCGGGTAGTGCGTGGCGTGCGGCATGGGCAGGGTGCCCTCGGCCGTCAACCGGTACACGGTGTTCAACAGCTCGCGGACCTCAGCGGGGTGACTGACCGACATCAAGCCGACGTCGACGCCGTAGAAGGCCAGGTTGCGGCGGAACGGGAACAGGCCCAGCCGGGTGTCGCCGTAGATGTCTTTTTTGCCGATCTCGATGAACCGCCCACCCAGGGCCAGCAGTTTGACCCCCGCGAGTTGGGCGGCACCGGTGACGGAGTTGAGCACGATGTCGACGCCGTAGCCGTCAGTGTCTCGGCGGATCTGTTCGGCGAACTCGATGCTGCGCGAGTCGTAGACATGCTCAATGCCCATGTCGCGCAACAATTGTCGACGCTCTGGGCTGCCGGCGGTGGCGTAGATCTCGGCTCCGGCGGCGCGGCAGATCGCGATCGCCGCTTGCCCGACGCCGCCGGTTGCGGAGTGGATCAACACCTTATCTCCGGTCCTGATGCGGGCCAGATCGTTGAGCCCGTACCAGGCGGTGACGGACGCGGTGGTCACCGCGGCGGCCTGGGCGTCGGTCAAACCTTCGGGCAGTGTGGCGGCCAGGTTGGCGTCACAGGTGACAAAAGTGCCCCAGCAGCCGTTGGGCGACATGCCCCCGACGTGGTCGCCGACCTTGTGGTCGGTGACATCCGGTCCGACTGCGGTCACGACACCGGCAAAGTCGGTGCCCGGTTGCGGCAGGTGTCCCTCGAAGGACGGGTAGCGGCCGAACGCGACCAGGACATCGGCGAAGTTGATGCTGGACGCGGTGACGGAGACCTCGATCTGCCCCGGGCCTGGCGGCACCCGGTCGAAGGCGACGAACTCCATCGACTCCAAGTCGCCCGGCGTACGGACCTGCAGGCGCATGCCGTCGGTGGCCCGGTCCACGGTCGTGGCCTGGCGCTCCTCGGGGCGCAGCGCCGTCGGGCACAACCGCGCCGTGTACCACTCGTCGTGGCGCCATGCGGTTTCGTCCTCGTCGGCGCCACTCAGCAGCTGGCGCGCCAGCCGCTCGACATCGGTCTGCTCGTCCACGTCGACGTGGGTGGTGCGCAGGTGCGGGTTTTCGGTGCCGATCACCCGCAGCAGGCCGCGCAGCCCGCCCTGTTCGAGGTTGGGGCAGTCCTCGGGCACCACCGTTTGTGCGTTGCGGGTCACCACATACAGTCGCGGCGACGCACCGTCGACCTCGGCCAGTTCGCGGGCGATACGCACCAGGTGGGCCACGTAATCACCACCGCGCGCGGCGCATTCAGCGTCGCGGTCGCTGTCGCGGGGGCCCGCCAGCACCACCACGCCGGTGGGCCCACCGGCACCGAGCTGGGCCCGCAGCGCCTCGGCGGCGGCCTCATGGTCGCCCTGCACAGGCCAGGACACCGTCGTGCACTGCTCCTCACGCTGCGCCAACGCCTCGGTCAACGCGCTGGCCGTCGCATCCGCACCGGTCGAGGTGCTGATCAGCAGCCAGGGTCCGTTCTCGGTCTGGTCGGTTTCGGGCAGCTTGTGCGATTGCCATTCGATGGTCAGCAACCGCTCGTTGAGCACCCGGTTGCGGTTGCCGTGCTCGGAAGCCCCGGCGCCCAGCAGCAATCCCTGGACAGCCAGCAGCACCTTCCCGTGCTCGTCGAGCACATCGAGGTCGGCCTCGATGCCGGCCGGGCTGGTCTTGGTCTCCCGGATGTAGCAGTAGCAGGCGTTGCGCGCCAAACCGAAGGCGCGAAGCCGTCGCACCCCCAACGGCAGCATCAGGCCGCCGCTGAGGGCGGCCTGCACGTCCGGGTGAGCCGCGACCGCCTGGAAGCAGGCGTCCAGCAGGGCGGGGTGAATCCCGTAGGAGTTCAGCTGGGAACGGATCGACGGCGGCAACGCGACCTCGGCCAGCACCGAGCTGGCGGTTCCGTCGGCGGTCCCGTCGGCGATGCGGACGGTGCCCAAGCCGGTGAACGCTGGACCGTACTGCACGCCGTGTGCGTCGAAGTGCGAGCGCATCTCCTCGCCGTCCACCTGCAACGAGTGCGCCTCCAGCAACGCCGCCGTGTCATAGCCGGCCGGCGGGTCGTCATCGGATTTGGTGTGCAGCACCGCCGAGGCGCGCCGAATGTGTCCCATGCCCTCGGCGACCGCGGCTTCCACCGCAAACTCGACTACCCCGGGCGAGTTCACCGTCGCCACGGCCGAGACCGGGGTCTCCTCGTCGAGCAACAGCATCGCCTCGAACCGCACATCGCGGGCTTCGGCCCCCTCGCCCAGCACTGCATGGGCCGCGGTCAACGCCATCTCGCAATAGGCAGCGCCCGGAAGGGCGGCCACGTTGTGGATCTGGTGATCGCCCAACCAGGGCAGCGTCGCGGTGCCGACGTCGGTCTGCCAGGCGTGCCGCTCGGGCTCCTCGGGCAGCTGGACGTGCGAACCCAGCAGCGGATGCACGGCAACGCTGAAGCCGCCCTTGCTCTGTTGGGCGTCGGTGTCGTGGTACAGACGACGGTGCGCCCAGGCCGGCAGCGGCGCATCCACCAGCTTGCCCTGGGGGTAGGGCAGCGAGAAGTCCACCGCCGCGCCCGCCGCGAACACATCGGTCAGCAGCCCACGCAGCCCCAGCGGCAACGGCTGCTCGCGGCGCATCCCGGCCAGCGCGGCCACCGGCATGCCGATGCTGGCCGCGGTCTGCTCAATGGCGTGGGTCAACAGCGGGTGCGGCGACAACTCGGCGAAGACGCGGTATCCGTCGTCCAGCGCCGCGCGCACCGCCGCGGAGAACCGCACCGTGTGACGCAGGTTGTCCGCCCAATACCCGGCGCCGCAGGCCGGCCGCTCACGCGGGTCGAACAGGGTCGCCGAGTAGTAAGGAACCTGCGGCGCCTGCGGGGAGAGGTCGGCGAGCACCTCGGTCAATTCGGGCAAGATCGGGTCGACCTGCGGCGAATGCGAGGCGACGTCCACGGCAACTTCCCGGGCCATCACTTCGCGCTGCTCCCACGCGGCAACCAGCTTGCGTATCGACTCGGTGGAACCGGCGACCACCGTGGACTGCGGCGAGCTCACCACCGCCACCACCACGTCGTCGACCCCCAGCGCGGTCAGCTCGGACTGCACGGCCAGCGCGGGCAGCTCCACCGAGGCCATCGCCGCGGATCCGGCGATGGTGAGCATCAACTTCGAGCGCCGGCAGATCACCTTCACGCCGTCCTCCAGCGACAGCGCCCCGGCGACCACCGCTGCGGCGGACTCGCCCATCGAGTGGCCGATCACCGCACCGGGGATGACTCCGTAGGAGCGCATCGCGGCCGCCAGCGCGACCTGCATGGTGAAGATCGTCGGCTGCACGCGATCGATGCCGGTCACCGTCTCCGGGGAGGTCATCGCCTCGGTCACCGAGAACCCGGATTCCCGCGCGATCAGGGGCTCCGCTTCCGCGACGGTGGCGGCGAACACCGGCTCGGTGGCCAGCAGCTCGGCGCCCATCGCCGCCCACTGCGAGCCCTGCCCGGAAAAGACCCACACCGGGCCCCGGTCGTCTTGGCCTACCGCACCCTGATAGGGAGTGTCGCCGTCGGCGACCTCACGCAGGCCCGCGATCAGCTCGTCCATCGTGGAGGCCGTGACCGCGGTGCGCACCGGCCGGTGTGCGCGCCGGCGTGCCAAGGTGTAGCCCAGATCCGATACCGCCACGGAATCCGCGTGCTCCGGCAGCCAGTCGGCCAGTCGCTTGGCGGTCTGCCGCAGCGCGTCCGCGGAGCTCGCAGACAATGCAAACCACAGAGGTGCCGCCATGCCCTGCGCGCTCGCCTCGCCGGCCTGCGCCTCGATCTCGGGGGCCTGCTCGACAATCGCGTGCACGTTGGTCCCGGAGAACCCATACGACGACACCGCCGCCCGCCGCGGGATGGCTTTGCCGTTGGAGGTCGGCCACGGTGTGGTCACCACCGGCACGAACAGATTGGTCTCGATGGGGGCGATCTCATCGGGCAACCGGGTGAAATGCAGGTTACGCGGGACCAGTCCGTGCTGCAGTGCCAGGATCGCCTTGGCCAGCCCCAGCACCCCGGACGTCGACTGGGTGTGCCCGAAGTTGGTCTTCACCGACGCCAGCGCACACGGGCCCTCGGTGCCGTACACCTCAGCCAGGCTGGCGTACTCGATCGGGTCACCAATGGGAGTGCCGGGGCCGTGGGCTTCCACCATCCCCACGGTGGCGGCCTCAACACCTCCCGCGGCCAACGCCGCCCGGTAGGCCGCGGCCTGCGCGGCCTGCGAAGGCGTCGCGATGTTGATCGTATGGCCATCCTGATTGGCGGCCGTGCCGCGCAGCACCGCGAGGATGCGGTCGCCGTCGGCCTGCGCGTCGGGCAACCGCTTGAGCAGCAGTACCACGCAACCCTCGCCCGGCACGAACCCATCCGCGTTGACGTCGAACGCATGGCAGTGCCCGGTCTTCGACAGCATGCCCAGCGCCGACCCGGCTGCGGCCTTGCGCGAGTCCATTTGCAACGACACGCCACCCGCGAACGCCACGTCGCTTTCGCCCTCGTGCAGGCTGCGGCAGGCCATGTGCACCGCGGCCAGGCCGGACGAGCACGCGGTGTCCACCGTCATCGCCGGACCATGTACCCCCAGCGTGTAAGCCACCCGCCCGGAGGCCATGCTGAAGTTGTTGCCCAAAAAGCCGTACGGCCCGTCCAACGCGTTGGCGTCGGCGGCCACCGAGGTGTAGTCATTGTGCGTCACGCCCATAAAGA
The DNA here is from genome assembly GCA_963820985.1 of uncultured Actinomycetota bacterium. Classification (GTDB taxonomy): domain Bacteria; phylum Actinomycetota; class Actinomycetes; order Mycobacteriales; family Mycobacteriaceae; genus Mycobacterium. The sequence continues at coordinate 258,974 of CAWGCI010000017.1, read as the reverse complement.
CACCCGTGCGCGTATCCGTCAGTGCGGTCCGGGTCAGACCACTGTGTTCCATGGCCTCCCACGACGTCTCCAGCAACAACCGCTGCTGGGGGTCCGTGTTGATGGCCTCGCGCTCGCTGATTCCGAAGAACTCGCAGTCGAAGTCGGCGTGGTTGTCGATGAACGCGCCCCACTTACACACCGACCGACCGGGCACGCCCGGCTCGGGGTCGTAGAACTCGTCGGCGTCCCACCGGTCCAGCGGGATCACGGTGATCATGTCATCGCCACGCAGCAACGCTTCCCACAACAACTCCGGGGAGTCGATGCCGCCGGGTAACCGGCATGCCAAACCAATTACAGCAACAGGAGTCACACGCGACTCGTCCACGCCCGTTCACCTCTTCTTCTCACCAGCTCCGCAAGGGGACATCAACGGAATTCAAGCCCGACAGGAACGGTGCGCCATCGCAGCCGATCCGCCGTCCCCCGACATCGAAGCCAGACGCTAATGCTGAACTCCTGAGCAGCGTAACCGTTTGGGTCCGCCGACGGAGGAAAAATCAGGCGAACGTACCAAAACTCTAATGTTCGAGTGGCGCGTCGCCGCGCTGTCCAAGCCGCTCAGCTGCGCGTTTCGTCGCCGGATGGGTCGCGACTACAGGCTGCACCCAGCGCGCACCTAGCTGAATCGGCCGCGATTGGCCCGGCAGTCAACCGCCCGGCCGGCGGGCTGCGCGGCTTCCGATTCGGGCCGGTGAAGTCAGGCGCGAGGCGATAGCCAAGAGGTAGTGTGTTGCCTCGTGGTTGAGCCTTCCATTCCCGCGATGCTGCGCCAGAATGTCAATTTGCACCCCGATGGCGCGGCATTCAAATATGTCGATTACGGCCATGACTGGGACGGCGTACCGCAAACTGTCACGTGGTACCAGTTGTATAGGCGAATGGTCAATGTAGCGCTCGAAATCAGGCGTTACGCCTCGCCAGGCGACCGGGCCGTCATATTGATTCCGCAGGGCATGGATTACATCTATGCCTTTCTGGGTGCAATGCAGGCGGGCGTTATCGGGGTGCCGCTTTCGCTGCCGATGGGTGGGGCCACCGATGAGCGCGTTGATGCGGTGTTGCTCGATGCCGCGCCGACGGTCATTCTGACGACATCCTCGGTGATCGGCGATATCTCCCAACAGATTACGTCGCAGCCGTTGGCCGTTGCGCCGACGATCATTGAGGTTGACCGGGTAGATCTGGACGCTTCGACACCGTCAGGGGCCCAGCTCGATAGTCGTCCAGGTGCCGTGTATTTGCAATATACGTCTGGGTCGACGCGTACTCCGGCCGGGGTAGAGATTACCTATAGCAATTTGCTGTCCAATTTCAAGCAACTGATGTCCGGCTATTTCGCGCATCGCGGCGGCATTCCGCCACAGGACAGCTTTTTGATGTCGTGGCTGCCCTTCTACCACGACATGGGCTTGGTGTTGGGAGTTTGCGCGCCGATCATGGCGGGACTTCCCGGTGTGCTTACCAGCCCCATAGCTTTCCTGCAGCGACCGGCCCGGTGGCTTCAGTTGATGGCCGCTGGAGGTCAGTCGGTCGGGGGTGTACGGGCGTTCTCGGCGGCACCCAACTTCGCCTTCGAGCTGGCTCCGGGCAAAGTTTCGGACGACGACCTCGCCGGGTTCGACCTCGGCGGCATCGTGACGATCCTCAGCGGCAGTGAGCGGGTGAATCCGGCAACCCTGAAGCGATTCAGCGACCGGTTTGCGCGATTCAATTTTCAGGAATCTGTGCTCCGGCCCTCCTATGGGCTTGCGGAGGCAACGGTCTACGTGGCGACGAGCTCTCCGGGCAAACCTCCCACGATCGTCGACTTCGACGCCGACGAACTGTCCGCTGGACAGGCCAACCGCTCAACGGGCGAGAGCAGCACATCGTTGGTCAGCTACGAACTGCCCGAGTCGCCGACGGTGCGCGTCGTGGATCCCGACACCAGCACCGAGTGCCCGCAGGGAACGGTCGGTGAGATCTGGGTGCACGGCGACAACGTGGCCATCGGCTATTGGAACAAGCCCGCGGAGACCGAACGTACTTTCGGTGGCAGGCTCGTTGGGGGGTCGGACGGCACACCCGAGGGGCCCTGGCTGAAGACTGGCGACTCGGGCTTCATTTCCGACGGCGAACTGTTCATCATCGGCCGCATCAAGGACCTGCTGATCGTTCGCGGGCGCAACCACTCTCCCGACGACATCGAGGCGACGATCCAAGAGATCACCAAGGGTCGATGCGCGGCCTTTGCCGTCCCCGACGACGCCGGCGCCGGCGGCGAAAAGCTGGTCACCATCGTCGAAGTCAAGAGGCGCGGCTCCAAAGAGGATGTGATGGAGCGGCTGGGCATGGTCAAGCGTGAAGTCACCGCCGCCATCTCGACTTCACACGGCCTGAGCGTCTCGGATCTGGTTATGGTGTCGCCCGGTGCGATTCCCATCACCACCAGCGGCAAGGTCCGGCGAGCAGAGTGCGTGAAGCTCTACCGGGGCGGCAAGTTCAATCGGATCAACGCCTGAGTGCGTCTGGCGCCTAACCCTTTTGGTCTGCGAGGGCCGCCTGCGCCGCGTTGTAGCCCGGTATGAACGTGATGCCGGGTCCGCCGTGGCATCCGGTGCTGGCAAGGTAGAGCCCGCTGACCGGGATCGGTTGTCCGATAAAGCCTTTCGGCCCGGGGCGGTTGGGGCCGACCTGCTGCGGATGGAACAACCCGTGGCAGTAATCGCCGCCCGGGGCGCCGAACATCACGCCCATGTGCTTGGGCGTGAAGGTGGTGTGCCGGCTGATGCTGCGTTCGAAGTTCGGCGCCAGCCGGTTGATTTTGTCGATCACCCGCTGCCCCATTTCGACCTTCGCCTGCCCGTAGTCCACACCGCCTTCGATCGGGAACCACAACGCGAACGCCGATGCGGCGTGCTTGCCTTCGGGCGCGAGGTCGGGGTCGTTCTGTGAGGGGATCTGGAACACCACGGTCGGGTCGGCCGGCACGATCCCCCGGCGGCAGTCCTCCCACTGCTGCTGGACTTCCTCGGGTGTGCAGAAGATTCCGATCGACGCCTGCATGCTTGGGTCGTTGAGCGCCTCGTAGGGTGCGGCGAATTCGGGGGGCTCGTCGAGGGCGAAGTGCATCTGGATGTAGCTGCCGCGGTGGTCGATCCGTGCGTAGCGTTCGCGAATGTCGGCGGGCAGCACGGCGGGGTCGATCAGCTCGTTGAGCGTCAGGTCGGGCGCGATGGCGGAGATGACGATCGGGGCGGTCAGGGTCTCTCCCGCCTCGGTGCGGACCCCGCTCACGTGGCCGTCGCTGACGAGGATTTCGGTCACCTTGGTCCGCAGTCGGACTTCGCCGCCATCGCGCGCCAGCGAGTCAGCCAAATGCGCTGTCAGCGCCCCGATGCCGCCGCGCAGCTTCTTCATCTGCATGGTGTCCCCGTCGGGGACGCCGAGCCCGAAGGCGAGCGCGGCGGCGCTGCCCGGGGTGGCCGGGCCGCGGTAGAGGGTGTTGACCGCCAGCACCGTCATTGAGCCGCGCAGGGCGCCGTGCTTCTCGCGGTCCGGAAGATAGCGGTCCAGCACGTCGGTGACCGAACCGAAGAGCATGTCATCGATGGCCGAGCGCTCGAATTCGTTTGTGGCGCAGGCATACATCTCGTCGAGCGTCTTGGGCAACGCGCCCGCGTCGAACCGGCCCAGCGCCCGCGTCGGCGCCTGGGCCCAGGCCATCAGCCCCGCCATGCCGTTGACGGCCTCCGCCCCATGCACCTCGTTGAGGTGGGTGAACAGCTTGACCGGATCGCTGTACTGGACCATCGGGTCATCACCCACACCACGCAGCGCCACCGACATCACGTCCAGGTCGATCGTCGGCAGCGCGTCCAGGCCCAATTCCTGCCTGACCACCGGCGCGGTCGGGAATTGCACCGAGCCCGCGATCTCGAACTGATACCCGTCGAAAAGCTCCACGGTCGAGGCCATTCCGCCGGCGTAGAGCTTGGATTCCAGGCACAGGGTCCGCAGTCCCGCCTTCTGCAGCAGCACCGCTGCAGCCAGCCCGTTATGCCCGGCACCGATAACTATCGCGTCAAACTTTGTTTTGCGTTCACTCATTGCCTCGCCCTCCGGAATGCAGGCTGGCATGGTCCCAAAGTTTTGTCAATTATGACGAAACCCAGGCATCGGTGATCCCGGCCCGCAGCGACTCCAGTCCCAGATGACATACCCGCGCGAGTTCGCCCAGCGACCGGTCCTCACCGAGCATCCACACTTCCATCGCACCGAAGACCGCCGCCGAAATGCAGCGCGCGGTCACGGCCGCGTGCACCTGGGAATCCGGGGTCCGGTCGGCCGCACGGTTACGCCGGTGCAACTGCGCGGCGATGGCCTCGGCGAAGTCGGCCTGCACTTCGTGGATGTGGCGGACGATGCGGCCCGGGTCCAGCGCGTCGCCGCGCAGGGCGGCTATCTTCGTCACGGCCTCGACGTCAAAGGGGAAGGCGAAGATCGCCGACTGCACGGAATCGATGATCGGCTCCTCGGCCGGGCGGGCGTCCAGTGCCGCGCGAAACCAGTTGAGCCCGGTGAAGTCGGCGAACAACAGATCGTGCTTGGACCGGAAGTGGCGGTAGAAGGTGCGCAGCGAAACACCGGCGTCGGCGGCGATCTGCTCGGCCGACGTGTCCTCGACGCCCTGGGCCAGGAATCGCACCACCGCGGCCTGACGCAGCGCCTCGCGCGTGCGCTCGCTGCGTGCCGTCTGGGCGGGCCGGACCATGGCAGTAAGGTAGCAAGAATTGTTTTGACATTATTGACAAAACTTCGTGGGCCGAGTGAGACTGCGGCGATGGTCTCAATCATCGTCCACTTTCTACTCGGGCTTGGCTGCATCGCTTGGATCGTCGCGTCCAACCCGAAGGTCTACGCCAAACCGGCGGGCGGGGCATGGCTCTCGCCGCTGGAATGCGTGTATTACGCCGCCGGCATCGCGTCGATCGTGCTGGGCTATTGGTTCAATATCCACTTCGTGATGGCCGCGCATGGGCAGGGAAACCTGATCTCGGGCCCAGCGAGCTATCCGGAATTCATCAAAGGACAGTTCGCCACCCCAGCTTGCGGCTCGGGCAACCAGGACTACATGATCGCGAACGTCATTCTGATGCCGGTGTTTACCATCATCGACGGCTATCGGCGTGGCCTGCGGCGCCCGTGGCTTTTCTTTCTGTCGAGCTTCTTCACCAGCTTCGCCTTTCCGTTCGCGTTCTACTTCGCCACTATGGAACGGCAGCGCCGGCACGAGAAGGCCCGCGAGACGGTAAACGCTTAGGAAATAACGGGTTTAGTGGCACGCCAGCGCTGGCGAGCGCCATTGGCGTCGATATAGACGTCGGTGAATCCGGACTTTCGCAGCCGGTCCGCGAGATCCGTTGGGGGGACTGGGTTGTAGGTGTCCGCGATGTGCTTGAGCCGAAACGACAGCGATGGCACGCCGTCACTGCCGGCGAAAGCGCAGCCCGGTTGCAACACCCTGAACGCCTCGGCGAACAACTGATCCTGCAAATCCGCGCTGGGGACGTGGTGCAGCATCGTGAAGCAGACCACGGAAGTGAAGTGGCCATCGGGCAGCCCCGTCTTGGCGCCATCGCCATGGATGACGCGGGCTCGATCGCCGTAGAGGCGGTTCAGGCGATCGGCCATCGAGCGGTCCACCTCGACGGCGGTGAGCGAGGTCGTCCGGTCGAGAAGGGCGCTCGTCGTCGCGCCGTAGCCCGGGCCGATTTCCAGTGTCCGCGGGCCGAGTTCGACCCCGTCTAACGCCCAGGGCAGTAGCTGATCGGCCACCATTTTCGCCCAGTTCGAGGAATTGCAGCGGTATCGGTGCAGGAGATTCATAGCCATGCCGTCGACGCTATCCGGGTCCCTGGCCGCGGGCTTCCGATATTCTGCAGTGATATGTCGGAAAACGGCCATCGTGTGACGCCGCTCGTGACTACGTCGCTCTCCTTGCCGGCGGGCGCCCGAATCGAGCGGCACCGCCACGACTCGCACCAGATCGTGTACCCGTCGTCGGGCGCGGTCTCGGTGACCACCTCGGCGGGCACCTGGATCACCCCGGCCAACCGGGCGATCTGGATACCGGCGGGCTGCTGGCACGAGCACAGGTTCCACGGCCACACCCAGTTCCACGGTGTCGCGCTGGACCCGCAGCGCTATCCCCAGGGCCCCGCGACGCCGACTGTGCTGGCGGTCAATCCGCTGATGCGAGAACTGATCATCGAGTGTTCGCAATCCGGCGCCACCCACGCCGACGAACACCACCGCATGCTGGCCGTCCTGCACGATCAGCTGCAGGCAACGAATATCGCTGAGCCACTGTGGATTCCAACGCCGGTCGACGCCCGTTTGCGCCAAGCATGCGCGCTGATCGCCGACAACCTGACCGAGCCGTTGAGCCTGCAGCAAATCGGCGACCGAATTGGGGTCAGCCAGCGCACGCTCAGCCGCCTGTTCGCCGACGAACTGGCGATGACTTATCCCCAGTGGCGCACCCAATTGCGCCTGCATCACGCGGTGATGCTGCTCGCCGAGCGCCAGGACGTGACGTCGGTGGCGCTCAAATGCGGCTGGGCCACACCGAGCGCGTTCATCGACACCTACCGGCGCGCCTTTGGCCACACTCCGGGCGCTCGCCGCGCCTAGCCCGATGGCTCTAGGACCTCGGTGCCCACGTAGGGGACCAGCGCTGCCGGCACCCGCACGCTGCCGTCGGGCCGCTGGTGGTTTTCCAGGATCGAGACCAGCCACCGGGTGGTGCCCAGCGTGCCGTTGAGCGTGGCCGCGGTCTGCGGCTTGCCGTTCTCGTCCCGGTAGCGCGTCGCCAGCCGGCGCGCCTGAAAGGTGGTGCAATTCGACGTCGACGTGAGCTCGCGGTAGGTGTCCTGCGTCGGCACCCAGGCCTCGCAGTCAAACTTGCGGGCCGCCGACGAGCCGAGATCGCCCGCGGCGACGTCGATCACACGGTAGGGCACCTCGATTTGCCTGAGCATCTCGCGCTGCCAGCCCAGCAGACGCTGGTGTTCGGCCTCGGCGTGCGTGGGCTCGCAATAGACGAAGCCCTCCACCTTCTCGAACTGATGCACCCGGATGATGCCGCGGGTGTCTTTGCCATAGCTGCCGGCCTCGCGGCGAAAGCACGACGACCAGCCCGCATAGCGCAGCGGCCCGCCGGACAGGTCCAGGATCTCGTCGGAGTGGTAGCCGGCAAGCGGCACTTCGGAGGTGCCCACCAGGTAGAGGTCGTCGGCTTCCACCCGGTATATCTCGTCGGCGTGGGCACCCAGGAATCCGGTACCCGCCATGATTTCGGGGCGCACCAGTACCGGCGGGATCATCGGGATGAAGCCGTTGTCGACGGCCAGCCGCAGCGCCAGCTGCAGCAGGCCCAGCTGTAACAGCGCGCCCCGGCCGGTCAGGAAGTAGAACCGCGAGCCGGATACCTTGGCGCCGCGCTGCATGTCGATGAGGCCCAGCGACTCGCCCAGTTCCAGGTGGTCCTTGGGGTTTTCGATCACGGCTGGCTCGCCGACGACGTCGAGTACCGCGTAATCGTCCTCGCCACCGGCGGGCACCGGATCCAGAATGACGTTCGAGATCGCCATGTGCGCCGCGGTGAATGCCGCCTCGGCCTCGGCCTGCACGGATTCCGCGGCCTTCACCTGCTCGGCGAGTTCTTTGGCGCGCGCAAGTTTCGCCGGGCGTTCCTCGGCGGACGCGGAGCCCACGCTCTTGCTGGCGGCCTTCTGTTCCGCGCGCAGCGAATCGGCTGCCGAAATCGCGGCCCGGCGATCGGTGTCGGCTGTCAGCAACACATCCACCAGCGCCGGGTCTTCGCCACGGCTGAGTTGGGACCGGCGTACGGCGTCGGGGTCCTCCCGGAGAAACTTCAGGTCGATCACGGCCGCAAGATTACTTTCGACGCTCCGGTCGGGTCGCGTCAGATGCCTGAGCCCGCGGCAACGGCGGTCCCCTGACGCAACATCGGCAACATTCGTCACGCGGCCGCGGAGGTCCTGTCAGAATGGAACCGATGTCCGACGCGCCCGAACAAGCTGTACCCACCGGCGAGAGCGAGCCCATCGACGAGCCAGTCGCCGAGCTCGCCGGCGAGCCCGCCGACCCCCTTAGCGAGCCGGCATCCCCCGAGCCCGCGGACGAGCCCACCAGTGAGCTGCCCGCCGAGCCCGCGGAGCCCGCCGAGCCCGCGGAGGAGACGGCAGACCTGCCTGCCGGCTTCCGTTGGCCGCAGGGGTTGCAGGCGTCGGCGACCAGGCGCGCACTGCTGCTTACCGCCCTCGGCGGCCTGTTGATCGCCGGGCTGGTCACCGCAATTCCCGCCGTCGGCACCGGACCGGGGCGGCTGGCGGGCTATATCGGCAGCGATCCGGTTCCCAGCACCGGCACCAGGAGCAACGCTGCCTTCAACCACGCCGCCGGCGGTGACTGCCTGATGTGGCCCGACGGCAATCCGGACGCCGCGAGCATCGTCAAGTGCACCGACGACCATCGCTTCGAGGTGGCCGAGTCCCTCGACATGCGGACGTTCCCAGGCTCGGAGTACGGGCCCAGCGCCGCTCCCCCGACGCCGGCCCGCATTCAACAGATCACCCAGGAACAATGCGAAGCCGCGGTGCGGCAGTACATGGGGCCTAAATTCGACCCGAACAGCAAGTTCAGCGTCAGCCTGCTGTGGTCCGGGGACCGGGCGTGGCGCCAGTCGGGCGACCGCCGCATGCTGTGCGGGCTGCAGCAACCCGGCCCGAACAGCCAGCAGACCGCCTTCAAGGGCAAGGTTGCCGACATCGACCAGTCCAAGGTCTGGCCCGCCGGCACCTGTTTGGGCATCGACTCGGCTACCAACCAGCCGATCGACGTTCCGGTCGACTGCGCGGCGCCGCACGCGATGGAGGTGACCGGCACGGTCAACCTGGCGGAGAAGTTCCCCACTGCCCTGCCCGCGGAACCGGAGCAAGATGGGTTCATCAAGGACTCGTGCACCAAGATGACCGACGCCTACCTCGCGCCCGTCAAGTTGCGCACCACCACCCTGACGCTGATCTATCCCACTGTGTCGCTGCCGAGCTGGGCGGCGGGTAGCCGCGAGGTCGCGTGCAGTATCGGCGCGACCCTCGGGAACGGGGGCTGGGCCACCTTGGTGAACAGCGCCAAGGGATCGCTGCTGATCAACGGTCAACCGCCGGTGCCACCGCCAGACATCCCCGAGGAACGACTCACGCTGCCGCCGATACCCGCCCAGGCTCCGGTTCAGGCGCCACAGCAAAGCACTCCCCCCGACGCGATGCCGCCGGGCAATCAGCATCTCCCCCAACAACCGGTGATGCCGGCACCGCAATCGCCGGTGTCGCAGGCGCCGGCCGCCCCAGCTTCGCCGGTGCCGCAGGCCCCAGCCCCGGCGGACGGCGGAGCACCACCCCCGGCGGACGGCGGAGCGCCGCCGCCAGCCGGCGAGCCCGCCCCGGGGAACTAGCCCGGGTGGCTGTGCGGATGGACCCCGAGCGGTTCGACGAGCTGGTCTCTGACGCCCTCGACCTCATCCCGCCCGAGTTGGCCGCCGCGATGGACAACGTCGTCGTGTTGGTCGCCGACCGCCACTCGGAGGAAGGCGAGCTGTTCGGGCTGTACGAAGGGGTGGCGTTGACCGAGCGGGACTCCGACTACGCGGGAGCATTGCCCGACGCCATCACGATCTACCGCGAAGCGCTGCTGGAGGCCTGCGATTCCGACGACGAGGTGGTCGAGGAGGTGGCGATCACCGTAATCCATGAAATCGCCCACCATTTCGGCATCGACGACGACCGGTTGGAAGAACTGGGCTGGGCCTGAGAATCCGATGCTGCGCTGGGCGCGGCACCCCGGATTTGGCCACGGCCGTGCTATGAACGGCGTATGAGCACGGGCTGTCGCGACTGCCGGGCAGGCTTGGATCACTGCCACGGCACCATGATTCACCACGCGTTGCACCGGTCGGAATGCACCGAGCCGGATTGCACCACCCCCGAGCTGATGATGCACAGCTTCGTCGTCGACTGCGCAGCCGTCGGCTGCCGATGCTGGGATGAGTCGATCGCGCTGGCCGTCTGATCAGCCCATCGGGTCGCTGCTCGACGTCACGGCATCGGCAACGGGGCTGGAATCGGGCTTGGGATAGAACGGCGGGTTCAGCGCTCCCCACCGCACGCAACTCCACCGCCCGTCGGTGATGGGTGACAACACCACCGACTGGGCGTTTTCCAGATGGTTGTCCAGCGCAAAGTTCGCGTCCACGCCGGCCAGCACCGCCGAGGCCAGCCGGATCGACGCGCCGTGGCTGACGACGATGATGTCGCCGGTGAAGTCGTCGTCATCGAGAAAGCGCATGCGTAGGTCGGTGAGCACCGGCACGTACCGATCCAGCACGTCGTTGCCCGTCTCGCCACCGGGCAGTGGCACGTCGAGTTCGCCGTGGTGCCACCTCTCGTAGATGGCGTTGAATGCGGCGACCGCGTCGTCGTCGTTGCGGTTTTCCAGCTCCCCGACCTGCACCTCGTGAATGCCGGCGACCTCGTGGGCAAGCACGTCGAGCTGAGCGCCGATGACGGCGGCCGTCTCCGACGCCCGGACGGCAACCGAGTGCGCGAGCATCGCCGGCTGCCCCAGACCCTGGGCGAACGCCAGGGCCTGATCACGTCCCAAGGGAGTCAGCGCCGCGCCCGGCGGGCGGGTGTCCAATCGTCGCTCGACATTGCCGACGGACTGGCCGTGTCGTAGCAGCACCAGGCGGCCGCTCACCGCTCAGTGCCCCCGGGCTTGCCCGACTGCAGCCCCGCCAGCCAGCGCGAGGCCTCGTCGGGCGGCGGTGGCCCGATTCCGACGGCCGGCCCGGTCGGCCAGGACCCGAGGTAACGCACGTCCGCACAACGACGGTGCAACGCCTTGAGGGCCTCGGCGACCGCGTCGTCGTCGAGGTGGCCGACGCAGTCCACAAAGAACAGGTAGGTGCCGAGTTCGGTTCGGGTGGGCCGGGATTCGATCCGGGTGAGGTCGATGCCGCGGATACCGAATTCGGCCAGCGCGGCCACCAGCGCCCCGGGCGCGTTGTCGATACGCAATACCGCGGAGGTGCGATCGGCTCCGGTGCGGGCCGGTGGTGGGCCGGGCGGGCCAACGAGGACGAAACGGGTACGGGCGTTGGATTCGTCCACCACGCCCTCGGCCAGGGTCGCCAAGCCGTAACGGATGGCGGCCAACGGCGAGGTCACCGCGGAGTCGACCTGGCCGTCGGCCACCTGCCGCGCCGCATCCGCGTTGGAGTACGCCGGCCGCAACTCGGCATCGGCCAGGTGGGCGGCCAGCCACCGACGTACCTGTGCGGCCGCCACCGGAAAGGCCGCCAGGGTGCGCACGTCCGCGGCTGTGCGTTCGGGCTTGACGACGATGCTGAACGTCACATCCAGCGTCGTCTCGGCGTACACCTGCAGCGGAGAACCGATGGCCAAGCTGTCCAAGGTGGGCGACACCGATCCGTCGATCGAGTTCTCGATCGGCACGCACGCGTACTCGGCAACACCGTCGCGGACGGCGTCCAGCGCGGCGGGCGTGCTCTCAATCGGCAGCTGCCGCAAGGCCTCCGGCTCGAGTCCGGGTACCAGGCCGGCGGTCGTCATCTGCAGCAGAGCCGCCTCGGTGAACGTTCCTTCCGGACCGAGGTAAGCGATGCGGGCCACGCGAACAACCCTAGTGGCGCGCAATCCCACACCGCGGCTTGCGGCGTCCCGCGGCGTAAGTTAAGTTAGCCTTACCTGATGACGGTAACTAGGTTACCAAGGAGGGTAATGATGTTACCACTGGCCAGCGCCACGCCGACGACTGCTGAGCGGATCCGCAGCGCCTGCGTACGAGCCGGCGGCGCGCTGCTGGCCGTCCAGGGGGGCCCGGTCGGCGAGGACCCGGTAGCCACGCCGATACACCACTTGCTGGGCGACGGATCTTTCGCAGTGGCAGTCCCGGTCGACTCACCCCGCCCGACGGACGGGGCGTCCGGTTCGCAAGCGCTGCTGGAGCTGACCGACTACGCGCCCCTTCCGGTGCGGGAGCCGGTGCGCTCCCTGGTCTGGGTCCGCGGCCGGCTGCAGCCGGTCCCGGCCGTGGATGTGACCCAGACGCTGGACCTGATCGCCGCCGAGAACCCCAGTCCGGTGCTGCTGCAAGTCGAGACCCCGAGGTCCAGACCGGCCGCCCCCGACGAGACCCGGTACACCCTGATGCGGCTCGAGGTCGCGTCCGTGGTCGTGACCGACGCGACCGGTGCCGAGCCGGTCAGTGTGACGGCCCTGCTCGAAGCCCGGCCCGACCCGTTCTGCGAGATCGAATCAACCTTGCTCTGGCACTTGGCCACCGCCCACAACGACGTCGTCGCGCGACTGGTGTCCAGGTTGCCGGCGCCGCTGCGGCGGGGCCGCGTTCACCCGCTCGGCCTCGATCGTTATGGCGTGCGCTTTCGCATCGAAGACACCGACGGCGATCACGACATCCGACTGCCCTTCCACAAGCCGGTGAACGACATGACCGGGTTGAGCCAGGCCATCCGGGTCTTGATGGGTTGCCCGTTCCTGAACGGGCTGCGCGCGCGCCACTAACGCGCTGGCTGCACCCGATTGCGGGGCCAGGCACGTACGTTATCCAGGTGGACGGTGACCGATCACCGGAACTACCGAACCTTCGAAGGCCACGAAGGCAAGTTCCTCCGGCCGTCCCCTCGGCCTCAACATCGGCCTCAGCCCGGCCGGAACCCTCGCAGGTCATTCGCCGCGAAGCCGCTCCCCCACGACCGCCGGCGGCACCGCGAATTCCGGGGCCTCCGCCGCAGGTAGCCCCCAGTGCTCGCCGCCGCCCGACGAGCGCAGCGGTGCCCGCGCCGCGCCCCGCCGCACCGAGGCGCGAACGCCGCTGGGGCCGGATGCTGGCGGTGAGCCTGCTGATCGCCGTGCTACTGGCCAGCGCCGGCATCGTCGTCGGCGCCGTGTGGTTCGACACATCCCTGCACCGCGAGGCCGCGCTGAAGGATTACACCGATCGCCCGGCGGCCGGCCGCGGCACCAATTGGCTGCTCGTAGGTTCGGACAGCCGCCAGGGCCTATCCGTCGAGCAGCAGAAAGCGCTGGCCACCGGCGGTGACATCGGCAACGGCCGCACCGACACCATTCTGTTGATACATCTGCCGGCGTTGGGCGCCAGCGCGCGGCCGACGGCGGTGTCGATCCCGCGCGACTCGTACGTGCCGATCCCCGGCAACGGCAAGGACAAGATCAACGCCGCGTTCGCGATCGGCGGGGCGCCGCTGCTCACCCAAACCGTGGAGCAGGCCACCGGGCTGCGCCTCGACCACTACGCCGAGATCGGATTCGGCGGGTTCGCCGGGGTGGTCGACGCGCTGGGCGGGGTCAGCCTGTGCCTGCCCGAGCCAATCAGCGACCCCCTGGCCGGCATCGACCTGGCGGCGGGCTGTCAGAAACTGGACGGCCGCGATGCGCTGGGGTACGTGAGAAGTCGCGCGACACCGCGGGCCGATCTGGATCGAATGGTCAACCAACGCCAATTCGTGTCGGCGCTACTGCAGCGCGCCGCCAGCCCTGCGGTGTGGCTGAATCCGTGGCGCTGGTATTCGGTGCCGCACGCGGCGGTGGACGCGCTGACCGTAAACCAGGGCGACCACGTTTGGGACTTGGCCCGGCTTGGCTGGGCCCTGCATGGACCCGTCACCGCGATCACCGTCCCGATCGGTGAATTCACCGACAGCGACGCGGGGTCGGTGGTGGTGTGGAACCACGACGCGGCGCGCGCATTGTTTGACGCGCTCGCCTCCGATGCCCCGGTGCCGGGGAGTTAGCTGTCCCCGTCGGTGTGCGTCTTTTGCAACCAAGCCTTGGCGCGACCCGGGTGATTCGTAGCAATCCAGGCCACCCCGACGTCGCGGCAGAAGTCGATGTCGTCGTAGTCGTCCACGGTCCAGCAGTAGACCGACCGACCCTGGGCCAGGGCGCGATCGACCAGTTGCGGGTAGTCACGCAACGCCAGTACCGAAGGTCCGACGGCCGTGGCCCCGACGGCGGTGGCCGCGCTGCTGGTCAGGTAGCGGGCGGTTCTGCCGAGCAGCACCGTCGGCAATAGCGGCGCTGCTCGTCGGATCCGCCAGACGGCGGCCGCCGAAAACGACATGATCACCGCACGGGATCGGTCGGCCGAGGCGGGCGCGGCGATGCCGTAGCGATGCAAAAGTGCCAGCAACTTGCTTTCCACCAGCGAGCCGTACCGGACGGGATGTTTGGTCTCGATGAACATCTTGACCGGACGGTTCCAGTCCAGGACCAGCGAAACGAGGTCTTCCAGCGTCAGCAGGCTGGTGTCGCCGTGAGTACCGTCCGGTCGCCAGCTGTCGTGCCACGCACCGTATTCCAGCTCGCGTAGCTGGGCCAGCGTCATCGTGCTGACTAACCCGGCGCCCGTCGACGTCCGATCCAGCCGGCGGTCATGGACGCAAACCAGGTGGCCGTCGCGGGTCAGCCGCACATCGCATTCCACACCGTCGGCGCCCTCTTTGAGCGCCAGGTCGTAGGCGGCCAGCGTATGTTCCGGCCGAGCGGCCGAAGCGCCGCGGTGGGCAACCACGAACGGGTGTCCAGTGAGCACCTCGTCGGCCGCCGTCATGACCACTATGCTGCCGGTTCCTGCCCGTCCAACTCAACCGGAGCGGCAGATCCGGGCGCGGCCGATCCATCCGGACTGACCACCACCCAGCGGTGCGCAGGTCGATGGACCGGTTTGCGCTCGAACCCTTCGAAGACCCGAGCCACGGTTGCGACGGCGACCGCCGCAAACAGGTACGCGAACACCGTCATGACGGTGTTGTTCGCGATGCCCTGGGAGTCCGTGGCAAAGCTGGAGGCGAAGGCGAAGATCGAAACGACGTAGCTGAAAATCCAAGCGATCCACCACAACATGATCGGTCGCTGTAGCCGGGCGTAGTGGTTTCCCGCGTTTTCCAAGGTCGCCAGCTCGATGAGGTAGACGGGAGCCCACAGCAGATTGACGAACGGCACCAGGCAGCCTGCCCACAATGCCAGGGCAGAACGGTGCTCCGGCAACGCGTAGTGCGAGAACGCGGCCGCCCGGCGCGCGATCAGCCATCGGATCAACACCACAATGCACACGATCAATGCGATGCTCGCGGCCGCACTGGCTGCCACTCCGAGCCAGTCCGCGGCACCGGCGATCACCGAGTTCAGCAGCGTGTTTCGGTTGATGACCAACAGCACGTACCGCAGGACATACACCAGCGCCGCAATGGCCAGAACCAACACGCCGACGAACAAGGTGGTGCGCACCGTCGCTGCCGATGGCCCCCTCCCCGCGGGCGTTTGCGTCGTCTCGGGCGCCTGCTCGACGCGGTCCATGAGGCCCCAGCGGGGTATCACGGCATAGCGCGGTGTGGGCCCGAGGTGCCGTTGCCTGCGCCGGGCGGGTGGTGCGGCGCCGGGGCGCACGGCTATCCACCGGAAGCCCGGCGGCAGCCGAGGCGGCGTGCGCTGAAACGCGGGTGGCCGTGAAACCGGTGCAGCCGCGACCGCAGGCGGGCCGCCGCGCGAACTCCACCGCGGATCGGGCGGCGGCGGCGCGTCCGCCAGCGGCGCCATCAGCGCCCCGCGGCAACGGGGGCACCACTCGCGTCGGCGGTCGCGGACATTCCACCGAGTGCCGCATTGTGAGCACACCTGGATCACCGGACTAGCCTAGCCCGGGCGACGACACGGGCCGGGGGATGCGGACCGGGGTGCGTCTGCACCGAAGCCGCGAGAAAGTGGAGTGATCACTTCTTGTCTCAGGTCACGACTTGGTCAACGCGCGGAATTCCCGCTGCATGCCGACGATCTCGCCCGCCAACTCGGCGTCTTCGCCAGCGATTTTGACCGGCACACGGCCCTGGGCGACGTTGCTCTTGTGGAAGCGATCTTCAAACGCTGTACGCAACCTGACGGTATGACGAGCAACGAACCGAGCACCGATTCGGAGCCGATCGCAACAGTAGCGTGAGCCAGCAACCATCAACGTCCCAGCGACAGGCCTATCCACAGTTTCCACACTCTTATCCACAATGGCTTGCGGCATTTACCCAGGCTCTATTGGCTAACCGGGCCCTAACTGTGGATAACACCGCGCCGGTCGACGACATTGACCGATCGCCAGGAGGTCGGAAATAGCCCGCCGCCGTTGCGGGAGTTTTCCAAGCGGCCCGCAAGAGGTTATGATCGCGGTCACAGCAGTGACCCACCTCACTGTGGTGGGGCCAATCTGCAGGTGAGGGGCGTTTGATGGCAACGCATTCGTTCGGACCGGGGTCGGGGGCCTCGTCGAACTCGTATTCCGGCTCGCCTGCTTGGAGCCACTCCTACAGCGCCGCCGCGCTACGTGCCGGTCTGATCGCTCTGGTGTTACTGGCAGTCCTGGCCATCATCGTTTTGTCTTGAACTCACGCCGACCGGGTATCCGGCGGGTCTACCAGTTGCGGTCGTTCTTGCGGCGCGGGCGGTCATAGAGCAGGGTTGACTAGGCCGACAACTAGGCTAGCCGTCGCGCGGCAGCCTCGCGCGAACGAGCGGTAGACGACCATCGAGGATCAAAGGAAGGAATGCCGTGGCGGAATACACCCTGCCCGACTTGGACTGGGACTACGGAGCGCTGGAACCCCACATTTCCGGTCAGATCAACGAGCTTCACCACAGTAAGCACCACGCCACTTACGTCAAGGGTGCCAATGACGCCGTCGCCAAACTCGAAGAGGCGCGCTCAAAGGAGGACTTCTCTTCGATCCTGCTGAGCGAGAAGAACCTGGCGTTCAATTTGGCCGGCCACGTCAACCACACCATCTGGTGGAAGAACCTGTCGCCGGACGGCGGCGACAAGCCGACCGGTGAGCTCGCTGCGGCCATTGACGACGCCTTCGGATCGTTTGACACCTTCCGTGCACAGTTCCACGCGGCCGCCACCACGGTGCAGGGCTCGGGCTGGGCAGCATTGGGCTGGGACACTCTGGGCAAGAAGCTGCTGATCTTTCAGGTGTACGACCACCAGACCAACTTCCCGCTCGGCATCATTCCCGTGCTTCTGCTCGACATGTGGGAGCACGCTTTCTACCTGCAGTACAAGAACGTCAAGGTGGACTTCGCCAAAGCGTTCTGGAATGTCGTCAACTGGGCGGACGTGCAGTCACGCTACGCGGCGGCGACCTCTAAAACCCAGGGACTGATTTTCGGCTGACTCGTTCTCGATCGGGCTTGGGCGCCGCGCGGATTGCGTGGCGCCCTTGCTATGTGCGGGCGTGTATGAGCAATTTGTAAACCCATGCGCCGGTGGCCGTGTCGAGTTGCATGGCGCGCAAACCTTGCGCATCCTTAATTATGGAAACCGGGTCGAGTCGTCCTATCGGGGTTGCGCCCTTCCATTCTCGTGGTGCCCTGAAGGGGTTTGTGATCTCTGGCCGTTGGCCTGATTCGACGAAAGAGTGGGCCCAGCTGCTGATGGTCGCGGTGCGGGTCGCGTCGTTACCCGGATTGCTCTCCACCACAACGGTATTCGGCGCGCGAGAGGAGCTTCCCGACGAGCCCGAGCCCGGCACCGTTGGGCTGGTGCTGGCCGAGGGCACCGTCTTCGGTGAATCAGCCATCCAGCCAGGCTATTTCGCTGAGCACCAGCCCCCGGCTCTGCTGATGTTGCATCCGCCGTCAGAAACTACGCCGTCGCTGCCGGAATGCACCGGGGCGGCGTCGGGGTGCGTACTGCTGCCGGGCTTGCCGTATCTCGGACTTGAGCACCGCGCGGCCTGGGTGGAGGCAGAAGCCGACGGCACCATCACTTCGATGGTGAGCCGTGTGGGCGTCGACCCGATCAGCCATCCCGACACCGCGATTCTGGCGATGCTGCTTGCGGCATAAGGAAATTCGGATCCTGCAGGTGTCGAATCGAGAAATACGGGTGTCCGAACTTCCTGGTCTGCCTGGCGTGCAGCGGATTTGCCCGCTAACCTGGGTCCGTTAGCGAAGGGGAGTAGCCCCGAATCGTCGAGTCGACATACTGGCGAATAGCCCGGCCGGCGAACCGATCCACGTGATCGGTGGGCGAGACCTTCGACCGATGTTCGGTTGCCGCATGGTCACCGACCACGTGTCGAAAGGTCGCCCATATGCTCGCCGCCACTCTGCTGAGTCTCGGGGTGGTCTTCCTCGCCGAACTCGGCGACAGATCCCAGCTCATCACCATGACCTACGCGCTGCGCTACCGGTGGTGGGTGGTACTGGTCGGCGTCGCGCTTGCCTCCTGCCTGGTGCACGGCATCTCCGTCTCGATCGGTCACTTCCTGGGTGCCACGCTGCCGACGCGCCCCCTGGCCTTCGCGTCCGCGATCGCCTTCCTGATTTTCGCGGTTTGGGCGTGGCGCGAGGGCACCGGCGACGACAAAGTCTCCACCACCCCTGAATCCCGATTCGCTCTGCTCACCGTCGTGTCATCGTTTGTGCTCGCCGAAATGAGCGACAAGACGAGCCTGGCAACGTTGACGCTCTCCAGCGATCACGACTGGGTCGGGGTATGGCTCGGCAGCACCCTGGGCATGATCTTGGCCGACGGCCTGGCAGTTGCTATCGGAACGTGGTTGCATCAACGGCTTCCCACGCAACTGCTGCACGTCTCGGCCAGCCTGCTGTTCCTGGTGTTCGGATTGTGGATCCTGTTCGATGGCGCACTGGGCTGGCGCTCGGTGGCACTGGTGGTCGCAGCCGTTGCTGCAGCGGTGGCGCTGGCGGCGGCAATCGCCGCCGCGATTCACAGGTCGCAAACTTCGCGTCGCCGCCGAACACGGGCCCCAAGCGCCGAACGGTCACCGGATGCCGTCTGAGTTCGCGACGGTGCCCGCCGAATCGGGCGGCCTGCACCTCCGAGGATCTTCATGAGCGGCCGCACGCTTAGCAGGCTGGCTTCGGGCGGGCTGCGTGATCCCGTACAGCAAAGGAAATGCTAGGCCGATCCGCGTCGATCTCTCCGTTGCCCGCGATGAGGCATTTCCGCTTGATAGGGGCCACTTGACCGTTCCGTTAATTACGACAAAACCAAAACGATGCAGACCGCAATTAGACGATTTCTGCGTATAGCCTGTGAATTTCGTTTCATGGCTAGACATCCGAGCTGGGGGGGTTGCACGCTCTGCAGGGGAGGTGTCGCATACCGCTTTGGACGCCAGTACCAAACCCACTAAGGTTTGCACTTTATCGTGCAAAGAAGTGTCGCTAGGATGATCAGCAAATGCCAATAGACAACAGGTCCCTCTTCAGTCCCGTGGAGGTCTTATCGATGAGCACGACGTTCGCTGCCCGCCTAAACCGCTTGTTCGACACGGTGTACCCACCCGGTCGCGGGCCGCACACCTCCGCGGAGGTGATCTCAGCGCTCAAGTCAGAGGGCATCACAATGTCGGCTCCCTACCTGTCACAGCTACGCTCAGGCAACCGCACCAACCCGTCGTCGGCGACGATGGCCGCCCTTGCCAACTTCTTCCGCATCAAGCCCGCCTACTTCACCGACGACGACTACTACGAAAAGCTCGACAAGGAATTGTCGTGGCTGTGCACGATGCGTGACGAGGGTGTGCGTCGCATCGCGGTGCGGTCATTCGGGTTGTCACCGCAGGCGCAACAGAATCTCGTCGATCGTGTCGACGAGCTACGCCGCGCGGAGAAGCTCGACGCATAAGCCCGCTGGCCGCCGCGCCTAGCCGGCGGGGGCTTGGTAAATAGCTCGGTAACCAATCTGTCGTTCGGCCAGCCCGACCTGGCGGGCTGGCGTCGACTTATGCCGATTAGGGTTGGCTCACGGATCGCGCACATGCGAGAGCGATAGACAAGACAGCCAGCAAGACAGCCAGCGAGATTACCGGGAGGCGGCCGGGAATGGGCCTGTTCCGCAAGCGAAAGAGCCGCGCGACGCGTCGCGCCGAAGCCCGTGCGATCAAGGCCCGCGCCAAGCTGGAGGCCCGGCTGACCGCCAAAAACGAGGCACGCCGGATCAAACACGCCCAGCGGTCCGCGGACAAGGTACTCAGGGCACAGATCAAAGCCCAACAGGACAGCGACCGGGCGGCGCTGAAAGTCGCCGAAGCCGAACTCAAGGCGGCGCGCGAGGGCAAGTTATTGTCGCCGACGCGGATCCGGCGGGTGCTGACGGTGTCTCGGCTACTCGCCCCGATCCTGACGCCGGTGATATACCGCGCGGCCATGGCGACCCGCGCGCTGATCGACCGGCGTCGCGCCGATCAACTCGGGATTCCGTTAACCCAGATCGGCCAGTTCTCCGGCAGCGGTGCGCGACTGTCGGCACGGATCGCCGGGTCAGAGCAATCGCTGCGGATGGTGCAGGAAAAGAAGCCCAAAGACGCCGAAACCAGAGAGTTCGCGTCCGCGATCACCGAACGGCTAGCCGACCTGTCGGCCGCCGTCACCGCGGCGGAGCACATGCCGGCCGCGCGCCGCCGCGCCGCCCACTCAGCGATTTCATCTCAACTCGACGGCATCGAGGCGGACCTGATGGCCCGGCTCGGGTTGACCTGACCACTTGTCAGGCATGCTCGGCACAAACAGCATTTCGCGCATCCTGATCGCAGGCGCCGCAGCCGCCGCGGTCTATCTGCCCGCCGGCACCGCGCTGGCTTGGGCGCATGTCCATGCCAGCAGTGACAACGCGGTGCGCGGTGGCACGGCGGTCGTCACCTTTGAGGTGCCCAACGAATCCAGCACGGGCTCAGCCACTACCGCACTGACCGTCACCCTTCCCTACGTGGCGTCGGCGCACGCCGAGGCTATGCCCGGGTGGACAGCCAAGCTGGATCGCGACGCGGCAGCCGGGACCGTGCGCTCGGTGACTTGGACGGCCGCGCCCAACGGCGGGATCCCGGCGGATCAGTTCGCACTGTTTCGGATATCGGTGCAACTGCCCGACGCCGACACCGTCAGCTTCCCGGCAACCCAGACCTACTCGGACGGGTCGATCGTCAAGTGGGATCAGCCGCCGCAGCCCGGAGGCGGCGAACCCGAAAATCCGACACCCATGCTGACACTCGCCGCCGAGCCCGTGGTGCCTCACGACCATCACCCGCCAACCGACAACACCGCCCGCGTGCTGGGCGCGGTCGCCCTGGTCCTCGGCGCGCTGGGTCTCTGTCTGGCGCTGGTTCGCCGAAGGACATGAAGCGGCCATCGATCGCCTGGCTGGGACTGCTGATGGCCGCCCTGGCGCTGACTGTGACCGTGATGGCCCCGCACGCGTTCGCGCATGCCACGCGGGTGTCGTGTCAGCCCGCCGACAACGCGGTACTGACGGCCGGTCCCGACCACGTGAGCGCCACCTTCAACGAGCAGTTACAAACCTCCTTCGCGGCGATGGCGGTCGTCGGCCCCGACGGCAATCTGTGGTCTGCCGGCCAGCCGACGGTGCAGGGCGCCGTCGTCAGCGTCGGGGTGCGACCGCTTGGACCGACCGGCAGCTACACGGTGAACTACCGGGTGACGTCTGCCGACGGTCATGTGGTGTCGGGATCCTGGTCGTTTCGGCTGACGGTGGCCGGCACCGGTACGCCCGGGCCTGCACCCGCCGCCACCGGCGCCGGCCGCGGCGTCCCGACGTGGCCGTTTGTAGTGGTGGCCCTAGCGCTGCTCGCCGGTGCCGCGTGGTGGGGGCTGCGTCGCAGGGCGTGACCGCCCCCGGTGACCGAGACGCTCCACGGCGTCCTGGCATGATGGGATCCAACTCCCTTTGGTGCCACGAAGCTGTAAAGACAACGCTGTAAAGGAGCGGCCGCATGGCAGACCCGCAGGACCACCCGGACAGCGAACCCGACGACGTCTCGCCACCTCCGGCCAAGGAACCACCCGCCAAGGCCGTCAAGAAGATCGCGAAAGCACCCGCCAAAAAAGCACCCGCCAAAAAAGCCCCTGCAAAAAAGGCGCCCGCCAAGAAAGCACCCGCCAAAAAAGCACCCGCCAAGAGCGTCGCACCCGCGCCACCCAAGCCGGCCGACCCGCCCCTCGGCCTCGCGCAGCGGATCGAAACCAACGGCCAACTTGACGCTGCCAAAGACGCAGCGGCACATGCGAAGTCAACGGTAGAAAGCGCGAACGACCCGGTCTCCGACGACGCGTATGCAGCGGCGGCGCGCACCTCGCCGGTGCCGCTGCTGGTGGCGCTGGCGCTCAGCCTGTTAGCCATTCTGCTGGTCCGCCAACTACGTCGCCGCTGAACGGCATGGCAGAGCCGACCGTGCCCTTTCGGCCAACCGCCGACCTGGTCGATGAAATCGGCTCCGACGTGCGCAGCTGCGACATTCAGTTCCGCCAGTTCGGTGGGCGTCCCGAGTTCGCCGGACCGATCAGTACCGTGCGTTGCTTCCAGGACAACGCGCTGCTCAAATCCATACTCTCGCAGCCGGGCGCGGGCGGCGTGCTGGTGATCGATGGCGCCGGGTCCCTGCACACCGCGCTGGTCGGTGACGTCATCGCCGAACTGGCTCGCTCCAACGGCTGGGCCGGGTTGGTGGTTCACGGAGCGGTGCGCGACGCTGCCGCCCTTCGCGGCATCGACATCGGGATCAAGGCGCTGGGCACCAACCCGCGCAAGAGCACCAAGACCGGAGCCGGGGAGCGTGATGTCGAGATCAGCCTGGGCGGTGTGACGTTCGTGCCGGGGGAGATCGCCTACAGCGACGACGACGGCATAGTCGTCGTCGCTGAAGTATCTTAAACTGCCACTGCTGCAGGCTTTTTCACAAACCGCAGACCATCGCCGGCGATCTTGCCGTGCCGGATCAGCCGGATGTCTCGCAGGTAGTTCTGGTTCAGCCGCCACGGCGTGCGGTCGCCCTGCTTGGGTAACTCGTCGATTGAGCGCAGCACGTAGCCGGGGGTGAATTCCATGAACGGCCGCTCTTCGACATCCGAACCTGGGTGCTCCACTACCACCGCGTCAAAACCATTGTCGTCCATATAATTCAGCAGGCGGCAGGCGAACTCCGACACCAGGTCGGCCTTCAGCGTCCACCCTATGTTGGTGTAGCCGACCGTGTAGATCATGTTGGGCAGGCCGGACAGCATCATGCCCTTGTAGGCCATCGTCTCGGTGAGGTCCACCGGCTGTCCGTCGACGGTCACCGTCGCCCCACCGAACAGCTGCAGGTTCAATCCCGTTGCAGTGACGATGATGTCGGCCGGAAGTTCGCGGCCCGAGTTGAGCCGGATGCCGGTGGCGGTGAACCGCTCGATGGTGTCGGTAACCACGTCGGCGTGGCCCTTGCGGATCGCGCGGAACAAGTCGCCTTTGGGCACCAGACACATCCGCTGGTCCCAGGGGTTATAGCGGGGACCGAAGTCCTTTTCCACGTCATAGCCCTCGGGGAGCTGGCGCTCGACGTAGTGCAGGAGGATTTTGCGCATCCGGTGCGGCCACTTCTGGCACAGCCTGTACATCGTCGTCTGGCGTAGGACGTTCTTCCAGCGGACCGCGGTGTAGGCCGCCTTGTCTGGTAGCCAGCGATTGAGCCGCTCGGCCATCTTGTCACTGGCCGGCTGGGACACGATATAGGTGGGCGAGCGCTGCAGCATCGTGACGTGCTTGGCGCCCGAATTCGCAAGCGCCGGAATCAAAGTGACCGCGGTGGCACCGCTGCCGATGACAACGATGTTCTTGTCGGCGTAGTCGAGGTCCTCAGGCCAGTGCTGCGGATGGATGATCGGGCCGGTGAAGTCCTCGGAGCCGGCGAACGTCGGCGCGTAGCCCTGTTCGTAGTTGTAATAGCCGCTGCACAGGAAGAGGAATGAACAGGTGATTGTGCTTGGTGCACCATTGCTTTCGATGTGCACGGTCCAGCGGTTTTCGCTGTTGGACCAGTCGGCGTTGACAACCTTCTGGTCGAACCTGATGCGCTTGTCGATGCCGTACATGGCCGCGGTGCTCTTGACGTACTCGAGAATTGGGCCGCCATCGGCAATGGCCTGACGCCCGGTCCAGGGACGGAACCGGAACCCCAGCAGGTACATGTCGGAGTCGGACCGAATTCCTGGGTAGCGGAACAGGTCCCAGGTGCCGCCCATCGCGGAACGTTTCTCCAGGATGGCGTAGCTCTTGGTCGGGCAGCGATCCTGCAGGTGCCAGGCCGCGCTCACGCCGGAGATGCCGGCGCCCACGATGAGGACGTCGAGGTGCTCAGTCATGGCGCCACGTTATCAACGTGGTGTTGAGTTGGTCAACGCTGTGTCGGATTTCTCAACAGAGTGTAAAGTATCGCCCGTGACTGCCAGTTCCACGCGCGCCCCGCGGGGCCGGCGCTCCACCCGCCCGTCCGGTGACGAGCGTGAGCAGGCGATCCTGGCCACCGCTGAGCGGCTGCTGCAGGAGCGTTCATTCGCCGACATCTCTGTCGATGACCTCGCCAAGGGCGCCGGCCTGTCCCGACCGACGTTCTACTTCTATTTCAAGTCCAAGGAGGCCGTGCTGCTCTCGCTGCTCGAGCCGGTCATCGCCAGCGCCGACGCTGAGTTCGAGCGCGCCGCGCAGCGGCCGCCCACGGATCGCCGGGTTTGGCGGAGCGGGATCAAATCGTTCTTCAGCGCGTTCGCCTCGCATCGCGCGGTGGCCCGGGCGGGCAGGGAGGCACTGGCGACAAGCCCGGAATTCCAGGCTATGTGGTCATCTTTCATGCAGAAGTGGATCGACTACACCGCGGTGATAATCACCGTTGAACGGGAACGGGGCGCCGCACCCGAAACCATCCCGCCGTTAGACCTTGCGACGTCGCTGAATCAGATGAACGAGCGCACGATGATGGCGGCGCTATCGCTGGAACAGCCAGCGGTTGACGAGGACCGGCTCGTGGATACCCTCACCCACATCTGGGTCAGCAGTATCTATGGCGAGGCCGATTAGACGTCACACCTCTGTGCGAACATATGTTCGTGCGATGTGACGCGTCCATCCTGCACGCGGACCTGGATTCGTTCTATGCGTCCGTGGAACAGCGCGACGATCCGACGCTGCGCGGGCGCCCGATCATCGTGGGCGGCGGGGTGGTGCTGGCGGCCAGTTATGAGGCGAAGGCCTACGGCGTGCGCACTGCGATGGGCGGGGCGCAAGCACGACGGCTGTGCCCGCACGCGGTGGTGGTTCCGCCCCGAATGACGGCATATTCACGCGCCAGCGACGCCGTGTTCGCGGTGTTCCGCAACTGCACACCGATCGTGGAGCCGCTGTCGGTGGACGAGGCGTTCCTCGACGTCGGCGGCCTCGGTCGGGTGTCCGGCACACCGGTCGAGATCGCGGCGCGGCTGCGCGCGGACGTGCGCGACCAAGTCGGCCTGCCCATCACCGTCGGGATTGCCCGCACGAAGTTCCTCGCCAAGGTCGCCAGCCAGGAAGCCAAACCCGATGGGCTGCTGCTGGTGGCACCCGGTCAAGAGCTGACGTTCCTGCACCCGCTCCCGGTGCGCCGATTGTGGGGCGTGGGTGCGGTGACCGCTGAGAAGCTGCACTCCCACGGCATCGAGACGGTTGCCGAGGTTGCCGAGCTCGGCGAGTCGACGCTGGCCTCGCTGTTGGGCGCTGCGATGGGGCGCCAACTCTATGCGTTGTCCCGCAATATCGACCGCCGCCGGGTGACCACCGGCGTACGTCGCCGGTCCGTCGGTGCCCAGCGGGCGCTGGGCCGCGCCGGCAATCGCATGTCGCCAGTCGAGCTCGACGCGGTGGTGGTCAACCTCATCGACAGAATTACCGGCCGGATGCGTGCCGCGGACCGCACTGGCCGAACGGTGTTGCTGCGCTTGCGCTTTGACGACTTCAGCCGGGCCACCCGGTCGCGCACGTTGCCGTGGGCCACCTCGTCGACGCAGCCCATCCTGGCCGCCGCCCGCGGGCTGCTCGCATCGGCCGCGCCGCTGATCGCCCAAAAGGGGCTGACACTGGTCGGTTTCGCGGTGTCGGGCATCGATCGGGAGGGCGCCCAACAGCTGATGCTGCCGTTCGTCGACGACTCGACGGCGATCGATCAGGCGGTCGACCAAGTGCGCCGTCGATTCGGCAAATCCGCGCTCACCCGGGGAGTGTTGGTCGGCCGTGACGCGGGACTGGAGATGCCGCACCTACCCGACTGACCGGATTGCACGGACCAACCGGTCCAGACATAGTGACTCGCCGAGCCCAGCAATGGCGGCCAGGCGCGCTAGCGAAGAACTAGCGGCGTCACAGAACTAAAGTTCTGAGACAGACGGACTCGAATGCCTTGCCGGGCAACCAAATGAATTTCGTCGTTTCTCTTAGCTAAAGGTGATACTTCGTATAGCCGGAAGTATCCGCAGTTCGAGGCGCTTGACGTTAAGTCTTCCGGCATGGACCGCATCTGGCAGTGGACGTGGGATTTGGGCATTCATGCTTCCCCCGATGCTGTTGACCTACCTCCTTTGGACACTTGTTGTTGTTGTCGCGTCTGACCGTTATTACTCAGACTTGAGGTCTAGTTCCCAGGATGTCGCGGAACAGAACATGACGTAGGCGCAGTTCTCTTGGGTCGCTAACGATGTGAAAACCCAGCTTGTTCATCACATACCCGTACCCGATACCGGTGTCTGGGTCAGCAAATCCGAACGAGCCGCCAGTGCCGGGCGTGCCGAACGCGTGCTCTGAGGAACCAAAGACGCATATGGGAATGGGCTTGCAAAAGCCAAGGGAGAATATTGAGTCGACATGTAACACCTTGTCGCGTAGTCCATTAGTCGGCGGTATCGCAGGCTTTTTAAGAGCGTCGAGAGTGCTCGGAGTCAGCCCGATTTCAGAACCGCCGCTGGCGGCGCTGCCGTAGAGCTTGGCGATCGACCTCGCGGTGCCGGTGCCGTTGCCGGCGGGCATCTCAACCACCCGTAGTTCCTCGCGGTTCAAGTGCTCAGGACCCTTGATCCCTTTCGCCATAATCATGGATCGCCCCGTCAAGCCAAACGGGTTGAGTGCGGCGGCGACAGTACGCGGCGGCCAAGTGTTGAGATGCAGCAGCAGAGCGCCGAATGACCAGCCATGCAAGTGCGCCACGCGATCGCGGTTCACCGAGGCTGGCAGTCCGATATAGAAATCCAACCCGAGCGGTGCGGCGATCTCCTCGGCGAAGAACTGGCCAAGCGAGCGCCCCGACGGGTCGACTCGCCGGATCAGTTCACCTTCGTACCAGCCCAGCGTGATGACGTGGTAACCGTGCCTTGTCCCCGGCGGCCATGCTGGGGACTGGGCGGCAAGCTTCGCGGACATACGTGTCGGGTCGCCCAAGTCGTTCAGCGTCAGCGGCGGGCTAATGGCGGGCAGCCCGGCTTGATGTGACAGCAGTTGCCGCACCGTGATCGCGTCCTTGCCGGCTTGCGCGAACTCCGGCCAATAGTCGGCCACTTTGGCGTCATACGAGATGAGTCCCCGAGAGGCCGCCACCGCGACGGTCAACGAGGCAACGCCTTTCGTGGTGGAGCACACGGTGACGAGGGTGTCTCGTTCCCACGGCGACTGGGCGATCCCGTTGCGGAAGCCGCCCCATAGATCAACGACCTTGCGGCCATCGCGGTAGACGGCAAACGCGGCGCCGACCTCCTCACCACTGCTCAGGTTTTCGACGGAAGACATCGACCACCTTCCCGTAGCCCTCGTCGGCGTCGCCACCCATCAGCTCGGGCGACACCCTTACTTTTGAGCCCATCTCTTGCTCCGTTGTGTGATTGGTGCAGAAGCCGCTGCAACCCCGCTTCTAGCCCGCTTCTAGCCCCGATGGTATTTGCGTTGGGATTGACACGAGGCCAAACGACGTATCGCAGGGCACCGGTTGTGACCAAAGCGGTGAATCAAGGTGAACGGCCGGGGGCTCACTCCGCTGCTGCACCCTCGGGCGGACCTCATCTAGAGAAGGGGAAGTGAATCAAACCTGTGCCGCGATCACCCTCGCTACCCCGATACTTTCGCTGCGGCTTTCGAGAAACCCACAACGAAGGAAATGAGACGGTTAGCGGCATGTTCGCTCTCCGCCCCATAACCGCAGATCGCATTGTCTCAGAAGTTGTCTCACACTGCGTGCCTCGAATCCTCGCTGTCAGTAGGCAATTCAAACTGATAAGACGGTGCTCATCAAGCCGACCGGGGCGAGGGGATACCCGGCGCAGCCCGCCTCAAGATACGGCCCACTCCAGCAGCCGCTCGGCAGGCCAGGTGTTGACGATCCGGTCGATGGGAACGCCCGCGTCCAGCGCGCGCTGGGCGCCGTAGCCGAGGAAGTCGAGCTGGCCGGGCGCGTGCGCGTCGGTGTCGATGCTGAACACGCAGCCGATGTCGCGGGCGAGGTTCAGCAGCCGGGTCGGCGGGTCACGGCGTTCGGGACGGGAATTGATTTCCACCGCGGTGCCGTGGTCGCGGCAGGCGGTGAATACCGCCTCGGCGTCGAATTTCGATTCGGGCCGGATGCCCCGGTTGCCGGCGACCAGCCGGCCGGTGCAGTGGCCCAGCACATCGGCGTGACCGTCGGATACCGCGCGCACCATCCGCCGGGTCATGGCGGCCGAGTCCATCGACAGCTTGGAGTGCACGCTGGCCACCACGATGTCGAGCCGGTCGAGCAGTTCGGGCTCCTGGTCCAGGCTGCCGTCGTCGAGGATGTCCACCTCGATCCCGGTGAGAATGCGCATCGGCGCGAACTTCTCGCGCAACTCGTCGATCACGTCGAGCTGTTTGCGCAGCCGTTCGGGCGAGAGCCCGTTGGCGATGGTCAGGCGCGGCGAGTGATCGGTCAGCACGCAGTACTCATGGCCGAGCGCGGCCGCGGTGGCCATCATCTCCTCGATCGGCGCCGACCCGTCCGACCAGTTCGAGTGCAGGTGCAGGTCGCCGCGCAGCGCGGCCCGTACCTCTCCCCCACCGAGATCCCCAGCGGCAGCACGCAATTCGGCCAGCTGGTCGGGCTCGCGCCCCGCCCAGGCCTGCGCGATGACCTTTGCGGTCTTGGGCCCGATGCCCGGAATCGACTGCCAGCTGTTGGCCTGGCCGTGTCGCTCACGCGCCGCGTCGTCGAGATCCTCGAGGATGTCGGCGGCGTTGCGGTATGCCAGCACACGCCGCGGATCTTGGCGGTCGCGGTCCTTGTAGTAGGCGATCTGGCGCAGCGCGGCTATCGGGTCCATAGCTGCCCAACGATGAAGCCCGCGAAAATCACTGCGAAACCGCCTATTTCGCCCAGGATCAGCAACGCCATCATCAGTCCGGTCCCACGTGGCGGACGTTCGAATTGATTCTCGGTATCGCGCCGCGCCCCGTGCAGGATGTAGGTCCCGATGGCGGCGACGAAGAAGAAGACGGCGACCATCGCCGCAGTCAGGTTAACCCATGCCGGCCAGGCGCTGAGTTCGACGAAGGCCGCGATCAACGCCGTCGCGAACGCGTATAGGAGCGCCGCGCGGTGCGCGGTATCGACGTAGGGGTGAGCTCGGTGATCTTCGGCGACCACGATCTGCCGGTACTTCCACACGCCGAGGCCAAGCGCCAACAGAAAGATCAGTCCGGCCGCCAGCAGAGTGATCTTGGTATTGATTCCGAGCGCGCTAGTCATCGTCCGGACGAGTTTAGTTGCGCTTAATAAAATTGGACTACCGTCGAGTTCATGCGATTCGCGTTCAAAACCTCACCCCAAAAGACGACCTGGGCAGAGATGCTGGCCGTCTGGCAGGCCGCCGACGACATCGAGGTCTACGAGTCCGGGTGGACCTTCGACCACTTCTACCCAATCTTTTCCGACAGCGACGGCCCCTGCCTGGAGGGTTGGACAACGCTGACCGCGCTGGCTCAGGCCACCAAACGGCTGCGGCTGGGCACCTTGGTCACCGGCATCCACTACCGCCACCCCGCGGTGCTGGCCAACATGGCCGCCGCGCTCGACATCATCTCCAACGGGCGACTCGAGCTCGGAATCGGCGCGGGCTGGAATGAGGAGGAGTCGGGCGCATACGGCATCGAGCTGGGCACTATCAGGGAGCGCTTCGACCGGTTCGAGGAAGCCTGTCAGGTGCTGATCAGCCTGCTCAGCCAGGAGACCACCGATTTCGATGGCAAGTACTACCGACTCAAGGGTGCCCGCAACGAGCCCAAGGGCCCGCAGCTCCCGCACCCGCCAATCTGCATCGGCGGCAGCGGCGAGAAGCGCACATTGCCGATCACCGCGCGCTACGCCCAGCACTGGAACTTCGCCGGCGGTCCACCCGAGTTGTTCGCGCAAAAGCGCGATGTGCTGGCCGCGCAGTGCGAGGAGATCGGGCGCGATCCGAAGGAGATCACCCTGTCGGCCCACCTTTTCTTGGGGCCGGACCGCAACTATGGGCAGGTCATCGAGCAGGCGGGCGGGCTGGCCGCCGAGGGGCTGAACCTGGGCATCGTCTACGTCGCCCCGCCGCACGACCCCGCCGTGCTGGAGCCGATGGCCGAGGCGATCCGGGATTCGGGGCTGCGGGACCGATGAGGGCCGGTTTCGCGCGGTTTGCCGGGCCGGTTGTCGGAGCAATAAAAATGCCGCAGTTAAACCATCCCATGGGACGTGTATGGGGGACTGCGGCGGCGTGACATTAAAGCTACTGGACTTTGCTCGGAATTTACTTCCAGATCCCATCAGATGCGGTTAAATTCTCGCTACCGCTAGATCCTCGGGGCCGTTCCAGGAGCCGCAGATGTCGTCTTTCGTAATCGCATCCCCTGAGGTTTTGAGCACAGCGTCCTCGGATTTGACCGGGATTGGATCGGCTATCAGGTCAGCCAACGCGGCGGCGGCGAGCTCGACGACATCGGTGGTCGCCGCGGCGCAGGGATGAGGTTTCGGCTGCGATCTCTACGTTGTTCGGCGGCTATGCCCAGGAGTATCAGGCGCTGAGCGCGCAGGCGGCGCTGTTCCATCAGCAATTCGTGCAGTCGTTGGCGTCAGGTGCGGGGTTGTATGCGGCCGCGGAGGCGGCCAATGTGGACCCGCTGACGGCTCTAGTCGGCGCAGTCCAGCCTTTCGGGGTTTTCTCGCCGGTTGAACTGCTGACGGGACGTCCGCTGTTCGGCAACGGCGCCACTGGGGCGGCGGGGACCGGGCACGCCGGCGGGGCCGGCGGGTGGCTGATCGGTGACGGAGGCAATGGCGGGTCGGGCGCACCTAGTGGGGCCGGTGGAGCCGGTGGGTCGGCGGGCTTGTGGGGGCACGGCGGTACCGGGGGCGCCGGCGGAAACGCCGGCCTTGGCGGGGGGTGGGCGGGACCGGCGGGCCTGGGGGCGCCAATGGGCTCATCGGCGGCGGCGCGGGCGGGGCCCCGGCGGCGCGGGCGGGGCCGGCGGTGGCAGCTTGTTGGGCTTGCCCGGCGGGGCTGGCGGGGCCGGGGGGGTCGGCAGAGCGATGGCGTCGGTGGCGGTGGTGGCGGTGGCGGCGCCGGTGGCACCGGCGGGCACGCCGGCGCCCTCGGCGCCCTCGGCGGCAGCAGCGGTACCGGTGGCACGGGCGGTGGCGGCGGCTTCGGTGGCTTCGCGGAAGCCCAAGTCAGCGGCACCACGGTTGACTCTGGTCTCGGTGGCACCGGTGGTGGCGGTGGCGCCGGTGCCGGCGCTGGCGGATCGGGTGGTGCCGGCGGTGGCGGCGGCGCGGGTGCCGACGCTGGGGCGAACTTTGCGAACATCAATGCTTTCGGTGGCGGCGGCGGCGGTGGTGGCGGTGGTGCCGCAGCCGCCGGCGGTACCGCCGGTGCCGGCGGCTCAGGTGGCTTGGCCGTCTCCGGCGCCATCGCTGGCCTCGGCGGCAACCCTGGTAACGGTGGCGCCGGGACGGGCGGCGGTGGTAGCGGGGGCGCCGTCGCCGAGAGCCCCACAGGCTATGTTGGGGGCGCCGGCACCGATGGTGCATTCGGCGGGGCAGGCGGCCCAGGCGGAAATCTCAATGCTTTCTTCAACAGCGGAGGTAACGGCGGCACCGTGGGCGTCGGCGGCAACGGCCAGCCCTAACACCGACTAACACCGGCGGCCAAGGCCGCGCCAACATTTCGCGCCCCTCAACACCGGCGGCAACTCTGGCAGTTGGCGCAGTCCACGTCTCCCCGCGCTGCTCGAACCCTTGGCCGAGGCAGTCCAGGATTGCAGATTGGGGGATGGATGAGGGCCGGATTCTCACTCGGCAAACTCGAGCAAACCCCCCTTGCGGCCCTGGCCAGCCGAGCCGGGGGCTTAGACCCCGAAGAGCAGCAACTCCTCGGCCGTGACTAGGCGCTCATGCTTAGCGGGAAACTCGCGGCTTTTAACCGGGTGACGTAACCATGACCAGGCGATTCGCCCCATCCGCGACCGGGGTAATGGGTTGACGTGCACAGTGATCACTCCTGCGATCGGTCCGTTCCAGCGGGATCCCCCCGTGACTTCTACGCGATGAGGCCCACAGAGATCCATTAGACAACAATCCTCTGGCAAACGTGGGCAGAAACGCCGAAAAATGAATTCGTGTTTCTGCTGTGACTGGTGTAACTATTGAAGCGCTGCGGCCGTCGGCTTGATCGGTGCCGGCAGCACCGTCGAACCCATCAGGTACCGGTCCACGCCCGCCGCCGCGGCCCGCCCTTCGGCGATCGCCCAGACGATCAACGACTGGCCTCGGCCCATGTCGCCAGCAACGAAAACGCCGGGCACCGAAGTGTCGAAGTCGGCGCCGCGAGCGACGTTTCCGCGGTCGGTGAGCTTCACCCCAAGGTCGGTGAGCAGGCCCGGCTTCTCCGGGCCGACGAATCCCATCGCCAGCAACACCAGATCGGCGTCGAGTTCGAAGTCGGAGCCCTCGACCTTGACGAACTTGCCGCCCTCCATGGTCACTTCGTGCACCTTGAGCGCGGCCACGTGCCCGTCCTTGCCGACGAACTCCTCGGTGTTGACCGAGAAGATCCGCTCGCCACCCTCTTCGTGGGCCGACGATATCCGGTACATCAGCGGATAGGTCGGCCACGGTGTGGATTCGGCGCGGGAGTCCGGCGGGCGCGGCATGATCTCGAACTGGTGGATGTTGGCGGCGCCTTGCCGGTGCGCGGTGCCCAGGCAGTCGGCACCGGTGTCGCCGCCGCCGATAATGACGACCTTCTTGCCCTTGGCGGTGATCGGCGGTTCCCCGTCGTCGCCGCGAACGTCGTCGCCTTCCTGCACCCGGTTACTCCAGGGCAGGTACTCCATCGCCTGGTGGATGCCGTCCAGGTCGCGGCCGGGAATCGGCAGCTCCCGCGCGGCGGTCGCGCCACCGGCCAGCACCACCGCATCGAAATCGGCGCGCAACTGTTCGGCGGTGATGTCGACGCCGACGTTGACGCCGGCCCGGAACTCGGTGCCCTCGGCGCGCATCTGTTCGAGCCGCCGGTTGAGCA
The DNA here is from genome assembly GCA_963820985.1 of uncultured Actinomycetota bacterium. Lineage (GTDB taxonomy): Bacteria > Actinomycetota > Actinomycetes > Mycobacteriales > Mycobacteriaceae > Mycobacterium. The sequence goes on along the minus strand of CAWGCI010000017.1, from coordinate 225,387 downwards.
CGCGCTTTTCCATCTTGAATTCCGGGATGCCGTAGCGCAGCAGCCCACCGATGCGGTCGTCGCGTTCGAAGACGGTCACGCTGTGACCGGCGCGGGTGAGCTGTTGGGCGGCAGCCAGACCCGCCGGGCCCGAACCCACCACGGCCACAGTCTTCCCGGTGGCCTTGTCCGGAGGCAGCGGCACCACAAAGCCTTCATCGAAAGCCTTGTCGATGATCTCCAACTCGATCTGCTTGATCGTCACCGGATCCTGGTTGATCCCGAGCACACACGCCGGCTCGCACGGCGCCGGACACAGCCGGCCGGTGAAGTCGGGGAAGTTGTTGGTGGCGTGCAGCCGTTCGATCGCGTCGCGCCAACGGCCCCTGCGCACCAGGTCGTTCCATTCCGGAATCAGGTTGCCCAGCGGACAGCCGTTGTGGCAGAACGGGATACCACAGTCCATGCACCGAGTAGCCTGCTCGCGCAAGGTCTCGTTGTCGAATTCCTCGTAGACCTCGTGCCAGTCTTTCAACCGCAGCGGGACAGGCCTGCGCTGCGGCAGTTCCCGATGTGTGTATTTCAGGAAGCCGCTTGGATCAGCCATGCGCGGCCGCCATGATCGCCTTGTCGACGTCCGTGCCATCGCGTTCCGCTTCGGCGATCGCTCGCAGCACCTTCTTGTAGTCCCGCGGCATCACCTTGACGAAGTGCCGTTGCTGGCCCTGCCAGTCGGCCAGGATTCGTTGCCCGACGGCCGAATCTGTGGCATCAACGTGCGCCTGGATCGTGCCGTGCAGGAACTCCGCGTCACCCTCGTCGAGGTTCTCGACGTCCACCATCTCGGTGTTGAGGTTGTTCGAGAGTTCTTCGTCGGGGTCGTAGACATAGGCAACACCGCCGGACATGCCGGCGGCGAAGTTGCGGCCCGTCCGGCCCAGGATGACGACCCTGCCACCGGTCATGTACTCGCAACCGTGATCGCCCACACCCTCGACCACGGCGTGTGCCCCGGAGTTACGCACAGCGAACCTTTCTCCCACCACACCGCGCAGGAACACTTCCCCGCTGGTGGCGCCGAACAGGATCACGTTACCGCCGATGATGTTGTCCTCGGCGACGTAATCCTGCGGCGCGTTGTCCGACGGCCGCACCACAATGCGGCCACCGGATAGACCCTTGCCAACGTAGTCGTTGGCATCGCCGTATACCCGCAGTGTGATGCCCTTGGGTACAAAGGCGCCGAAGCTGTTACCGGCGGATCCGTCAAACGTGATGTCGATGGTTCCGTCCGGCAATCCCTGGCCGCCAAAGGCTTTCGTCACCTCGTGGCCGAGCATGGTGCCCACCGTGCGGTTGACGTTGCTGATCGTGGTGGAGAACCGGACCGGCTTCCCGGAGTCCAGCGCCTCGCGGCTCATCACGATCAACTGCTGATCCAGCGCCTTGTCCAAACCGTGGTCCTGGCGCGAGCTGCAGTACAGGTCCTGATTCATGAACGCCGACTCCGGCTCGTGTAGCACCGGTGTCAGGTCCAGCCGGTGCGCCTTCCAATGTGCACGAGCCAGCGTGGTGTCCAGGGATCCGACCTGCCCGACCATTTCGTTAAACGTCCGGAAGCCCAGCTCCGCCATATATTCCCGAACCTCTTCAGCGATGAAGAGGAAGAAATTCTCCACGAATTCGGGCTTGCCGGTGAACCGTTCACGCAACACCGGGTTCTGGGTGGCCACTCCAACCGGGCAGGTGTCCAGGTGGCATACCCGCATCATGATGCAGCCGGCCACCACCAGCGGCGCGGTGGCGAAACCGAACTCCTCGGCGCCGAGCAACGCGCCGATGATCACGTCGCGACCTGTCTTGAGTTGGCCGTCCACCTGCACCACGATTCGGTCGCGTAACCCGTTGAGCAGCAAGGTCTGCTGTGTCTCAGCCAGCCCCAACTCCCACGGAGCACCCGCGTGCTTCTGCGATGTCAGCGGTGTTGCACCGGTGCCACCGTCGTGACCCGAGATGAGCACCACGTCGGCGTGGGCTTTGGAAACCCCAGCCGCGACCGTGCCTACCCCATTCTCGGAGACCAGCTTGACGTGCACTCGGGCCGATGGGTTGGCGTTCTTCAGGTCGTGGATCAGCTGCGCCAGGTCCTCGATGGAATAGATGTCATGGTGCGGCGGCGGTGAGATCAGGCCGACACCGGGCGTGGAGTGCCGCACCTCTGCCACCCACGGGTACACCTTGTGCCCCGGAAGCTGGCCGCCCTCACCGGGTTTCGCGCCCTGGGCCATCTTGATCTGGATGTCGGTGCAGTTGGTCAGGTAATGGGAGGTGACTCCGAACCGCGCGGAGGCGACCTGCTTGATCGCGCTGCGGCGCCAATCGCCGTTGGGATCGTGGTCGAATCGCTTGACGTCCTCGCCGCCCTCACCGCTGTTGGACCGGCCGCCCAGCCGGTTCATCGCGATGGCGAGCGTCTCATGTGCCTCGGCGGAGATCGAGCCGTAGCTCATCGCGCCGGTCGAGAACCGCTTGACGATCTCACTGGCGGGCTCGACCTCGTCCAGCGGTACTGGACGCCGCACGTCGCCGCGGAACTTCAGCAGCCCGCGCAGCGATGCCATGCGTTCGCTCTGGTCGTCGACCAGTCGGGTGTACTCCTTGAAGATCTTGTATTGACCGGTGCGGGTGGCGTGCTGCAGCCGGAAGACCGTCTCCGGGTTGAACAGGTGGTACTCCCCCTCGCGACGCCACTGGTAATCACCGCCCACCTCGAGCTCGCGGTGCGCGCGTTCGTCTGGCCGGTCCAGATACGCCAGCTGATGCCGGGCGGCGACGTCGGCGGCGATGTCGTCCAGGGTGATCCCGCCCGTCGGGCAGGCCAGGCCGGTGAAGTAGTCGTCGAGCACGTCCTCGGAGATGCCGACCGCTTGGAACAGTTGCGCGCCGGTGTAGGAGGTCAGCGTCGAAATGCCCATCTTGGACATCACTTTCAGCACGCCCTTGCCGGCGGCCTTGACGTAGTTGTTCAACGCCTTATCGCGGTCTTGCCCAGTCGAGAAGCCGTCGATGACGCCGCGGTCCAGCATGTCCTCGATCGATTCGAACGCCAGGTAGGGGTTGATCGCCGCGGCGCCGCAACCGATCAGCACCGCCATGTGGTGCACCTCGCGGGCGTCGCCGGTTTCGACCACCAGACCCGCGTGGGTGCGGGTGCGGTCGCGCACCAGGTGGTGGTGCACCCCCGCCACCGCGAGCAGCGACGGAATCGGAGCCATCACCTCGTCGGATTCACGGTCGGACAAAATGATGACCCGCGCGCCGTCGGCGATGGCCGCCGACGCTTGCGCGCGCACCTCTTCCAGCGCCTCCGCCAGGCCGGCGCCGCCCTCGGCGACCGGGTACAGACAGCGAATCACCTTGGAGCGCATGCCATGCGGACGCCCGTTGACCTCGTCATCGGGGTTGAGGTTGACGAGCTTGGCCAGCTCGTGGTTCCGCAGGATCGGCTGTGGCAGCGAGATCTGGTGACACGACGCCTCAGTCGGGTTGAGCAGGTCGCACTCACCGCCGGTGGTGCCCTGCAGGCTGGTCACCACCTCCTCGCGGATGGCGTCCAACGGCGGGTTGGTCACCTGAGCAAAGAGCTGGTGGAAGTAGTCGTAGAGCATCCGGGGGCGCTGCGAAAGCACCGCGACGGGAGTGTCAGTGCCCATGGACCCGAGTGGCTCGGCGCCGGTGCGGACCATCGGTGCCACCAGGAGATTGAGTTCCTCGTAGGTGTAGCCGAAGGCCAACTGGCGCAGGACAACCCGACTGTGCGGCATCCGGGCGGCCTTACCCGCCGGCAACTTCTCCAGCGGAACCAGTCCCTTGTCGAGCCACTCCTGATAGGGGTGCTCGGCGGCCAGTTCTGCCTTGATCTCCTCGTCGGAGACGATGCGGCCTTGTGTCGTGTCCACCAGGAACATTCGGCCGGGCTGCAGCCGCATCCGGCGCACCACCTTCGACGGATCCAAGTCCAGCACGCCGGCCTCGGAAGCCATCACCACCAAGCCGTCCTCGGTGACCCAAATCCGGGACGGGCGAAGGCCATTGCGGTCCAGCACCGCGCCCACGATGGTGCCGTCGGTAAAGGTCATCGAGGCCGGGCCATCCCACGGCTCCATCAGCGAGGCGTGGTATTCGTAGAACGCCCGACGCACCGGGTCCATCGACTCGTTGCGTTCCCATGCCTCGGGAATCATCATCAGCACCGCGTGCGGCAGGCTGCGCCCGCCCAGGTGCAGCAGCTCGAGCGCCTCGTCGAAGCGCGCGGTGTCGGAGGCGCCCGGCGTGCAGATCGGGAACAACTTCTCCACATCGTCTTCCGAGCCGAAGATGTCGGTCTTGATCAGCGCCTCGCGGGCGCGCATCCAGTTCTCGTTGCCGGTGACGGTGTTGATTTCCCCGTTGTGGGCGATGCGTCGGAACGGATGCGCCAGCGGCCACGACGGGAAGGTGTTCGTGGAAAAGCGGGAGTGCACGATGCCCAGGGCGCTGATCAGCCGATCGTCTTGCAGGTCAAGGTAAAACGCCTTGAGCTGCGGGGTGGTCAGCATGCCCTTGTAGACGAACGTCTGGCCGGAAAGGCTTGGGAAATAAACGGTTTCGCGGCCCGGCCCGTCCTGGCCCGGGCCCTTGGTGCCCAGTTCGTGCTCGGCGCGCTTGCGGACCACATAGCAGCGGCGCTCCAGCGCGATGTCCGACGCCCCGGCCAAGAACACCTGCCGGAAGGTGGGCATTGCGTCGCGGGACAACGCGCCCAGCGACGAGTCGTCGGTGGGTACATTGCGCCAGCCCAGGACCTGCAGTCCTTCGGCTTCGGCGATCTTCTCCACCGCGGCGCAGGCGGCTGCGGCGTCCTTGGATGACTGCGGCAAGAACGCGATGCCGGTGGCGTAGCTGCCCGGGGCGGGCAGCTCGAAATCGACGACCTCGCGCAGGAAGGCGTCCGGGACCTGAATCAGGATGCCGGCGCCGTCACCGCTGCGCGGCTCGGCTCCCTGGGCTCCGCGATGTTCAAGGTTGAGCAGCGCGGTAATGGCCTTGTCGACAATGTCTCGGGTGCGTCGGCCGTGCATATCGACGACCATGGCCACTCCGCACGAATCGTGCTCGTATGCGGGGTTGTACAGCCCGACACGCTTGGGCGTCATTCCCACCTAACCCTTCACCAAAACTCTCTGCGCGGCCTTTGTAGTGGCACCGACGGTTCCGCACCCCAAGGTTGCGGGCTAGGCCCCTTCGGTCTTGTCGATAGGCTGTCCGCCAGGCGGAGATGATTCGATCAAGTATTCGTCCGTGCAGCGCTGAACGGTGGGCTCGTAACCAGTCTCGACAAGTCGTAAAACGATATGACAAAACCCGCCTGACATGCCAACTTCCCTAATACTAACCTGCCAGCTGGCGTCACCGTAAATTCGCTGTAAAGGCTGATTGACAGCCTCGCGGCAGCCGGCTCAACCCTCGGCAATCTGCACGCAACGGCGCAGATCGGGCCGGCCGTTGGCCGCATCGGGCCCTAAAACGAGTTTGCCAGCAGCTCGACCGCGCGCAACCGGGCGCAGCCGCCCGAATCGCAGGCGTGCCCAAAGGCGCCGTGACGCGCTGCTAGGTGAGCTCTGCCGAGTTTGCGCAGTGCTGTTGGCAAGCTGGACGGCGTGCCGGCCGGCCGGTACCCGATACTGGGTCTGAGGTTGATCGCCTGGTACCCGAGGAGCCCATGAACGAGCGCGACGAATTCCTGCGGGACCGTCTGCGGCCCGGCCAGCCCGGCGCCCCGACTGCGCGCCCGCCCGGTCCCCAGCCCAACGGGCCGCAGCCGCCGCCGTCCGCCGGCTTTCCCCCGTTTTCTGCCGGGCCCGCCCCGTTGAGCGCCCCGGCGCCTCCCCTGGCGCCGCACCAGCCGACCTATCCGCCCGCGCCCATGCGGGCGCACGCTCCCGCTGCCCAGCCCGCGCCCGGGTTCTCACCGCCACCGGGTGCGTGGTCCGACGTCGCATTTGCGCCGCCGGTACGCACCCGTCCGTCGCTGCGCGCCGACCGCGGCTGGCGGCACCTCCTCGAGTTGATCACCTTTGGCCTCGTTAGGCCGGGTCCCTCGGCCGCGCAGCGCGAGGAGGTCCAATTCGAAGCGGCCATCCGGGCGGTCCTGCACGGCAACCACAAGGTCGGCGTGCTGGGCAAGGGCGGCGTCGGGAAGACGTCGGTCGCCGCCAGCGTCGGATCGATCTTCGCCGAACTGCGCAGGCAGGATCGCGTCGTGGCCATCGATGCCGACACCGCCTTCGGGCGCCTGGCCAGCAGAATCGATCCCGAGTCGACCAACTCGTTCTGGGAGTTGACGGCTGACAAGAACCTGCGTTCCTACGCCGATGTGATGGCGCGCGTCGGCCGCAACACCGCCGGGTTGGCGGTGCTCGGCGGTGAGCCGGCGGCCGGTCCACGCCGGGTGCTCGATCCTGCGATCTACCGGGAAGCCGCATTGCGGCTGGATCGCCATTTCGCGATCTCGATCATCGACTGCGGCTCGACGATGGACGCACCGGTCACCCAGGAAGTCCTGCGGGATCTGGATGCGCTGATCGTGGTGTCCTCGCCATGGGCCGATGGGGCCTCCGCGGCCGCCAAGACCATGGATTGGCTGGCGGATCACAACCTGAGGGGATTGCTGCAACGCACCATCGTGGTGCTCAACGACTCTGATGGGCATGCCGACAAGCGCACCCGGTCGTTGCTGGCTCGCGAGTTCATCAACCACGGACAACCGGTGGTCGAGGTGCCCTTCGATCCGCATCTGCGGCCCGGTGGGGTCATCGACGTGAGCACCGAAATGGCCCCGGCCACCCGGCTGAAATTTCTGCAGATCGCAGCCACGGTCGCGGGGTATTTCGCGTCGCGGCCCGCTGACATGCGCAACCGGCCGTCCGCAGCGCGCTGACGGGTCAGCCGGTCTCGGCGGCCCGCTTCAATCCGGTGCTCTCCATTTCGAGGGATGAGCGGATCCGCGACCCGGCCAGCGGGTTGACCAGCCACGCCAACGGGCCGGTCACGATGAACTCGAGCGTCGTGCGCACCCCATCCCCCGCCTCATCGATGCGATGCACCGCCTCAAAGGAAAGGCCCGGCTGCCTGGCCACCCAGGTGAACACCCGCATGGGCTCGAGTTCGGTCACCGTCCAGACCAGCGGCCGCCGCCTCAGCTGAGTCACCCGAGATCGGCTGCCCACCGTCAACGGACCGTCCTCCAGGCGCTGGATCTCTTGCATCGACTCGGTCCAGGCTGGCCACTTCTCCACGTCGAGCAGCAACTGCCACACCCGTGCGCCGGGGGCGCGCACGATTTCCTCACGTACGTAGCGCATGCGTCACCTCAGTCGGCATCATCGCACGACGCCGCGCGCAGACGGGTCGGCCACCGCCTCGATCTTGGTGATGAGGGGGCCGCGGATCGTCAGCACGATGGCAGCGAAAAGGCGCCGGCCCGCGAAGGCCAGCACCGTCGGCTGCCCGGCGGGTCCGGTGACCAGCGTCGCCCCGGGCCCCAGATAGCGCAGCAGGTTGGTGGCCACGTCGTGCGGCCCCCGGTTGACCTGCGGGGGCGGCGCCGGGTCCGCGAGGACGGTGCCCACGCCCCAGACCGTCGGATCCAGGACGGCGGTCAACGCAGCGATGTCGCCGTTGGCGCACGCGGTGATGAATGTCTCGGTGACGAGCTGGTGCTCGGCGGGAGCCACCTCGCTCAACTTCGGCTGTGCCCCTGTGAATTTGGCCCGCGCGCGGCGCGCCAGCTGGCGGCAGGTGCCGACCGGACGGCCCACGGTGTCGGCGATGGTGTCGAAGGGGACCCCGAACACGTCGTGCAGCACAAAGGCCACCCGCTCACCGGGGCTGAGCCTGCGCAGGACCTCCAGCAACGCGGCGCGGACCTCGTCGTCGAGGGTGACCCGATCGGCCGGGTCCACACGAGGGGATTCGTCAACCACGGCCTGCTGGCCGGTGTCACTCGGGCGTTCGTAGCGGGCCCGCGCCGAACGCACCTGGTCCAGGCACAGCCGGCTGGTGACCACCGTGAGCCAGCCGCGGACATCCTCGATCTCATCCGGATCCGCGCGCGACAGCCGCAGAAATGCTTCTTGCGCAACGTCTTCGGCGTCACCGACGTCGCCGAGTATCTGGTACCCGAGGTTGATCAGATACGGGCGGTGGCGACGCCAGGCGTCGCCTATCTGGTCACTGGGCGATGGGTCCATAAATCTTCGACGATCTGGTGCCACAAAAAGTTACGTATGCCGACTGTAACTTTCCCACCTTCGGGCCCGTCCTTGGTCAGAAGCTCGCTGAAGCCCAACCCGGGAAGGAACCACATCATGACGATCGTGATCACCGGAGCGACCGGTAATGTCGGCCGCCCACTCGTTGCCGAACTTGCCGCCGCAGGCGCGCGGGTGCGCGCCGTCACCCGCACGCCCAAGACTGCGCGGTTTCCCGACGGCGTCGAAGTCGTCGGCTCGGTGGTCGACGCACTATCGGGAACATCGGCAGTGTTCCTCAATTCCCGCGCGTTGGGTGAAGACCTGCCCGACATAGTGGCCCAGTGCGTACGGGCCGGGGTCGCCAAGCTGGTTGCGCTGTCGGCCATCAACGCCGACGACGACTTTTCCCGGCAGCCGTCGCGTTTTCGCGGTGACCGCAACAAGGAGGTCGAACGCCTCGCCATCGATTCCGGCCTGGCCTGGGTTAGCCTGCGGCCCAGCGTTTTTGCGACCAACTTCGCGGGCATGTGGTCCGCGCAGATCCGGGCCGGCGACGTGGTGGCCGGCCCATACGCCGAGGCATCCAGCGCGCCCATCGTCGAAAGCGACATCTCGGCGGTCGCGGCCCGTGCGCTGCTCACCGATGAGCTTGTGGGCCAACAGATCCCGCTGACCGGTCCGCAGGCGTTCACCAACTCAGAACTCGTGGACGTCATCGGCGCCGCGCTGGGGCGGCCGCTGCGCTATCAGGAGATGCCGCCGGACGTGGTTCGACAAGCATTCGTCGGCATCGGCTTCACCGCCGAGTTCGCCGACGCGTACATGGCCATGCAAGCCGAGACGATTGACAAACCCGCCCTCGTCACCTTCGACGTGGAAAAGATCGTTGGGCGGCCCGCCGTCACGTTCGCGCACTGGGTGTCTGCAGCACCGTGCCGTGTTCACCGAACAGATCGGAGCCTGACATGTCCGAGCCGCGTCCGCCGCGCTACCTCAAACCGATGAACAAAGTGATGATGGCGGTGCAAAAACTGGGGATACCGACCGGGCCCGCCATGGTGCTGACGGTGCCCGGCCGCAAGTCCGGACAGCCGCGCAGCACCCCGATGACGCCCTTCGAATTCGACGGCGGCCTGTATGTGGTGGCCGGTTATCCCGGCGCCGACTGGGCGGCGAACGCCCGGGCTGCGGGCTCGGGCACATTGACCCGAGGCCGACGATCCCGACAGGTAAGGATCATCGAGCTGACCGCCGAGGAAGCGCGCCCGGTGCTACGGGCGTTTCCGATCGAAGTGCCGGTCGGTGTCGCGTTCGCGAAGCGATCGGGGATGGTGTGCGACGGTACCCCCGATGAATTCGAGGCGCTGGCGGGCCGACTGGCCGTTTTCCGGTTTGATCCGACGCTCGCCGAAAGGTGAAACGCTTCCCGCTGTCGCTCGGTCGCTGACCCCTCAAAGCAGCGATCCGAGCCCAGCGGAACTAGGCCGATTTCACGGTCCGGCGGACCGGGTATCCGTTGCGCTCGGCCAGAGAGCGCAGTTGGCGCAGGGCGAACGTGCGGGCCCGCCCAGCTTCTGGAATCACGACACCTGCCCACAGCCCTTCCGCGCCCGGGGACTCGACCGCATCCCGGGCACACAGCCAGCGACGCGGGCATGCTCGGCACAACGCCTTGGCCTCGTTGTCAGGACCCGTCGTCCAACGGTCGGGGTCCTGAGTGCAAGCGCCAAGCTCCAGGTTGTCCAGAGCTGTCGCGGTCATCGTCGCTACGTTCCTCTCCGAAAGCGTTGCAGTTCTGTGCGTTACTGATCGGTACGCTATAGCAGTAACCATCGCGCTGCAACAGTTAACTGCGTCACTTTTCTACATTTAATCGCGCAAGACCTTGCGCTACGCTGCACGTTTGCGGCGTTTCTTGATACTCGGACGCGGCCACGAAAGCAACGAATAATGCCCTTGAAATGCGCGTCTTGTCCGCCCTCGACTCACCGTCAGCCGCTTCGGACTTGCGCGGTTAGTGTCAACTTAACTGTAGCGATGATATGGTTTCGCGGCGATACGTCTCCCACAGAGTTGGCCCGGCGATGTGACGTAAATTTCATTTAGAACCGTAGCGAAGTAATGGCTTAGAGCTAGTGCAATGGTTAGGATCGTGATTGACGTAGGCCCTCCAGCGAGGAATTAACTCAGATGCCCCATGCCCAGCCGGCTCTGCTGATCGTGCACAGCGACGAAACGTCGCACGCGGTTGAGCCAGGCCAAGGTGTCGTCACTATCGGCCGCGAGGCTCACGCCGACGTGCAGATCGATGACCCGACGATCTCGCAGGAGCATCTGCGCGCGGAGTGTGCCGATGGGCAATGGCGGATCGTCGACAACAGCCCGTCCGGCATGTTTGTCGACGGATCACGAAGGACATCGGTGGCAGTCACCGACAAGGCGATCGTCCGGTTCGGCGATCCCACCACAGGCAAGGCGCTGACATTCGAAGTCGTCAGGCCGTCACGACCCCACGAACCGCACGCCGACGACACGGACGATCACATGGACGACTCCCCCGCCGGCGGCGCAGATCCGGGCCTGGTCCGCGCCGGAGCAGCCGCCGCGGCGCGTCGTCGTGAACTCGACATCAGTCAGCGCAGACTGGCGGCCGACGGAATCATCAACGCGGGTGCGTTGATCGCTTTCGAAAAGGGGCGCAGTTGGCCCCGCGAACGGACCCGGGCCAAGCTCGAAGAGGTGTTGCAGTGGCCCGCCGGGACTATCACGCGGATCCGCCGGGGTGAGCCGCTCAACGGGGAAACAACCAGTGCCACCTTGCATTCCGTCGACCCCGCACCGGCATCCGAAGGCTCGGCGTCGTTGATCGCGCAGGCCGTCGCCGCCGCGGTGGACGGATGCCGTTTGGCTATCGCCGCGTTGCCGCCGGTCGAGGATCCCAGCTTCACCCGGCAGCTGGCGCCGATCCTTGCCGATTTGCGCCAACTCGAGGCGATCGCCGTGCAGGCGACCCACATCAGCCGGATCACGCCGGAATTCATCAAGGCGCTGGGTGCGGTGCGCCGCTACCACGAAGAGCTGATGCTGCTCGGCGCGACCGCCCCGGGCGCCACGCTGGGGCAGCGCCTGTATGCGGCACGCCGGCGGGCCAACCTCTCCCCCGAGGAGACGGCACAAGCGGCCGGTGTCGCCGAAGAATTGGTCGTTCGCGCCGAAGCAGAGGAAGCGTTGCCCGCGGTTGCCGTCAACGCAATCGAAGCGCTCATCAGCCAGATCAGTTGAGCTGACTCCGCGAAGTAGTGCGCTCCGGGAATTGTCGGCGCCAAAGATAAGTGGGTGTAGCGGTGCAGCTAACACCCACTTATCAAACTAAGTGGGTGTAATGTGGTGGCATGGGCCCACGTGCCGGCACCGCGGTCACGTACGAGACGCTGCCGTGGGACATCTCCCCCGGCGCGGTGTATGTGCGCGCGGCCCGGCAGCAGCGGGGTCACTACGAGGCGGCGATTAGCGCCGAGATCGCGGACCTGACCGTCACGTTGCCGCCGGACGCGCTCGCCGACGCCGAGGACGCCAGCCGTGAGGTCATTCGGTTCGACGCCGAACTGGGCGGCGAGATCGCGCCGTTCTCGTCGGTCCTGTTGCGGACTGAGTCCGCGGCCAGTTCCAACATCGAGGACTTGACGGCATCGGCGCGGGCTATTGCCGAGGCCGAGCTGCCCGGGGCCAAAACGACCGCGAACGCCAAAGTCATCGTTGCCAACACCGCAGCGATGGTCGCCGCGATCAACCTCGCGGACAACATCGACGACGCCGCCATCCTGGCGATGCACGAGGCGCTGATGCGCGAGGTCGATCCGCAATCCGCGGGCCGGTGGCGCGATGAACAAGTCTGGATCGGCGGGGGTGCACACGGTCCACGCGGTGCCATGTTTGTGCCACCGCACCATAGCCGCGTCTTAGCAGCCATTGACGACTTGCTCCGCTTCGCGCAGCGCGATGACATCCCCGCGCTGCCGCAGATTGCCTTGGCACACGCGCAATTTGAGACGATCCACCCCTTCATCGACGGGAATGGCCGCACGGGCCGGGCGTTGATCCAGGCTATGTTGCGCCGCAAGGGATTGACGCGAAACGTCACCGTTCCTGTGTCGGCTGGGCTACTGACCGACACTGACTCTTACTTCGCCGCGCTGACCAGCTACCGCGAGGGCGACCCCGCTCCGATCGTTCGCCGCGTCTCAGGGGCGGCTGTTGCGGCGGTCTTCAACGGCCGTCAGTTAGTGAGTGATTTGCGCGCCGTCCGCGCTGGCTGGAACGACAAGATCACTGCACGTAGCGATTCCGCCGTGTGGCAGATCGCCGATCTTCTACTGCGCCGTCCGGTCATCAACACGGCACTGCTGACCGTGGAGTTGGGCATCGAGTCGAAGCACGCACGCCGATATGTCGAACCCTTGTCGCAAGCAGGGATTCTCATCGAGACCAGCTCAGGTCCACGCAGCCGCGTCTGGCGCGCGCCCGAGGTCATCGCCGCACTCGATGCCTTTGCCGAACGCGCGCGACGGGGCGCGCTGGGGCGAGGGCGGATATAAACGTTTGCCGCCATATCTAGCGGCGGCCCCGCCGTGGCCGCGCAACTTTGGCTGACTTCTCACCAGACGATGGCTGCCATATCGCGATTGTCTGAACACACGCTGCGCACCGCGGCTTCGATGTCGGTGGCCGTGATGATCTGCAAGTCGTCGACGGATACTGGTCGCCCCGACCGCTTTTGGGCGACTACTCGGGTGTCGCGGAACCCTTCTGCGCGTTCGATGACGTTGCGCGCGAACCGGCCGTTTTGCATGGCGTCGATTCCGTGCTGGCCACCCGGGGTGGTGTAGTTGTGGATAGTGGTGGCCGCGTCCAGGAACGTCTGGCGCGCAGCGTCGTCGAGGAGGCTGGCGCGCGGTTCCGCGTAGCGCCGCCCAATCTCGACGATCTCGCCCGGCGAGTACGACTCGAACCGCAGCTTGCGGTTGAACCGGCCGGCCAAACCCGGGTTCACGGTGAGGAATTGGTCCACTTGATCCTCATAGCCCGCGCCGATGAAACAGAAATCGAACCGGTGGGTTTCCAATTTGACCAGGAGTTGGTTGACGGCCTCCATGCCGATCATGTCCGGTGTGCCGTCCTGGTGTCGCTCGATCAACGAGTAGAACTCGTCCATGAAAATGATTCGCCCAAGCGACTTTTCGATCAACTCATTCGTCTTCGGCCCCGACTCCCCGATGTAGTGCCCACAGAAATCGGACCGGCGGACCTCCCGAATTTCGGGATGGCGCACGATCCCCATGCCTGCGTAGATCTTGCCGAGTGCCTCGGCGGTGGTCGTCTTACCCGTACCCGGTGGTCCGACCAGGAGCATGTGATTGGTCTGCCCCTCGACCGGAAGGCCGTGCTCTAAGCGCATCATTCGCACTTCGAGCTGATCCTCCAGCGCCGACACCGCCTGCTTGACGGCCGCCAGGCCAACCTGTTTGGCCAGCAGTTCGCGTCCCTCGGCCAGCAGCTCGGCGCGCCGATCCGTCAGCGCGTCGTCGTCGAGCTCATCGCGGGTTTTCGCCGTCGAGGCGTCCCAGCGGTTGGTGCGGCTGGCGATCGATTGCTCATCGCTGATGACCAGGTGCAGGTTCGGGTCGGCCAGCGCGGCTTTGGCCGCCTCGGTCAGGACCCCGTTGATGGTGGCCTTGGACAGCCAGATCTGAGCTTTGTCCTCCTCGCGCAGCTGACGGTGCACCATCCCCCGCACATATGCCAAATCGGCGACAAGCAGCGGAATATCGGACGGACCGATCGAGGCGGTCAGCACGTCGGCGTCGAACCGCCCCGACGACTTCGTGTGCCCGATGACGTCAACGCGGTCAAGCCAGTCCAGCGCCACCCGACCCTGCCCGAGATGCGCCGCGGCGTGAGCCGCCAACGCGCAAATCGATGCCGTTACAGCGGCCATGACGATCGCCTGCGGCGGCAGATCCTCGGCCGCCGTCAACAGGACATCGGGCCAGCGCTGGGTGGCGTACATCAGGAATGTTCGGGCCAGCTGATGCCACTGATAGTTGCCCCACGAGTCCAGCAGCCCGCGGTTGGCCAGCAGCGCGTCGGCGTCAGCGTACTCCCCCGCTATCGTGAGCGCCGAGGACAGCGCTAGTCCAACCTGGGGTGCGTCGGTCACCGTGATTCCGATGTAGGGGCCCAACTGGATCTCGGCGGCCAGTGTCCGGCCGATGCGCGTGGTCTCGCGGTGCAGCCATTCGCTGTTGGCGTTGAGTTGTTTCAGCGAGTCGAGGTCGTTGTCGCCGCAGGCGATACGCCCGAGCCACGCATCGGCCATCGACGGGTCCGCGTCGGTGGCGGCGACAAATTCGGGCAATGCCGCCGCGGGTCCTTGTCGGCTCTTGGTCGCCATGGCCCGGTCGAAATTCCTACGCGCACTGAGCAAATCACTCACGGTGCCCACCCCAAATCGCGTTGCTGGCTACGCTGTAGCTTCTATGTAGCGATCGACATTGCGACCGGCTCAAGACTGACGTAGCGGTTCTCTGCGCGGAACAGGTCCATCTGAACCAGCCAGTTTCGACCTGCCGCACTGACATTCACCGTCGCAGGGCCGACCTGCTCGATAACCACCTCAAAACCATGCCCATCTCTGTGGGGCAGCTTAGTGCCGAACGGGGCGACGGTGATCACAGTGGCTGGCCGCGGCGTGGGCGAGATCGCGATATCGCCGATGTCGGCGATATCCAAACCCCCGTCCTTCACCGCGCTGTCGGTGTTTTTCTGGTGCCGCGCACCGTATTCCACGACGCTTACGCCGGTGCCCGGCGCAGGCCGCGACGAGCTGACAATGCTCAGCTCCGGCATCCGTACGCTGGCCCAGCGCGCCTTGTCGTTGCTGTGCACAGTGACTCGCTCGCCGGCACCGACGACTCGGATCACGATTCGTTTGGCAATCGGATCCGCTGCGGCCACGAACACTCGCGACAGCTCACCGCCATCGGTGACCGGGATCATCAGCCGGTCCCCGTTGCTCAGCTTGCCCACCAACACGCCCGACGGACCGATCTCGATGACAAGATGCGCCGGCAGTGGGCTGCGCCGCAGCCCGCGGAGGTGCGGGCGCGGCCCGCACATGTTGGCGGCCGCTGCGGCGGCTTGTTCTCCGTTGAGCCGCCGCAAGAGCACGCTCGGTGGCGTGGGTGCCTGCGTAGGCGTACGCACAGTGACGGTCGCGGTGCATGTGGCATCCGGATACACCGTCACGTTCTGAATGATCTCGTCGGCGCGTAACGTCCAGGCCTGCGCAAGGATCCGCGATGTGATCGCCTTGGCCGGATAGACATACGTCGTCATCCACCCTGCTTCCCCGCGCACGGCTTTCCAGTTCTGCGCACTCCCGGCCACTGCGTCGGACCCCAGCCGACGATCGAGCTCGATCAGGTCGGTGGCAGTGGCCACTTTAGCGCGCAACCCATGACAGCGCAGCAGGCTTGCGATGCGTTGGGCGGTCGAAATTGCCGCCGCCCCAACGGTGGTGCGCCACCGCAGCGCTTGCGTATTGTTGATTACCGGCAACCGCATGATCAGCCAAGTCTCGCGGCGGCCCGCATATGGCGGAGTGCCGATCTCTGAGTCATACACCCTTGGATAGTCACCGACGATGCCGTGCCGCGACCCCAGTGTGATGACGGAGAGCGAGTCGAGCTGCAAGCCCAGCGCGTGATGTAGCATCGGCGCCATTTCGACGACGTCGATGACGTTATCGGTCTCGACGGTCACCGATCCGGTCACCGTGGTGGCTCGATGGGCTCGACCGAGCAGTTGTACCGCCACCACAGCAGCGCCGTCTTGTACGCGAACCCCTCCCCCAGATCGGTTATTTGCCACGGTTATTGGGGCATTCCAACTTATCGGGCGTCGGCCTCGCAACGCGAGCACCGCCCATGACCAAGCCGGCTGACCCCACCACGGCACGAAGATCAGAGTGACGGCAATGACGACCGCGATCATCGCGCCGATGTACCCGCCCAGCCACCAGCTCGCCAGCATGAGCAGGAACACCAGCCACACTCCGACGACACGCCGATCGCTGCCTGGGCTGAAGCCGTCCAGCGAGGACCTCATCGCGCCCTCCGCAGCCGCGCCGCAATCACTACCATCAGTGCGCCGACACACACGGCGCCGACGAAGCCGAGTGCGATGTTGCGCGCCCGGTGATCCGGTAGCGGGGGCGGCGGCGCAGGAGTGATGACCCGGCTCTGCGCACCCGGGGGCAACCGGTCGCCGGCGGGGATGTTGAACGTCAACGCAGCGACCGGATCCACCAATCCGTAACCCACTTTGTTATCGACCCCCGCGGGCGGATTGTGAGCAGACTGCACAATCCGGTTGATCACTTGATGTGCGCTCAGCTCGGGGTATTTCGCGCGGACGAGCGCCGCGACGCCGCTGACATAGGCCGCTGAAAAACTGGTGCCCCAAAACGGCATGTTCTTCTCACCCGGCCGTGACGGCGGGTACGCGTTGACGGGTCCGCCGCCCTGGGGTGAGAGACCCATGATGTGAGTTCCCGGCGCCGCCACGCCGACCCAGGGGCCCGACATGCTCTTGTCGATGGCGGCGCCGCTGCCGTCGACGGCACCTACTGAGAGGACGTAGTCGGAGAACCACGACGGTGAGGAGACGACCTTGACCTCATGCCAGTCCCGTGGATCCGATGGGTTCAGCGGGTCGTACATCGGATTGTTGTCGCAGCCGGCCTCGCCGTCGTTGCCTGAGGCGGCCACGACGACCGCGTCCTTGACGGTGGCCGCATACCACAAGGCTGCACCCAACGCCCGCTGGTCGGCGGGAGCCGCCGCCGGCAGGCATGCGGTCACCGAAATGTTGATTACCTTCGCCCCCATGTTCGCCGCATGCACCACCGCCCGGGCCACGGTGTTCAGCGTCCCCGCCTTCACCTTCTCGTCGGAGTTCGGGTCGGCCGGCGGCGGGTTGACCGGTTCGAACGCTCGCGACGACTGCCGGATTGAGATGATGGTTGCGTGTGGGGCGACACCCACCACCCCGTCGGGAGCTCCTGGGGGGAGAGGTGGCACCGCCGGTTCGTCCTCGCTCTGGGGATCGGGCGGACCGTTGGACGGCGCCATAGCGCCTGGGATTTCGGGCGGCGGCGGGGGAGGCGGGGGCGGTGGAACGATCTGGGTGATCGTCACCGGCGGCGGTGGCGGGGGAGGCGGCAGCGGGGGAGGGACCTCGACCGGCGGTAGCGGTGCAGCGATGGCAGCGGGTGGCCCGGCCGGTGGCGGGAACGCGGGCGTGGCCGGCACCGGCCGGGGCATCGGCAAAATCCCTTGCGGCGCAGCCCCAATGATCGAGCTCACGATCGTGCCGTGCGCGTCGCAATCGGACAAGCCGTCCTCGCCCATGATGTAGTCGCCGCCGGGCACGACCGGCAGCCGCGGGTTAGGAGTAACTCCGGTGTCGATGACCGCCACAGTCACACCGTTGCCGGTGCTGTAGTCCCACGCCTTGGTGATGCTGAGCAGATTGAAGCCGGGTGCCATCTGCGCCACGTCGGGGTTTTTCACCGTAATCGGAGTGGAGCAGCTGTTGGCGCGGTGCATCGGTTGCTCGGGTCGTGGCGGCCCGTCCGCCGGTACCAGCGCCGGATCCACGGATGGCGGTGGAATGGCTTGTGCGGCAGTAATATTAGCCGAGAGGGCGACCAGGATCGCGGTTGCAGTCAGCGCAGCGGCCCGCGTGCACACCCGCGCTACTGGCCCTGTTACTGCCGGAGCCACGTGAACAGCCCTCCCAGAGCTGCCGCGGCCGGAAGCAAGGCGATCATGGCGAGCACCTCAACCCATTCCACCGTCAATCGGATGAGCGGCCTAAACCGCGTCGCGGGTACTAAAAGCGCTGCGGCCAAACCCAATGCGGCGAAGGCCGCCATTGCTGCCGCGGGCCACAGCAATTCGGCCTGGAGCTCTTTCGGCGCAGCAACCGCGTACTTGACAACCCCGGCGCAAACCGCGGCGCACGCCCCGCATACCAATGCCACCGCCTGGTACTTGGCTGCGAATCCGCGTCCCTGGGTGATGAAGATGCCCACCACCAGACCTACCACCACCAGGGCCAACCACGCCAACGGGCGCCCCGGCGTCAATACCCCCCACACCGCGGCGGGCAGTAAGAGCGACACCCCGACGCATACGCCCACCTGCACCGCGTTGACCAGCCGCGCCGATGCGGCGATCGCGGTGCCGCGCGCGGTGATGTCGGTCAATTCGTTGTCCTCGTCCTCGGTTTCGTCCTCACTGACCGGAGACACGGTATCGACGGGCATTCCCTCCCGGCGCGCGAACAAGTCGCGGCCGGTGATCGAGCCGAAGTGTGGCGGTCGTACCCGCGCGACCCATAAGGCAATCGTGGGCGTCATCCTGACCAGGACGACCAAACCGACGACCACGCAGATCGCCAGCACCTGTATCGAAACCGGCCGAAACATCCGCACAAGGGCCACCGCGGCGAGGATTCCGCACACCGTCACAATCGCGGTAACCACCGCGGTCTGCCACCGGTTCTTGGTCACCGCGCCAATCGCGATGGCACCGAGAAGTATTACCACCAACCCGATGAGTGCATGGGCTGCGCCGAGGTGACCGGGAGGCGCGCAGGCACTCGCCATGGCCAGCGACACCACCGCCAGCCAGCCGAACCCGCTGAACATGTCGCGCCGCTGCTGCCACCCCCACCACACCACCGATGTCGCGATGACCAGCGCGACACCGATGCCGCCCACGACCACAGCCGGGATCAGACTGTCAGTGAATGTGCGTGCCCGGAGCGCCAAGGCCACCACCACCCCGACCGCCATCGTGGTGATCGCGATCGCCGTGTGGGCGGCCGTCAGCGGCGTCACCGGCGCGAACATCCGATCCCCGCCGTCCCGGCCCAGCCACTTGCCCATGGCCGCCAATCCCGTTGACAGCGACTCGTACTGCGGTTCAAATGACTCACCGTCGACCCGGGGCACCAGGACCAACGTGTCGCCGTCTTGAACCCCGAGCTCGTCGAGGCTCTTGTTGATATCCAGCCGCACACCGTTGATCTTGTGCAACTCGTAGCTGCCCGCCGGCAGTGCGACTCCGTCGAACCCTTTACGCTTCAGGTCAGCATCGAATAGCTCAACCATTCCCTCGAAGAATCCTTCTACCGGAATTCCGGCAGGGAACACTTGAGAGCACAGATGCTTCTCGTAGGAAATGTTGACCGCACAGCGCGCCGGAAAGGCGACCTTATGCGGCGAAGTCACTGCGGCGCCCGCTCGGCATCAGGAATATATTTGTCGGCCAATCCCGCAGTAATTTCGAAAAGCCGCAAGCGCGATTTCTTCTTTAATTCGTGGACCGTATCGATGATTCCCCCCTTGGCCAGGTGCGAATCAAACGGCATCACCTCGACGATCGCGCCAACCTTGGTGAACCGCTCGGTCAAGTAGGCCAGGGCATCCCTGTCGGTGATGTCATCGGTGTGGTTGATGATCACGGTGCTGTGAGAGACCAGTTCGTGGTATCCCTGCGACCTCAGGTAGTCCACGGCCCGCAGCACCGGCCGGGATCGGTCGGCGGTGATACCCGACACGAACACCAACGTGTCGGTGGCCTCCAACACCGGCTTCATCACGTCATGCTCGAGGTCGGGCGAGGTGTCGACGACTATGACGGTGTGGGTTCGTCGCAGCCGTGACAGCACCCCGGAAAACATTGCCGGCACCAGCGGTCTGGGCTGGTCTGATGTGCGATTTCCCGCCAGCACATCAAGGCCCACCGCGTTTTGCCCCAGGTGTTCGCGGATGTCCGCGTACCCCTGGACGTCGGTGTCGTTGATGATGGCTGTGTAGTCTCCCGGCGGCGATTCGTCGATCCGGTCAGCCAGCGTCCCGAACCCCGGGACCGCGTCGATCGCGATCACGTTCTGCGGCCGGCATTCGCGGAACACGCCGCCGATGCAAGCGGCCATCGTCGACACCCCGACCCCGCCTTTTCCGGAGACGAGTGTGATGACGTACTGCCGCCGGATATGGCGACGGATACGCTCTTGCAAATTCCGATAGTGTCGTTCTCTGGGCGATTCACCCAGGTTTATTTTGTGAAATGTCGCGTTATAGATAAATTTGCGCCAGCCTGAGCCGGGAGGAATCTTTCTAGGTGCAGCAAGATCGGTAATACGCATGGTATCCGACACCGAATCACGAAAGTGCCGCCCCGCCGGATCCCCCCGACCGAGTGCACCCTCGTCGGACATATTTGGGTCATTCCAAGGGCTGGTCACGATCGCGATGCTAACACGATTTCAGATATCACGTTTACACGCTCACTAACCCTCCGAGTGCGTTACGAGTGTGTAATTCCAAAATAATGGCTACTGAGTTTGTTGGGATCAGGTCAGACCACACGCCGGTAGGAATACCATTCCTCGCCGGCCGGGAGGCGGCGGATGAGGCGTTGAACCGCCCCGCTGATGTCACTGCGCGAGCCGGGGGAGAGGACCTGGTAGCGACGCTGGCCCGACGCCACGCTTTCTACGCAAATGCGGCCGGCGGGAGTGTCGACGATGGCGACCGTCGAATCACCAACAACCGTGCGAGCCATATGTTCCGGGCCGATGCCTGCCTGGAGCGCCACGATGGCCGCCTGCGCAGAGCGGGCGGGATCGGCGGCCATTGTGACGATCTGCAGTTGGTCGACGTCGAGGCGCTGGTCGAGCAGAAACAATCGCAGGGTCGCGGCGTCATGTACTGATTTCTGCAGTTCCTCGGTATCCACGGTGACGGGCCGCAGCGGCGCCGCTTCGGTGACGCCGCAGAGCCGCTCGATCTGACCTACCACCAGATCACTGGCCGCGGCACCGTCGTTGGCCGTTCCGGCCGGATAAAGACGCAACAGGTCGCCATAGCGCTCCAGCACCACCCACCAGCTGGCGAATCGACAGATGGCCGCCCGTGAGGGCTCCCGCCCCGGCACGCTGATGTACACCAGCAGCCCCAGGTCGCGTCGCAGAAGCACGGTGAGCCATTCGCGGATCATCGGGTCAGCGTTGCCGGAGGCGTCGAGCGCGCCGACCGCCGCCAGTTCAGCGGCCACTGGGTGGCTTAGTGCCCGCTCGCGGGTGTCCAGTCGTGGCAGTAGGGGCCGCAACCCCAGCTCGGGGCAGGTCTGCTCCACCCCGGTCACCGCTTGTAACACCCACAAACCATCGACTGTTGTTGTCAGCATGCCGTTTTCACCTCAATACCAGAAGGTGGGGCACACGCACGCCCGCGCGCATCTGCCCCACCTCGGAATTCACCACCAGTGGGCACGGTTGGTGCCCGCCGGGCGACCGGATCTAGAACAGACCGCTGATGTGGTTGTCGGTCGCGATCGCGTCGCCGAGCACCTGAGTAGTCGTCTGACCGTGCTGGTGCACCGTTTCGATGAGGCCCCGCAGCCCCGACAGCATCTGGTTTTGGGCATCAAAGAACCCCGTCGCGCCTTTACCGGCGAAGAACTCCTGCAGCGCGTTGGTCAAGTGGGCGGTGTCGGCGTGAATCGCCTCGAGCTGACTGGCACGGGAACCCACATCCGTGGCGAAGTCCGATACGGCTGCGGGGTTATAAGTGATAATCGGGTTTGACATTATGGAAGTCCTTTCATAAACAAAATCGAGAGATAATTTCTAGGTCAGGTAATTAAGCGCTCTGAGTGCCGCCGCCGAACAAAGCGCGAAAAGCGGTTTGCGAGTGGCCTTCGTGGCCTTCCATCAGCGCCGCGGCCTGCTTGAGGCCCTCAGCGAGGCGCGTTCCTCCCATTAGCACCTTGTTCAAATCACCGGTGACCTCGGTTGCGGTCATATGCGAGGCAACCACGCCGGCACCGGACCAGGTCGCGGGGTTCATCACGTTTTCCTGGTTGTCGAGATAGCCCTTCGCGATTCCGAGCGCGTGCTCCATGTGTGCATGAATGGCGTCCGCGGTACTACGCAGGACGTTTGCGTCCACTGTGATCGATGCGTCTGACACGAAAATTTTCCCTTCTCCGGCTGGCCATTCCCCTTTGGCGCGTTTAGATAATCCGGGGTATGGGTCGAGTGTATGGCGACTCGTCAGATGTGTCGATTCACCCTTTGAGCTGGCGCTTTAAACCCGGTCGTCGACTACTCGCACCGTCGCGGTCTGTTCGGACTTGCCGTGGGATCCGCGATGAGCGCCCGCTGCCGCACCCACTGGCATGCCGCCGATTGGAGCGCCGCCGGTCGTTGTGGTCTGCGCGCGCAGGGCTTCGGCGCCTAATGCTCCGCTTGGCCGCAGCCCCACCGGTCGACCGCTGGTGGCAGGCTCAAAGGCACTGACCGGGCGGGTAAAGCTGGTCAGGGGCATGCCTGCGCCGCCCAGGGCCGCCCCGCCTCCGGTGCCAGCCGAAGCCCCGGCCTCGGCGGCCGAAATCGCTCCGCCGGCCGACAGTGTCGAACCCGCCGGAACCGCCCCGCCCATGGCGCCTGGATTGGCGAACATGCCCACGATCGACTGCAGCGGCTGCATCGCGGTCATTGGCGCCTGCAGCAGCCCCGAGGAGGACTGCAGCGCCTGCGGAGCCGTTCCCAGCATCGACTGGACCGGCTCCATGAATGTGCTGAGTTGGCTGCTGAAGCCTTCGCCGGCCCCGGCGGACTGACCAGCGCCGTTTGTCCCCGCCTGCACGCCCTGGAACGCCGATCGCATCCCGTCGCCGGCCGCGGTGTCGGCGGCCGACTCACCGATAGCCGAGGCCGCCTGAGCCGGTGCTGCCGGCGAGGCACCCATGGCCGCCACCGGCGGTGGAATTGCCAGGCTTTCGGCCAACCCCGCGAGGATCCCGCCGTAGGTGGCGCCAACCGCGGAGTTGGTGGGCCACATCGACCCGTAGTACTCCATTTCCAGCGAGGTAATGCGCGGCGTCAACGTCCACAGCACACTCGGATTGGCAATGTAATCCGCGGCGCATTCGGTGCGGTTACCGATGCACTCGGGAGCGGGACGCATGCCGGCATTCGCCGTTTCAAATGCGGAGATCGCTGTCGCCACCACCGCGGGCTTGACGTCGACCCAGCCCGCCAGGCTGTGCAGTGAGGCGTTGAGCATGGTGACATTGCTGGCCGATGCCGCAGAGCCCCCGCCTAGCCAGCTCGCGGAGGTCGCGGCGGTGTTGATTGCCGACGCGACACCCGAGGCGTGGTGGGTGGCACCCAAGGTCTGCCAGGCAGTCTGGTTGGCGACGTGGGTCCCCACCCCGGTCCCGGCCTTGAGTAGCGTGTCGTTGGCCTCAGGTGTACGCGCAGCCCACCCTGGGTCAGGCATCCGGACTCGTCCTTAAAGCCCGATTGCCCCCGTGCGCGCCGCCTCGGTGGCCACGTACACCCCCGACGCGAGGCCCTGGGTTCCCGCGAACAGCCCACGCTGGGCGGCGTGCTCGGCGACCACACCCAGGTAGCTGCCGCCGCACGCGTTGAGCGCCGCCGAGAACAGCGCCGAGTCAGCGTCGGCGCCCATCGGCGTCGTTCCGAGCAGGACCGGCGCCGCCGCTGAGGCCGCCGCCTCAGTTTCCGCGCTGATCGCCGACTCTGCGGCTGCCGACCCCAAAACCGCCTCTGACTGCACAGACCAAGTCATTGAAGAATTCCCTCCGAGAGATCCCACCCACGAGACGCGCTGGTGAGCCATTCTAGTGCGGGCCGGCCGACCGTGTATTCACTACGCGAACGGTCGCTACCTATGCGGTCGCAACACGGGTGTCACCAGCTCACCGGTGCTGAGGTAGCTGTCGAGGTTTTCGATCGCGAGCAATGCCATCGCCCGGCGGGTGCGGTCGGTCGCGCTGCCGACGTGGGGGAGTAGCACCACGTTGTCCAGGTCGAACAGCTCGGCGGGCACATGCGGCTCATCGGCGAAGACGTCCAACCCCGCTTCGGCCAGGCCGCCGCCGGCGAACCGGTCGCAAGCTTGACCACCGCGAAGACCACCAGGGCGAGCAGTATCACCCCAATCGCGCCGGCCGCGACCAGCACCAGCGGGCGGCGGTACCAGGGCGTTGGTGGCGGTTCCGGTTGCCCCGGCGAGGGGTCGTAGTCGTAACCGCCCTATCGTGCGGCCGCCGTGGGCTCCGAGTAGTAATCCGGTTGCTCAGGCTGGGGAGGCACGAGAGGAGCTGCTAGGCGGTCGACGCCGTCGTCATGCCAGGGGCTTCCAGGTGTCCCAGCTCTTGCCGAACTCGATGGTCTTTTTCGGTACCTTGGCGACGCTGATGATCTCGCGGAAGTGATCTTGCCAACCCCACCAATCGCTGACGTGGAAGACCCGTTCGAACCAGCTGATCTGATAGCCATGCGGTATCACTTCGCCCTTGCTCTCCGGGGCAAACACCGCGATCGCCAACATACCGATCACCGACGACGCCGGAAGCTCGATCTTCCCGTCGCGCCAGATGTGCACCCCCGAGGCGCGAGGCCCGGGCGGAGTCAGTTCAAATCCATTGGGCAGCTCGTCGTTGTGCCCGTGGCCGCGTCGATGAATGCCGTACAAGACGTCGGCGATGTCGGGACGCTTGTCGGGCAGATCCGACTCCACCGCTACGGGGAAGCGGGTCTGATCCCAGTCGATACCCTGTGCCGTCATTGCCCCGAAGATGTCCAGCGAGTCTCGGACGGTGCGTTTGAACTGGGTCGCGACTGCCAGCCGTGGATATCGAGCATTCCCGATTGCATCGACGGCGTTGCAGGCGTGGAGCATGGACGAGTCCCACTCCTTGCCTTCCCAGGAGTTGAGTGAGCGCCTGACCTCATTGGAGACTTTCACACCAGAGAGGCTAACGGTGCCACGCGGGCTGCCGCCGACGACCTGCCCAAGTCGCTCCGATTAGGCGCGCGTTTCGATAAGCCCTAAAGCCCGCTCGAACAGGTGCACCGTGGCCGCGTGCAGCTGGTCGCCGACTTCCTTCTCGGCCTTGCCCGCGCACGCTCGGGCCAACGTGCCCTCGATGACGATGCCGAGCTTGAAACAGGCCAACACCGTGTACCAGGTGATGTGCGATAAGTCGCGGACGGTGTTGGCGGCATAGCGCTGCAGCAGCTCGTCGGTGCTGGCCAACCCCTCCTGACCGCCCAGGGCGTGACTGAACACCGCCGACCCGTCCGACTGTCGCCAGGTGGCCAGCAGCCAACCCAGGTCCAACAGCGGGTCACCGATGGTGCACATCTCCCAGTCGACGATGGCGACCACCTCCGGCCCGGTGCGGGAGAACATCACGTTCGCGGCGTGGTAGTCGCCGTGCATGATGCCCGGCATCCAGTTCGACGGCCGGTGCTCGTCCAGCCACGCCGCGACCTGCTCGACCCCGGGGATCTGCGGCCCCGGGTAGTTTTCGTACTCCTGATAGGACTCCAGCTCCGAAAGCCAGCGCGGCACTTGGCGTTCCAGGAAGCCTTCCGGTTTGCCGAAATCGGCCAGACCGACAGCGACGTGGTCGACGGCACCCAGCTTGGCCAGCGCGTCGGCCATCGACAGCCCCATCTGGTACCGCACGCCGGGATCGCCCGCGTGCAGCGGCGGCAGCCCTTCGCCGGCGTTGAAGCCGTCGATCGGCTCCATCAGGTAGAAGACCGCATCGCCGAGCACACTGGTGTCCTCGCAGGTGGCGATCAGGTGGGGGTGCGGCACGTCGGAACCGGCCAGCGCGGCAAGGACTCTGGTTTCCCGCAGGATCACGCTGTTGCTGCGGGTCCGCAGGTGACGTGGTCCGCGCCGCAGCACGTAGTCCCGGCCCGCCCTGCTGAACCGAAGCATGACGTTCTGTGTCCCACCGGTGACCGCGGAAGGATCCTCCAGCGGCCCTTCGCCGAGCCCCTGCTCGGACATCCAATCGGCAACGGCTTTCAGATCGACGGGCTCCATCACCGTCAGCCCTTGGCGTGCGGGGTGTAGCGGATGGTCTGCGCCCAGATCATTCCGTCCCGGAAGACGAACGTGTCGACGCCGTCGTCAACCCGGTTGACCGCCGAATCGGCGGCCCACTCGAGAAACAACACCTCGCCGTCGAGAACCTGGGTTTTCAGGTCCCAGACCGCGTTGGGTAGATCGTCGAGCAACTTGACGAACACCTTCCGGACGCCGTCCTTGCCGCGCGCGACGCCGGCAGATGTGATCACCACGGAGTCGTCGGCGTAGTCGGCGACGATCTCGTCGAGGTCGCCTGCGGCCAGCGCCACCCCATGGTGGGCGAATACTTCCTGCGGCGCACGTGTCATGGCAATCCTTCGCAACCTGTGGGTCGTCTGGGAAAAAGCCTAGGGCACCGGCGGAGAGCGGCCCACGGCGCCAGCGACTGGAAGAATAGTGTGCGGAACTAAATTTCTTGCTGCGAAGGGGACTGGCGATGCCGCGTACCGACAACGATTCCTGGGACATCACACAAAGCGTGGGGGCCACCGCGCTGGGCGTTGCCGCCGCTCGTGCCGCGGAGACCGAGAGCGAAAACCCGCTCATCAACGACCCGTTCGCCCGGGTGTTCGTGGACGCGGCGGGGGAGGGGATGTGGAGTATCTACGCCAATCCCACCCTGATGGCCAAGGCGATGGAAACCGAACCGGATCTGCGAGCGCGCGTACAGCTGATGATCGATTTCATGGCCACCCGGACCGCGTTTTTCGATGAGTTCTTTCTCGGCGCGGCCGACGCCGGTGTTCGCCAAGTGGTGATCCTCGCGGCCGGCCTGGACGCACGCTCCTGGCGGCTGCCCTGGCCGGACGGCACGGTCGTCTACGAGCTGGATCAGCCCAAGGTGCTGGACTTCAAGATGGCCACCTTGCAGCAGCACGGGGCGCACCCGACGGCCCAACTGGTGAACATCCCGATTGACCTGCGCCAGGATTGGCCAAAGGCTTTGCAAGAAGGGGGCTTTGACGCGTCACGGCCGTGCGTCTGGTCGGCCGAGGGACTCGTGCGCTACCTACCGGCCCAGGCCCAGGATCTGTTGTTCGAGCGCATCCATTCGCTCAGCGCCGAGGGCAGTTGGCTGGCTTCCAACGTGCCCGCCGCGGGTTTCACCGAACCCGACCGCATGCGGCGCCAGCGTGAGGAGATGCAGCGGATGCGGGCGGCGGCCGCCAAACTGGTGGATGCCGAGATAACGGACTTCGACGACCTCTGGTACGCCGAGGAGCGCACGCCCGTCGACGGCTGGCTGCGCGAACATGGTTGGGACGTGTCAGCGGCAACGTTCGCGGAGCTGATGGCCCGCTATGGCCGCACCATTCCCGAAGGTGTTGAGGACTCAATGCCGCCAACACTGTACGTATCTGCCCAACGGCGTGGCTCGTCGGGCTAAGTCGGCGGCGGAATTAACTGGCGGCCCGGCGGGCCGGGTACGGTAGGACCCGTTACAACGGGTGCAGGAATATTCGGCGCCAACGCGCGACTCATATCGCGTACGTGCGCGGCAATCGCTGAACCCGTTGGCTCACCGGGTTAGGTAGTTTGCGCCGCAGCTACGGTCTGGCCGGCTATGTCTTTGCGTTGCGGCAAACGTCGCGCGCCTTGAGATAGGAAGCATACCTGGCGATTTCGCAGTCAGCGGTCCACCTGGGCCGCGCCAGGTAGCCGCGACCGCTACCGTTGCCCGGGCTCGCGCCAGGGTGTAACTGCAAACTGACTTGGTCAAGCCGGTGGCCAAAGCGGGCAGAGTCGAATTCTGTAGTGCAGCAAATATTTACGATACCCGTTGTGAGACAAGGAAGAAAGATCACAGCCGGCGCATGGGATTCGACTGGTCCACCGCCGGAACGGCTTTCAGTATTTGCTGCAGCTTCGGAGTTCGGACAAGGCCTCCGTAAGATGGTGCAGTAGCTGTTAATCCGTTATTTAACAACGTGAGTCAGCCGGTTTAGCGGAAGGACCCCTCGGGTAGCCACCAGGCGTGAAAAATACAATTCGTCTCGCCGCAACAACACTCGTCATGAGCGCCGCGAGCGGGATCGTTGCCGAAATCGGTGAGCTCATGCTCCCGCTGACCGGACGGCTAAACGCCGGCGAACAGAATCGGCTCACAGACTTGCTGGCCAAGGTCCTCGCGCGTTAACGTCGTAATGGCTTACCAGCAAAAGGATTCGCGGGTTCGACTGGGGTCGGCTAGGTAGCGCCACCCGAGCTCGGCGACGTCGGGGATGTTAAAGGCAGCAGACGTTCGACGTCTTGCTTGATCGCTGCGATCGCATCGACGGGCGTGAGGTCCTGTCCTTCGCTGTTCTGCCCGAGTTGGGGCCAGCCTGCACCGTTCGGCCAGCGCAGTTGGTCCCAGATATCGCGGACCTTGGACAACAATTCTGCTTGCTCGTCATCGGTGAGGGCCATCAACCATCCTCCGTTCGTTGTGATGCCGCACGCGGCGGCGAATGCTTGTGGTGTCAGCCCGTCGGCGGAATTCATGTCGCAGTTGCCGAATGGGGGAGCACCTTGCGGCAGATTGGGGCTGTAACCATTGCCGTCGGTGTACTGGTGCGCCACTTGCCCGGGAAGGTTCGGATTCGACCCGTAGCCCGCCGCGATGACGCGTAGGCCGTCGGGACGCACCCGCCACATGTTGGAAAAATCAAAGGAGTTGGCGTAACCGATGATTCGGGCGGGGGACCCCGCGTAGTCGGCGAGGTTCCAGTACAGGGCGTTGATTCAGCTCGAACGTCGCCAGCCGGGTTACCGCCGGATTCGACGTCGAGCATCAGTGCGATCCGCGGGTGCAGGCCGCCGCCGGCGTCGATCATCGAACGCACGGTGTAGGCCGTGTCCGACCAATTCGGGCGGACATAGGTGTAGACAATCCCGAACGTCATTCGCCCACTGTCCAGCGCTCCGCGCATCCACGCGTAGTTGGCGGCAAAGTTGTGATCGTGGTAGGTGCCGTCGCTGACGCGGATCGAAAGCACCTGGTAGGGATACGAGTCATCCACGGGTACTTGGTATTCGGAGACGTCGGCGAACAGGGTATCGGTCAAGGCAGCTCTCTTTGGGCGGGAGAGGGGTCGCAGTGTCTGTTCCCGCATTGGCGGTCAACCATGCGTGAAATCCGGACCTTGCCCGCTCGGTATCGTCGCAGCTATGGCAGATCGCGCTGATCGAGCCGCCCGGGTCGACGATGTGCACCGAGTCGCCGCCTCGATGCCCCACGTGACGCGACTGGAAGGGCCGAAGGGCAACTCGATTTATCAGGTTGGCGGCAAGTCGTTCGTGTTTTTTCGCACGCCTCAGCCCGACGCGACCGACCCGGTCACCGGAGAGCGCTATGTCGACGTGATCATGCTGTGGGTGGAGTCGGAGAGCGACAAGTTGGCGCTGGTCCAGGACCCGGGTTCGCCGTTCTTCACCACCGACCACTTCGACGGGCATCCTTCGGTGCTGGTGCGGGCCCGTCGATTAACCGAAATCAGCAGGGCCGAGCTGACGGAGCTGGTTCAGGATGCCTGGTTGTCGCGGGCATCGAAGAGACGCGCCGCGGCCTGGCTCGCCCAACATCACTAGTGCGGGTGCCGAATTCAGCGCGCGACGACTTTTGGGCGCGCGCAGCGATGTTTAGACATGAGTCCAACGGGTATCGTTAGCCGCACGGGAATTTTTCTCGGACACAACGGAGGTCACGATGCGAGGCCGTGGAATTCTAGGCGCGATTGTCGTGGTGTGGTTGCTCATAGGAGTCTTAGCGGCCTGGCAGCGGGATTACTTCAAAAGCGGTCCCACTAACTGCGCCTCAGCGGCTTCCATCGCAACGACCGTGGTCGCGGGGCCCTTGAATTACAAATTCAATCCGCGCGTGAATTGCGATATGCAGACGCCACAGCTACCGCAGCCCAAGCAGTGAACTTTCACCCCTAACAAAGGAAGTCATCATGATCGCACTAGGTGTTGTTTTGCTCATTCTGGGATTCGTGTTCGGTATCCATTTGCTGTGGGCGCTGGGCATCGTCTTGCTGGTGATTGGCGCAGTCCTATGGATTATGGGATCTGTGGGCCGCCCGGTTGCCGGCCGTCGCTACTGGTACTGACCGGTTCGCGCTCTTTCACAGCACAGACATAGGTTTCCCATAGCCCCGACCAAGTCGTGGGCGGATACTGGAAGCTGTGACTCAGACTCGGACCCCGGTTGAGCGCGTTGTCATGTGCCGTGCTGACGGCAACCCGATCAACGTGCTTGTCGTCGATGATGAGGCTGTCCTCGCCGAGATGGTGTCGATGGCATTGCGGTATGAGGGCTGGAACATCGCCACCGCCAGCGATGGGTCGGCGGCGATCGCGGCAGCCCGCACTCAGCGGCCCGATGTGGTTGTGCTCGATGTGATGCTGCCCGACATGAGCGGTCTCGACGTTTTGCACAAACTGCGCGAAGAGCACCCTCAGCTGCCGGTGCTGCTGCTCACCGCCAAGGACGCGGTGGAAGACCGCATCGCCGGGCTGACAGCCGGCGGCGACGACTATGTCACCAAGCCGTTCAGCATCGAGGAGGTCGTGCTGCGGTTGCGGGCGCTGTTGCGGCGCACCGGCGTGACGACGATGGACAGCGGCGCGCAGCTGGTGGTCGGGGACTTGGTGCTCGACGAGGACAGCCACGAGGTGACGCGCGCCGGCGAACCGATCTCGTTGACCTCCACCGAGTTTGAGCTGTTGCGGTTCATGATGCGCAACTCCAAGCGAGTGCTGAGCAAGGCACAGATTCTGGACCGGGTCTGGAGCTACGACTTCGGCGGCCGGTCCAACATCGTCGAGCTTTACATCTCCTACCTGCGCAAGAAGATCGACAGCGGTCGCGAGCCCATGATCCACACGCTGCGCGGCGCAGGGTATGTCCTCAAGCCAGCCCACTAACACGCGGCGAGTTTGGTCACTTCGCCTGCGGCTGTTGGCCGGGCAGATCGTCGTGCTCGCGGTCGTGTGCATCGGCATCAGCGCGGCGACCGAGCTGGCCCTGCTTCACCACCTGGTGAGGCAGCTCGACGGTCAGCTTGCCGGGACGTCGTTCCGTTCGGCGCTGCTGTACCCCGAACCGAAACGTCCGGGGTGGCGACAATCGCACTCCTACTATCCGAGTCCGGGCCCTGGTCCGAGGTTCCTCGACGCTCCGGGTCAGCCGGCCGGCATGGTGGCCGCGGTGATCAGCAAGGGCAGAAACGTGGACGCCGGCTACCTGACCAGTAGTGGTACCCGGGCCGCATTGACCCCGACCGCCCAGGCCCAGCTGGAAGGGATGGCCGGTAGCCGCAAGCCGGTGACCCTGAACCTCGACGGCCTGGGACGCTACCGCGTCATGGCCGCGCTGAGCCGAAACGGCGGTGACGTCATCATTACCGGTCTGTCGATGTCCACCGTCGACGCCACGATGCTGCGGATGCTGATCATCCTGGTGATTGTCACCCTGATCGCGCTGACTGCCGCCACGATTGCGGGCGCCATCATCATTCGGCGGGCGCTGGCGCCCTTGCGGCGCGTCGCGCAAACCGCGAGCAGGGTCGCGGACCTGCCGTTGGCCCACGGCGAAGTCGAACTGCCGGTACGGGTGCCCGAATCCGACGCGAATCCCTACACGGAGGTGGGTCAGCTCGGATCGGCACTGAACCGGATGCTCGACCACATCGCGTCGGCGTTGTCGGCGCGGCAGGCCAGCGAGACACGTGTTCGTCAGTTCGTCGCCGACGCGAGTCACGAGCTGCGCACGCCGCTGGCCGCGATCCGCGGCTACACCGAACTCACCCAACGGATGGGCGATGACCGCGAGGCGGTGGCGCAGGCGATGAGCCGGGTCGCTTCCGAAACCGCTCGGATGACACGCCTCGTCGAGGACCTGCTGCTGCTCGCTCGCCTTGACTCAGGCCGCCCGCTGGAACGCGAACCCGTGGACCTGACGCGGCTGGCGGTCGACGCGGTCAGTGACGCCCACGTCGCAGGACCGGATCATCAGTGGGAGCTCGACCTGCCTGAAGAACCAGTGGTCGTCACCGGTGATGCGGCACGGCTGCACCAGGTGGTGACCAATCTGCTCGCCAACGCCCGCATCCACACCGCGGCGGGCACCGTCGTGACAACGCGGCTGACCACCGAGCCGGCACACAGCGTGCTGCAGGTCATCGACAACGGCCCCGGCATCCCGGTGGGGCTGCAGTCCGAGGTATTCGAACGCTTCGCGCGCGGCGATTCCTCGCGTTCGAGCAAGGGCGGCAGCACCGGGCTGGGCCTGGCGATCGTTTCCGCTGTGGTCAAGGCGCACAACGGGACGATCACGGTAAACAGCTCACCCGGTCATACCGAGTTCACGGTGCGCCTACCACTCCCGCCGCTCAACGGGTGGCAACCGCCCGCTCCGAGGTCAACTGGTTGATATGCCCGCTAGGAGCAAGTCGCGTCGATTTCGAACGGCTTGTTCACCGGCTGTGTCGGATTGGCCATGTCAATGCCGGTCGCGGTGCCGGTGATCTTGTACGTGTTGCCGTCCATCGTCACGGAGGCGCTACCCTGCCCGCCCTGCGCGTACTGAAGGGTCACACCGTTGACGTTGCCGAGCTGGACCGCCTTCACCGCGGGCGGATTGGCGTCGGTCAGCACGACGCTGATCCCGGTGCTGTTCCCACCGACCGCAATGCTGACATTGCCGGCAGCCTTGGTGCAGATGGTGGTGCCCTGAACGTTCTGGTCCTTGCCGTCGATGATGACCTTCGCCTTGTTCGCGCCACCGACCGACACCGAGCCTCCTGGCACAGATGTCGAGACGCCGCCGTTATTCGACTTGTTCGAACACCCGGAAATAACGGCGGCCAAAATTGCCGCTCCGGTTACCGCGACTGTCAGTCCACGCTTCACGTGTTCTCCTTTGCCCGACCTTTGCGGTCCGTCGGATTTGAGGACCGCATCGGCAGTATGCGGGGTTAACTGGACCAAGATCCAGGGTCCGCGGCAATTTATTTCGTATTTGTTAACTGACCGTCACTGAACAGGTCCTTCTCGACGGACCACGCCGGTGGCAATGTATTGCCGGTGAACCCAAAACCGCCTACCGCGGCCATCGAGTCGGCCCACAGCGAACACACTCTGCCGTTCCACGACACAACGGATTTCGACAGTGCCGATCGTGGATTCATTGCTGCGCTATCCCCCTGCGTCGTCAAAGCCGCCGACGGCCGCGTGGTGTGGGACAACGACGTGTACGCCTTCCTGGACGGCCCCGCACCGGCATCGGTGCACCCCAGTTTGTGGCGGCAATCGACCCTGGCCGCCAAGCAAGGCCTGTACGAAGTGGTGCCGGGTATCTATCAGGTCCGCGGTTTGGACCTTTCGAACATCACCTTCGTCGAGGGCGACACCGGCATCATCGTCATCGATCCCTTGGTGTCCACCGAGACAGCCGCCGCGGCGTTGCAGTTGTACCGCACCCACCGCGGCGCTGACCGCCGCGTCGTCGCGGTCATCTACACCCACAGCCACGTCGATCATTTCGGCGGCGTGCTGGGCGTGACCTCACAGGCCGACGTGGATGCCGGCACGGTGGCGGTCCTGGCGCCGGAAGGGTTTACCGAGCACGCCGTCCAGGAGAACGTCTACGCGGGTCCGGCGATGACGCGCCGGGCGACCTACATGTATGGCGCGCTGCTGGCGCGCGGCCCCCAGGGGCAGGTGGGCTGCGGGCTGGGCCAGGTGCCGTCCACCGGCGAGGTGGCGATCGTCGTCCCGACCATCGATATCCAGGTCACCGGCGAGAAGCACACCATCGACGGCGTGGAGATTGAGTTTCAGATGGCGCCGGGCACCGAGGCGCCCGCCGAGATGCACTTTTATTTCCCACGCTTTCGCGCGTTGTGCATGGCCGAGAACGCCACCCACAACCTGCACAACCTGCTGACCCTGCGGGGTGCGCTGGTGCGCGACCCACATGCGTGGTCGGGCTATCTCACCGAGGCGCTCGATACCTTCGTCGACCGCACCGATGTGGTGTTCGCCTCGCACCACTGGCCGACCTGGGGGCGTGAGCACATCGTCAAATTTTTGTCGCTGCAACGGGATATGTACGCCTATTTGCACGATCAGACGCTGCGGCTGCTCAATCAAGGCTATACCGGTGTGGAGATCGCCGAGATGTTCCAGATGCCACCGGCTTTGGAGCAGGCCTGGCATACCCACGGCTACTACGGGTCGGTCAGTCACAACGTGAAAGCGGTCTACCAGCGCTACATGGGTTGGTTCGACGGCAACCCCGGCCGGCTCTGGCCCCATCCTCCCGAGGCGCTGGCCCCGCGGTACGTCGAGGCGCTGGGCGGCATCGACCGCGTCGTCGAGCTCGCCAGGACGGCTTTCGATTCGGGTGACTTCCGCTGGGCGGCAACACTGCTCGATCATGCGATATTCACCGACAGTGAGCACGCGGGCGCCCGCGAGCTATACGCAGACACCCTGGAGCAGATGGGCTACGGTGCCGAGAACGCGACGTGGCGCAACTTTTTCCTCAGTGGCGCAACCGAATTGCGCGACGGCAATTTCGGCACGGCCACCTCGACCACCTCGCCGACATTGCTTTCCCAGCTCACACCCGAGCAGATCTTCGACAGCCTCGCCATCCAGGTCAACGGGCCGCGTAGCTGGAACCTCGACCTTGCCTTCGACATCACCTTCATCGAATCAAATGCGAATTATCGGCTCACCCTGCGCAACGGCGTGCTCGTCTACCGAAAGGTCGCTCCCGACCCCGCGTCGGCGACCGTTACGGTGCGGCTGGCTAGCAAGGTGCGGCTGCTGAGCGCGGCGTTCGGAGACTTCACCTCCCCCGGGCTCGAGTTGTCCGGCGACGAGACGGCGCTGCAGTCGCTGCTGGGTGTGCTCGACGCGCCGGACCCGAGCTTCAACATCATCACGCCATAGCAGCGGCGCAACACACCCGCCCCACTAGTCGCGGCGTCGAGAGGATGTTGCGTTTTGGACAAAAGGTCAAGTCCTTCTTCCGCTGCGCACTAACCGACGTCGATGACCACCTTGCCGAGGACCTTGCGATCGGCCACATAACGTAGCGCCGCAGGGGTTTCGTCCAACGGGAACCGCGCGCCGATGTAGGGACGGACGGTGCCGGCCGCGAACATCTGCGCCAGCTCCTCCATGTCGCGCACGGCCTCGTCGGGGTGGTCGCCGAGGAAGGTACGGATTTCCATGCCGCGCACACAGATGTCCTTGAGCAAAACGAGATTGAGTGGAATGGCCGGGATCGCACCCGCCGCATACCCCAGGGTGATGAAGGTGCCGCCGCGGGCAAGCCCGCGCAGTGCCGGCTCAGCATACTTTCCGCCAACCGGGTCGAGGACTACGCGGGCGGCATCACCGGTCAGTTCACGGATGCGGGCTTTCAGGTCCTCACGGTCGTAGTCCACGATGGCCTCGGCCCCGCGCAGCCGGCAGATCTCGAGTTTCTCCGGGCTCGACGCCGCAGCCAGCACTCGCGCCTTCATTGCGACCGCCAGATCTACTGCGGCCAGCCCAACACCGCCCGCGGCGCCCAGCACCACAACCCAATCACCCTCTGCCACTTGGGCAACCGAGCGTAAAGCGTGATAGGCGGTGCGGTAGGTGACGCCGAATGCCGCGGCCGACGCGAAATCGGCATCATCGGGCATGAGCGCCGCCTGACTCGCGTCGAGCAGCGCCTGCTCGGCGAATGCGCCGAAGGTGGTTCCGGAGACCCGTTGGCCCGGGCTGAACGATGCACCTTCGCCGGCGGCGATCACTTCGCCGGCGATTTCGTTGCCCGGTATGAATGGCGGCGGAATCTTCACCTGATACTTGCCGGCTATGAAGAGCACGTCGGGAAAGTTGACCGCCGCCGCGCGGACCCGCACCAGCAGTTGGCCTGGACCCGCGACGGGGTCGGCCACATCGTCGATAACCAGATCCTCTGGTGTGCCGTAGGTCCGGCAGACGACCGCGCGCATCAGCCGGCCCCCAGCCCGCGCAGGCAGAACTGCACCAGGTGGCTGATGTCGGCGGCGTCCGGCCGGTCGGTCGAGCCCACATACCGTCGCATCATCGCCGCCGTGCAGCTGAAGACGGCATTGACATCGCGGTCGACATCGCTACTGCCCAGCGCTGCAACCGGCTCGATCAGCAGATCACGCAGTGGCCGCATCATTTCCTGGTCGCCCGCACGCCAATTGGTCCCGCCAGACATCTGCCCCGCGGCCGCGCGGCTCATGCTGATCAGGTGCGGGTCGGCGACCTGTGCCAGCGTGCCCTCGATCCAGCGCGCCACCTTGTCCTCCGGTCTGGTTTCCTTGGCCATCTGATGGTCAAGGTAGGAGACGACGATGGCCACCCCGCGCTCCATGACCGCCAGGATGAGATCGTCCTTGCCGGCAAAATACCGGTAGAACGCCTTGTTCGACGAGCCGGCCTCGGCGACGATATCGCTGACCCGCGGCGGCTCGGGTGCGACCCTTTCCATCACCCGAACCGCGGCGGCAAGGATGCGTTCGACCTCCTCGGTGGCCTCCCGCTGGCGGTCGTCGAGGGCGCGCTCGACGGCCGCGGTGACTCTGTTATTGGTCAATTAGCTCACCGTATTTGGCGCGCGCCGCCGCACGGCGGACGTCCAGCATTTCGCTCGGCCAGTCACCATCTTCGGCCGCGTAACCCTTGAGCAGCATCCGGGCAAGGTTGACCTTGTGCGCCTCGGTCGGGCCGTCGGCCAGACCGAGCGCGATGCCGCCGAGCAGCACGTTGACCAGGGGTAGCTGGTCGGTGAGGCCAAGCGCGCCGTGCACTTGGATCGCA
Organism: uncultured Actinomycetota bacterium; assembly: GCA_963820985.1. Lineage (GTDB taxonomy): Bacteria > Actinomycetota > Actinomycetes > Mycobacteriales > Mycobacteriaceae > Mycobacterium. Next base: position 188,220 of record CAWGCI010000017.1, on the reverse strand, counting down.
CGCAGTGCAATGGATTTCAGCACCTGGGAGGCCAGGATCTTGCAGGCCGCGATCTCGGCGCGCGCAGCTCGCTCGTCGCCGTTGTCAATCAGCCACGCGGCGTGCAGCACCGTCAGACGAAACGGAATCAACTCGGTATAGGAGTCGGCGACGAACTCCTGCACCAACTGCTTGTCGGCCAGCAGACTGCCCTGTGTGAAGCGGCTTTTCGCGCGTCGCGACATCATCTCGACCGCGCGCTGCGCCATCCCGATCGACCGCATCGCATGATGCAACCGTCCCCCAGTCAGTCGGGTCTGCAGAATCAGGAAGCCCTGGCCGGGTTCGCCGAGCAACGCTTCCGACGGCACCCGCACCCCGTTGTAGTGCACCAGGGAATGGCCCGGCTCGTGCGGGTCCGCGCCGACCAGGTGGTGATTCGCTTCCAGGACAAGCCCATCGGTACCGGCGGGAATCAAGAACGTCGAAGCGCCGGTATGGACAGGGACGTCAGGATTGGTAATGGCGACGACGATGAAGAACGACGCGACGGAGGCGTTGGAGGAGAAGTACTTTCGTCCGGTGATGACCCAGTCGTCACCGTCTTGGACGGCACGTGTCGTGAACACCCGCGGGTCGGCGCCGCCCTGCGGCTCCGTCATAGAGAAGCACGAGAAGATCTCGCCGGACAGCAGGCCGGCCAGATAGCGGTCCTTCTGATCCTGTGTCCCAAAGCGGGCGATGATCTCCGCGTTGCCGGTGTCGGGCGCTTGGGTGCCGAACACGATGGGCGCCCAGGGGCTGCGGCCCAGGATTTCGTTGATCAACGTCAGCTTGACCGCGCCGAAGCCCTGCCCGCCAAGCTCCGGGCCCAAATGCGGTGCCCACAAGCCATTGTCGCGGACTTGCTGTTTGAGCGGATCGACTATCTTGCGGCGTTCGTCGTTGAGCGGCAGGAACTCGCAGCCGGGGAACAGCACCTCGAGCGGTTCCACCTCTTCCCGCACGAATTCGCGGATCCAGTCCAGCTTCTTCTCGAATTCCGGTTCGGTGGAGAAGTCCCAAGACATTTGTGTGCTCCCGTCTTTAAGGGATCCCGCCGTCAGCGCGCAGGATCGAACCGGTGGTGAAACTCGACGCATCAGAAGCTAAAAACAATGCGGCGCCGACGATTTCGGGTGGATCTCCGGGGCGTTGCAAAAAGAGATGACCGAACCTGTTGACGTTGTCGTTCTCCAGGCCCCAGGCCTTGCTGACGTCGGTCAAGAACGGCCCGGCCATCAGCGTGTTGACCCGCACGGTCGGCCCGAACGCCTGGGCCAGTCCCTCGGTCATGGCGTTGAGCCCCGCCTTGGCTGCGGCGTAGGGAATGATGCCGCCGTTGGGGCGGAGCGACCCGGTCGAGCTCACGTTGACGATGGAACCGCGGCCGGCGGCCACCATCCGGTCGCCCACCAACGCCGATAACCGGAAGGGGCCCTTGAGATTGAGGTTGACCACCGCGTCGAACAGCTTCTCGGTGACGTTGGTCAGCTTGTCGTACAGCGGTGACATGCCCGCATTATTGATCAGCGTGTCAACCTTGCCGAAGCGCTCATAGGTGGCATCGACCAATCCGTCGAGCTGATCCCAGCGCCCCACGTGCACTTGATAAGCCATCGCGGAACGGCCGGTCTCGGCCTCGATCTCGTTGGCGGTGGCCACACAGTTATCCATGTTGCGGCTGGCGATCACCACGTCGGCTCCGCAGCGCGCGGCCGCGAACGCCATTTCCCGGCCCAGCCCGCGGCTGCCGCCGGTGATCAGCACTACCCGGTCGGTGAGGTCGAAAATCCGGTCTGCATAACCCATTTCAGCGTCCCCGAGAAGGCAAAGCTTGAGCGAGTTCGGCCGCCGTGGCGATCAACCGCGGGATCATTGCCCCGAACGCATCCTGGACCTTGGGATCCACTTTTCCGGTGCGCACCCCGGCTGCATACGTCTTCTCCAGCACGATGCCGAGCTTCCAGTTGGCCAGCACCAGGTAGTAGTCGATGTTCTCAGTGGAAAGCCCGCTGATCTTTTCGTAGTGCTCGAGTAGTTCGCTGCGTGTCGGCATGCCAATCATGTCCAGATAGAACCCGTCGTCGCTTGGATTTTCGCCGTCGTAGCCCAGCAGCGCCCAAGCGAGGTCGAGCAAAGGGTCGCCGACCGTCGTCATCTCCCAGTCCACAATCGCCGCCAATCGGGCCGGCTCTCCGTGCGCGAACATCACGTTGGCGAACTGGTAGTCGCCGTGCATGATGCCGGGTTTGTAATGTGCGGGCCGGTTATCGCGCAACCAGTTGGCGGCCTCGTTCAGGCCGGGCAGGTCGCGCACCTTGTAGGCGTCCAGGAATTTCAGCCAGCGATCGACCTGCCGTTCGTGGAATCCGTCGGGGCGGCCGAAGCCGTCGAGTCCCTGGGCGCGCCAATCCACCCGCCCCAGCTTGGCGGCACCTTCGACGAGCTCGAACGCCAGCCCGCGCCGGGCGGCTAAGTCGGTGTCGAACGGCGCCTGCCAGCCGCCATCCATCGGGCTCCACCCGTCGATCGCACGCATCACGTAGAACGGCATGCCGAGCACGGTGCCGGTCTCGTCGGCCGCGATCAGCTCCGCATGCGGCACGTCGGTGCCGGACAACGCCCGCACCAACCGGATTTCGCGCAACAGCCCGTCGATGCGGGCCGCGTCGGCGCGCACCCCAGGCATTCGCAGCACCATGCGCTGCCCGCCGCGTTCGATCAGAAGCAGGGTGTTCTGCGAGCCGCCCTTGAGCTGTTGCAGCGACGGTTCCTCACCACCGCCCGGAGCATCGTTGTCGTCGAGCCACCGACCCAAAACACGCGCGTCGAGTTGAGGTTCGATACCGTTAACCATTGTCCGCACACCCCGCTCTCTGCGCAGAGAATAGCATTCTCCGCGGTGAGACCACCAGACGACGGGAAGAAACATGCAAGTGCTTCTGATCCGGCATGCGTTGCCCCTGCGCAGCGAACACGGTGAGGGCTCCGACCCGGAGCTGTCGGATGACGGGCTGGCTCAGGTCAAGCGCCTGCCCGAGGCGCTGGCCAGATTTCCCATCTCCCGGGTGGTGAGCAGTCCACAGCGACGTGCCATTCAGACGGCGGAACCGGTCGCGGCGGTGCGTGAGCTGTCCGTCGAGATCGACGACCGATTCGCCGAATACGACCGCGACCTTCCGCACTACATCCCCGTCGAGCAGATCCGCGACGAAAACCCGCAGGAGTGGGCGCGTATGGCCGAAGGGCGTTTGCCCAGCGCGGTCGATGAGGTTGCGTTTCGCGCCCGTGTCCGGGCGGCGGTCGACGACCTTGTCGCCGCCGCCGATCCCGAGGACACGGTCGCGGTGTTCAGCCATGGCGGCGTGATCAACGTGCTGTTGCACGAGATCCTGGGTACGGCCAGGCTGTTGTCGTTTCCCGTTGACTATGCATCGCTGACCCGGCTGCTGTACTCCCGGTCCGGTCAGGCGACGGTGGCGACGGTCAACTCGACAGAACACGTATGGGACCTGTTACCGCGCAATCAGCAGCGGTGGTAAACAAGTCCGGTGACTTCAACTGACCGACTCGAGGGGCTCGACCTCGGCGGGCTGGACCGGTATCTGCATTCGCTGGGCATCGAGCGCGACGGGGAGTTGCGCGCGCAATTCATCTCCGGCGGCCGCTCCAATCTGACGTTCCGGGTCTACGACGAGAAAACGAACTGGCTGGTGCGACGCCCACCGCTGCACGGTTTGACACCTTCGGCGCACGACATGGCGCGCGAGTACCGGGTGGTCGCCGCGCTGCAGGACACCGCGGTTCCGGTGGCCCGCACCATCGCACTGTGCGAAGACGATTCGGTGCTGGGCGCGCCCTTCCAGATCGTCGAATTCGTTGCCGGGCAGGTGGTGCGCCGGCGCGCCCAACTGGAAGCCTTCAACCACACCGTCATCGACGGCTGCGTCGACGCACTGATCAGGGTCCTCGTCGACCTACACAGCGTCGACCCGAACGCGGTGGGGCTGGGCGATTTCGGCAAACCCAGCGGCTATCTCGAACGCCAAGTGCGCCGATGGGGTTCACAATGGGACCTGGTGCGGCTGCCCGACGACCACCGCGACGCCGACGTTCAGCGCCTGCATTCCGGTCTGCGCCAATCCATTCCGCAGCGGAGCCGCACTTCGATCGTGCACGGCGACTACCGGATCGACAACACCATCCTGGACAACGACGACCCGACCCGGGTCCGTGCCGTGGTGGATTGGGAGCTCTCGACGCTGGGCGACCCGCTCAGCGACGCCGCCCTGATGTGCGTGTACCGCGATCCCGCGCTGGACCTGATCGTCAATGCGCAAGCCGCCTGGACGTCGCCGTTGCTGCCGACGGCCGACGAGCTGGCGGATCGCTACTCACTGGTTTCCGGACTGCCGCTGGCGCATTGGGAGTTCTACATGGCGCTGGCCTACTTCAAGCTCGCCATCATCGCCGCCGGCATCGATTTCCGCAGGCGCATGGCCGAGCAGGCGCAGGGCAAGGACGAGGCGTCTGAGGGGCCCGAGGTGGTCGCGCCGTTGATCTCGCGCGGATTGGCCGAGCTCGCCAAGCTACCGAGCTGACGCCTTCAACGCCGCCACGTGGCTCTTCTTGGCGGCTCGCCGCAGCTGAATGATCCGCGCGGTGCCGACGGTCACCGTGATCAGCCCGCCGCCAATCGCCGCCAGCAGCATCGCCACCCCCAGCGGCAGGCTCCAGTGCCAGCCCAAGAAGGTGAACGACGAGCTCTCCATGTTCTGGGTGATGAAGATCAGTTGCAGGATCAGGATCAGGAAACCGGCGATCAACGACGTCCACAGGGCGCCGGCGCGGGTGAACTTGGCCGCCGGATCCTTGGCCGGCGGACCTGCGGTCGGCGCCGGCACAGCCGCGTTCTTCGCACTGGAGTTATCGGGCGAGGCAGAGGGATCGCTGCTCATGATCCCATCTTTGACCCATCTGGCTCAGAAATAAACCAACCACGCGAGAAACCTGGCACGGCCTGAACCTCACGCGGCAGCGCCTCGTAGTTTCCGACGTTAGTGTCAACACCATGAGGACGGCGGGGCGTATGCGTATTGCGACCGTCGCTGCGGCCATGTACATCGCGACGACGGGTCTGATCGCAGCCTGTGCTAACCCCGACCCGCTGGGCGCTGAGACCCGAAGCGTGAAATCCATCGTGGTCGGGTCGGGTGACTTTCCGGAATCAGAGATTGTCGCCGAGATCTACGCACAAGCATTGCAGGCGAACGGCTTTGACGTCGGGATCCGCCCGGGAATCGGTAGCCGAGAGACGTATATACCGGCGCTCAAAGATCATTCGATCGACCTGGTACCGGAGTACATCGGCAACCTTTTGCTGTATTTTGCACCCACCTCGAAGGCGACCATGCTGGATGCCGTCGAGCAAGAGCTCCACCAGCGATTGCCCGCTGACCTCTCGATTCTGACCCCGTCGGCGGCCTCCGACACCGATACGGTCACCGTTACCAGTGCGATAGCCAGGGAGTGGAATCTGACAACAATCGCCGACTTGGCAGTACATTCGGCGGACGTGAGGTTCGCGGCGCCATCCGATTTCCAGTCCCGCCCGTCCGGGCTGCCGGGCCTCAAGCAGAAGTACGGGCTCACCATCAGCCCCGGTAATTTCGTGGCGATCGAGGACGCCGGCGGCGCGGTGACCGTGCGTGCACTGGTCGAGGGAAGGGTGCACGCTGCCGACGTCTTCAGCACATCACCGGCTATCTCGCAAAACCATTTGGTGGTACTCGACGACCCTGAACATAACTTCCTGGCCGGCAACATTGTGCCGCTGGTGAATTCGCAGAAGAGGTCCGATCTGCTCATCGATGTGCTCGACGCGGTGTCGGCGAAACTGACCTCCCCCGGGGTGGCCGCGCTAAACGCCGCGGTGGCTGGTAACGGGGGGATAGATCCCGCACAGGCAGCACGAAACTGGGTGCGGGACAACGGCTTCAATCACCCCATCGGCCAATGATCGTCTTCGACAAAGTCACCAAGTTATTCCGCGGCGGCAGCACCGCCGTGGACGATCTCAGCATGGAGATCCACGACGGTGAGTTGACGGTTTTCGTCGGCTCCTCGGGCAGCGGCAAGACCACAGCGCTGCGAATGATCAACCGGATGATCGATCCGACCTCAGGGACCGTCACGGTGGACGGGAAAGATGTTTCGACTGTTGACCCGGTGAAGCTGCGCCTTGGGATCGGCTACGTCATCCAGAACGCCGGGCTGATGCCCCATCAACGAGTGATCGACAACGTTGCAACCGTCCCCGTTTTGCGTGGCCAGCCGCGTCGGGCCGCCCGCAAAGCCGCCTACGAGATGCTCGAACGGGTGGGACTGGACGCCAAGCTCGCCAGCCGCTATCCCGCGCAGCTATCCGGAGGAGAACAACAACGCATCGGGGTGGCACGGGCGTTGGCCGCCGATCCGCCGATTTTGTTGATGGACGAGCCGTTCTCCGCCGTCGACCCGGTTGTCCGTAACGAGCTGCAGAACGAAATCCTAAAACTGCAAAGCGAATTGCATAAAACCATCGTTTTCGTCACGCACGACATCGACGAAGCGCTCAAGCTCGCCGATCGAGTCGCGGTGTTCGGACACGGCGGTGTGCTAGAGCAATACGATGAACCGGTGCGGCTGCTTGCGCGCCCGGCCAATGCCTTCGTATCGAAGTTCATTGGCCTGGGCCGTGGGTATCGCTGGCTGCAGCTCATCGGTGCGTCCGGCCTCCCGCTGCACCACATCGACCGGATCACCGTCGATAGCCTCGCCAATGACTTCAGCGTTGCGGACGGCTGGACGCTGGTAGTCGACGACGACGTGCCGCTGGGTTGGATCGACGCCGACGCCGCCCGGCGGCACCGCGGCGGCGCACCGCTGTCCGACACCATCACCGCCGTCGGTTCGCAGCTTCGACCGGGCGGAAACCTGAGCCAAGCCCTCGATGCGGCCCTGTCCTCGCCGTCGGCGATCGGGGTTGCCGTTGACGGCGAAGGCAAAGTCATCGGCGGCATCCTGGCGACCGACGTGCTGGCCGCCGTGGACGCGCGCCGGGAGCGTTGACCGTGCACTATCTGCTCAAGCACCTCGACAGCGCCTGGGCGCTGACCGTCGTGCACCTGCGGCTGTCGCTGCTGCCGGTGTTGATCGGCCTGGCGATCGCGGTGCCGCTTGGCGTCTTGGTCCAGCGCGCGCCGATCCTGCGACGGCTGACCACGATCACGGCCAGCGTGGTGTTCACCCTTCCGTCGTTGGCACTGTTCGTCGTGTTGCCGCTGATCATCGGAACCCGGGTTCTCGACGAGGCGAACGTGATAGTGGCGCTGACGGCCTACACCGTGGCGCTGCTGGTGCGTGCGGTGCTCGAGGCGCTGGATGCGGTGCCGGTCCAAGTGCGCGACGCCGCTATTGCGGTCGGATACCCGACATTCAAAAGGATGCTGAAAGTCGAACTGCCGCTGTCGATTCCAGTGATGGTTGCTGGGCTGCGGGTGGTCGTGGTGACCAATATCGCGATGGTCTCGGTGGGCTCGGTGATCGGTATTGGCGGCCTCGGGGCCTGGTTCACCGCCGGGTATCAGACCAACAAAAGCGGTCAGATCGTTGCCGGCATCATTGTCCTGTTGGCGCTTGCGTTCGTCGTCGACCTGCTGATCGTCGCGGCGGGCCGGCTACTCACGCCGTGGGAACGCGGAGTACGCGTCACCCGCAGGCAACGCCCGCTGGGGCCGCCGATGGTGGGTGGCGCGCGGTGAACTTCGTCGAAAAGGCAGTGTCCTACCTGCTGACCGGCGCCAACTGGACCGGTCCCGTCGGGCTGGCGGCGCGCACCATCGAGCATTTGGAATACACCGCCATGGGGGTGGGGGCATCCGCGCTGATCGCCGTCCCGATGGGGCTGATCATCGGGCATACCCGCCGCGGAACGCTGTTGGTGGTGGGCGCCGTCAACGGACTGCGCGCGCTGCCGACGCTGGGTGTGTTGTTGCTCGGGGTGCTGCTCTTCGGGTTGGGCATGGGGCCGCCGCTGGTTGCGTTGATGCTGCTGGGCGTCCCGTCGCTGCTGGCCGGCACATATGCAGGTATCGCCAATGTCGATCCCATCGTGGTCGACGCCGCACGCGCGATGGGTATGACGGAGACCCAGGTGCTGATGCGCGTGGAGGTGCCCAACGCGATGCCCCTCATTTTGGGTGGGTTGCGCAGCGCGACGCTGCAGGTCGTCGCGACCGCGACGGTGGCCGCCTACGCCAGTCTCGGCGGGTTGGGCCGCTATCTGATCGACGGGATCAAGATGCGTGAATTCCAGCTGGCCCTGGTCGGTGCGTTTATGGTCGCGGCGCTGGCGCTGATCCTGGACGGGCTGCTGGCGCTGGCGGTGTGGTTGTCGGTGCCTGGCACCGGTCGGCTGCGCTTCGGTCGGACCCTGAAAATGTGGTTAGGAGCACTTACCGACAAACCTGCCACGGCTAGTGCGCACGCTCTACGGTAGATGAGTGAACGCAGCCTCTGATTCGACTCCGAGCGTCTGGCCCGCGATGTTGACCTGGCGTGCGCAGGACGTCTCGCGCATGGAATCGGTACGAGTGCAGCTGTCCGGTAACCGAATCAAAGCCAACGGTCGCATCGTGGCTGCCGCGACCGCGACCAACCCCGCGTTTGGTGCCTTTTACGAAGTGCAGACCGACGAGAGCGGCGCCACCAAACGGTTCGGGCTGACGGTCACGCTGGCCGAGCGGGAACGCCAGCTGGCCATTGCGCGCGACGAAGAAAACATGTGGATGATCACCGATCATCAAGGGGAGCGCCGTGCGTCCTACAACGGGGCTCTTGACGTCGACGTAGTGTTCAGCCCGTTCTTCAACGCGTTCCCGATCCGACGCCTCGGCCTGCATCAACGGGCGGACTCGATCACCTTGCCGATGGTCTATGTGCACGTCCCCGAGATGTCCGTCACCGCGGCCGAGGTGAGTTACACCAGCCAAGGACGTCCGGACGGGATCAAGTTGCGTTCCCCGGTCGCCGACACCACCGTGCGCGTCGACGCCGACGGGTTCATCGTGGACTATCCAGGATTGGCAGAGCGGATCTGATCACTCCGCCGGCCCGCCCCGCGGCGGCCAGCTCCTCGCGCCAGTTCTCGGCGCCGATAAGGACGGCGAAGATATCGGAGCGCGGGAAGCTGTCGTAACGCGTGCGCGCCGCGTGGCCCGCCTCGACGAGCTCGGCCACCGACCCGTGCGCGGCGAGCGAGTCGCGGGCGCGACTCAGCAACTCGATGGCTCGGTCGACCGCAGGTACCAGTTGGCTGGAGTTGCTTTCGCACATCGCACGCACCAGGGCAGGGGGGCTGCCCGCCACCCGGGTGGCGTCGCGGAAAGACCCGGCGGCCAGCGCGAAGGCCAGCGGGACCTCGCTGGCGCTGGCGGCGAGTGCCTCGGCGAGCAGGTGCGGCAGATGTGAGATGGCGGCAGCGGCGGCGTCGTGCTCGTCGGATTTGGCCGGCACCACCACCGCGCCGCAGTCCAGCGCCAACGTCATCACCATCGAGAACACGACCGGGTCCACATGGTCGTCGACGCTGACCACCCACGGGGCCATGGTGAACAATCCGGCGTGCCCGGCCGCCCAACCGGAGTTTTCGGTGCCCGTCATCGGGTGACCGCCGACGAATCGTTCCCGCAGACCGGCGGCGCTGACCGCCTCAAGCACCGCGCATTTGACGCTGGTGACGTCGGTCAGCGGACACCCGGGGGCCACTTCGCTGATGTGAGCGAGCATCCCCGGCACCGCCGGCATCGGTACCGCCAGCACGATCAACGCGCCGGTGTCGGCGGCGCGCATCAGCGTTTCGGTGAGTTCAGTCGTGGCGTCAAAGCCGTCGGCCACGGCGCCCTGGGCGCCTTCCACCGAGCGGTTGTAGCCGAACACTTCACGACCGACCACCGCGGCGGCCCGCATCACCGACCCGCCGATGAGTCCCAGACCGAGCACGCACACCGGTGTCTTAGAAGCAGGGCCAGCCACAGGTCCAAGGTTGGCACAGTTCGGCGGGCAGTGGTGCGTTCGGGTGCGCTTGCCCCTTGTTTGCTCCTTGGGTTTCATCTGGCCTGATCTGGTCATGGGGCCTGGTCAGCGACTACCGTAAGCGCCCATGGGAGCACAACGGGCCACAGCGAAAGGCCGGCCGGCGGACCTGCCGGACGGCTTCGGCGTTGCGGTCGTGCGCGAAGAGGGCAAATGGCGCTGTTCTGAGATGGCGCCCAAGTCGCTGACCAGCCTGAGTGCCGCCGAGACGGAACTGCGTGAACTGCGCAGCGCGGGCGCCGTCTTCGGACTCTTGGACGTCGACGACGAATTCTTCGTCATCGTGCGCCCGGCGCCCTCGGGAACCCGGCTGTTGCTCTCCGACGCCACCGCCGCGCTGGACTACGACATCGCCGCCGAAGTGCTGGACAACCTGGACGCCGACATCGATCCCGAGGATCTGGAGGACGCCGATCCGTTCGAGGAGGGCGACCTGGGGTTGCTGTCCGATGTCGGGCTGTCTGAAGCGGTGCTGGGGGTCATCCTCGACGAGACCGACCTCTACGCCGACGAGCAACTGGGCCGCATCGCCCGGGAAATGGGCTTCGCTGACGAGCTGTCGGCGGTGATCGACCGCCTCGGTCGGTGACCGCAAGCGCGGCGGAGCCGGGCGCAGCGGGTCGCCGCCATCAGGCCCCGTCGGTGACCGCAAGCGCGGCGGAGCCGGGCGCAGCGGGTCGCCGCCATCAGGCCCCGTCGGTGACAACGGACGAAGATCTGATCCGGACCGCGCTGGCGGTTGCCGCGACGGCCGGCCCCCGCGACGTTCCGATCGGTGCGGTGGTCATCGGCGCCGACGGAACCGAACTCGCTCGGGCGGTGAATGCCCGTGAGGCCCTTGGTGATCCAACCGCTCACGCGGAAATCCTGGCGATGCGGGCGGCGGCCCGGGTGCTCGGCGACGGATGGCGGCTGCAGGGGACCACGCTGGCCGTCACCGTCGAACCGTGCACCATGTGCGCGGGCGCACTGGTGCTGGCACGCGTCGAGCGGCTGGTGTTCGGGGCCTGGGAACCCAAGACCGGCGCGGTCGGCTCACTGTGGGACGTGGTCCGCGACCGGCGGCTCAACCATCGCCCTGCCGTGCGCGCGGGGGTGCTCGCTCAGGAGTGCGCCGCGCCGCTGGAGGCTTTCTTCGCCCGCCAGCGATTGGGGTGAGCGCCCGCTGGTTGGGTAAGCTGCTCGGCGGTGGCGTGTCCGAGCGGCCTAAGGAGCACGCCTCGAAAGCGTGTGACGGCTAACACCGTCCGAGGGTTCAAATCCCTCCGCCACCGCAAAAGCAGTAGGGGTCCGCGTAGTCCCCGTACGGGCATGACCCGGCGCACAGGTTCGTGCGAATTGCTCCACCTGCGCTGTGACGTGTCTCGGCCAAGGCTGCCTCAATTACAGCCACGGGCAATAAGGTTTCGCCCCGCATTAGTCTGCTCCAAGTTCTGTAAACCCGTCCCGTGCCGGACCTAGCGAGCGCCGCGGAGTCATTCTGCCCCAGGCGCATTGGGTAACAATGCCACTTCCCGGACCTTTGGTTTTTTCGCCCACGAGTGCCTCCGCTGACACTTCTGTCAATTAAGCTCATTCGCCATTGGCACGTGGGGGTGCCAAGCCCGAGGGGTGCGGTCGATGGGTGATTACTCACACATTGGGGGGAATACCCGGGGTCCGGATCGCAGCCCTGCGAGGCGGCCGCCCTGCGGGTTGCGATCCGGTCCCGACGCGCGGGCGCTCGATGTTTGCTGCTTTAAGGCTGGTTAACCGACGGGCCCGCCGGTCAGACTCCGGACTGTTTGGATTTCGCTGTCCCGATAGGGCCGTCCGTCGGGCAGGACGAGGTCGTGAAACCACACTTTCGGGGGCGCCGCGTACGGGTGATCCCACGAATCCCACGGGAAATATGTCTGGGTCTTTCCCGCGACGAAACCCCAATTGAAGGCACCGACGTTATGACGCTTCGCGACCGGCAGGATTGCCTCGACGGTGCTGCCCTGGGGTCGGGCCATGTACTCGGTGCAAATGATGGGCCGCCCCAATGGAGCAAGCTCACCGATCCGGGATTCGAAGGCCGCGGGTTCGGCATAGGAGTGAAATGTGATCACATCGGCATTGCCAAGTTGAATATCACTGATTGCGCTGCGGGCCTGCTGTTCTCCCCACTTGCCTTGCCACACACCACTTGTCAGCGGTTGGCTCGGATCAACCGAACGTGCCCACTGAAACACTTGGGGCAGCAGGTCCGCGACAAGCTGCAGTTTGTCTTTCCGCTCAATCTTTTGGTAAACGCGCGCGGGATTGTCGGGTTCATTCCACAGATCCCAGCCCAAAACACGGTCATCACTGCGGAATTGGGTCAACACTCCCGTGACGTAGTCGCGCAGCAGACGGGTGTAGCCGGGGTCGCCGAGGCGTTCGGCGCCGGGGCTTTGTACCCAGCCGGAGTTGTGGATTCCGGGTCTTGGCGCGCGCTGCGGACCCAGCTTGGGCAACGGGTCCCAACACGAGTCGAAGAAGACAAACAACGGTTTGATGCCGTGCCGCGCCGCCATGGAGACGAACTGCGCCAGGCGCAGCTGGAATCCCCGGGCGTCCTGGGCCCAGAGCAGATCGTGGAGAAAGACCCGCACGCTGTTGAGCCCGGCTGACCGGGCCCAGCCCAGCTCGGTGTCGATGCGCCGCGGGTCAAAGGTGTTGGGCTGAAACATCTCGAGCTGGTTGATGGCGCTTGAGGTGATGAAGTTCGCGCCGACGAGCCATCCCTGCGCTTGATACCAGCGGTTGGCCCGGTCGGGGGACCACCGGCTTGCTTCCCCAGCGGCGCGGGGCGGTTCCGCGGCGGCGCGAGGTCCTTGGGCCAGTGCAGTACCCGCCGCGAGCAGCAGCGGCAGCTTCAGGACCGTTCGACGGTACACGAGCTGACGATAAGTTGACTGAGGCTATGTTCCCGGCATTTGCTCAGCGCGTCGTTCTGGCTAGATCCTGAGAATTGTTACCCGTTGGTAGTCAGCGGTATTCAGCGCAGGCCCTCACTGGGCACCGCTGATCTAACGCAGCTTTCGGCCGTAGTTGTCTTTGACGCTTCCGGTGAACATCATGATCGCGTCAACCAGCGCCCAGACGCCGACACCCAGCAAGATCGGAAACCCGAAGAAACAGAACACGGTGGTGACGAATCCGAACAGCCCCAGGCACAGTTGCAAGACCGCGATCTGAGTCGAGTCGATGTAAAAGCGGCCGATGCCGAACACTCCGAGGAAGAGCTGCAGCAGGCCGGCGGTCATGGCGGACTTGTCCGACAGGGGCACCCCCGTAGCCGGATCGCGACCGAATGGTGCTTGGGGATCGGCTCCATAGGCCGGCGAGGGATAGCCGGGATATGGATAAGGCTGGTTGGCGGGGTAGGGGTAGTGCTGCGGGTAGCCAGGCTGGGGCGGATACCCCGGCGGCGGACCCTGTGGACCCTGGGGGGACGGATTTGGTCCATAGCCCGGCGGCTGGCTGCTCCGGGGCGGCTCCTCGGGCGGGTTTCCTTGTTCGTTCGGTGTCACTATGGCTTAAGTTAACCCCCTTGTTGTTCAGGCGTCGGCTTACCGCTGCTGCGGCGGCGGCTGCGGGGCACCGCCATAACCCAATTGTGAGGCGGTGTAGCGCGCGGCTTCGGTGACCGGCACGGCCTGAACCGCGGTGCCGTAGGCGCAGATCTCGGTCCACACGTCGCCGATCTCGGTCGTGTCGAAGCGCATAGCAAGGATCGCGTTTCCGCCCTTGTTACGCGCCTCGTTGATCAGCCGTGTCATCGCCTCGTTGCGGCTCTCAGCGAGGTTTTTGGTCATGCCCTGCAGCTCGCCGCCGAACATCGACTTGAAGCCGGCGCCGAACTGGGAGAGGGCATTCCGTGACCGGACGGTGAGCCCGAACACCTCGCCGCACACGCGTTGGATCTCCCAACCGGGAATGTCATTGGTAGTGACGACGAGCACCGGACGACCTTTCTGCCGAGCTGAGAATTCGGTTGGTTATCGCTGCAGGGTACCGCCCCCACCGGCGGTGGATATATTCGACGAAGCAAACGACGAGGAGGTCGAGTGGGTTCTGCGGTGGACGACATCGACTTCGACGATCTGACGTCGCCCGTGCTGACCGATATCCAGCGTCAGATCCTGGAGTTCACCGAGACTAAACCCGTCGAATTCGACGTCGATCGGATGCTTGCCGAAGCCATCGCGCAGGCAGGCGTCGGCGACGACCTGGACGACACCGACGGCTTCGCTGCCCGGCTGGCCGCGCACGTGGCCGCGATCGAAGCCGACGAAGGCCTGACCCAGCTCACTCGCTCGTCGTTGCGGCAACGGGTGGTTCGCCTGCTGCGCAACCGGCTGTCGCTGACAGACCTGATCAAGCGGTATCCCGAGATCGAGTCGATCGCGATCGACAAGCCCTTCATCGTCGTGGGGATGCCGCGCTCGGGCACCACTCACCTGGTGAATCTGATCGCGGCCGATCCCCGTCGGCGCGCCCTGCCCTACTGGGAAAGCCAGGATCCGATACCGGCGCTGGGCGAAGGCCCCGACGCCCTCGGCGTGGACCCCCGCTTCGCGCGAGCCAAGGCCGAACACGACGCGCTCATGGCAAGCGCGCCTGTGGTGGCCGCGATGCACGATCGTTTTCCCGAAGCGATCGAGGAGGAGGTCGAACTCCTCGACCTGGATCTGGCCGCCTATGTTCTGGAATGGCATGCGCGCGTGCCTGACTGGCGCGACTACTACCTGGGGCTCGATCAGACCCGGCACTACGCGTACATGAAGAAAGTGCTGCAGGCGTTGACCTTTCTGCGCGGCCCGCGGACCTGGGTTCTCAAGAGTCCCCAGCACTGTGAGCAGCTCGGCCCGTTGATGGCCACCTTCCCGGACGCAACGGTGGCTTTCACACACCGCGATCCCGTCGCGGTCGTCCAGTCGGCAATCACGATGATGGCCTATTCGGACCGATTGCGGCGGACCAGTATTGACCCCGATTGGCTACTGGACTATTGGAGCGACCGCGTGCACCGTTTGCTCAGCGCATGCGTGCGCGACCGCGATCTGGTGCCGGCCGAACGTAGCATCGACGTCAGCTTCCACCACCTGAACGGCAACGAAATGCCGCTGCTGGAAGAGCTTTACCGACGGGGTGGCGTCGAATTGACATCCAAGGCGCGCAATCGCTTTCAGACCTACCTCGACGGCAATCCACGCGGCAAGCACGGCCGTATCCACTACGACCTGCGACGGCACTTCGGCACCTCAGCCGACCAACTCCGCGAGCGGTTCGACTTCTATTTCAACAGGTTCGACGTCCGCCCCGAATGAAGGAGACACCAGCGATGTTCGAACCGGTGTACCGCAACCGGCCGGGCGCTGACGCCATGCGCCCAGCCGCCGCCGAACAGGCCGAGCAGATCGCCCCGGGACTGTGGTGCTCGCCGGGTCTGTCGAATGCGTACCTGCTGACCACCGGCGCGGGCCGGGTGATCGTCAATGCCGGGATGGGGTTCGAGGGCCCGGTGCACCGCGCCAACTTCGACGCCGTCGATTCCTCGCCGGTGCGCTACATCATCTTCACCCAGGGCCACGTGGACCACGTCGGCGGCCTGGACAGCGTACGCGATCCGGACACAACCGTTGTCGCCCAAGCGAACTGGACGCTCTGGCGCGACGACAACGAACGACTCATCCCGTACCGCGCCAGCCGCAGTGCCTTCGCGTTCAAAGACACCCTGGCCGAAGGCATCCAGGCCATTCAACGACGTCTGGGCACCAAGCACCTGGCTGGCCAGAGCACTCCCGTCGTCGATGTCGACTTCCAGGACACACTGTCC
Organism: uncultured Actinomycetota bacterium; assembly: GCA_963820985.1. Lineage (GTDB taxonomy): Bacteria > Actinomycetota > Actinomycetes > Mycobacteriales > Mycobacteriaceae > Mycobacterium. Next base: position 172,217 of record CAWGCI010000017.1, on the reverse strand, counting down.
CTGGAGGTCGGCGGGCGACGGATGGAGCTGATCTCGGTGCCCGGCGGTGAGACGAACGACTCGCTGGTGGTGTGGTTGCCTGACGAACACATCTGCCTGTGCGGTAACGTGTTTGGACCTCTGTTTGGCCACGTTCCCAACCTGGTCACCATGCGAGGCGACCGATACCGAGACGCCCTGACCGCCATCGCGTCGGTCGAGCGGGTGCGTGATCTGCGGCCCGAGCTGTTGGTGACCGGCCATTTCGAACCGATCGCCGGCACCAATCGCATCCACGCCGAGCTGACCCGGCTGCGCGGCGCGATCCAATACATCCACGACGAGACCGTCGCAGGCATGAACGCCGGTAAGGACGTCGGGACCCTGATGCGCGAGATCACCTTGCCCCCGGAATATGAAGTGGGCCAAGGCTATGGGAAGGTCGCCTGGGATGTGCGGGCGATCTGGGAGAATTACTCGGGCTGGTTTCATCACCAGTCAACGACAGAACTTTATCCCGTCGGTTTCGACGCCGTCGCCGCCGATGTGGTCGAACTGGCGGGCGCCGACGCGCTGGTGGAACGGGCGCGGGCGCACCTGACTCAGGGCCGCCCGGTGCACGCTATCCACCTCGCCGAGCTTGTTCCACCCGACCACCAGGGTGCGCGTGAAGTGCTCCGCGACGCGCACGAACACCTGCTAGCCGATACTACGAACTTTTGGGAAAGAGCTTGGCTCACAAGGCAGATAGCGAGGAATTCATGACACTACGGCCCGAAGACTTCTACCACACTGGCATTGTGGTGCCCGACCTCGATGCCGCGATGGCGCGGCTCACGGCGCTGGCCGGCTACCAGTGGATCAATCCGCTGAGCTACACGCTGCCGTTCCGCACCGCGACGGGAACCCACGAACTGACCTCCACCATTGTCTACTCCGTGCAGAGCCCGCACATCGAACTCGTCAACGAGGTCCCCGGCACCCCGTGGACGGCTGCGCCGGGCAACGCCGTCCATCACGTCGGCTACTTCACCGACAACCTGGCCGAATCCGCGCGGATGTTGGAGAGCAACGGCTTTGCCCTGGAAATGACCGGAGTTGTTGCAGGATCAGAGCTTTCGCTTTTCGCCTACTACATCGACTCGTTTGGCACCCGCATCGAGATCGTCGACCGCGCGCTGTTCCCCGATTGGCCGGCCTTCTTGCGGGCGGCGTCACAACCCACCGGAGCCTAACGTGTTGCTCACGGTGCTGCGGTTCAACTTCGGTTCCCCGCAGGGTGATCCGCGCACGCAGGGCAAGTTGATCTCTGCCGCGCTCGAACTCGCCCAGTGGGGCGAGTCGCGTGGGATCAGCACGATCAGTGTCGATGAACATCACGCGACGGGGCATGGATGGAGCTGCAATCCGATCATGGCCGCGGCGATGTTTCTGGCGCGAACCGAGCGACTGATTGCGAGCGTGGATTGCGCGCTCGGGCCGTTGTGGAACCCGGTCCGGCTCGCCGAAGATATCGCGCTCGTCGACAACATGAGTCGAGGGCGGCTACACACCACGGTGGGTCTGGGCTACCGCACCGTCGAATACGACTCGCTCGGAGCGGATTTCAGCCAGCGCGGCACACTGATGGACGACCTGATCGAACGGATGCTGTCAGTCTGGTCGGGCGCCGATCCTGACGCGGGAGTCTGCACCGGTACCTGGACCCGGCCGCACCCACCGCTGTATGTCGGCGGGGGCGCGCGCGCCACCGCGAGGCGGGCGGCGCGCTTCGGGCTGCCGCTCAGCCTGGCCGACTACCTGCCCGAGATCGACGCCTACTACCGCGAGCTGTGCGCCACCGCCGGCGTCACACCATTCGTCATCATGCCGGGAGCGACCAATCGCGGAATGATTTACCTGCACGAGGATCCGGAGCGGGCATGGGCGGAACTGGGTGACTATATCCTCTGGGAGGCAGTCACTTACGGCGAATGGTCAACCGACGAGCGGTCTCTGATGCACCTGCCGGGAGTGCAAACCCTGGACGAGGTCAAGGCCTCGGGACGATACCGTTTCCTGACTCCCGACGAGCTCATCGCCGAGGTCCGTGATGCCAAGCAGTACGGGCCGATCGTGTTGCATCCACTGGTGGGCGGGATGCCGGTCGACGAAGCGTGGAAGTCGGTTCAGCTGCTCACCGATACCGTACTGCCCGCGCTCACCTGACGGGCGCGGCCGCCGAGAGCCTCAGCCGGTTTGCTAGATGCTGAGCGATGCTGGCGGCGTCCCGGTGTCCACCAGCAGGGGCAGGGTGATCGCTTCGCTTCCGCCCGTCACCACAATCACCCAGCGGCCATCGACAGGCAGGCTTGCGTCGATACCGAAGAAAGCGAATCCCGGAAATTCGCCGATCGAGGCTTCGGGCACCTCGAAGCGTCGCAGCACGGGCGCTTCGCCCGTTGGAGGGATCAGCTCTACCTCGACCCGCCGGTCGGAGTTGTCGCTGTCGGCCCGCGTCAGCACCACAAGAACAAAGCTGGCTGACCGGTCGGGTCCGACCGTGAATTTGGACAGCACGCCGCCCGCTACGTTGAGCTTGTTGTCTATTGTCGCGGCCTGTTCGGCCAGGAACGCCCCGGTGAGTATCACAGCGTCGAACCTACAGTGCAGCTACCGGCCTTCAGGAGGGGGTACGGGCCAAAGACCATCGGCGTCTCCGGCCGCGAGCTTGCGCGATAGATGGTGTCTTTCCCTGCAAACTTCGTACCAGGAGCGCGATACTGAACACGTGCCCGATCGCAACGTGCTGGGCGGCCCGCTGGAGCCGTGCAGCAATGAACCACTCACCGGCTTCTACCGCGACGGCTGCTGCTCTTCTGGACCCGAAGACATCGGTCGGCACACCATCTGCGCGGTGATGACCGCTGAATTCCTGGAGCACCAGCGCTCCATCGGTAATGACCTATTGACGCCGGTGCCCGAATACCGATTTCCCGGCCTGCTGCCCGGGGACCGGTGGTGCGTCACCGCGCTGAACTGGCTTCGCGCGCATCAGGACGGCTGCGCCGCCCCCGTGGTGCTGGCGTGTACCCACGAGCGCACCCTCGAGGTCGTGCCGCTGGAAGCTCTCCTGGAACACAAGGTCGACGTTCCCGACGACCTGGCCAACCTGTAGGAAGCGGAGCTGCGCTTCAGTGCGGGACGTCAGGGGCCGGCGCCGCCGGCGTCGCGAACAACGCCGGATCCGCCACGACGACGCTCGGCGCCACGTCGCCGGTACGTCGCGCGACGAACGGAGTCCGGTACACGGTTCCTTGAGTGCCGCAACCATTGCTGAGAATGGTGCCGACCATGAGGCCTCTCAACGCGCCGTCGGCCTGGGGATCCCAGGACCACAGGCGGGTCTCGTCGTCGCGGCCCGTTTTGTTGGTTCGTTCGCACTCCATCGGTGCCTGAAGGGTCGGCGTGCCCTGCCAATGGCCGCCAGTGGCCGAGTCGAAGTGGAGAACACTTGTCGTGCCCGTGCCCTCCTGTTGGTTGGTTTCGGCCAGCTGAGCCCCTGCCGCCGCGCACCCCTCCCGGGTACATGCCGAACGAAAGGCCCACCACTCGGACACGGCCGCCCCCATGCCGGTCACCGTGCCGTTGATCGTCTGATTCTGCAGATCGAAGTCAACGCGGTAGGTGCCATCCAGGACGGGGCCCGCAACCGGTGCGGACGCGGTGCCCGTCGACGGAGCGGCGGTGACGCTCGCGGGATCAGCGACCGCGACACCGGTCGGCACGTCGCCGACGCGAGTCGCCACGACGGGCGCCAGCGCCACCTGGCCCTGCATACCGCATTCGTTGCTGATCGCAGTGCCCGTCTTCGTGCCGCGCAGGGCGCCGTCGGGCTGTGGCTCGAATGACCAGCTCAGCAGGACGGCATTGGTGCCGGCGACCACCTGTCCGTTTGCCCCCAGGCAGCGCGGTTGCCCAAGTTGGCGCTGCACGGGCGCGGACTGCCAGTGGGCGTCGGCGAACCGGTACTCAGCCGGTTGGGGTGGTGTACGCGCGACCTGAGGGTTCTTGGTGTCCAGCTGGGTCCCGGTGGCGACGCATCCAACCGGTCCACACGAGGAGCGAAATGCCCACCAAGCGATGTTGTCGGTGGTGTGTATCGCGTACGGTGCGCCGTTGATCGTTTGCTTCTCGTAGTCGTAGTCGAAGCGGTAGGTGCCGTCGAGTAAGACGGCGGGGCGCGGTGGAGTGCTGGCCGTCGGGGCCACGGCTGCGGGTGCCGGGGCCGCCACCTTCGTCGGCTGCCTCATGTAGGTGCCCACGCCGACGACGGTAAGGACCACCGCCCCGATCACCGCGGCCAGCAGGATCCGGGACCTCTTGCGCCGCTTTGGATTCGGCACCGGAACCGCGGGCTGGGTTTGGGCGTCCAAGATTGGCGCGGCACCGCTGGGATCGACCCGGGTGCGGTAGGCAGTGTCGGTGTCCAGGCGGGCCCGGTGGGCGAGTGCGGCGGCGAACTCCTGGCATTGCGCGAACCGGTCTTCGGGGTTCTTGGCCAGCGCCCGGGATAGCACGTCGTCGAGGTCCGCCAATTCCGGACGCCACTCGCTCAGCTTCGGCTGCGGTGCGGTGAGATGTCGGCTGATGACGGCCACGGGGTTGGTATGCGGATACGGCGGCGCGCCGGTAAGCAAGTGAAACGCGGTGGCGGCCAGCGCGTACTGGTCGGCGCGGGCGTCGATTTCGCCGCCCATCAGCTGTTCGGGTGCCGCGTAGGTGACGGTTCCCACGGTGAAGTTCGTATCGGTCAGTCCGCTGACGTCGTCGTGGTAGCGGGCTATCCCGAAATCGGCCAACAGGATTCGGCGTTGGCCGTCTTGCGGATCGGTGAGCAGGATGTTGGCCGGTTTGACGTCGCGATGCAACAGGCCGCGCTGGTGGGCGTAATCGAGTGCCTCGGCCACCGCGGAGATGATGGCGCACGCGTCGGCCGTCGGCATCCCGGCCGGATAGCGGTCTCTCAACAACTGTGCGGCGTCGGCCCCCTCGACGTAGTCCATCGCGATCCACAGTTGGCCGTCGAACTCGCCGCGATCGTGCACCTGAACGATGTTGGGGTGCCACAGCGAGGCGGCGAGTTCGGCCTCACGGTGGAACCTGGTCCGGAAGCCGCTGTCCGCCGTTGCCGGCTCGGGCAGGATTTTCAGCGCGTCGCGGCGCGGCAACCTGGGGTGCTGGGCCAGGTAGACCTCGCTCATCCCGCCGCGGCCGAGCAACCGCACGATGGTGTACCCGGCGAAGGTCGAGCCGCTGGTCAACGGCATTCGGGGATCGTACCGCCGCACTCGAGTCACGGCACGACGATTTGTGCTCGCGACACTTAAGCCACGCACACGACACGCCGAAAAGTGTCGCCGTAGTTTAAGTTTCGCGTCTACGCGAAGGGCACCTCAGGCAGTGTTGCGCTGCTCTAGCCAGTCCACCAGCGAGCGACCGGCATCCAGGACGTGCCGCTCGGCGATGGCGCGCGCCCGCTCGGGATCTTTGTCACCCAGGGCGTCAAGCAGCTCTTGATGCTCGTCGAGCGAATGCTTCTCATGCTCAGGGAACAAGGTGAGGAAATTACTCGGCACCACCCGCGCGGCTTGCCGGATCTGGGTCAGGAGCCGCGGGGAGTGCGCGGCGTGGTGGATCTTCTGATGGAAATGCCAATTCGCCTCACCGATGCTGTCGTCACCGGATCGTGCCTCGACATCTGCCGCGAGTTCGCGCAACATCCCGAGCTCCTCCGCCTCGATCCGCTCGGCTGCCCACGCGGCCGCCTGTCCCGTCAGCACCCCCAGAATGGTGAAGCTGTCCAGGACATCCTCGGGGCTGATGCCGACCACCGTGATTCCACTGCGCGGCGCGACCTGAACCAGGCCCTCGAAGGAGAGCTCCAGCAGAGCTTCGCGCACCGGGGTGCGGCTGGTTGCGAATTCCTCGGTGATGGCGTCCAGGTCGACGCGTGAGCCGGCGGGCAGGGCGCCGGTAAGAATGCGGTCGCGCAGTTCGCGCGCGGCCCGCTCGCGGACGGTACCGGCGATGTCGATCCCTGCCACCCCCGCATGCTACCAAATGAAGCATTTGACATCTGATATATCAGATTTTAGATTCGGAACATGGCTGATCGACGAAACGACAAGATGGCCCTGGTTGCCTTCATGCAGGCGGGCAGCACCTCGGTCTACGCAGGCTCTTGGCGGCATCCCGCGACCGAACACCGCTACCTTGACGCGTCCTACTACGCGAAAATCGCCCGTCAGCTCGAAGAAGGCTGCTTCGACCTGATGTTCTTCGACGACCGTCTGGCGATGCCGGGCGTCTACGGAGGATCGGTCGGTGAGGCGGTGCACTACGGCGCCCGGCCGGTGAAGCTGGACCTCGGCGTGGTCCTTGGTGTCTTGGCGCAGGCGACCTCGCGGATCGGCCTCGGTGCGACCTACTCGACCACCTATTACGCCCCGTTCCACGTCGCCAGGACCTTTGCCACGCTGGACCACCTTTCGAATGGCCGGGCCGCATGGAACGTCGTCACGTCGGTCAACGACAGTGAGGCGCAGAACTTCGGGGTCGAGGCCCACCTCGGCCACAATGAACGGTACGACCGCGCCGACGAATTCATGGATGTGGTCACCGGCCTGTGGGACACCTGGCAGGACGACGCGATCCTGCACGACCGGGTGTCCGGGCAGTACGCTGACCCCGCCAAGGTCCACGAGCTGAGACACGAGGGACAGTACTTTTCCGCGCGCGGGCCGCTGACCGTGCCGCGCACGCCGCAGGGCCGGCCGGTCATCATCCAGGCCGGCTCGTCGGGTCGTGGTCGCGAATTCGCCTCCCGCTGGGCGGAATTGATCTTCACCGGCGACCCCGGGCTGGAAGTCGCGCGCAGTCATTACGCCGACCAGAAAGAGCGGATCGCCGAGGCCGGCCGGGATCCTGCCGCGGTGCGCATTTGTCCGATGGCCTACGCTGTGGTCGGCGAGTCCAAGGCGCACGCCAAGGACCGCGAAGCATTGTTCCTCAACGATTTGGTTCACCCTATGGCGTCGCTGACACTGTTGTCGGAATTGATGAATTACGACTTCGCGCAACACGATCTGGACGATCCGGTCACCGACGAGCTCATCGCATCGGTCTCCGGAATCCGCGGCCTGGTGCAAAACCTGCGCACCCATATCGGCGGCGACACCGTCACCGTGCGCGACCTTGCCGGCCACCGCGCCACTCTGCTCCAGGGACCCCGCTTCGTCGGCACCGGCGAACAGGTCGCCGATCAGATGGCGGCTTGGTTCGAGAGCGACGCCTGCGACGGTTTCGTCCTGGCGGCAACGCATCTGCCCGGCGCATTCGAAGACGTGGTGCGCATGGTGGTCCCGGAATTGCAGCGCCGAGGGCTGTTCCGCACCGAGTACGAGTCGTCGACGTTGCGGGGACACCTTGGCTTACAACGACCCTCGAATAGCCGGGTGCGCGCCAGTGCACATGCTTGACGGTATCCGCGTGCTCGACCTCGCCACTTTGGCGGCCGCCCCGCTGGTCGCCACCTACCTGGGCGAGTTCGGCGCCGACGTGATCAAGGTCGAGGAACCGCGACATGGGGATCCCATCCGCGGGTGGGGTAACCAGCGCGACGGCGTGGGCCTGATGTGGAAGTCGTTATCGCGCAACAAGAGGTCGATCACGCTGGATCTGCGCTGCGCTGAAGGGCAGGCGTTGGTGCGGCGGCTGGTCGAGCACGCCGATGTCGCGATCTTCAATACCCGGCCGCAGACGTTACGCAAGTGGGGTCTGGACTACGAGAGCCTGCGCGCGGTCAACGACCGGATCGTGATGCTGCACATCACCGGGTACGGGTTGACCGGGCCGAAGAGCGAGCGCCCAGGGTTCGGCACGCTCGGAGAAGCCATGAGCGGATTCGCCCACATCACCGGTCCGGCCGGCGGCCCGCCCACGCTGCCGCCGTTCATGCTGGCCGATGGCGTCGCATCGTTGAATGCCACCTACGCGGTGATGATGGCGCTGTACCACCGCGACGTGCACGGTGGACCCGGGCAGCTGATCGACGTCAACCTCATCGACCCGCTTGCCCGGCTGCTGGAGCAGACGCTCATCGGCTACGACCAACTGGGCCTGGTGCCCGAGCGGGCCGGCAACCGCTGGGACATCTCGGCGCCGCGCAACACCTACCAGACCGCCGACGGACGGTGGCTGGCCATGTCCGGCAGCTCACCGGCGTTGGCGTTGCGGGTTTTTCGGGCGATCGGGCGCGACGACCTATTGGAAGACCCCGACTTCTCGGACCCGCAGCGCCGGCTGGCCAGGGCCCGCGAAGTTGACGCCGTCGTCGCGGATTGGGTTGCCACTAAGACGCTTTCGGAAGCCATGATGGTCTTCGAGAAGCATGAGGTAGCCGCTGCCCCGGTGTATGACATCCGTGACCTGGTCGCCGACGAGCAGCTGGCGCATCGCGGGGTGTTCGTCTCGGTCGAGGACCAACAGCTGGGGGCCATGACGGTGCAGGCCCCGGTGCCACGGTTCTCGTCGGCGTCGGGGACGGTCGACCATCTGGGTCCGCGGCTCGGCGAACACAACGCCGAGGTGTACGGCGAATTGCTCGGCTTGACCCCGGACGAGATCGATGACCTGCGCGCCCGTGGCGTGCTGTGACAGAAGGAAACTCACCGATGAGCCAGTTACTGCGCCGCTCCGAACTTGCGGTGCCGGCGAGCAACGACAACATGTTCGAAAAGGCCGCCGGCTGTGGGGCGGACCTGGTGTTCCTGGATCTCGAGGACGCAGTGCCCGCGGCCTTTAAAGACGAGTCGCGCGCCAAGGCGATTACCGCGCTCAACGACATCGACTGGGGACGCACCGTGCGCGCCATCCGAATCAACGGCCTGGACACCCAGTGGTGCCACGACGACCTCATCGACGTCGTGACCAAGGCCGGTGAAAACCTCGACACCATCATCATCCCCAAGCCCCGCAAGGCCCGCGACGTGTGGTGGGTGGACGTGCTGCTCACCCAGCTGGAGGCGAAACTCGGCCTCGCCAAGCGTATTCGACTCGAAGTCCTCATCGAGGAAGTCGAAGGACTGGCCAACGCCGAGGAGATCGCGCTGGCCAGCCCTCGCCTGGACGCCTTGATTTTCGGGGTGGGTGATTTCTCGCTATCGCAAGGCGCGCGGGTGGACACCAACTTCGTCCCGCTGGGCGAATACCCCGGTGACTTCTGGCAGTACGCCCGCAACAAGGTCATCGTCGCGGCGCGGATCGCGGGCATCGACGCGATCGATGCCCCCTATCCGGACTATAAGGACCTATCCGGATACGAGCGCGACGCGCGCCGTGCCTCGCTGCTGGGGTACACCGGTAAGTGGGCGATTCATCCCGACCAGGTCCCTGTCGCCAACGCCGTCTACGCGCCGACCGCCGACGAGATCGCCCGTGCCGAGCGCAATGTCGCCGCTTACCGGGAAGCCGAGGCCAAGGGGCGCGGCGCCGTCGGGGTCAACGGCGTCCTGGTCGATGCCGCGCACGTCAAGATGGCTGAACAAACGCTCGCGCGTGCCGCGCTGATCAACGGCCGGCGTTAGGACGCGACGGTAAGCCGATAACCTTCGAAATCACTGGCGCACTTGGAAATGAGCGGATCGTTGGAGCTCACCCGCGGCGGCCTACACACTCGCTCAGCGAACGGAGCCCAGCCGCTACGACCACGCGGCGAAACTGATCTACTCCGTGGGCATCGACCTGACGGACTCCGAGGCGATCGTGCCGATCGGTGGGGCCGCAAGATGTGTGATCGACCGCGCCTCGCCGGATTGACTCTGCGTCCAGGGTGTGGAAGTTCGAGTGGGTCGCGCCGTCAGCGCAGAATCAATGCCACCAGCTAGAAGGCCGGGACGCCGTCCCGGTGCGGATGCAGCGCGCCAATGGGCGAGGTGAGTGGGATATGCAGCGCGTCAACGATTCCGGGCTCGGCCTCGCACACCAGAGGTATGGCATTGACCGCGCGCATGCCCGTCGCCAGCAAGCCATGATCGCTATGGTTGTCGCCCGGACGGCAGCCGACTTCGAATTCCGCGTCGAAGCTTGGCTCGCCGTCGATGATGACCCGCCAAATGCCGTCGGTTCCGCCGGTGCGCCCCTTCGGCCAATCGGGAGCGAGATCGTCGGCGATGCGGTCGACATGCTCGATCGTGACGACCTCGACGCCGTCGACGACGCCGACACAACGCGCCCGGGTGGCGCCGACGGTTCCCGCTTCGACGAGTCCGAACGCGGTGGAGATCGCGCGCGGAGTGGCCTGGAACTCGCACGTCTCACGAATGTCGTCGAGTTGAACCCCGAGCGCCTCGGCCACCATGGTGACCGCAGCGCCCCATCCCCAACGCAGGACACCAGGCATCTTCAACCCGCCCTGGTAGTCCAGCGGCTGGCCGAAACCGAATAGCTCTCGCATGTCATATTCGGCGGGATACTCGGAATAGTTCGTGATTTCGATGCCGCGCACCGAATAAACCTTGTGCGACATCGACATCAGCGCGATGGGAAATAGGTCGGCGCCGAAGCCAGGCTCAATACCTGATGAGAACAACGAAGTCTGGCCGGCGTCGGCCGCGGCGCGGATGGCGTCCGTGACCTTGGGCGGCATCGAGCCGCGCGGATAAACCAGTCCAGGAACCGCGGTCGTCACGATGTTCTTGCCTGCAGCCAGGATTCGGCACAGGTCGCCGACCGCTTCACGCATTCTGGGCGGTGCCGGTGCCGCGTAGACAACGCAGTCGGCGTCGCCGTCGAGGATCTCCGATTCGTCTTGGGTGGCGCGAACGCCGATCGGGTCGATACCGGCGAGCTCGCCAGCGTCCTTGCCGTGCTTACTGTCCGAGTGCACCCACACTCCAACGAGCTCGAGGTTGGGCCGGTCCGCGATGGTCCGAATCGCATACTTCCCGACGCCTCCGGTGGCCCACACGGCGACTTTGTAGCTGGCTTTCACGGCGTCTTCTTTCTTTTCCAGTGGGGACTTTTGACGGCTTCTAGCGCTTCGGTGACATAGCGATCCAGGGGGCCACGCTTCTTGGATTGGCGGACCCATTGCTGAAAGGCGAAATCGGCTGCCGCGAAGCTGAGTTGGGCCAGCAGACCCGGACGGATGTCAGTCTCGGGATTTGCGCCCATGCGGTCGGCGATGATCTGCGTCGCGCGTTCCTTATCTGCCGGTGTGTGAAACCTGAGTTTGTCGATGAGCTCGGGCGCCATCATTAGGGCTTCCCGCCATTCTTCGGTATCGGATTCGTCGAACGAGCGGGTCCGCGTGATGATGGCGTTGACCAGCGCGATGTCCGGTGACTCGCTCGCGGGTCGCTGCTCGAGCAGGTGGACGATCGCGGCGCCGCCATGACGAACGGGCGCCAGCAGCAATTCTTCTTTGGTGGGCACATGGCGAAAGAAGGTGCGCGGCGAAACACCTGCGGCAGTGGCGATTTCCTCCGTCGTCACGGCGTCGTATCCGCGTTCGATGAATAACCGAAACGCAGCCCGCCTGATGTCGGCCCGGATCTGTGCCCGTTGCCGGTCACGCAGCGTCCCTTCGCCGGGGATCACCGGAAGCAGCCGATTCCACCGTCGACGTGGATGGTCTGCCCGGTGATGAACGTCGCGTCGGTGCCGAGTAGGAACGCCACCAGCGCGCCGACGTCGGTGCGAACATCGCCGATTCGTTTCATCGGTACCCGCCGGACCGACTTCGCATAATCGTCGGGTGCGAACTGCTTCCACAGCTTGACGCCGTCGGACTCGGCGAATGGGCAGATGACGTTGACGCGGATGTTGTCACGCCCCCATTCCAGGGCGGCGACTTTGGACAGCCCGCGGATGGCTTCCTTGGCGGCCGCGTAGCCGCCCCATTTGGGTTCGCCGCCGGTGCCGGTGCCGGAGCCGAGGTTCACGATCGATCCGCCGCCCGCCGCGACCATCAGCGGGTGCACGGCCTGCATGAGCAGGAATGTCGCTCGAGGGCCGACGTCGTGACCGAGCGCCAGGTCGTCGGTGGTGATGTCAACGAATGCCTTGGGTTCGTTGGTGGCGATGGCGTTGTTGACCAGGCCGTGCACTGTGCCGAAGGCCTCGACGGCAGCAGCCGCGATCCGCTGGGCGTTGTCAGGGTCGCGCAAGTCGGCCACCAGCTGCTCGACGTGACCCAGTGCCGCAAGCTCCGCCGTTGTCGCGCTGAGTTTTTCGTCGAGGATGTCGACCAGCAGCACCGACGCACCGCGTTCCAGCAGTGCGGCGGCAACACCCTTCCCGACCCCTTGGGCGGCACCGGTGACGATCGCGACGTGCCCGCGCATCGAGTCGGGGTGCGAGTAGGTCATTCGACTGGTCCCATCTGCAGCCGCACACCCCGGTGCATCTCGTAGGTACTGCGCACACCGCCGGGCAGCTCGATGAACTCCACCGCGGTCCCGTCCGGATCCTTGACGAAAAACATTCGCACCCCGCCGATTTCGAACGGTTCCTGGTCAGGGAGGTAGCCTGCGGCGGTAATGCGGCGGTACGTGTCGTCGAGATCGGGCACCGACAGCGACACGTTGTGGATGCCGGTGATACCGCGACGTGGCGGCTTCTGATCCGGTACGCCGGCGCCGAGTGACAACAGCTCGACCATCAGTCCGCCCAGCAAGCCGCCGACCACTCGGCCTTCCTGCTCGCGCTTCGCATTCAGCACCGCGTCGAAAGACTCTCCGGAGATGAGGGTTTCGAAGACGACCTCCATGCCCAATGTGTCGCGGTAGAACGCCAGCGCGCGGTCCATGTTGGTGACCCCGACGACGAGGTGGCAGAACGACACGTCGGGCAGGACGGTCATGGGGCCTCCTGATTAGCGCGAGCAGACGCAAAAGTCCCTATTTCGTACTGAAATCGGGGGCTTTTACGTCTGCTCACCGTGCGGTCCGGGCGAGATCCGGAGCCGGGCGTCCGGCGAACAGCGGCAGGTCAAGGTAGGTCTTGATGCCGGGCTCGGCGGCGCAGACGTCGGGGATGGCGTTGATGCAGTGGTTCGCCGTGGCGACGACTCCCGGATTACGTTTCAGCCCTTCGGCGATCGTCTCCGGCTGCAGACCCTTGAAGGTCAGGCTCACCGCTGGGATCACCGGTGATCTCGACTTCGAAGCGTTCACCGCGTCCACCGAAATTCCACGCCGGTTCCAGGTTTTCCTCGCCCATCAACCAGTTGACCGCCGCCGTGATGACCGGCTCGCCGTCGACGAGGGCCTGCCAGCGGAACCGGCGCGCGGCCACGGTCCCGGTGGTGATCGGGAACGGGGCGTAGTCGATGTCGGAGGTCGCCACGGCGACATCCTGGATCGTCCTGATATTGGGATCGATGCGAAATCCCATGTGGTCGGCGATCATTCGCACCGACTGCTTGAACCCCGCCTCAAGCAGGCTGGCCATGGGTCCTTGCATGGCTTCCTCGGGGGTACCGCCGAACCCCATGATGTGGCGCACGACGTCCGGGGCGTTGTAGGTGCGGATGTCGGAGAACTCCTCGGCGCGCACGTGGGTGACCGCTGACGCCAGTGAGGACAGCATGAGCGGAAATCGCTCGGTGATGCCGCCGGGATGAATTCCCGACCCGTGCAAGGTCACCCCGGCTTCGCGTGCGGCGTCGGCGATCGCCTTGTGACGCGGATTGCTCAGGTCGGGGTACACCCAGCCGACCGGGGTGACCACGTTCTTGCCCGACCGCAAGATCGCCACGACCTCTTCGTCGTTGGGGACCAAAGGGCTGTACATGACGCAGTCGGCGTCGAGGGCCAGCACCTCGTCGATGCTGGTGGTCGCGGCGACGCCGAGGTCGCCGGTCCCGAGGATCTGACCGACGTCGAGCCCGTTCTTGTCAGCGCTGTGCACCCAGCATCCGACCAACTCGAGCTGTCGGTGATTCGATACGCACTCGATGGCGGCCTTGCCGACGCCTCCCGTCGCCCATTGGATGACACGCAACTTCGCTGGGCTACTCATCGGGCGACCTCTCTTGGCACGGAGACGACAAGATGGCACAGTATGACCGCATGACAGTAACTGTCAATAAGCGCTTTCCGCAGGAGGGCTGGCGATGAGCGTCCTAGACGGCAAGATCGCGATCGTCACCGGAACCAGCCGTGGTGTGGGCGTCGGCATCGCCCATGAACTGCTGCGAGCCGGCGCCACCGTCATCGGCTGCTCGCGTTCGCCGCTGGACGCCATCCCGGGCATCGACGCTGACTGGGCCGGCCCGGGCCTCGCAAAAGGTCTGCGACCAAGGCGATCTCCGCTCGATCGACTCCTTCGTCACCGAAGTCGTTGCCGCCCACGGCCGGCTCGACATCCTGGTGAACAACGCCGGCGGAACCGTGCCGGCGCCGCACGCGGAGAGCATTCCCGAACTCGTGCAACGCATCCAGGGCGCACCCCGCGCCGACGACGAGTACGAGCGCACCGCCCTGTTTCACGCCTTCGCCGTGCAGATGAACCTCATCAGCCCACTGTGGTTCGCCATCCGCGCGTACCGGCAGATGCGCACCCAGGACGGCATGGGCTGCGTCATCAACATCTCCAGTGGCGCCGGGCATCCGGCGGGCTCGCCGACGTTGGTCTCCTACGGCGCGGCCAAGAGTGGGCTCAACCATCTCACCCGCTCGCTGGCCGAGGAGTGGGGCCCGAAGGTTCGAGTCAACTGCATCGCGCTGGGCCCGACGATGACCGAAAACTTTCGGTCGTTCGTGCTACCCAAGGATGATCCCACCGGCGAGAAGTACTTCGCCGCAGTCCCGTTGCGCCGCGCGGCAGAGTCCGCGGAGGTGGGCCGCGTCTGCGTCTTCCTCGCGGGCGGAGAGGCGGACTTCGTCAACGGCACCACCATCGAATGCGACGGCGGCATGCTGCCCGGCGTGCTCTACGACGCGGGCCTCAAGACGATTACCGATCTGCTGTAGCCCGCCGAGCCGCGGGTGCCGCTGCGGCTTTATCAGCACGGCGGTCGAAATTGACTTTGGCCACACGGGCGACGACCGCCGGATGCATTAATCGGCTCGGTGAGTCAATGAGCCCAGCGACATTCGACAGTCGTTCTGCCACAACGATATCGTGCTCTGCCGCCGCCTGTACTTGCTGCACGTATTTGTTGGTGATGCGGACCGGCAACGGTCGAGGTCCGTCTACCTCGGGTAGGGTAAGATCCGCACCGGTAGCCAATTGCCAAGCGTCACTGATGATTTTGCTGGTCGTCTGGAAATACCGCCGCGCCAGATCGCCTCGATCCCGCCGAAGGCAACGTTGGAGTGCAAGCGCTTCGAGAGCGGCTACAGTCATCCCTTGGCCGTAAATGGGATTAAAGCTGCATATCGCGTCGCCCATCACCAGCAGACCGTGCGGAAAACGACGCATCCTGTCGTAGCGGCGCCACCGACTGGTCGGCATCCGGTGGCGGGCGCCGTCGGTGAGCGGCACGCTTTCGCGTATCGCCGCTACTACATGCGCTGGAGTGAATCCCTCTATGAATGACAGCATTTGAGCGAATTCACTGGGCGGTTCGTGGCCCGCCATCCCCAACACAGTGAACATTGCGGTGTTGTTCTCGTTGCGAAATATAAACGTTCCCGTAGGGCGACCTGGGACTGGACCGACAATCACGGCAATTTCGTTCGGGACTTCCGGCGGAAGTTGCAGCAAGTGGCTCGAATACGTCAAACGCACGTCGAGGTGGTCTTCGGTGGGAGGGGCATAGCCCATGGCATCCAGAAACGCTGGCGTACGCGCGCCACGGCCGGTAGCGTCCACCACCAGATCGGCTTCCAGTGCCCGCTCGCTTCCATTGGGGCGAGTTCGGACGATCGCTCCGGTGATTCGGTCCTTCGTAGCGGTAGTGATTGGTTCGACGATGTCGTGGCCCTCCAGTACCTCGACATTCGCGAGGGCGGCCACCCGTCGACGGACGTGCCATTCCAAAAACCGTCTGCTGGGTGTTATCAGTTGGAAGTTTTCGATGTGACCCGAGCGTGGAAGTGGATGTCCGCCGGTGCTGATGTAGACCTGTGACAGTTCGCCGCGGCAAGCGGGCACGCCGGCCTCGATGAGCTCAGCGCCGATTCCGGCAAAAAGCTCCTCGAGGACCCGAAAACCGCGTCCCCACAACAGGTGTGAATGGCGCCCTTGGGGCACGCCGCGTCGGTTGACGGGTTCTTCAGGTAGCACATCACGGTCGACGATGGTAACGGAGTCGTAGAAATCGGCTAGCACCCGCGCTGCCAATAGGCCTGCCATGCTGGCGCCGAGAACGACAGCGTGCTGACCGCGCTTTGTCACCTCATTCATTGAAACTCCTTGTGGCCGTAGAGTAACGATGCCGATCACCCGATTAGGGCGCCTCGAAGCAGGACATTAGTTTGAGCGCTAGCCACGGTCGCCGGCCGCCGACCACGCGCAAACCCTGACGCGCGGCCGTGAACTGTCCGATGCGTTGGTAGAGCAGTTGGGTGAGCGTCGATGCGGGCACGCGCAGAACAGCGTGAGGACGATCGCTGGGACGCCGGACGCGCAACTCGGCGATGCCGTCGTGGATGTGGATAAGGTAGGGCCGCGCCTCTGGGACGTCGATGGCCACGCAGATGTCGGTATTCGGCGGTATTGTGTCCAGCACGTAGGCTGGCGCGATCTGCATTAGTCCCCGCGCGATCAACAGCATGTCGTGTTCGGGAAGTTCCCACGGCACCTGGACGGCCTGGGCGATGTCGCGTCCGTGCATCAGCAGCTCGCCGAGCCAGTTCGTCTGCCAGGTGTTGCCGTCGACGTGGGCGCCGCAATGAAAGGGAAGCACCGAACCTTCATCGGCGATCGTGTCGAACAGCGCGTCCAACTCCGGTGCGAGAGATTGGATTTGGTCAGCGAGTTCGGGCAGTGGGGCCATCGCTGCCTCGAGTTCGCTCTGATTGATGACGTTGAGCTCGCGCGGATGGTCAGCCAAGCGTGAATCTCCCTGCCGCAGCTGCAGATAGCGCTGAACGATTGTGAGCACGTGCGCGACGGCCTGCTGGGCAGTCCACGTTGAGCGCGGCAGCTGGGCGAGCGGGTCGGCGATGCGAGCGAGTCGATCGAACCGTGCGAGCGCTTGTGCGATGCGGTCGCGCAGCTCTTCTCGAGTGGTGTCGACCAAGGCGGCGACTTCGACGTCGTTCATGCCATCCCCTAATACTCCAATGTTGAGTACAACAGTACTCCAAAGTAGAGTATCGTCAAGGAGTGCCATCACAGCCGACCGCGACGTCTTTCGCGCTCCTGGGCCTGCTCGGTGTACAGCCCTGGACTGCTTACGAGTTGGTCGCGCAGGTCAAGCGCAGCCTGCATCACTTCTGGCCCCGTTCGGAGGCCAACCTGTATGCGGAGCTGAAGCGGATCGTGGAGCGCGGGCACGCTCGGGCCGAGGTGGTTGAGGGCCGCCGTCGGCAGCGCACCCGCTACACGATCACCGCGGCGGGCCGTGCGGCGCTCGAGGAGTGGCTGGGCACCGAACCGGCTCCGCCCGCCTTTGAGATCGAGGGCCTGCTCCGCGTGCTACTGGCTGACCAGGGAACGACGAAGGATCTGCGCGCGGCGGTCGAGGCCACCGCGCGCCAGGCGCGGGAGCTGCGTGCCGGCGGCACGATGCTCCTTGAGGAATTGCTCGACGGAGGAGGGCCGTTCCCGGAGCGGCTGCACCTCACCGAACGCGCGGCATGGCTCTACGGCGAGTTCGTGTTACTGCTCATCCGGTGGTGCGACGAGACGCTCGCCGAGGTCGAGAATTGGTCGGACACATCCGACATTGGGTTGACTCCGAGCGCTCGACAGCGACTCGAACAGTTGCTCGCCCGCGCCCGCCAAGGATCGTGAACGGAGTATCTCGCCGCAGGCAAGCCGCTGTCCTGAATTGTCAAAAAGCTGTCCTCTGCTGTCAAGACATAGGGGCCTGAGCCGCCCCACAGTAGGTAGGCATAAGCCTCCGACAACGGAATTCGTGGGGCGCCGACCGAACAGGACACACCATGGAGCCTCGCAGCATCGAGCACGTCGACGTACTGATCCTTGGGGCCGGCATCTCGGGCATCGGCGCCGCCTACTACCTACAGAAGATGCAGCCGGGCAAGACGATCGCAATCGTCGAAGCCCCTCAAGACCATCACCGATTTGCTTAAAGCGCGCATATCGGTCTGCTACCTTCCCCGAAGAGGACACATCAACGGTTGGGGAGGGTTCGTGTACCGACCTATTTTCGCAGCAATAGGGCTCGTCGTCGCCGGCTGCTGGGCAGGGGTGCCTCACGCCGCCGCAGATAATCCAGTCTGCACGCAGACCTGGTGTTCCTTCTTAACTCCGTCTCGCAACCTCGGTTGCGAGATGAATTATCAGCGTGGCAACGGCATACCCGACGAAACGTACTGCCAGACGGACTCGCCGCCGCAGTCAGTGCGTATGTCCACCGACGGGTCGTTCAAAACCTGTACGGGAGAGTCCTGTCTTGGCAATGCAGGCCAGGGCACCCCCACGCTCGCCTACGGCCAAACCGCTTGGGTCGGCCCGTTTAGTTGCCGCTCGGAAGAAAGCGGGGTCACCTGTAAGGTCACCTCAGGCCGTGGCTTTACCATTTCCAGTGCGGGGATTACATCTGTCGGCTAGGGCGACGCGCTGTTCCGCGGGCGCCGCACCGGACGTCATCATTGGTGACCGCGTAAAGCCTTGGTGGGACGCTATTCTCGTCGTCCAATACCTCACGCCCTTGCAGCCGGGCTGGAGCGCGGCGACCTGATCGCGACATCCGCATGGTCGGTCGCTTAGCCCAGGACGGGCAATCGACGCTCGCGCCCCAGTTTCTTCAATGCATCCTGCATGACCGAGCGCACGTACGTGTCGACCTCGCCGACGTCGGCGTCCGCGCCGAACCGGGCGGCGATGTCGATCGGCTCCAGCACGTGATAGACGATCTTGGCCGGAAACGGCATGTTGGCCGGGAACAATAACGTCAGACCGAAGGGGAAGCCGATCGCTACCGGCAGGATCTCTAACCGGAACCGCTTGAGCCCCAGTCGCTTCGCGATCCAATCGCCGCGGGTTAGGAAGAGCTGGGTTTCCTGACCACCGATCGACACCGCGGGCACGATCGGCACGCCGGCTTCCATTGCGGTCTTTACGTATCCGGTGCGGCCGTCGAAGTCGATGACGTTCTGGCTCAGCGTCGGGCGGAATGCGTCGTAGTCACCGCCGGGAAAAGCCAGCACGAGCGCGCCGGAGCGCAACGCTTCGCCGGCGTTTTCCCGG
The DNA here is from genome assembly GCA_963820985.1 of uncultured Actinomycetota bacterium. GTDB lineage: Bacteria > Actinomycetota > Actinomycetes > Mycobacteriales > Mycobacteriaceae > Mycobacterium. The sequence goes on along the minus strand of CAWGCI010000017.1, from coordinate 152,867 downwards.
CTGGCATGGATAACGCCGAGGCGGCCCAGCGCCGCGCGGAACGGTGTGAAGAACACCCCATAGTGGGCAACGGTGTACAGCGGGCGGTCGTAGCCGAACCTGCGGTACAGGGCTGGGGCCAGAACGTTCCAGTCGGGCGTCAGCACACCGCCGGAATGGTTGGACACCAGCAGAGCGCCGCCGGTCGATGGGAAGGTTTCCAAGCCACGCACCTCGGGCCGGAACCATCGGTTGATCACTGGTGTCACCGCATTGATGAGAAGTTCCGTGAAGGTGGGATCCCACTTGGCCATCTCGGGTTGGGCCACTTCGTTGCCAGCCACTTTTACCCCTGTCGCCGGGTTCCAGTGCTGTAATGCTCGCGCAGCATTAGATGTCTCGACAGAGCCGCAATTCCCCGGTTGTGGGGACCAAAGACCTCGGCACTCATAGCCGAGGACCTATGGCGGCCAGGGTGGGTCGAAAGACTCGTTTGAACAACGCCGGGCATCGATAACGTGGTTGCGGTGGTGAGTCCACCGTGCGGTGTCGGTTGTCGAAACCCGCTTGCGTGGCTAGAGAGGTGCAGCGATGACGGTATTGATGACCGGGTTTCCCGGCTTTCTCGGCAGCGCGTTACTGCCGGCCATCCTCAAACGCGTTGACAGTTCGGCAATCTGTTTGGTGCAGCCCAAGTTCGCCACGCTCGCAGAGCGACGCGTCGCCGAACTGAGTACCGCCGATCCCTTCCTGGAGGGTCGGATCCAGCTGGTCGAGGGCGACATCACTCAACCTGGTCTCGGACTTGCTGCAGACGCCCTGACCGGGGTCACCGAGGCGTGGCACCTCGCCGCGGCGTATGACCTGGCGGTGGCCCGCGACGTGGCGGTTCGGATCAACGTCGACGGCACCCGGAACGTCCTGGACGCCCTTGAGCGTTGTCCCAAGTTGACGCGCCTGCACTACTTCAGCACCTGCTATGTCAGCGGCCGTTATCCCGGTCCGTTCGGCGAGAACGACCTCGAAGTCGGCGCACCGTTCAACAACTATTACGAGGAGACCAAGAACCTCGCCGAGGCGGATGTCCGACAGCACATGTCCGCGGGCCTGCCGGCGACGATCTATCGCCCCGCAATTGTCGTCGGTGACAGTCGCACCGGTGAAACGCAGAAGTTCGACGGCCCCTACTTCGTCATGCAGTGGCTGCTGCGACAGCCCCGGCGCGCGATCTTGCCAGTGGCGGGTGACCCGACGGCGACGCGGGTGAACGTGGTCCCGCGCGATTTCGTCGTTGACGCCGTTGAGTATTTGAGCGGACTCCCTGCGTCTGAGGGCCGAACGTATCAACTGGCAGATCCACACGCGCTCACCGTCGATGAGATGGCGGAGACGCTCGCCGAGGCAACCGGCCGGGAACTCATCAAGGTTCCGTTGCCGCGAAAGCTGGCCAAGGCGTCCCTGGCGCACGTTCCCGGGCTTTACCGCTTGATGCGGATACCTCCCGAAGCGGTCGACTACTTCGCGCACCCCACCGTTTACCTGACCGAGCATTGCCGCGCTGACCTCGCTGGCAGCGGTATCGAGGTGCCCGCGTTCCGCAGCTACGTCGATCGGCTCGTCGAGTACATGCGCAGTCATCCGGAGGTCGGCTCGACGGCGATGTTCTAAGAGCCCTTCGCGTCCTTGGCCGTTCGCGGTCTAATGGACGCATGGAACTCATGGCGCCCACCGACTCGGTATTTCTGCTCGCGGAATCACGTGAGCATCCGATGCACGTCGGTGGCCTGACGTTGTTGGAGCCGCCCGAGGGCGCAGGTCCGGAGTTCGTCCGCGAGTTCACCGACGCGATGGTTGCCAACGACGAATTCCAGCCGACATTTCGCAAGCGCCCCGCGACGATCATGGGCGGGATCGCCCCTTTGGCCTGGGCCTACGACGGCGAGGTAGACGTCGACTACCATGTTCGGCGCTCAGCGCTAGCGTCGCCGGGGCGGGTTCGCGAGCTGCTCGAGCTGGCCTCGAGGCTGCATACCAGCCTGCTGGATCGGCACCGCCCGCTGTGGGAGCTGTACGTGGTGGAGGGGCTGAGCGACGGCCGGTTCGCCATGTACAGCAAAATGCATCACGCGTTGATCGACGGCATCTCGGCGATGAAGCTGATGCAGCGCACGCTGTCGGTCGACCCTGGCGACACCGACGTTGGCGCGATGTGGAGCCTGCCGCGGCGACCGCGCCCCAAGTCAGGGGGGTCGTCCCCGTTGAGTTCGCTGGTCAATTCGGCGAAATCCGTTGCAGCACTTGCCCCATCGACGGTGAAGCTGGCCCGCGCGGCCCTGTTTGAGCAACAGTTGACCCTGCCAATGGCGGCTCCGCACACCATGTTCAACGTCAAGATCGGGGGCGCGCGCCGATGCGCCGCCCAGTCCTGGTCGGCGGACCGGGTGTTGAAGGTCAAGAAGGCCGCCGGGGTGACCTACAACGACGCCGTCTTGGCCATGTGTTCGGGTGCGCTGCGCTACTACCTGATCGAACAGAATGCGCTGCCGGACGCGCCGCTGATCGCGATGATTCCGATCAGCCTTCGCTCGAAGGAGGAGGCCGATGCCGGCGGCAACCTGGTGGGCAGCATCCTGTGCAGCCTCGCCACCGACGTCGAGGACCCGGCGAAGCGGATCGAAGCGATCAGTGAATCCATGCGCGGCAACAAGAAAGTCTTCGCCGAACTGCCGCGAGCGCAGGTGCTGGCGTTATCGGCGCTAAACATGGCACCGCTGACGCTGGCGGGTGTCCCGGGTTTCATCTCCTCGACCCCGCCGCCATTCAACCTCGTCATCTCGAATGTGCCGGGACTCGCCGAGCCGATGTACTACGGCGGCGCCCGCGTGGACGGTAGCTACCCGTTCTCGGCGCTGCCGGAAGGACAAGCACTGAACATCACCCTGGTGAACAACGCGGGCAATCTCGATTTCGGTCTCGTCGGATGCCGTCGCAGCGTGCCGCACCTGCAGCGACTACTCGCACACCTGGAGTCGTCGCTCAAGGATCTGGAAGCCGGGGTTGGGGTCTAGGTCTGGTGCCCAAGCTCAGCGCGGGGTTGCTGTTGTATCGGGCCCGCGATGGTGTGGTGGAAGTCCTTCTCGCACATCCCGGTGGCCCGTTTTGGGCCCGCAAGGACGACGGGGCGTGGTCCATCCCGAAAGGCGAGTACACCGACGGTGACGACCCCTGGGTGGCCGCGCAACGCGAGTTCGCTGAGGAGATCGGGCTGTCGGTGCCGAGCGGGCCGCGCATCGACTTCGGTGCACTCAAGCAACCCAGCGGCAAGGTGGTCACCGCCTTCGCGGTGCGGAGCGACCTCGACATCACCGAGGCGCGGAGCAACACCTTCGAGCTGGAGTGGCCGAAGGGATCGGGCCGGATGCGTGAGTTCCCCGAGGTCGATCGGATCGGCTGGTTTCCGGTGGTGCAGGCACGCCCCAAGCTGCTCAAGGGGCAGCGGGCGTTCCTCGATCTGTTGATGGCGCATCCCGCGCTGGCGGGACTAGCTGAAGGAACGTAAGGGCTGCCGCCGGGCACAATATGAGCATGACGACGAGCACGGCCACCGAGCAGGCCGAATCGCAAGCGTTGTTGCTTCAGCTGCTGGATCCGGCCAACCGGGCCGACCCTTACCCGCTTTACGCGAAGTTCCGGCAACGGGGACCCATTCAGCTGCCAGCGATGAACAGCACCGTCTTCTCGACTGCTCGCGACTGCGATGAGGTGCTTCGGCATCCCTCGTCTTCAAGCAACCGATGGAACTCGACGATCGCGCAGCAACAGCTCGTGTCGGCGGGGTGGTCGAAACCGCCAGTGCCGCCGGGATTTCTGTTTCTCGATCCGCCCGATCACACGCGGCTGCGCAAGCTGGCCAGTAAGGCTTTCGCGCCCAAAGTGGTCAACGCGCTGCAACCCGACATCACGGCAATGGTCGAGCAATTACTGGATCAGATCGCCGAGCGCGGCCGCTTCGATGTGATCGCCGACCTCGCGTATCCGCTGCCGGTGGCGGTCATCTGCCGGCTGCTGGGCGTGCCGCTGAAGGACGAGCCGATGTTCAGCCAGGCATCCGCCTTGCTGGCGCAGGCGCTGGATCCGTTCGTCACGATCACCGGAAGTCCGTCGGAGAACTTCGAGGAGCGCATGCAGGCCGTCCGCTGGCTGCGCGGCTACTTTCACGAATTGATCGAGCGCCGCCGATCGGATCCCGGTGAGGACTTGCTGTCGGGGTTGATCGCGGTGGAGGAGTCCGGCGATCAGCTGACGGAGGAGGAGATCGTCTCGACGTGCAATCTGCTGCTGATCGCCGGACACGAGACCACGGTGAACCTGATCGCCAACGCCATTCTGGCGATGTTGCGCGTACCCGAGCAGTGGGCCGCGCTGGGGGCGGATGCCGGCCGCGCGTCGGCGGTCGTCGAGGAGACCCTGCGCTATGACCCGCCGGTGCAGTTGGCGATCCGAAATGCGCTCGAGGACATGGTTATTGGGGACACAACGGTGATCAAGGGTGACACCATGATGGTGCTACTGGCCGCGGCGCAACGGGACCCCACCGAGTACGACCGGCCCGATACTTTCGACCCCGATCGGGGAACGTTGCGGCACTTGGGCTTTGGTCGCGGGGCGCATTATTGCCTGGGCGCCCCGCTGGCCAGGTTGGAAGCCAGCGTGGCGCTGTCGGCGGTCACGGCACGCTTCCCGGGCGCCCGGCTGGACAGCGAGCCGCAGTACAAGACGAACGTCACGCTGCGCGGGTTGTCTGCGCTGTCCGTCACTGTCTAGTGGCGATCGCGAGGGCGGCGGAGCCGGGCGAAGCGGGTCGTCACCATCGGGCTAGCTGGCTAGGCGCCCGCGAGCAGGAAATCCGCGCAGCGTTCGCCGATCATGATTGAGGGCGCGTTGGTGTTGGCGCGCGGAATCTGGGGTAGCGCGGAGGCGTCGGCGACGCGGAGGTTCTCCACACCCCGAACCCGAAGCTTCTCGTCGAGCGGACTGTCGGCCTGGCTGCCCATCGCGACGCTGCAGGCCGGATGGGCCGTGGTGAGCGCGGTGTTTCTGATGTGTGCCTCGAGGTCCGAGCCGGGACCCGGAGAAATTTCACACTCGACGGTGGATGCGATCGGTTCGGTCGCAATGATCTCCCGGCTGAGTTTTATCGCCCGAACCAGCGCATCGACGTCCTCACGCTCGGTCAGCAGGTTCATCCGGATAGCCGGAGGCGTCGCGGGATCCGCCGAGCGCACCATGACACTGCCGCGACTCTTCGGGGTCCAGTAGGACTGCATCACTGATGCCGTGGGTTTGAGTGCCGCCCCCGTCGTGTCGGCGAGGACATCGATGGGTGCGAAGACGATCTGAAAGTCGCACGCTGGTAGTCCGGCCGTCGACCGGACATGGGCCAGCGCCTCCATGATGTTGCTGGTGAGCTTGCCGCGGCGGCCAAGCAGCCACTGCAGCAACCATTTTGGGTTTGCAGCGTCGGCCAGGCCGACGTGGTCGGGTGTCAGAGCCCAGGTGGCGAAGGTTGCCGGATGATCGGCCAGTCCGTCGCCAACACGGGGGCTGTCGACGAGCGCGGTGATCCCGACGCTGCGGAGGTGATCGGCCGGACCGACACCCGACAACTGAAGCAACTGTGGGGTGCCGAATGCGCCGGCGCTCACCACGACCTCTTGGTCAGCGAAAGCCTGTTGCTCACGTCCCCGGCGGCGGTACTCGACACCGACAGCGCGACCATTGCGGATGATGACCCGACGGACCTCGGCCTTGGTGACGACGGTCAGATTCTTCTGGCGGCGCAGGTAGGCGCGCGCCGTGGTCCAGCGTTGGCCGTTGTGGATGGTGACGGGGGCGATTGCGACGCCGTCGAGTTCGGGTCCACTGATGTCGTCGTTGGCCGCGATGCCCGCCGCGCGCGCCGCGGCGACGAAGCGCTGAGAAAGCTCGTCGGGATTTGCCACCCGGGTTATCCGCATCGGGCCTTGTTCGATCCGCGCGAAAACCGGGGCCACGTCACCCCAGCTCCAGCCGGGCAGTCGCCAGCCGTCATAGTCGAGATCGCTGCCCTTGACCCAGACCATCCCGTTCATCGCGCTGGTGCCGCCGAGCACGCGGCCACGGGGCTGTGCAATACGCCGATCGGCGCAGCCGGGCTCCGGCTCGCTTTCGTACGCCCAGTCCAGCGAGGTCCCGAACTGGCGGCCGAACGCCAGCGGCGCCCGCACCTCCAGCCGTCGATCCGAACCGCCGGCCTCGATCAGCAGCACCCTGGACGACGACTGCGTCGCTAACCGTCCCGCGACCGCGCAACCGGCAGAGCCGGCACCGACCACGATGAAGTCAAATGCCGCCAAGCTGGGCGCTCTCCTCAGCACTGTCCCCGTTAGTGGCGGCAGCACTTGCCGTGGTCAGCGTGATCAAAACCGGTATCGGCGTCGACATTTCGATGTGGCCTTCGGCGTCGTAATACACGCCGATCGTGTATTCGCCGGCGCTGTCGATCTCGAATGGGATCTTTTGAGTGAAGCACCGGTACTTCGACGGTTTGTTGTCTTCATCGGGCCAGTGCCAGGCCGCCTGAACGCTGCCGCGCCGCACTCCGGCCGGATCCTTGCACACGATATAGAGCTGCGGGTCATAGTCTCCACCGGCTCGCGCATGCACGACGAGAACAACTGGGACCTCTGCCGATACAGGGATTTCGTCGGTCTCGTAGCAGGTCGTCGGGATGCACGTGGCACTGAGCGCGCCGTCGTCGTCGAGGGTGGCGGAACCAGCCGCCAGCAGTGCGGCTACGTGAAGCATTACGACAGCTTAGCCGTGTCTTACAGCCGGACGGACCGCCTTGTGTTACGGAAAATTCGTCTTGCCTCAGACGAGGCCGGGCACGATGTCACCGAGGCTGAAGTTGAGTGGCTGCTCGAGCTGATCGTAGGTGCATGAGAGTGGGTCGCGGTCGGGGCGCCATCGGCTGAATTGGGCGGTGTGGCGGAAGCGTCGACCCTCCATGTGGTCGTAGCGCACCTCGACCACTCGCTCCGGGCGCAGCGGCACGAACGAAAGGTCCTTGCCCGCGTTCCAGCGGGAGAATTCGTTCTTGCGTGGTGTGCGCTCGCCGGCTTCGTGGGCGGCCCAATTCCACGGATGGTCGTCGAATTCCGTGACGAGAGGCTGCAACTCGGTGAACAGTCGTCGTCGTTCGGCCATCGGGAAAGCGCCGATCACGCCGACGGATGCGAGTTGACCGTCGTCTTGGTAGAGCCCGAGCAGCAGCGAGCCGATCGCCTCCCCGCCGGACTTGTGCACCCGGTAACCGGCGACCACGCAGTCGGCGGTTCGTTCGTGTTTGATTTTGAACATGACGCGCTTGTCCGGTTGATAGGTGATCGTCAGCGGCTTGGCGATGACGCCATCGAGACCGGCCCCCTCGAACTCGTCGAACCAGCGCTGCGCGGTTGCCAGATCGGTGGTTGCCGGCGTGACGTGGATCGACGCGGCCGAACCGGCCGCCGAAACAGCTAGAGCTTCGACGAGGGCGGCGCGCCGCTCGCTGAACGGTCGGCGGGTGTAGTCGTCGTCGCCGAGGGCGAGCAAATCGAACGCGATGAAGGAAGCCGGCGTCTTTTCGGCGAGCATCCGCACCCGCGAATCGGCTGGGTGGATGCGCTGTTGCAGCGCCTCGAAGTCCAACCCGTGCTCGGTGGCGATGACAATCTCGCCGTCGATCACGCAGCGGTCTGGCAGCTCTGCCGTGACCGCCGCAACCAGCTCGGGGAAGTAGCGGGTCATCGGCCGCTCGTTGCGGCTGCCCAGCTCCACTTGATCGCCGTCGCGAAAGCAGATGGACCGGAAGCCGTCCCATTTCGGCTCATACGAGGCATCTGGCGGGATCGCCTTGACCGGCTTGGCCAGCATCGGCGAGACCGGTGGCATCACGGGTAAGTCCATAAGCTGAGGATATGGCTGCTGCAGAAGAGCTCGATGTCGATGGCATCGCGGTGCGCGTCACCAACCCCGACAAGGTGTATTTCCCCAAGCTGGGCGCCAACGGCACCAAGCGGCGGCTCATCGAGTACTACCGAGCCGTGGCCGTTGAAGCCGGGAGCCCGATGCTGGCCCCGCTGCGCGACCGGCCTACCCATCTGCAGCGTTTCCCGGACGGCATCGACGGCGAGGAGATCTACCAAAAGCGGGTGCCGCAGCATCATCCCGACTATCTGGAGACCTGCCGGGTGACGTTCCCGTCGGGGCGCACCGCCGACGCGCTGAAGGTTACCCATCCAGCGGCAATCGTGTGGGCGGCGCAGATGGGCACGATCACGCTGCACCCCTGGCAAGTGCGCTGCCCCGATACCGACCACCCAGACGAGTTGCGCATCGACTTAGATCCGCAGCCCGGCACCGGCTTTGCCGAAGCGCGCGCGATTGCCGTCGATGTGTTGCAGCCGCTGCTCGACGAACTCGGACTGGTCGGATACCCGAAGACGTCGGGGGGACGCGGGATCCACGTGTTCCTGCGGATCGCTACCGACTGGGACTTCATTCAGGTCCGCCGGGCGGGCATCGCCCTGGCGCGCGAGGTGGAGCGGCGCGCTCCGGACGCGGTGACGACGTCGTGGTGGAAGGAAGAGCGCGGCGCGCGGATCTTCATCGACTTCAACCAGAACGCCCGCGACCGCACCATGGCATCGCCGTATTCGGTGCGGCGCACCCCGATCGCGACCGTATCGACACCGCTGACCTGGAATGAGCTGGCCGACGCCGATCCGGACGACTACACCATGGCGACCGTGCCCGAGCTGGTGCAGCGCCGCCTAATCGATGGGGACCCGTGGGCCGCAATGGATGACGTGGCCCAGTCGATCGCGCCGCTGCTGGGCATGGTCGAGGCCGACGAGCAGCGTGGGCTCGGCGACATGCCATATCCGCCGAATTACCCGAAGATGCCGGGGGAGCCGAAACGGGTGCAGCCGAGCCGGGATACGGATCTGACCAGGAACAACAGGGGGGAATGAGTTAGGCCAGTTCCGAGCAGGGGATGCTCGCCCGACTTCTCCGCACACGAACACCACCTCGGCACCCGTTTCGCCCAGCAGTTCGGTGCGGTTGGCGCCTGCACTACAGTTCAGGGTGCCGAATCGCCCGATCGAGTGCGGACGACGACCACCGGAACTTTTGCCGATTGCGCCACCCTGGCGCCGACCGAGCCCAGCGGCATGCCAGCGAATCCGCCTCGACCGTGACTGCCGACCACTACCAGCCGAGCGTGCTCGGATTCCTCGACGAGCCGGCGGGCGGGCTGATCCCATTCGAGCCGTCGCTGCACGTGCACCTTGGGATACTGTTCCTGCCAACCAGCCAGGCGTTCGGTTAAGGCTTTCTCTCCTTGGCTTTCGTAATTCCGCCAGTCCATGTCGAGGGTCGGGAAGTCCCCGACGTCGTTCCACGCATGCAACGCGACAAGGGGCAGCCCCTGGTGTGATGCTTCGTCGAAGGCCCACGCGGTGGCCGCCTCTGACGCGGGCGAGCCGTCGATGCCGACCAGGACCCCTGCATTCTGGTTGGTCGCCGATGACTCCTCGCCGCGAATGACAGCGACCGGACAGTGTGCATGGTGAACAAGACCGGTACTGACCGAGCCCATCGGAAGAGGGCCGGCCGCGCCCATGCCGCGGCTGCCCGCCACGACCATCCGCGCCTGCTTGGATGCGTCGATCAATGTCGGCACAACGTGCGAATACTGCGAGTACAGCACCCCGGTGCGCACCTCGGGCGGCGCTTCGCCCACCTCGGCGCAGAGAGTCTTGCGCGCCTGCTCGATGACATCCCCAGCGTTTTCCTTCTGCCACTTGGCGAAGTTCGCTTGCATCGGGCCCTCGGGCCAGCTGGCAATGACTGGGGCGACGACATGCAGCAGAGTGATCAGCTCATCGCGCAATATGGCTTCGCGGGTGGCCCAGCGTATGGCGGCATCCGATGCTGCCGAGCCGTCAACCCCGACCAGAATTCCGTATGTCTCGGGCATTGCGCACTCCCTGACCGTGAGTCCGGCTCATCTGTTGTTGCCATCTGTCATCGAGGCTAGCGGCATCAGCTTCCGGTCGGAAGTGAGCTCCCCCTGCGGAAATTTTCCGATCGCGAAGCGCTGGAAGCCGCGTGGGCGGCGGAGGAGGGCACCTTCGGGTCGATGACCCCGAGATCGTCACCAGGTTTCTGCTGGGCGCGCTCACGCGAGGCGCGATCTTGGTGGCGACCTCCCCAACCCGGTCAGCACCCGCGACGCCGTTTCACGTTCGATAGTCGCGTTGGTGCGGGGCTATGCTGCGACTCGTCCGAGTAGTAAGGCATGCCAATGAACCCGGTAGCCAAGGTTGTCGACAAGATCGTCAATCCACCGAGGGTGTCGGATCCGGACCGGCTGCGCGCCGCGGTGTCCGGCAAGACCGTGCTGGTGACCGGCGCCTCCCACGGACTCGGCGAGGCCACCGCGCGCAAGCTCGCGGCGGCCGGGGCGACCGTGCTCCTAGTCGCCCGTTCTGCAGACAGGCTGACAGCCCTCGCAGCGTCGATCAACGCGGGCGGTAGCCGCGCAGCCGGGTACCCGGCCGATCTGTCCGACGAGACCGCGGTCGCCGCACTGGCGGAGAGGCTCACCGAAAACCATGGCCCGATGAGCAGGTCGTCGTAGGAGGCACGGGCGGGCAGCGCCAAGTGCTCGATGTGGTAGTGCGGGTCCCAGCTGGCCACCTCTCGGAAATGGGGCGCGCCGCGACCCAGGAGCTCCCATAGTTGAACGGCGGCGTCGGCGGGTACGCCCGGTAGGCCTCCACGATTTCGCGCACGATGGGCCTTTGGCCGGCTGGCTTTTTGAACAGCAGCATCGCACCGACGTGCGTCGTACCGGACGGCGACTCGATCAGCAGCCACGAAAGATCAAGTGGCGGAATCGGCTTGCTCATGGCGTATTTCCTATCCGAAGTTCGGGCAGCCATTGACCGACATCCGGGCTGGGCGCTCAAGAATCCGAACCGCAACGACGATGTTCTCTCGGCAGACCTCAGTTGACGAGGGGATTAGGGCCCCGCTATGGCAGTCGTGAGTCACTTGCCAACGAAACGGTGGTCATCGTCTTAGGGCTACAGGGGTGGACGTGACGCTGGCATCGCAACAATCATTGAGGCGGCGGTTTGTGGCGACGGTTGGGGAACCCTGCGGCAGCACGGCTTCGGAAAGGAGATCAATGGCGGGTCGGACGGTCATCATTACCGGCGCCAGTGATGGCATCGGCGCCGCTGCGGCGGCCAGGCTGAGCCGAAGCGGCGAGAACGTAATCGTGGTGGGCCGATCCGAATCGAAGACAACCGCCGTCGCCCTGCGCCTGGGCGTCGAGCATTTCGTGGCCGATTTCACGGATCTTGCACAGGTGCGGAGATTGGCCGAGCGGCTGCTGCAGTCCTATCCCCGCATCGATGTGCTGGCCAACAATGCCGGTCGTGCCATGAGGCGGCGCGAGGTCACCGTCGACGGCCACGAAACGACTTTCCAGGTCGATTATCTGGCCGCGTTCTTGCTCACGACGCTGCTGATGGATCGGCTCGTCGAATCCAGCGCCACGGTGCTGAACACCTCGAGCGTGGTTAATACGCACTTCGGCCAAGTCAATATCGATGACCTCGACGCAACGCATGGCTATCGGCCACTGAGGGCCTACGGCGACGCCAAGCTGGAAATGATCTTGTTCACCAAGGAGCTGCACCGGCGCTACCACGCTGCCGGGATCTCCACGGCGGCGTTTCATCCCGGCGACGTGGCAACTAACTTCGGCAGCGCGTCGCGGACGTGGTGGATTCGGACGGCGTTTCGCGGCCCGATCAAATTTCTGGCGCTGGTTGGACCTGAGCAGGGATCCGACGAGCTGGTGTGGCTGGCCTCAGCCACACCGGGAACCGACTGGAGGTCGGGCGAGTACTACGCCCACCACAGAATCGCTCGGGCCAACCCTCGGGCCTACGATCCGGTCCTGGCCCGTGAACTCTGGGAGCGCAGCCTCGCCATGGTCGCCACATAGAAGAGTCAGGAGCAGACACGATTACCGTCACTACCGTGGACGCCGGTCGCAATCAGGTCAGCCGCTGCGTTGAGGTCCATGCCCCGGCAGCTGACCTCTTCGCGATCGTCGCTGACCCGCGTCGACACCACGAACTCGACGGTTCCGGCACCGTCGGGAAAAACATCCGCGCCCCCCAGCGGCTGGTCCCGGGCGCGCGGTTCACCACGAAGATGAGGATGTTCGGGGTGCCCTATCGCAGCACCAGCACCATCACCGCGATGAAACCCGACGAACTCATCGAATGGCGCCACCCCGTCGGGCACCACTGGCGTTGGGAGTTCGCCGCAATCACACCGACGACCACTCGCGTCACCGAGACGTTCGACTACCGCGACACCGGACCGCTGAAGGACCGGCTGAAGTATTACGAGCTAACGGGTTTCGCCAAGCGCAATGCCGCCGGCATCGAAGCCACGTTGACCAAACTCCGCAACCGCTACGCCGGCTGATTACCGTCTGCTGTCTTACGGGCAGTGTCGGTAGCAAAGTTGCGATTGGTCACCGGACCGATGACAGCTCCCAGGTTGTCGGGTTCATAGCCACCGCCGAATTTCTCGAAGTCCGCCGCGGGACGGCCCGATGCGACGCAGACTGCAAAGTGCCCCGGTCAGAAACTACGAACGACAAACCGAGGAACGATGGCAGCCATCAATCACGTCTCGCAAAAGCCCCATCACACCAGCGATCTGGACGCGATGCTGTGGGGGATCGAAAAGGATCCGTTGCTTCGGCAGACGATCACCGTGGTGTTGACCCTTGATCGGGCGCCCGACCGCGAGGTACTCCTGGACCGGCTCGAACGTGGCAGCCGCACCCTGCCATCGTTTCGGCACCGCCTGGTGGAAGCACCGTTGCGGCTGTCGACTCCGCGTTGGATTGTCGACGCGAACTTCGACCTCTCCTACCATGTCCGCTGGATCGGTGCGCCGGGTGATGGATCCTTGGACGGCGTGCTGGAGTTCGCGCGCCAGTCGACGATGTCCGGCCTCGACCGGGAGCGCCCGCTGTGGACCATCACCGTGGTTGAGGGCCTCACCGGCGGACAGGCGGCGCTAATCCTCACGGTGAATCATGTGATGAGCGACGGTACCGGCCTTCTCGCGATCTTCGGGTTGCTCGGCGACCTCACCCGAAAGCCCCGCGATCTTGGCCCGATGCCGGCGCTCCCCGAGCCCGAGGATCAATCCCGGCTCGGGCTGGCGGCCGAAGCCGTCAGCTACACCACCCACCGGGTCCTGCGGCTCCTGGGCCGGTCCGCGGGCTCGACGGCGCGTACCTTGCCCACCGTGGTACGGCGCCCGCTTGATACCGCAACCACCGTCGCAAAGGATGTCTGGGCGGTGACCCGGATCGTGGCGCCGAACTTGAAGACCCTTTCGCCGCTCATGACCGAGCGCCGGGGATGGCTGCGCTTCGCAACACTGGAGGCCGACCTCAAAGGATTACGCAAAGCCGCCAAGACACGGGGCTGCACCGTCAACGACGCTTTTCTCACCGCCGTCGCCCACGGATTCGCTTTGTACCATCAACGGCACGGCGAACCCGTCGAGCGCCTGCGGACCACCATCCCCGTTGATATCCGCAAGCCGGGCGACCCGCTGTTCGGCAACCGGGTCAACGGTTGCCGAATGGCGATTCCGATCGGCGCCAGCGACCCAGGTGCGGCGATGGCGACCTATCACGCTCTGATCGACGGCATGAAGGGGGTCGCGAAACTTCCGTTGGCCGGCGCGCTGGGCACGGTGATCAACGCCTTCGGTCCGGTGGTGAATCTGGTGATCGGGTTGATCATGAAACACGACGACTTCGTGCTCAGCGACGTCAACGCCGGCGATTTGGCGTTCTACCTCGCGGGCGCGAAGGTGCTCAGCATCTTTCCCTTCGGGCCCCCGATCGGCACCGCCGCCAATATCACGCTGGTGGGTTATCACCATAAGGCGCTGATCGGCATCAATGCCGACGCCGCAGCGGTCCCGGACTTGGGTGCGCTCGTGGCGTGCATCCGTGAGGGCTTTGACGTGGTCATCGCCCTCGGCGACGAGGGGTCAGCTTAAGTAACGCTGCGGCCAGCATCTGATCTGCGGCGAGAACTCGCCCGACAACCTGCCGCATGGCCGATGCTCGCATGCTGCATCTATGCGGCTGAGCATGGTCATCAACACGGTGGCACTCCGAAGATGCCGGGCGAGCCGAAACGGGTGCAGCCGAGCCGGGATACGGATCTCAAGCGGAATTGACCTCGGAAAAATCCGCGTAGGGAGGCGGGGGCTGTACGCGTTTGCGCTGATGTTTCACCCCTCGTCGGGGCCGCATGCTGGTTAGCATGAGCGAGATTGATCCACGCGTGGACCTGCCGTTGGTGGAATGGAGCGATCTTGGCGTGAGCGTGCTTTTGCCGACCGGCACGGTGACGCTGCTGTTGGCTGACGTGGAGAACTCCACCGGGTTGTGGGAGTCCCAGTCCGAGGCGATGACGGCGGCCTTTGAGCGGCTAGATCGGGCGCTGTCGGATCTGCTGGCCGCCTATGGCGGGGTGCGTCCGGTGGAGCAGGGTGAGGGCGACAGCTTTGTGGTGGCTTTCGCGCGGGCCAGTGATGCGGTCGCGTGTGCGCTGGAATTACAGCGCGCGCCGCTGGCCCCGATCAGCTTGCGGGTCGGGGTGCACACCGGTGAGGTGCAGTTGCGCGACGAGGGTAATTACATCGGTCCGACCATCAACCGCACGGCGCGGCTGCGCAACCTTGCCCACGGCGGGCAGACCGTGCTGTCCGCTGTGACCGACGCATTAGTCGCAGACACCCTGCCCGCCGACACGTGGCTGACCGATCTGGGCACGCACGAGCTGCGCGGTGCGGCCCGCCCGGAACGCGTCGTGCAACTGTGCCATCCCGACCTGCGCAATGACTTCCCGCCGCTGCGCACGGCGAAAAGTGTTGCTGTGCACAATGTTCCGTCGCAATTCACCAGCTTTGTGGGCCGCGGCGCACAGCTTGGCGAGGTGGGCAAGCTGCTGGCCGGCAACCGACTGGTCACCTTGACCGGGGCGGGTGGGGCCGGCAAGACGCGCCTGGGGATAGAAGTCGCCAATCAGGTCGCGGGCGATTACGGCGCGGGTGTTTGGTACGTGGATCTAGCGCCGATCACCGATCCCGATTTGGTGGCTGTCGCGGTGGCGCGCGCGCTGGGTCTGCCCGATCAGCCCGGCCACTCGACGATGGAGACGCTGCTGCGGTTCGTGCGCGCACGCCAGATGCTGGTGGTGCTGGACAACTGCGAGCATCTGCTGGATGCGTGCGCCGATCTGGTTGTTGGGTTGCTCAGCGAGGCGGCGAGGTTGACGCTGTTGGCGACCAGTCGTGAGCAGATCGGTGTGCCCGGTGAGGCGACTTGGCGGGTGCCGTCGTTGTCGGTGTCCGATGAAGCCGTCGAGTTGTTCGCCGATCGGGCCCGACTCGTCCAACCCGGCTTCGCGGTGACCGACGACAACGCCGCTACGGTCGCGGAGATCTGCCAGCGCCTGGATGGGATGCCGCTGGCGATCGAGTTGGCTGCGGCGCGGGTGCGGGCGTTGTCGGTGGCCGAGATCCTGGACAGCCTGCATGACCGGTTCCGGTTGTTGACCGGTGGTGCGCGCACTGCGGTGCGCCGCCAGCAGACCTTGCGCGCCTCGGTGGATTGGTCGCACGCGCTGCTGACGGAAACCGAACGCATCCTGTTCCGTCGGTTGGCGGTCTTTCTCGGCGGATTAGACCTCGACGCGGCGTTGGCGGTCGCAGGCGCCGACGGTCTGGAGCGCTTCCAAGTCCTCGATCAGCTCACCCTGCTAGTCGACAAGTCCTTGGTCGTGGCCGAAAACCTCGGCGCCCGAACGCGATACCGGCTGCTGGAGACGGTGCGCCAGTACGCGCTGGAGAAACTCGGTGAGTCCGGCGAAGCCGACACCGTGCGCTCGCGTCACCGTGATTACTACACGGCCCTGGCCGCGGTGCTCGACAGTCCGGCAGGCCGTGATTACGAGCAGCGTCTCGAGAGGGCCGAGATCGAGATCGACAATCTGCGCGCCGCGTTCGGGTGGAGCCGGGAAAACTCCGCTATCGAGCCGGCGTTGGCGCTGGCGTCCTCGCTGCAGCCATTGTGGCTCGGGCGGGGGCGCCTCCGGGAAGGGTTGGCCTGGTTCGACACCGCCCTGGCCGATCTCGACGCGCAGCACCTCGGGGTGGCGGCCGCGGTGCGCGCCCGGGCGCTCGCCGACAAGGCGGTGCTTGATGCTTGGGCCGGCCCCGCCGCGAGCATGGATCAGGCCGAACAGGCCCTGGCGATCGCGCGCGAAGTCGATGAGCCGGCCCTGCTGGCCCGGACATTGACCGCCTGCGGCTTCATCGCGGGCCTGAGTTATCACGTCGAGGTGGCCCGGGGATGCTTCGCCGAGGCGATTGGCCTGGCCCGTGCCGTGGACGATCGGTGGCGGCTCAGCCAGATCCTCGCCCTGCAGGCGGCGACAGCGAGCATCGCGGGTGACTCGATCGCGGTACACGCAGCTGGCGAGGAGGGACGCGACCTCGCCGACGCGATCGGCGACGGGTTCAACTCGCGTATCTGTCGCTTTTACCTCGGGGGGGCGCAGCTACAGCAGGGCGATTTGGCCGGAGCCGCCGCACAGTTCGGCGAGGTGGCCGCCGAGGCCGAGGCGGCTCACGACGAGATCCGGAGGGTCAGCGGCCTCGTTGGTCAGAGCACGGCACTCGCACTCCAGGGTGAGGCGGCCGCGGCCCGCACGGTGGCCGGGGCGATCATTGAGGGCGGCGCGGAGCTTGGCGGGAGGTTCGCGGTAGTCGGGCACGCGGTGTCGGGATTCGCGGCGCTAGCCGCCGGGGATTTCGCGGCGGCGCATGAGGCGCGCGAGGCCGCCCTCCAGTACCCGATTGTCGTGGGTGGTGGCACGGCGGCACTGCAGCGCATCTGGAATGCCGAGGCCGCGCTGGCAGACCGGGATCTCGCTGCCGCCCGTCGTTGGGCCGACGAGGCGGTGTCGACTACGACCGGCTTTTACCTGTTGTGGGCGCTGACCACGCGCGCCCGGGTGGCGATCGCGCAGGGTGAGCCGGAGCAGGCCGAATGCGACGCCCACGACGCGCTCGCACGCGCCGCCGACATGCAGGCGCGCACACGCGTTGCCGACATCCTCGAGTGCCTCGCCGTTCTGGCCGGTGACGACGGCAGCGCCCGCGAAGCGGCCCGGCTCTTCGGTGCCGCACATGCCATCCGGCAACGCATCGGCGAGGTCCGGTTCAAAATCTATGACGCCGGCTACGAAGCGTCGGTGGCGAAGGTGCGAGATACCCTGGGCGAGCAGGATTTTGACGCCGCATGGGCCGAAGGCGCAGCGCTATCCACCGAAGAGGCGATCGCCTACGCCCAGCGCGGACGCGGTGAGCGAAAGCGACCCACCACCGGCTGGGGGTCGTTGACTCCTACCGAGCGCGACGTCGTCCGACTTGTCAGCGAGGGGCTGGGCAACAGCGACATCGCCACACGGCTTTTCGTCTCACCGCGCACCGTGCAGTCCCACCTCACCCACGTGTACGCCAAACTCGGCCTCACCTCCCGCGTGCGACTCGCCCAGGAAGCCGCCCGCCACGACTGATCCTCCTGCGACAACAACTAGGGTCGAAGCGCGTCCAAAACGGGCGAAAATTCGCCCGACAACCTGCCGCATGGCTGATGCTCGCAGGCTGCGCATACGCAGGTGAGCATGATCAGCAGCACGGTGGCAGCCCGAAGATGCCGGGCGAGCCGAAACGGGTGCAGCCGAGCCGGGATACGGATCTGAAGAGGGAAAATATACGCGAGTAAGGCCGAAGTCCGCCTAGCATGAGTGGCCCCGTCGAGTCTTGTTTGAAGACAAGCAACGTAGCCGCGTGCTAACCCCCATTGCCAGTCGAGGCGCCGACGCGTGCCCGCAGGTCGAGACGGACGATCTTACCGGTGCTGCTACGGGGCAACTCGTCGAGAATCACGATGTCGCGCGGCACCTTGTAGTTGGCCAAGTTCTCCCGCACATGCTGCTTCAGTGTGTCCAGCGTCGCCGATGCGCCCGGCTCGAGCACCACGAACGCGACCAGCCGCTGGCCGTACTGCTCGTCGTCCACGCCGAGCACCGCCGCCTCGGCCACCTCGGGATGTGCCGCCAACGTCGTCTCCACCTCGATCGGATACACGTTCTCGCCGCCCGACACGATCATCTCGTCGTCGCGACCAACGACGAACAGCCGACCGGCGTTGTCGAGGTAGCCGACGTCGCCGGACGACATGAAGCCCTCGTGGAACTTCGAGGTCTTGCCCGTGGTGTAGCCGTCGAACTGCGTGGAGCTGCGCACATAGATACTGCCGATCTCACCCGGGGGCAGCTCGTGGAATTGGCCGTCGAGGATCCGGATCTCGGCGTTCTCGGCTGGCGTGCCGGCGGTGTCCGGTGCAGCACGCAGGTCTGCCGGTGTGGCCGTCGCGATCATGCCTGCCTCGGTCGCGTTGTAGTTGTTGTAGATCACGGGACCGAACTCATCCATGAACCTGGAGACCACGTCGGGACGCATCCGTGACCCCGACGCGGCAGCGAACCGCAGCGAGCGGCAGGTGTACTTCTTCCGCACGTCGTCGGGCAGGTCCATGATCCGGTCGAACATCACTGGCACCACGGAAAGTCCAGTGGCGTGGTAGCGGTCGACGAGCTGCAGCGTCGCCTCTGGATCGAACTTGCGGCGGGTCACGACCGTGCACGCCAACATCGCCGACAGAATCAGCTGGGAAAAGCCCCACGCGTGGAACATCGGTGCCGCCACCACCGTAGTTTCCTCGGCGCGCCACGGCGTCCGGTCGAGCACCGCCTTCAGCTCCTTTGGGCCACCGCCGGAGCGCTTGGCGCCCTTCGGCGTTCCCGTGGTGCCTGCGGTCAGCAGGATCAGCCTGCCCCTGCGGCCGGTGCGTCTAGGCCGCCGACCGGTGTGTGCGGTGATCAGCTTCTCAACGGTCACCTCATGGTTAGCCGGGTCATCCGTCCACGCGATGACCCTCCGGACCTCGGGGTTGTCGGCGAGGGCGCGGTCGACCGCGGGGCCGAACTCCTCGTCATATACGACCACATCGATACCTTCACGTTCCACCACTTCGGCGAGCGCCGGCCCGGCGAAGGAGGTGTTCAACAGCACGACATCAGCGCCGATGCGGTGGACCGCAACCAGGGCCTCGACGAAACCGCGGTGGTTGCGGCACATGATGCCGATCTTTTGCGGGGTTCTTGCGGGCGGCGTCTGCAACGCGGCGGCCAGGGCATCGGATCGCTCGTCCAGCTGGCGCCATGTCAGCGTGCCAAGCTCGTCGATCAAGCCTGGCCGCTCCGGGCAGCGCCGTGCGGCGATCGCGAAACCCAAGGTTTCGGTTGGGCCCTCGCGACGCGCCGCCGCGGCGATACGCATGTACTTGTCCGGCCGCAGCGCGGCGATGAACCTCGCCCGGCGTAACGTGGCGACCAGCTCGCGGGTCTCGCGTACGGGGTCCAGCATCGAAAATTCCTAACCGAGAGGGGTGGCTTGCGGCATCGCCGTGGCGACTTCAGTCATCGGCGGGGGAAAGCCCGCCGCTGAGCGGATGTCGGCGAACGCGTGGATCATCGCGTCGGTTGCCTCGTGAGTGTCGTTGAGTGTCTGGTCGTCGGAAAGTACCGAGATGCTGACTTGGTCGGCGTAGCTCCACACCGTCATGTTCAGCCCGACACCGGCGGCCACCGGACCCACCGAGTAGATCTCGTCTACCACTGCACCGGCGATGCGGCCCCGATGCCGCGGGCCGGCCACGCTGGACACGATCACATTGATCAGCTGATTGGGCGCCCGCCGCCTCGATAGCCACCGGAACGTGGCCTGCGCGGCGATCGGAGGCACATACTCCAGCCAGTGCGCTATCGTGGTCGGCCCCAACAGCTTCTGGTTTTCCTTGGCGATCCGGGTCGCTGCGCTGGTCAGCCGCACGCGTTTCAACGGATCACCAACGTGCACGGGCAGCGACACCAGCATGGAGCTCAGCGCGTTGCCGCTGATCCGATCCGGCGAGGTGTCGATGGCAGCCGGTACTTCGGCGATGAGCGGTTGGTCGGCGCAGCCGTCGTAATGCAGCAGCAGTTCGCGCATACCGCCCGCGGCCGTCGCCAACACCATGTCGTTGACGGTGACGTCGAGATGCTTGCTGGTCTCCTTGACCTCGGCCAGCGACAGCGTCGCGCTGGCGAAGGTCCGCCCCGGCGACAGCCGGTGGTTGATGAACGTCGGGGGCGGGCCGGAATGGCGTGCGAAGTCCGGGTCCCGACGGCGCTCCCGCGTCCGCCGCCGGAGCCTGTATACGCCGGTTGCGCCGTCCCGAACCACCCCCGGCAGTTTGGCGAGGTGGTTCAGATGGCTTCGCCCTGCCGCGCGGAGCAGCTCCGCGGTCGACGGCAGCGTACGGGCAGCATTCAGCGCACCCTCCTGCTGGACGGAGTCCGGCCACTCCATTCCACGCGCCATGAGGTTCGCCGATGCGATACCGTCAGCCAGCGCGTGGTGGATCTTGCCGATCACCGCGACGCGGTGGTTGGCCAGGCCTTCGGCGAAGTACATCTCCCACAGCGGTCGGCGGCGGTCCAAGGGTGTGCTGGCGATCTCGCCGATTACCTGATCGAGTTCACGGCGACCACCAGGGGCCGGCACCTCCACCCGGTGCAGGTGATAGTCCAGGTCGATCTCCGCCTCTTCGAGCCACATGGGGGGATGCAGGTGCAACGGGATGTCGATCAGTTGATAGCGGAGCGGTTCCAGGGCATGCAGGCGGCGGCGCAGTATTTGGCGGAACGCATCGAAGCCGGGCTCGCCCTCGAAAGCTGCCGTGTCGACCACGGCCACCTTCAACGTGTGCTGGTGGACGTTGGGCGTTTCGCTGCACAACAACAACGCATCCCAGCCGCTGAGTCGCTTCATTGCGCACCCCATCCTTACCTGACCCGGACGACAGCGTCTGCAGGTAGTTAACCGCGTTCTGGCTGTTCAGCTCAGCGCTTCGACTCGATTCTGGTCGCGAGACAACTGATTACCCCGGCGTCAAGGCCTCTGAGAACGCGCCGACCAGGGCTCGGCGGTGCACCAAACTGATCGCTTCGCGCAGCCCCGGCACGAACTTGTCAGATTGCAGCGTGCAACCGGCGTGCCCGGCGTCGACCGTCACCGTGTGAGCTTCGGGTATCTGGCTGGCCAGCCAGCGCTGGCGTTGGGCCGAGAAGACGCGGTCGCGCAGCGTGATCAGTACCGACGTCGGCACGTCGATATTCCTGATCCAGTGGGTCGAGTCAAACCGGGTGATCTCGGCGGCGACCCTGGTTATCGCACCTGGGCTGGTGGTGCGGACCTGGTTGAACAACCATTGGGGAACGCCGAATACGGTGTCGGCCGCCGAAGGTGTCGGCGGAAGCGCGGCCCGCCTCGGTGGCGGACTGAACGCGTCGACAAGCGCCGCGAATATGCCGGTGGCCAGTCGCTGGTAGCTTGCGCGAGTGACCCCCGTCGTGGCTGCGCACAGCACCAGCCCGTCGACGAGCTCCGGGTGCCGCTTCCAGATCAACTGGGCGACCAGTGATCCCATCGAGTAGCCAACCGGCACGAAGGTTTCAATTCCCAGCGCGTCGGCCAACGCAGCAACGTCGTCGGCGCAGTCTTCGAGCAAGAATCGCGGCGAGGAAATGCCTTGGCCATGCCAGCGCTGGTCGAACACCACCACCCGACCGAACCGCCTGACGACGTCCAGCGCCGGATACCAGGTCATCAGCCCGGTGCAGGCCAGCGAGTGCAGCAGCACATACGTGGGCCCATCCTGAGGCCCG
The DNA here is from genome assembly GCA_963820985.1 of uncultured Actinomycetota bacterium. GTDB lineage: Bacteria > Actinomycetota > Actinomycetes > Mycobacteriales > Mycobacteriaceae > Mycobacterium. Next base: position 130,836 of record CAWGCI010000017.1, on the reverse strand, counting down.
GAGTCGATCACATAGGTGCTGCCCCGCCCGGGCAGGTCGACGATCCGACCAGCTGGCAGGTGCCCAACGGCAGCTAGCGCCGGGACTCGGGGGAGCCTCGGTAGTGGCAAGCCTCGTGGGCGAGGACGGTCGTCGATGCCGCGATTACAGCACACCAGCATCGCGACGCGTGCATATAACGCGAAATGACCAGCGCTGTGCAACGTCTGGCACTCCGGCCGTGTCCGTCAAGCCGCCCACCGTGGGCACCGAATAACGCTGGCTAGCAGATCCCGCCCGAATAGGGCCGGCTACGGCTCAGAGGCTTCCGTGCATGAAGTCGAGGACTTGATGAGCGACGGCGAAGCCGCCGAGGTGGCTCTCCTTGGGACGCAAGGCTAGCTCGAGGTCGCGCGATGCTCGACCGCTGTCTCGGCGTTGGTGAGGGTCACGATGTGGTCGGCGTCGCTGTGCTACCGCCGCACCGGCGTCGCCACATCGGCCAGCCGAGCTCCCGTTCTGCAGGGCAGGCTTTTTCGCGATGCCCTTAACTGATTGACGGCGCGGCTTCTGCGGCGATCAGTGCGAGCGGTGCGAACTTTGGGACCGCGATCTCCTTCTTGTGACCGTGTCGGTTCTCACCCGATGACGGGGAACCGCCGCTCCCGAGCCAGCTCGTCTAGGGCTTCCTGCATCCGCGTGCGTATGGCGCGGTCCACCTCATCGATGTCGGGATTCGGCCCGAACTCTTCTTCGAGACAGATCGGCTTGAGCACCCGGGTGACGAGCTTGGCCGGCAGCGGCAAGTTTGGCACATAGCCGGAGGTGAGCCCGAACGGAATGCCGACAATGATCGGGGCGATTTTCAGCCGCAGCAACTTGTCGAGGCGAAGCAGCCGGGCCAGCCACTCTCCGCGGCTGAGGAACAGATATTGCTCCTGACCACCGATGCTGACCACGGGGACGATCGGCACGCCGGCGTCCAGCGCGGTGTGGACGTAACCCTTGCGGCCACCGAAGTCGACCCTGTTGGCGTCCTTGGTCGGCCGGAACACGTCGTAGTCCCCGCCGGGGAACACGATCGTCGTCGCGCCCGCCCGCAGCGCGGCAATGGCGTTTTCCCGGCTGGCCGGGAGAAAACCAGCTCGGCCGAGGACGTACTTCCCACCGGCCATCAGCAGCCCGTCATGGGCGAGAACATAGAAGGGGCGCTCGCCGCCGAAGTGCTCATAAACGGCGACAGCAACCACCGGGACGTCCATTGGGACCAGTCCGCCGGAGTGGTTGGATACCAGAAGCGCGCCGCCGCCGTCGGGGATCCTCTCCAGTCCCTGGACGTCGGAGCGGAAGTAGAGCTTCACCGCCAGCCGCAGCAGCGGCATCAGTCTTCCGACATATGCGGCATCCCGGAGCGCCAGCCAGGCAGCGCTCTCCGACCCGTTGATTGTTTGTTCGTCGGCCATCTCCATCACCCTTACTACGTCATCGGCTCGGTCGGCGGTCCAGTCGGGCCTGTGCACGGAATCCGCTCAAGCTCGACTGTCGCACGAGCAGCTTGGGCCCAGCCCGGGCTCGGGTCAGCCGGTCAGCCCACCCGGTCGGAAACGGGCGAGAATTCGCACGACAACGTGCCGCATGGCTGATACTCGCACGCTGCATACATGCAGCTGAGCATGATCGGTAGCTCGGTGGCACTCCGAAGATGCCGGGCGAACCCAAGAGGGTGCAGCGGAGCCGGGATAGGAATCTCCGCGATAAGTGACGAGTCCCATCAGTTCACTAATGACTCGGGGGTTTCCCACCGCAGACCATCGAATCGTCCGAAATCGCTGTCGTAACTGACTATTCGTGCGCGGTGCTCAATCGCCAAAGCGGCCAGATGGGCGTCGTTGACGAGATTTCCTCCCGCGCCGACCTGCGACAGCAGCCCGGACAGCACATCGCCGTGGCGCGGGGTAGGCGTCACGATGATCGAACCTGGCGCGCTACACCAGTCAAGCACTTGAGCCATTGCCGCGTCGGTGGTCAGGGGCGAAGGAAAAAGCCCGTGCCGAGTCGTCAATCGCACAAAGGCGAGCAGAGGTACCCAGGCCAGGCCGACGGTGTCGCCACCGGACAGCGCGCCGTCGAGCCAGCGGCGTGAGGTCTCGTGGTGGTCTGCGGCGGTGTTGACGGCGTACAGCAGGACATTCGCGTCGACGATCCTCATGCGCGGCGGCGCTGTCGCCGGATCAGTTCTTCATCCTCGAGTTCGCCGGCGATCTGCAGCGCTCGGTCCAGGTTGACCGACGGCACACCCAAGTCAGCTGTGCACGTTTCGAAAGCCGCTGGAGCCGGTCTCGGCTGCGCACCTTGCCGGATGGCGTCATTGAGTGCCTGCTTGAACGATATGTGGCGCTCACGCATCAGCCGCCTGATGACGACGAGCGTGTCGTCATCCAGTGTCACCGTGGTCCGCATGTTGACAGCATAGCGTCATCATTGCTGATGCCATGCTGTCATCGAGGGTATCCGCCGCCGCGTGGGGCCTGATGCTGGACTTTCGACTGCCTTCGCGGGGCCCTAATGCCCTCGCCGATTGTGGTCTGCGGAGAGAACATCTTCGTTAGGTTCGGATTCCTGAGCGCCCGGCCCGGATGTCGGTCACCGTCTGTCCGAACTTCGGCTAGGAGGCACGCCATGAACAAACCGATTCCGCCGCTCGACCTTTCATGGCTATTGATCGAGTCGCCGGCCGGGACGACGCATGTCGGTGCGATGTTGCTGTTCAAAAAGCCCGCCGGCCGCGCGCCGATCGTGCGCGAGATCGTCGAGGCGTATCGGGCGTCGACGCCGGTGCCGCCGTTCAACTATGTCCCGGAGCTCCTTGGGCGGGGTGCGCCCCATTTCCGGGAGGTGACGGGCTGGGACCCCTACTACCACGTCGGGCACCTAGCTCTCCCTGCGCGAGCCTCCTACGACGACCTGTTGCGACTCGTCGCGGATCTGCACGAGCCACAACTCGACCGTGACCGACCGCTCTTTCGCTGCTGGGTGATCGATGGGGTGCCGGACCGAATGTTCGCGATCTATACGAAGACCCATCACTCGATTATCGACGGCGAATCGGGCCTGAAGCGAATATACGAAGGCTTGAGCACATCCGATCAACGCACCGTCCCGACGCCCGCCTTCGCGCTACGTGCGCCGGAGCCCGCGCCGCACCCACCGACGCCACTCACGGAGCGAATCGCCGACTCGATTCGCGGGGCGGTCACGCAGGTCGAGGCGCTTAACCAGGTTTCGTTCGGCGCACTGCGTAAAGTGCTCACCGGTCTATTCGGATCTCATCTTGCGGGCAGCCTGCCGTTCGCGGCGCAGCACGCCCCGACCAACGTGCCGCTGCAAATCGGCCGAAGATTCGCGACGCTGTCCCTGCCGCTCGAAGAGATGCATGAGGTCGGCCAGCACTTCGGGGCGACCCTTAACGACGTGGCGGTCACTGTGGTCGACGCGGGGCTGCATGCTTACCTACGGGAGACGGGCCGCGCCTTCGGGCACCCGTTCATTGCGATGTGTCCGGTGTCGCTGCGCACCGACGGGGACACCGCGGTAGGCACGCGAGTGTCAGCGATGTTCGCACGACTCGGCGAGCCGGGCGCGAGCGTCTCGGAACGCATCCGCCAAGTGATGGACTCCGTCGCCACGTGCAAGAAGGAACTCGGCCGCTTGTCCAACGAGGCGGCGATGACCTACGCCGTCGGGCTCGTCGCGCTCGCCGGCCTCGGGGCCTCCACGCACTTGGACCGCGTCGCGCACCCGGCATGCAACCTCGTGATTTCCAACGTGGCGGGCGCCAAGGAGACCCGGTACCTCAACGGTGCACGCCTGCTTGGCATTTACCCGGTTTCCGCCCTCGCCGCCTCGATTGGGCTCAACGCCACGTTGGCGTCCTACCACGACAACATGAACTTCGGGTTCGTCGGCAACAGCGCGGCGTTCGACGACCTACCGCAACTCGCTCGCTGCGCGAGGGAGGCGTACGAGGAGTTGAAAGAGGCGGCGGGACTGCAACCTGCGGGTCCGCACCGGGCCTCTTCCTGAACGACGGCTGCCCTGGCGGAGCCCGGGCCGGGATCGGACGTAACGTCGAGGCCACCCCCCGGCTGTGTCAGCGTTTGCGTCGTATCCGTGACGGGTCGACAAGCCCCGACTGCACCAGTGCGTCGTCGATGAATTGTTGCACTGGCCGGGAGCGGAAGAACCCGGTGTGGCCGCCGGAGTACCAGTGGATCTGGGGTCTGCCCCAGTGCTGCCAGAGCCGGGTGACCTGTTCGCGGGGGTGCACCAACCGATCGGCGATGCCGGCGTAGATGAAGCGGCCCTGCACCGGCACACGGGGAGTCAGGGCAAACGGGGAGATCATCCGGCCGATGGGCTTGGCCAGCCGCATCGTCTGACCGAGGGCGTCGTGACCGCTCAGGCCGGCGTGGCGGTCGACCAGCCCGACCAGGTCGACGGCGGGGACGCCGAGAATCGCACAAGTGAGACCGTCGTCGAGGCTGGCGACCAGCGACGCGAGGTAACCGCCAAGGGAGATGCCGTTAAGCCCGATCATCGCCCCGGGCTGCTGCGAGCGGATCCAGGACAGCAGGCGCCGGATATCCCACACCGCCTGTGCCGCACCGTTGACGTCGTTGAGCACGTCCTCACTGGGGAACGCGACGCCCGTGGGCAGTCCCCGGGCACGGGGGCCGTGCATGGGAAGCACGGGAAGCACGACATTGAGGCCGAGATCGGAGTGCAGATGCCAGGCGCGAAACAGCATGGGGTCCAGCGCAGCCCGGCCCATCTCCGCGCCGTGCACGCACACCAGCCACGGTCGCGGCTGGCGGTGTCGCAACATCAGCCCGTACTCGCGGTTATTGGGGGTGTAGCTCAACCAGCGTTCCCGGCCCGGTTCACCGGCATGGGACTCATAGCCACTGTCGAAGAACAGGCGCTCGTAAGTGCGCCCCAAGTTGTTGACAGTCCTGACCGTTACGTCGGTCAGCGGTGGGGGTGCTGAGAAGAACCCCTCCGGAGCGTCCAGCCAGCCCTGCTGGCCGTAGAACTCCAGTGCCGCGATCACCTCGCGAGTGATCCGATCCAGTTTCGTTGCGTCGGGAGCCGACCGTAACAAGCGGAACCCGGTCAGCACGATTTCGTCGAGGAACGCCTCCGCCGCCAGCGCGATCGTGGGCCGTGCCACCGGAAGCTCGCCAGGCTCACGATCCAGATAGGCGCCCCACGACCGGGCGTAGAAGCCGCCGGTCCGAGTGAACGGGCCCAGCACCTGCGACAGCGGACTGGGACCAGCGCGACGCCGGTCCCGTCCTAAGTCGGCATCGTCGGCTTTGGCAGCCGATGAACCTATGTGCTCGATGTCCTGCATCTGGCCTCTGCTTCACCGGAAACGGTTGGACACGAGATCGAGTCTAAGTCAGGTCGATGTCTTTGGACCGGCGCGGCTGCCACGGTCGATCTGGCCCTTTCGACGTTTTGCACGCGGAGGTGTGGGGCCTTGCGGTTGATCATGACCCAGTTCGTTTCGCAGCACCTTGCCGGTGGGATTACGGGGGATTGCGGCGACGAGGGTGATGTCTCGGGGTTGTTCAAAGCGAGACACCTTGTCCTTCAAGTACTCCCGCAGTTCGGCTTCATCTATTTCGGCGCCCGGGCGGGGAACGACGAATGCCGCGAGCCGCTGCCCGAAGTCCTCATCCGACACGCCGATCACGGCGTTGTCGGCCACGTCGGGATGTTCACCAAGGGCGTTCTCGACCGCGCGGGGGTAGACGTTCTCTCCGCCGGAGACGATCATGTCATCTGCGCGGCCGGCGATGAACAGCCGCCCCGCCTCGTCGAAGTAGCCCATGTCCCCGGTGTCTGTCATCTTGGCGACCACATCCTTGCCACCGCCGCTGGTGTAGCCGTCGAACGTCATGCCACCACCCACGAACACCCGCCCGGTGACGCGCGGCCCGACCGGACTGTCGTTCCTGTCGAGAACTACGACCGGGCAGCCAGGAACCGGCCTGCCAACCGTTTCCGGCGCCTCCCGTAGATCGGCGGGCGTCGCAAGCGCCCCCATGGCGACCTCCGAGGAGCCGTAGCCGTTGTAGAGGATCTCGCCGTAGGCGTCCATGAACCGCTGCGCCAGGCTCGGATCGAGGCGTGCCCCGGCGGTGATCACCACGCGCAGCGACGGAACCGCGTTTCGCGCCCGCACCTCGCCCGGAAGGTCGAGAATCCGGGCGAGCATGGCCGGGACCGCGGCGAGCACGTGCGCGCGATGCAACGACGCCTGCGCGAGCGTTGCTTCGGCGTCGAACCGGCGTCTTGTCAGAACCGTGCCGCCGAGGATCACCGTGAGCAACACCATCCCGAACCCGAACGCGTGAAACATGGGCACCGACACGGTGATTCGGCTTCCAGCGCGCAGCCCGACGCGGTCGAGGAACACGGCTCCAACACCCAGTGCCGGGGTGATACTGGGTGTGCGCGGCACACCCTTGGGCGTGCCCGTCGTGCCGGACGTCAGGAGCACGATCCGCCCGCCCGGCCCAGCCTTCGGCCGTGGCTCGCGCTCGTCGATCTCAAGCGCCGCGAGATCGACGACGGCGACCGCCTCGTCTGCCGCATGCACTCGGTCGGCGAATTCGTCGTCACAAATCACGGTTTGGATCCGGTGCGCGCCCAAGGCGTGCGCCAGCGCGTCGGTGCGGAACTCGGTGTTGAGCAACACCATGTCGGCACCGACCGACGCCACCGCGAACATCGACTGCATGAAGTCGCGCCCGTTGCGGCACAGGATGCCGACCGGGACCCCGGGTCCGATGCCGTGGCGGTAGACCAGTGCGCCCGCCAGGGATTCGGTGCGGGACCGCAGCTGGCTGTAGCTCAGCGCGCCGTCGTCGTCGATCACCGCGGTCCGGTCCGGCCAGCGAGCCGCCGCGATCGCCATCACAGTAGCCAGGTTTGCACCGCCTCGAACCGCCTCGCGCAGGATGCGGAACACAGTCCGCGGCCCAGCGGGCGCAAACAATCCCGATCGCAGCACCACCCGGGCCGCGCTGGTCACGATGGTCGCGGCCGTCATTGCTGAGTCCCGCGAGCGCTTGGGGAATCGGTGGAGAACCGATACATCAGTCCCATCCCGACCCCCAGCGGCCCGGGCAGCAGCATCGAGCTGATTTCGATCGGCCATACCCACCACGGCTGCACCCTGCCGGGCCGGTCGATGATCGCCTTCGCAACGATGTCGGCGGCCTGCTGCGCAGACAGACCCGGCATTCTGCGCAGGATCGGCGTGGGATCGCTCATAGGGGTGTGCACCAACGTCATGTACACCGAGGTGACATGCACGCCGTCGGCGCGCAGTTCCGGTTCCACGCTGCGCAACCACACGTCGAAGGCGCTCTTGGACGCCAGATAGGTGCCCCAGCGCGGGCCTGGTGCGGTGCGCAAGCCGATCGTCGAAATGCTCACGATGTGCCCGCTGCCGCGGCGCCTCATCGCGGGAAGCAGCCCGAGCAGCAACCGGACGGGGCCGAGGTAGTTGACGCCGATCGTGCGCTCGAAATCCTGCGGCCGGTCGTACTGCAGATGCAGCGATCGCCGGATGGACTTGCCGGCGTTGCTGACGACGACGTCCATCGGGCCATGGTTTTCGGTGAGTCCCTTCGCCAGTGCGGCGACCGCTGTCAGGTCGGTGAGATCGGCCGGGTACGCGGCCGCGCGACCGCCGCCCGCGTTGATCGACGCTTCGAGGGCTGTCAGCCTGTCTGCAGAACGGGCGACTAGGAGCACGATCGCCCCGGCCGCCCCGAGCTTGCGCGCGGTGGCCTCGCCGAGTCCGTGGGAGGCGCCGGTCACCAGCACAGTCTTGCCGGACACCGCGGCGCGCAGCCGGTCCGGATCCGACACCCTCGGTGGATTGACGATTTTGTCGACAACCTTGGCTACCGGGTTCATTGGCATGCCTCACTATTCCGACGAGTCGCAGCATAGCCCCGCACCAACACAACGTTGCCGCCACCGCGCGAGGCGGCGATCAAGCTGGGCAATATCACGCTGGTGGGTTATCTCCACAAGGCGCTGATCGGCATCAACGTCGACGCCGCCGCGGTCCCGCACCTAGGTGCCTCGTGGCGTGCATGCGTGAAGGCTTTGACGTGGTCATCGCCCTCGGCGACGAGGGTCAGCTTGAGCAACGCTGGGGCCAGCATGTGATCTGCGGCGAGAACCCGCCGACAACCTGCCGCATGGCTGATGCTCGCGAGCTAGAAATACGGAGCTAAGCATGATCTGTGGGACGGTGGCACTCCGAAGATGCCGGGCGAGCCTAAGGTGGACACCCCGGGCGCATACCCGTCATCGATATCGGCCTGCCGCACCCACGTCCGCACCGACTCCACCCCGTAGCCGAGCTGACGGGCCACTCGCTGCACCGTCCCGTGCTCGGTGCCCAACTCGGCGCGCAGCGCTCGGACCATCCGCACCGCAGCGGCCTTCTCCTCCGGGCTGTACCTACGGCTGGTCGGTTTCCCAGCAGACTGTTCCTTCGGCATACCTGCATCCTCGTTTCCAAGGTCAGGAGCCTCCAGGATTTCCAGGATGCTTCACTTGCAAAAATCCGCGTTGCTAGTCGGGGGTTGTACGCGTTTGCGCTGATGTTTTACCGCTCGTTGGAACCGCATGCTGGCTAGCATGAGCGAGATTGATCCACGCGTGGACCTGCCGCTGGTGAATTGGAGCGATCTTGGCGTGAGCGGGCTTTTGCCGACGGGCACGGTGACGCTGTTGTTGGCCGACGTGGAGAACTCCACCGGGCTATGGGAAACCCAGCCCGAGCAGATGACGGCGGCTTTTGAGCGGCTGGATCGCGCGCTTTCGGATCTTGTCGGCGCGTATGGCGGGGTGCGGCCGGTGGAGCAGGGGGAGGGTGACAGCTTTGTGGTGGCGTTCGCGCGGGCCAGCGAGGCGGTGGCGTGTGCGCTGGGACTGCAGCGTGCGCCGTTGGCCCCGATCAGCTTGCGCATCGGTGTGCACACCGGTGAGGTGCAATTGCGCGATGAGGGCAATTACATCGGCTCCACCATCAACAAGACGGCGCGGCTGCGCAATTTGGCCCACGGCGGTCAGACGGTGCTGTCGGGTACGACCGAGGCCTTAGTGGGTGACGCGCTGCCAGCCGACGCATGGTTGACCGATCTGGGCAGCCATGAGCTGCGTGGTGTGGGCCGCCCGGAGCGGGTGGTCCAGTTGTGCCATCCCGATCTGCGCAACGATTTTCCGCAATTGTGTACAGCGAAAAGTGTTGCCGTGCATAATCTTCCATCGCAGTTCACCAGTTTTGTGGGCCGCGGCGCGCAGCTGGCCGAGGTGGGCAAGCTGTTGACCGAAAACCGGATAGTCACCATGAGCGGGGCCGGCGGGGCCGGCAAAACGCGCCTTGCGATACAAGTCGCGAACCAGTTGGCGGGCGACTATGGCGACGGTGTTTGGTATGTGGATCTGGCGGCCCTGACCGATCCGGCGTTGGTGCCGGTTGCGATGGCACGCGCGCTGGGTCTGCCTGATCACCCGGGCCGCTCGACGATGGACACGGTGCTGCGATTTGTACGCGATCGCCAGATGCTGGTGGTGTTGGACAACTGCGAGCATCTGCTGGACGCGTGCGCCGAGCTGGTTGTTGGTCTTCTGGGTGCGGCGCCCGGGCTGACGCTGCTGGCGACCAGTCGTGAGCCGATCGGTGTGCCCGGTGAGCTGACGTGGCGGGTGCCGTCGCTGTCGGTTTCTGATGAGGCCATCGAGCTGTTCGCCGACCGGGCCCGGCTCGCCCGGACCGACTTCACCATGACCGAAGACAACGCCGCGACGGTGACGGAGATCTGTGCGCGATTGGATGGGATGCCGTTGGCGATCGAGTTGGCCGCGGCGCGGGTGCGGGCGTTGTCGGTGGGCGAGATCTTGGACAGCCTGCACGACCGGTTCCGGTTGTTGACCGGTGGTGCGCGCACCGCGGTGCGCCGACAGCAGACGTTGCGCGCCTCGGTGGATTGGTCACACGCGCTACTCACCGAGACCGAACGCGTCTTGCTCCGCCGGCTGGCGGTGTTTATGGGCGGATTCGATCTGGAGGCGGCCCAGGCGGTCGCCGGCGCCGACGGACTTGCGCGCTACCAAGTCCTCGAGCAGCTCACCCTGCTGGTCGACAAATCGTTAGTCGTCGCCGAAAATAGTGCGGGCCGAACGCGATACCGGTTGCTTGAAACTGTGCGGCAATACACCCTGGAGAAACTGGGCGAGTCCGGCGAAGCGGATGCCGTGCGCTCGCGGCACCGCGATCACTACACCGCGCTCGCTGCCCAACTCGACGCGCCGGCAGGCCGTGATTATGAACAGCGTCTCGTACAGGCCGAGATCGAGATCGACAACCTGCGCGGTGCGTCCGGCTGGAGCCGGGAAAACTCCGATGTCGAGCGGGCGCTGGCGCTGGCTTCGTCGCTGGTGCCGCTGTGGCTCGCGCGGGGCCGCATCCGGGAAGGACTCGCCTGGTTCTATGGAGGCCCGGCGGACGACAACGCGGCGCACGCCGAGGTATCGGCCGCGGTGCGGGCGCGGGCGCTGGCCGATGCGGCCACGCTCGGCATCCGGGTGGGCGCCGCGGACTGCCTCGATCAGGCTGAGCAGGCCCTTGCGATCGCCCGCGAGCTCGAAGACCCGGCCTTACTGGCGCGGGCGCTGGCCGCTTGCGGCTCGATCGCCGGATATAGCTCCAATGCCGAGCTGGCCCGGGCATGTTTCAGCGAGGCGATCGAACTCGCCCGCGCGGTCGGCGATCGTTGGAGGTTGAGCCAGATCCTCGCGTGGCAGGCCGCAGCGAACCTCCCTGGTGACCAGCGAGCGGTGCGCGAGGCCGCCGAACAGGGGCGCGACCTCGCCGACGCGTTCGGTGACGGGTTCGTCTCGCGCGTGTGCCGCTGGTGCCTCGCAGTGCAACAGCTGTATCAGGGTGATCTGGCCGGAGCTGTCAGACAATTCGCCGATCTGGTGGCCGAGGCCAAAGCCGCTCACGATGCGGTCATCGAGGCGAATAGCCTTGCGTTGCAAGGCAGCGCGCTGGCGTGGCGAGGTGAAGTGGTTGCGGCCCGCGCCTTGGCCGACGCGGCCATCGAGGCCGCCGCCGAGCTCGGGGGCAGCCCCGCCGGCCTCGGCTACTCGGCGCTGGCGGCCGCGGCCCTGGCCGCCGGCGATGTTGAAGCGGCCCGGGACGCGAGCGAGGCGGCCGCGCCGCACATGAGCGGCTTCGTGGCGATTGCGGCGATGCAGCGCGTTTACAGCTCGCTGGCCGCGCTGGCGGGTGGAGATCTGGTCGCGGCGCGCCAATGCGCCCACGAGGCCGTCTCGACGACAAACAGCTGGTATCTGTCGGTGGCGTTGACGACGCGCGCCCGAGTGGCAATCGCGCAGACCGAGCTCGACCAGGCCGAGCACGACGCCCGCGACGCGCTCGCGCTCGCCGCTCAACTCGACGCGCAACTGCTCATCCCCGACGTCCTCGAGTGCCTCGCAGTGCTTGCCGGCGAGGCCGACAGTCACCGCGAAGCGACCCGGCTCTTCGGAGCGACACAGTCCATGCGGCAGCGCATCGGCGCCGTCCGCTTCAAGATCTACGATGCGAGCTTTGAGGCCTCGGTGGCGGTGCTGCGTGATGCCCTGGGCGAGAATGACTTTGACGCCGTGTGGGCCGAGGGCGTGGCGTTGTCCACCGCGGAGGCGATCGCCTACGCGCAGCGCGGCCGTGGTGAACGCAAACGACCCGCCAGCGGCTGGGCGTCGCTGACCCCGGCCGAGCGCGACGTGGTCCGCCTGGTCGCCGAAGGGCTGGGCAATGGTGACATCGCCACGCGGCTTTTCGTCTCACCGCGCACCGTGCAGTCCCACCTCACGCACGTCTACGCCAAACTCGGGCTCACCTCCCGCGTACAGCTCGCTCAAGAAGCCGCCCGCCACACCTGAACGCGGAGAACCGTGGTTTTCGGGGCGCGGAGGTTCACAGCAGGCGTTAAAGCGGTTGGCCGCAGCCGCCAATTGTCGCGTGGAGAATGTCCTTATCCGGAGATGATAAGGTGGTTCTCCTGACGTATTTGCAGCCGCCGCTTGCGTGCGGTGGTTTCTGGGGGATTAAGCCGTGACTCAAGCAGCTGTTCTGGAGCATGACAACGGACTGCCAGAGCATGTCCAGGGCGCCGCCGACCCGCGTTTTTCCTGCGCCGTTCAGACCTTCGCCAGCCTGTTTCCCGGTCCGCGCTTCGGCGGCGGCGCCCTCGCGGTGTACGTCGACGGTGAACCGGTCGTGGATGTCTGGACAGGATGGGCGGATCGCCACGGTGAGCAGCCGTGGACGGCCGACACCGGCGCGATGGTCTTCTCCGCAAGCAAGGGAGTGGCCTCGACGGTCTTGCACAGGCTCGCCGACCGCGGGTTGCTCGATTACGACGCGCCGGTCGCACAGTATTGGCCGGAGTTCGGTGCCAACGGCAAGGCCTCCATCACGGTGCGCAACATGTTGCGGCACCGAGCCGGACTGTCGCACCTGAAGGGTGTCAGCAAAGAAGAGCTGTTAGATCACCGCCTGATGGAAGAGCGGATCGCGGCTGCACCTGTCGATCATCGCCTGGTCGGGCGCGCGGCCTATCACGCCGTCACCTATGGATGGCTTGCCTCTGGCCTGGCGCGAGCGATCACGGGTAAGGGCATGCGCGAGTTGTTCCGTGCCGAGGTGGCGCGCCCGCTCAGCACCGACGGTTTGCATCTGGGACGCCCTCAGGAAGGTGCGCCAACCAAAGTCGCGCAGATCATGTTTCCGCAAAACACCCGGGCCAATCCGCTGATCGACCGTCTGGCGCCGCAGCTCGCCGGGCTACCGGTGGCCGGCGGCTTGGGTGCGATCTATGTGCCGGGCCTCACCTCCCTCGTGCAGGGCGACACCCCGTTTCTGGACAGCGAGATTCCGTCGGTCAATGCCGTGGTGACCGCGCGTGGGCTGGCGAAGATGTATGGCGCGCTGGCTAATAGCGGCCGTATCGACGGGACACAATTCCTGTCGTCGAAACTGGCCGATGGACTGCTGGGCAAGATCAGTTTGCGGCCGGACCTAAATATGGTGGTGCCGATGTCGTTTCACCTCGGCTACCACGGATCACCGGTGCCTGGGCTGTTGCGCGGATACGGACACGCTGGTCTTGGCGGAACGATCGGGTGGGCTAATCCCGCCACAAAAAGCTCCTTCGCCTTCGTACACAATCGGCTCGTCACGCCGATCGTGCTTGACCAGATCCTCTTTGTTCCGCTGATCTTTCCGCTGCGGCGCGCTATCGCGGCGGCGCACGCGCGAGGTCCCCGCACCGTGCCACAGTTCGGCGCGCCCTACCGGGGCACCTAATTCGCGCTTCGTACGGCGCAATCGGCCAACCGGTGTGGGACGATTCGGCAAATGGAATCCGATGACGACCCCGAGAAGCGGATCCGCGAGTTGGAGCGCGGGCTTGCCGACCCGACGCCGGTCGCCCCCGCCTGGGATTACAACCCCGGATTCACCAGGCCGCCAGGCCGGGCACCCGTGCGCTGGTCGTGGTGGTTCGTCGTCGTCGGACTGGTGATTCTGGTGCCGGCCGGGCTGGCAGTCACCGGGGTGTCTCAAGTGTGGAAGAACATCGCAGGGCACTTTGGCGGTGGCCCCATCACCGTCCCGCGCGGCGGAACGCTCAGTGTCGGTGGGAACGATGAGAACAAAACGATCGCATGCAACGACGGCAGCCTGACGCTGTCAGCAAACAACAGCACGATCAAGGTCGTCGGTCACTGCGCCAGCCTCACGATGTCTGGATTCGACAGTCACGTGAACGTCGAAAGCGCCGACGCTCTCGAGGTGTCCGGTTTCGACAATGTGGTCACGGAAACCGGATGCGCGATGGCAAGCTGACACTGTCCAGCTACAACAACGCGCTTTCCGTCGGCGGTCACTGCGCCAGCCTCACGGTGGCCAGCTACGGGAATCGGGTGCAGGCCGACAGCATCGACACCATCGCGGTCAACAACTACGGCAACAGGTTTACCGTCACCGGGCACTGCGGCAGCCTCAAGGTCTCGGCTTTTGACAACCAGGTGCAGGTCGACAGCGTCGACACCGTCGACGTTTCGGGCTACAACGACACGGTGACCTACCACTCGGGCTCACCAAAGGTCACCCAGTCGGGCTACGCCATCGTCGTCAAGCAGGGCTGAGGGCGCGACCTCACGAGCCCCTCGGCAAGGAACGCGAGCAGCATTCCCGCCAGCCCCCCGGCCGTCGCCACCATCGACGACCCGGAAACCATGAAATAGCCGACCGCGACGCCAACTGCGAGCAAGGCCAGGTGTAGGGAGGACCAGCGCACCATAGACGGCAGTCGGAATGCCACGCCCATGCCCAGCAGCAGCGCCAGAACGTGACCGACGGCGGTGAAGTCAAACTCCGTTGCCCAGGCAGCAGTTGCTGTGATGCCCAGCCACCAACCGATCCAGACTGGTCGCCAGCGTGCCGGTATCGATGCCGTCAGCGCGCCCAGAACGCAGACCGCGCCGTAGCTGACCCCCACGTCGCTCGCGTGTGCAACGGAGATCGGCACCCAGCCCGACTGGATCGCGGCGATCAGCCCGACCGCCACGAGCAACGTGGCGCCGATATGACCGACCGCGAACGCGATCAGCAAACCCGTGCTGCGCCATATCAATTCACCCAGGGCCAACAAGCACACCAGGCCGGGCAACCATGCATAGATTTCGCCCCCGTCTTCGACAAACGCGCTGCCGACCAAGGTGCTCAGATGGCCGCGGGCCAGGTTGTGCAAGTTGGTGCTCATGCGACTGACGACGACGTCGCGTGCGTGCGGACCGAGGGCCGCCAGCGTGGTGGAGACGGCAACCAGCGCGACGGCGTACACGATTGTGACGCGCAACGACGCAACGACGGACAATGCCCGTGTAGCCGATGCCGCCCAACGGTTTTCAGCGCGTAGCACCGGGTACGTGTCGGCCCTGTCACGAACCGCCGTGTCAGTGATCGTCATTCGCCGCTCACCTCAGGAGGCCGCCGAGGTGACGGGGTGGCCGGGCCAGCCGCGATCGCGGGCCAGCAGGTCGGCGACGGTTTCGCGTCGCACCAATTCCTGACACTGGCCGTCGGCGACGGCGACCAGCGGTGGCCGTCCTTCCAGATTGCAGCTCGAACCCATCGAGTGGTGGTAGGCACCTGTGCAGGCCACCGCCAGCAGATCGCCGGGGCGGACATCGTCAGGCAGCTCGACGTCGCGGGCGATCTCGTCGCCGGCCTCGCCGTGCCGGCCCACGACCGTGACGGGCGCGGTGCGGCTTGACCGGTACCGGTTAGCAAGTGCCACGGTGTATTTCGCGTCGCTGAGCGTGCCGTCGACCGCGACAAAGCTGCGACCGTCTGGCTGGCGTTTGACGGCGATAATTCGGTACAAGGTCACGCCGGCGCGCGCGGCGATCGCTCGTCCCGGTTCGATCACGACTTGCGGACTGGGATAGTTGTATTCGGCGCAGGCGGATCGGAGTGCGGCATCAATGCTCGCGGCAAATGCAGGAAGGCTCAATTCCGGGACGGCGTAACCGCCGCCGAGGTTGAGTTCGGTGAGCACGATCTGATGGCCCTCGCGCACGTCGGCCATCACAGCGACCATTTGCCGGATCGCCTCGCCGTACAGCCCCGGATCGGTGAGTTGCGATCCAAGTTGGCAATGCAGGCCGACCAAATCCAGGCACGGCTGATCCAACACGCGCTTGACCGCGCCGGCCGCTTGCCCGCCGGCCAGAGCAAAGCCGAATTTCCGGTCGGTGTCTTCGGTGTTTAGGTCGGGAATCACTCGGACCAGGACACGTTGGCGACGACGCAGCCGCGCGGCGAGAAGCGCGATTTCGCTTGGCGAGTCGATCACCACGCGCCCCACTCCAGCGGCGGCGGCATCGTGCAGTTCCCCGGCGGTCTTGGCATTGCCGTGCAGGATGATCCGCGACGCCGGCATGCCACCGGCCAGGACCGTGGCCAGCTCGCCGCTCGAGCAGACGGCCACCCCGGCACCTTCGGCGGCCGCCCACCCGGCCACTGCGGTGCTCAGCAGCGCCATTCCGGCGTAGACCAGCTCAACATCGGGAAGCGCGGCGCGGTACCCGCGGATGCGGGCCCGAAAGTCTTCTTCATCCACCACGTGGGTGGGTGTGCCGAACTCGGCCGCAATCTCGGTGGCAGGCACGCCGCCCACACAGAGTCGGCCTCGTTCGTCGATGTCGGTGCTCAGCGGCCAGATTGCGCGGTCCAGGTGCGAGTTGAGCCCATGCCGCAACGACGGACGCAGCTCAAACAACGTCATGTTCCCAAGGTGCGGGTCTAGCAGAGAATCGGCCACACTCTTTACGAACTCTTCACACCCAGGTCGCTAATCTTCACAGCTTCAGGACGTAATGGCCGCGATCACTTCCTGCGCGGTCACCACAGCGGTGGCGTAGTTCGGGATGTTTATTTCCAGAGCGGCGTGCATCTCGGTTTCCGAGTAGTCCGCGGTGGCGTCTTTGACCATCGTGACCTGGTAGCCGAGCTCAGCTGCGTATCGAACGGTTGCCTCCACACAGGTGTGCGCGATGAGCCCCATGACGATGAGCGGCTGCCCGTTTCGCAATGCGGCCGTGGAATCTGCCGGATCGCTGGCGGGCGCCGATGCGATCGTGCGTGCCCACAAGGACAAGTTCACTCGTCGCCTGGTCGCGATCGCGCAGGAGGCCGGGGCCGCTGACCCGCACTTGCTGGGTCATCAGCTGGCGGTCCTTTTTGAGGGCGCCAGCGCGATGACGACGTCGCTGAACGACACCGCACCCGTGGTGCACGCACGGGCAGCGGCGGCCACGCTGATCGATGCCGCGCTGCGCCGTTCGGGCTCTTGACGGGCTGATCAACCTCCTGCTAAACATGGCGTGCGCACAAATTTGGGCGATCGCCCAATTTCGCCCGAGTGGAGGTTGCGATGGGCCGGATGGAGGGCAAGGTCGCATTCGTGACCGGCGCGGCGCGCGGGCAGGGCCGAAGCCACGCTGTCCGACTGGCGCGGGAGGGGGCCGACATCATCGCCGTCGACATCTGCCGGGGCTTCGATGCTTCGCCCGCCGACGGTTCGACGCCCGAAGATCTCGCCGTGACGGCTGAGATGGTCAAAGATGCCGGCGGCCGGATTATGACCGCGGAAGTCGACGTCCGTGATTTCGACACGTTGCGAGCGGCGGTCGATGACGGCGTCGAGCAGATGGGCCGGCTCGACGTCATCGTGGCCAACGCCGGCATCGGCACCACGGCAGGAAAACTCCACAAGGCCGACGAGGCGGTGTGGCAGGAGATGATCGACGTCAACCTGAGCGGGGTGTGGAAGTCGGTGAAGGCCGGCGTCCCGCACATCCTCAACGGTGGTCGCGGCGGCTCGATCGTGCTGACCTCATCGGTCGCGGGTGCAAAGGCCTATTCGCACATGGGCCACTACGTCGCGGCCAAACACGGCGTGATCGGCCTGATGCGTTCCTTCGCGGTTGAATTGGGCCACCACATGATCAGGGTCAACGCCGTTCTCCCCACCCATGTCAACACGCCGCTGTTGATGAACGAGCCGACCTACCGGGCTTTCCGGCCCGAGTTGGAGAACCCCGGTCCCGACGATCTGGCCCCGGTGTGTCAGACCTTCCACGTTCTGCCGATCCCGTGGGTTACACCGGAAGACATCACCAACGCTGTGTTGTTCCTGGCCTCAGATGAAGCGCGTTACATCACCGGCGTTGCGCTCCCGGTAGATGCCGGAAGCTGTCTGAAGTAAAGGAAGCATCGATGACTCTCGCAAACGACACCGACGTCTACTACGACCCCTACGACACCGGCATCATTGCGGACCCCTATCCGACCTACGCTCGGCTGCGCGAAGAGGCGCCGATCTACTACAACGAAAAGTACGACTTCTGGGCGGTATCGAGGCATTCGGACGTTGAGCAGGGGCTGGCGAATTGGCAAGTCTTCTCCAGCCGGCGCAGCGACATCCTCGAGTTGGTCAAGTCCAAATTCGACATGCCCGGCGGCGTGATGATGTTTCAGGATCCGCCCGAGCACACGATGCTGCGCGGGTTGATGTCGCGCGTGTTCACGCCGCGCCGAATGGCCGCGATCGAGGACCAGATCCGCCAGTACTGCATCCGTTGCCTGGACCCACACGTCGGATCGGACGGATTCGACATCATCGCCGAGCTCGCTTCGATGATGCCGATGCGGGTGATCGGCATGCTCCTGGGAATACCCGAATCCGAACAGATTTCGGTTCGCGACGCCAATGATGCCAACTTGCGCACCAAACCCGGCGCACCGTTGAAGGTCGCCAACGCCGACTCCATCGCCGATGGCCGGATCTACGCCGACTACGTCGAATGGCGATCCAAAAACCCGTCCGACGACCTGATGACGACGCTGCTCAACGTCGAGTTCGACGACGAGCAAGGCGTGCACCGCAAGCTGACCCGCAAGGAGGTGCTGCATTACACCCAGGTGGTGGCCGGCGCGGGCAACGAGACGACGGGCCGGTTGATCGGCTGGCTGGCCAAGGTGCTTGCCGAGCATCCCGACCAGCGCCGAGACATCCATCAGGATCGGTCACTGCTGAACCGCACCGTTGACGAAACACTGCGATTCGAGCCCACCGGTCCCCACGTCGCCCGTTGGATGGCAAAGGATTTCGAGTGCTACGGCACGACCGTTCCGGCCGGCAGCGCCATGCTGCTGCTGTTTGGTGCCGCCAATCGCGATCACCGCCGGTATGAGGATCCGGACACCTTCAACATCCACCGCGACAACATCTCGCACATCACGTTCGGCAAAGGCGTGCACTACTGCCTGGGCGCCAACCTGGCCCGCCTGGAGGGCCGCGTCGCGCTGGACGAAATGCTCAACCGCTGGCCCGAATGGGACATCGACTACGATACAGCGAAACTCGCGCCGACCTCCACGGTCCGTGGCTGGGAGAAGCTGCGGATAGTGCTGCCCTAAGTCCCACCTGTCACACGGAGGTTGCATGTGACTTTTTGCCCACCTCCGAGCGACAACGGTTGTGTGGCAATCTAACTGTCGCTGAGAGGCGGACAAAAAGAACTATCCAACCCGCGGGGTGACTGGAGTGACCGGCGGGATCAGCCCGAAACACCGCGCCCGCGGCGGGCTTTCGGCGTCGGCATCTCGAATCGGTCGAGGAACCGGTTGACCAGCGCGACGGCCTCGCCGTGACCGCCGGCGGTGCCCAGTCCCTGCTCGAGGATCAGGGTGCGACCGATCGCGGCGATGACGACGGCGAGGCCCGCAGGCGGGAATTCGTCTGTGTCAAGGCCATGTTCGCGGACGATGAAGTTAAGTGCGGTGATCTGCTGCTCGCGCCACCGCTCGGACCAGGCCGCGATCTCGGCGCGGATCTCCTTGCGGTGGTTGGCAAGTCCCATGAACTCCAACAGCAGGCGGGTGTCCTTGGGTTCGGTGAGGGTTTCCCAGAAGGCGTGCAACGGGCGGTCGGACGCCAGCGCTTTCTGCTGGCGCTCCAGGTAGACCGTCGCGCCGCGGCGGAACACATCGAGATACAACTCGTCCATGGTGGGGAAGTAGTAGTGCACCAATGCCGGCTTGACGCCGGCCTTGGCCGCGACCCGACGCGACGTCGCCGCGGCATAGCCCTCCTCGAGCATGATCTGAATCGTCGCGTCGATCAGCAGGGCTCGAGTCGAGTCCCGTGCCTTGGGTCGCTCCGATGCCGTCATGGTGTGGGGCCTTAGACCGCCGGCTCGGCGACCATCTCGAAGAAGGCGGCGCCGGAATCCGGGATACGGTTCTGCTTGAACACGTTGACGGCGTAAGAGACCAGGATCATCGAATACAGCAGCTGCAGCAGCCTGGTCGCGTCGTCCGGCAATGCGTTGATGTCGAGCCCATTCAGGTAGGCGATCGCCTCTTCGGCCCGCGGGGAGATGGCATCGTAGAACGCGACGAGTTCTTCGTAGGGCTTCGACAGCCGGGCCTCGTAGCGTTGCGCCCGGGTCGGCAGCGCCCAGTCGGCCACGAACGGCTCGAGCTCCGTGAAACCCTCGGGCAGCGCCAGATTGGTCATGATGACTCCCCTGCCTGGTAGGCAGAAACGGTATCGCGGATCACAGTGTGGAACTGCCGGATGAGCAGCTCCTGATCGCTGAGGTGGAACGTGTTCTGCGCCCGTGTCTTCAGCGCCGAGTGTGTGGCCTCGATGGTGTTCACGTCCTGCATCGCGAACTCGATCGTGCTGCCCACCACCAACTCCTGCGCCAGCCGTTCGGCCGCGTTAGCCGGCGGCACGAAGTACATGTCGATTTCGTAGATGTGCGAGTCGACGGTCTCGGGCCAGTAGGTGTAGGTGATGTAGTAGCCGCGCGCCCAGATCTGGACCGAAATGTTCGGGAAGAGCCAGAATTGGTCGTTGCCCCACGAGGCGATGTCGCCGCGGTTCAGGAAGTCCGGCTGCGGTCCGATATCGGGGACGTCGTCGGGCCCGAACAGGCCTGCGCGGAACAGCTTGTACACCCAACGCTGGTCCTGGCGGGCGGGACCTGCGGTGCCGGGCTCCCGGGGCGGCAGCGGCGGCGGCCCGGGAACCGAGGTGAGCATGTGCGGCCGGAACAGCTCGTAGTGATAGGAATCCACGGGCGGCACCATCTTCTCGGCCTTGGCGACGTCCGGGTCGATGAAGCGGCCGTGCACGTACGGCGGGTGGTACCACTCGCATACCGAGTCGACCGCCAGTTTCCAGTTCCCGTTGATCCGGGTGGAGAACCCGTAGTGCTGCGTCATCAGATGGAACGGGTAGTCCTCGATGGCTAGCAGCCCGTCGCCGAGGAAACTGCGCAGCGGGACCGGATTCTCGGCGAGGTTGACGAAGATGAAGCCCGCCCAGACCTCGCAGTGCACCGACGGCATCCGCAGCGTGGCCTTGTCCAGATCGAAGAACTCGCCTTCGTTGGTGATGTGATTGACCTTGCCGTCAAGCCCGTACCGCCAGCCGTGATACTTGCAGGCGAACGCGCGACAGGTTCCCGAGCTCTCCCGGCCGGGATGTTCCTGCCAGACGACCTTGTTGCCCCGGTGGGCGCACACGTTGTGGAATGCGTGCACGGTGTCGTTCAGGTCGCGGGCGATCACGATCGACGCGAGGCGCCCGGGCAGGTCCCGCGTGAAGTACGAGCCCTTGCGCGGCAACCGCTCGACACGTCCGACGCACAACCAGTTTCGTTCGAACACCGCCTTGCGTTCAGCGGCGAAGAACTCTTCGGAGATCGAATCCTCGTAGTTGACCGGGGCGGTCCCCAGTTCGGGATAGTCGGTGGTGAACTTGCCCCGGCCGGTCGACAGTCGCTGCTGGATGCTCGTCATGACGGGACTCCTTCACTGCGTTGACCGCCGTTGCGCGGGGAACTCCAGGGCTCGTCGTCCCACGCCCGATCCAGCGGCGCCATCTCACCGCCGAACGGGAAGAACGCGCGCTGTGCGTAGGTTTCCCGGGCCAGGCCGTGCCCGAGTTCGTCGATGAAGGCCCGCTTGAGCGGATTGGTAAAGAGCTGGCGTGAGTAGCGCAGTGTCAGCGGTGGGCGCTTGACCAGCTCGCGAGCCAGTTCCCAAGCCCTGTCCAGCAGCTTGTCTTTGGGCAGCACTTCGTTGACGACGCCCCATTCCTTGGCCTCCTGCGCGCTGAGCTTCATGCCGGTCAGCAGGAAATAGCGTGCGCGGGTGTGGCCCGCCAAGAAGCTCCAGATGACGTGTTGGCCGTCGCCGGGCACCTGGCCGCGGGGGAAATGCGATGCGTCCTGGAAGTAGGCGTCCTCTGCGGCCAGCACGATGTCGCCGAGCAATGGCACCTCGGAGTGCATGTTGCACGGGCCGTTGACGGCGCTGATCATCGGTACATCCACATCGAGCACATTGGTGATCAGATGCCGCGCATACCAGGCTTTTTCGTCGAGCTTGTGTAGGCCACGGGTGCCGGGCATGAGCAGATAGTCGGGCTTTTCCACCGGGTCGCCGTTGGGCATGCGCCCCCAGTTGGCGTTGTAGTTCTCGCCGGTGCCGGTGTGGATGAGCACCTTGATCTCACGGTCGCCCGCGATGTCGGCGAACGCGTCCGACATCTGGTCGTGCGCCCGCCAGTCCCACACCAGGCTGCCGCCGTTGGTGTGGCACTGCATGAACAGGATGCCGTCATCGGAGAGCTCGAGCCGATAATTGGCGTACCGATCGCCGTACTCGCTGTATCTGGTCCGCTTTGCCATGAAATTACCTGTACCATCCTGCACTATTTGGGCGACCGCCCAAATATCGCATCTCTGCTCGCAGCGGTCAAGGCTCAGCGCCCGCGCAGCAGTGCCACCACGGGTGCGAAGGATTCGATCTGGGACTGCTGGACCGTCACGTAATTCACGCCCAGGGATTCCCGGCGCGAATAGAGCTTTTCCACAACGCTTTCCAACGAGCCGACCATAACGTTGGGATGGTCGCGTAGCAGGTCGACAGCGATGCCCGTCGACTTCGCCACGCCGGCCAGCATGGCCTCGGGATCGTCGGTGATCTCGGTGAAGTAGGGCGAGCTCTCGATGTCGAGGCCGCGGTAGCGCTCCCCGGCCGCGGCGCGGACAACCTCCGTCCGCTGCAGCGCTACCGCCTGCGGGTCAAGACCCTCGGCGTCGCGTGCCACGAACGGCACGCTGGAGATGCTGACGATGTCGGCTTCCCGGCCGGCCAACGACAGGACGCGCTGACCACCGCCACCGATCATGATCGGTGGATGTGGCCTTTGCACCGGCCGCGGGCGTCCCGCATATCCGTGCACCTGGACGAACTCGCCCGAGTAGTCGAGCTCCTCGCCCAGCCAGTGGGCCTTAATGAGGGAAATGACCTCGGCCAGCTTGGCGATTCGCCGGCCCGGACGGTCGAACTCGAGTCCCATCGCGGTGTATTCGACATCGCTCCAGCCCGCGCCGATACCCATTTCCAGCCGGCCGTCGGACAGCAGGTCAAGTGTCGCCGTTTCCTTGGCCAGCACTGCTGGCACGTGATAGTCGATGCAGAACACCCGGCACCCGATGCGCAGCGTTTCGGTGTAGGCGGCCGCCGCGGCCATCGCCGCGATCGGCGCCAGGTCTTGGCGAGGGGTGCGCGCGGCCTTTTGCGCGGGCCCCGGGCCCAGGTAGTGATCGGCGAGGAAAAGCGTTGAATACCCGAGTTCTTCGACTTTGCGAACGGTATCGCGCCACTCGCCTTGCCCGGCGGCGTTGGTCGCCTGCACGGCGAAGCGGAACGGGGGCCTGTCCATAGGCTTGACCGTAATCGATGCGGGGTGATAGGCATGTGCCAATCGTTTGGGCGATCGCTCAGGAAGGCGGGTGCGCGGTTTGGGCGCGAAGACGGCTGTCGTGACCGGCGGTGCGTCGGGGATTGGCCGTGCGGTCGCCGAACGTCTGCGCAGCGACGGGTTTCGGGTGGCCGTCCTCGATTTGACTCCCACCGATGACGGGTTCGGTCACGTGGCCGACGTCACCGACCGCGCGCAGGTCGACGCCGCGATGTCAGCGATCCGGGAGGAGTTCGGCCCGATCCTCGTGCTGGTCAATGCGGCCGGGGTGGAGGGTTTCAAAAAGTTCTCCAACATGTCCTTCGAGGAGTGGTCCAAGGTCATCGACGTGAACCTGAACGGGGTGTTCCACACCATCCAGGCCGTGCTGCCGGACATGGTCGAGGAGGGCTGGGGACGCATCGTCAACATCTCGTCGTCGAGCACCCACTCGGGGCAGCCGTTCATGGCGCACTATGTGGCGGCGAAGTCGGCGGTCAACGGCCTCACCAAGTCGCTGGCGCTGGAATACGGCCCGTCCGGGATCACCGTCAACGCCGTGCCCCCCGGGTTTATCGATACCCCGATGTTGCGCAGCGCTGAAGAGCGGCACCTGCTCGGTGGCACGGTGCAGGACCACATCAATCGCACCCCGGTGCGCCGGGTGGGCCGGCCCGAAGACATCGCCGCCGCATGCGCCTTTTTTGTGTCCGAGGAAGCCGGATACATCACCGGACAAATACTGGGCGTCAACGGCGGCCGCAATACCTGAGGAGAGGGATGTACGAGCGAGACCAACTCTTCATCGACGGGAAGTGGACGGCACCCGTGTCGGATGCCGCCATCTCGGTAATTTCGCCGCACAGCGAGCAGGTCATCGGCCACGCGGCCAGCGCGGGACCGGCTGACGTGAACCGCGCCGTCGACGCCGCCCGGGCGGCTTTCGACAGCGGGCCGTGGCCCCGCATGCAACCCGCCGAACGCATCGAGGCACTCAACCGGCTGGCCGGCATCTATAAAGAGCGGCGAGCCGACATGGCAGCGCTGATCTCGGCCGAAATCGGCGCTCCCATCAGCTTTGCCAAGATGGCGCAGGTCCGCTTGCCCCTCACCATGCTCTTAGCGTTCTGCGGTTTCGCGGGTGACTACGACTGGCAGCAGGAACGTCCGGGCCTGTACGGCAAGAACATTCGGATCGTGAAGCAACCGGTGGGAGTCGTCGCCGCGGTGGTGCCGTGGAACATGCCGCAGTTCCTCACCATCACTAAGGTCGCGCCCGCGCTGCTGGCCGGGTGTTCGGTGGTGCTCAAGCCCGCGCCCGAATCCGTCCTCGACGCTCAGTTGCTCGCGGAAATGGTTGCGGCAGCTGACCTTCCGCCCGGCGTCTTCAATGTGGTTCCCGGCGGCCGCGACGTCGGTGAACAGCTGGTGAGCCATCCCGGTGTCGACAAGGTGTCCTTCACCGGGTCCACGGCGGCCGGCCGCCAGGTGGCCCTAGCCTGCGCCGCGGGACTGAAGCAGGTCAGCCTCGAACTCGGTGGCAAGTCCGCGGCCATCGTGCTCGACGACGCCGACCCCGCGGCCACTGCCGCTGGAATTCAGACGGCCAGCCTGGCCAACAGCGGCCAGGTGTGCAACGCGCTGAGCCGGATCCTGGTGCCGGAGGCACGCAAGGACGAGTTCGTGGACGCGTTGGCGGCCGGGATGGAGTCGATGACGGTGGGCGACCCCGCCGATCCCAATACCCAGGTCGGTCCGCTGGTGGCGCACCGCCAGCAGGAGCGGGTCCGCGGCTACATCGAATCGGGCCGCAGCGATGGGGCGCGCCTGGTGACCGGCGGCGCCGACCTGCCCGACGGTCTCGACACTGGCTGGTACGTGCGGCCGACGCTGTTCAGCGATGCGCACAACGACATGCGGATCGCACGTGAGGAGATCTTCGGCCCGGTGCTGACGGTCATTTCCTACGGCGACGAGGACGAGGCGCTCCGGATCGCCAACGACTCCGAGTACGGGCTGGCCGGCTCGGTGTTCACCGCCGACGTCGAGCGCGGGTACGGCGTCGCGACTCGGGTCCGATCGGGCACGTTCGGCGTCAACGAGGGCTACATCATGGACCCGGCGGCACCGTTCGGCGGTGTCAAAAACAGCGGCTACGGCCGCGAACTCGGAACCGAGGGAATCGACAGTTACACGGTGAGCCAATCGATTTCCGCCGCGACCCCGACAAACTGATCAGAGTTTCGTGACCGCGTGGCGACCGCCACGTTTAGCGAACTACCAGGTCGGGGTAATTGTCCTCAAATCTCCACCTACCGGAAGAGGCCAGACGTGGCTCCCAGCTTCAAGGACGTCATCCAGTCCAAGTATCTGCTGTTGACGACTTTCACCAAGGACGGCCGGCCTAAGCCGACACCGATCTGGGGCGTGCCCGACGGTGACACGCTCCTGGTGATCACCGACGACGGGTCGTGGAAAACCAAGCGGATCAACAACACCCCCCGGGTGACGATTGCCAAGAGCGCGGCGCTGGGTAAGCCGAAAAGTGAAGAGGTCGAGGCGGTCGCCCGGGTGCTACCGAAGTCGGAGACGCGGCGGGTCTACAACGCCGTGCTCAAGCGGTACTGGTACCACGCCTGGTGGTTTTATGCGCACTCGATCGTGCGCGGCGGCGTCGACAAGGTGCACGTCGGACTCGAGATCAAACCCGCAGCCTAGGAACCCGCCTGACTTAGCGGTGCAACGTCATGCCGACTCTTGCTCGGTCCGCGGTGCGCCCTCACGGACCGTCTCAGCCAGTACCGGCTCGTCGGGACCCATCAACCGATCACATGCGGCGGCGAATCCGACGGCAAGCGAAGCCAGGCCGACCAGCAGCGCAACGAATGCCAGGTCCAGCATGGCCGACCTCCGACAATTGTGAGCAGTGGTGGGACGACGGTACGACGACTCCGCCCGATACAACTGTCGGATTTACGGTATCTGTACGGCCCGCTCTGCGCAGCCCCTCCTATAAAGGAGACTTTTGCGCGAGTCCAGGGCCGTTGGACTCTGCAGTTTCTTGACCAGCCTCTATTAGCCTGGACGCTGCAACGTTTGGGTTGTGGGTGGGTGGCGCACGACGGCCGGCGATCTTGCCTCGGGGGCTGCCCAAAACATCTCCCGCGTAACGCTTTTCAGCCCAAGTGCCGGTAAGGAGTAATGCGGTGCCACAGTGGCGAAATGTGCTGGACCGCTTCCGTCCGGCGGGCACACCGGGTGCCGCCGGCCGTCCCGGCATCCCGGCGGACCGCAGCGCCGACGCGGCGGCCGAGCTCACCGAAGTGCTGGCACTTCTGGACGATTCGCAAGAGGAGGCAGCGCGGACCCGCCATGCCGCCACCGACCGGGCGCAGGAGATCCGCCTTAACGCCCACCGGCAGGCGGCCGAACTGGTCGCCAAAGCCCGTGACGACGCCGAGACGGTGCGAGCCCAATCGGAGGCGGACGCGCTGTGCGAAGCCGGCGCCGATGAGGACGACATGCGACGCCAGACGGAGGCCGAGATCGCCCGGCTGCGCCAGCGGGCCGACGAGCGGTTGGCGCAGGATGCCGACACCGTGGCCGATCAGGCCCGAGGGTGGCTCGACGCCCTCGTTCGCTCCACGACGGCAGTGAGCGATCGGTGAGCGCTCAGTGGGTGGCGGGCAACGTGCGGGCCAGAGCCCTACTCAACCGGCGGTTGGGCGTGGGGCGTGCCCGGGCCCTCGCGGCGATGAATTCGCTGACCGACGCGCAGCACGCACTGGCCGCTACCGCGTACGGCCGCGACATCACCGTGGGACAGCCCGCTCTGGACACCGATCATGCGGTGTGCGCCGCGCTGTTATGGCATCTGCGGGTGCTGGCCGGATGGCAACCGGCGCAGGGCGCGCGGGCCATCCGCGCGCTGGCCGCTGGCTTCGAAGCCAACAACATCGCCGCCCACGCCCGGTGGTTGGCGGGCGCGCCGGCCCGCCCGCCCTACACGCTGGGCGCACTGACTACCACGTGGCCGCGGCTGAGCGAGACCTCCTCGTTGGCGCAGCTGGGGGACATCCTGGCCCAGACGATGTGGGGCGACCCGGGATCGGATTCGCCGTCGGACATCGCGTTGGCGGTGCAGATCGGCTGGGCGGTGCGGGTGGCCAACGCGGTTCCCGAGGCGCGGGATTGGGCGGACGCGTGGTTGGCTTTGACTGTGGCGCGCCGGCGGCTGGTGGAACAGCGTGAGTTGCCTGAGCCGGTGCTGGTGCGCGCCCGGCTGGTGTTGGGCGCGGCAACAGCGGCCAGTGACCTGCCCTCGTTCACCGATGCGTTTGCCACGCGGCTTCGCTGGTTGTTCGACGGCATAACCGGGGCCGACGGCTTGTGGAAGGCGGAGGCTCGCTGGTGGGCGCGGGTGGAAGCCGACGGATTGACCATGCTTGGCGGCAGCGAGTTCACTAGGGCGCGAACGATCGGGGCGGTCGCGGTGTTGGCCGCCGACGCCTGGCGGTGCCGCGCTGCATTGGCAATGGCGTCGCGTGGCGGCGGCCCGATGGACGTCTACGATGTCGTCGCTTGAACGGCCTGAACGGCTGCGTGCCTTCGCGCGGCGTTTTACCCCGGCTCGCATGCAACGCATCGCGGTGGTCACGCAGGTGGATTCGCTGCGCGATGCGCTGGTGGCGGTGGCCGGATCCGGCAGCGTCGAACTCGACGAACCCGCCGACAACAACGGGTCACCGGGTCAGGCAGCACGGGCGCTGCAGCGGATGGGCGCACACCCCGAGTCGGCGCACGGCGGCGCGGCGGTGATGTTGTCGGCCGGCGCGCCGGACGTCGCCAACCTGGAGCGGGCCGAGCGTGCGGATCTGCTAGCCGGTGAGGCACAGCTACAGCAGTACGCCGCAGGCGCGGTGCGGCGCGGTGACGTGGCAGCGGTTCCGGGCTGGTGCCCGGCCGACAAGCTACCCATGCTGGGTGCGCGCCTGGACGCGACCGGGGCGGCCGCAGTGCCGCTGCCCACCCCGCCCGGGGTGGATCCGCCGACGCTGCTCGGTACCAGACCGGGGCTTTCCGGCAGCTTCTCGGCGCTGGTGCGCACCTATGGCACCGTCCCGTACCACGACATCGACCCGACCGTGTGGGCCGGGCTGGCCTACGTGGTTATGTTCGGGATGATGTTCGGTGACGTCGGCCACGGACTGCTGCTGGTCGTCGCCGCGGTCATGATC
Source organism: uncultured Actinomycetota bacterium (assembly GCA_963820985.1). Classification (GTDB taxonomy): domain Bacteria; phylum Actinomycetota; class Actinomycetes; order Mycobacteriales; family Mycobacteriaceae; genus Mycobacterium. Next base: position 102,122 of record CAWGCI010000017.1, on the reverse strand, counting down.
AGGCTGGGCTGGATCCGCCGGTTCCCGTCGCTGCGGCCGATGTGGAGTTTCGTCGGTGCCGCCGGGATTGCGGCATGCGTCTTCGGCGTCCTGTACGGGGAATGCTTCGGCCCGACCGGGCTGGTGCCGGTGGTGTGGCTGGCCCCGCTGGATGATCCGCTGCGGCTGCTGCTGGTCGCGTTGGCCGTCGGGGCGGTGTTGCTCGGGGTCGCCTACACCGTGGGGGCAACCAACCGCTGGCGTGAGGGCGGGTTTCGGCTGGCCGTCTACGCGCCGTCGGGGATTGCGGGGGCGACCGTATTCGCCGGCGCCGGCGCGGTGCTGGCCGGCTACATGATCGGCCCGCGGGTGCTGGTGGCGGCTGGGCTGCTGCTCTGCGCTGCCGGTCTGGTGCTGGCGCTGATCGGTCTGTACGCCGAGTCCGGTGGCGGCGCCGGCGGAGTGCTGCAGGCCGCGATCGGCGGGCTGGATTTGGTGGTGCGTCTCGGGTCGCAACCTGGTGTCGTTTGCCCGTCTGGCAGCGTTCGGCATGACTCACGCCGCGCTGGGCTGGGTGGTGTGGCGCGGGACGACGGCACTGTGGGCGCACGGCTGGATCGGCGCGGTGGGGGCGGTGGTGCTGTTCGTTGTGGGCAACGCGGTGGCGTTCGCGCTGGAGGCGTTGGTGGCAGGCGTGCAGGCGCTGCGGCTGGAATTCTATGAATTGTTTTCGCGGGTGTTCATCGGTGAGGGTCGGCCGTTCCGGCCCTGGACGGTCCCGGTGGTCGAAATGGAGGCGGCATGTTGACCTGGGTTATCGCTTTACCGGCGCTGATCACCGGATTCGCGGTCAGCTTGATGCTCTTGCGTCGCCGGGGCCGGCTGGCGGTGCGGCTGTTCTGGGCGGTCAATGCGGTGGTGGTGGCGGCGGCGCTGGTGGTGCTGGTGCAGGCGTTGACCGCTGGGCCGGCGGTAGCGGAAACGGCCGCGGCGGCCGGACCTGGTAGCGCGAGCAGCAACTGGGCGGCGCTACTGGGCGCGGCGATCGCGGTCGCGGGATCGTCGATCGGCGCGGCGATCGCCGTGGCATATACCGGCGCGGCGGCGCTGGCCGCGCTCAGCGAGCGGCCAGAGTTGTTCGGCCGGGCGATGGTGATCGTCGGGTTGGCCGAGGGCATCGCGATCTACGGGCTGGTCGTGGCGGTCATCTTGATCCAGCGGGCCTGACGTGGGGGCTTGAATGGGGGCCATTGTCGTGATCGGTGAGTCGGCGTTGGTGGCCGGCTATGCGATGGCGGGCGCGACCACAATGCCTGCCCAGGGCCCGGACGAGGTGCGTCGGGCATGGGAAACTCTGCCGTCCGGCACAACGCTGGTCATCCTGACCGCGGCGGCCGCTGACGCGTTGGGCGGCCGGCTGAACAAGGCCGACCCGCTGACCGCGGTGATGCCGGCATGAGCGCGCTGAACGCCGAGAAGGCGATGACGGCGCTGCAGCCGGTGCGACGGCACCTGTTGGAGTGCGCTCGGGCTGACGCCGAGTGCGAAATCGCCGAAGCACAGCAGGAAGCCCAACGCGTTCTCGCTGCGGCCCGCGACCAGGCCGTACAGCTGGCCGAAACGGCCCGCGCCGCAGGGCGGGACGCGGCGGAAGCGGTGAGTGCCCAGCGACGCGCGGCGCTGCAGCGGGAGCTGCGCGGTTCGGTGCTCGCGGCCCGGTGCGACGTTTACCAGCGGTGGTGTCGGCGCAGCACCGAGGCCGTGCTGCGGCTGCGTGACGACCCCGCTTACCCGCGTTGGGCTGCCGCCCTGCGGGCCGCCGCGCAGGCGACACTGGGCGCCGACGCGCAGCTGCGCGAACACCCCACCGGCGGAGTGGTGGGCGAGGCCGGTCAGCGGTCCATCGACCTGGGCCTGGCCGGCATAGCCGCGCGGGTGCTCGACGACACCACTGCCCAGCTGGACGAGCCGTGGTCATAGGCGATGCGGCCCGGGTGGTGCGAGTGTCGGGGCCGCTGGTGGAAATCGACGTCGCGGCCCCGCTGGCGATGCATGAGCTGGTGACGCTGGGAACCGAGCGAATCCCCGCGGAGGTGGTCGCGATCCGCGGTGAGCAGGTGACCGTGCAGGCCTACGAGTACACGGGCGGTCTGGGTCCCGGCGCCGACGTCGTGGCGCTGGGCCGCCCATTGTCGGCGTCGCTGGGACCCGGGCTGCTGGGCGGGGTGTTCGATGGGTTGCTGCGCCCGCTGCACACCGCGCCGACCTGGTTGGCACCTGGCCATGACAGTGAAATCGACCACTCGACATGGCATTTCGAGCCGACAGCGACAATCGGCGCCGAACTCCCGGCCGGTACCGTGCTTGGCGTGGTGCCCGGCGCCGGATCGGTGCCGCACCGTGTGCAGGTTCCCGCCGGGATGTCGGGCAGGCTGGATTGGATCGCCGCCGCTGGTGATTACCCCGCCGATGAGGCGATCGCCAGAGTTGGCGGACAGCCGGTGGCCATCGCGGCCCGGTGGCCGGTGCGGCAGGCGCGACCGTATCGCCGTCGACGCGACGACGTCGTCGCGCTGACCACCGGTCAGCGCGTGGTCGACTTGCTGTTCCCGATCGCCCGGGGTAGCACCGCCGCTGTGCCGGGCGGATTCGGCACCGGCAAAACGGTGCTGCTGCAACAGATCGCGAAGTGGTGCGACGCCGATGTCATCGTGTATGTCGGCTGCGGTGAGCGCGGCAACGAGATGGCCGAGATCGTTGCCGACATGCGTGAGTTGAGCGATCCGCGCACCGGCGGGCGGCTGGTGGACCGCACTGTGATCATCGCCAACACCTCAAACATGCCGATGATGGCCCGCGAGGCGTGCATCTACACCGGTGTCACGGTCGCGGAGTACTACCGCGACATGGGCTATCACGTCGTGGTGATCGCCGACTCCACCTCTCGGTGGGCAGAAGCATTGCGCGAGTTCGGATCTCGGCTGGGGGAGCTGCCTGCCGAGGAGGGCTATCCGGCCAACCTGTCCTCCGAACTCGCGGCGTTCTATGAACGTGCGGGATACGTCGACACCCTCGGTGGGGATGCCGGATCGGTGACGGTGTTGGGAGCGGTGTCGCCGCCGGGTGGGGACCTGTCCGAGCCGGTCACCGTGCACACTGAGCGGTTCGTGCGCTGTCGGTGGTCTCTGGACCGGGACTTGGCCTACTCGCGTCATTACCCTGCGGTGTCGTGGTCGGCATCGTTTACCCGTGACGCCGAAACGCTCGGCACGGCCCACATTGTTGCCGGCGATGACACTGGCTGGTCTGCCCGTCGCGCTCGGGTGCTGGATTTGCTGACCGAGTCCGATCGCCTGACCGCGCTCACCGAGCTGGTCGGCGTCACAGCGCTGCCCGACAGCGAGCGAATGGTGCTGGTGGCCGGCCGGCTGCTGCGGGAAACCGTGCTGCAGCAGAATGCCCAGAACCCCAACGACGCGCACTGCGGACCGGAGAAGACCGCGGCGCTCGTCGACGCGGCGTTGGCGGTAATCGACACCTGCCGTGAACTGGTTGCCGGCGGTGTGGCGGCGCAGCTGATCGAGGAGACCGACTTCGGCAAGCTGATCCGCGCCCGCGACGACAGCGGACCCGATGACACGGCGCTAGCGGTCCAACGCCGCAACCAGATCGTCGAGACGCTGCGTGAGTTGCCGCGATGAGCAGCCCGTGGCCGCGATGGGTGGAATACCGCGGCGTGCGTGAGTTGCGCGGTCCATTGGCCGTGGTCGGTGGTGTCGCCGGTGTGGGGTGGGACGAGTACGTCGTCATTACGCTGGCCGACGGCTCGGTGCGGCACGGGCTGGTGCTCGATGTAAACCGCGACGTGGCGCTCGTGCAGGTGATGGAAGGCACGTCGGGAATGGACGCGGCAGGGGCCGCATACCGGTTCAGTGGCGAACCGCTGCGCATCCCGGTGGGAACCGCCTGGCTGGGCCGCGCCTGCAACGGCCGCGGCGAACCGATCGACGGCGGCCCGCCGGTGACCGGAGCACGACGGGTGCCGGTCAACGGCGACCCGCTCAACCCGATGCAACGCGAGGCTCCCTCGGAGCCGGTGCTGACCGGCGTGTCGGTGATCGATGCGCTGACCACCCTGGTCCGGGGTCAGAAACTGCCGGTCTTCTCGTTGCCCGGGTTGCCGCACCTGCGCCTGGCGTGTCAGATCGCCGCGCAGGCCAGTGCCGGCGGCGAGCCGTTCAGCGTGGTGTTCGCCGGCATCGGACTTCCGCACGCCGACGTGGCCTATGCCCGCAATGTGCTCGAATCACGAGCCGCCGCAGGGGAATTGGTGTTGCTGCTGAATGCCGCCGACGACCCGGTCATCGAACGGATCCTCACCCCGCGCATCGCGCTGACCATCGCCGAGCATCTGGCGTTCGACACGGCGCGGCACGTATTGGTGGTCATGACGGACATGACCAGCTACGCCGAGGCGCTGCGGGAAATCTCGGCAGCCCGCGGTGAAATGCCGGCGCGGCGCGCGTATCCGGGCTATCTCTACAGCGACCTGGCCTCGCTCTACGAGCGGTGCGGCAAAATCGTCGGACGGCCCGGCTCGGTGACCGTGTTGCCCGTGTTGACGATGCCCGGCGGCGACATCACCCACCCGGTGCCAGACCTGACCGGCTACATCACCGAAGGGCAGATCATCTTTTCCGCGCAGATGCATCTGCACAACGTCTATCCGCCGGTGGACGCCTTGTCGTCGCTGTCGCGGCTGATGCGCCGCGGCGCTGGGGCTGGCCGCACCCGCGACGATCACCTGCCGGTGGCGGCGCAGCTGCTCGCCTCGTTGGCCCACGCACGGCAGGTAAGCGCGTTGGCCGAGCTGATCGGGCCCGACGCCCTCACCGCCACCGACCGCAGCTATCTGCTGTTCGAGGACGATTTCGCCGCGAAGTTGGTCAATCAACGTCCCGACGCCGCACGACCTTTCGACGAAACCCTCGACCGGGCATGGGAAGTACTCGCGCGGTTGCCGCTCAGTGAACTGTCGATGCTGCCCTCCGGTCTGCTTGAGGCACACCGGCCCGACAGTGTGCAGGGGGCGTGATGGCGCCGTTGTCGCGTCCCCCGGGGCGGATGGGCCGACTATGGGTGCTGAACCGGCTCGACCTCGCCGAGCGGGGGGTGACGCTGCTCGAGCAGAAGCTGCACTTGCTGACCGCGCTGCAAGAAGAGCTGCAGCGCAAGGCCGAACAAAGCCGCCACGACTGGCAGCAGGCCTGCCGCGAGGCCGACATGTGGGGGCTGCGCGCGTTGCTGCTGGGCGGCCAAAACGCGATCGACCTGGCCGTCACCACCGCGCCGGCATCGGTCACCGTGCAGTGGGCCGTCACCGCCGGGGTGCGCTACCCCGACGCCGCCGTCTGCGTATTGCAGTCCGAAAGCGATCCGGCCGTCATCTACCCGACCTCGGCGTCTGTTCAGGCGGCGCGGGCATATCGAGCGGCTGTTGTCGCCGCCGCCGAATGCGCTGCGGCGCAATCGTCTTTCCGAACCGTCGAGCAAGAGGTTCACACCACCCGGCTGCGGGTGCGCGCCCTGAGCCGACACTGGTTACCTCTGCTACGGCAGGAGTTGGCCCGCATCGAGTTAGAGCTGGAAGAGGCGGATCGGGACGGCGCGATCCGGGTGCGACTCGTCGGCCGTCAGCGCGGCCTGGAGCACTGACCCGCGCAACGGCCGACCGACGGCGGTAAAGTCCGCTCCCAAGGCTGCCGCTGCTACGATTCCAAGCCACCGAACTAACGCCACGGTTGGGAAGTTGTGTGACTTGGGAATTGTTTTGCTGATCCCATCTATAGATTGTGACGATCGCCAGGATGGATCGTTAGGCAAGCCCAAGAACGATGAGGTCGAGGCCTCGCGCGGGTGCTACCGAAGTCGGAGAACACGGCGGGTCTACAACGCCGTGCTCAAGCGGTACTGGTACCACGCCCCTTGGTTCTACGTGCACTCGATCGTGCGCGGCGGCATCGACAAGGTGCACGTCGGACTTGAGATCAAACCCGCCGCCTAGCCCGACGCTCCGGCCCCGCTCGGTCGAGCGGGCACGAAGCGTCTGGCAAGAACTACCGAGGCAACCTGGTACCGGTGCGTCGACCGCTCACGGTTTCCCAGATCGCGATGAGGACGACGGCAACACCGACTCCGACGAAGAATGGAATCCAGGCGATTCCACCATTGGCATTGTGGTAGCCGAACTTGCTAGCCAGCCACGAGCCGATCAGGCCGCCCAGGGCGCCGAGCACAATTGTCATGATCATGCCGATGTTTTGTTTGCCCGGCATGACGAGACGTGCCACCAAACCGATGATGGCGCCAACGACGATGGCGAGAACTATTGATCCGATCATTGCAGCTCCTGTCGTAAGCTCCCTGTCGTAGAGGCGCCCGGGCTCGACGCCGTCTGGAACGGGTTCCCTAAACCGACCGGCTTGTAACACATGAGTTGAGCTTGTTCTCGCGCTTTCCCGCGGTATTCCGGATAATTTTTGGTATGGGTCCAGGTTCCGACCGGGTGAGCCGCAGTGCTGGCGGGCTTTGCTGATCGGTTGTGGGTTACGCCGGAACGGGGATGAAATCGTGCGCCACTCAAACGCCGCGGTAGCCGCAGTAGCCGTCGCTATGTGCATCTCCACCGCCGGCTGTCATAGCCAGCCCAGTCAAGGCCCGAAAGCGTCGACCAGCAAGTCGACCGCCACCACGAAAGCTCCGCCCCCAGTTGTCGAGTCTGCGCTGAAGGGATTCCTGCTGAGCTCCGAGGAAATCAACGCCGCCATGGGCACAACCGACATGAAGGTCACGAACAGCCGCAGCGGGATGTCTGACGACAGCGCCACGATGACGCCCAAGGAGTGCTTAGCCATCGACGGCTCGGCACAGGCCCAGGCCTATGCCAACAGCGGTTTCATGGCCGAGCGTGATCAGACACTCGGCCTGCAGGAGGGCGACAACTTGACTCGTTTCGTCGAGCAGGCAGTGGTCCTATTCCCCACCGCCAGACAAGCCAGCGACTTCTTCACCGCCTCGGCCCAGCAGTGGCCGGCGTGCCACGAATACACCCACGTCCAGTCCAAGACGCGGTGGACCGTGGCGGCGATATCCAACACCAACGGCGTCCTGAGCACGGTCTCGACTCTGCAGGACCCTCCGTCCACGGGCTGGAAAGCTTGCGGGCGGGCGCTGGCCGTGAAAAACAACGTCGTCGTCGACGCCAACACCTGCAGCGTCGATCCGAAGAACTCTGCCGTCGACATCGCGAACCAGATCGCTGCGAAAGTGCCCGCGTAGCATGATGCCCGTGGCGCAGCAGGAGACCCGGACATCGTCACCAATCCTGGCCTTAGTGGCGGCCGCCAGGGTCGGGGTGGGAGCCGCCATGCTGTTGGCGCCGGGCCGGTTCTTCAAGCCCGAATCCGGTACCGAGACGCTGCTGATGCAAACGATCGGGATCCGCGACGTGGTACTCGGGATGGGCGCCTGCGCGTCCCTATTGCGCGGAGGCGGAGGCCAATTCCGGCGTTGGGCGACCTTCGGTTTGGTCAGCGACACCGCCGACCTCGCTCTCGGGTTGCGCAGCAGGCCCTTGGTCGGCACCAAGAGCGCGCTGATCGCGACGCTGGCCCCCGTGCCGTTCGTCGGCGCGGCCGTATTCGGCTTCGTCCGGAGCGCGAAGGCAACTGGCTAGAGTTCAGCTCGGGCTCGTTCGATTTGATCGCATGCGTAGGTCGCCATCGCGGCGTGGGTCATCGCTTGACCTTTGCGCGCAAGCGATTCATAGGCCTGGTCGCCGAGGACTTCGCGCAGGCCAGAAATGGCGGCACCCAGTTCGGGAAGGATGCCCTCGGTGAGTGGGCTGTGCGCGAAACCGGCGATGGTGGCCGCCGATTCGTGGCGTCCCAGGCGGTGCAGAAACGAGGCGAGGATCGCCAGTGGGCTGGTCATCCCGGGTGTGTTACCCGAGTCGCGGTAAATGTCGATGGTCAGTGCCACGTAATCCAACGCGGCCACCTGGTTGCCGTGTAGGGCCTCAAGTCGAGCTAGATTTGTCGCCAGGTATGACTCATTGCAGCGGATACCATTGTCTTGCGCGATCACCCAGCCGCGGCGCAGGGCGTCCAGTGCGCCAACAGGATTAGCGTCTAAGAAGGCGAAGCCATAGGCCAGCAATGCGTACGACAGCTCCCAAGGGTTTTGGCTGGCCTCGGCTGCGCCGACTAGACCATCCGCGGTGGCCATCGCCTCATCGTGGGAGCCTGTCATCACAAGTATGAAGATCAGGCACGACCGGGCCAGTGTGCGGTTGTCGCGACTGGCTGCGAAATACGCTCGGTACCACTCGAAGCACTGCTCATGCTGACCCGTCAACACATACACACCACCCGGCAAGCCATCGAGTCCAAACACCGGCTCGTCACTGTGCTTTATGTTTTTGCTCGCCTCGACATATTCAATTGCCTTGTCGATTCGTCCCTGCGTCCAGCACAGTGACGCCACAATGTAAAGCCTCGCCAGCCGAGGATGGTCAACAGCCCGAGCGGGCTCGATGAGCTCTTCAGCCCAGGCAACCGGCTCATTGTTCTCGAGCAGGTAGCCAAAGAGCCCCGCGTAGGTGGCGATCGCGCCGGCTATATCGAGATCGTCGTGGTCGGCAGCCCACCGAAACGCGGTGCGGAGATTGGCGAGTTCTGCGGTGAACCATTCGTAGGTCTCGCGCTGGCGGGGGCTGTCCCACAACGCCAGGATGTCGGTTTCGCGCTCGGCAAAGTAGCGGGCATGCGCGGTGCGAACTTCGGTTGCATCACCTCGGGCGACCAATTGTTCCTCGGCGAATTGACGGATCGTCTCCAGCATCGAGAACCTGGTTCGCCCCGCCGATCGGGTGGCGGCCAGCAGCGACTTGCGCACCAGTGCGTCGAGCAGATCCAGCACGGTGTACTCATCATCCCGATCGAATCCCGCTATCGCACAAGCGCTTTGCAGGTCGAATCCGCCGGCGAACACCGAACACCGTTCCAGCAGCGCTTTTTCGTCGTCACCGAGCTGGTCGTAGGACCATGCCACCGCTTGACGCAGCGTTTGGTGGCGTTCCAGCCCGCGCCGCGAGCCGACCAGCAGCCGGAAGCGTTGGCCTAGACGATCGCGCACCTCGATCGGGCTCATCGACGCCATCCGCGAGGCGGCCAGCTCGATCGCCAAGGGGATTCCGTCGAGACGACGGCAGATCTCCACCACCGCGTCGGCGTCGCTCGCATCGGCGAGCGAGAAGCGCGGTGCCACGCTGCGTGCGCGTTCCGCGAATAACGTGACCGCGGTGGAGTCTGTCCCTGTGCCGAAGTCCAAAGAGGGCACCGGCCAAAGCTGTTCATCGGCGAGCCCAAGTCCCTCGCGGCTGGTGGCCAGAATCCGCACCGTCGGTGACCGCGCCAGGAAGGTCTCGACGAGATCGGCGGCCGCATCGCGCAGGTGCTCGCAGTTGTCGAACACCAACAGCCGTACCCTGTCCTCCAACGCGGCAGCCACACTGTCGGCCATGGTCATGCCCGGTTGCTGGGCGACGCCCAGCGCCGTGGCCACCGCGTCGGGCACCGCCGCCGGATCGGTCACCGTCGCCAATTCGAAAAGCCACACACCGTCCGGGAATTCGTCGGCAAGCTGTGCCGCGGCTTCGGTCGCCAAGCGGGTCTTGCCCACTCCGCCGACTCCGGTCAGCGTCACCAGGCGATGCGTCTGTAGTGCGGCTTGCACCTCGGCGACCTCGGCTTCGCGCCCGACGAAACTGGTCGACGCGGGCCGTAGATTGCCGGCACCAACGTCTATGGCGCGCAGTGGCGGAAACTCTTCGCGCAGCCCGGGCGCTCGCACCTGAAACACTCCGACCGCAGTCGGCAGATCCCGCAGCCGTCGCCGTCCCAAGTCCAGCAGATCGATTCCGCTGAGCAGGCTCGCCGTCGACTCGGCCAGCAAGATCTGACCGCCGTGCCCGGCGGCCATCACCCGGGCGGCGCGGTTGAGCACCGCCCCGAAGTAGTCCGTGCCCCGCAACTCGGCCTCACCGGTGGCGAGCCCCATCCGCACCGGTAATTCCAGCTCCAGTTGCGCGGCCATCGCGGCGTCGACGGCGGATCGAGCCGAGGCGAACGCGGCGCACACGCCGTCACCGGTGTGCTTGAACAACCAGCCCCCGTGGCTGTCGATCGCGCTACGCAACACTTCGTCATGAGCGGCCAGCGCCACCCGCATGCCGTCCTGGTCGGCCTCCCACCGACGGGTCGAGCCCTCGATGTCGGTGAATAAGAACGTCACCACCCCTGAAGGGGCAGCCGCGGCGGACACCCGCACAGAATGACACAACCTCCACCCTCTGTTTCGGAGTTTGCTGCTTCAGCTGTCACGATGGACTACGTGACCACCGCGATTGTGGTGACGACGCTGGTGCTCCTGGCGATCGGCATCGTTGTCAATGGACTTCTTCGGCTGAAGAGGTGGCTGAACAATTCGCCGCCCCCGATCCAACCCGTCGACTCGCAAGCCGCAGAACCTCCCGAGGAGGACTAGTTGCTCAGACTGCGCAGGGCCGCGACCGTGTCGGCCACGGTTTCGCGTGGATCGCGGTAGGTGATGCCGAGTTCTTGCTCGCTCGGCGAATCGTCCGACGATGGCATCTGCGTGTAGTACTGCATTCCCGCCGCGGTGAACGGTGTGTCGAAGGGCAGAAACGGCGTCGCCTTATCCAGTACTGCGCCCGCGGCACGAATCACGGTGTCGGGAACCGGCACTGCCAGCATCGGGGTGTCGGCGATCTCGCCGAACATGCGCGCGAGCTCGGCCACCGGAACTCGGCGACCCCCCGCCATGTAGCGGCGCGGCCCCCGCCCGGGCTCTAACAGCGCCACATGCAATGCGGCCACGTCCCGTGCATCGACGATCAACCATGCCGCGCCGCGCCCGGGAACGACGTGCAAGCTCAAAAGCGATCTGACGCCCTCGCCGGCCTCACCGAATTGGTCGCCGACCGGCGGGCCGAGCACCATGCCGGGATAGGTGATGTTCACCGGCGCGCCGGCGTCTTGCAGGCCGCGAGCATAGATTTCGACCTGCGCTTTGGATTGTCCGTAGCCATCGGTCCCGCCGACAACCGGCAGATCCGCCCGCAACGTGTCCAAATTCGGATGAAACAGCGCCGTGAAACTCGACACGTGAACGATCGGATCCAGCCCGAGCTCGACGGCCTGACCGAGGACGTTTTGCGCGCCCGACAAGTTCGTGCTCAGCATCCGGGGCGTCTCCCGCGGGTCGGTTGCGACCAGGGCGGCGCTGTGCACGACGGCGTCGCAGCCTTGCAACGCGTCGCGCACCGAGACGCGATCAGAGATGTCTCCGACGGCGAAATCCGAGGTATCAACCCCCAATTTGGCGACAGATGTCTCAAGCCGTGCCGGATTTCGCACCAGAAACCGAGCGGAATGACCAGCGTCAGCAATGGCTTTGGCGGTCCACCCGCCTACGAATCCCGTACCCCCCGTGACCAGAACACGCATGCTGCGATTCTGCCCCGGCGCATCGGCCCGCTCGTCGCTGGGGCTCGAGCTACAAGCGAGCTACAGGTGACTCGCGGCGTAGCCGGCGGCTTGGCCCGTCATGCCGTTCACCGCGTAGAGGACGTGCGCGACGCCCGGGCTGCCGCCGGATTCGCAGATCGCGTCGCCGTCAGCGCACAACTCAAGGGTTTTGGGCTGATATAGCGGGCCGATCGTCATCTGCGGCGCGCCGTACTGCTGCAGGAACTGAGCGGATGGCGTTCCGAAGAGCGTGACCGCGGCGACGTGATTCGCGATCTCTGGCGGCATCGGGGGCGGTACCGCGGCAGTGGGCACGCCCGACGGTACGGCGGCCGAGGTGACATAACCGGCGACGGCGGCGCCCTGGGAGTATCCGCCGAGTACCTCGCGGGTCTTGGGGCAGTTGGAAGCCATGGACTCGATGTGGGTGCCGGCGTCACGAATGCCGTCGATGACCGTCATCGGAAAGGCGGCGTTGGAAAAGTCCGTGCTGGCGGGGTAATTGACCGAATACACCCCCAGCGACCTGGATCCGATCTGCGAGCGCAGGGCGTCGACGAAGGGTCCCCCGACACTGCCGAGGCCCGGTGGCTCCCCGGAGCCGCGGGCGAAGACAACCTCAACGTCCGGGCACGGATCGGCCGACGACGCCGGGGCGGGCGCGCTGAGCAGGGCCGACGTGGCCAGCATCGCCGCCCCTCCGGCGACGCCCGCGACCCGGCGCACCCCTCTGACTCTGATCAACTTGAAGACGTCCATGTTCCACTCCACCTGTATCGCGCCCACATCGCGTCACGTTGCCCGATAACTGCTATTCGACGCTGATCACGGTACGGATTGCCAAAAGGTTCAATTTTCAACCGGTCGCGCGGGGTGTGCCGCAATATCGACAAAACCAGCAAGCCCGCCGGTGTTGCTCGGCGGGCTTGCTGGTTCATAGCGGGTCAGCGCGACGCGATTACTTTTTGAAGGCGTCCTTCACTTTCTCGCCGGCATCTTTCAGGCTCGATTTGGCCTGGTCCGCCTTGCCTTCGTTCCTGGTGTCGCGATCGCCGGTGGCCTTGCCGACGGTCTCTTTGGCCTTGCCGCCCAAGTCCTCGATCTTGTTCTTCACCTTGTCTTCGGCGCTCATATGCGTCTGCTCCCTCGTTGCTGTGTACGTGGTTGATATCGGCGTTGACTACCCGACAACCCGAACGCGTCCTTCACTTTCTCGCCGGCATCTTTCAGATTGGCTTTGACCTGATCGCGCTTGCCTTCGTACTCGGTGCGCCTGTTGCCGGTGATCCTGCCCGTGAATTCCTTGGCCCTGCCGCCCCAGTACTGGGCCTTATTGCTCAGTTTGTTTCTGGCGGTCATCGCTATCACTCCTCCGATTGCGGCCGTTGGTGGTGAGTACCCGACGACCTGAACGCCAAACGGGCCACTGCGGCGCGGGTGATACGTTCGTGTCGTGAATGCCCCGGCAACGCTGCTGGTAACCGACGACGGCTTGCCGCGCGGTGTGTCCGGTGCTGCGGACCCGCATTTCGCCAACGTCGTCAAGCTCTTTGGGCAGCTGTTTCCCGGGCGCCGCTTCGGCGGCGGAGCCCTGAGCGTCTACATCGATGGGCAACCCGTCGTCGACGTCTGGACGGGTTGGTCCGACCGGGCCGGCACCGAGCCCTGGACCGCCGACACCGGCGCGATGGTGTTCTCGGCGACCAAGGGTGTCGCCGTCGACCGTGATTCACCGACTGGCCGACCGGGGTCTGCTGTCCTATGACGAACCCGTCGCCGAATACTGGCCGGAGTTCGCGGCCAACGGTAAGGCCGACATCACGGTTCGCGATGTCTTGCGGCATCGCTCCGGGTTGTCGCATCTGCGGGGTGTCACCAAGACGGAGTTGATGGACCACCTGCTGATGGAGGAGCGCCTGGCCGCCGCGCCCGTCGATCACCTGCGCGGCGTGCAGGCGTATCACGCGCTGACCTACGGGTGGCTGCTGTCCGGTCTGGCCCGTGCGGTGACCGGTAAAGGCATGCGCGAGCTGGTCCGCCAGGAGGTCGCGCGCCCGCTCAACACGGACGGTGTGCACCTGGGCCGGCCCCCTGAGGGCTCGCCGACCAAGGCGGCGCAGATCCTGATCCCGCACGGCAGGCTGCGCGCCCCCGTGTTCAACTTCATCGCGCCCAGGGTGGCCGGTCTGCCGTTCTCGGGTGCCCTTGGTGCCATGTACTTCCCCGGCGTCATATCGCTGGTCAAAGGCGACACCCCGTTCCTGGACGGTGAGGTCCCTGGGGCCAACGGTGTGGTGACCGGTCGCGGGTTGGCCAAGATGTACGGCGTGCTGGCCAACAACGGCCGCATTGACGGCAAGAAGTACCTGTCGGAAGAGCTGGCGAGCGGTCTGACGGGTGAGTCGCGGCGAAAGTGGCCGGACGCGAACATGGTGGTGCCCATGCCTTTTCACCTCGGCTACCACGAATCGCCGGTTCCCGGCTTACTTCGCGGCTTCGGTCACGTCGGGCTGGGTGGGACCCTCGGCTGGGCCGACCCGGAGGCCGGCAGCTCGTTCGGTTTCATCCACAACCGGCTCTTGACCCCGTTGCTGTTCGACATGGGATCGTTCGCGGGCCTGGCCCGCCCGCTGCGCAATGCCATCGAAGCCGCCCGCCACCAGGGCCCGCTCGAGTTGCCGCAGCTGGGCGCCACCTACCCCAAACCCGCTCGGCGACGCGCGGCCGTTCCCTAGAGTCGACTCGCGACCAACGCTGCGGCTTGAGCGGCCATGCCGGATTCAACATACGAACCGTGCGCCTGTGGGTTGAACCCGCCGGAACATGCCGGATCGTCGGGAGCGCACATGTCAACGGTTTTGTCGGCCAACAGCGGGCCGATGTCGGGGAAGCCGCCCGATACGGCCGTCGCGAGCATGCTCTTTGGATTGCCGAACAGGGCGACCGCGGCGACGTGATTGGCCGCCTCCGGCGACATCGTTGTCGAAGCCATGTCGATGACGCCCGCGCCTTGAGACATTCCGCCGAGCACCAGTTTGGTGTTGGGGCAGCGCCCGACCATGTCCTGTAGGTGACTGTTCACGTCGTTGGCGCCGATGGGCGCGCTCTCCGCGAAGTGGAAGGTTCCGGGGTAGTTGACCGCATAAACCCCCAACGACCGCCCACCGATCTGGGATCTGAGTGAATCGATGAATGCCTGGCCCACATTGCCGACACCGGGATTCTGGCTGGTGCCGCGGGCGAAGGTCACCTCGACGTTGGGGCACGGGTCAGCATGCGCGGGAGGGCTGCCCACCGGGCCGATCAGCAGCGCCGACATCATCGCGATCGCAGCGCCGACTATGCGGGCAACGCGGGCGATGTGGAAAGCATTCATGGCTTCATGCTGACACATCGCCCTGAGAGGTGCCTGGGTCAGCTAGTCGGTACGTGGCCGCGCGGAAGTGTCAGCGGCAGATCGGCATAGGTGACGATGCCGGACGCCGCGGCGACGACGGCCGGGATCGCGTTGATGGTCGGCAACGCCGTCATGATGTGGCCGAGCACCATGAAGTCGGCGATCGTCTCGGCCTGGAAATACGGCGGCGGCAGGAACCCGACCTTGGTCGTGACCGACGGCTGCCCGTCGACCTGGATGACCCAGCCGTCTTGCTCGATCTGCCAGTCGGGTTCGAGGGTCTGTCCTTTGCGCCACCGGACGTTGAGGTCGATCACGGTCTTGCCGCCGACGATGCCCTGCCAGCTGACGAAAACACCCGCGACGCATCCCGCGGGTATGGTCCAGGACGCCATTTCGAGATCGGTTGTGGTTTGGGCGAACTCGGCCACCGGGCGCACCTCGTCGAGCTCGACGCCGAGTGCGTCGGCCACCAGCCGGACGGCCTCGCCGAAGATGGCCGTGCCCTTCGCCGCCATCTGCTCCAGCTCCGGGTGGTCGATCGGCTGGCCGAATCCCACCGGCTTTTCGGTCTCGGGTGAGTCGTAGAACGTGGTGTCGGCCGCCTCGTTGACGCTGACCTTGTCGATCCTGTTGCACACCATCGCCGACACGATGGCCAGCAGCTCAGCGAACCCGGGGCTGACTCCGGACCCGAAGATCGTCGAGCCGCCCTTCTCGCAGGCTTCCAGGATCCGGTCGCGGCCATCGCCGAGGTTGTGCCCGGTGATGAACGACGCCGTCGTCACCACGTTGACGCCCGCGGACAGGATGCGCACCAACTCGTCGACGTTGATCCACATCGGGTTGTAGACCACGCAATCTGGTTTCAGGGCGAGCAGCGCGTCGACGTCGTTGGTCACGGCCACCCCCAGCGGCGCCAGGCCGACCAACTCGCCGGCATCACGGCCGACCTTCTCCTGCGACCAGGCATAACACCCCACGAGCTCAAGATCGGGGTGGCTGGCGATCGATTCCAACGAGCTCTTGCCGACGTTTCCGGTGTTCCACTGCACTACGCGATAGCTGTTTGGCACTCGCTCAGCATAGGGGGAACGGGCCGGGGCTCAATAGCTGGATTCCCCAGCCAGGATCTCGGCCAGGAACGCGTCCTCTGCGGGGCCATCCAGCCGTGCCCGCGCCCAGCGACGGACGCGCTCTCGTGTCTCGCGTGACTCGTCGACGTCGGCGCCGATGATCACCGAGGTGCTCGTCCAATCATGGCCCCAGGCAGCCGATTCCGTGAGTGGCCGCTGCTCGGCATCGACTAGGGGCAAAGTGGCGTGGCCGTCGGCGTCCAGGGCGCCGCTGCCGACTATGGCTCCCGAGGCCCCCGGGCCCTCGGACCGCAGCAGCACCGTGATGCCGGTCGCAGGATCCGGCCCGATGACGGCCGCCCGCACGACGGCCACCACCGCCGTGCTTGTCGCGTCGACGTACCAGTCGACGGTGTCCTCGGCCGCATCGAATGTCCGGGGAGGGACCCCGCGCCAGTTGATGGACCCGACGCCGCGGGCGATTGAGGCCGCGCCCCGCGGACCCGCGTCAGTACCTGCCGCCAGCGCGTAATCGTCACGGCGTCCGGTCGGGAGTTCCAGAATCACACTCGAATCATGAAGAGCCGCAATCACTTCCGCCCATCCGATGCCGTCGACGCCCACCTCGTCGGCAAGCTCGGCACCGGCCCGCGCCAGGTCGCGTATGCGCGCATCGTCGTCCCGGACACGCACGTTCAGGGCCGGGGCGTGTGGCTGCAGCAACTCGGCCACATCCGAATCCAGGGTGTCATCGGTGAAGAAGCTTTGCGCGCCGACGGTTGCTCCCAGCATTCGTCGGCGGCCTGCGGGGCGCCGCGCGCCAGCCGGGTCAGACCGAGATAGAGCCAGCAGCGCGACACGTCGTGAGCCCGGGCGTACCGAGTGATGACGGGATACGCCTGCGAGACCAGCCGTTCGGTCGCCTCGCAGTCGCGCACTGACCAGGACGCCACCGCTCGCTCCAATTCCGTTCTAGCGGTGGCTAATTCCCATCCATTGGCCTGAGCCCGGGCCCCGGCGCGCTGGAGCCAGGGTTGCGCCTCCGACAACCGCCCCGTCTCGACACAGAATCTGCCGTACGCGGTGGCTGCGAGCACCTGGAGAAAGTCGCTGGCCTCGGTGCGGTCGCAAGCCAGGTCGGTGGCCGCGAGTACGTTCTCCCACAACGGAACCGACCGCACATGTAGGTCGTCGTCGCAGAGCGCGGTCGCGCAGAGGATATGCGAGTAGGTGAGCAAGAACGCGTGCTCGTCGGTGAGGGCGGGAAATCGCTCATCGGAGCCCGCATCGCATAAGGCTTTCAGGGCTGTCTCGGCGCTCTCGTGATCGCCCTGCGCCGCGGCCAGACCCGTTTCCAGAAACTGTGCCCGCCGCGAGTATCGGCAGATCATCTGCGCCACTTCGGCGTCAGTCATCGATACTTGCACGGCGGCCTTCGGCATCAAGCTGGCGGCGATTCCCGAATAGATGCCCACACAGTCGCGGATACGGCGGATGCACTCTCGCACGCCGTCAATCGCACCGCGAACCAGATAGATCTCGCCAAGCCGTGCAAAGACTTCCAGCATGAAGTCGTCCCGGTCGGCCTCCACGATCTGCGCCGTGATCGACAGCAGCAGGTCCTGGGCCGCGACCTCGTCGGCGGCAAAGATCAAGCGGCGGGTGCGCTCCAATTCGCCAGGGATCGACACGGCTGAATCATAAGTCCGTTGCGGTGCAAACCCGCGCGGCGGACGCGTGAGTGAGGCGCGTCCGCCGCCCGGAGTCGGACCGATCAGCCGCACGTCACCTTGATGTTGAAGTCCTTGGTGATCATCCCGGCCATCGGGTTCTTCATGTCGGCGCCCTGCGCCTGACCGGTGATGGTGTAGGTCTTGCCATCGACGGAGACGTTGGCCGAGCCGACCTTAGCGCCCATGTTGCTGACGGACAGCGCGTTGCCGTCCACAACCATCGCCAGCGACTCCACCTTCGGGGTGGCTTCGTCGGTCATCACGACGGCCAATGCCTGCTTGCCGGCGGTGGATCCGCTGCCGATATCGATCTTGCCGCCCTGCTTGACGCAGGTCACCGTCGCCGGGTCCAAACCCGCCAGGGCACTCCCGCCCACCAAAACCTGCGCGCCCCCGCCGCCGGTGGAGACGCTGGACGCGGGACTGGCCGTGTGGCCGCCGCTCGAGCACGCCATCAGGGCCGACGCACAGCCAATGGCTCCAATCGCTGTCGCGAGAAGACGTTTCACTGGACTTCCTTCGATTCATGTCACCGCCCGGTTGGCGGCGTCATGGGGCAAGTAGAGACCGGCCGCGTTGCTACCGATCCCAATTTTCTTGTGCACCCGGTAGGCTGCCTCGGACGTGACCCGACGAAGGGAGACCGCGGATGGCCAAGGTGAAATGGCTGGAACAGCCTGAGCCCCATGATTTTCCGGCTGCGTCTGACTACCTGGACATGCTTGCGGAGCCGCATATCGTCAAGCAATTGACCGAGAAGCTGCAGGCCGGGACCGTCGTGCACAAGAAGGCCAAAGACATCCTCCGGGCAGCGCAGCTGAACCTGCTGCCCAATGACAATCCGCACGTGACTGCGGATCTCGCGAAGGTCAAAATGGGGCAGGAGCTGTCACCCATTCTGTTGATCCGCGGTGACTATGCGACCGGTGTGCCGCTGCAGATCGCCGACGGCTATCACCGGGTATGCGCCAGCTACTACACCGACGAAAACACCGACATTCCCGTCGTCCTCGTCTCGTCGAGCCGCTAACAGGAGCCCCGGCGTCCGGCCGACTGTGCCCGGTGCTTGAGTGTCTCTGTGATTGAGATCGAGGCCTTGAAAACTGGGTCGGTAGCGGTGCAGGTGTTGACCGTGTCATCGGGGCGCGTCAATGCTCTTGATGTCGAGGTGCTGCAGGAGTTCACCGATGCGGTTCGCGAGCTGCAGCACTCGGGCGCCGGCGCGCTTGTCGTCACCGGCGCCGGCAAGGTGTTTTCCGCCGGGGTCGACCTCGACCGCGTGCTGCAGGGCGGGGCCGATGACACCGACCGCCTGATCCCGGCGCTGTCCGACGCGTTCGACGCGCTGTTCTGCTATCCGGGACCGACGGTGGCCGCAGTCAACGGTGCCGCCATCGCTGGCGGGTGCGTGCTCGCGTGCGCCTGCGACCGTCGCCTGATCAGCCCCGACGCCAAGATCGGGGCATCGGAGGTTCGCGTCGGCGTGCCGTTTCCGGTCGCCGCGCTGGAGGTGGTGCGGTACGCGTGCGGAGACCGCGCCGAGGAGGTGTTGCTCGGCGGTCGCCTCTATCGCGGGGAGGACGCTGTCGCCAGCGGACTTGCACACCGTGTCGTCGACGACGATCTCATCGAGGCGGCGGTGGCGGAGGCATCCGATCTGGGCGGCATCTCCGCCGAGGCCTACGCTCACACGAAAGGTCAGCTGAGAGCACCCACCGTGGCGCGGATCCGCGGCGGCGGCGAGATCGACCGCGAAGTCAGCCGGTTGTGGAGCGCCGACCACACGCGGCAGCGCCTCGCCGACTCCATGGAAAGCCTGCGGCGCCGCGGCTGACCGGAGTCAGTCCGTTCGTGGTTCATCCAAGGTGACGGTGCCGCGCGTGCTCCTGCGCCGAAGCCGATGCGACGCCTTCCCAGTCGGGCGGCGGTTACGCAATCCGCCCTGGGGCTCCTCGGTGTCTTCTTCGCTGTCGTCGGCGCCGGGGCTTTCGGGGGCAGCTACCGCCGCTTCGACCGTTTCTGGGGTCTCCGACGCCGGCTCCAGCGTCTCGGTCTCGTCGGCGGTTTCCTCGGTGTCTTCCGGCTCTTCGGTGGCTTCTTGGGTCTCTTCTTGCGACTCCAGGTCAGCCTCGTCGGACTTCTTGCGGCGGCCAATGCGGCGCTGTTTGGGCTTCTCCGCCTTAATCGGTTTCGGCGGTGGCGGCGGCAGCTCGGCGACAAACGACAGGTAAAAGGCGAAAAACCCGAGGAGCGCGATCGCGGCGGCGCCCCCGTAAACCGCGAACAGGTACTGGCCCGCGGCATCCAGGCTGAGCCAGATCTCGCTGATCGCGGCGCCGATGATCAGCACCCCGGCCAGCACGTGGGCCACGATCGACCAGGTCCTCAGGGACAGCGCCAGCTGCGGGGTGCCCAGCTCGGGCTTGCGGGTACGCAGCAGCGTGAATACCACCGGTAGCGCGGCCAGGCCGATCAGTGCACCCGTCACGGTCCGTAGCGCCGTACCCAGGGCGTGCGAGGTGTCGCCCATCAGCTCAGGCCGGCGCGGCAATACGAAATAGAAGTAGAGGGCGCCGGCAGCTAGGAAGAACACCAAGTGCCACGGCACGGCGATCTTGCGCCCCATACCCCTCCTCATGCTGGTTGAGCTCACGCCAGCCTAAAGGCGACCAGCTCGATTCCCAACCATCGTGTATGCCCGCGCGGCGGACTCTGCGGAGGATGCGGGATTTGAACCCGCGAGGGCTGTTAACCCAACCCGCGTTCCAGGCGAGCGCCATAGGCCACTAGGCGAATCCTCCGTGGCCATGGTAGCCGCTGACCCGGCCCGGCTGTCCCGTGGTCGCCGACGATCGGTCGAGCCCACGTACTAGACTCGCCGTGGACCCCGCGCGGCGTCTATCCTGTGAACTCCCCCAGGGCCGGAAGGCAGCAAGGGTCAATGGGCTCTGTCGGGTGCGCGGGGTCCCCTTAATTTGATGGTGGCGACCCGCTGCACCCGGCTCCGCCGCGCTTGCGATCGCCACGAAATGCGCGAAAGGGGCCTAGCTAGAAACATGGTGTCGCTCGATTCCCTCACCCCTGACGAGTTGGCCGCTCTACACGCACGCCACCAGCAGGATTATGTGCAGCTGCAGGCCATGAAGCTGGCCTTGGACCTGACTCGCGGCAAACCGTGCACGGAACAGCTCGACCTGTCCAACCAGCTGCTGAGCCTGCCCGGAGACGATTACCGCGACGAGGAGGGCACCGACACCCGCAACTACGGCGGGCTGCACGGCCTGCCCGGATTGCGGGCCATCTTCGCCGAGCTGCTGGGCATCCCGGTGCAGAACCTGATCGCGGGTAACAACTCCAGCCTGGAGCTGATGCACGATCTCGTCGTCTTTTCGATGTTGTACGGCGGCATGGATTCGACGCGTCCCTGGAAGGATGAGCCGGGCGTCAAGTTCCTCTGCCCCGTCCCGGGCTACGACCGGCACTTCGCCATCACCGAGACGCTGGGCATCGAGATGATCCCGGTTCCGATGCTTCATGACGGCCCGGACGTCGATCTGATCGAGGAGCTGGTCGCCGTCGACCCCGCAATCAAGGGGATGTGGACGGTTCCGGTGTTCGGCAACCCCACCGGCGTGACCTACTCCTGGGAGACCGTTCGCCGGTTGGTCCAGATGCCAACCGCGGCATCCGACTTCCGCTTGTTCTGGGACAACGCGTACGCAGTGCACACGCTGACGCACGACTTCGTCCGCCAGGTCGACGTCCTGGGGCTGGCCGCGAAGGCCGGCAACCCCAACAGGCCTTACGTCTTCGCGTCCACCTCGAAGATCACCTTCGCCGGCGGCGGTGTCAGCTTCCTGGGCGGCTCACTGGGCAACATCGCCTGGTATCTGCAGTACGCGGGGAAGAAGTCGATCGGCCCGGACAAGGTCAACCAGCTGCGGCATCTGCGCTTCTTCGGCGACGCCGACGGGGTGCGCCTGCACATGCTGCGCCACCAGCAGATCTTGGCCCCGAAATTCGAGTTGGCACTTGAGATCTTGGATCAGCGGCTCACCGATTCCAAGATCGCGTCCTGGACCCAGCCGAAGGGCGGCTACTTCATCAGCCTCGACGTGTTGCCCGGCACCGCCCGGCGAACCGTCGCGCTGGCCAAGGACGCCGGTATCGCGGTCACCGAGGCGGGCGCGTCGTTCCCGTACCGGAAGGATCCGGACGACAAGAACATCCGGATCGCGCCCACCTTCCCGTCGGAGCGCGACCTGCGCAACGCGATCGACGGGCTGGCGACCTGCGCCCTGCTGGCGGCTTCCGAGTCGCTGCTGGCGTCCGCGGCGTAGAGCGTGCGCTGACCCGCCCTGCCATCGTCACACCGCGTGGGTAGCCTGGCTGACCGTGGCCCTCTACCGCAAGTATCGACCGGCAACCTTCGCCGAAGTGGTGGGGCAGGAGCACGTCACCGAACCGCTGTCGATCGCGCTGAACGCGGGGCGGATCAACCATGCGTACCTGTTCTCCGGGCCGCGCGGCTGCGGAAAGACGTCGTCCGCACGCATTCTCGCCCGGTCATTGAACTGTGCCCAGGGACCGACGGCAACACCGTGCGGGGTGTGTGATTCCTGCACGGCGCTGGCGCCCAACGCGCCCGGCAGCATCGACGTGATGGAACTCGACGCCGCCAGCCATGGCGGGGTCGACGACACCCGCGAACTGCGCGACCACGCGTTCTACGCGCCCGCGCAGTCGCGCTACCGGGTGTTCATCATCGACGAGGCGCACATGGTGACCACCGCGGGGTTCAACGCGCTGCTCAAGATCGTGGAGGAGCCACCCGAGCACCTCATCTTCATCTTCGCCACCACCGAACCGGAGAAGGTGTTGCCGACGATCCGGTCGCGCACCCATCACTATCCGTTCCGGCTGCTGCCGCCGCGCACCATGCGGGCGTTGATCGCGCGGATCTGCGAGCAGGAGGGCGTCGTCGTCGACGATGCGGTGTATCCGCTGGTGATCCGTGCCGGCGGTGGTTCGCCGCGTGACGCCCTCTCGGTGCTGGACCAGTTGGTGGCCGGAGCCGACGACAATCACGTCACCTACCAGCGGGCGCTGGGGTTGCTGGGCGCCACCGACGTCGCCTTGATCGACGAGGCGGTCGATGCTCTCGGCGCAGGAGACGCCGCGGCGGTGTTCGGCGCGGTCGAATCCGTGATCGACGCCGGTCATGACCCCCGGCGCTTCGCCACCGACCTGCTGGAGCGGTTCCGCGATCTCATTGTGCTGCAAGCGGTTCCCGATGCGGCGTCGCGCGGCGTCGTAGACGCCCCCGAGGACGTGCTGGACCGGATGCGGGAGCAGGCGGCGCGAATCGGACCGGCGACCCTGACGCGCTACGCCGAGGTGGTGCAGGCCGGACTGGGGGAGATGCGCGGGGCGACCGCTCCGCGCCTGCTACTCGAAGTGGTTTGCGCTCGACTGTTGCTACCCTCGGCCAGCGACGCCGAGTCGGCGCTGCTGCAACGCGTCGAGCGCATCGAGACCCGGCTGGACATGTCGATTCCCGCGCCTGCGCCTGCGCCTGCGCCCGCGCCCGCCGAGCCGACACCCCTGCCGGCCGCTCAGCCCAGCCGGTCGCCGCGGCGGCCGGCGCCTGCCGAGCCGAAGCCCGCACCCGAACCGACGCCGGTGCCGGCCGCCGAACCGACGCCGGTGCCGGCCGCCGAACCGACGCCAGTGCCGTCCGCCGAACCGGCTGCCGTACCGGGTGAACTCAACGCGGCCGCGGTGCGAACGATGTGGCCGACAGTGCGCGACAAGGTGCGCCAGCGCAGTCGCACTACCGAGGTGATGCTGGCGGGCGCCACCGTCCTGGCGATCGAGGGCAACACGTTGGTGCTGACCCATAGCTCGGCGCCACTGGCCAAGCGGCTGTCCGAACAGCGCAACGCCGACGTCATCGCCGAAGCACTCAAAGACGCGCTGGGGGTGAACTGGCGGGTGCGTTGTGAGACCGGCGCGACGACGCCCGCGCCAGAGCCACCACCCGCGAGCGGGGCAGTGAGCCCACCCATCCCCGAAGCGGCACCAGCGCCGGCGGACGTCCCTGCTGTCGTGGAGCCGGGTCAGCAGGACGAGGACGACGAGGAACACATGCTGGCCGAAGCGGGCCGCGGTGACCCGCAGGCGCCGCGCCGCGACCCGGAAGAGGTCGCACTTGAGCTGCTCCAGACCGAGCTGGGTGCGCGCCGGATAGACGGCGGTTAGGCGGTCCACCAAGGCCGCAGCGGCAGGCTGTCGTCACCCCACGCGTCGACCTTGGCGGCCAATACGTGATGCAGCTGAAGGTTGTTGCGTTCGAAGGCCACTCGTGATGCCGCCATGTACAAACCCCACACCTTGGCGATCGGCAGACCGACCTCGCTGACCGCCTCGTCCCAGTGCTCAACGAGGTTGCGGCACCAATCGCGCAGTGTCATCGCATAGTGATGACGGAGGTTCTCCGCATGCAAAACCTCCATGCCGACTTCCTGGATCTCGGTGACGATGCGGCCCGAGCCGGTCAGCTCGCCGTCGGGGAAGACGTAACGGTCGGTGAATCCGCCGGCAAAGGAAGTCGACTTGTTGTCGTGGCGGGTGATGCAGTGATTGAGCAGCAGACCGCCGGTGCGCAATTTCGACTTGAGGAAGCCGAAGTAGGCGGGGTAATTCTTGACGCCGATGTGCTCGGTGAGCCCGATCGAAGACACAGCGTCGAATGCCGTCTCGCGCACGTCGCGGTAGTCGCAATGCCGCACCTCGGCCAGCCCCGCGAGCCCATCACCCTCGATCGCATTTTGCGCCCACTTCGCCTGCTCGGCCGACAGCGTGGCACCGATGACCCGCACACCTTGTCGGGCGGCGTAGCGCACCATGCCGCCCCAGCCGCAGCCGACGTCGAGCAGGCGGTCGCCCGGCTGTAGCCGCAGCTTGTCGAAAATCAGCCGGTACTTGTTGTCCTGCGCCTCTTCCAGGGTCGCGTCGCCGTGCGGGTAGACCGCGCAGGTGTAGGTCATCGAGGGCCCGAGCACCCATTCGTAGAACGTGTTGGAGACGTCGTAGTGGTGGTGAATGGCCTCGGCGTCACGGGTCTTGCTGTGCAAATAGCCGGCGGCGACCCGGCGCCACCGGGGCGGCGTTTCCTGCGGGGGCGGCGCAACCGGCAACAAATGCTCGACGCCGATCGAGCGCACGACGTTGGCTAGCACCAACAACGACGGCCGTCGGAATTTGACCCTGTTGGTCAGCGTCTTCAGTAGCTCGTAGGGATCGCCGGGATGCACGCCGTAGGTCTGCAGATCACCCGATACATACGCGCGAGCAATGCCGAGTTCGCCGGGAGCGGTCGCCAGGTAGGTGGCGCCGCGGGGGGTCCGAAGATCCAGGCCCAGTTCGGCATCGTCGTCTCCGGCGCTGCTGCCGTCGTAGGCGGTGAACTTCAGTGGCTGCTGCCCGGTCGCGGTGAAGATCTCCAACACCTCGGCCATGCTCAATTTGTGTGATGCGCGCGCGGACTCTCTGATCGCCGTCATCGCCGTTGCACCGCCTTTGCGTAAAGATCGAGAAGACGTGAATCGGGATCGTAGGTTTTCTTCACCGTGTTGTAAGTCTCCCCGCCGTAGAGCTGGTCAAACTCGTCGCGGGTGTAGAAGGAGTCGGAGTACAACGACTTGTGCCCGTCGAGCACACTCGCCTTGGCCTCGATGCGCCGGTTGGTCTCGCCCTCGCTGTCCCCGGCCGGCACCGAGGACCAGAACCCGATGTTGACGTACGCGCGGTCCGGCCGGATCGGATACAGCGGCCAGCCCTCGCGGTCGTGAAGTCGTAACGGGCACAACCAGATTGGCTCGATGGGCACGTTGTCTAAGAACCACTGCAAGAACTCGACGGTTCGCTCGACTGGCACCTCGACGTCCTGCACCACCCGCTCACGCGCCGGCCGGCCGTTCCGCCTCTCGATCCGGTCGGCGATGCCGAAGCGCTGGTCTGCGGCTATTAGCTTCGAGTAGACGCTGCTGCGCCGGTAGCGGCGCGGCCACCAGCGCCGCAGTCGCGGGTTCTGTGCGCCGAATGCGCGTGAGCACCAGAACCAGTCGGTGTCCCAGCGCCAGAGGTAGTCGTGGATCGTCAGCCGGTCTTCCTTGACGGCTTGAACGCCCCCGTCGTGCTGGATCGAGCGGTAGTAGATGCCTTGCCCGGTGTAGTCGCTGACCGGTCCCGCGGTAGTGGTGCGCGTGCCGACGCACAAATAGCTCTCGTCGGCACTGAACACCACGCCGTCGAGGTAATCCACTGGGACGCCGTCGCGTCCGCCGGTGTCGACGATGCGTTCCATCGCCGCGATCAGCTCCGTCAGCGAGTGGAATCGGATGTGCCGCAACGCTACAAAAGGCGCGACGGGCTCCAGCGTGATCTGCAGTCTGGTTGAATATCCCAGCGTTCCATAGGAATTGGGGAAGGCGCGGAACAGATCGGCGTGCTGGTCGGCAGTCGCGGTGATTAATTCCCCAGCGCCGGTGAGGATATCCATCTCCAGCACCGATTCGTGTGGCAGACCGTTGCGAAACGATGCCGACTCGATCCCCAGGCCGGTGACCGCACCGCCCAGGGTGATGGTCTTCAACTGCGGAACCACCAGTGGCGAAAGGCTGTACGGCAGAGTCGCGGCCACCAGGTCGGCGTAGGTGCACATGCCGGCCACGTCGGCGGTGCGGGCCTCGGGATCGACACTGATGACATTCCTCAACCCCGAGGTGTCCAGGCCGGGCGCATCGCGTTTGGTGCGGGCGCGGAACAGGTTTGAGGTGGGTTTGGCGAGCCGGACGGCCGCCGTAGCGGGGATGGATCGATAGCTCGCCAACAACCGCTCGACGCCCGCCGTGTGTATGGCCAGTGCAGAAGCTTGGACAGGCACCACATATACCCTAGTCCGGGATAGCGCCCCCTGCATCTACGTAAGGGGTGACACCGCACATCAACGACGGAGGAGTTGCGCCTGATGGGACAGGTGAGCGCGGCCAGCACGATATTGATCAACGTCGAGCCCGCGGCCACACTTGCCGCGGTGGCCGACTACCAGACGGTCCGGCCGAAAATTCTGTCGCCGCAGTACAGCGAATACGAAGTGCTGCAGGGTGGGCAGGGGGCTGGCACGGTTGCCAAGTGGAAGCTGCAGGCGACCAAATCACGTGTCCGCGACGTGCAGGTGGACGTCGACGTCGCCGGCCACACCGTCATCGAGAAGGACGCGAACTCTTCCATGGTGACTAACTGGACGGTGGCCCCGGCCGGCCCCGGATCCAGCGTCACTGTGAAGACCTCGTGGAACGGCGCGGGCGGCATCGGTGGATTCTTCGAGAAGACCTTTGCTCCGCTGGGGCTGAAGAAGATCCAGGCCGAAGTGCTGGCCAACCTCAAGCGGGAACTGGAAAGCCAGGTCGTCTGATCGCTAGCGCGCCTGGCCCTGGCTGGCCAGAAAGCCCGCAACGCCGCGGACCAGCGCGTCGGCGTACTTCTGCCTACCGTCGGCGGACTCCATCAACGCCGAATCCACGGGATTCTTCATGTTGCCGCACTCGACCAGAATCGACGGATACTGCGCCAGGTTCAGACCGGCCAGGTCCGCGCGGCCATACAGACCGTCCTGGCCGATGTAATTCGCCGGCGGAATGCCCGAGGCCTGCATCTGGTCGCGCATGATCCGGGCGTACTGGATTGACGGTCCCGCCTGCGCGGCGTTGAGCGGCGGGGCCGAGTAGTTGACGTGGAACCCTCGCCCCGTTGCGGGCCCGCCGTCGGCATGAATACTCAGGATCGCGTTGGGGCGCAATGCGTTGGCCATGTTGGCGCGCTCGTCGACACACGGTCCCAGCGCGTTGTCGTTGCCCCGCGACATGGCGGTGCGTACCCCCAGGGCGTTCAGCGCGGCGCGGACACGCAGCGCGGTGTCCCAGGTGAACGTGTGCTCTTGATACCCGTCGTTGGTTGACGTTCCGCTGGCCTGGCAGTCTTTGGTGCCTCCGCGACCGGTGGGCACCTGACGGCTGATGGAGGCGTCGTTGGCCCCGTTGTGGCCGGGGTCGATGAACACGACCATGCCGGCGATGTTGGAGGGGGCTGCGGTCGCTATAGGCATAGTCGGCATCGTTGCTGTCGTAGCCGCGACGAGTACGCCAACGACCATCCTGATCCCGACACTGAGCCCGACACGAGGGCTGACTCGTACGCTCACTGCGCCAAGGTAACGTTACGCGGTCTACGCTGGGTGTCTCGAATCGCCCGATATCCACAGGCGAGATGAACTCGGTATCAAAACGCGAGGGGACTGTCATGCAACCCGGAGGCGATATGTCGGCGCTGCTCGCCCAGGCGCAGCAGATGCAGCAGAAGCTACTGGAAACTCAGCAGCAACTCGCGAATGCCGAAATACACGGTCAAGCCGGCGGCGGCCTGGTCAAGGTCCTCGTCAAAGGCAGCGGCGAGGTGGTCGGTGTGACGATCGATCCCAAGGTCGCCAACCCCGACGACGTCGAGACCTTGCAGGACTTGATCGTCGGCGCGATGGCCGATGCTTCGAGGCAGGTCACCAAAATGGCGCAGGAACAGCTGGGGGCGCTGACCGGTGCGCTGGCGCCGCCGCAGCCCCCGCAGACCCCGCCTCCTCCGGCGGGGATATGACTCCTACCCAACATGTTTGAGGGACCCGTCCAGGATCTGATCGACGAGCTCGGCAAGCTGCCCGGTATCGGACCCAAGAGCGCGCAGCGCATTGCGTTCCACCTGCTGTCGGTCGAACCGCCGGATATCGACCGGCTGACCGCCGTGCTGGCGAAGGTCCGCGACGGCGTGCGGTTCTGCGCGGTGTGCGGCAACGTCTCCGACGAGGAGCGCTGCCGGATCTGCGCCGATCCCCGCCGCGACGGCTCGCAGGTATGCGTCGTCGAGGAGCCGAAGGATGTCCAGGCCGTCGAGCGCACCCGCGAATTCCGCGGCCGCTATCACGTCCTGGGTGGTGCGCTTGACCCACTGTCTGGAGTCGGTCCCGATCAACTGCGGATCCGCGAGTTGCTGAGCCGCATCGGTGAGCGCGTCGACGATGTCGACATCACCGAGGTGATCATCGCCACCGACCCCAATACCGAGGGCGAGGCGACGGCCACCTACCTGGTCCGGATGCTGCGCGATATCCCCGGCCTGACCGTGACGCGGATCGCGTCCGGGCTGCCGATGGGCGGGGACCTGGAGTTCGCCGACGAGTTGACGTTGGGCCGCGCGCTCAGCGGCCGCCGCGCCATGGTCTGACGCGGCATGGATCCTTTACCTGGTCACGACGGCGAAGTTGTTGCTGGTACCCCAGGCCTGTTCGAAGTTGGCGAGGGACACCTGCTCGTCGCGGCCGGCTGAGGAACCGGTGTCGTTCAGATGCACCATTCCGGCCCCGGTGTCGATGCCGGTGACCACCACGAAGTGGTTTTCCACACTGCGGTCACCGGGCTTGTTCCAGATGACCTTGTCGTTGAGTCCGACGATCACCTTGCGCCCTTGATCCAGATCCTGGATCAGCGAGTCAATGTTGGTGTGGACCGCGGAGGCCTGAATCCCGTAGTGCGCCAATAACGGCGGCAGGTCGCTGTTGCTAGTTCTGCTGCCCGGGCGGTAGACCGGCCCGGAGTGGTTCACGCTCGGGACGTTTTCAGCCGCGGCGGTGACCTCGTCCTCGGTGGGCTGGTGGCCGGTGATCTCGCCGACCACATCGGCCACCGCCATCTCGCCGCAGTCGTAATCCTGTTGCTGGTAGCGCCAATACGGCGCGGCGGCACCCGGGTCGCCGTGCATCCCCTCGGCGTTGGCGTGCGGGGCGGGAGCGGCTTGGGCCGCACCGGCGAATCCGATCCCGGCGACGTTCAGGGCGATCGCGAGCCCGGCGATACGCGCCGCCCGAATCATCACCGTGACCTTGGTGTTTACCGTGTTCGTCATCGGAGTCCATTCTCTCGGGCCGGTGTGCGGCATGTTCGCGAATTGAGAAAAGACTCAGCGATGGCCCTAGAAGGATTCTCAAAGGATCCTTGAAGGCGACTCAGCGCGCCGCCAGTCGCTCGCGGCGCAGCAGGTCCACCTCGGGCAGCTGCAGCGGCGCCAACTCGCCCACCACCTTGCTGAGCAGCAGGTCGGCGAGCTCGGGGTTGCGGGCCAGACACGGCCCGTGCATGTAGGTCGCGAACACGCTGCCCTGAACCGCTCCGTCAACGCCGTCACCGCGGCGGTTGCCCGCGCCCTTGACCACGGCGCCCAGCGGCGCCGCCGCGGGGCCGAGCACGGTGCCGCCGCGGTGGTTCTCGAAACCGGTGAGGCGCTGGGTCAACCCGGCCAGCAACGGCTTGCTGATGAGCTCTCCGATCGTGCGTGCATCCTGCGGTGACGTCGTCGCATCCAGCAGCCCCACGCCGTCGACCCGTTCACCCGCCGACGTCTCGTACCAGTGCCCCAGCACCTGGACGGCCGCGCAGATTGCCAGCACGGGTGCACCGCGCTCCGCCGCTCGCTGCAGTCCCGGATGCTTGATCAGATGTCTGGTGGCCAGCCGCTGCGCGTAGTCCTCCGCGCCGCCCAGCGTGTACAGATCCAACGACTCCGGAACCGGGTCGGCCAGCGTGATCTCGACGATCTCAGCGGCGATGCCTCGCAGCAGCAGCCGCTGGCGCAGCACCACAGCGTTGCCGCCGTCGCCGTAGGTGCCCATCACGTCGGGCAGCAGCAGCCCGATTCGCACCGTTGACGTCGAGTCAGCCATGCCGCGCCAATCTGCGCTGCAGCTGAAGGAACGCGGTGTAGTTGGCGACGACCTCGACTCGCCCTGGCGGGCAGGACGCGATGGCCGCCACGGTGTCGTGCACCAGAGTGTGCCCAACGCCGGCATACCCCAGACGCACCGCCAGGTCGGTGCCGCGTTCGCCGGCGGCAACTACGGCCGTGTCCTCGAAGTGCTCGAAGCGCACATCCCACAGCCACGACAGGTCCTCGCCGTCGGGTATCTGCCCGTTGACCGAGATGACCACCCCGGCCGCGTGCTTGTCCACCATCGACAGCGCTTCCTGCCAGCCGGCCGGGTTCTTGGCCAGCAGCATCCGCACTTGGTGCGCCCCGATACGCACCGTCCGATACCGCCCGGCGACCTCGTCGACCTCGGAGACGGCGGCAACGGCTTTTCCTGGGTCGGCGCCCAGGGCTACGGCGGCGGCCACGGCCTGGGCGGCATTGCCGCGGTTCACCGAGCCGGGCAATGCCAGCCGCATCGGCAGAGCCAGCCCGTTGGGTCCGTAGAGCGTGTCGTCGTCGAACCACCAGTGCGGACTGGGGCGCTTGAAATCGGCGCCGGTGGAATACCAGTGGCCCTTCTCGCGGACGATGACCTCGCCGCTGCGTGGGCAGCTGACCGAGTCGTTGGCCCACGCGCCGCCCGCGGCCACCCACACCACGTTCGGGCTGTCGTAGGCGGCCGACGTCATCAGCACGTCGTCGCAGTTGGCGACCACCACCGTCTCGGGGTGCCCGGCCAGGCCGGCCCGCAATGCGCGTTCGATGACGTTGATCTCGCCGACCCGGTCCAGCTGGTCACGCGACAGGTTGAGCAGAACGATGGCGCTTGGCTCCACGGCATCCGAGACGTGCGGCACATGCATCTCGTCGACTTCCAGGGCGGCCAGCCCCGCGTCGCGGTGAGCGGCTAGGGCGGCCACCAGCCCGGCGTCCATGTTGGCGCCCTCGGCGTTGGTGGCTACCCGTCCCAGCGTGCTCAGCGCGGCCGCGGTCATGCGGGTAGTGGTGGACTTGCCGTTGGTTCCGGTGACGACGACGGTGCGCCGGCCCGCCCCGAGCTGACGCAGAATCGAGCGGTCCAGCGTCATCGCTACCAGCCCGCCGATCATGGCCCCGGCGCCGCGTCCGGTGACCCGCGACGCCCAACGTGCGCTCGCCCCGGCGGCCAGGGCGAGACGCGCACGGGTGGTAACCACCCGGGCAGTTTAAGGGCGATCGCAAGCGCGGCGCTGTGCGCCGGGTGCAGCGGGTCGCCCTCGTCGAGTTCAGGGCGATCGCAAGCGCGGCGTCAAAGTGCCGACACGATGCGCGAGTGACCAGGTGATGTCGGTCCGACGTGCCATTCTCAAGCCATGAACCGGATTCCCTGGGGCCGCCCGGCCAGCGAGCCGGATGGGGGATGGGCCGTCATCGATGTCGAGACCTCGGGCTTTCGGCCAGGTCAGGCCCGAATCATCAGCATTGCCGCCCTCGGCCTCGACGCCACCGGTCGAGTGCAGCAATCCGTGGTCAGCCTGCTCAATCCCGGCGTGGACCCGGGTCCCACCCACGTGCACGGCCTGACGGCCGCCATGCTCGAAGATCAGCCGCAATTCGCCGACATCGTCGGAGACGTGGTTGAGGTGCTGCGCGGCCGCACGCTCGTCGCGCACAATGTCGCGTTCGACTACGCATTCCTGGCTGCGGAGGCCGAGATCGCTGGGGCCGAACTCCCCGTCGACGCCGTCATGTGCACCGTCGAGCTGGCCCGGCGGCTCGACCTCGGCATCGACAACCTGCGGCTGGAGACGCTGGCCGCGCACTGGGGCGTGATCCAGCAACGGCCGCACGACGCCTTCGACGACGCGATGGTGCTGACCGGGGTGCTGGCGGCGGCCTTGCGGCGGGCGCGCGAACGTGACATCTGGCTGCCGGTGCATCCGGTGATGCGGCACCGCTGGCCCAACGGCCGGGTGACCCATGATGAACTGCGACCGTTGAAGGTGCTCGCGTCCCGGATGCCCTGTCCCTATCTGAACCCGGGGCCCTATGTCCGCGGCCGGCCGCTGATCCAGGGCATGCGGGTGGCCCTGGCCGCCGAGGTGGCACGGACCCACGAGGAGCTCGTCGAGCGAATCCTGCACGCCGGGCTGGCCTACACCGACGTCGTCGACCGCGAGACCTCGCTGGTGATCTGCAACGAATCCGCCCCCGAGCAGGGCAAGGGCTACCTGGCCCGGCAGCTGGGCGTGCCGGTGGTCTCCGACGCGCAGTTCATGGACTGCGTTCGGCGGGTGGCGGGCGGCACCGGCATGGAGCAATTCACCGACATCACCACGATCGACGATCAGCTAGCGCTGTTCTAACCCCTTGTATCACTACACCTGTAGTGGTACCGTCATGCGGCATGTTAACCACTACGGATGTAGTAGATCAAACGTCCTGGCGGGCCTTCTACCGCAGGCATGGCTACTTCTTCCGGCAGGCGGCCATCCTGACCATCTCGCTCGGCGTGCTGATCCACCTGTACCGAGTGAGCTTCGGCGACGACCTCACCATGAAACACGCGCTGACCCTGACGACGGACAGAATCCTGCTCGTCCCGATGACGTATGCGGCCATCACCGGCATCCTGATCTGGCGGCGGGTGAGGTTCACCAGCAAGCGGCATCGGGCGTTCTTCACGGCGTCGATCGTCTACATCGCCGGCAGCGTGCCGCTGCACATCTACTGCTCGTACGTGATCAAAAACCTTTCCGTCTACCTGTGGTTCCCGATGTGGTTCAGCTACCTGCTGCTGATCGCGGTCTATCCGGCATTCCTGACAATGTTCTGGCGGCTGCGCTACAAAGGCTGATGCCCTCCAACCCCGAACGGCGCGCCCAGATCCTCGACGCCGCGATCGGCATCCTCGCCGACGAGGGCGTCGGGGGTCTGACGCATCGCCAGGTCGACGACCGGGCGGGCGTGCCCGCCGGCACCACATCGAACTACTTCCGGACGCGCCGGGCCCTGCTCGAAGCCACGGCCGCGCGCACCGTCGACCTGCATTGGCAGCGCGTCCAGGCATTGCAGGCCTTAGTCGGGCCGCTTACCCGCGACGGCGTCAAAGCGCTCATGACGCGAATGCTGTCCGACCCCGATGATCAGGCGCGCCGGTACACGCTGGCCCGGTTCGAGCTGTTTATGGAGGGCACGCGCCGGCCCGAGCTGCAGCCATTCCTGAAGGAGCTGCAAAGCGTCGCGGTGACGTCCGCCACGCTTATCTTCGAGGCGGGGGGCTTCAGCCCCACGGCCGAACAAATGGACGAGCTGAGCCGCCTGCTCAACGGCTACATGTTCAGCAACCTCACGATCCCCGGAGCCGACAACCCGGCTGGGCTGGTCGGCCGCTTGCTGAACGCGTTCTTCGAGGCTTAGCTCCCCTATCGGGAAGCGCGGTTGACCGCCGATACGACGGCGCGCAGCGACGCGGAGGTGATCGACGGCGCGATACCGACCCCCCAGACCGTGCGCCCATGGACGGACGCTTCGACGTACGCCGCGGCCTGGGCCTCCTCGCCGGCGCTCATGGCGTGCTCGGAGTAGTCCAGGACGGATACGTCGAAGCCGACGCCGCCGAGCGCGTCGACGAAAGCGGCCAGCGGACCGTTGCCGGAGCCCTTGATCTCGGTCTCCACGCCGTTGACCTTCACGGTCGCGGTGATGCTGGTCGTGCCGGTGTCCTCCTCGGAGGCATCGACGCGCTGCTTGATCCGTTCCAGCGGCAGGATTGGCGCCAGGTACTCCTCGGAGAACGCGTCCCACATCTCCTTGGGCGAGACCTCGCCGCCCTCGCCGTCGGCGATCTTCTGGATCACCTGGGAGAACTCGATCTGCAGCCGTCGCGGCAGCGCCAGGCCGTGGTCGGCCTTCATGATGTAGGCCACCCCGCCCTTGCCGGACTGCGAGTTGACCCGAATCACCGCCTCGTAGGTGCGTCCGACGTCCTTGGGGTCGATCGGCAGGTACGGCACCTGCCAGAGGATGTCCTCGACGTCGGAGTCCTCGGCGTCCGCGTCGATCTTCATCTGGTCCAGGCCCTTGTTGATGGCGTCCTGGTGGCTGCCGGAGAACGCGGTGTAGACCAGGTCGCCGCCGTAGGGGTGACGTTCGTGTACCGGCAGCTGGTTGCAGTACTCCACCGTGCGGCGGATCTCGTCGATGTTGGAGAAGTCGATCTGCGGATCCACGCCGCGGGAGAACAGGTTCAGCCCCAGCGTCACCAGGCACACGTTGCCGGTGCGCTCGCCGTTGCCGAACAGGCAGCCCTCGATCCGGTCGGCGCCGGCCTGATAACCCAATTCGGCTGCGGCCACGGCGGTTCCGCGGTCGTTGTGCGGATGCAGGCTCAGGATCACCGACTCCCGGTTGGCCAGGTTGCGGCTCATCCACTCGATCGAATCGGCATACACGTTGGGCGTGGCCATCTCGACGGTGGCGGGCAGGTTGAAGATGATCGGGTTGTCCGGTGTCGGGCCGATGATTTCGCCGACGGCGTCGCACACCTGCTTGGCGTACTCCAGCTCGGTGCCGGTGTAGGACTCCGGCGAATACTCGAACCGCCACTGCGTTTCGGGGTGTTTGGCGGCCTCCTCGACGCACTTGAGCGCGCCGTCGGTCGCGATGGCCTGCACCGCGGCCCGGTCGGCGCGAAAAACCACGCGGCGCTGCAGGATTGACGTCGAGTTGTAGAAGTGCACAATGGCTCGCGCCGCGCCCCGGCACGCCTCGAATGTGCGCTCGATCAGTTCCGGGCGGCACTGGGTCAGCACCTGGATGGTGACGTCGTCGGGGATCGCGCCCTCGGCGATGATCTCGCGGACGAAGTCGAAGTCGGTCTGGCTGGCCGAGGGGAACCCGACCTCGATCTCCTTGTAGCCCATGCGCACCAGCAGGTCGAACATGCGGCGCTTGCGGGCCGGGCTCATCGGGTCGATCAGCGCTTGGTTGCCGTCGCGCAGGTCGACCGCGCACCACAGGGGAGCTTTGTCGATCACACGGTCGGGCCAGGTCCGGTCGGGGACCCGAATGGGTTCCACTTCCTCGGCGAACGGTCGGTAGCGGCCGACCGGCATCGAGGTGCCGCGCTGGGGATTCCAGGCGGGCTGGTCGGGGCCGGGCGGGCCGGCGGGTTTGACGATGGTCCGCGCCGAGGTGTAAGCGTCGGGGCTGGCGGATTCAGGAAAGTTGTTCACGGTAGTTGCTCCGGGATGTCAGAAGGGACCTCAGACCGGCGCATCGCGAACACCCGCGACGGGAAGCCGGTCTGGATCAGACCCCGT
Organism: uncultured Actinomycetota bacterium; assembly: GCA_963820985.1. GTDB lineage: Bacteria > Actinomycetota > Actinomycetes > Mycobacteriales > Mycobacteriaceae > Mycobacterium. Next base: position 66,173 of record CAWGCI010000017.1, on the reverse strand, counting down.
CGCGGCGTCCGAGGAGGAGCACCCGCTGCACGATTGTGCACTTTACCGTGCTCGGGCCCGGTGCCAAAACGGCGGTCACTTCTTCCGCTTTCGTCGGCTGGGTGATGGCCCCTTGCGAACCGGTGGCCTTGCCTTGGGAACCGCCGCCGCTGTCGTGGTGTCGTTGAGCGTGACCCTGAATTGCATCGCCCGGTATGGCCAGCCCGTCGCGGTGTCCCATTGGGACACCACCAACCCGACGCCGCCCGGCACATCCAGCCGTGAGCCCGGAAGAACGTATCCGCCGTACAGTTGCGCGACTCGATTGTTCGTCAGGTCTTGGGCGTCCCAGGTCGTCCCGACCACGGGCGTCTGGACCTCGGCTTCGTACAGGTCGGCGGTCGGAGAGTCGATCGTGCGGTATCCCAGCGCATATCCCGACGCCAAGAAGCCGCCCAGGATCCACTTGCCGGTGCCCAGCCGGCGCAACGTCAGCTCTCCCCAGGTTTCAGCCGGCGGCGTGATGGGTGTGGGCACGTTGTCCCACGCCCATTGGTTATCGGCCCAGCCCCAGCCCGAGTATTGGGTCTGGTCGCCGATGTCGGCCGGCCGCACGCGGCGCAGGATTATGCCCTTGTCGCGCTGAAACCCGGTAGAGACGACGTAGACCCAACCGTCGTCGGGGTCGTAGTCCCACGACCATAGCTGCGCGTAGCCGTTGTACAACGACGCGGGAAACGTCGCTTTCGGGCCCATCTCCTGCCACGTGGCCCCGTTGTCGGTGGAGGCCCAGATCCCGGTCCAGATCACATTTCCGAAGCCGCGGTTGACGATGGCATGCAGGTAGATCGTCTGCCCGATCACCAGCAAGTCTGAGGGAATCACAGTGCTGATCCCGCCCTGGTTCCAGGGCGCGCTGTCGTGGACATAGGTCCACAACTGCTGTGCATAGTTGGGGTCCGCGCCGCCCGCGTTCTCATACTGGATCTGGTTGTTGGTGTCTCCGCTGCCGATCAGGGCGACCGGGGCGCGCCAGTCGCCCTGTCCGACGGTGGGGCCGGAGAAGGTGTCCCCGAACACCGACACCAGCTTGCCGTTGGGCGCCACGGCGCAGACGCCCAAATCGGTGCCGGTAACCCCCCATTTGTCGGTGATGCCAGGACCGGTGATGTCGCCCAGGTAGCCCACCTGGCCCTTGGTCGGTGCTGCCGCCGATCTCATCCTCGGCGACCGCCGCGCGGGGGACGGTTTGGTTGCCGTACGCGGGCTTTCGCGTTTCCACCGGTACACCGTCGAGCGGCTGACGCCGCAGTCGGCGGCAACCGTGGCGACCTTTTCTCCGGAGCGCAGCCTGCGCAGCACCTGGTCGCGTAACGTCGCCGTATCACCGGTGTGCATGGAACAAGACTGCACCCCGATGTCGACGCAGCCACGAGTAGTGCAATACCTGTTCTTTAATCTGGAAGCGATTTCGCAAAGAGGAGGAGCCAGTGAGCGAGCACGAAGTACGAATGGTCGTCTTGTCGACCGACGACTTGGACGAATCGATCCGGTTTTACAGCGAGACCCTGGGGATGCCGCTGAAATTCCGCGACGGAGCCCACTTCGCAGCCCTCGATGGTGGGGCCGTCACTCTCGCGTTGGCGACCCCGGTGGACCATCCCATACCCGGGCAGGTGGTCGTCGGCATCAAGACCGCTGATGTCGACGCCGCCGCCAAGGCCGTCGAGGCCAGTGGCGGTGGCATCGTCAAAGGCCCCTACGACGACGTGCACGAACGTCGTGCCGTGGTGTACGACAACAAGGGCAACGGCTTGGTCTTCTATAGCCCGCTGTCCCGGTGACGGCGATGACCGCCGGGTGGCACTACTCATAGGGACGCTCGCCGCTGGGCGAGAAATGAGGTAATGCACTACGCATCCCAACCCGCGGTTGGCGGTCGTACGGTCGACTCACCACAGAGAATGGGAGAGTGCAATGACCGTTCTGCAAGAGCCCACACGCGTCAAAGACCATGGGGCAGTGCATGATTGGAGCCACGTTCGCGGTTACGGCTGGCGACCGCAGCTACCGGATGTCCGGGACAGGCTGTACGCGGCCAGACTCACGGGCCCGCTGCCCGCCGAGTGCGACCTGCGTCCGTCGATGCCGCCGGTCTACGACCAGGGCCAGCTCGGATCGTGCACCGGAAATGCCATCGCCGGCGCGATGGAGTACGAGCGGAATCGGCAGGGTTTGTCCGACTTCATCCCGTCGCGGTTGTTCGTCTACTACAACGAACGCGCGCTGGAGGGCACCGTGTCCAGCGACTCGGGTGCGGTCATCAGGGACGGCATCAAGGTTGTCAATTCCGACGGCGTGTGCCCGGAAACGTTGTGGCCGTACGACATCGGGATGTTCTCGGTGAAACCGCCGAAGCGTTGCTTCGTCGCCGCGGAGACGGACAAGGCGGTGCAGTACGAGGCGATCCAGACATTGGGCGACTTGAAGGACGCGATCGCCTCAAATCTGTCGGTCGTGTTCGGGTTTACCGTCTACCAGAGCTTCGAGTCGCAGGCTGTCGCTCAATCGGGAGTGTTGCCGATGCCCAAAGCACATGAGGCCACGGTTGGCGGCCACGCGGTTGTCGCCGTCGGCTATTCAGATTCCAAGAACCAGGTGATCGTTCGTAACTCGTGGGGAGTGTCGTGGGGCGACCACGGTTACTTCTACATGCCCTATCAGTACATGACAGGGTCGAAGGCCAGCTCGAATAGCTCACCCATCAACGGGGCGCATCTGGCCAATGACTTCTGGGCGATCCAGCTGGTTTCGTCATAGACGCGCGTCGAACAACGCACCAAAACGCGACAAACATTGGGAATCAGCGTATTTCGCCGGACTACCCGGTAAAATCGCTGGTCATGGACACGCAGTCCGGGCTGATGGTGCGCTGTGGAGTCGGGTGCTCGCATCCGCCGCTTGAAGGCCGGCGACGGTGACCACCGTCCCTCCGCGCGGGCCGCGGCGAGCCTCGATCATAAGTCCGCTCGTGCTGGGCGACAGCGCGGCGCACGTGGTGCCCACCGACGACCAAGACCGTCGCGGAGTGCTGATCGAACTTCGGCTGGACAGGGGCGCGAGGCCCGCGACGGTTCGCCGCGGCTTCCTGCGATTGTTCACCGATGTCTTCGGGACCGCGGAGGCTGCCGCCCCACCGCAGCCGGTGCGGGTCGGCCGGCACTACATGCGGTGCATGCTGACCCCCGACGAGATCGTCCGGTTGGTGCGCGGCGGCGAGCCGGAGACCGACGCGGGGTCGCAGCGTGCTCGTGCACTCATCTACCACGTGTGGCCGGACCTCATCGTGCATGCCCACCTAGACCGCTCCGTCAGCACCATCAAGGCCGACGCCGCGGCGCGCACCTTCGGCTGCGCTGGCGCCGGCGTGGTCTGGGGAGTGCTCGACTCGGGCATCGACGCAACCCACCCCCACTTCGCCGCCCACGACACGCTGACCGCACCCGCGGTTTCCAAGCTGCACCGCGACTTCACCATTCCCACGGCGCCTGGCGCAGCCCCGTCCCCGCTGACCGACGCCTACGGGCATGGCACCCACGTCGCGGGGATCATCGCCGGCCAGGCGCCGCTGGACACCACGACGCTGCGGATCGCGCACAACGAACCGACCGCACAGGACCTGCCGCAGTGGGCGCTGCGCACGCTGTCGGAGGGAGCCACACTGTCCGGGGTTGCGCCGAAGACCAACCTGGTCAGCCTCAAAGTTCTCGACGAGAATGGCAACGCGCCGTCGAGCGTGGTGATCCAGGCGATCGACTACATCCGCACCATCAACAGCGACGGTCGAGACCTGCAAATCCACGGGATCAACCTGTCCCTCGGTTGCCCATGGCCCCCGACCGAATTCGCGGCAGGGCAAAGCCCGCTGTGCCGGGAATTGGACCTGCTGACCGGCACCGGTGTGATCGCGGTCGTCAGCGCCGGCAACGCGGGAGCGGGCGGAACCATCGAGGGCCCGTCCGGTGACGTCTACGGGCAGCTGTCGACGATCACCGATCCAGGCAACGCGGCCACCGCCATCACCGTCGGATCGGTGCACCGCTACCGACCGCACACCTACGGTGTGACGTTCAACTCCTCGAAGGGCCCAACCCTGGACGGACGCCCCAAACCAGACCTGGTGGCGCCGGGCGAAGGCATCACCTCGGCCGCCACCGGCCAGCTGATGGCCGGTGTTCCGCCGCTGGCGCCCGCCGCCGGCGACCCGGCGCAGGTGGCCCGCTACATCGAAGACAGCGGCACCTCGATGGCGGCGGCGCATGTCTCGGGGGCGATCGCCGCTTTCTTATCCGCCCGCAGCGAATACATCGGCCAACCGGAAATGGTGAAAAAGCTGTTCTGCGATTCCGCGACCGACCTGGGCCGCCACGAGTTCTACCAGGGCGCCGGCCTGATCGACCTGATGCGGGCCCTATCCGATACCTAGCTGCCTAGTCCGAAGGGGAAGACGATCGTGACCGACATCAACGGATTGGCCTACTACGAGGTCGATTTCAATGCGGACGGCAGCCTCAACTCCGCCACCGGCGGCGGCGACGGCGGACTGCCGGCGGCGGTGGCCGGCGGCAGCATCACCGATCTGTTCGTGTTATCGCACGGCTGGAACAACGGCGTGGATTCCGCACGCGATCTCTACCAGGCGATGTTCGGGCTGCTGGCCGACCAGCTCGGGGGGCACCTGTCCAGCAGCGCCGCGGTGGGGATCATCTGGCCGTCGCTGCTTTTCCCGGACGATGACCCTGCCACCGCACCGCCGGTGCCCTCGACCGGCGCGCAGCTGGCCGCGGCGCTCACCCCGGCATTCCCCGGTCAACAGCAAGAGCTGGTAACCATGGGCCAGCTGCTTGACCAGCGGCCCCAAGACCCGGCCAAACTCACCGAATTCCACCAGCTGGCGGCCGGTTTGGTCACCACAGCGCCGCAGGGCGTCGAAGACGCGGGGGAGGCCGCACTGCTCACCGCCGACACCGCGACGGCGTTTGGGCACGCGGCGGCGATGGCACCGCACGCTCCTATCGATGCGCAGGGAATCGGCAATCCGTTCGCCGGACTGTGGTCCGGCGGGCGTGAAGTGCTACGCACGCTGAGCTACTACGAAATGAAGAACCGGGCGGGCGTGGTCGGCCAGAACGGCCTCGGCCCGCTGCTGGGCGGCCTGACCGGCCCGGGCGGCGCACCGCGAATCCACCTGATGGGTCACAGCTTCGGCGCCCGGCTGGTCTCCTACTCCCTGGCGGGTCTGCCCGGCAACCAGACGGGCGCGGCCAGCCCGGTCAAATCGCTCACCCTGATCCAGGGCGCGTTCTCCCACTTCACGTTCGCCTCCTCGCTGATCTTTGACCCGTCCCGGCCGGGTGGGCTGGCCGGCGACGGGAGCCGGGTCGACGGGCCACTGCTGACCACCTTCAGCAGCGCCGACAGGGCGGTCGGGTGGTGGTACCCGATGGCCAGCATGCTCGCCGGCCAGGACAGCGAATCCGCCACCGACCTGGTCTACCGGTGGGGTGCCATGGGCCACGACGGATATCAGCAGACCCCGGCCCCTGCCACTGTCGTCATGCAGGCGCAGGGAAAGCCGTACGACTTCCAATCCGGCACCTTCTACCGGCTGGACGCCAACGCGATCATCTGCGCCAACCAGTCCGCATTCAGCGGCGCGCACAGCGACATCCGGCACCCGGAGGTGCTCTGGGCGGTCGCCTCCGCTGCGGGGCTCGCTGCCTGATCGACCGTCGAGCGCACGTATTCTGTTGTCGACCCAAAACCCTCCGCACCCGAAAGAGCAACAGTGGCGCTCGTCGTGCAGAAATACGGCGGATCTTCGGTGGCCGACGCCGACCGGATCCGTCGCGTCGCCGAACGCATCGTGGAGACCAAGAAGCAGGGCAACGACGTCGTCGTGGTGGTCTCGGCGATGGGCGACACCACCGACGACCTGCTGGACCTGGCTCAGCAGGTGTGCCCGGTTCCGCCGCCGCGCGAGCTCGACATGCTGCTGACGGCCGGTGAGCGCATCTCCAATGCGCTGGTGGCCATGGCAATCGAATCGCTGGGCGCCCAGGCCCGCTCCTTCACCGGCTCCCAAGCCGGCGTGATCACCACCGGCACGCACGGCAACGCGAAGATCATCGACGTCACGCCCGGACGGCTGCAAGCCGCGCTCGACGAAGGCCGCATCGTTCTGGTGGCCGGCTTCCAGGGCGTCAGCCAGGACACCCGCGACGTCACCACGCTGGGCCGCGGTGGCTCGGATACCACCGCGGTCGCCCTGGCCGCGGCGCTGGGTGCCGACGTCTGCGAGATCTACACCGACGTCGACGGGATCTTCAGCGCGGACCCGCGGATCGTGCCCAACGCGCGCAAGCTGAAGACGGTCACCTTCGAGGAGATGCTCGAGATGGCCGCCTGCGGCGCCAAGGTCTTGATGCTGCGGTGCGTGGAATACGCGCGGCGCTACAACATTCCCGTGCATGTCCGTTCGTCCTATTCGGACAAATTGGGCACTGTCGTCGTCGGATCGATCAAGGACATAACCATGGAAAGCCCCCTTCTGACCGGAGTCGCGCACGACCGCAGCGAGGCCAAAGTCACCGTCGTCGGGATCCCGGACACCCCCGGGTATGCGGCCAAGGTCTTCCGCGCGGTTGCCGACGCGGACGTGAACATCGACATGGTGTTGCAGAACGTGTCCAAGGTCGAAAGCGGCAAGACCGACATCACCTTCACCTGCTCGCGCGACACCGGGCCAATCGCGATGGCCAAGCTGGACTCGCTGCAGGACGAGATCGGGTTCACGCAGCTGCTCTACGACGACCACATCGGCAAGGTGTCGCTGATCGGGGCGGGCATGCGCAGCCATCCCGGCGTCACGGCGACATTCTGCGAGGCGCTGGCCGAGGTGGGCGTCAACATCGAGCTGATCTCCACCTCCGAGATCCGCATCTCGGTGTTGTGCCGCGATACTGAACTAGATAAGGCCGTCGTTGCGTTACATGAGGCGTTTGGCCTCGGTGGTGAGGAGACGGCGACGGTGTATGCGGGGACGGGTAGATAGATGGTTGCGATAGGGGTAGTTGGTGCTACCGGTCAGGTGGGCCAAGTGATGCGGACGCTGCTCGATGAGCGCGACTTCCCGGCGACTTCGGTGCGGTTCTTCGCCTCCGCCCGCTCGCAGGGCCGCAAGCTTCCATTCCGCGGCCAGGAGATCGAGGTGGAAGACGCGGCGACGGCCGACCCGACCGGGCTGGACATCGCGCTGTTCTCCGCCGGCAAGACGATGTCGCTGGTGCAGGCGCCGCGGTTCGCCGCGGCCGGAGTGACGGTGATTGACAACTCGTCGGCGTGGCGCAAGGACCCGGACGTGCCGCTGGTGGTGTCGGAAGTGAACTTCGCAAGAGATGTCGCCGCCGGGCGCCGGTCTCTCAAGAAGGGCATCATCGCCAACCCGAACTGCACCACCATGGTGGCGATGCCGGTGCTCAAGGTGCTGCACGACGAAGCCCAGCTGGTGCGCATGGTGGCCTCGACCTATCAAGCGGTATCCGGCACCGGCCTGGCCGGGGTGGCCGAGCTGGGCGAGCAGGCCCGCGCGGTGGTCGACGACGCCGAACAGCTGGTGCACGACGGTAGTGCGCTGCAATTCCCGGCGCCGAAGGCCTACGCCGCGCCGATCGCGTTCAATGTGCTCCCACTGGCCGGGTCGCTGGTGGACGACGGCTCGGGCGAGACCGACGAAGACCAGAAGCTGCGTAGCGAAAGCCGCAAGATCCTCGGCATTCCCGACCTGCTTGTCAGCGGCACCTGTGTGCGCGTCCCGGTCTACACCGGGCACTCGCTGTCGATTAACGCCGAGTTCGCGCGGCCGCTGTCGCCGGAGCGGGCCAGCGAACTGCTGGCCGGCGCCCCGGGCGTCAAGCTGGTCGATCTGCCCACCCCGTTGGCCGCGGCCGGGGTCGATGACTCGCTGGTCGGCCGGATCCGGCGCGACGAGGGCGTGCCGGACGGGCGGGGTTTGGCGCTGTTCATCTCGGGCGACAATCTGCGTAAGGGGGCGGCGCTGAACACGATCCAGATCGCTGAGTTGCTGGCTTCCCAACTGTGACCCGGGGGTGAGTTCCGCCAGGGTCGCGCGGCACTCGCTCTTGGCCGCGTCGGTGGTGTGTTTGCTTCTGCCGCACTGCCTTTCGGCTGCGCGCGCCGATCCCCCGGCACCCGTGCCCGAGCCGATCCTGCCGCCGCTGGCGCCGGGTCAGGTGTTGCGGATTGGCCCGACGGCCGGCACCGGAACCCCTACCGGTGACTACGGTGTCGGCGCCACCGACCTGTGTCAGTTTCTCGAGTTCCCCACTGAGCTGCTGCAGGTCTGCGGGGACAGCTTCGCCGGCCAGGGGGTCGGGTTTGGTGGCTGGTATTCGCCGGTCGCGCTGCACGTCGACACGGCGTCGGTCGACGACCCGTCCGGGGTGCGCTACACCGGCGTCACCGGCATCAGCAAACCGCTGCTCGCCGACCCCACCCCGCCCGGGACTTCGCAGCTGCCCGCCGGGGTGGTGGAGATCAACCGGCACAACTATCTGATGGTGACCACCACGAACAACTTGGAACCGCAGAACTCGCGGCTGGTGTTAGCCGAACCTGCGCGCTCCGGCTGGCAGACCATTGCGGGGTCCCGGCGCGCCGCTTCGAACCAGAACGGTTCGCAAACGCAGATCAGCGGCTACTACGACCCGATTCCCACACCCGATTCGGTGAGCGGGTGGGTGTACATCGTGGCCAACAGCTTCACCCGCCGAGATCCGGTGGTGCTGTACCGGGCCACTCCGCAAACCTTCATCGACCGGTCCAAGTGGCAGGGTTGGGCGCCTGGAACGGGCGGCGGTTGGAACAAGCCGCCGACGCCGCTGTGGCCGGACAAGGTGGGCGAGATGTCCGTCCGCCAGATCGACGGCAAGACCGTGCTGTCCTATTTCAACGCCGAGACGGGCAACATGGAGGTCCGGGTCGCCAACGATCCGACGTCGCTGGGCGATGCCCCGGTGACCACGGTGGTGCAGCACGACGAGTGGCCCGATCCGGCGGAAAGCCTGCCGCCGCCCTACGACAATCGGCTCGCGCAGCCGTACGGCGGGTACATATCGCCCGGCTCTACCCTCGATGAGCTGCGAATCTTCGTCAGCCAGTGGGACACCCGAGCTCGGGTTTCAGCGCCGTATCGGGTCATCCAGTTCGCGGTCAACCCGTTCAAGCCCTGATCAGAGGCCATATTTCAGCCTTCCGTCCGCGGTGCGTTCGCAATAGATCCGAGCGCCTTGCCGACCAGCCCCGCTAGCTGCCGCGGCGGCCTGACTTGATGATCTCGAGGCGTTCCTCAAGCAGTTCCTCGAGTTCCTCGATCGAGCGGCGTTGCCGCAGCATGTCCCACGGTGTGCGCGGCACCTTGACCTTCTTCGGTTCGCCCGGGTCACCACCCGCGATCAGGGTGCCCTCCATGCCATTGCGGCACAGCCAGGTGCCGGGGATCTCAGCGCCATCGGCGAAGGGGATCTCGAACTCCCCGCCGTTCTCGGTCCGATATCGCGCGATCTGACGGGGCGCTAGGTCGTGGTCGCGCTCAGTCTCATAGCTCACGAATCCGAGGCGACTACCTCTCATTGCACGATCAGCCATTATCAACGCTCCGCCGACGCTCCATTTGATCGGCAGTAGCACGCATCCGACCAGACAATCGAAGCAGATCGTGCTCGCCCACACCTGCTGGCAGGGTGTAGGCAAATTGCCGTAACTCCACGGCGTAGTTGCGCAAGTCCTGCCGGAGCTGCGCCTCAAAGGTGGGCATGATTTCTTCCCGTGGCCGGGATTTACTGAGACGCTCGGACTTTTCGCATAGCCAGGCTTGAAATCTGATGCCGTCCAGCTGTCTATCCGCGATACACCTGGAGGTGTTTTTAGCGTCTCCCAACCGCATCCGCCACCCTACTCCGCTGGCGGGCTAACTACTACGCGCCGCCCTGTTGGTAGGACGGCCGGTACAACATTCCGAAGGGCGACCCCGCCTACCCACCCAAGCCGGACGGGGAGGGTGACGGCTTCGCCCGCGAGTCCAACTACGCAATGGAAGCAGTTGCTGCCGTTCACGCAATAAGCGTGGGCGGCGCCGGTGCCTTAGAGAGCATGGTCGGCCCACAACAATCCGGACGAAAGTCGAGTCATTAATGGCGGATTAGCCGACGGGCTTGGCGATTTTGCCAGGTAGGAGGGGGACTTTAGCTCATAGCTGGTACTTAAGTAGCGCACAGCCGCAGCTATTGTTCACGCCCGCATCATGTGTCTCATGAGTGAAACATCTGAAACCCCAACTGTGCGGACCGCTACCGCAACAGCGCCCCCGCCTCCGCCGCCAGCCGAGGTGGCACACCGGACCCCCAGGGTCTTCCAATTCGCGGCCTGGGTCGCGATCGTCGCCGGGATCGTGTTCATCGTCTCGGTCATCTTCTTCTCCGGCTACACCCTGGGGAAGCACTCGGGACATGGCGGCCACCACGGCCACAAGCACCACGCGATGATGGGGCACCCGCACCGATTCGGTGGCCCCGGTGGACCCGGCGGTCCTTGGGGTCCACCTCCACCCGGGGCAATCCCGCCGGGTGCACCTGCGCCCGCGGCTCCGGGCGCTCCTGGACCCGGTCAGATCCCGTCGTCGGTCTCGCCGTCGCACACGGCCACGCCGTAGGAGGCTTCCAATACAAAACGTGCTCACGGGGTGATAGGAGGACCCCGGCGGGCCAATAAACCCACAGCGAGTAGCCCGGCGCTCCCCTGAGCGCCGGGCTGCGCGTCACTCGGGGACCGAACAGTCGCGCCTGGATTCACAGCAAGTTTGTTGCCGGAACGTGTTACGGCGGTTATGGGCCGGGGCAATATTCAAAGCATGACTGAAACGCCCGAACCCTCGACCCAGCCGACGTCCGTGACCGCGGCTCCGCCGCCTCCGCCGCCACCGCCGCGGGCTAAGCCGCCCCGGCTCTACGCGGCCGCGGCGTGGGTCGTGATCGTCGCCGGGATCATCTTCATCTTGTCGGTCGTTTTCTTTTCCGGCGCCGTGATCTTCGGGCATAACCACTATCACCACTTCCACCACGGCATGTTCAGACCTGACGGCCCGCCGCCTCCGTGGGGTCCGCCGGGGTATGGACCGTGGCAACCGAGCTTTCCTGGCGGAGCCGGCATGCCGCCTCCGCCTTCGGTGGACCGGTGGACCTGGTGGTCCGGGTGGCCCGTTCGCTGGTCCGGCCGGTCCGGGTGGCCCCGGCCAGTTGCCGACGACCGCCTCTCCGGCTCCCAGCCCGTCGCCACGCCCCTAGCCGCGCGTAACTGCGCACCCCATCTCTTCCTTGACTGCTTTCAGAAGAGGGGCATGCTCAACTGCGTGCCCCTTGGGTGGTGCGACGTCAAGCTGAAAGCGTCTGAGGCTGATTCGCATTCGCGTGTCGGGGTACACATTCGCACGTTCTCCGATTTGAAGTTGGATCAACCCAAATAGCGAGGAGGAAGCGAAATGGCGGAGCGCTTCACCACGACCGATGCCGGCATCGCAGCACCGAGTGACGACCAGTCATTGACCATCGGGCCCGACGGCCCGATCCTGCTGCAGGACCACTACCTGATTGAACAGATGGCGATGTTCAACCGGGAACGCATCCCCGAGCGCCAACCGCACGCCAAGGGTGGTGGCGCGTTCGGCCACTTCGAGGTGACCAACGACGTCAGCAAATACACCCGGGCCGCGGTGTTTCAACCCGGCACCAAGACCGACACGCTGATCCGGTTCTCCACCGTCGCGGGCGAGCGGGGCAGCCCGGACACCTGGCGGGATCCGCGCGGGTTCGCCCTGAAGTTCTACACGTCCGAAGGCAACTTTGACATGGTCGGCAACAACACGCCCGTCTTCTTCATGCGCGACCCGCTGAAGTTTCAGCACTTCATCCGGTCGCAAAAACGCATGCAGGCAACGAATTTGCGCGACAACAACATGCAGTGGGACTTCTGGACCCTCTCGCCGGAGTCGGCGCACCAGGTGACCTGGCTGATGGGGGATCGGGGCATCCCCAAGAGCTGGCGGCACATGAACGGCTACAGCAGCCACACCTACAGCTGGATCAACACCGCCGGCGAGATGTTCTGGGTGAAGTATCACTTCATCACCGATCAGGGCGTCGAATTCCTGACTCAAGAGGACGCCGACCGGCTGGCCGGCGAGGACGGCGATTATCACCAGCGGGATCTGTACGAGGCCATCGAGGGTGGTGACCACCCGAGTTGGACGCTGAAGATGCAGATCATGCCGTTCGAGGAAGCCAAGACGTACCGCTTCAACCCATTTGATCTGACGAAGGTGTGGCCGCACGGCGACTATCCGCTGATCGACGTCGGCAAGCTGACGCTGGACCGCAACGTCACCGACTACCACACCGAAATCGAGCAGGCGGCGTTCGAGCCCAACAACATTGTGCCCGGCACCGGGTTGAGCCCGGACAAGATGCTGCTGGCTCGCGGCTTCTCCTACGCCGATGCGCACCGGGCCCGCCTGGGCACCAATTACAAGCACATCCCGGTCAATTCGCCCAAGGTGGAGGTGAACAGCTACTCCAAGGACGGGGCGATGCGGATGCACAACGTGTCCGATCCGGTGTATGCGCCCAACTCCTATGGTGGGCCGAAGGCCGACCCGGCGCGCGCCGCCGAGGTGCGGTGGATGGCCGACGGCGAGATGGTCCGCGCCGCTTACACATTGCGTCCCGATGACGACGACTGGGGGCAGGCCGGCACCATGGTGCGTGAGGTGCTTGACGACCCCGCGCGGGACCGGTTGGCGCACAACATCATTGGGCACGTCTCGAAGGGCGTGAAGGAGCCGGTGCTGTCACGGGTATTCGAGTACTGGCGCAACGTGGACGCAGATCTCGGCAAGAAGGTCGAAGAGGGGGTCCGGGCCAACCTTGGGCAGTAGGAGGCGGGCGCCGCGCCTGGCATGATCGAGAACCATGCGGATCACCCGGATCCCTGCGGCGGCGGGCAGCGTCGTTCTGGGCCTTGGAGCAGCTTTCGGGATTCCGAATGCGGGAGCCCACCCGTCGGACCCGGGAGTCGTGTCCTACGCGGTCCTCGGCAAGGGATCGGTTGGCAATATCGTCGGCGGCCCGATGGGGTGGGAGTCGGTGTTCACCCAGCCGTTTCAGGGGTTCTGGGTCGATCTGCCGGTGTGCAACAACTGGGCCGACATCGGGTTGCCGGAGGTGTACGACGATCCCGACCTGGCGTCGTTCAACGGAGCCACCGCACAGACGTCCGCGACCGACCAGACCCACCTCGTCAAGCAGGCGGTGGGGGTATTCGCCACCAACGACGCCGCGGGCCGGGCGTTCCATCGGGTGGTCGACCGGACCGTGGGGTGCGCGGGGCAGACCACCGCAATGCACCTGGACAACGGGACCACGCAAGTGTGGTCGTTCGACGGCGGGCCGGCGGCCGGTGCCGACGCGAACTGGACCAAGCAAGAAGCGGGCACCGATCGCCGGTGCTTCGATCAAACCCGGCTGCGCGAAAATGTGTTGCTGCAGGCCAAGGTCTGCCAATCTGGCAACGCCGGGCCTGCGGTCAACGTGCTGGCCGGGGCCATGCAGAACGCGCTGGGTCAGTAGCCAATGATTTTTGGGTACCCGTCTGAGCCGTGCAGCCAAAGCGGGCGGGACCGGGAATATGTCGGTGCCGTCTGTTAGATGAATTGGTGGCGGCTATCGTTCGGTTAGCTGCGCACCCGGAGGGATCGTGACATGACGCTCGCCGCCAGCAGCGCCCCGGCCTCCCTGGATACGGCTTGCCCCGCCGAAGCGGAGGTGACCTGTTCCTCGACGGCCGCGCAATACATCGCCGACGGTTGCCTGATCGATGGCCCGCTGGGCCGCGTTGGCCTGGAGCTGGAGGCGCACTGCTTCGACCCGGCCGATCCCCACCGCAGGCCGTGCTGGGAGGAAATCACCGAGATACTCGAGCTGCTACCCCCGCTGCCCGGTGGCAGCGCGGTGACCGTGGAACCAGGGGGCGCCATCGAGCTGTCCGGCCCGCCCGAAGACGGCGTCGTGGCGGCCATTGCTGCGATGAACAATGACCAGGCCGTGTTGCGAAAGGCCTTCGCCAACTCCGGGCTCGGGCTGGTTTTCCTGGGTGCAGACCCGTTGCGGTCGCCCCAGCGGATCAACCCCGGCGCGCGCTACCGCGCCATGGAGCAGTTCTTCGCCGCCTGCGATTCCGGCGAGGCGGGTGCGGCGATGATGACGTCGACGGCCTCGGTCCAGGTCAATCTGGACGCCGGGCCGCAGCCCGGCTGGGCGGCGCGGGTGCGACTCGCGCACGCCCTGGGGCCCACCATGATCGCGATCGCCGCCAACTCCCCGATGCTGGGTGGCGAGTTCTCCGGTTGGGTCTCCACCCGGCAGCGGGTGTGGGGCCAGATGGACTCGGCGCGCTGCGGGCCGATTCTGGGCGCCAGTGGCGACGACCCCGGGACCGACTGGGCCCGCTACGCCCTCAAGGCACCGGTGATGCTGGTCAACAACCCGGACGCCGCGGACTGTTCAGCGATCACGCGTTGGGTGCCTTTTGCCGACTGGGCGGACGGCCGGCAGTTGCTCGGCGACCGCCGTCCCACCATCACCGACCTCGAATACCACCTGACCACTCTGTTCCCGCCGGTGCGCCCACGGCAGTGGCTGGAAATCCGCTACCTCGACAGCATGCCGGACGAATTCTGGCCCGCGGTGGTGTTCACGCTGGTCACCCTGCTCGACGACGCCTCCGCCGCCGACATCGCGGCGGAGGCCGTCGAGCCGGTCGCCACCGCGTGGGACAACGCGGCGCGCCTCGGGCTCTGTGATCGGCGGCTGTACGAGGCGGCCAACCGCTGCGTGGCCGTCGCCGCTGAAAAGACGCCCGCCGAGCTCAACGACGCGATGGAGCGACTGGTTCGCTGCGTGGAAAAGGGACGTTGCCCCGGAGACGACTTCGCCGACCGGGTGATCGACCACGGCATCGCGGCCGAGGTTTCGCGGGTCGCGCAGTCGGCGCAAGGGGGACTGTGACTTCTGCTGGTGATTCCGACCCGCTGCGCCCGGCTGCGCCGCGCTTGCGATCGTCATGCCGGGACGGCTTGCCGACGATTTGGCGCGGGCGCGCACGCGCACGCTGCGGCTGGTCGATTTCGATGACGCCGAACTGTGTCGTCAGTACGACCCATTGATGAGCCCACTGGTGTGGGACCTGGCGCACATCGGTCAGCAGGAAGAACTGTGGCTGCTGCGCGGCGGTGACCCGAACCGGCCCGGGATCTTGCCGCCGGCCGTCGAGGGTCTCTACGACGCCTTCGAACACTCCCGCGCCAGCCGGGTCGAGTTACCGCTGCTGTCGCCGGAGCGTGCGCATTCGTATTGCCGCACAGTGCGATCCGCCGTGCTCGACGCCCTCGACGCGCTCCCGGACAGTGATAACGGCGAATTCGTTTTCGGCATGGTGGTCAGCCACGAAAACCAGCACGACGAAACCATGCTGCAGGCGTTGAACCTGCGCACCGGCGCGCCGCTGTTGCCCGACATCGTCACGCTGCCCGTCGGCCGGCCGGGGCTGGCCGGTACGTCGGTGCTGGTGCCCGCCGGCCCGTTCGTGTTGGGCGTGGACGCCGCCAGCGAACCCTACTCATTGGACAACGAACGTCCCGCCCACGTCGTCGACCTGCCGGCGTTCCGCATCGGCCGGGTTCCGGTCACCAACGGCGAATGGCGACACTTCATCGACGACGGCGGTTACGACGAGTCGCGCTGGTGGTCCGAGCGGGGTGGCAACACCGTCGCCGCGGGCATGACCGCTCCGCAATTCTGGATCTGCCGACGGCCGCACCCGTTTCGGCCACGTCGAGGACATTCCGCCCGACGAGCCGGTGCAGCACGTCACCTACTTCGAGGCCGAGGCCTACGCGGCCTGGGCCGGTGCCCGGTTGCCCACCGAGACGGAATGGGAGAAGGCCTGCGCCTGGGACCCGGCGACCGGCACCCGTCGCCGCTATCCGTGGGGAGCTGAGCCGCCGTCGGAAGCCCGCGCCAACCTCGGTGGCACCTCGCTGCGTCCCGGCGCCGGTCGGCGCCTACCCGGGCGGTGCTTCGGCCTACGGGGTCGAGCAGATGCTTGGGCGATGTCTGGGAGTGGACCAGCTCACCGCTGCGCCCCTGGCCCGGGTTCGTCCCGATGATCTACGAGCGATACTCGCAGCCGTTCTTCGACGGCGACTACCGGGTGTTGCGGGGCGGGTCGTGGGCGGTGGAGTCCGCCATCCTGCGGCCCAGCTTCCGCAACTGGGACCACCCGTACCGCCGGCAGATCTTCTCCGGCGTCCGGTTGGCTTGGGACGTCTGATGTGCCGTCATCTCGGCTGGCTCGGGCGCCAGGTCACGATGTCTTCACTGGTGCTCGACCCGCCGCATTCGCTGCGGGTGCAGTCCTACGCCCCGCGCCGGCAAAAGCACGGCCTGATGAACGCCGACGGTTGGGGCGTAGGGCTTTTCGATGCGGGAGGTGCCCCGGCGCTGGCGCAGCCCCGCGCCGCTGTGGGGCGACGTGTCGTTCGACTCGATAGCGCCCGCGCTGCGCAGTCACTGCGTGGTGGCCGCGGTGCGCTCGGCGACCGTCGGCATGCCGATCGAAGCCAGCGCGACCGCGCCGTTCACCGACGGGCAGTGGTTGTTGTCGCACAACGGCGTCGTCGACCGCACCGTGCTATCGGCCGGCTCGTCTCCGAATCAGTCTGCGACAGTGCGATACTCGCGGCTACCATTTTCGCGCGCGGCGTGGACGCGCTGGGCGAGACCATCATGCAGGTCGGCGCACGACGACCCGGATGCTCGGCTTAACGTGTTGGCCGCCAATGGCTCTCGGCTGCTCGCCACCGTCTGGGGGGACACGTTATCCATCCTGCGCCGCGGCGACGGGGTCGTGCTGGCCAGTGAGCCGTACGACGACGAATACGACTGGGAGGACGTGCCAGACCGCCACCTCGTCGAAGTCACCGCAGACGGTGTCGTGTTGACGCCACTGGATCCACCGAAAGGACCTTGATGACGCTGTCGCTGGCCAACCACCTCGGCGCCGACTCGGCGTATCGCGCATTGCGTCGCGACGTGTTCGAGGGCCTGCAGGAACGCCCGAAGTCATTGCCGCCCAAGTGGTTCTACGATTCGGTGGGCAGCGAACTGTTCGACCAGATCACCCGGCTGCCCGAGTACTACCCGACCCGCGTCGAAGCCCAGATCCTGCGGGCCTTCTCGTCCGAAATCGCCTCCGCCAGCCAAGCCGACACCCTCGTGGAACTGGGCGCCGGCACCTCCGAGAAGACCAGGCTGCTGCTGGACGCGCTGCGCGACCGGCGGCTCGCTGCGCGGATTCGTGCCGTTCGACGTCGACGCCGGCATGCTGTCGGCGACCGCGACGGCCATCCAGGGCGAATACCCGGGCGTCGAAATCAAGGCCGTCTGCGGCGATTTCGAGGAACACTTGACCGAGATTCCCGAAGGCGGACGGCGGTTGTTCGTGTTCTTGGGGTCCACGATCGGCAACCTGACACCCGAACCGCGCGCCGAGTTCCTGGCGACCCTGGCCGCGGTGATGCGGCTGGGGGACACCCTGCTGCTGGGCACCGACCTGGTCAAGGACACCGACCGGCTGGTGCGTGCCTACGACGACGCGGCGGGGGTGACGGCCCAGTTCAATCGCAATGTGCTCGCGGTGATCAATCGGGAACTTGACGCCGACTTCGACATCGACGCCTATCAGCATGTCGCCCGGTGGAACATCGAAGAGGAGCGGATCGAGATGTGGCTACGCTCGCAGCGCCGCCAGCGGGTGCGAGTCGGTGCGCTCGACCTGACCGTCGAGTTCACGGCCGGCGAAGAAATGCTGACGGAAGTGTCGTGCAAGTTCCGCCCCGACGGGGTGAGTGCCGAATTGGCCGGCGCGGGGCTGCGCCGATCCCGCTGGTGGACGGACGACGCCGGCGACTTCGGGTTGTCGCTGGCCGGCAAGTGAGCGAGGCGCTGGCCGACCGATGGCGGGCGGCGCGCCCGCCGTTCGCCGGTCTGCACCTGGACAACGCCGCATGCTCGCGCCAAAGCCTCGCCGCGATGGACGCGGCCGCCCGGCACGCCGTGCACGAATCCGAGGTCGGCGGATACGTTGCGGCCGAGGCCGCCGCGCCCGTGCTGGATGCCGGACGCGCCGCGTTCGCCGCGCTGTGTTGCGGTCCGGACGCCTCAGATATTGAGGTGTTGTTCACCACCGGCTCACTCAACGCGCTGGACCTGCTGCTGGGCAGCTGGCCGTCGGAACACCGGACGCTGGCCTGCCTCCCCGGCGAGTACGGCCCCAACCTGGCGGTGATGTCCGCACACGGATTCACCGTGCGCACGCTGCCAACCCGCGACGACGGCAGGCTGGCGCTCGATGACGCGGCATACCAGCTGAACGAAGACCCGCCCGATCTGGTCCACCTCACGCCGGTGGCCAGCCACAGCGGCGTGGTGCAACCGCTGGCGATGATGGCGCAACTGTGCCGCGAGCTGGGGTTGCCGTTGGCCGTCGACGCGGCCCAGGCACTGGGGCAGGTGGACTGCGCGGTGGGCGCCGACGCCACCTACTCGTCGTCGCGCAAGTGGCTCGCCGGGCCGCGCGGTGTGGGCGCGCTGGCCGTGCGGCCCGGGCTGTTGGAGCGGTTGACCCCCAGGCTGCCGGCCCCGAAATGGGCGCAGTCGCTGACGGTCGGCCAGCAGCTCGAGTTCGGTGAAGCCAATATCGCTGCGCGCGTGGGGTTTTCGGTGGCGCTGGGCGAACACCTGGCGTACGGGCCGGAGGCGGTACGAGCCCGTTTGGCTGAGCTGGGCGCCGCCAGCCGGGCCGCGCTGGCCGATGTGCCCGGGTGGCAGGTGGTCGAAGAGGGCGAGGAGCCCAGCGCGATCACGACGCTTGCGCCGGTCGACTGCGCCGACCCGCTGGCGGTGCGCGAGTGGTTGCTCATCGAACGGCGGATAGTGACCACCTACGCCGGGGTGCAGCGCGCGCCGATGGAGATGACCGCGCCGGTGCTGCGGATCTCGCCGCATCTGGACACCACGGCGCAGGATCTGGAGACCTTCGCCGAAGCGTTGATCGCCGCGACCGCGGCGGTGGCTACGTGACTTCGCGGTGAAGTGACGTTTGTCGCGCCCCGTGAAACGCTGGTGTCTCTCGGCGAGGAGATGATGCCTTCTGCAACTTGATGGCGCATGCGATATCACCCGACCATGAACCACTACACCTACCGCGCCGAATGGTGGCCTGAGCACGGCGAATACGTCAGCCGGTGTATCGAATTGCCGTGGCTGTCGCGATGGGCGCCGACCCTGCAGGAGGCTACTGCGGCTGTCGAGCAAGCCGTCGACGAATTCATCGCCGAGCGGACAGCAGATGGCGACGAAGTGCCGGCGCCGCTTACCGACCGGCGCTACAGCGGCAAATTCGTGGTGCGGACCTCGCCGGCGTTGCCCGCGCGGCTGGTCATCGAAGCCGCTGAGCAGAACGTGTCGATGAATCAGTGGGTGGTCCAGAAGCTTTCGGGGAAGGCTGGCCGTCCACTGGGTGGCCTCTTCGATTTCGACTAGCCGAGTGATATCACATATGCCATCGGTTTCCGGAAGAGGGTAATGGTCACCCCGCTGGTGCTGCTGTGACTGCTGGGACCGGGCTAAGCCTTGTGCGCGGTCAGCAAGTAGGCGGGCAGCATCATCCGGCCCTTGTCGTCGCGGTCGTGCGGCGGGAACGGCCCCTCCGGTCCGGACGGAATGTTGGCGTGGATGTAGGCCGGCCGAATGTCGTCGACCTCCCAATACTTGCTCACCGCGGAGCGCAGTTCGTCCTCCTCGACCTCATTGGGCTTGGCTTCCCACTCCGCCGGAAAGGCGCCCTTGGCGAACACCAGCATGTAGTAGCCGGCACCGGGGGCGGCGGCGCGGTGCACCGAGCTCAGGTAGCCGTCGCGTCCCTCGATCGGCAGCGAGTGAAACAGGGTGCTGTCGATCACCGTGTTGAACCTGCCGTCATAGCCGGAGAACTCTGTGATGTCGGCTCGCTCGAAACTGGCCGTGCTCAGCCCGTGTTCCTGCGCGGCCTTGGTGGCCGCGGCGATGGCCGTGGGTGAGTTGTCGATGCCGACGACGGTGTAACCGTCGGCGGCGAGCGCCAACGACAGTTCGGCCACCCCGCAGCCGGCGTCCAGCACGTCACCCCGGACTTTGCCGGCCGCTATCAGTGCGCCGAGTTCGGGCTGCGGCTCGCCGATATTCCACGGCGGCGGTCCCTCGAACACGCCTTGTTCCCGATACGCATCGTCCCAGTCGGGTAGCTCAGAACTCATAGTTCCCAACCTACCCGCGGCTACCAGGTGTGTACCGGCTGGTTGGCGTGCATGTGCTCGCAGTACCGGCGCAGCATTTCCGCCAGCGCTTGCGGCCGGGTCATCCCGTCGTCTTCTAGACACCGCACGGTCGACACTTGCCACCACGCGCCGTTGCGGCCGGTCTTGGCACGTCCTTCGATGACACCGAGGAGCCGGTCGCGCACATCGGCGTCGACGTCCCAGCGGCGCAACCCGTCGTGCGCCATCGGCAGCAGCGTGTCCAGCACCAGCCGCTGTGGCGTCACTTCGCCCTGGCCCGGCCACTGCAGCCGCGCGTCCATGCCATGCTGGGCCGCCTGCAGGAAGTTTCGTTGTGCCGCAGAGAAACTCATGATGTTCCACAGCGGTTGGTCGGCTTCGGAGAGGCTGCGCAGCAGGCCGTAGTAGAAAGCCGAATTCGCCAGCATGTCAACGACGGTCGGTCCGGCCGGCAACACCCGGTTCTCCAGCCTTAGATGTGGACGCCCGCCGACAACGTCGTACACGGGCCGATTCCACCGATAGACCGTCCCGTTGTGCAGGCGCAATTCGGAAAGCTGCGGGCTGCGCCCCGCGGCCAGTTCGGCGACCGGATCCTCGTCGGAGACCTCGGGCAACAGGGACGGGAAGTAGCGAATGTTTTCTTTGAACAGGTCGAGAATCGACGTGATCCACCGTTCGCCGAACCACACCCGCGGCCGCACCCCCTGGGTCTTGAGTTCCTCGGGGCGAGTGTCGGTGGACTGGGCGAACACCTCGATACGGGTTTCCGACCAGAGTTGGTGACCGAAGAAGAACGGCGAATTCGCCGCCAGCGCCAACTGGGGCCCGGCCAGCACCTGGGCCGCGTTCCAATTCGCGGCGAAATCCTCCGGAGCGACCTGCAGATGCAATTGCACACTGGTGCAGGCGGATTCGGGTGCGATGGATGCCGCGTTCCAGCTCAGGGGCTCGGGGCCGAAGATGTTGATCGGAATGTCTTCGCCGCGGGCGGAAAAGATCGAATCGTTCAACGCCGCGTAGCGGGTCGATTCGCTCATCCAGTTGTCGCGCAGATGCTCGGGCATCAGCGTCGGCAGGATTCCGACCATCACGATGTGAGCGCCGCCCGTGCTGGCCCTAGCCTCGGCGTCGTTCAGGCTGGCGCGGATTTCTGCCTCCAGGTCCACGCTGGTGCGCCCGGACAGCGGCCGTGGGGGGACATTGAATTCGATGTTGTAGGCGCCCAATTCCTTTTGATAGGCCGGATCGGCGATCGCGTCCAACACGATTCGATTCGACATGGCGGGTTGGTAGTCGGCGTCGACCAGGTTGCATTCGATCTCCATGCCGGTGAGCGGCTGGTCGGAGTCGAACCTGGAGTGGGCAAGCATCGTCTCGAAGACGTCCAAACAAAGCTGCACCTTGCGCCGGTATTCGCGGCGTTGTTCGTGGTCGTACGTGGTGCGCTTGACCTCTTCGCCCACAAGGCCGATGGAACAGGGTTACGGTCGGTTACGCAAGTGAGACGATTACCCGGAGTGTCCGATCTCACCCCTGGGAGCGCAGTTGGCCGAATTCATAGCCGCCATCGACCAGGGCACCACCAGCACCCGGTGCATGATCTTCGATCACGACGGCGCCGAGGTGGCTCGCCACCAGCTCGAGCACGAGCAGATCCTGCCCCGTGCCGGCTGGGTCGAGCACGACCCGGTCGAAATTTGGGAGCGCGTCTCCTCGGTGCTGATGTCGGTGTTGAACCGAGCCAATCTGGCTCCGAAAGACATTGCGGCGCTGGGCATCACGAATCAGCGAGAGACGACGCTGGTATGGAATAAGCGGACCGGCAGGCCCTATTACAACGCGATCGTCTGGCAGGACACCCGCACCGACCGCATCGCCTCCGCGCTGGACCGCGACGGACGCGGCGATGTCATCCGCCGCAAGGCCGGGCTGCCGCCCGCGACCTACTTTTCCGGCGGCAAGCTGCAGTGGATCCTGGCGAACGTCGACGGCGTGCGCGCGGCCGCCGAAGCCGGTGACGCCCTGTTCGGCACGGCCGACACCTGGGTGTTGTGGAATCTGACCGGCGGCCCGCGGGGCGGCGCGCACGTCACCGACGTCACCAACGCCAGCCGGACGATGCTGATGGACCTCGAGACGCTGGACTGGGACGACGAGCTGTTGTCGTTCTTCTCCATCCCCCGGGCGATGCTGCCGGCGATCGCGCCGTCGTCGCCGGTGGAGCCCTACGGTGTCACCCTCGACAGCGGGCCCGTCGGCGGCGAGGTGCCGATCACCGGCGTCCTCGGCGACCAGCACGCCGCGATGGTCGGTCAGGTGTGTCTGGCCGCCGGGGAGGCGAAAAACACCTACGGCACCGGCAATTTCCTGCTGCTGAACACCGGTGAGACGATCGTGCGATCCGACAACGGCCTGCTGACCACCGTCTGCTATCAGTTCGGCAATGCCAAACCCGTGTATGCGCTTGAGGGTTCGATCGCGGTGACCGGGTCGGCGGTGCAGTGGCTGCGTGACCAGCTCGGCATCATCAGCGGCGCGGCGCAGAGCGAGTCGCTGGCCCGTCAGGTCGACGACAACGGCGGGGTGTATTTCGTGCCGGCATTCTCCGGCTTATTCGCCCCGTATTGGCGCTCGGATGCCCGCGGCGCGATCGTGGGGCTGTCGCGGTTCAACACCAACGCGCATCTGGCTCGCGCGACGCTGGAGGCGATCTGCTACCAGAGCCGCGATGTGGTGGACGCGATGGCAGCAGATTCCGGTGTGCGCCTTGAGGTGTTGAAGGTCGACGGCGGCATCACCGGCAACGACCTGTGCATGCAGATTCAGGCCGACGTACTCGGTGTCGACGTGGTGCGGCCGGTGGTCGCCGAGACCACCGCGCTGGGGGCGGCCTACGCGGCGGGTCTGGCGGTCGGGTTCTGGGCCGACCCGTCGGATCTCCGGGCCAACTGGCAGGAGGGCAAGCGCTGGACGCCGACGTGGGACGACGACGCGCGAGCCGCGGGATATGCAGGCTGGCGCAAGGCCGTACAGCGGACGCTGGACTGGGTCGACGTTTCGTAGTTGCGGCGTGAAAATGCCCGCCGGCAGTCTCGCCGGCGGGCATTTCACTTACGGGTCAGTCCTCGCCGAGGATGCCGTAAACCTCGCGTCGCGCATTGTTGAGTAGCTCGACGATGCGCTGCTGCTGTTCTTCGGTGGCGGTGTGCGCGGACTGCGCAACCGCGCCGAACAGCTGGCCAATGGCGGCCCGCAGGTTCACCTGTCCCGGGTCGGCGCCCTCCGTGATCTCTTCCCACGGCGGGGTCTCGACCTTCTCGGCGGCTGCGCGGCCCGTGTCGGTCAGCTCGAAAAGCTTCTTGCTGCCGTCGGTTTCGCTCGCGGTGATCAAGCCCTCGTCGTCGAGCAGCTGAAGCGTCGGGTACACCGAGCCGGGGCTCGGCTTCCACAGCCCGTTGCTGCGTTCGGCGATCTGCTGGATCATCTCGTAGCCGTGCATCGGCCGCTCGGTCAACAGCTTCAGGATGGCCGCCCGCACGTCGCCGCGCTTGCCACGGCCCAGGCCACCACGGCCCCAGCCGCCGCGCCTGCCGCCTCTGCCGAATCCGGGGCCGAAGCCGGGACCGAAGCCAGGTCCGAAACCGGGTCCGAAGCCGCCGCCGAAACCGGGGTCGAAGCCCCTGCCGCCGGCGTGTTCGCGAAGGTGTTCGCGGAATTCGTGTCGGGCCTGCTTCCGTGCGGCGTGCAGAGCACGTCGGTCAACGGGGCCGGGTCCGAAGCCGAATCCTAAGCCTGGCCGGCCGGGGAAATCCCCGCCGCCAGGAATGAATGGGTTGCTCATGTGTGTAGTCCTTCGTAGGTCTCGGGAAGCGCCGTGATGCGCTTCCGGTGTATCACAGAGTATCACGATATATCGTAAACTATCGCGATGCAACTCCCGTGGTGAGATCCGGGGCTGTTTGCATCCGGCGGCGGGCGGGTAGCACCTCTCGGGTGAACGGCAATAATCACCACCTGGCAATCGACCACCGCGCCGATAGCGCGAATGAGCCGGCGCAGGTCGAGCCGCCGCCGGGGGGACATTTGGCCATGGGTCAACTGGGGGTTGGCGCTGACGACGGTGCCGGCCGCTGCGATCGTGATGCTCTTCGCGCTCGGCGCTGTGATGAGCACCGATGCCTGCACCGATCACCGTTGTCCCAGTTTGGGCCGTGGCGGCTCGGCTTTCTGCGACTTCGGCGTCGCGTTTTACGGCGCTCCGGCGGTGGCCCTGGTCGT
Source organism: uncultured Actinomycetota bacterium (assembly GCA_963820985.1). Classification (GTDB taxonomy): domain Bacteria; phylum Actinomycetota; class Actinomycetes; order Mycobacteriales; family Mycobacteriaceae; genus Mycobacterium. Next base: position 41,350 of record CAWGCI010000017.1, on the reverse strand, counting down.
CATCCTCGTCTCGTTCTTCACCGCGAAGCGCCGAGGTGGCATCGCGGTTCCGCTGTGCGGGTGGGCGCTCCTGGTCGCCGACGTCGTCGTCATGGCGGCCACGGTCGCCCAGTAAGATCAGCGCCGATAGGCCGGCATATTGTCGGCGAGCTCGTCGAACAACGCCTGGTTCAGCGAGAAGGCGACCTTCACCTCGTCGACCGCACGATCGACCTCTTCGGCGTCGAGGCTGAGCCCGTCGAGTTTGGCCCGGTAGGAATCCTTGTACGGCTTGGGCCGCATCGGGAATTCGTAGAAGGCCAACCCGGCGCCGCGGAGGTCGAAGGTGCGGTCGAGGATCTTGCCGATGGCCTGGCCGCCGGAGAGGTCGCCGAGGTAGCGGGTGTAGTGATGCGCCACCAGGGCCCCGCCCCAGGACGCGGTCGCGACCCGGTCGCGGTAGGCCTGGGCGGCGGGGGATTCGACGTGGTGCGGAGCGCCGGGTGCCCAGTGGGCCAAGTCGGCGTCGATGGCCGACAGCCGCTCCAGGGCCGGGTCGTATACGGCGGCGACAAGCGGGTCGTCGCGGCGGGCCCGCACCGCGTCTTCCAGCGCGCCGTAGACGACGCGCAGGCGCCGCAGGTAATCGGCATAGCCCTGGCCATTGATCCGGCCGGCAAGCAGCTCCGAGACAAACGGCGACTGTTCGGCGGCGTCGTGCTCTGTCGTCGAACCCTCTTTCATCGCTACGGAGAGGGGTGGCACGCGCTTGGCGGCGTTCAGTGACATAGCCTGGAAACCCCTCGGTGTGGGGTCAAGAAATTAGCCCGGCGCTGCGAATCCGCCGGCGTCTGCGGTGGGACTCGGCTCCGGCGGTGGCGCGGTCTGTGGAGGCGGTTGCAGAGAAGGCGACGGCACAGCCCCGGGCCACGGCGCAGGCCCGGCAGGCCCTGCGCGGTCCGCGAGGCGGCCAGGGGCCAGGGGGCGTCGGACGAAGTCGCGCCAGCTCGCGGCGGTGTCGTTCGGCGAGCACGGCGGCGAGCACCAGCTCCGGCGGTGCGCCCGGCGGGGGCGGCGGTGCGATCCGCGACACCACATCACCGGCGATCCGGTAGGCCATCTGTTGGCGCAGTTGCGGATCGAGTTGTGATGCGCGAGAGAGGAATTGGCGTGCGACCTCGGCCCGGGCCGCATCCAGGCCCGACAGTTGCAGCGACGACGCCCACCAGGCCATCGACGGCGGCATCGTCGGCGGCGGCGCCAGTCGGGGACCACGTTCGCTGACGACGACAGTGCCGGCGAAGATGTCGCCGATTCGTTTGGCCTTGGGCGACAATATGCTGCAAATCACCGCGGGACTTCCGGCGAGCATCCAGATCTCCACCACCGACGCCAGCGCGCGAAACAGCGCCTGCCGGAAGCGTTCCGGGCCACCATCGTCGGACACCACCCGCAGGCCCATCGCCATCTTGCCCAATGACCGTCCCCGCGTCGCGGTCTCGAACACCAGGGGATACCCGACCATCACGAGCATCATGAAGATGATGACGATTGCCGTGCTCAACGCCTCGTCGAATTCGGTCAGGGTGGCCGCCCACAAGAACAACCCGACGACGTAGCCGATGCCTATCGCCGTGATATCGATCAGCGCGCTCACCGCCCGCACCGGCAACTGGGCAATCTGCACGTCGAGCACGACGGCATCGCCAGTCACCACCTCGGACATACCACCGAACGGTACAGGCTCTACGGCTGCAAGCGGCGGCACCCGGGTGCGCTCAATTAGGCTGCGCAGGGTGGACGTCGACGCGTTCGTGCTGACCCATCGCGGCACGTGGGACCGGCTCGACCAGCTGATCAAAAGACGGCGGTCGCTGACCGGCGCCGAAGTCGATGAACTGGTCGAGCTCTACCAGCGGGTGTCTACTCATTTGTCGATGCTGCGCTCGGCCAGCACGATCGGGTCGGACTCGCTGCTGATCGGCCGGCTCTCGAGCCTGATCGCGCGTGCTCGCGCCGCGGTGACGGGAGCGCATGCCCCACTGAGCAGTGCGTTCACCCGCTTCTGGACCGTGTCCTTCCCGGTGGTCGCCTACCGCACATGGCGATGGTGGCTGGCGACGGCCGTCGTGTTCTTCGCCGTCGTGGCGGTGATCGGCTTCTGGGTGGCCGGCAATCCGGAGGTGCAGTCCGCCATCGGAACACCAACTGATATCGACGAATTGGTCAACCATGATGTCTCGTCGTATTACAGCGAGCACCCCGCCCTGGCGTTCGCCCTGCAAGTCTGGGTGAACAATTCCTGGGTGGCCGCCAAATGTATCGCGTTCTCCGTCGTGCTCGGACTGCCGATTCCTTTGGTGCTGTTCCAAAACGCCGCCAACGTGGGAGTGATCTCCGGTCTGATGTTTCACGCCGGCAAGGGCGGGGTTCTGCTGGGTCTGCTCGCTCCGCACGGGCTGCTGGAGCTAACGGCGGTGTTTCTCGCGGCGGCAACGGGGATGCGGCTGGGGTGGTCGGTGATATCGCCCGGTGACCGCCCGCGCGGACAGGTCCTCGCCGAGCACGGCCGCGGCGTCGTGTCGGTCGCGGTGGGATTGGCGGGTGTGTTGCTGGTCTCCGGCCTGATCGAAGCGCTGGTGACACCGTCACCATTGCCGACCGCGGTTCGGGTCGGCATTGGAATCGTCGCCGAGCTCGCGTTCTTGTCGTACATCGCGTATTTCGGCCGTCGCGCGGCCAAAGCCGGGGAGACCGGCGACATCGACGATGCGCCCGACGTCGTGCCGACCGGCTGAGCCACGACCGAAAACTAAAGCCGTCCGGTCGCTTTCATCGCCAGGTAGTGGTCGGCAAGAGCGGGCGCGAGTTCTGTGGGAGCCGCGTCGACCACGTCCACCGCGCTGCGGCGCAGGCGAGACGCGATCGCATGCCGGTCATTGCGGGATCGTTCGGCGGCTGCCGCGTCGTATACCGCGGCCGCATCGGAACGCGCGGCGGCCAATTCGTCTACGCGGGGGTCGGCGACCGCCGCGATCATCACGTGGTGTTTGGCCGACAACCGCGGCAGCACCGGCAGCAGGCCCTCGTCCAGCGCGGTCGCGTTCAGGTCGGTGAGCAGTACCACCAGCGACCGCCGCCGGGTACGCCGCAGGATGGTGGCAACCATTGCGCGCCAGTCGGATTCAACAAGAGCAGGTTGCAGCGGGGCCATCGCATCGACCAGCTGGGCGAGGAGTTCGGTGCGTGACGCCCCGAACACACCGGCCCGGCTGACCCGGTCGTGGGCGAGGAAATCGACGTGATCCCCGGCCCGCGACGCGAGCGCGGCCAGCAGCAGTGCGGCGTCCATCGACCAGTCCAGCCGGGGCCACCCCGCGGGATCGGCGGCGGTCGGGTCGACACCGACGCGACCGGCCGCCATGCGACCGGTGTCCAGCACGATGACGACTCGCCGGTCGCGTTCCGGCCGCCAGGTGCGGACCATGACGTCGGCGCGACGCGCGGTGGCGCGCCAGTCGATGGAGCGGACGTCGTCGCCGACGACATACTCACGCAGCGAATCGAATTCGGTGCCCTGCCCGCGGATCAGCGTCGGCAATAGCCCGTCGATCTCGCGCAACTTGGCCAGCCGCGACGGCAGGTGCTTGCGCGACAGGAACGGTGGCAGCACCCTGACCTGCCCAGGCACCGGCTGCGAACGCTGCCGCCCGGCCAGCCTCAGCGGCCCGATCGATCGGGCGGTGACCGCAGCCGCGCGCTGGTCGCCGCGGCGAACCGGTCGCAGGACGGTGCCAACGTGCAAGTGCTGTCCGGCCGCGACATTGACGGTGTGGGTGCGCGGCTGTGCGCGCGCACTCGGAGGCCAGGCGTCGCGGATCTGGCCGCGGAAGCGGCGCCGGCCGTCGTTGTGGATCAGCAGCCCCGTGTCCACCTGCTGGCCGAGCCGTGCCGACGTGTCCGGCGAGCGGGTGTAGCGCAGTCTGCGGGGGCTGGCCGCCAACCCGATATCGACGGCAACCACCGCCACCAGCGCCACCAACAGCACCAGGAAAGACCTTGCCGGCCAGGGCGATAGCGCGATCGGCACGATGCAGATCAGCGCCACCAAGCCGGCGCGCCCGGTCAGGATCACTAGCGGGGCACCGGAGCCGACGCCAGAATTCCGTCGAGCACGCCGTCGGGCGTGGCGCCTTCGAGCTCAGCCTCTGGGCGCAGCATGATCCGGTGGCGCAGCGTCGGGCGGGCCATTGCCTTGACATCGTCGGGTGTGACGTAGTTACGCCCGGAAAGCCACGCCCAGGAACGGGCGGTGCCCAGCAGTGCCGTCGCCCCGCGCGGAGACACCCCCAGCTGGAGTGCGGGGGAGGACCTGGTGGCCCCGACGATGTCGACGATGTAGCCGAGCACCTCGTCGGCGACGAGGACGTTGCGGACGGCGTCGCGGCCGGCCGCCAGTTCGGCTGGCCCAGCCACCGGTTTGATCGCGGAGAGATCGCGCGGGTCGAAGCCGTGCGCGTGCCGGGCCAGGATGGCGATCTCCGAGTCACGCGACGGCAGCGTCACGTTCAGCTTGAGCAGGAACCGGTCCAGTTGCGCCTCGGGCAATTGGTAGGTGCCCTCGTATTCGATCGGGTTCTGGGTGGCGGCGACGATGAACGGGTCGGGCAGCGGCTTGGGTTCACCGTCCACACTGACCTGACGCTCCTCCATCGCTTCGAGCAGCGCGGCCTGTGTCTTGGGCGGCGTGCGGTTGATCTCGTCGGCGAGTAGCAGATTGGTGAACACCGGACCCGGGCGGAATGCGAACGCGGCGGTGCGCGCGTCGTAGACCAACGAACCGGTCACATCGCCGGGCATCAGGTCGGGGGTGAACTGCACCCGCTTGAACTCCAGTTGCAGCGCGGCGGCCATGGCCCGCACCAACAGCGTCTTCGCCACTCCCGGAACACCTTCGAGCAGCACGTGGCCGCGGCACAGCAGCGCGATCACCAGGCCGCTGACGACGCCGTCCTGCCCGACGACGGCCTTGGCGAGCTCGGTGCGTAACGCCAGCAGCGCCTCGCGTGCTGAGTCAGCATGTGGGGCCTGGGCGGAAGTAGTCTGTGTCACGAGCGGGTGACCTGCCTTTCGATTTCGTCGAGTGCACGCGCAAGTTGTAGTAGGTCATTGTCGGTGGCCGGTGGCGGCCCAAACAGGTGGTAGGAAAGGAAGTTTGCGTCGGCCCCGCTGCGCTGGGCTACGGTCGTCACCACCACCGGCGCCGGCGCGCCCGTGCCCAGGCCCAGCCGGGGCAGCAGCCGCTGCAGCGTAGCGGCGCGCAGCGCGTCGGCGGCGCGGTCGCGTGCCCGGCGGGACCGGTAGAGCCGCCCGCGCCCCTCGACCGTCTCCGATGCGCGCACCACAACGGGCAACTCCTCGGCCACCAGCGGACCGATCCGTCGTCCCTTCCATAGGGCCACCAGTAGCACGACCACCGCCAGCTGCCAGGCGATCCACGTGACATTGGCCGGAATCAGGTCGTAAATCGATGTCGGAGCGGAGTTCTCGCCCTCGACACGGTGCGGCGCGTACCAGATGAGGCGGGGCCGATCGCCCGCGAGGTTCATTGCCAGCGCGGCATTGCCCTCATGCAGAAGGCCGTCGTTGGTCATGAAGTCGGTACTGCCGACCACGGTAACGGTTCGGCCGCCGTCGCGATAGCGGATCAGAACCCCTTCGTAGCACCGCGTTACCACTCGGCCCTTGGCCTCGTAGGTGTCGCTCGGCCCGAATCGAACTGATCCGGCTCGATTAGCCTCGCGCAGAGCGCAATTGGGATCGTTGTCGAAAGTGTCGGTGGTTCCCTTGCCCAGATCCGGGGCCAGTGCCTCGCGCGTTCGTGCCGTGGGTTCTACCAAGAGGAGGTCTCCGGGGACTCGCGCCAACCGGTCCAGCAGCGTGTTGTCGGTCAGGAACTCGCTCTCCGCCAACAGGATTAGCGTGTCGGGGCGCGCCGACTTCTCGACGTCGGCGATGCCGTCGGCCACGACAACCTCGACGCCGTTGTCGCGCAACAGCGTCACCAGTGCGTGGGCACCGTCGGGTTCGGTTGACTCCGGATCCATCGGGAAGCCGGGTCGTGGTGCGGTGAGGTAGGTGCTGATCGCCGCCAAGGCCGCGATCACGATCAGCGTGAGCAGTGGCCACCGCCACGCCCGCCATCGGCTCGGCGTGGCTAGCGTCGCGGACTCGGGAGGCCCCACTGTGCCGGTCGCCATTACCCGACCTGAGCCCATGACTCGGCCGCGGCGGCCTGCCCCGCCGCCTGCGCACCGGCCGGTGATCGCGACCGCAGGTGGTCGTCGAGGTCGGCGATCATCTGGTAGGCGGCCTGCGTCCCCGGCCGCTCGCCGTAGGTGATATCGTTGAATGCTGTTGCTGCCGAAGATAATTCGCCTGCCAGATGCGGCAACACCGCGCCCGCGTCGAGGGCCAGCTCGTTGGCGGTGCGGCCCAGGTTCGGATTGAGCACGCCGGTCTCTTCCAGCTGGCGGGCGACGGCGCGGAGCCGGTGCCGAATCGCTGCGGCCCAATTCCCCCCCGCCGCAAAGCCTTCAGCGGTAGCGCGGTGTTGTGCCGCGGTGAGAGGGGCGGTTTCGAACAACTGATAGTCGCCGCCGCGTTTGGTGCGCATGGTGCGGCGAGCCACGTGGATGGCGACCGCGACGGCGACGGCCAGCAGGACTAGTAGCACCGTGGCGGTAAACCACCCACCCGGTATTTTGGAGGTCGCCTCCAACAGCCGGTACAGCTTGTCGCTGAGCCATTCATCGAGTTGTTGCGCCGCAGAGCCTGTCGAATAAATCGGTTTGTCCAGCTCGTTCTGTGCGGCCTGGTGCGCGGCATCGCGGTCGATGTCGATGGACGGCACGGTCAGCTGGTCCTCATACCGGCCGCCTCAGCCACAGGTGGTCGGTGGACTCGATCGCGTAGGGCCCGCCAGCGGCGCCGGTCTGCAGCACCAGGTCGAATGCCTCGGCGCGCATCCGGCGGTCGGTGTAGAGGAGCACGACGACTCCGGCGCTGAACGGTGCGGTGATGATTTGACCGATCGCCGCTCCGATGGACGCGATCGTGGTGCCGATGAGCACGGCGCTGGTGGATCCCGCCCCCGCCGCCATGAGCTGGCCACCGATGCTGAACGGCGCGGCGACCGCATCCGCCACCAGCGTTGCCACGATGAACGTCAGCAGCCGGATGCCGAACACTCGCCAAAAGCTGTTGCGCACCAGCGCAAAGGATCTGGTGATCGCTTCAATCACCGGCAGCCTTTCGAGCACTATCAGCACGGGCGCGAACAACACCACGGTGTAGAGATAGGCCATCACCGCGAGCATCAGAAGCACCAGCGGGAAGCCGAGCAGAAATGCCGCCGCCGGGTTGCCGACGGCCGCGAACATGGCCACGATCACCACGACCAGCCCGACAAGAGCCGCCACCACGGCGGCTTCGAGCAGTGCCAAGCCGAGCAGTGCGGGGATGCGCCCACGGATCTTGGCCCACGTTTCGCCGACGGTGATAGGCGCCCCGAACACCGCCCGCCCGACGATCACGGTGAGCATTCCGGACAGCAGCATGCCGCCCAGCCAGGTGACGAGCATGCCGGCGGCCAAGGACGTCAGCAACGTGCCCATGGCCCCCCAGTTCGGCTCGGCGGGACGTTGCGTTGCGATCCTGCCGTAGGCGGCCAATGGGCCCAGCGTCACGGCCAGCGAGATGCTCTGCATGAGCACGACCACCATCGCGGTCAAGCCCAGCGTCGCTTTCGGATTGGCCCGGATGTAACCCACCGCGCCGTTGAAGATGTCGCTCAGTGTCAGGGGCCGCAGCGGGATGATCCCGGGTTTGACCGCCCAAGGCACCATGCCCGGGGCGGGCGGCGGCGGGCCATATGGGCCATATGTGGGGCCCGGCGGGGGACCGTACCCGGGTGGCGGGCCGTACCCGGGCGGTGGGCCATAGCCGGGCGGCGGCCCGAACCCCGGCGGCGGGCCGTAGCCAGGTGGCGGCCCATACCCCGGCGTGCCCGGCGGCCATCCGCCATAGCCGGGCGGCGGACCGCCATAACCGGGTGGCGGGCGGACCGGGTAGCCAGGCGGCAGCGTGCTCACCGGGCGTGTCGGCCTTCGTCGTCGGTCATGGCGTCCATCCTGCCCTTCTTTTCGGAGGTGGGGGTATTTCTACAATCTTGGCCGCAGGTGGCCATCTCGAGTGCCCGTGGCGCGTAGCGTCTGGTCCATGGCAGAACTGAAAGCCCGGCTACGGGCGGATCTGACCCAGGCGATGAAATCCCAGGACAAGCTGCGTACCGCGACCCTGCGGATGGTCCTGGCGGCGATCCAGACCGAGGAAGTGTCCGGCAAACAAGCCAAAGACCTCACCGACGACGAGGTGATCAAGGTGTTGGCCAGGGAATCCCGCAAACGCGGTGAGGCCGCAGAGATCTATACCCAAAACGGGCGGGGTGAGCTCGCCGCCAACGAGCACGCCGAGGCGCGGGTCATCGACGAGTACCTACCGACCCCACTCACCGAGGCGGAGGTGGCCGACGTGGCCGACACCGCGATCGCCGAGGTGGCCGAGACGCTCGGGGAGCGGCCCAGCATGAAGCAGATGGGACTTGTCATGAAAGCGGCCACCGTGATCGCCGCCGGAAAGGCCGACGGCGCGCGCCTTTCCGCGGCAGTCAAAGATCGCCTGTAGCTTCTGCCCAGCGATTGGCAGCTTCGGCTGGTGCCGGCAGCCGAAAGCTGATTTCGAGCGTTGTCCCGGCCGCGGTGCAGTGCAGTTCGACCGAGTCGCTGATGGCCTTGATGAGCGGCAGACCCCGTCCGCCGTTGCGGGGTTGGGCGGCCGGTGTTTTCCAGGAGCCCCAATCGCCCACCCGCGCGTGGACTTGGCCTTCGACGGCCTCGGCCTCGATCAGCATTGTCCCGACGCTGTGACCGCGGTAGGCATGCTCCACACTGTTGGTGCATGCCTCGCTGATGACGAGCACGATGTCGGCGGCCAGCTCATCGGGGACGTCGGCAGCCCGTAGCCAACCGGCCAGCCGACGCCGGATACCGGCCAAACTGTCGGCGGTGGCTTCGCTTTCGATCCGAAGCGGCACCAGCTCGTGCCGGTAGATCACCATCGCGACGTCGTCGTCGTATCCCGCCGCGGGCGCCAATTCACCAAGCAGCGCATCCGCGACCGCGTCCAGCGGCAGCCTCATCGTGTCTACCAAAACATCTGCCGCACAGGCGATTCCGTCGTCAATCGACTCGTGCTTGCGCTCGACCAAGCCGTCGGTGAACAACATCAGCGTCGAGCCGGGCGGTAGCAGCTGGGAGACTTGCGGCCGAGGTCCGTCGCGACGCACCGCGAGCGGCACCGACCGTGCATCGGTCAACATGGTCGTCCCAGATCCGGCCGCGGCGAGTACTGCGGGCATGTGGCCGGCGTTGCTGTACTGAAGGACGCCGGATTCGGTGTCCAGGATCGCCAGGAACACAGTGGTGCAGTACGCATCTGGAACGAGCGACGCCGCTGCGTCGAGTTGCTCGAGCAACACCGCCGGCTCGGCACCGGTGAGCAACAGTGCGCGCGCCGAGCTGCGTAGCTGACCCATGATCGCGGCGGCCGGCAAGCCGCGGCCGACGCAGTCGCCGACGACGATGCCGATGCGGTGATCGCCGACAGGCAGCACGTCATACCAGTCGCCGCCGATTTCCAATGGCGGGACGGCGGGTTCGTAACGGACCGCAAAGCCCGCGGGCGGCCGCAGCGGTGGCAACATCGCCCGCTGCAACGTCATCGCCGTTTCGCGCGCACTCTCGAACTGACGGACATGCTGCATCGCCAAGCTGAGGTGGCCGATGAGCACGGTGACCAGCAGCCGATCCTCGGCACTGACCCAGCGGGACGTGCGAAGCTCCAACCACAACGCGATGTCTCCCGCGCCCGACAGCACTGCGACCAATCCCTTTGCCTTACCCGGGGATTCGGGCCCGTCGACCGTCTTGGCTGTCAGCGGCAACTGGTGTCGTGCGAACTCGAAGATCATGCGCAACCACGGATCCAGTTCGCGCCACGTCGATTCGTGTGGCTCGCCCGCCATCTGGACGGTCGGTTCGCCCTGGGAATGCTCGCCGGGCGGCCACATGACCGCGACCACACGCTGCACGTCGACCGCCGTCCGGCATTCGTTGAGCGTGATCGACAGCACCTCGGACACGCTCTTGGCTACCGCCACGGCGGTGGCCAGCCGAAGCACCGCGCTTTCCCGGGCCGCAAATGCCCGTTCCGCGGTGATGTCGCGAATGGTTCCGACGTAGACATCTTTGGTTCCGGTTCCGCTGACGGCGTTGATGCTCACCGCCACCCAGGCGAGATCGCCGTCCTTACGGCGAATGGGTGTCTCGTAATCGGCACTGCCGTGGCTGCGGACCCGGGCTTGCTGTTGAGCGGCCGTGTTCTTGTCGACCAGCCACGGGTGCGGCCAGTGGTACGGCAAGCCCTCTGGGGGATAGCCGAGGATCTGGGCGAAGGCATTGTTCATGTCGACGACCGCGCCGTTGCGGTCAGCGACGAAGAACCCCTCTTGTAAGGAATTCACCAGGGCGGTGTGGAACTTGTCGCGGTCGGCCAGATCCTCGGCGCGGGCCCGCTGTTCGGCATAGGCCCTGGTGCCGTCCAGGAAGCCCCGGGTTGCGACATCGAGCGGGGCCAGCGTCTGCAACAGGAATTCCAACGCGACCCGCGCGTCGACCCGGACGTCCTGCGAGAGTTCGAGAATCAGCCGGACGTGGTGCTCGACGATGTCGAGCATGCTTATCCGTTCCTGCAGGGCGCGGCGGCCAAGTTCATGGCCGACGGCCAGGCTGTCCTCGTCGCGGGCATGCAAATACGTCCGCAGCGCGGCGAGGTATTGGGCGCGGAAGTCGTCGGTGTCGGTCATGTCGAGACCCCCCGGTGACGTGCGGCGAGCACCATGGCGTCGTCGGACTCTTTCGCGTGTTTGGCCAAGATCTGTTCGGCAATGGCTGTGGCGGAGGCGGCAAAGTCGATGTGGTCCAAGTGATCTTCGGCGATTCCGTCGCTGGCGATGATCAACAGATCGCCGGTGCGTATCGGAACCACCTGCGCCGGAAAGATTTCCGGTATCCGGTAGCCGACGATGCCCGCGGCCAGGCGTGCTGAAGAACGGATCTTGATCCCCGTGGCAGCCTTCGCGACCAGGTTGGCCGTCACATTGCCCACCCCGGTCCAGTACAGCTGACCGGCCTGAAAATCGATCCCACGCATCGCTTGCTGTTTCGGCGGCACCGACTGCACGTACTGGTTTCGGCGGCACACCGATGCGCCTACGCCGGGCTGGTGCTGATCGGTGCCGCGCTGACGGGGGTAACGGTCATCGTGTTTGCGGCGGTGTCCGGGCGCACCGCGGGCGTGGTCGCCGGGGTGTGTGCGGTGCTGCTTTTACGGTGTTCTGGCTGGGGATGCCGCTGTTGCTGCGCGACCGCAAGTTCTAGCCCGCCGCGCAGGCGGGGGCCCGATAATCTAGCCCTTGTAGCAATAGTAGCTGTAGGATACTATATTTCATATCAAATATGTTTACCGTGGACGTCGGCAGGATCTTCAGCCATGCGAATGGTGTTGCCCTGCAACTTATCTCGTTGAGAGTGATGATGGCTTACACCGGAAACGACCCCGTTGAGCGTCCCACCGTCGTCGGCCTGGTAGCCGTCGCGGTCTGGCTGGTCGGCCTGGTGGTGGGCGTGTCCGCACTGGTGGCCGGGCACCCCGCGGTGGCTGCCGTGTCGGTGGTTTTGGCCCTGGTCGCGCCCTGGCTGGGGCTGGCATGGAATATGCATGCCCTGCTCTGGGCCGACGATATGCAGTTGCCCTTCCCTGGCAACGGGGTCCTACTCAGCGCTGGCTGACCGGTTCCCGGCCGGGTGTCGCGTGGGCCCGTTTCGCTGATTGTCGCGTGTGCAATTTCTTTGTTTCCTCGGGTGTGGATTGCACCCGGATGGGGTACCGCCTGAGCTACGGGTGACTACAGGGAAGTCGGTCGACCCGCCCCTGCGCAGGAAAGGAACGCCCATGTCGACCGTTAGCGACTACGACGCACGCCGCGTGTCCGACGTCGAGACTATGGACAGCTCTGGTCTCCGCGAACTGGCGCCCGCTACGCCCAAATCGTCCGGCGTAATCGTCGACGACGACGCGAGCGATGCGTTTTTCGAACTGCCCGACGGCGATCTATCAGGTGAAGAATTGGTGGTCACGGTGATTCCCGCGCGCGCCGACGAGTTCACCTGTTCGAGTTGCCATCTGGTGCAGCACCGCAACCGGTTACGCAGCGCCGGAGGTGCACCACCGATCTGCGCCGACTGCGTCTGATCATCGTCTTCCGGACTTAACTCGCACCCCGATGCCTTGACCGATGCGCGCGCGCGTGTTCTTCTATAACCAGAAATAGATCATTTCTGGATCGTTGAAGAGGGGACTCAGCGTGCCAGCAGCGGCACTTCGCCGGGAGAATGCACCGGACGGCTTGCGCCGTCCACCGGGCCTGCCCGCTCCCCGCATCCTTCGGCCGGCCTTCGCCGCAGCGTATGCGGCCGCCTACCTCGCGGGTGGCGAGCGCCGGATGCTGCGATTGATACGTCGATATGGGCCGATCATGACGATGCCCATCCTCAGCCTGGGCGATGTTGCGATCGTGTCCGACCCGGAGTTGGCGAAGCAGGTTTTCACCGCTCCGACCGACGTGCTACTCGGGGGAGAGGGCGTGGGTCCCGCGGCGGCGATCTACGGGGCCGGATCGATGTTTGTGCAGGAGGAGCCCGAGCACCTGCGGCGGCGCAAGCTCCTGACGCCTCCGCTGCACGGCGATGCGCTGAGCAGTTACGTGCCGATCATCGAGGCCTGCACCCGCGCGGCGATGCGCGGCTGGCCCGCCGACAGTCCGTTCGAGATGTTGCAGGCGGCGCGCTCGCTGATGCTGGACGTGATCGTCAGGATCATCTTCGGGGCCGACGATCCCGACGAGGTCCGCCGGCTGGGCCGGCCATTCGAAAGCCTGTTAAACCTCGGTGTCTCAGAGCAATTGACCGTCCGTTACGCGCTGCGCCACTTCGGCACCTTGCGGGTGTGGCCTGCGCGAGCCCGGGCCAACGCGGAGATCGACGACGTCGTCATGCCACTGATCGCCCAACGGCGAAACGATCCACGGTTGGCCGAGCAAGCTGACATTCTGGCGTTGCTCATGTGCGCCCGTGGGGACGACGGAGAGCAGTTGTCGGACAGCGAAATCCGCGACGACCTGATCACCTTGATGCTGGCGGGCCACGAAACCACCGCGACCACGTTGGCGTGGGCTTTTGATCTGCTTTTGCACCACCCCGATGTGCTGCAACGCGTGCAATCCGAAGCCATCAGTGGGGACGAGGCCTTCACGACCGCGGTGATCAACGAAACGTTACGGGTGCGTCCGCCCGCCCCCCTCACTTCGCGAGTCGCCGCCCTGCCTTTTGAAATCGGTGGCTACTGCGTCGATGCCGGCACCCGAATCGTCGTCCATATCATCGCGATTAACCGCAACGCCGACACCTATGAACACCCGCACGAATTCCGTCCGGAGCGATTTCTCGGGACCCGACCGCAGACCTACGCGTGGCTTCCCTTCGGTGGCGGCGTCAAGCGGTGTCTGGGCGCGAGCTTTTCCATGCGCGAGCTGATCACGGTGCTGCACGTGCTGCTGCGCGAAGGCGAGTTCAGTGCCGTCGATGAAAAGCCGGAGAAGATCGTGCGGCGTTCGATCATGCTCGCGCCGCGCTACGGCACCAGAGTGCGCTTCCGTCCCCGCTTAGGCGAAAATGACTGACAAACAAGCACACCCGGACTTCGAGGTCGCCATCATCGGGGCCGGGCCGGGTGGCATCGCGGCTGCAGTCAAGGTTGCTGCGGCCGGTATCGACGACTTCGTGATCATCGAACGCGCTGACGATATCGGCGGTAGCTGGCACGAGAATCACTACCCAGGTCTGAGCGTCGACATCCCGGCAATCGCCTACCAGTATTCGTTCGCCCGTAATCCCAATTGGAGCCGCGTCTTTCCGCGCGGTGCGGAAGTCAAGCGCTACCACGTGGACGTGGCCAAACGGTTCGACCTGTACCGGCGGGTTCGGTTCAACACCGACGTCGTGTGCGAGCAGTGGGACGACGCCGCCGCGATGTGGGTACTGCACACGCAGACAGGCGAATTCATCACGGCGCGGTTCGTGATCAGCGCCGTCGGCGCGTTCATCCGGCCCAAAGCCGATCCCGGAATCCCCGGATGGCAAGCGTTCGAAGGCAAGATCCTGCGGCCGGCAAGTTGGGACCACGATTACGAACTGGGCGGCAAGCGAGTCGCGGTGATCGGTACCGGCGCAAGCGCCGTGCAGATCATCCCGGCCGTCGCTGCCGAGGTTGCCGCGTTGACGGTGTTCCAGCGCACGCCGGTGTGGGCACTGCCCAAACCCGACTACCGCATCTCCAAGCCCGCGCAGCGCATGCTGGCTGTCCGTGGCGTCCAGCCCGGACTGCACGGCGTCGCGCTGAGCGTCGTTGATCTCGTGCTACGAGCCGTCAGCGGATTGCCGCAGCTGGTTATCCGTCCGGTCCTCGCGGGCTTCGACCAGATCACCATCGCGGCCTATCGGCGCTACCTCAACCGCATCATTTCTGATCCCAATACCGTTGCCGCACTTGCGCCCAACTTCGGCGTCGCGGCCAAGCGGCCAACGCTGTCAAGCCATTACCTACAGCTCTACAACCGGCCCAACGTCGAACTCGTCACCACACGGATCAGCGAGATCACTGCGCGCGGGATTCGCACTCGCGACGGTCGTGACCACCGCGTCGACGCCATCGTCCTGGCGACCGGCTATGAAGTATTCTCCGACCCCGAAACCTACCGGCCCGGAACAATTCTGGGCCGCGACGACTTCGATCTGGCCGAGTATTACCGTGAGAACGGATTGCAGGCCTATCAAAGTGTCGCCGTGCCCGGACTGCCCAACCGATGGACCCTTGTCGGCCCGTACTCGTGGACCGGAAGCGGGTGGCACGCGTTCGTCGAGATGACTGCCGATCACGCGGTTCGCGCGATCAGCGAGGCGCGCCGCCGTCGGGCCACGTGCGTCCAGGTCCGGCAAGCGGTTCACGACGCGTACCACGACCTGATCGTCAAGCGCTCTCGCGCGCTGCGGTACTACTTCAACGACCTCAACGGCCACGTTCCAACGTATTACCGCAATTCGCAGGGTGATAGCACCTACGTGCGCCCGACGGGCTTCTTCGCGGCCAGTCGCGCCAATCGCCGGTTCTCGTTCGACGACTATGAGTACGAGCAGGTGCGCGATGGTGCGTCGTTAGCGGTGCAACGATGGGCGAGGTAGCAGAAGCCAAGCCGGAAACCGCCACCGCGGTCTTTAGATTGCTCGCGGGTGGTTCCCCACAACCGCTGCCGCGCCACCGTCATGGCATGTCGCGCGACGACATCCGAGAAGCCCAGCGGGTTCGAATCACCGCTGCGGCAATCGAACTCTTTGCCGCGGACGGATACGCAGCCACCTCCGCGTTGACCATCGCCAAACGCGCCGGGGTGTCGAGCAAGACCCTTTACCAGCTCTATCCGAGCAAGGAGGATCTGTTCCTCGACGCCTATCAGGCGGTGGGCGTGGTGGTCAAAGAGTCGGGGCTCAACGTGCCGGACGGCGGAGCGTTGCGCATCGAGGCGGGCGAAATCGCGGACTACGCCGCGAGAATCCTGGCGGTGATCGGCGCGGCGCCCGCCGCCGCCCGCGTGTTCTTCCTCGAAGCGGTCGGTGCGGGGCGGCGAGTGCGCGTCCGCCGCAACGAAGCCATCGGTGAATTCGTCGGTGCCATAGCGCCCGCCATGTGCGACCTGCGCAGTCGAACTGATCCTGCATTGCCGTCGCTCACCGAGGAAATGTGTCACCTGGTGGTGGCCGCCGGTACCGAGTTGATCATGGAATACCTGGCGGAGCACGAACCAGCAACGCTCCCCGACCTGGCACCCCGGATCGCCGAGTTGGTCAGGGTGATCGTCATCCCTAACTACCGACCGGACAAGGAGAGCTGAACATCTTGCCCCGGTAGGCTTCAGCCGACGCAATCCAGAGTCGGGATCCCCAAATGAAGGTACTTCTATCTATCGCGGCGGTCCTGGTGAGCGCCACGGCCGTCACCGCGACCGCGCACGCAGATCCCGAACGATGCGCAGTTCCTCAAAAACATCCGCGACAACATGGGCAGACAGATCACCGACTCCCAGGCGCTGATCGCCTCGGCGCACGAAATTTGCACGGCGTTGCAGGGCGGCAAGTCCGCAAACGATGTCATCAGAGACGTGCGGCTCGGCAACCAGGATTGGGACTACAACGAAGCGGGCTACTTCGTCAGCGCAAGTGTCGAGGCCTACTGCCCGGACAGGATGGCCAGCGAATAAGCCGGGCGCTTCGCCTGATTCCGAGGGTTATCAGTTGAATTTGCTGGAGTATTGCGAGCAATAAGCCCCCGTCGCTGCACCCATTATTGTCGCGATAGAGGAGTCTTGTAGCTGCGGGAGTCCCGATTTCGCATCCGCGAAGGTTTGCTCGAACGTCATTCCGTGAGACCAGTCGGTACAAACCGCGTGCCCGATAGCGACCATCGCCGAGTCCTTGTCGCTGGGCCAGGTGATCCCCTTGTCCTTGAGCGCTTGCAGGTAGCCTTCGTCTGCTGAGTCGGCACTCGCGATCGGGGCGGTGATGACCGCGATACCGCCCAGAACGGCAGCGATCAGGCCGGTGAAGCGTCCGGTGTTCTTCATTCGTTGACTCCTCGGTGTGGGCTACGTTGGTTGCGCACGCCCCCTGAGGCTGGCGCGTCAGCAGATAGATTATCTGTTCCTGCAGGTTGGCGCGCCGGAAAATGATTGGTCGCTCGGTGCGTAGGCTCACCAGCCTTAAATACTGGGTCGGGGTGGCGGGATTTGAACCCACGGCCTCTTCGTCCCGAACGAAGCGCGCTACCAAGCTGCGCCACACCCCGCTTGAAGCCTCGACAGCCTATCGCACCGGCCCATCGACTGGCCAAACCGCGAGGCAGTGCAGCACTGGGGCATCAGCTCCAGGCGCATGACCGTTCGAATTCGACCAGCGCCTCGGCGGGTCCGCTGGGATCAAGCCCCTGGGCGCTGACCCACTCGTCGCTGAAGTAGGTGTCGGCGTAGCGGTCGCCGCTGTCGGCGAGCAGCGTGACCACCGAACCGCTGCGGCCGTCGGCCACCATCTCGGCGAGCAGCCCGAAGGCGCCCCACAAGTTGGTTCCCGTCGACGGCCCCACCCGGCGGCCCAGCACGGCGCTGACGTGGCGGGCGGCAGCGATCGACGCCGCATCGGGCACCGAGACCATCCGGTCGACCACGCCGGGCAGAAACGACGGCTCGACCCGCGGCCGCCCGATGCCCTCGATACGCGACGACGTCGGCATGACAATGTCGTCTCGGCCTTCGGCGTAGGCGGGGAAGAACGCCGAGTTCTCCGGGTCGACCACGCACAACCGGGTCGCGTGCCGCCGGTAGCGGATGTAGCGGCCGATCGTCGCGCTGGTTCCGCCGGTGCCGGCACCGACCACGATCCAGTCCGGGATCGGGTGCTTCTCGTCGCGCATTTGCGCGTAGATCGACTCGGCGATGTTGTTGTTGCCGCGCCAGTCGGTGGCGCGCTCGGCGTTGGTGAACTGGTCCAGGTAGTGCCCGCCGGTCTCGCGCGCAACACGCTCGGCCTCGGCGTACACCTGACTCGAGTTCTGCACGAAATGGCAACGCCCGCCTTGTGATTCGATGAGCGCCACCTTGGAGGGACTGGTGGTCGCGGGCACCACGGCGATGAACGGCAGACCGAGCAGGGACGCGAAGTAGGCCTCGGATATCGCCGTGGAACCCGACGACGCCTCGACGACTGTGGTGCCCTCGTCGATCCAGCCGTTGCACAGCGCGTACAGGAACAACGAGCGCGCCAACCGGTGTTTGAGGCTGCCGGTGATGTGGGTCGTCTCGTCTTTGAGATACAGCTCGATTTCGACGTTCGCTGCCCCAGGCCGACGGCAGCGGGTACCGCAGCAAGTGGGTGTCAGCGCTGCGACGGGCGTCGGCCTCGATCAGCCGGACCGCGTTGTCGGTCCAGCAACGCGAGCGGCTGCGGACCGCGATCTGGGTCCGGTCGTTCAACGCAACGAAGCTGCTGGCTGAAAACGGCCCAGGTTGCTGCTGGAGTCTTGGCCGCCCATCGGGGTGGCGATCAACGTCAGCAGGGTTGCTTCGGGCCGGCAGCAGAATCGCACCGGCGCAAACGGCGAGGTGCCGATGCCGGCGGAGACATGCAACCGCATGTCGGCGCCCCAGCGTGACGGGCCCTTCGCCCGGGTGCGGTCCAGGCCGCAGTTGGTCACCAGGGCCCCGTAGAACGGCAGGCACAGCTGCCCGCCGTGGGTGTGCCCTGCCATCACCAGCTGGTAGCCGTCGGCGGCGAAGCGGTCGAGCACCCGCGGTTCGGGCGAATGCGTAAGCCCCAGCCGCAGGTTCGCCACCGGGCTGGCGGGCCCCGTGATCGCGTCGTAGCGGTCCCGGTCGATGTGCGGGTCGTCCACGCCCGCCGCCGCGACGTGCAGACCGGCCACCTCGAACTCGCGGCGGGTGTGGGTGAGGTCGAGCCAGCCGCGCTCGGTGAACGCCGCCCGCAGGTCCTGCCAGGGCAACGGCTCCCCGCGAACCCGGTGACCGGGGTTGGTCAGGTAGTTCAACGGGTTCTTCAGGCGTGGCCCGAAGTAGTCGTTGCTGCCGAAGACGAAGACACCGGGCCGCGACAACAGGTCGCCCAGCGCCTGGACGACGGCCGGCACCGCCCTGGGGTGCGCCAGGTTGTCGCCGGTGTTGACCACCAGGTCGGGCTCCCAGCTGGCCAGCTCGCGCAGCCAAGCCTGCTTGCGGCGCTGATTGGGCGTCATGTGGAGGTCACTGATATGCAGCACCCGCAGCGGTGTGGAGCCCGGCGTCAAGACGGGCATGGTCAGCTCGCGCAGCACGAACGCGTTGCGCTCGACGATCGCGGCGTAACCGATCCCGGCGACGGTCGAGCCGAGCGCTACGGCGCCGGTGCGTATCAGGGCGGGCAGAACGTCAGCCATGCAGGAAGCGTACTGCCAGTGGCGAACTGACGCCGCTATTGCCGGCTACGGCGGCGGTGGGGGCGGCGGCGGAGCCAGCAGCGGAATCGTGATCGGCGGCAGGCCCGGAATCTCCACCACCTGCGATCCGACCGGGATCGGTAGCCCCGGTACACCTTCCGGCGGCGGCGGTGGTGGTGGCGGGATCCCGTTACTGACCTGAATCGTGATGATCGAACCCGGAATTGTTTGGCCGCTGGGTGTCGTCCCGACGACTTCGCCGAGCTTTGCGCTGCTGTTGACCGAGTTGGTTTGGTCGGCCACCTGGAAACCGGCTTCCTTGAGGCGTGAACGTGCCGCGTCCACCTCCAGCCCGGCGACGCTGGGCACCCGTGAAGCCGGGGAGCCGTCGACGTAGCGGGGGTCGGTGGGCGGCAGCTGCACCGGCCCGAAGCTGGTGGCGATCGGCTTCATCGCGGTGAACCAGGTGCGGGCCGGCTCATTGCCGCCGTACAGGTCGCCGTCGCTGCAATGGCGCAGCGGACTCGGAACACAGGTCCGTGGGATTGGGTGAGTCGTCGTAGATGTAGTTCGCCGCCGCGTAGTGGCTGGTGAAGCCGACGAAACCGGACGATCGGTGGGCTTCGGTGGTGCCGGTCTTGCCCGACACCGGCAGGTCCCAGCCGGCCGCGCCGGCCGAACCCGCCGCGGTGCCGCCGCCGAGCGCGTCTTTGCTCATCGCGTTGGCCAGCGTGTTCGCCAGACCCTCGGGCACCACCTGGTCGCAGGTCTCGGTGGTGACAGCGACTTCGTTGCCGTTGCGGTCGATCAGCTTGTCGATCGGGCTGGGCGGGCACCACACGCCGCCGGACGCCAGCGTGGCCGCGACGTTCGACAGCTCGAGCGCGTTCAACTCGATCGGGCCCAGGGTGAACGAACCGATGTTCTGCCGCTTGACGAAGTCGGCCAGGCTCTCGTTGCTGTCCGGGTTGTAGTCGCGCGCCGTGCCGGGATTGGCGTAGGAGCGCAGGCCGAGCTTGATTGCCATGTCCACGGTGCGCGTCACCCCGACCTGCTGGATCAGCTTGGCGAACGCGGTGTTGGGCGAGGTGGCCAGTGCGTCGGTCACATTCATCGAGCCGCGGTAGTTACCGGCGTTGACCACGCACCAGGTGTCCTTGGGGCAACCCTTGGCCCCACCGCTGCCCATGCCCTTGGCCTGGAACCGGCCCGGCACCTCGAGCGTGGCGTTGATGCCCATGCCCATGTCCAGCGCGGCGGCCGTGGTGAAGATCTTGAAGATGGACCCGGCGCCGTCGCCGACGAGGGAGAACGGCTGCGGCCGCATGGTTTCGCCGGCGTCGGTGTCCAGTCCGTACTTGCGGTTGCTGGCCATGGCCATCACGTGATGGGAGTTCTTGCCCGGTGCGATCACGCTCATCACGCTGGAAATGCCCGGCAGGGTCGGGCTGGCGAACTTGTCGATGGCCGCCTTGACCGGGATCTGCACGTCGGGATTGAGCGTGGTGCGGATCAGGTAGCCGCCCCTGGCCAGCTGCTCCTTGCTGATGCCGGCGCGCGACAGATACTCCTGCACGTAGTCGCAGAAGAAGGCGCGGTCGCCTGCGGCGATGCAGCCCCGGGGCAGCTCGTTGGGTTGCGGCAATATCCCCAGCGGCTGGGCCTTGGCGGCCCGCAATGCGTCGGCCTCCTGGGGCAGGTTGTCGATCATGGTGTCCAGGACCAAGTTCCGCCGGGCCAGCGCACCCTCCGGGTTGACGTACGGGTTGAGCGTGCTGGTCGACTGCACCATGCCCGCCAGCAGCGCCGCCTGCTGCCAGTTCAGGTCGGAGGCGTTGATGCCGAAGTAGGTCTGCGCGGCGTCCTGCACGCCGAACGAGTTGTTGCCGAACGAGACCAGGTTCAGATAGCGGGTCAGGATCTCCGGTTTGGTGAAGGTCTTGTCCAGCGTGAGCGCCATCCGGATCTCGCGCAGCTTGCGCGCCGGGGTGGTTTCGACGGCCGCGCGCTTTTCGGCGTCGGTTTGCGCGGTTACCAGCAGTTGGTAGTTCTTGATGTACTGCTGTTCGATCGTCGAGCCGCCGCGGGTGTCGACGTCGCCGCGCGCGTAGCCGGCGAGCCCGGTCAGGGTGCCCTTCCAGTCCACACCGTTGTGCTCGGTGAACCGCTTGTCCTCGATGGAAACGATCGCCAGCTTCATGGTGTTGGCGATCTTGTCGGTGGGTACCTCGAAGCGTCGCTGCGAGTACAGCCACGCGATCACGTTGCCCTTCGTGTCGACCATCGTCGACACCGCCGGCACCTGCCCCTCCATGAGCTGGGCCGAGCCGTTGGCGACCACTTCCGAGGCGCGGTTGGACATCAGCCCCAGGCCGCCCGCGAACGGGAACATCAGGGCGGTGGCCACGACACTGGCCAGCAGGCAGCACCCAGCGAGCTTGAGGACCGTGAGGACGGCCGGGGGGCGCTCTGCCATGCGTACTACCCTAACCGCCGCGCCCGGACGTCTTCTGAAGTAAATGTGCCCCGCGACCCCGAAAAACCTCCCCACCGGTGACCAGTGGTCGCCTTATAGCTCCCGGTCGATACTTTTCGCTTGCGTTACTGGTCAACCGCCCAAAATGTGGCCTGGACCTTACTGTTGGCCTCACGGTTCTCACCGAGACGGCACGCCTGTCCCAGAAAAAGCTTTATCAGACTGTTGCACAATTGCCACCTGACCACCTAACTTAGACACACGGTGAGATACAGGTAACACCGAAGTGCATAGTGTGGCCTCGACTGCCGCAGCTGATCTGCACTCGAGGAGGGCGGTCGCAAAACGCGACCGGGAGGAAGGAAACAGCTCGTGTCAGGAACGCGGCCGGCCGCGCGACGAACCAACCTGATGGCTACCAATACCACGCTGCTGCGCAGTGTCGACGCAGAGGAGCGGATCGCGTGGGTGTCCAAGGCGCTATGCCGAGCCACCGATCCCGACGAACTGTTTGTCCGCGGAGCCGCCCAGCGTAAGGCCGCGGTGATCTGCCGTCACTGCCCTGTCATGCAGGAGTGCGGGGCGGACGCGCTGGACAACAAGGTCGAATTCGGCGTCTGGGGCGGGATGACCGAGCGCCAGCGCAGGGCCCTGCTCAAGCAGCACCCCGAGGTGGTGTCGTGGGCGGACTTCTTCGACAAGCGCAAGCAGCGCAGCGTCGGCTGACTAGCGCGCTTCATCATTACTCTTCTGTTACAGCACTAACGAATTAGCATTCGACTGCTTGCGTCCAATGTGAACTGACGCGTGTTGAATTACCTTGAGCGTAGCCCTAATTGGGCTTGATCGGGACTTCGCTTCAGTGGGCCGTTGCGCGGCCCGCATCGTCGCCGACCGCGGTGATCTGATCGGCGAGCGCGCGTAGCGCCTCCAGGTCGCTCACGTCGAACGGCAGCGACGGCACCCCGATGACCGGCACGTGGGGGTTGGCCCCGGTGAACCGGGACAGAAGCCGGACCTCGCGCTTGGCGGTTTGTCCGCGGTCGGCGTGGATTCGCAGCACCGCCGCGGCCAGCGAAGCGGCGCCGTCTGCCGCATCTGTCCGAGCGGCCTCCAACGTCTCGGTTCCGTCGATCGCCCGCTCGACCGGCAATGAGCACAGCATCGGGTGGGTGCGATTCAAGACGAGTCCCGCCAGCGGCATACCTTCCTGTGACAGCCGGTCGACGAAGAAGGAGGCCTCGCGCAGTGCGTCGGGTTCGGCCGCCGACACCACGACGAACTGGGTGCCACGCCGTTTCAGCAGCGAGTACGTGCGATCGGCCTTTTCGCGCCAACCGCCGAACGTGGCTTCCAGCGATTGCACGAAAGATCCTATGTCACTGAGCAATTGCGAACCCATGATGGTAGAAAGCGCCTTCATCGCCAAGCCCATTGCGCCGGTGACCAACCGCCCGATGCCACGGCCCGGCGCGAGCAGCAGCCGCCACAGTCGGCTATCCATAAAGCTGCCCAGGCGTTTTGGTGCGTCCAGGAAGTCCAGCGCGTTGCGCGACGGAGGAGTATCCACCACGATCAGATCCCATCGGTCCTGCGCCAGCAGTTGGCCGAGTTTCTCCATCGCCATGTACTCCTGCGTGCCGGCAAGCGAAGTGGCGACGGTCTGGTAGAACTGGTTGTTCAAAAGCGCTTGTGCTCGCTCTGCGCCGGAGTACTGGATCACCATTTCGTCGAAGGTGCGGCGCATGTCGAGCATCATCGCGTACAGCTCGCCGGACACCTCGGGCGCCAGCGGGACTCGCTGCGGGGTGTTGCTGAGGTCGTTGACTCCCAGTGCTTGCGCCAGTCGTTTGGCCGGGTCAATCGTCAAAACGCAGACGGTGCGGCCATATTCGGCCGCACGCAACGCCATCGCGGCCGCAGTCGTGGTTTTGCCGACACCACCGGCGCCGCAGCACACCACCACGCGGTTGGCGTGTCGGCCAAGATCGCGGCCATATCAAGTGTTTCCGGTTTCACGCTCATCGAACTCCTTGCTGTGCAAGAGATTCCGACAGTTCGTACAGGCTGCCGAGGTCGACGCCATCGGAGATAGCCGGCAACTCCAGCCGCGGCACCTTGAGCGCGTCGAGCTGTTGCGCGGTCTCGGCGCGTGCGGTGATGCGGGTGGCGTGCTGGATGGTTTCGGTCAGCAGGCCAGCGAAGTCGGTGTCGTCGAGCTTGATGCCGGCCATCTTCAACCCGGCTCGCACCGAGTCCGTGTCGACATCGCCTTCGGCGGCCTTTGCCAGGTCGCCGGGCTCGAGATAGCGAGGGGATGTTGCGATTCACGATCACGCTGCCGATCGGCAGCTGCAGCTCGGAAAGTTCCTCGATGGCTTCCAGCGTCTCCTGCACCGGCAGCGCTTCCAGCAGAGTCACCAGGTGAATGACGGTCAGGTCCGAGTGCAGCAACTTCACCACGCCGTCGGCCTGCGAGTGCACCGGCCCGCCCTTGGCCAAGTCGGACACCGCTTTGGTGGTGTCCAGGAAGCGTGCGATCCGGCCTGTCGGCGGGGAATCGACAACTACCGCGTCGTAAACCGGAAGCTTGTTCTTGTCCAAGCGCACCACCGCCTCTTTGATCTTGCCGGTGAGCAGCACGTCGCGCAGGCCGGGCGCGATCGTCGTCGCGAACTCGACCGCGCCGACGCGGCGCATCGCCCGGCCCGCGATGCCGAGGTTGTAGAACATTTCGAGGTATTCCAGGAACGCGGCCTCGATGTCGATCGCCAAGGCGTTAACCTGGCCGCCCCGCTCGGCGGTCGCGATCTTGACCTCTTCATAGGGCAGCGGTGGGACGTCGAAGAGCTGCGCAATGCCTTGGCGCCCCTCGACTTCGACGAGGAGGACTTTGCGGCCCCCGGCCGCCAGGGTGAGTGCCAGCGCGGCCGCGATCGTCGATTTGCCCGTCCCGCCTTTGCCCGTAACGAAATGTAAGCGGACCTTCGACAGGCGTGCCGGCCAGCCGACGGAACTACCGCCGCTTGATGTCTTTGCCACCATCGCATGCTAGCCCGCTGGCCCTGCTCGCCTTTCGCAAAGCGGCTGGAGTGCTTCGGGTGCAGGCCCGGGCGCCCGATAAGCTGCCGTCATGAGCCAACCCACCGCATGGGAGTACGCCACCGTTCCGCTGCTCACGCACGCCACGAAACAGATCCTCGACCAGTGGGGTGCCGATGGCTGGGAGCTGGTGGCGGTACTGCCCGGGCCGACGGGTGAGCAACACGTCGCATACCTCAAGCGGCCGAAGTGACCGATGGGTCTGTCAGGACCCGGCTCGGGCAACTGGGTGTCGTGCTACCGCAGGTAGTGGCTCCGTTGGCGTCCTATGTTCCTGCGGTGCGCACCGGCAACCTGGTCTACACCTCCGGCCAGCTGCCCATAGAGGGCGGGAAGCTGGCCGCAACCGGCAAGGTCGGTGGTGAGATCAGCCCGGACCAGGGCAAAGCCCTGGCGCGGATCTGCGCGCTCAATGCGCTCGCGGCGGTGGGGTCGGTGGTAGATATCGACGCGGTGGCCCGGGTGGTCAAGGTGGTCGGGTTCGTCGCGTCCGCACCGGGTTTCAATAGTCAGCCAAGCGTCATCAACGGGGCCTCCGACCTGTTCGCCGAGGTGTTCGGCGACAACGGCGCGCATGCGCGTTCGGCGGTCGGCGTATCGGAATTGCCGCTGGACGCCCCGGTGGAAGTCGAGTTGATCGTGGAGGTCGGCTGACATCCGATGTCCGATACAGCCGAGCCCGCCGAGTCGCTGTCCCATCCCGCCTACGGTCGGTGCCGTGCGGTGACTGACACCGCCTCGGTGCTGCTGGCCGACAATCCCGGTTTGCTGACGCTCGAGGGCACCAATACCTGGGTGCTGAGCGGCCGGGGAAGCGACGAGCTGGTCATCGTCGATCCCGGGCCAGACGACGACGAGCACATCGCGCGGGTTGCCGCGCTGGGCCGTATCGCGCTGGTGCTGATC
This sequence comes from uncultured Actinomycetota bacterium, assembly GCA_963820985.1. Lineage (GTDB taxonomy): Bacteria > Actinomycetota > Actinomycetes > Mycobacteriales > Mycobacteriaceae > Mycobacterium. The sequence continues at coordinate 15,618 of CAWGCI010000017.1, read as the reverse complement.
AGTCACCGACACGTCGACCACACCGACGGCATCGACAAGCTGGTCGACGCCACGGGCGCGACGGTGCGATCGGCGGGCAGCGGGTTCTGCCGCGGTCTCGGAGGAGAACTGGTCGACGGCGAGGTGATCGACGCGGCCGGCCTGAAGATCAAAGTGATGGCGACTCCGGGCCATACAGCTGACTCGTTGTCGTTCCTGCTCGACGACGTGGTCCTGACGGCCGACACGGTGCTGGGGCGCGGCACCACCGTCATGGACAAGGAAGACGGCAGCCTGACCGACTATCTGGAGTCACTGCACCGGCTGCGCGGCCTGGGCCGTCGCATCGTGCTGCCCGGGCACGGGCCTGACCTGCCCGACCTGGAGACCGTCGCGTCGGGATACCTGGCGCACCGGCAGGAGCGGCTGGAGCAGGTGCGCTCCGCGCTGCGAGAACTCGGCGAGGACGCCAGCGCCCGTCAGATCGTCGAGCATGTCTATGTCGACGTCGACGAGAAGCTCTGGGATGCGGCCGAATGGTCCGTGCAGGTGCAACTGGACTATTTGCGCGGCTGACACATTTACCCACCGGGGCGGCCGGCGAGCGTGCGCAGTTGTACGCGGCTTGCGGCGTGTTGCTGTGCAGACACGCACGCTCGCGAGACTTCGCTTACCGCGCTCGGCGGGCCAGCCGTTCGGAGTCCGAGATCAGCACGCTCTTGCCCTCCACCCGGATCCAGCCGCGGTGGGCGAAATCGGCCAGCGCCTTGTTCACCGTCTCCCGGGAGGCGCCTACCAGTTGCGCGATCTCCTCTTGAGTCAGGTCGTGGGTGACGCGCATCGCGCCACCTTCCTGGGTGCCGAAACGCTGGGCGAGCTGCAGCAACTGCTTGGCCACCCGGCCGGGTACGTCGGTGAAGATGAGGTCGGCCAGGTTGTTGTTGGTCCGCCGCAGTCGCCGGGCCAGCACCCGCAACAGCTGCTCGGCGATTTCGGGACGATCGGCGATCCATGCCCGCAGCGCGTCGCGGTCCATCGACACCGCCCGCACCTCGGTGATCGTGGTCGCGCTGGAAGTGCGCGGCCCCGGGTCGAAGATCGACAACTCGCCGAACATGTCCGACGGGCCCATGATGGTCAGCAGGTTCTCCCGGCCGTCCGGCGAGCGGCGCCCGATCTTCACCTTTCCCGAGACGATGATGTAGAGCCGATCACCCGGCTCTCCTTCGGCGAAAACCGTGTGTCCGCGGGGGAAGTCGACGGGTTGCAGCTGTTTGGTCAGTGCGGCGACCGCAGTCGGTTCTACCCCTTGGAAGATTCCTGCCCTTGCCAGGATCTCGTCCACGTTGCCTCTTCAGCTCTCCAACGAAGTGATATGTGCAGGCCAACCTCTTGCGACTGGCTTGAATCAGAGGTTAGGCCAATCGGTTCGACCTGCCAACGCTACACACGATTCACGTGTCGAGTCCCCGTAACCTCTGGATTGGCCCGCGGGAACTGCCTTGTGCATCTGTGTCGGCAACGCGGCCTCATCGTAGATGTCGGGTCGCCGGCAAATAACGGTCCGACGTCATCCGGCCTGGCATGGCGGCCGTGCGGCGGGGAATCGGCGATTCGCTGGGCCTGACGTCGGTGCAGGTAATCCAGTGCCTCCGGCATGCCTTCTCGGGCCAGCGTGTGCACGTCGACGGCGTCGGCGTTCTCCACGAACTCGTCGACGTCGGTCGTGGTGACGCTGTCCTGGGCCAGCTCCTTTTCGAGGCGGCCGAGCCCCAGCGTTGCGAGCATCAGCAGCCCCGGAACGAGGGCAGCCAGCAACCATGACACTAGGAGAGTAAACATGGCCTTGCATCAACACGAGGTCTCGGTGAGATCACGAAATCAGTACTCTGTCGTAGGTGACAGCGGCAAAGTCGTCCGGGCGCTCCTGCCCAACCGGCTTCAACGCCGGCCACGCCCGCGGCCGACGTGGCCCGGCGCTGGGCAGGCGAAACCCGGCTCGGTTTGGTGCGACGGGCCAGGCGCATGAATCGCGCACTGGCGCAAGCATTTCCGCACGTTTACTGCGAACTTGATTTCACCTCGCCGCTGGAGCTGACGGTGGCCACGATTCTTTCGGCGCAGAGCACCGACAAGCGGGTGAACTTGACGACGCCGGCTTTGTTCGCGCGATACCGGTCGGCGCTGGACTACGCACAGGCCGACCGCACCGAACTGGAAAGCCTCATCCGTCCCACGGGTTTCTATCGCAACAAGGCGACGTCGCTCATCGGCCTCGGGCAGGCGCTGGTCGAGCGATTCGACGGCGAGGTGCCGGCGACCATGGCCGAGCTGGTCACGCTGCCCGGAGTGGGGCGCAAAACCGCCAACGTGATCCTGGGCAACGCCTTCGATATCCCGGGAATCACCGTCGACACCCATTTCGGGCGCTCTGGTGCGGCGCTGGCGATGGACCGCCGAAGAGGACCCGGTCAAGGTGGAGCACGCGGTCGGTGAACTGATCGAACGCAGTGAGTGGACCCTGCTGAGCCACCGCGTCATCTTCCACGGCCGTCGGGTATGCCACGCACGCAAACCGGCATGCGGTGTCTGCGTGCTCGCCAAGGACTGCCCGTCCTTCGGCCTCGGTCCCACCGAACCGCTGCTGGCCGCTCCCCTGGTGCAGGGCCCGGAAACCGAGCACCTGCTGGCGCTGGCCGGGCTCTAATTCGCGTGACCGTACGAACCCGTTGGACCCTCGCGGTCCTGGCGGTGGTGGCCGCGCTGATCGCGGCGCTGGCGGCCCAGCTGCGCGACGACGCGGCGAAGACCGTGACGACCCAGACAGCCGCCGATCGTGAACACCGCGACGCCGACACACCGGCCGCACTGGCGGGGCCGCGGGCACAGGCGAACCTGCCGCCGTGTCCCGCCGCCGGCAGTGGCCGCGTCCCGGCGGCCTCGACGGCACTGCACGGTGTGGTGGTGGAATGCGCGGCGGACGGATCACCCGTCGACGTCGGGCGCGCGCTGGCCGGACACCGCGTGGTCCTCAACCTGTGGGCGTATTGGTGCGGTCCGTGCATGCGCGAGCTGCCCGCAATGGCCGAGTACCAACGACGGGTCGGGCCCGACGTGATGGTGGTGACGGTGCACCAAGACGAGAACGAGACGGCGGCATTGCTGCGATTGGCGGAGCTCGGTGTTCGGCTACCGACTTTGCAGGACGGTCGCCGTCTGGTCGCGACGGCGTTGCGGGTCGCAAATGTGATGCCCGCGACGGTGGTCCTGCGACTGGACGGTAGCGTTGCGCAGACGCTGCCGCGGGCTTTCGCCAGTGCCGAAGAGATCGCGGCGGCGGTCGGAAACCAAGCTGGATAAGCGGGATAAGTGGACCCAACGGAGGCGCCGGTGAGTGCAGCGGTCCCCCTGACGCCGGACGTTGGCCCGTCCTGGCTGCGTCCGCTCGTCGACAACATCGGGCAGGTACCGGACGCGTACCGGCGCCGGCTGCCGGCCGATGTGCTGGCGATGGTGACCGCCGCCAAAGCCGTGGCCACGTCTCCTTCGGTCCGCCGCAACAGCCGCGAGGCCGCGGTCCTGGTGTTGTTCTCGGGTCCAGAGACCGGCCAGCCCGACGGCGGCCTTCCCGACGATGCCGACCTGCTGTTGACGGTGCGCGCCTCGACGTTGCGTCACCATGCGGGCCAGGCGGCTTTTCCCGGTGGCGCATCGGATCCCACCGACGATGGGCCGGTGGCCACCGCGCTGCGTGAAGCCCAGGAAGAAACCGGGATCGACGTCGGCCGGTTGCATCCATTGGTCACCATGGAGCGGACGTTCATCGCGCCGTCGCAGTTCCACGTCGTGCCGGTGTTGGCCTACTCGCCGGATCCCGGGCCGGTGGCCGTCGTCGACGAGACTGAAACGGCGATCGTGTCTCGGGTTCCACTGCGCGCCTTCACAAATCCGGCCAACCGGCTGATGGTCTACCGCGGCGACCTCGGCCGTCGCTGGGCGGGCCCGGCATTTCTGCTGAACCAGATGCTGGTGTGGGGGTTCACCGGCCAGGTGATCTCCGCGGTGCTCGACGTGGCCGGCTGGGCCAAGCCTTGGGACACCGACGATCTTCGTGAGCTGGACGAGGCGATGGTGCTGGTCGGCGAAGAGGGCGGCCAGACGATGAATTCGATGACCCCGTCGCAGTGGCTGGACGTCGCCGTCCTGGCGGTGGCCTTCATCGCGGCGATCTCGGGTTGGCGGTCGGGGGCGCTCGGCTCGCTGCTGTCGTTTGTCGGTGTGCTGCTGGGCGCCATAGCGGGAGTGTTGCTGGCGCCGCACATCGTCGCCCACATCGCCGCGCCGCGCGCCAAGCTGTTCGCCGCCTTGTTCCTCATCCTGGCGCTGGTTGTCGTCGGTGAGGTCGCCGGTGTAGTGCTTGGCCGGGCGGTTCGCGGCGCGATCCGCAGCAGCACAGTGCGATTGGTCGACTCGGTCATCGGAGTGGGCGTGCAGCTCGTCGTGGTGCTCACCGCGGCCTGGTTGTTGGCGACGCCGCTGACGCAGTCGAAGGACCAGCCCGAGTTGGCTTCCGCGGTCAAGGGTTCGCGGGTGCTTGCCTCGGTCAATGAGGTTGCGCCGCCGTGGCTGAAGACGGTGCCCAAGCGGTTGTCCGCGCTGCTGAACACTTCCGGTTTGCCGGCGGTGCTGGAGCCGTTCAGTCGCACCCCGGTGATTCCGGTCGCGTCACCAGATCCGGCGCTGGCCAACAATCCGGTGGTGTTGGCCGCCCAGCCGAGCGTGGTCAAGGTTCGCAGCCTGGCGCCCAGCTGCCAGAAAGTGTTGGAGGGCAGTGGATTCGTGATATCGCCCGACCGGGTGATGACCAACGCGCACGTGGTGGCCGGGTCCAACAGCATCCAGGTGTACGCCAGCGGCAACCCACTCGATGCCACCGTGGTGTCCTACGACCCGTCCGTCGACATCGCGATCCTCGCCGTGCCGAACTTGCCACCGCCGCCGCTGGCTTTCGCCCAAGCCGAGGCGAAATCGGGCACCAGCGTGGTGGTGCTGGGTTATCCCGGCGGCGGTAACTTCACGGCGACACCGGCCCGGATTCGTGAGGCCATCAAGCTCAGCGGGCCCGATATCTATCGCGATCCGGCGCCGGTCACCCGCGACGTGTACACCATCAGAGCCAATGTGGAGCAAGGCAATTCGGGTGGTCCGTTGATCGACCTCAACGGTCACGTGCTCGGCGTGGTATTCGGCGCCGCGGTCGATGACGCCGACACGGGTTTCGTGTTGACGGCCGGTGAAGTGGCCAGCCAGCTTGACAAGATCGGCGAAACCCAACCGATGCCGACGGGGGCCTGCGTCAGCTGAGGCGCACGCCGTGCACCTGGTCGAGAAACTTCGTCAGGTACCTGTTGGTTTCTTCGGGCGCTTCTTCGTGGCTGAAATGTCCTGCGCCGGCAATGGATATGTAGCGTCCGTGCGGCGCGTAGCGCCGCGTGCGGTCGACGGGATCGGCCAGCACGTAGGGATCCGCGTCGCCGCGTAGGTGCAGCAACGGTATGGCGAGTCGTTGGGACATTGATTTCATGAAGCGCCGGCCTTCGTCGCGCAGTTGGCTGCGCAGCGCCCAGCGCTGGTACTCCAGTGCGCAGTGCGCCGCCGCCGGGATTCGTATCGCCTGGCGTAGATGACCGATGGTTTGCGAGAAGTCCTCTGAGGCAACCCATTTGGCGCTGCTACGGCTACGGACCAGCCGCTCGATCTCCGCCGCGTTATCTTTGGTCAGCAAGCGCTCCGGCCAGATCGGCACCTGGTAGCGCAGCAGCGTCGGCAGCAGTGCGTAGCCCTGGTCGCGCCGGGTCAACGTCGATTGCCGCAGTGCGGCGGGGTGCGGCGAGCTGAACAGCGCGATGGCGCGCACCAGCCGCGAATGCAGCAGTGCGGTGCCCCAGCAGGCCAGCCCACCGTCGGCATGGCCGACCAGTGTCGCCGACGAGTGCCCGAGCGCACGGATCAGCCCGGCCGTGTCGCCGGCGAGTGTCCAGCCGTCATAGCCCCGGGGTGGCTTGTCGCTACCGCCGTAGCCGCGTAGGTCCACCGCGACCACGCGGGCCCCGGTCAGCCCGCGCAGCTGATGACGCCAGGACCACCAGAATGAACCGAAACCGTGCAGCAGCATGACCAATGGCCGCGCCGTGGCGGGCGTGTTCACGTCCTGGCCGGGCACGGCTGCTGAGGCTGCTGAGGCGTGCAGGGCTTCCACGACATGGAATCGGATGCCGTTCGCGTGCACGTCGAGATGACGCCATGGCCCCGCGATGCGGGTTACCGACGGATCCGGTGCTGGCATTTACCAGCCCGTGGGATCGGCGGTAGCCTTGCCGCCCGAACCGCCGTCGGGTCCGGCGAGCTCGCGAGCCGGGGCCTTATCGTGGCCCGGAGTGAGCGCGGTGCGTGTCTCCTTGACCGATTCGATGGTCTGCTGCGGTCCGCGGATCCGGCGAACCTTCAAGAAGCCCAGCAGGGCCAGTACGGCCCCGACCAGGACCATGGCCCCGAAGACAATCAGGAACGCCACCCAGCGCCACAGCCAGATGTTGAGCACCTCGGCCAGGAAGAAGAAGAAAAAGAAGGTGGAGTAGAACAGCACCACCAGCGCGGCGATGAAGAAAACGCTGCCGGTCAGCCCCTTCTTCACATCGCGGGTGATCTCGGCGCGGGCCAGTTCGACCTCCGCGCGCACGAGGGTGGACACCTGGGTGGTCGCGTCTTTGATCAGATCACCGATCGACGGCTCAGCAGGCCTGGCGTGTGGGTCGGCCAGTGGAATCGTGGTCAGCGTGCTGGGCACACCGTTGTTGCGGTCGGCTTTGCTCACAGACGGACCTCTTTCGTTTGATAGCCCCGGCGCGTCGTCGCGGTTCATGTTGCCATGCGCTGCGATGCCGGACGAGGCCAGCCGACCACCGCGTTTGGGCGCCTTAGACGGCGCGCTCAGGCGGGGACGGCGACAATGAGTCGCCCGGAGCTTGCCAGTTCCCGGGCCTACGGGCATAGCCAGCCCCGATTCCCTTGAGCCGGAAGCGAATCAACAAAGGCCCCCGGCGTGCGCGCCGACCTGGTCGAAGGCGGCCCAGCCACTAGACTGACCAGGCTTCTCAGATGTCGGACCGTTTGATGGGAGTGTTGCTTTGCGCACGGCACACCGCCGGCTTGTTGCGGCGATGCTGACCGCCGTCTTGGCCCTGGCGGGTATGCCCGGCAGGCTCGCGGCGGCCGACGACCGGCTCCCGATGGGTGGCGGCGCGGGCATCGTCATCAACGGGGACACGATGTGCACCCTGACGACCATCGGCACCGATAAGGCCGGCGAACTCATCGGCTTCACTTCGGCGCACTGCGGCGGCCCAGGCGCGCAGGTCGCCGTCGAGGGTGCCGAAAGCAGGGGCATCGTGGGCGTCATGGTCGCGGGCAGCGACAAGCTCGACTACGCGGTGATCAAGTTCGACCCGGCCAAGGTGGCACCGGTGGCCATCTACAACGGTTTTGTGATCAGCGGCATCGGCCCAGATCCGACCTTCGGCCAGGTCGCCTGCAAACAGGGCCGTACCACCGGCAACTCGTGCGGCGTCACATGGGGGATGGGACAGGATCCGGGCACCATCGTCATGCAGGTCTGCGGGCGTCCCGGCGATTCCGGCGCGCCGGTGACCGTCAACAATCTCCTGGTCGGCATGATCCACGGCGCGTTCACCGACGCCCTACCGGACTGCATCATCAAGTACATCCCGCTGCACACCCCGGCGGTGGTGATGGACTTCAACTCGATCCTGGCCGACATCAACGCCAAGAACCGGCCCGGCGCCGGCTTCGTCCCGGTGGCCGCCTGATCCTCGGACCTACTTGGCGGCGCGGATCGCGTCGAACACGCTGGCGTCGACCAACGTCGATGTGTCACCCAACTCGCGTTTCTCGGCGACATCGCGCAACAGCCGGCGCATGATCTTGCCGCTGCGAGTCTTCGGCAGTTCCGGCACGATGTGGACCTCGCGCGGCTTGGCGATCGGCGAGATCTCCCGGGCCACCTCGCCGCGCAGCTCGTCGTGGGTGTCCTCGTGGGGCTGGTAGTTGCCGCGCAATACGACGAACGCGCAGATGGCCTGCCCGGTGATGTCGTCGGTCACTCCGACGACCGCCGCCTCGGCGACCGCGGCGTGGCCGACGAGCGCCGACTCCACCTCGGCGGTCGAGATCCGGTGCCCGGACACGTTCATCACGTCGTCGATGCGGCCCAGCACCCAGATCGCGCCGTCGGGGTCGAAGCGGGCGCCGTCACCGGCGAAGTAATAGCCCTGCTCGGCGAACTTGGACCAGTAGGTCTTGCGGTAGCGCTCGGGGTCACCCCAGATGCCGCGCAACATCGAGGGCCACGGCTGGTCCAGCACCAGGTACCCGGTGACGTGCGTTTCGCCGTCGGTGTCCAGCGGCAGCGGGTCGCCGTGGTCGTCGACGATCTTCGCCGAGATTCCGGGCAGCGGCGTCATCGCCGAACCCGGCTTGGTCGTGGTGACCCCGGGCAGCGGCGAGATCATCGCGGCGCCGGTCTCGGTCTGCCACCAGGTGTCCACCACCGGGGTCCGGCCCGCGCCGAAGACCTCGCGGTACCAGCGCCAGGCCTCGGGGTTGATGGGTTCGCCGACGGATCCCAGCAGCCGCAGGCTGGACAGGTCGTGGGCGTCGGGGATCTCCCGTCCCCACTTCATGAATGTTCGGATCAGCGTTGGGGCGGTGTAATAGATTGTGACACCGTACTTTTCGATGATCTGGAAGTGTCGGTGCTGGTCGGGTGAATTGGGCGTGCCCTCGTAGAGAACCTCGGTGACACCGTTGGACAGCGGACCGTAGACGCCGTAGGTGTGCCCGGTGACCCAGCCGATGTCGGCGGTGCACCAGAACACGTCGCTTTCGGGTTTGACGTCGAAGATGGCGTGCACCGTGTAGGAGGCCTGGGTGAGATAGCCGCCGCTGGTGTGCATGATGCCCTTGGGCGTGCCGGTGGTGCCCGACGTGTACAGCAAGAAGAGCGGGTGCTCGGCGTCGAACGGCTCCGGGGTGTGCTCGGGTGAGGCCGAGTCGACCACGTCGTGCCACCACAGATCGCGGTCGTCGTTCCAGGACACGTCAATCCCTGTGCGGCGCACCACCAGAACGTGCTCGATGGGGCTGTCCGGCTCCGAGACCGCCTCGTCGGCCGCGTCCTTGATCGGTGCCGGCTTGCCGTGCCGGTACTGCCCGTCGCTGGTGATCAGCAGCTTGGCTTGAGCATCGGCGATCCGGGCGCGCAACGCGTGCGCGGCGAAACCCCCGAAGACGACGCTGTGCATGAGGCCCAGCCGCGCGCAGGCCAGCATCGCGATCACCGCTTCGGGGATCAGCGGCATGTAGATGGCGACCCGGTCGCCGGCCACCAGACCCAAGCCGGTGAGGGCGTTGGCCGCTTTACACACCTCGGCATACAGATCGGAATAGGTCAGGTCGCGCTGGTCGCCGACCGGCTCGCCCTCCCAGTGGATGGCGACCCGGTCGCCGTGGCCGGCCTCAACGTGGCGGTCGACGCAGTTGTAGGCGACGTTGAGCTTGCCCCCGACGAACCACTTGGCGAATGGCGCCTCCGACCAGTCGAGCACGTCGGTGTAGGGGGTCGCCCACGACAGCCGGTCGGCCTGCTTGGCCCAGAAGGCCAGCCGGTCTTCTTCGGCCTCGCGGTACAACTCCGCACGAGCGTTGGCCTGCTCGGCAAACTGCGCCGGCGGCGGGTAAGACGATGGGACTTCGGTGTTCATTCCGGTCACGGGTGTGAGCCTAACTCCGCGGCGATTATGTGGATGCTCTACATGCCAATCTGCCGGTATCGCGCATTGGTTTGCCGGATAATCCCGGTGTGCCCGGATCTCGTCTAGTCGCCACCCTTGCTGTGGCCGCGGCGGCTTTCGCAGTGAGCACCATGTCGCGGCCATCCGCACGGGCGGTGCCGATCGCCACCGGCGACGAGGGGACGCCCTGCTGGGCGGAGCAGATCAACGTGAATGCCTCGCCGACGGAAAGCGCCGCGGGCCACCGCAGGGTCATCCTGACATTCAGCCTCGTGGGCGGCGAACCGTGCACGCTCACCGGCTACCCGTCGGTGGACTCGGGCACCGGCGGACCGACCATTCATGCCGAGCCCACGCCGCGCGGGTACATGGGCGGCCTGCCCGGCTCGGTCGACCTGCCGCCCAGTGTCATCCTGTCGGTGTCCACCCAGGCGCAGGCCATCGTGGAGGGCGTGGCCGTGGACCCCGGCGGCAATAAGTGCCCCAGCTACACCGATCTGAGCGTCAGCCCGCCCGACATCAACATGGTGTTCACCGTGCCCGCCACCATCGAGGCCTGCCAACTGCAAGTGCACCCGGTCACTGCGAGCTGACCCGGGTAGGCCCTAGGGTCGCTCTCATGCGTCGGATGCATGCCGCGCTGGCCTCGCTAGCCCTGATGGCCGGCTCCCTGGCCGGCTGTGGTGGCGGCGTCCTGAGCCCCGACGTCGTGGTCGTCAACGGCGGAGAACCGTCGAACCCGCTGATTCCCACCACCGCGAACGACAGCTTCGGCGGCCGGATCCTCGATCGGCTGTTCGCCGGCCTGATGTCCTTCGACCCCAACGGGAAAACCTCCACCGAGGTGGCCCAGTCGATCGAGACCACCGACGACGTCAACTACCGGATCACCCTCAAGCCGGGCTGGAAGTTCACCGACGGGTCGCCGGTGACGGCCCACTCGTTTGTCGACGCGTGGAACTACGGGGCACTGAGCACCAATGCCCAACTGCAGCAGAGCTTTTTCAGCCCGATCCAGGGATACGACGACGTCGCCGCGTCGAAGCCGGTCATCACCGCCATGTCCGGGCTGCAGGTGGTCGACGACCAGCAGTTCACCGTGCGGCTCAAGGCCCCAACCATCGACTTCGCCGTGCGCCTGGCGTTCAGCCCGTTCTATCCGCTGCCACCAGCGGCATTCCGGGACATGGCGGCGTTCGGCCGCAACCCAATTGGCAACGGGCCCTACAAGCTTGTTGACAGCCCGGACGGGCCGGCGTGGGAGCACAACGTCAAGATCGATCTGAGACCTAACCCCGACTACCACGGCAACCGGATCCCGCATAACAAGGGCCTGCGGTTCGAGTTCTACGCCAACCTGGACACCGCCTACTCCGACCTGCTGTCGGGCAATCTCGATGTGCTGGACACGATCCCGCCGAGCGCGTTGCCGATCTATCAGCGCGACCTGGGCGGCAACGCGACCAGCGGCCCGGCCGGGATAAACCAGAGCCTCGACATGCCACTCCGGCTGCCGCATTTTGGCGGCGAGGAGGGACGGCTGCGCCGCCTGGCCCTCTCGGCCGCCATCAACCGTCCCCAAATCTGCCAGCAGATATTCGTCGGAACACGCACTCCGGCACGCGATTTCACCGCACGGTCGCTGCCGGGTTTCGATTCGAACATTCCGGGCAGCGACGCGTTGGATTTCGATCCGGATCGCGCGCGGCGGCTCTGGTCGCAAGCCAACGCCATCTCGCCATGGAGCGGCCAGTACGCGATCGCCTACAACGCCGACGCGGGCCACCGGGAGTGGGTGGATGCGGTGGCCAACAGCATCAAGAATGTCTTGGGTATCGACGCGGTCGGCGCGCCGCAGCCCACCTTCGCGGGATTCCGCACGCCGATCGTCAACCGCACCATTGCGACCGCCTTTCGGGCCGGGTGGCAGGGTGACTACCCGTCGATGCTGAATTTCCTGGGCCCACTTTTTGTTACCGGGTCGGGCTCCAACGACGTCGGCTACTCCAACCGGGACTTCGACGCGGCGCTGGCGGCGGCCGAATCCGCGCCCACATTGCAGGAGTCATATGTGCTGGCCAACGCCGCACAGCGAATCCTGTTGCATGACATGCCCGTTATTCCGCTTTGGAACTTCATCAGCGTAGTGGGGTGGTCGTCACGCGTGGGTAAGGTGACGGTCACCTGGAATGGTCTGCCCGACTACGAGAACATCGTCAAGAGCTGAGTTGGGCTGAAATGGGCTGGTACATCGTGCGCCGGATCGCCGTCATCGTGCCGGTTTTCCTGGGCGCCACGCTACTGATCTACGGCATGGTCTTCCTGCTGCCCGGTGACCCGTTGGCGGCCTTGGCCGGAGACCGGCCCCTGACGCCCGCGGTAGCCGAGCAATTGCGTGCCCGTTACCATCTCGACGAACCGTTCCTGCTGCAGTACTTGCGTTATCTGGGTGGGATCCTGCATGGCGACCTGGGGCGCGCCTATTCCGGTTTGCCGGTCAGTTCCGTTCTCGCGCATGCGTTTCCGGTGACCATTAGGCTGTCGCTGATCGCGTTGGCGGTCGAGGCGGCGCTGGGGATCGGATTCGGCGTGATCGCCGGCTTGCGTCGGGGCGGGATATTCGATTCCACGGTGCTGATCACCGGACTCATCATCATCGCGGTCCCCATCTTCGTGCTGGGCTTTCTGGCGCAGTTCGTCTTCGGGGTCCGACTGGGGATCGCGCCGGTCACCGTGGGCGAACGGGCGACGTTCACTCGCCTGCTGCTGCCCGGGATCGTCTTGGGCTCGGTGTCATTCGCTTACGTGGTGCGGCTGACGCGCTCCGCGGTGGCCGCCAATGCCCACGCCGACTATGTCCGTACCGCCACCGCCAAGGGCTTGTCGCGACCCCGGGTGGTGACGGTTCACATTCTGCGTAACTCGCTGATCCCGGTGGTGACTTTCCTCGGAGCCGATCTGGGGGCGCTGATGGGCGGAGCCATTGTGACCGAAGGCATCTTCAATATCCACGGTGTCGGCGGTGTGCTGTATCAGGCGGTTACCAGGCAGGAGGCGCCGACCATCGTGTCGATCGTGACGGTCCTTGTGCTGATCTATCTGATCACCAATCTGCTCGTTGACCTGCTCTACGCCGCTTTGGACCCGCGGATCCGATATGGGTGAGCACAGCGGCTTTTGGCATGAAACCTGGCACGGGCTACGCCGGCGCCCGAAGTTCGTCGTCGCCGCCCTGCTGATCCTGTTCGTTGTCGTCGTGGCGTTGTTTCCGGCGTTGTTCACCGGAGCCGATCCCGACTATGCCGATCCGGGCCAGAGCCTGCTCGCGCCGTCGTCGGCACACTGGTTCGGCACCGATTTGCAGGGCCACGACATCTATGCGCGCACCGTTTACGGTGCGCGGGCTTCGGTTACCGTGGGGCTGGGGGCAACCCTGGCCGTGTTCGTCGTCGGCGGGGCGCTGGGTGCGCTGGCCGGCTTCTACGGCGGTTGGGTCGACGCGGTGGTTTCGCGCATCACCGATGTGTTCTTCGGGCTGCCATTGCTGTTGGCCGCCATCGTGCTCATGGGTGTCTTGCACCACCGCACGGTGTGGACGGTGATCGCCATCCTGGCCCTCTTCGGCTGGCCGCAGGTGGCCCGGATCGCCCGTGGAGCGGTGCTGGAGGTGCGGGCCAGCGACTATGTCCTGGCGGCCGAAGCGTTGGGGTTGAGCAGGTTCCAGATCCTGCTGCGACAGTGCTGCCCAATGCCCTCGGTCCGGTGATCGCGGTGGCCACCATTGCACTCGGGCTTTTCATCGTCACCGAGGCCACGCTGTCCTACCTCGGGGTCGGGCTTCCGACGTCCGTCGGTGTCCTGGGGCGGCGATATCAACACCGATCAGACCCGGCTGAGGTCGGGTTCGCCGATACTCGTCGATCCCGCGGGCGCACTGGCCATTACCGTGCTGGCGTTCATGATGATGGGCGACGCTGCGGGCGATGCTCGGACTCCGGTCTCGACGGGCATGGCGGGCATGAACGCGCCGCTGTTGTCGGTCCAGGGGCTGGAAGTCAGCTTCGGCGCCGGTGAGCCGCGGTCGGGCGGTGGATCTGGCCGTGCCGCGCGGGCATACCGTCGCGATCGTGGGCGAATCGGGATCGGGCAAACCACCACGGCCGCCGCGTATTCTCGGTCCGCTGCCGCTGCGGTCGAATCGCCGCCGGTGCACGCTCTTTGACGGGCTCGGCATCACCTCGTCCGATACCGGGCCCAAGGCGCAAGCTCCTGCGGTCGATCAGGTGCCGTCGTATCGGCGACGGGCCCAGAGCCCGATGACGAACCTCAACCCGTCTGGAAGGTCGGCTTCCAGATCTCAGAAGCGTTGCGGCCGACGCCAACGGACGCGATGCGCAGACGGCGGTGCAGTGCGCTCGCCGACGTGGTACGCCGGACGCGGCGACGCAGGTCGGCAGTACCGCACCAGCTCGTCCGGCGGCGGTCAGCGGGCGCTGATCCGCGATCGGGCTGGCGGTCGTTCCTGCAACTGCTGATCGCCGACGAGCCGACGTCGGCGTTGGACGTGACCGTGCAGCGGCAGGTGCTCGATCACCTGCAGCGCCTCACCGACCAGCTGGGCACCGCGCTGTCGCTGATGACCGCACGATCTGGCGCTGGCCGCCGAACGGGCCGAGTCTCGTCGTCGTCATGCACCGCGGCGTGGTGGTGGAAAGCGGTCCTGCGCGGATCCACTCCTGACCTGCGATCCGCGGCACGACTACACCCGGCGGCTGGTGGCCGCGGCGCCGTCGCTCCGGCCAGTCCGCAAGACAGTTCGGCGCGATCCGCCGGCGTCTCGGATGACGTTCTCGTCGCGATCGGAGCTGACCAGGTCTATCGAGAGTCGCCCGGCGCGCCATGGCGGCGTAGGGAGTCTGGCCGGTGGACGCCGTGTCCGTTTCGAGCTGCGACGGGCCAGCACCTACTGGCGATCGTCGGGGAGTCGGGTTCGGGGAATCGACGCTGGCGCGGATGGTGCTGGGACTGCTGCCACCGACGTCGGGCACGGTCGTCTTCGACGGCACGACCGATGGGCGGCACGACTCGACCGGGACAGCGCTCGCGTTTCCGGCCGTGGTTTCCAGCCGGTATTCCAGAACCCCGTGCAGCGGCTTCGGATCACCATGTATTCGGTGGAGTTCCGCACCGATCGAGGACCAGTTCGGCATCCATCGACATCGGCGACCACAAGCGGCGCGAGCAGGCTGCGCGAGCTGATCGACGAGGTGGCGCTGCCGTCGTCGATGTCGGCCGCCGCCCCGCGAGCTGTCCGGCGGCGAGCACGCGGGTCGCGATCGCCCGGGCGCTGGCGCTGCGGCCGAGGTGCTGGTGTGCGACGAGGCGGTCGTCGGCGCTCGACGTCTTGTACAGGCGCGCAGGATCTGGACCTGCTGGCCGATCTGCAGGCCCGACTGGGCTTGACCTACCTGTTCATCAGCCATGACCTGGCGGTAGTTCAGGCAGATCGCCGACGATGTCCTGGTGATACACCGTGACCAGGTGGTGGAGCAGGCGCCCACCGAGGCGGTGTTCGCCCAGCCCCGCCATGAGTACACCCGCCAATTACTCCGAAGGCCGTTCCAGATCGCCGGACCTGCCGATTAGGAGCGATCGCAGAGCGCGGCGAAGCCGGGCGCAGCGGGTCGCGACCGTCGAGTACGGTTGGCGACCTGTGACCGCTGACGCGCTGGCTCCCGTTGATCGATTTGCCGGCGTCGCGGCTGCCACG
>CAWGCI010000016.1:0-117812 GCA_963820985.1 uncultured Actinomycetota bacterium | reverse complement strand
CTAATTTGGGTGGCAGTGCGCCGGCGGATCGATTTCGCTCCGTGGTGACGTGTGCGGGTCTCGCGCCGCCCCCTATCGGAGACTGCGTCGATGGTTTCGGTAAGACCATGCCATGGCGGGGGGATAACCCACCCCGCCATGGCAAGCTCGGGTTGCCGGCTAGACGCTTCCGACGAAGGGTCTAGCTTGAGCCGACAATCTCGCGACCGATGATCTCTTTCATGATCTCCGTAGTTCCGCCGTAGATCGTCTGGACGCGGGTGTCGAGATACGCTCGAGCGACTGGGTATTCGACCATGTACCCGTAGCCTCCGTGCAGCTGCAGGCAGCGGTCGATGAGCCGGCGTTGAAGCTCGCTGACGTACCACTTGCCCTTGGCGGCGTCGACCGGCGTGAGCTCGCCGGCGTTGAAGGCCTGCACCGATTTGTCGACGTAGGCTTCGACGATGTCGATCTCGGTGGCCATCTCGGCGAGTTCGAAACGGATGTGTTGCTGCGCGGTCAGCGGACGACCGAACGCATTGCGCTGCTGGCAGTACCGGACGGTCTGCTCGAAGATCGCGCGCGTGGTGGCCATGGCTTGAGCGGTGACTCCCAGCCGCTCGCGGGGCAGATGGCTCATCAGGTACTGCAGACCCGCGCCCTTCTTCTCCGAGCAGGTTGTCGACGGGAACCACCGCGTCATCGAAGAACAATTCGGCGGTGTCTTGGGCGGGAAGCCCAATTTTGTCCAGCTGACGCCCGCGCTCGAAATCCGGGTGTGTCGCGCTCCACGACGAACAAGCTGAACCCCCGTGAGCCGCCCTCCTGGTCGGTGCGGGCGGCGACGACGACGAGGTCGGCCATGATGCCACTGGAAATAAATGTCTTCTGGCCGTTGAGGATCCAGCGATCGCCGTCGCGGCGAGCGGTGGTGCGGATCCCCCTGAGATCGCTGCCGGTGCCTGGTTCGGTCATCGCGAGGGCGCCGATCAATTCGCCGGAGGCGAAGCCCGGCAGCCAGCGCTGTTTCTGATCCTCTGTGGTGAGGTCGAGTAGGTAGTGCAACACCAGGTCGTCCTGCAGGCTGATCGTCAGGCCGAACGACAGGGCGTTGACCTTGGCGATTTCCTCGCAGACCACCATCCGGTAGCGGTAGTCGTGTTCACCGGCGCCGCCGTAGCGCTCGTCGACCTCCAATGCGTAAATGCCGGCCTTGGCCGCGCTGACGAACACGTCTCGGTCGATTCGGTGGTCGCGGTCCCAATCATGCTGGTAGGGAACGACTTCGCGAGTCAGGAACTCCCGAACCGTTCCTCGGTACGCCTCGTGGTCGGGGCCGTACAGCGTTCGTCGCACCGGTCATAGCCTCTCGATGATCGTGACGTTGGCCTGTCCGCCGCCCTCGCACATCGTCTGCAGTCCGTAGCGGCCACCGGTGCGTTCCAGTTCGTGCAGCAGTGAGGTCATCAAGCGCGCGCCGGTGCAGCCGATCGGGTGTCCCAGAGCGATTGCCCCGCCGTTGACGTTGACCCGCGCAGGGTCGGCGTCGAGTTCGGCCAGCCAGGCAAGTACCACCGGCGCAAATGCCTCGTTGATTTCGACGAGGTCGATGTCGTCGATCGACAACCCGGTGCGTTTGAGTGCGTGCCGGGTGGCCGGGATCGGGGCGGTCAGCATCATTACCGGATCAGCGCCGCGCACCGACATGTGATGGATCCGCGCGCGCGGTGTCAGCCGAAATCGATCGACCGCGTCCTGTGATGCGATGAGTAGTGCCGCGGCTCCGTCGGAGATCTGGCTGGCCACCGCCGCCGTCAGTACGCCACCCTCGATCAGGGTCGGCAACTTCGCCATCTTCTCCAAGGAGGTGTCCGGGCGCGGCCCCTCATCCACCGTGACACCCGCGTAAGGAGTGATTTCGCGGGTGAAGCGACCTTCCGCGCTGGCGGCCACCGCGCGCTGGTGGCTGGTCAACGCGAATTGTTCGTTGTCCTCGCGGCTAAGCTTCCACTGGCTGGCGATCATCTCCGCGCCGCGGAATTGCGAGATTTCCTGGCTGCCGTACCGAGCCTCCCATCCGCGACACCCAGTCCATGGATCGCTCGCGCCGAACGGCTCGCCCGCGGCGAAAGCGCTCAAGATCGGGTACTGGCTCATCTTCTGGACGCCGCCGGCGACGATCAGGTCCGCAGTGCCGCTCATCACGGCCTGCGCCGCGAAATGCACTGCCTGTTGCGCGGATCCGCATTGGCGATCCACCGTCACACCCGGTACCGACTCAGGCAGGCCGGCTGCAAGGGCTGCCGTCCGTGCGATATCTCCGGCTTGGGAACCGATGTTGTCCAGGCAGCCCAGGATTACGTCGTCGACTGCTTCGGGATCCAGGTCGTGTCGACCGACAACGGTGCGAATGACATTGGCGGCCATATCGGCCGGGTGCTCGTGGGCAAACCCCCCGCCGCGTCTACCGACCGCTGTGCGAACCGCATCAACGATGTAAGCTTCAGTCACTCCGATAATTTAACATTGAATCAAAAAATTAAGCTACCCGCCCCGAAGTGGCACTTCTCTCAACGTCTGGCAGCTGCCGCTCGCGGCTTCTTCGTGCCGCGGACCGGGGATTCCTGTCGCGGGCACAGTCCGTGCCGGACCAAAGATTGGGCATTGACAACGATGCCGTCGACGGAGTCGCGGCGAGGGTCGCGCCATTCGGCTGCCCAGTTCAGCGCACCGAGGACCAGCAGCTGCGCGTAACGAGGGTCCAGGTCGGCCCGGATCTGCCCCTCTGCCAGCGCATTGTCGAATAATCGGCGCCACACGCGTCCGTAGCTCGTTTCCTCTTTGAGCTGTCGGGTGCGTAAACGCTGTGGAATCTGGCCGGAATTGCGGATCGAGGCGGTGGCGTAGTCGGAGATTTCGAGCTCATGGCGCAAGTGGGCCTCGACGGCGGTCATGATCCGATCCAGCGGCGAGGTCTCCGGCGGCAGATCGTCGAGGGCCTCTTGTACGTGTTTACGCAGTTCGGCGATCCCGCAGTACATCACCTCTTCGATGAGTTCTTCGCGGGACCCGAAGTAGTAGTAGATCGCCGGTGCTTGGATCTCGGCGTGTTCGGCGACATCCGAGAGTCTCGTCCCGGCAAACCCTTTCGAGCTCAGGACGTGTGCCGCGGCATCGAGGATGCGGGCACGTGTGCGGGCGGACTTGGAATCGGCGTCGAGCGCGTCCCCATTAGAGGTCACCGCGGGTTTTCTAGGCACGGTTAAAGGATATCGTAGGCATGGTCCGCAGCTGCAAGACAATGCGTTAGCGGCCTCGCGGACTGATAACTCCTCCCTAACTGAACCTGGCAGCAGTTAGGCCGCGTGGAGATGCCGAGTGTAACGCGGGCAAGCTTGGTTGCCGTTCGGTCGTCGAGCGCCCAGATATCTTGCATATGGTCGTGCGGGATGACCAGGGTGTGACCGAGAGTCGCCGGTTTTGTTGGGAAGAATGTGACCAGTTCACGGGGTCCGGTCACGGCGGTTGATTCCGCGCCGGTGTAGCGCGGGGGATCCGAATGGCGCCCATAACCGGTAAACCCCAGGAGGCCGGGAGCCGGATTGAATCGCGCCACCAATTTGGTCGATGGCAGTCATCGTTTATTCATCGATAATGATCGAGAATCGACGGGAATCGGTGAGGCCTGTTCGGTCTACTCGAGGACCGAAGGTCCTTGTCGCACAAGAATTTACCAGTCTTTCGGTTGTCAACGAGAACCCTGAATCGCGAATCCGTAAATCGCGGGTCCAGACCGCGACGCGGTGAGGCGTAGCCAATCCGTCAGGGGACGCGTAGGGAGATTGGCGTCCATGGGTGCTCGCCGACCTCAGCCAAGCCCTGGCTGTCCACCGTGATTCCGCGAAACGACCTATGTCCGAGGTCCGCTCGCCTCTGCCGAATTTCAGCGAGCGACCGGCGGCGCCAGCGCCGGCCGTTCCACCCAGGTGGCGGATCTCCACCAGGCTGGCGGATCCAGTCGGGGGTCAGAAACACCTCTTCGCCGTAGATCATCAACTCCGCCACGTGCGCCTCGTATTCAACGCGGTCTGGCTTCATTTTTTCATCGATTTTGAGCCAAAACCATCGGTAGAACTCACGGACGGCAGCGCTATAGCGTCCGATGATCGGAATCAGATCAATTGAATCCCCTTGCTCTTCAAGGTATTTCCGGACGTCAGCCGTCACGCTGTCCCATTTCAGCAACGGTGCAACATGCAAGCGAAATTGAAACTCTGCCATCGGCACCTTCTGCGAGAACTGCCAAGCCGGGTTCAAGTAGGGGAGGAACTTGTGCTGCGAGTAGTTGCGCAGCTCTACGAGCAGCTTTGCCTCGTCTGCTTCGAACACCGCCAAGCGCTTCTGGGTGTACTCGCCTTGCTCAAAGTCGGACAAATTTTTGCCAACTTTCGGCCAGATGTCGCGCAAGACCGCGCGCTGACCAGAGATAAGAGACCCCACCGAGGCGAGGAGATTTGCGAGGAGCCGAGTTAGTTCGATACCGAATGGGTCACCAATATCGGGGTTGAACGGCTGACTCTGGCCAATCTCGAGGTATCGCAAAACGTGGGCCTGGAGATCTTCGGCGTTCTTGCTGAAGGCGTAGGAGGTCAGGTTTAGATCGCGCGTCATGGCGATGACCTCGAACGGCCGCATGTCCGTCAACATGGCTTGGCGCCGTTTGTACTCCGCGATCCACGGATTCGTCCACGATGAGACGGTCTCTTGTTCGTCGGGTGGTCCAACTTCCACACAGCCATGGTTCCACCAGCCACGGACACTCCGGGCTGACAAGCCGAGCGAGTTCGTGTGAACGGATTTGTGAACCAAACGCGGCACGACGGCTGGGAAGGGATGCGACAGGGCGTACCGGAGCGGACGGTCGACTGGTCTTGACCTGCTTATTTGAGACCCGCGCAGCATCATGCAACAGCCACCGGCTGGCTCATAACCCAGAGGTCGCAGGTTCGAATCCTGTCCCCGCTACTAAAGAAGTGGCCTTGACCAGGCCAAGCGGCCGCCAGCATCAGCTGGCGGCCGCTTCGTTTTGTGAACGTTGTGAATGAGTAGCGAATGGTGTCCGTCGTTCGTACGCCGTCGACGACGGCGATGGACCTTGTTATCGCTGGGTCACCCTCCCCAGTTGTCCCCCGCATCATTGCGGTGGTCGGTGGGTGGCGCGCGGCGATGGTCGGTGGGTGCCGCAGTCCTGTTGTTAGCGAATACGCTTCAGCGCCCGACGGGCCAGTGCTCGACTGCGATGTCGTCCATGGGGAAATCAGCGGGGTTGCCCGTCGCCAACTGAGCATTGATCCCAGCGGTGGCTGCGGCGATCAGGCAGTCGGCTTGGTGAAGGGTGATCCCTTGCCCGGCGAACTGGCGGCGCCACCGTCCAGCGCGAATTCCTTCGGACGGGCCCAACGGTGCACACCGTAAGCCGCGCACCAGCCGTTGTGCTATGGCTTCTTCGCCGGGAAGCAGTCCGCGCCAGATCTCTTCGATCGAGATCGCGCAAGTCCACGGTTCGTCACCTTGGCGGCGCAGAGCGCGTAGGCGCTCGCCCGCCGGACGGCCGCGGAGAGCGTCGATGAGGACGGTCGAGTCGAGCAGGATCCTTGCCACGTCAGCCGACGCGACGCCGGTCGGAGCGTTGGCGGCGGACCCATTCACCGGGATCGTCATCCCATTCGTGGCCCTCGTCGGGGAGAGCCCCGAGCGCTGCCTCGATGTCGTCCCACCGCCGCTCGTCGTCGAGTCCGCGGCGAATCAATTCTGCGATGAATGCGCTGCGTCGCCTGCTTCCAGCCCGCTGGTCGAGTTCGGCAATGAGCTCGTCATCAACGGTAATGTGCAGTCGCATGTGCCGACTATAGCCCACTAGCTGGGCGGCTTCACTTGCCAAGTCCCCGCCATAGGGCTTCCCGAACCTCGACTCGTCGAGCGTCACACCATCCAGGCTCAGCCGCCACTTCTTCGACGCCGGGACTTCGGGCGGTCCCGCGGCACTGGTCAGGGAGAGCGGGTCGCGGCCAGCCCGTTGTGAGCCGAGGCAATTGAACCTGCTGCCGGCGTGTGTTTTTCGCCAACGGCTCCCGTCCGGTGCGGTTTATGGAGGGAAGGCCCACCCACTCGTATCGGAGTCGAGGGGGGCATTCGTCGGATCGGCGTGCCGCAGGTGGCTGTCGACCATTCTCGGATAGCGTCGAGGCGGTGCTCGACCGATGTGTGGAGGGAAGTGTGGTGACGGCGATCGCGAGCCTGTTGGACCGCTGTGCAGAGCTGAAGCGGGAGATGCTGGAGTTCTCGTGGCAACCGCGCTTTGACCGCGAACGCAGCGAGGTACTGCGAGATCACCTTCCTGATCGATTTGTCGGCGACGAGTCGGAACTGATAGTCGCGCTCGACTACTTCCTGCTGCAGCATGAGTTGCGCAGCGGGAAGACCGTGGTGGAGCGTTTCGTGGCCAACCGCCCGGACTTACCCGAGCACGAGCGCGAGCTGCTGCTCGGCTGGCGCGACGTTGTCGAGGGCATATTCGAAGTCCATGGCCGCGACGGCGACGCGCTCGTCACCGAGAACCTCGTCGACGAGCTGACATACCGCGTGTATTCGAATATGGGACCGGGCGTTTTCCGGCCGCTGGAACCCGGCGGCTTCATGATCGGCCGACTCGTGCCGGTCGGGTCCGAATGGTTGATCAGCGGCAACTTCGCGTGCTATCCGAAGAGTGACCGCGCCGCGATCCATCGCTCCGCCTACGAGATCGCGATGCGCCACCCGGAGCAGGCGTTCCGTAATCCAGACAAGCTCGCCCGCGCACAACAGCAGCAGAAAACCGTTCACGACCGGTTTGTGCAATTCTTCGGCGACGACTTCGTCGTGATTCCGGGAGCGCAGCTAACCGAACGAATGCAAAGCTTCCATGCCTTCTGCCGCGACCAGGCAGCGGCCGAGCTGGCCGCGTCCGGTAAGCAACCGAAGAACTTGCCGTTCCACGCCCCTGATTATCCGGCCGATCTGCTGGCCTCCGACGCGGTCGCGATCACCCACGACGAGGTGGATGGCATGGGCCTGTACGCCGAGTTCGGGCTGATCGAGGAGGCGTTCGCCGACCCGAGCCTGCTTCGTCACCCGGAGTATCGCCGACGAGTCCGCGACTACCTCGACGATCCCACCGTCTCGCCGCTGCTGTTCGAGCGGATGGCCGCCCGCGACCCTGGGCGTACCAACCAGGTGTTCCGTAAACTGTTGGGGCGCAAGCACTTCGATTGGGCGCTCAGCGGCGAGAAGCTGATGCGTCGGCGCAAGCCCGACTACTTTGATCGGCCGCGCCTGCCGCGCGTCGTGCCGCTCAGCGACAAGCTCGCACGGTACGCGGCAAGCGCATAGGACGCACAGTAAGGTCGCGCCCATGTCCAAGAGGAACCGGCGTCGCGGTACACAGAAGGGCCGCCGCCCGGCCCGGCGCACTGCCCGGGCTCGGCAGCACACGTCGGCCGAGCCGGATCTGCTCGCCGATGTCCGACGCGCCCTCGCCGATCGGCACCCGTTGAGCCTGTTGAGCCTTGTGAGCACGCTGCTGTGCGTCACCGACTCGCGTCGCAACCATCCATTCGCCCGGCCCGACGCGCCGGACCTGGCCGCGCTGACCCGCGAGGAACTCGTCCGGACGTTCCTCGACATCCCCGCTCCGGAGACGTCGGCATTGCTCGCGGTGATCGCCGAGATGGCGAACGACGACGACCTGCTGCGTGCCCGCATCCAACGGGAGCTCACCGCGCGCCCGAAGGTCGAACCGGTCTGGCTTGCACAGCTTTCGGAGACGTCGACCTATCGGGCGGTGCGGATGAGCCACGTCCTCGGCGACGGCGACAACGTCATGCTCGGGGCGCGGCTGCCCGGCGGGCACGAGCTCACCTGCTTGGTCTACATCGACCACAACTTTGGCACGCTGGTCAAGGACGCCTTCGTCGTACCCGAGGCGATCGCAAGCATGGTGGCCAAATTCAAGCGGGTAACCAACGATCCCGACACGCGGTGGTACGACATCAGCCTCGCCGATGCGCGCGCCTGGGTCGATGCGGCGATCGAACTGGCCGCGATCACCTTCCCGCCGCTGGAGACCGAGACCTGGCCTGCGTGTCGCGCATTGGTCGAATGGATCACCCGAGGACTACCCGAAGGTGGAACCGGATACCAACGGCCACAATGGGATTCAGCGGAACTCGCCCGGCTCACGGATCGATTCTTCGCCTCGCCGTACGGAGCCCTGCTCGACGATCCCGATCACCGTGGGCTGCTGGAGTCCCTCCTCTGGTACGGCACCGACTACGGCCCTGGTGACCCACTGCGATGGAGCCCGGTCAAGGTGGAGATCCTGCTCGACGACTGGCTTCCCCGCAAGATCGTCGCGCCTGCGGAGTACCTGGCCAAGGCCCCGGATCTGCTGCGGGCGTTCATCCGCTTCGCTCACCCGGAGGTCGAACTGCGGTCCGACCTGACCGACGAGACGCTGGCCACGATCGACGATTGGGAGCCGCGGTATCAGCAGACGATCCGCTCACCACGACCGCAGGGGCCGGCCGCGCTGCTGGCCGCGCTCGGCGTCGGCACCGAGGACATGGCGGACATGCCAGTCGGCCCCGAGGAGCCGGAGAACTTTGAACAGTCGATGCTCGACTGGCTCGCGCTGGACGTCGGAGACCGAATCCAGTTGGACCGGCTCGATGACACCCCACTGCCGGACGAACCGTTCCGGTGGGACGGCATCCCCGACGAAGTGACAGCACGTGTCCACGAGGTCCTCGCGCTCACCGACCGCTGCTGTGAGGAGATACTCGACGTCGAGTACCGCACCGCAAGCCGACGGGTGCTCGCCCGCGTCGCATCCGGGGAACCCGAGGTCTTCCTCCGCAAGGGGCGCGCGGAAACCGCTGCCGCAGCGCTGGTCTGGGCAGTTGGCAAGGCCAACGACCTGTTCGAGCACCGGACCGGCGATATGCAGGTCAGAGATCTCGTGAGCCATTTCGGGCTGGGACAAGGCAGCGTTTCTCAGCGAGCCGCCACCATGCTGCGGGCAGGCGGATTCCACGACGACACCTACAACGTGCGACTCGGCTCACCCGACTACCTGGTGGCGGCCCGCCGCCGACGGATCATCAAGATACGCAACCGCTACCGGCAGCTCGCAGAAGAGATGAGCTGAAGCCGCGTGCTTTGTGCAATTCGAGCGGATTCCCGATCATGCGAAGGCCTTTGCTCTGCACCGAAGTCGCGAGCTGGCCGGTTGTCTTTCAGGTCCAGCCTCCGCCGATGGGTGTGCGACGGCCGAGCGGCCGCCGTAGCTAACCATCCGCGCGATTGCCAACTGGTGCCGCCGTTCCTGTGTGTGAACGGATTTGTGAACGAAACGCGGCGCGACGGCAGAGATCGTGTGCAATGCGGCGTGGTGGTTTGAACGGGCGACTGCTCGCGACCTGTGCGTTTGAGACGCGCAGGGGCGACGTGAGATGCGGACCGGTTAGCTCATAACCCAGAGGTCGCAGGTTCGAATCCTGTCCCCGCTACCAGCGGAAATGGCCCTCGGAGACTTCTCCGGGGGTCGTTTTCATGCCCGATGGTCACGGATTTGGCCACATTAGCTAGGTTTACTAGTTAACTGACTTGTACTTTCGTTGCTGGATTACAGCCTTTTGCCGGGCATGATGGCGTTTTCTTGCTCCGGCGGTCGCGCGCGACGCCGACGAAGACCGGTGGATGAGTGCGCGCCGCCAGAAAGCCGAGGGTCGCCAGCGGGTCCCAGTAACGTGCGCCTCGGCGGCCGAGCTCGGTTGCAGGCAAGGCGATGTGCTCGCTGCAGGTGAGGTGATGGTAGCCGAGGCGGTCGGCGGTCTCGGCGACCTTCGCGATGTCCTCGATCGTCGCGTTCAGTTCCCATGGTCCGTGGGAGCCCGGGTTCAGCGTGACCACTGGACTGGATATCGACAGCTTCACCACGATGCGTCCTCAGCCCTGCATGTATCCGCCAGCGTCAACGGGAATCGACTGTCCCGTGATCGTGCGACTTTCATCGCTGGCGAGGAACAGCGCCATGTTGGCGATGTCCTCCGGTGTGGAGATATCGCGCAAGGCAACACCTTTCAGAATCTGAGCTCGGTGGTCCTCATACTCGACACCCTTCTCATCCGCGGTTCGTTTGACCCAGTTCCGCCACAGTTCGGTGTCGATTCCGCCGGGAACGATGCAGTTGCAGCGGATGCCGTACTCGCCGACCTCCAGGGCAACGGCCTTGGTGAAGGCGCGCAGGGAGGCCTTTGCGGTGACGTAGTGCGTCTTACGCGGCACGCCCTGGTAGCCGGCGGTCGAGGAGAAGTTCAGGATCACTCCCGATCTCCGCTCCAGCATCGACCGCTTTACCACCTCACGGGTGCACAGCATCGCGGCGGTGACATCGATCGCGATCGTCGAGTTCCAGTTCTCCAGCGTCTGCTCCCAGATGTAGAGATCCTTTCCGGGTGCAGCGGCGTTGTTGCACATGATGTCCACGTGACCGAACGCGTCGATCGCCCGGGTGATCATCGCCGACACATCGGCTTCGTTGGTGACATCGGCCCGCATGGCAATGGCGTTGTCGCCAGCCGCGATAGCCGCTTGCTCGACCATGTCCTCGCGACGGGCAGCCAACAGCACATAAGCGCCCTCGCGCACGAACGTCGCCGCCATCACCGGCCCAAGCCCCGTACTGGCACCCGTGATGATGGCGACCTTGCCTGCCAGTCGTCCGTCGCTCACTTCGCGGCCCCGGCGAACAGTTCGGTCAACGTGTCTCCGAAAAGCTCACGGCCCGCGCCGGTTTCATCGAGCAATCTGTTCGTGCGACGCTTCACACGCCATCCCGACTTCGCTCGTGCGAGATCCCAGCGAACCGCGCTGACTCGCCAGAGGTAGAAGCGATCGCGCTCTCGCCGCATGATCAACGAATAGTTGACAGCCGTGGCCGAGTCGCCGTCGAGGTCGATGAGCAGCGGTCCGGCGAAGTGTCCGATGCCTGCAGCGATGAGGTTCTGGTGGCCATCGCTTTGCAGCATCGCATCAACGCCAGCGCTACCAATGTGCGGCGTGCCGTTCGCGTCCCAGTCGTACGCACCGTCCTCAAGCCACAAGTCGCCCGCGAATGACGTCAGTCCGGCGTCGGCCGCCGGACCGTACGACATGATCAGCCGGGTGATCGCCGACTCGTCTTCGAGCCGACGCAGTCGCGCCTGCAGCTCCGCTAGGTCGTCGTGGTTCATCTCAGGCCCGCTTCTCGTAAGAGCTCGGTCGCAGGTGGGTATGCGTCATGCGACGAGCACGTTGTCGCCGTCAGCCGTCGCGGCGCGAGCGGCGACCAAAGAGGCGTCGGGTCCGGCGAGGAACACGGCGAGGTGCCCGATGTCAGTCTCGACGTCTTCGCCGGGAGCGCTCGACATGCTCTTGAGCAGTGCATCGAGTTCGTCGATGTGTGCGGTCGCTTCGTCATGGATTCCAAAGGCGGAAAGGCCGTTGACCGTTATCCCGTGCCAGCCCCATTCGCGGGCAGCGGACGTCGGCACGTTCGCGAGGTCAGCGTGGGAGTTCAGATTGATGACGTGGCCGCCGTCGGCGAGGTACGGGTGGCACGCCCTCATGAATCGGAGGGTTGCCGCCGGCCCGGTGGCCAGGGCCCGGTCAAAGTCAGCGTCCGTCATGTCTTCGAGTGCGACATCGCGGCTGATGGCCGGCATGCTGTTCACGAGGATGTCGACGGTGCCGAACCAGTCGACTGCTTCCTTGACTGCCTTCGTGATCTCGTCGGCGTCAGTGATGTCGCAACGAAGCGCTATTGCCTGTGCCCCAAGCGATTCGAGATCAGTCACGACGTCGATCGCCGCGGACTCGTCGATGTCGAGGACCGCGACTCTGGCGCCCTCCTTCGCGAACGCCGTACAGATCTCCCGGCCAACGCCGCCGCCTGCGGTCACGATCGCAACCTTGTCTTGTAGTACACCCATGTGACGCTCCTTACTATCCGACGCCTGAAGGATAACCTACAGATGTTGGATAAGGTAGTGTCGCGAAATGCTCGAAATTGAGGCGAAGCCCGACCCACGCATACTCCGTTCGCGTCGGTCGCTCAAAGGGGCGTTGCTGACGCTGATCGAGCAGCAGGAACTGACAGCGCTGTCGATCGCTGACATCACGCGCGAGGCGGGCGTCAGCCGTTCAACCTTCTACGACCACTATGCCGACCTTCACGAGCTCGCAGAATCTGCCTGCACCGAGATGTTCGAAGCCCTCTTGGCGGAGACTCCGGTGTTCGCACTGATCGAGGGACCGGAGGCCGCGAATCCGCTGCTGGCCCTGTTCGAGCACGTTCTGAGTCATCGCCGCCTGTACACCGCGCTCCTGGGGCCAGACGGCAGTGCCCGCGTGATGGCCTATCTGTTGCACAGGATGACCATCGCCATCCACGTCAATCTCGAACCCGGCGAAAAAGACTCCAGCACCCACCGGGACGACCCACTAGACGCCCCGCTCAACGTCGTCGCTGCGTTCTGCGCGGGGGCACTGCTCGGCGTCGTCGTCGCTTGGTTGACTCGGGGCTGTCCTGGAACACCCGAGTCAATGGCTGCTGAATCATGGCCACTGATGCAGACCGTTGCACGCGGTTAGAAACTCATCGGCGTTGTCCTTATCGGTTGGGTCGCGGCGTGACCCGCCCGACGGGGCCCCGTACGCAACACAGCGGGGTGGCGCGCACGTAACTCAACTGATGACGGCAGACCCTACAACCCGAGTGAAATGCGCTCTACCGTTAATAGACTTAGAGATCAATGGTGGCCATCCAATCCCCTATTCGACGAACCCATTTGGACAAACTTCAGCCCACGTCTGGCCAACTGCGACTCATCCGCTGAGCCGTCAACCTTTAGGTAGCCCTGGACCGCCACAAGCAGGGCGCGAGCGGTCCAGCAAGCCCGTCTATCCAAGCGGCGCTCGGTGGGCGGCACTCTGTCTCACGGACCATGCGGCTAATCGCCAGAGGCACTGTCACTTTGGTGAGTGTGGGCGACCTGGGAGGATTCGTGGGGTGACCACCGCAACGCCGTCGTACAAGGGCCACCGCTACCCGGTCGAGATCATCAACCACTGCGTGTGGCTGTACTTCAGGTTCCCGCTCAGCTTCCGTGAGGTCGAGGAGCTGATGCTCGTACGCGGTGTCGCGGTGAGTTACGAGATGATCCGGCGGTGGTGCGCCAAGTTCGGGCAGGCCTACGCCAACCAGCTGCGCCGGCGGCGCCCGCGCCCCGGCGACAAGTGGCACCTCGACGAGGTGTTCGTCGGGATCAACGGCAGGCTGCGGTACCTGTGGCGCGCGGTCGACCAGCACGGCAACGTGCTCGACGTTCTCGTCCAGTCACGCCGAAACGCGGTGGCGGCCAAGCGATTCTTCCGTAAGCTGCTCAAGGGCCTGCGGTACGTGCCGCTCGTGCTGGTCACCGACAAGCTGGACAGCTACCAGGTCGCCCACCGCGAGCTCATGTCGTCGGTGGAGCACCGGCGGTCGCGGTATCTGAACAACCGCGCCGAGAACTCTCATCAGCCCACCCGACAACGCGAACGGGCGATGAAACGCTTCAAATCGTCGCGGCATGCGCAACGGTTCCTGTCCGCCTTCAGCGGCATCTCCGCACACTTCCGGCCGCGACGGCATCTGCTCAGCGCGACCGAATGGCGAACCGAGATGGCCGACCGCTTCGCGGTCTGGCGTCAGGTCACCGCGCCCGACGCTGCCGCCTGAAATGTGAACGACCCAACGGTGTTCCGTCGCGACTGCTTCAAACCCAGCTGCGCTACTACACTTTTCAATCAACGTGACAGTGCCCTATAGAGGGCGGTTGAGGCTCTTAGCGGATGCGACAACAGCTGGGTGGTTAAGGTTCAGATGCTCGAGTTCGACGAGCTTGGGCCGTTCCCAACTGGCGATAACTGTCCAGTTTGGCCGATGGAAGGACCACCACTGCACCGCCTGCCATTTTCGGTCACCGATGGCAGGAGAACGCTGAGACCAGATGCGGTGCGCCCACTCCGAAGTGATGGCAAGGTTGCGGGTCACGATCTGCGTCGGTCGTAGTCCTAGCTCGACTAGGCGGTGTGGGTCATCAAGGTCGCAAATGCGCAGATCGTCGGGCAGGTCGTACACCCCGAGCGTCTTGCGTGCGCCAGGTACTGCCGGAAAGTCGAACATTGAGTCGGTCCAGCGTGAAAGGTTGCCAAACGCTTCGCCGCATGCGGCTTCGGTTTGGCGGGTCACGTACCAGACGTAATAGTCGGGGTGATCAGCCCGGCCACCGCGTTGCGGGCGGTGTTCATAAAGCGGATGCCCTGGTTCGCCGCGCGGAGCGGTGTCAAGGTAGGGAAAGACGCGATATACCAGCACTCACGCCGCCCCGCCCCACATCTCTGCGTCGAGCGCTTGAAGAACTCGAGCGGCTCCGTCGGTAAGTAGGACATCAAGAGGTCGCGCTCCCCCGAGGAAGGCGTTAGCGCTTTCCATCCAGGTGCGCGCTGAGTCGCCTCCCCACACCAAGCGCGCCCGCGAATATACGTGTTCGAGATCAATTAGGGCTGGAGCGGCGGCGGGGCCGGGCCGCTCTTCGCCTGATGCCCAACGCGAAGTCTGTGATGGGCTAACGCCAATCCACTTAGCCAGCTGGGCACGCGAGAACACGTTTGCGAGGAACAGGACCCGCTGTTCAGACAAGGGGTCGTCAGCGGCGACACGGGCCGTCCGCGCAGCCCCAACTACGGTCCTGGTGGGTGCCTTCTTCACCGGAGTTCTGACGGCCGCCTTCTTTGATGCACTCTTGGCGACAGCAGTCTTCTTTGCAGCCATATCAACACTCTACCCAATTTTTTTCGTGGGCTGCGATGCGACGAG
This sequence comes from uncultured Actinomycetota bacterium, assembly GCA_963820985.1. GTDB lineage: Bacteria > Actinomycetota > Actinomycetes > Mycobacteriales > Mycobacteriaceae > Mycobacterium. The sequence continues at coordinate 102,832 of CAWGCI010000016.1, read as the reverse complement.
CGCAACTGGGCGGAGGCTCAAGCATGAGATGGGGCCGATAGGAGAATATGCAGGAACTGAATATGCAGGATTATCAATAAAGCCCCTGAGACCGCGAGGCGACTGTACTTGTCGCTCAACGGGTTGGCCACGGATTTGGACACGGAACACGGCGGAACCGATGCGAGCAAGCGGGACGAGGCGAGCCAGGTCGGGACGACTGAACGTCGCTGACCTGCAGCTATGAGACCGAGTGCATCGGAGAAGACCGCAACCGGTTAGCTCATAACCCAGAGGTCGCAGGTTCGAATCCTGTCCCCGCTACAAATCGAAGTGGCCCCCGGAAAAACGCCAAGTCTCCGGGGGCCATTTTCACGCTTCTTGTAAATGGATTTGCGGACGGGATCAGTGACGGTCGCAGCCGCGCTGTTGTCGGGCGGCGGCTCGCACAATCGCGTCGGCGGTCAGGAATGCGGGTTGTCTCGATTGGTGGCGAGGATGGTTAGGTTAACGAGGTGATCAGCAGGTTGGCACGCGCGAGCGTGCCGCTGATGGTCATTATGTGCTGGTGTTTGGGTTCCCATCCTGGCCAGTTGCCCCAAGGGAACTCCCGCGGGACGGGTCACGGGAGGGACCTCTGGAGGACTGCATAATTCACGGACAGTTCCTTCACGGTCGGCATCGTCTGCCGCTGCTCGCGTTTGACGCTACGCCACCGGCAGCGGTTTCGACGATGGCCTTTGGCCTGTCAGCCGGCCAGTGACGTCGAGCACAAAGCGAACCATGCGCACGCCCAGCTGCTCTCCGCATCAGTGGGGCAATTGTTCTGTCCGTCGGTGTGGGACGCGAATCACGGGTACGGTGGTAGCAACAGAGGTGAGGATGGATGGAGATGGTGGCTGTACAGGACTGGTGGGATGCACCAGAGATTCATCCGTCGCAGATCAAGGTCGGTGACATCATCGGCACGACTCAACCCAGCGGCGCGCGCTGCACGGTCAGGCTGATCGGCGGCCCGCAGAAGGCTCCGCGGCAGTGGACATTTTTCAGCCGTGATACCGAAGGCCTACAGCACACGGGCACGTTCGGCGAAGACGACTTGGTGCGCAGGTACTTCAAAGAATAATCACCACAACGTTTCTAAAGCTCCACGAGGGCTCCTCTCGTGGTGTCGTGGCTTCTCAGGCGTCCGAGTGTTGGTATAGCACCTGGGTTCGCCCTCATTAGACCCGCTAAACGCCGCTGCTCGTGTAACGTCAAACGTGAGCCGTTTCGTTGTCAGCGGTGGTGCACCGCGACTAGGCGCGGAAGGCGCCCATGGGCAATGTGATTCCTCCATTCGCCCCGCGTCCGCTGGGCAGATGATGCCGACCATGAAGGAACCGCCCGTGGATTGTCCAGTGCTGCCCGCGGCGCTACCACCACGTATCAGACGCCCGGCTTGCTCGGGCACCAGACCAGCGGCGTGATCATGCGGGTGCATCGGGCGCCGACAGCGACACCTGCGGTGACGAATTTCGTCGGGTATCGGCGGCGAGCCAATCCTATCCGGTTGTCTGTGGCTCGGGAGCTCGGCCGCGACATCGACGGCGCGTGGTGGCCACGCGCAGACCGCATCACCAATGAATTACCCAAGCTTGTTGCGGCCCTGACTCCCGTGCTCGGCGACATCACCTCCATCAGCGTCAACTGGCCACCGCTACAGCGACCACCTGAGCTCAACTGGACCGGGTGGGAAGACAAACGCCAACACGTAATGACCGTCAACGGCGCAAACGCATGTGCGAACCTGCTGATCATCTCGTATGCTACTTGTAGCGCGCTCGCCCTGATGGTGTTGCGCTGCGCCGCCAACCTGCCTATCGAGGCAGGTGACCGCACGAAACCCGCATTCGTGATCGCCGGCTCGATCCTACGGGCCGCGCACGAGCAACGTGCCTCCGGCAATCACTAAACCCATTAATTCCAACGGACATCCATAGGCGGTGTGCTCCCTGTGATTGAGCAATCCCTTCCCGCAATGTTGCGCCAGTGTGTCAATCTGCAGCCCGACGGCACGGCGTTCACTTTCATTGATTACGAGCAGGATCCGGCCGGTGTCGCCGAGTCCCTGACTTGGTTGCAGTTGTATCGACGAGTGCTAAACGTGGCACAGGAACTCAGATCTCATGCATCAGCCGGCGACCGCGCTGTGATACTCGCGCCGCAGGGAGTCGCCTACATTGTTGCTTTTCTGGGCGCAATGCAGGCCGGACTTATCGCGGTTCCGCTCTTGGTTCCGCTGGGCGGCGCCACCGATGAACGTGTCGATTCGGTGCTGCGCGACGCCGCGCCCACCATCATTCTCACGACATCTGCTGTCATAGGCGTTGTCGTCCAGCAAGTTACGGCGCGTCCAGGCAGGCCCGTCCCGTCAATCATCGAAGTTGATCTGCTAAATCCCAACGCTCCCATACAATCTGATGCCGGCGACGAGAGCTATCCGGCTACTGCATATTTGCAATATACGTCTGGATCAACCCGCGAACCGGCTGGGGTCATGATGTCCCATCGGAACCTCCTGGCCAATTTCAAGCAGCTGATGTCGGGCTACTTTGCGGACCGCGGAGGCGTGGCGCCATCGGACTTAACTGTTGTGTCGTGGCTGCCGTTCTATCACGACATGGGTTTGTTTCTGGGAGTCTGCGCACCGATCCTCGGGGGATTTCGGACCGCGCTCACCAGCCCGATGGCGTTCCTGCAGCGGCCCGCCCGGTGGATGCAGTTGATGGCGAGCAATTCTCAAGTATTTTCGGCGGCACCGAACTTCGCATACGAATTGGCGGCACGCAAAATATCAGACGACGACATGGCCGGGCTTGATCTCGGTGGCGTGCACAGCATCATCAGCGGCAGCGAACGGGTACACGAGGCAACGCTGCGACGCTTCGCTGACCGGTTTGCTCGCTTCAACCTGCACGCCAAGGCGTTACGTCCCTCGTACGGGTTGGCAGAAGCAACGGTGTTCGTGGCGACCAGCGGTGCCGGTGCGCCACCGAAAATCGTTCGCTTCGATTCCGAAAGACTTTCCGCCGGCCAGGCCGAGCGGTGCCCGCACTCGGAGGGCACACCACTGGTCAGTTACTCCCTGCGTCCACAACCCGCCGTGCGGATCGTCGATCCTGAGACCCAGACCGAGTGTCCCGATGGAATGGTCGGTGAGATCTGGGTGTGTGGCGACAACGTCTCCGACGGCTATTGGAACAGGCCTACTGAGACCGAGCGCACCTTCGGAGCAACGCTCGTTGCCCCGTCGGCCGGCACATCCGAGGGGCCGTGGCTGCGAACCGGAGATTTGGGCTTCATCTGCGAGGGCGAGTTGTTCATCATCGGCCGCGTCAAAGATCTGTTGATTGTGTACGGGCGCAACCACTCTCCCGATGACATCGAGGCAACGATCCAGGAGATCACCCGAGGCCGGTGCGTGGCGATCGCGGTTCCCAACGATGACATCGAGAAGCTGGTGGCCATTATCGAGCTCAAGCTGTGGGGCGTCACCGACGAGGATGCGACGGGCAAGCTAGGTGTCGTCAAGCGCGAAGTCACTTCGGCGATATCGACCTCGCATGGCCTAAGTGTGGCGGATCTCGTTATGGTTTCTCCAGGCTCGATTCCCATCACCACAAGCGGCAAGGTCAGGCGAGCCGAGTGTGTACAGCTGTACCGAGCTGATGAGTTCGCGCGCTTAGACGCTTAGCAACACCACCGAGGCTTCACTCGGAGTTAGCGAGCGGCCTAGGATCCCTCTATGAGAAGGGTTTTCGTCGCCACGTTCGCGGTCGGGTTGCTAGTCGCACTGTTCGGTCTGATCTGGGCGCTGCAGGGATTCGGAGTGCTTGGTGGTAGCCCGATGAGCAACACCACCACCTGGTCCATCATCGGTCCGATCACGGTGGCGATCGGCATCGTGATTGCGGTATTCAGCTGGCGGAAACTCTCGTCGAAATAATGCTTCATGGCTGCGCCACGGTGAAGTCGACCGTGTGCCAGCCGGTGGCGCCGTCGGGGACGGTCTCAGTCTGATCTGCGGTTTGGGTAGCTCCGGTGTTGTCGGTGGTGCGCACCGTGATCGTGTGTTTACCCGGGCTTTTCGCCTGCCAGGCGAAGCTCCACAACCGCCACGTCGCGTTGGAATAGCTCGCGCCCAGTTCGGCCGGCTGCCACACCCCATCGTCGATGCGGACCTCCACGAGCCGCACGCCACGATTCTGTGCCCACGCGACACCGCCGAAGACCACGGGACGCATCGGCAGTTTCTGACCTCCTTTTGGCACGTCGATGCGCGACTCGGTCTTGATGGGTGCTCGCGGTGCCCAGCCCATCCGCGTCCAGTACGCCTCTGCTTTGTCGAAGCGGGTCAGCTCCATGTCGACGACCCACTTGGTGGCCGACACATACCCGTAGAGCCCGGGGACTACCAGCCGGGCCGGGTAGCCATGCTCGATCGGCAGCGGCTGACCGTTGAGGCCAATCGCCAGGAGCGCGTCGCGAGTATCGGTGAGGGCCTCCACCGGCGTGCCAGCGGTGAAGCCGTCGATCGATGTCGAGAGCACCATATCGGCGTCCGGGTGGACACTGGCGGCCGCCAGCAGATCAGCGACCCGGTAGCCTGTCCACACACCCGTCGAAATCAAGTTCCCCCCAACGGGATTCGACACGCACGTCAACGTCATCACCATTTCGACGACGTCAAAGCCGGCGAGCTCCTCGAAGCTGTAGGTGACCTCGTGGTCCACCATGCCGTGGATGCGCAGCCGCCAGTCACGGTGGCTGAGTTGGGGAACTGTTAGCGCGGTGTCCACCCGGTAGAAGTCGGCGCCAGCGGTGATAAAGCTGGGTAGCGCAACGCCGTTCGGTTGCACATCAGCAGGTATCGGCGGCGCCGGTACCCGTGGTCGGGGAAGAGCGACGCTGCTGCGGTCAGCGGCGACCGAATGCACGAGCCGGGCGATGACCGCGCCCAGCACGCCACTTACCGCTCCAAATCCGAGCAATCCGAACATGACCAACTTGCGCCTGCCGACATCCGGCTCGTCGTGATCGCCGCGGTCTTCTGGTTCCCCTGGGCCGGGCCTGAACCGACGGGTGAGCCAGCGTAGGGCCGCCACGCCGCAGGCGGCGCCCACGACGGTGGGCATCGTGTCGAGTGCGGTCGCACCCTGCCGCGATAGCACTGCGATGCATCCGAGGACGCCCGCCGCGACGATCACAGCGCTGCCGACCGGGCGGCGCGGAGTCTCGAGGCTCCCGGCGATTGCCGCGATCGTCGCGATCACCACGAGCACGGCGATGGCCAGGAAGAGTTTGTCCAGCGAGCCCAGGGTCTGGATTGCCCACTCTTTGATGGGCCCCGGTGTCAGGTCGACGACCGATGAGGCGATCGCAGTTCGCGCATCGGCCCGCGCACCGAACGGGATGCCGACCAGCTGGGCTACCCCGAGTGAGACGGACGCGGCGGCGACCCCGGCAATCATCCGTTGATTCGACGGAGTGCCAGCCATCGCAGCTACTTTACTCGCGTTAGTCTCAAAGACTGCAAACACATTGCTGTGCAGGCGAACCGGTGCCTGCGACTGAGCTCGTCAGTCTTGCCGATGCAGGAACCCGTGCAGAATCGCTTGGACGAGTTCCTCGACGATGGCTTCCCTCGGTGGTTGTTCGGTTCCGAAATAAGTGGAACGCAATGCGGCCATGCCGGCGATCATCGCCACCGTTGAGTGAGCCGGCAGGTCCGGCTTGTTGGAACGCAGGCCGCGGATACGCATCCCGTCCGCGCCGATCTGGCTGAGCACGTTGAGGGCCCGCCTGATGTCGGCAATGCCGGCCTCAGCCATTTCCTCCTCGCTGAGAGCCTCGGCTGCCATCAGCGTCAAAAGCAGGCCCTGGTGTTCGACGAAAACGTCGTAGAGCTGCCCGACGAAGCGCCGCGCCAGCTCCTTCTCGTCGGTCTGCTCGGGGACGACCGAATCCCACGTGCTGCCAAAGTCGTCGACGAATCCGGTAAAGGGCAAGACCAGGGCTTCCCTGAATAGCCCTGCCTTCGAACCGAAGTTGCGGAACAGCAGATGTTCGGTAACGCCGGCGGCCTCGGCGATTTCACGCGTCGTCGTGCTGCGGTAGTCCTGACGGGCGAACAGATCGCGCGCGGCGGCGAGCAGAAGCTTCCGTGGTTCGCCACGCGGCCGACGTACGCCCTGGGCCTCGGCCTGCTTTTTGGCTGAAGGCGCTGGACACGGTTGTTCACTCCTCGAACCCGCGTTGGATTGGGTGGTTGACTGTTTTTAGGATAGTCGGCACTATCTTAAGGATCGAGCTTGCATCGAGAGGGGTACGGACGTGGGCGCTGTGATCATGCTAGGCACGCTGTTCGGACTGATCGCTCTGGTATTCGGCCTGGTTCTTCGCTACGACCCGGAGCGCGAAGCCCGCCAAGCCGCTCATGACGCCGCTGATGGCGGGGGCCATGTACTTCGCCACGTGAGCGGCACCGCGTTTCTCTTGATCGGGATCTACCTGAGCTATCGCCGCCGTCGCCTGCACCCGCTGCTACTGCTGAGCATCTCGGCGCTCTCGTTCTCGTGGATCGAGTCACCCTACGACTGGGCGATGTATGCGCAATTCCCGCCCGCCCTGCCCCGGATGCCGTCGTGGTGGCCGCTGAACGTGACGTGGGGCGGGTTGCCGTCGTCGGTACCCATCGGCTACGTCTCGTACTTCGTGCTGCCCGCCCTGACCGGAGCCGCCCTCGGCCGATGGGTGAGCGCAAAATTCCACTGGCGCAGGCCGATCACCCTTCTCGTGGTCGGCCTTGCCGTGGGGTTCTGCTGGGCATTCTTCTTCAATGCCATCACGGGGGCTCATTTCGGCAACTTCTACTACGGGTACGTGATCCCGGGACTCGCGATATTCGAGGGGACCAAACACCAGTACCCGCTGTACGACTCCCTCGCCATGGGCATCGAGATGATGGTCTTCACCTACCTCCTCGGCCGGACCGATTCCGAGGGCCGCAACGTCATCGAGATGTGGGCCGATAAGAAATCGAACAGCCGCCTGCAGTCGTCGGTCCTTTCCGTCGTCGCCGTCATTGTCGTCGGGCACCTCGTTTACGGCGCGGTCTTCGCGCCACACCTGATTACGAAACTGGGCGGTTGGGTGACCGCAGGACCCACCGAGCAGCTGTACCCGGGCACACCCAACCAACCGAAGTAGGAAGACGGATCTTGGCCAATACCACTGTCGAGCTGTATTACGACCCGTTCGACCACAAGATCGACGACGATCCCTATCCCATCTGGAAACGGATGCGCGCCGAAGCCCCGCTGTACTACAACGACAAGCACAACTTCTATGCACTCAGTCGGTACGACGACGTCGCACCAGCCCTGCACGACTGGCAGACCTATCGCTCGGGACACGGCACGACCGCCGACATCTTGTTCGCCGGCGTCGAGATACCGCCGGGCATCTTGCTATTCGAGGATCCACCCCTGCACGATCTGCACCGGCGCTTGTTGTCGCGTGTCTTCACTCCCCGCCGGATGCTGGCCGTAGAAGACCTGGTGCGTGATTTCTGTTGTCGCGCATTGGATCCGCTGCGCGGCTCGGACAGGTTTGACTTTGTCGCAGATCTCGGCGCGGTGATGCCGATGCGGACCATCGGCTACCTGTTGGGGATACCTGAGGAGGGGCAGCAGGCAATCCGCGATCGCAACGACAAAAACATCACCATCGACTCCGAAGGCGCTGCGTTCGACCCGGAGAAATTCGAGGATTCAGTTGCCTTGTTCGCCGACTACATCGAGTGGAGGGCGACGCACCCTTCCGATGATCTGATGACAGAACTGCTGAATGCTCAGGTGGAAGAGCCAGACGGAACCGTGCGCCCGCTGGAGCGCACCGAAGTGCTGGCCTACACTGCGATGATCGCCGGCGCGGGCAACGAAACCACGGCTCGGCTGATCGGCTTCATGGGGGAGTTGCTCGGCAACCACCCGGACCAGAGACGCGAACTCGTCAATGATTTCTCGCTGATCCCCTCCGCAGTCGAGGAGACGCTGCGCTTCGAACCACCGTCACCGGTGCAGGCACGTTACGTTGCCCAGGACGCCGAGCTTTACGGACACACGGTGACCGAAGGGTCGTACATGCTGTTGCTCAACGCGTCTGCCAATCGCGACGAGACGCATTTCGATCAACCCGACCGTTACGACATCCACCGTACCGGTGGACATTTGAGCTTCGGGCAGGGATTGCACTTCTGCCTCGGTTCGGCGCTGGCGCGGCTGGAGGCGCGGGTCGCGCTCGAGGAGGTGTTCAAGCGGTGGACCGACTGGGAAGTTGACTACGAGCATGCGAGCAGGGCGCGGACGTCCAGCGTGCGAGGCTGGGGCCTGCTGCCCGTCAAGACGACAAGAGAGACAACGTAATTCAGGAGGAAGCGATGACTGAAGGCAAATACCGCGTGGTGGTGTGGGCGACCGGAGGGATCGGGTCTATCGCCATTCGCACCATCTCCCACCGCCCCGACCTCGAACTCGTCGGAGTGTGGGTGCACTCCGAAGAAAAGGTGGGCAAGGACGCCGGCGAGCTGTCCAACGGTGACCCGATCGGTGTGACGGCAACCAACGACGCGGATGCATTGATCGCCCTCAAGCCCGACTGCGTGATCTATGCGGCCAGCGGACCCGAACGCGATGCCCTGGCGATTCCGGACTACGTGAAATTACTCGAGGCGGGTATCAACGTCGTCACCACGAGCACCACTCGGCTGGTCAACCCGCACGCCTACGAGCCTGCAGAGTGGCGTGAGCAACTCGTCGCCGCGGCCAAGCAAGGGCAGGTATCGCTCTACGCGTCAGGTATCGAACCCGGCTTCGCCGCCGACTACCTGCCGCTCGTCCTGTCCACGCAATCGTCCTCGATCGAGAAGATCCACTCCTACGAGATCGGGTTGTACGACGACTACGGCGTACCCGACATCATGATCAACGGCTTGGGATTCGGCCAACCGCTGGACTACCAGCCCTGGATCTCATTCCCCGGCGCGATCGCCGGCGAGTGGGCGGGTCAGCTCCGGTTGATCGGCGAAGCCCTGGGTGTCGAAGTCCAGGAGGTACGCGAAGACTTTGACCGCGCCGTGACGAACGAGACCCTCGAAGTCGCGATGGGCACGGTTGAGGCGGGAACGTGCGGCGCGATCCGCATGAAAGCCATCGGCGTCGTGGACGGCCGCGAGGCGATTATCGTCGAACACGTTACGCGGCTGGCGCATAGCGTCGCTCCGGACTGGCCGCGCGGCATCGGCGATCTGTCCTACCGCGTGGTGATCACCGGCGACCCGGACATCGACTGCACTCTGGCGGCAACCCTGCGTGACCCCGGTCGGGCCGGGATCGCGTCGATGACCTCCGGGGCGGGCGCGATGGTGGCGACCGCGATGCGTGTCGTCAACGCGGTGCCCTACGTCGTCGATGCCGCGCCCGGGCTACTCAGCGCCGTCGATCTGCCCTTGACCATCCCCAAGAATGTCTTTGCCACACAGCAAGTCTGAGCGAAAGTGAAGCCAACCCGGGTAATCCAATGGGCCACCGGTCCCGTGGGATCGGTCCAACTCGCCGAGGTCATCGATAACCCCGAGTTCGAACTTGTTGGGGTCTTTGTCTACTCGCCCGACAAAGTGGGTGTTGACGCCGGAACCTTGGTGGGCCGCCCCGATACCGGGATCCTGGCGACCAATGACAAGGCGGCGATACTGGCCCTTGATGCCGACGTGGTGTTGCATTCGGCAAGCAAGGCTTACGGTTTCGATGCCAACACCGACGACATCGTCTCGCTCTTGGAATCCGGCAAGAGCGTCATCACGGTGACGTCGTACGCGCATTTGCCGACTCTTGGCTCCGATGTCAGCGACCGGATCCGCAAGGCCTGCGAGACGGGGAACTCGCGGTTCTGCCCGGCTGGCGAGCACCCCGGGTTCATGCTGGAGAAACTGGCGGTCAGCCTGACCGCCCTGTGCCAGCGGGTCGACACCATCACCGTCCAGCAGTTCGTCGACTGTTCGCACGTGCCGGAGGAGCGGATGCTCGTCGACCTGATGGGTATGGGCAAGGCACCCGACGAGATCTCGATCGAATCGCCCGCGTTCCGCGCCGTGTCGACCCAATCTGAACAGGCAATCGGAGCGGCGGCCGATGTGCTCGGCATCCACATCGACGAGATACGCCACGTCATCCGAACTGCCTTGTCGCCCAAAGACATAACCCTAGACTGCACGACGCTGCGGGCCGGCACGGTAGTCGGCCAGATCCTATCTTGGACGGGGTATCAAGGCGGCAAGCCTGTCCTGGTTGTTGAAGAATACTGGACCTGCACGGACGACATCCCGGACTGGGATCTGGTACTTGATGGCCACACAGTGCGAATCACCGTTGACGGCGTCCCTAACATCGCCACCGAGGTTCGCATCGATGCCGGCCCCGTCGCCCACTTCGGCAATGTGTCGGGAGGCTATGTCGCCGTGGGCATCTCGGCGCTCCGCGCGATTCCTTACGTGCTTAAGGCACCACCCGGCGTGATGGTTCCCGAAGTGTTCGGTGCATATCGGTGGCCGGGTGTCCCAGCTCGGTAGACCGGACACTGCGTCCGTAAAACGCTCACCGTGGTTGTGGGTGGCGATCGCCGTCGGTGTGGTGTTACTAGGGCTGATCATCCACAACGCCCGCTATGGCGCGGTTTCTCCGCGTATTCGCAACGCCAATGACACCGGTGGCCCGCACCCCCTGTCGAATCCACTGTTCGGCTATGGCCACTGGATCGTGACCATCGAGATATTCAGTTATCTGGCGCTAGTCAGCATCGTCGCGCTGATCGTCGTTCTGTGGCGCCGCTATCCCAAGCATCCCTACCTGCTGATGACGATTGCGGTCACCACGCTTGCGTGGTTGGACGCGCCTATGAACTGGGTGACGTTCGCGGCGTACAACCCCGACTTGTGGCACTGGCCCGAGGACTGGCCAATCGTGTCGCTGTCTCCGACCGTCGAGCCGCTGTTCATCGCGGCCATTTCGATGTTCGTGGTTCCCCCGTTTTTCCCGGCGATCTGGGTGCTACGGCGCCTGCAGGCACGCAGCTCCCCGGAGTCGTTTGCGTCGCGGCATCCGCTGATCGGCTTGTCCGGCCTGGTCTTCGCGTTCGGCTTCGTCTACGACTTCGCTATGGAGGCGCTGTGCGTCCGCATAGGTCTGTACACGTTCACCCAAGTCATCCCGTTCGGGTCGGTCTTCGTCGGAACGCGGTGGCAGTTCCCCTTGTTGTGGCAGTCCTCGCTCATCAGCATCCTGATGATCCCGGCCGCGGCGTTGATCTATCGGGACGACACCGGACGCACCGTGGCCGAGAAACTGGCGCGGCGGGCCAGCATCTTGCCGAGCCGGCCGGTGCTTGGTTCGTTCGTCGTCATGCTCGTCGGCGTCAACCTTGCCTTCATGGCCTACGGACTGGTGTATACGGCCGTCACGCGGTGGTCGGGCGCGGCAACCTCGGTGGTTTGCCCATGGCCGTGGCCGAGCGCCAAAGTCTATGACCCGCAAGGTTTCTACGAGCGAAACGGTGCACCAGGGCCCTTCTCGGCGGGAATCTGGTCCAGCTGGGAAAGCGCTCAGCCCCACGGGCGCCCAGTGGTCCCGGCTCCGGCGGGTGGCGGTCGCTGCACGCCCAGCGCTCTCAGGGCGATCGGTGGGATGTCCAAACGGTGAAGCGCATGGAAATGATAGGAAGTGCCCAACCGAAACACAGCCTCCCCCAAGCTCGCGCAATCACCATAAAACCACGCTGAATAGAACGCCGTAGCAATGCGGCCACGACATCGTGGACCCGCCGACCTTTGACCGAAAGAAGAGGTCAAGGGCGGCTTTGATGCCACGTGGCCGCGATCAGCCGAGTGAGGTGGCAAATGTCAACTCTGTCCCGCGTAGTTCTCGATAGTGCGGCCGCATCAAGGTGGGCGAACGGCGGCGCACGAACGGTAGCGATAGTGGGTCTGGCCGCCGTAGCAGCCATGGCTTTGGGACCCGACCCTGATGCGAACGCCGCTCCGACACCGGGGTGCCCCCAAGGCGCTGCACCGGGGCCGGGCCCGGGGTGCGGTCGGCGTGCGTTTCTGGCAGACATCAGTGCGGCCGGCTTGGGCGACAGCGGCGGCAACCAGGTGGCGCTGGACCAGGGCCTGGATATCTGTGGCCTGATGGACGCCGGCCTCAGCCGGCAGAACATGGTGAACCAGTTCGCCGCGGCGAACCCGGCGCTGGGTCCAGACGGGGCGGCACAGGTCGTCCGGCTCGCCACCCGCGACCTGTGCCCCTGGCACCGCTGAGGGCGATCCGGGAGCCGGCGGCAACGGTGGTGTGTTCATCGGTGCGTGCCGGCAATTGCCGCTTTCAGACACGGCGCGCGTCTCACGTTCGCAACCATCGCCTTTCATCGTTGACGCTCGCGTAACAAATTTGCCATCGAAGCTTCCTAATGTGAGGCGGTCTGACGTCCGTGGAGCCAAGCCGCGGACCCCCTAGCTGATAGGAACTCAATTGAGTGGAAATGCTGTCCGCCTGCAGGCGATCAACAACGTCGAGGCATATATCCCCCCGGCCATCAGTTTCGTACCCGGTGAAGAACCAGGCGAGATCTTCGGCGCCAACGTCTTCACCAAGGCCGAGATGCAGGCGCGGCTGCCCAAGTCGGTGTACAAGTCCGTGGTTGCGACAATCGAGAAGGGCGCCAAGCTCGACCCCGCGGTCGCCGACACGGTCGCGGTGGCGATGAAGGACTGGGCGCTGGAGAAGGGCGCCACCCACTACGCCCACGTGTTCTACCCGATGACCGGCCTGACCGCCGAGAAGCACGACAGCTTCCTCGAGCCCGTCGGCGACGGGGCGACGCTGGCGGAGTTCGCCGGCAAGACCCTGATCCAGGGTGAGCCGGACGCCTCGAGCTTCCCATCGGGCGGGCTGCGCAGCACCTTCGAGGCGCGCGGCTACACCGGCTGGGACGTCACCAGTCCGGCCTACATCCTGGAGAACCCGAACGGCAACACGCTCTGCATCCCGACGGTCTTCGTCTCGATGACCGGTGAGGCGCTGGACTACAAGACGCCGCTGCTGCGCAGCCAGCAGGCCATGGGCGTGCACGCCGAGCGTGTCCTCAAGCTGTTCGGCCACAAGGACCTCAACCACGTCGTCTCGTTCTGCGGCCCGGAGCAGGAGTACTTCCTGGTCGATCGCCACTTCTTCCTGGCCCGGCCGGACCTGGTCAACGCCGGCCGCACCCTGTTCGGCGCCAAGCCGCCCAAGGGTCAGGAGTTCGACGACCACTACTTCGGCGCGGTGCCCGAGCGGGTGCTGGGCTTCATGATGGACACCGAGCGGGAGCTGTTCAAGCTCGGCATTCCCGCCAAGACCCGGCACAACGAGGTGGCTCCCGGCCAGTTCGAGATCGCGCCGATGTTCGAGCGGGCCAACATCGCCTCCGACCACCAGCAGCTGTTGATGACGGTCTTCAAGACGATCGCCAAGAAGCACGGTATGGAATGCCTGTTCCACGAGAAGCCGTTCGCCGGCGTCAACGGGTCCGGTAAGCACGTCAACTTCTCGATGGGCAACTCCGAGCTCGGCTCGCTGCTGGTCCCGGGTGACACCCCGCACGAGAACGCGCAGTTCCTGGTGTTCTGCGCCGCGGTGATCCGCGCCGTGCACAAGTTCTCCGGGCTGCTGCGTGTCTCGGTGGCGTCGGCCACCAACGACCACCGCTTGGGCGCCAACGAGGCACCGCCGGCGATCATCTCGATCTTCCTCGGCGAACAGCTCGCCGACGTATTCGAGCAGATCGCCAAGGGTGCGGCCACATCGTCAAAGGGCAAGGGCACCATGATCATCGGTGTCGACACGCTGCCGCCGCTGCCGACCGACCCGGGTGACCGCAACCGCACCAGCCCGTTCGCGTTCACCGGCAACCGGTTCGAGTTCCGGGCGCCCGGCTCCGGGCAGACGGTCGCCGTGCCGTTGATCGTCCTCAACACGATCATGGCGGACTCGCTCGACTACATGGCCACGGTCCTGGAAAAGGCCGTCGCGGACGGTGGCGACTTCGACAATGCCGTGCAGCAGCTGCTCACCGATATCATCACCGAGCACGGTGCGGTCGTCTACAACGGCGACGGATATTCGGAGAAGTGGCAGATCGAGGCGGCGCAGCGCGGTTTGCCGAATCTCAAGACGACACTGGACGCGATCCCGGAGCTGATCAAGCCCGAGTCGGTCGAACTCTTCGAGAAATACGGCGTGTTCAACGAGCGCGAGCTGCACAGCCGCTACGAGGTCCGTCTCGAGCAGTACGTGCTGACCGTCGGGGTCGAGGCCAAGCTGGCGCTGGAACTGGGGACGACGGTGATCCTGCCGGCCGCGATCCGCTACCAGACCGAGCTGGCCCAGAACGTCGCGGCCCTGAAGAAAGCCGGCGTTGAGCGCGAGCACGGCTGTGCTGGAAGCGGTTTCGACCCCGATCGCCGAATCTGCAAGAGGGGCTGGCGGCGCTGAAGTCGGCGCTGTCCGACCATTCGGCGGAAACGGCGCTCGCCGAGGCCAAGCACGCCCAGGACGCGCTGCTGCCGGCGATGGCGGCGGTCCGCGCCGCCGCCGACACGCTGGAAAGCGTTGTGGCCGACGACTTGTGGCCGCTGCCCACCTACCAGGAGATGCTCTACATCCTGTGACAGACATCGTCGGGCGTGGGGTCCTCCGCAGAGGCGGAACTTGGTGATTCGCGGCCCCACGCCCGGCGATCCGCGCGTTGTCGCGGTCCTTTTGCCGGCTGCGGACGCGGCCAGCTGTAGCAAACATAGTCAGCAACGGGGAATGCCGAAAGGCGGACTGCGGTTTAATTCGCTTCGTGGTGGGTATCACTTACCAGGCTTTCCCCTCAAGAAAGGACCTGACATGTTGCACTCGCTGGTTCTGGCAAGTTCGGATCCGCTTGCGGCGGGGCTAATTCTCAAGGGAATAAAGGGAATCTTCTACCTCATCGGTGGCCTGATAGCTGCCATCATCTGCGGTGTCATTGCCGCGATGAAGGGCCGCAATCCCTTTGGGTGGGGGATTCTTGGGTTCTTCTTCTCAATCATCACACTGATCGTCATCATCGTTATTCCAAGTAAGAAATAACGCCTGCGTATAACTGCTACAACAGCCAAGCGCTGTTCGTATAACGAGCCGTCAGCAAAGTAGTTGTACGTTTATGCCTCTCGCGCGAGGGCCGACCCGTGGGAGCGGCCCACTCGCGAGCGGGCGCTCAGCAGTAGCTGGTCGAACTCCGATTGCGGGATGAAGGCCGGGCCGCTGCTGCGGAAATCCTCGGAGATCTGCTCGGCCAGCAGCCGCAGCTTGACGTTGGCCTCCTGGGACAGCCACTTGAGCAGGTTGAACGCGTCATCCTCGTCGATGCCGTAGGTCAGCATCAACATGCCCTTGGCCTGTTCGATGGCGGCGCGGTTTTCGGCGATCTCGGCCAGCTTCGCCGTGACGCGGTCCTCTTGCTCGCGCTCGTGTAGCCGAGTGATGTCGACATAGAACCCGTGTGTTCCGACCACTGCGCCCTCGCTGTCATAAAGCCGGTCACCGGCCACGATGACGTGGCGCACAGTTCCGTTGGTGTCGATGATTCGGTGTCGAGTGCTGAACGGCTTGTGGGTGTTGAGGATGTCGTGGATGGTGGCGGCGACCTGACCGCGGTCGTCGGGGTGTTTATGTGACAACACCAGACCTGTGGTGGGGGTGACGCTCCCGGGCTCATAGCCGTGCATCCGCTGTACTTGTTCGGACCATTCCCACCGCTGGTCGTCGAAGTAGAAGCGGAACCAGCCCACCCGTTGTGGGGAGCCGCCGGCCAAGGCTTGTTCGAGATTGGATGACTCGCCGTTTAGATCCCAGCTCATCGCTAAACTTGCCTCCTCGGGTCAGATGACTGCGCCGATCGACCACGTTGACTAACGCACCGTTAGGCACAGAGGCGGAGTGGGTCGATGACTATAGGCGCTGCTGCTGAACGCCGAGAACAGCTCACGATATCGCGTCCCAAAGCGTCGGCGTCGCAGGCTCGTGCCCCGCCCCTCGCGCCGGGGGTACGGCGACCGCAACCAGGCAATCCGGCGCGGCCGCCGCCCACCCGAGCTGGTCAGGCGTTGATGACCTCCCGGGTTGCAACGTCGTCGTCGATGGCCTTGTGTCCGCGGCCAATCGAAATCTTGCGCGGCTTAGCCCGTTCGGCGACCGGGATACGCAACCGTAGGACACCCTCGTTGTACGAAGCGTCGATCCTTTCGGTGTCCAGGTTTTCGCCGAGCACCAGCTGTCGGCTGAACACCCCGCGCGGCCGCTCGGTAGCCAGCATCTCCCGGTTGGGGTCAACGCCCGGCCGCTCCGCGCGCACGGTCACCACGTTGCGCTCGATGTCGATGTCCAGCGACTCGGCGTTGATGCCGGGAAGGTCGAACTCGACGAAGAATTCTTCGCCTTCGCGCCAGGCATCCATCGGCATCACGGCCGGGCGAGCCGCGGTACCCAGCACCTGGTTGGCGAAGCGGTCCAACTCGCGGAACGGGTCAGTACGCATCAGCATGGCGGTTACTCCTTACTCCAATCTGCTGTCGACGGTTCCCATTATCTATGTCAATAGGAATAGATTTGATATAGCACTCTCGAAAGTTCCGCGCAAGTATGGTACACAGATTTTCTGTACGGAGAACCTGAGGAGGCGCGTGATGGTCGATCGTCCTGGCCCCACCGGTGTGCCGGCGCCCGACCACGGCGTGTACGGCATCTCCGTCGCGGCCGAACTTTCTGGCGTCGCGGTGCAGTCGCTGCGTCTGTACGAGCGTTATGGCCTGCTCACCCCGGCCCGCAGTGCGGGTGGAACCCGGCGCTACAGCGCCGATGACCTAATCCGGTTACGCCGCGTCAGCGCCCTGGTCGACGCCGGGATCAACTTGGCCGGCATCGCTCGCATCCTCGAACTCGAAAACGACAACGCCGCGCTGTCAACCGCCAACACCGACTTGCGTTCCAGCAACCGCACCTTGCGCAAAGCCACCGGGGCGGTAAGAAGCAACGGCGACGACGAAAACTTGGCCAAGGAATGACCGAACCCTTTTGTGCGCCAACGAATCCAATGCTCGTTAAGGTCAGGTTAAGGCCGTGAGAGGGCGAACGCGGGAAATGCTATGTCCGCCGAGGGTTTTCGCGTAGCGGTTTGGCCAGCATCATTGCCGGGTATCAACTGCGCCATGACCACCGCACCAGCCCCTGCCCCGACGCCCACCGGAGAGGTGTGGCCGGGCAGGGCGTACCCCCTCGGCGCGACGTATGACGGTGCGGGCACCAATTTCGCTGTGTTCAGCGAAGTCGCCGAACTCGTCGAGTTGTGCCTGTTCGATGCCGACGGCAATGAGAGCCGCATTCCGTTGCCCGAGGTCGACGGCTTCGTCTGGCACGCCTACGTACCGGCCATCGAACCCGGCCAGCGCTACGGCTACCGCGTCCACGGTCCGTACGACCCGCAGGCGGGACTGCGCTGCAACCCGAACAAGCTGCTGGTGGACCCGTACTCGAAAGCGATCGATGGCATATTCGAGTGGAACCAGTCCCTGTTCAGCTATATCTTCGGTGACCCGGACAGCCGCAACGACGACGACTCCGCGCCCAGCATGCCGAAGTCGGTGGTGATCAACCCGTACTTCGACTGGGGCAACGACCGGCCACCTGACCACCAATACGCCGACACCGTCATCTACGAGGCGCACGTCAAAGGCCTCACGCAAGCCCACCCCGACATCCCCGAACAGATCCGCGGCACCTACGCCGCGGTGGCACACCCGGCGATCATCGACCACCTCAAGAGCATCGGCGTCACCGCCATCGAGCTGATGCCCGTACATCACTTCGCCAACGACTCCACCCTGGTCGACAAAGGCCTATCGAATTACTGGGGCTATAACACGATCGGATTCCTCGCGCCCGACTTCAAGTACTCCAGCGCCGCGACCCCTGGCGGACAGGTGCAGGAGTTCAAGGCGATGGTGCGGTCGCTGCACGAGGCCGGCATCGAGGTCATCCTTGACGTCGTCTACAACCACACGGCGGAGGGCAATCACCGGGGCCCGACGTTGTCGATGCGCGGTATCGACAACGCCGCCTACTACCGGCTCGTTGACGACGACAAGCGTTACTACATGGACTACACCGGCACCGGCAACAGCCTCAACGTCGGCCACCCACACGCGCTGCAGCTGATCATGGACTCCCTGCGCTACTGGGTGACCGAGATGCACGTCGACGGCTTCCGGTTCGACCTGGCCTCGACGCTGGCCCGTGAATTCTACGACGTCGACCGTCTGGCGACGTTTTTTGAACTCGTGCAACAGGATCCAACGGTCAGCCAGGCCAAGCTCATCGCCGAGCCGTGGGATGTCGGGCCGGGCGGTTACCAGGTGGGCAATTTCCCGCCGCAGTGGACGGAGTGGAACGGAAAATACCGTGACACCGTCCGGGACTTCTGGCGCGGTGAGCCCGCCACGCTCGACGAGTTCGCCTACCGACTGTCCGGATCGGCCGACCTGTACGAGCACACCGCGCGCAGGCCGGTGGCCTCGATCAACTTCGTCACCGCCCACGACGGATTCACGCTGCGGGATCTGGTGTCCTACAACGAGAAACACAACGACGCCAACGGCGAGGACAACAACGACGGCGAGAGCCATAACCGGTCATGGAACTGCGGCGTCGAGGGGCCGACCGACGATGCGGGCGTCAACGAGTTACGCGCGCGCCAACAGCGCAATTTCATTACCACGTTGCTGCTGTCGCAGGGCGTGCCGATGATTTGCCACGGCGACGAGCTCGGCCGCACCCAGGACGGCAACAACAACGGCTACTGCCAGGACAACGAACTCACCTGGATCGATTGGTCCAAGCCCGACGACGGCCTGTTGGACTTCACTCGAGTGGTGTCGGCGTTGCGCACCAACCACCCGGTGTTCCGCCGGCGCCGCTTCTTCAGCGGCAAGCCGGTCCGCCGCCGTGGTCAGGACGGCGTGCCCGACATCTCCTGGTTTGCACCCGACGGCGCCGAGATGACCGACGAGGACTGGGGCGCGGGTTTCGCGAAGTCCGTCGCGGTATTCCTCAACGGCCACGGCATTCCGGGGCTTGATGCGCGGGGTCAGCGGGTGCTCGATGACTCGTTCCTGCTGTGCTTCAACGCACACCACGAGCCCATCGAATTCGCCCTTCCACCAGCCGAATTCGGTGCCGAGTGGCGCATCGTGGTGGATACCGGAGCCGACGAGGCGCCCGCCGGGGAACTGCCCGCTGCGGCCAAGCTCACCGTCGAGGCCCACAGCGCTGTGGTGTTGCAGGCGGCATCAACAAGCTAAGGCGCCGGCAACTGACTGACGGGCATTGCTTACGCGGGCGAGTCCACCCACTGCTGCGACAACACCCACAGCCGTTGCGCTGTAACGGAATCGGTAGCCGACGTGTCGGCCTCGCCGATCTGGCAGTCGGCCAGGTATGCCCCGCCGTGTCCGGCCAGGGACGCTTCGGTGGCCGCCCATATCGTGGTGGCGGCGGCTTGGGCCACGGTCTTCATGTTCTCGGGGGCAAAGGTTTCGGTGCTCATGGCGAACATTTTCTTGAGGGTTGCGCGGTCCATGTAGCGGGCCAGGTTGGTTGCGCAGGTGCCCGGATGGACGGCCAGCGCGGTGATGCCCTCCGCGCCGAAGCGTCGGTGCAGCTCGATTGTCATCAAGATGTTCGCCGATTTGGCCTGCCCGTAGGCCAGGAACGTGTCGTAGCCGCGCCGGGCAAAATCGATGTCGTCCAGATCTATTCCCCAGCGCCGGTGCGCCTCGGAGGACAGCGTGACTACACGGGCGTCACCGGACGAGGCGGCCGCCGCGCGCAGCCGCGGCAGCAGCAGGGTCGTCAACAGGAAGTGCCCCAGATGGTTGACGCCGAACTGTAACTCGAAACCATCGGCGGTGGTGTCGGGTGGCGTGAACATCACGCCCGCGTTGTTGATCAGGATGTCGATCCGCGGGTAGTGCGAGGCGATCTCCTCACCCGCCGCGCGCACGCTGTCCAGCCGCGCCAAGTCCAGAGGTACCGCATCGATCCTCTCCGCCAGCTCCCCAAGGCCGGCCCACTCGGTCTGGCCGCGGAAATCGTCCGGATCCCGCACCGCGGCAACAATGTTCGCGCCGGCCGAGGCCAGTGTGGCCACCGTCTGCAACCCGAGCCCGCTGGAAGCGCCGGTTACCACGGCGGTCTTGCCGCGCAGATCGACCCCATCGATCACCTCGTCGACGGTGGTGGCGAAACCGAACACGCTCATCCGTTCCCGACCAATAGGTCAGCCAGCGCCACAGCCAGATTGTGCAGGTTGGTCACCAACGAGTAGGTGGTGTCGACGCGCCAGTTGGCCAGCGCTCCGGACAGGGCGCCTACGATGATGTCCGCGACGATCTGCGGGTCGTGGCGGGTGTGGATCTCCCCACGGGCAAGGCCGTCCTTGACGAGTTCGACGAACGTGTCGTGGAAGGGCGAGCCGCGTTGAGCGCCGTAGTCGGCCGCGGCCATCATCTCACCGATCATCTCACGGTAGGTCTCACCGGAGTCAGCCAATGTTGTTGCGATGTCATCGAATACGCCGACGAGACGCTGGGGGATCGGCTCGTCGCTTCGGGCGAAGACCACGTCATGCAGGTTGACCAGCCGGCTCTCGGCCAGCGCGCGGACCATGTCCTGCCGGGTCGGGAAGTGGTTGAAGAAGGTGCGACTGGCGATGTCGGCGCGCTCGCAGATCTCGTCGATGCGGGTAGCTGAAACACCTTGGCTGAGAAATAATTCGAAAGCCGCGGCCAGGATGCGTTCCCGCAGCTCGCTTTTGCGCCGCTCGGCCCGGTTCACTGGTTGACGCCAACCTGCTGACCCACGCGCCACAGCGGAATGACGACCTCGGGGTCGCATTCCTCGTCGACGATCCACTTGCACATCCGGCGGATGGGCTCGATCGCGTCTTGAGGCATGGCGATGGCGACGCTGCACGCGTAGCCGAGGCTGGTCAGCCGTTGCGCCCCGAATAACGGAAGGGTATCGCGCAGTCGACGTTTGAGCGATTCCGGGTAGATGCCGATGGTCTGGGTGTAGGCGTTGACCGCGCGGGTGACCTGGTCGACGTCGTCGACGGGCACGATGTTGGCGACCCGGCCCGATAGCATCGCCGCGTAGTCGACGGGTTCGTCGAACTGCGACACCACGATCGCACCCTCGCGCCGCTCGCCGCCGAACACCCGGTAGAAATCCTCGGTCATCCGGGAGGATTCCAGGTGCTCGAACAGGTCCCGGTTGGGGTACAGCGGCGGGGTGCTGATGAACGGCGGCAGCGCAACGAGCTCAGCATAGATCAGCTCGCCCAGCTTGTTCGCCCGCGCCAGTCCGGCTTCGTCGGTTCCCGAGAGCGTGTAGATCACCCGCGCGTTGGCGCAGCCCTCCTGGTTGGCGACGCCGATATCAGTGGCGGCCCGTCGCGCCACTTCGCGCAGGGTGGCCTCGTCGCTGAACGCTTCGGCGCCGATGATGGTGGCACTGCGCTTGGGGTCAAGCGCGATCAGCTCCAGACCGGGCTGGATGTAGCGGGTGACATGCTTGACCGAGGCCAATCCGCCCCAGGCGACGATCTTTTCGACATGCTGTGGCTGGTACAGCACCTCTTCGACCGCAACATCCCCGCCCTTCCAGTAGCCGACCGCCAGGTGTTTGGTGATCGGGTGATCGGGAGCCACGTCCGCCAGGGTGCGGGCGATGGCGATCGCGGTCAACGGGTCGTTGGACGGGGCCTTGATGATCGTGTCGCAGCGGGCGATGACCGAGCGCAGGATGGTGACCGCGGAAACCAGGCCGCCGTTGCCGGCCGGGATGTGCAGCACCCGTGACCCGAACGCGCGCACCCGCAATTCCCGCCCATCGGAAAGCTGGTGCGGTACCCAGCCATTGAGGTAATCCAGGCCCACCTGGGTGTCGGCCACCTCCAGCACGTGTTCGCGGCTGAACAGCGGACGGAAGTACCCGGTAGCTGTTACGCATCATCTCCGCGCGGCAAGACGTTGGCCACCAGCGAGGCTTCGTAGGCCTCCTGCAGGTGGGCGTTGGTGTCGAAATCCAGTGCCTCGCCGAGGGCTTCGAGGACATCGAGGATCTCGTCGAAACTCACGTCGTAGAGGTCCGACATCTCACCGGGACTTTTCAGCGGCAGCAGCTCGACGTATTTGGCCATGTCGGGTGCTCTGGAATTCGTTGATGCCGTGGCGGGTTCCAAACGACACCAGGTCGTCGGCGATCAGTCGTCCACGCAGGAACAGCGGCACCGTATAGGCGGCGAGTCCGCTCACAGCTCGACACCCTTCATGAAGTCGATCGCCTCGTTGTGCACCTCCTGGGTGGCCGCGCAGGTGATCCGGTCATCCTCGACGCCTTGTTTTTCGCTGTAGCGCATGATGTCCTTCTCGAACGCCACGCTGCTGCGTCCGCACGGGCACTGCAGATCCCAGTCGATGGTGACCTCGTCGCCCGAGATCACGCCGCCCCAGTGCGCCCGAAGCAGGATGTCGTAGACGGCGGCGCGGCCCGTCTGCCGCCCGGTGCGCGGCAACGGCTCGCTCGTGTCGGGGTCGAGGATGAAGGGGATGACCCAGGGCATGACGTGGTAGCGGCCCTCTTCGCAGCCCCAGTGGAAGGTGCTCGACTCGGAGAAGCCGTATCCCTGCTGGATCTTGTCGACACCGAGGAACTCCATGATGACGTCCATGAAGTTGTCGGGCAGGGCCACGCCCTTCATTCCGCCCCCGGTGAGGATGGCCGAGTCCCTGGCGAAGACGTTCCTGACGCCGCGTTCCAGGCCGGCCTTGGCGATCTCGTACATCTGGGGATAAGCGCTGGTCATGAAAACCCGCTTACCGCGCAGCTTTTCGGTGATGTTGCCGAAGAAGGCATTCAGTTCGTCGGGTTGGCGCAGCTGCATCGCGATGAATTCGTCCTTGCGGGCGGCCAGTGCCGGGTCGATTTCGAGGCGGTCGAGCTCCCCGCGGGAGGCCGCCGCGCGCATTTTCGACGCGAGGAACATCAGATCGGTCTCCACCGATCCGGGGTACAGCGGATGGAACTTGGACTCGTCTCCGCCGGTGAATCCCTGTTTGAGCATCTGCGCGATACGCAGGTGCCCTAGCTTGCCGCTCGCGAAGTTGGGCCAGATCACATCGACATTGGGGTTGAGTTCTTCATCGGTCGGTTCGTGGCCGAAGTTCTGGAACAGACAGATCTTCCACAACTCCATGCCTTCTGAGGCACCGCGCTTGTCCTTGGGCAGGATCGATATCGTGCCGGTGGTCCCGCTGGAGGTGATCACCTGAAGCGGAGTCTGCTCGTCGAGACGGTCGATCCAGTCGTCGATGCTGTTGCACCCCCGGGTGTCGACGTTCGACAGGTCGTAGCTGGTCAGCTTGTCCAGCCACTTGGTCATCAGGTCGAATCGCTTCTTGTCGATCAGCGCGGACGGGTACGACTTGAACGCCGTGTGCGAGAACATCAGCGGGACAACATCATCGAATTCGTTGAGTTCCGTGACGCCGAGCCGGTCGGCCAACTTGCGCACCATCTCGATGCTCTGACGATGCTGCTGGAAGCGGATGCCCATCGCGCGGCGCTGTAGCTCCTCGAGTTCCGCACGCGAGATGCTGTGCATCTGTGTATAGGACTGCCCGAAGAAGTTGATCGGGTCGTCCATGAACTGTGTGACCGACTGCGTTGTTGGCGCGCTCATCGTCGGAGGGTAACGCCAAGTTGCAGTTAAATGCAATAGTGCAGTCAACTGCAAAGTGCTAGCCGGGCTTATATGGGCATGCCGAGCAAGCGGCGGCACATATCGGTCAGCTTGGTGCGCAGGGTGTCGTCGTCGAAATCGCCAACCAGTGGGTGCATCACCCCGCTGCTGATCGCCCCTGACAACATCGCGCCTTCCAGCGCTCCGTCCTCACCTTCGCCCAGCAGCACCCGGTAGAGCCGTTCCATGAACCGCTGGAATGGTTTGTGTTCGGCGAGTAGTCGCACCACGACGGGATCGAACTGCAACGTGCGTACCAGGCGGCGGTCACGGACCGCCATGTCAATGACGTGCACCAGCAGCGCATCGCGGGCTTGTGATCCGTCGGTGTGTGCTTCGGCTTCCTCGAGTGCGGGTCCCAGCCGACCGAGTTCGCGCTCGGTGACCGCGAGCACGATCTGCTCCTTGGTCCGAAACTGGTGGTAGACAGCGGCTTTGGTGATGCCGACCGCGTCGGCGATCATCTGCAGCGACGTACCGCTGACGCCGTGCTCGGCGAACAGGGACAGCGCGGCGTCGAGCACGCGCGTCCGGGCGGCGCTGTGCTGGACGACCCGTAGCTCGCCGTCGGTAACCGGCTGTCGTGCAGATTCCACACCATGAAGACTAGACGAACGGCTATTGACCGATGGCTAGCCGGTCGGCTAGTTTCGGCAGTCTAGTCGAGGGGGCTAGGCCAGTGTGCCGCGTCCTGGAGAGGAGCCACCGTTGTCCGACGCCGGCGGGAACGATGCAGGAGGTCCGGGAACTGCGCGACGAGCGCTGAGACGCACCGACGGCGAGGTGATCCTGCTGTGGACGTTGCCTGCGACCGCGATCATCTGGGGCGCCGCGTTTCTGTTGTTCCCGGGTTTCACGTCGCCGATGTCGCCCACGATGTCTGCCGATCAAGTTGCCACGTTCTATCGGGATAACCTGGCGGCGATCCGCTCCAGCATGATCCTGTTCAACTGGTTCGGCATCTGTCTCGTCCCGATTCTGATCCTGATCGTCATGCAGATCCGCCGGATGGCGCATCGCACGCCGATCTTCTCCTACGCGATGCTGGGCTGCATCGCCGGCGGCCCTACTCTTTTCCTCATCGCCAACGTCTGCTGGCTGCTGGCCGCCTTTCGCCCGGAACGAAACCCGGAGCTGACGCAGCTACTCAATGATTTCGCCTGGATCACCTTCACGATTCTGGTCCCTTATCTGATCGGGCAGAGCGTGATCCTTGCCCTGGCAATCTATTTCGACGATCAGCCGCACCCGATATTCAAGCGTTGGGTGGCCCACTTCAACCTTCTCGTGGCGCTCGCGTTGGTGCCTGCAGCTTTCGTCGGCGTGGCATTGACCGGCCCGCTCGCGTGGGACGGCTTCTTGTCGTTCTGGCTGAAGAACATCGCCATAGCCGTGTGGATCGTCGTCATGGGCGTCGTTCTGGGGCAGGCCGTTTATCGTGAGCGCGCCGAATACGGCAGGCGCGCAGAAGAACTGGTCGACGCATGAGTGCGGTGATCACACCTCCGGCGTCCCCGGCCACGCCGCCCACGGGCCCGCCGCATCACCGGATCGCCTGGCATTTACGGCATAACCCCAAGCGCGAGTTGTGGTTGGCCTGGTGGGTAATGGTCGTCTTCTACAACCTCTTCTTCCCGGTGTTCTTCATCGTGGCGCAAGTCCAGCCCCCGCCGCAGCCCACCTGGGACCTCGCGACGCAGGTCCACTGGTTCCACGAACGCCACCTCGGAATACCGATTGGGCTCGGCATCATTTTCGCCATCGGCGGCATGAACGCGATCAACAATGCCCTCATCGCGTACTCGATGCGACGGATGTCGGTCACCCGTGCGTTCGGATACTCGTACCTGATCATCTACGCGCTCAGTGCGGTTCCCGGTCTGTACCTGCTGTGCATCGCGCTGATCGTCGGGACGCTGCGACCGGAGCGGGACCCCGAGGCGGTCGGTTGGCTCTACGACTTCGCCTTCCTGTCCTTCGACGGAACCATGGGAGTTTTCCTGATCGGCTCGCTGATCTGGATGGTCGCGATTCTGCTCGACAGGAATCGGGTGTTCCCCAAGTGGTTCGGCTACCTCAACCTGTGCAACGCGCTCACCGAGGTCGTCGTGGCGCCCTGCTGGATCTTTCGGCGCGGCGTGTTGGCCTGGAATGGCCAGATCGCTTGGTGGCTGGACATGGTCGTGTTCGGCGTCTACCAAGTCACCTTCATCGTCATGCTGTTCAAGATGATTCGGCGCGAGGACTTTGGTACCGGGGTCCTGCCCGACCTCGCCCGCAAAGAGGCGGCGGCCTGATGACCGACCTCGCCGACAAGAGCGACCGCGCCAGGTTCGTGCCGGGGCAGCCGGACATGTGGGCCTTCGCTTTGTTCGAAACGCTGGTCTTCACGGCGTATTTCGGCTTCTACCTGTTTTACCGCACCCAAAACCCGGAGGCATTTTTGCACTCCCAGGCGCAGCTGGACCTGCGCATCGGAGTTTTCAACACGCTCGTTTTGCTGCTCAGCTCGTGGTCGGTGGCGCGCTGCGTCCAATCGGCCCGGTCCGGCGCCTACCAACAGGCCCTCCGGGACGCCTTCCTCACCGCGTTCTTCGGTCTGGTGTTTATGTGCTCCAAGGTGTTCGAGTGGGTCCGACAGATCCAGCTGGGCAACGGCTTTGACAGCTCCGACTTTTTCACCTACTACTTCTTCCTCACCGGAATCCACTTCGTGCACCTGCTGATCGGGTTCGTGGTCCTCGGTATTGTCGTCTACCAACTCCGAAGTCCGGCCAGGCGATCCCAACAGCTCGTCGAGACGTGCGCCACCTACTGGCACACCGTCGACTTCCTGTGGGTTCTCATTTTTGCGCTGCTCTATGTGGTGAGGTGAACAGTGAAGACCACCTTCAACAAGAGACTGCTGGTCGTGTGGATCGTCCTGGCGGCGTTCACGCTGAGCTATTTGTGGATCGACCACTCGCTGAGCGGATCGCTTACGTCCAGCGCGCTGGTCACGTCGAGCGTGATCGTGATCGCACTCATCAAGGTGCGCATCATCTTTCGGGAGTTCATGGAAGTGCGCCAAGCCCCCGTCCTGCTGTGCAGGCTGACGGATGGCTGGGTCGTGCTGATCGGTGCGGCACTGCTCGCCAGCTACTTCATCGGCACGGCGATTCGGTAGTGCGTGGCGGGGAGAACAGGATATGTTTCTCGCCGACAACGTTATCGACCGATGAGGACGGATATGTCGAGAACTGTGGTAGTTGGCGCGTCGAGCGGGCTCGGGCGCTGTATTGGTGTCGGCCTTGCGCAGCGCGGGGATCACGTCGCGCTTCTCGCCCGGCGGCGCGAGCGCATCGACGCGGCCGCCAAGGAGGCGGGGGAGGGCACGATCGCCATTGAGTGTGATGTCACCAACGAGACCTCGTGCCGATCGGCCATCGACGAGGCCGCCGATGCGCTCGGCGGCATCGACAACCTGGTCTATACCCCTGGCATCGGGCCGCTCGTCCGGTTGGTCGATACCGATGCCGAGACGTGGAGGCGGGTCTTCGAAACCAACGTTACGGGCGCGGCGCTCACGACGGCCGCGGCGGTGCCACACTTGACGGCCTCGGCGGGCAAGGTGGTCTACCTCTCATCGCCCACAGGCAGTTACGGGCCGCCCTGGCCAGGCCTGGGCGCGTACGGCGTCAGCAAGGCGGCGCTGGAGAGGCTCGTCGAGTCGTGGCAAGGCGAACACCCGACTATCGGCTTCACCTGCCTCATTGCCGGGGAGTGCGCGGGCGGCGAGGGCGATGCGCAGACGGGATTCAACGCCGGCTGGGATCTCGAGCTGGCCAAGCAGGCCTACCCGCTTTGGTTGTCGCGCGGCTGTATGTCTACCAACATGATGCCCGTCGAGGACCTCGTCGAGGTCGTTCATACGATCCTGGGCACCAACGCGGCGACGTCGATGCCGGTCGTGATCGCCCGAGCCGCGCCCGCCGGCACTGCGGGATTTGTTACGTAGGCACCTTGCGCAGGATGAAGTTAGCGATCGCTGCAGCCTGCTGGGGCCGGTCGGTCGTGGAGCCGCTTGACGCCACGTAGGACAGGTCCAGGTCGATGACGACGTTGGCTTTGGCCGCGATCGCGCGCACGGAGTGCCGCTGCATCAGCCCCTTTGTCGCCACGTCCATGGTGGTGATGCCGTTGCCGGCATCGGTGGGAAGACCGAGCGAAAAAGTCAGCGCCTGCGCGGAGGGAAGGGTCAGTTTCACCTCGGAGCCGCCGCATTGGCGCCACCCTGACAGCAGGTTCGCCAGTTGCGTTTGGGCCGCGGCCTCGTCGCGAAACGCCGCGACGCCGGCGATGACCTGCAGCGGTTTCTGCGGGTCGCGGTTGTCGGAAAATTCCGACGCGCGATAGCCGAAGACGGCTTCCACCTTGTAGGCGTCCGGTGTGCCTGGGCCGATGCTTCCCCAGCACTCCGCGCGGTCGATGCTTCCTTCTCGATCGCGCGTGCCAACGTGGTCCCAGGTTTGCCCGACCGCCAAGTTGTGGTCACCCGTGAGGTTTCTGATGTCAGCGAGGCCGGGCAGCAGCTGGGCAAGGTCATTCGGTGCCACCGTGGCCGGTGGCGGCGCTGCGGCGGTCGCGCTGGGAGGTGTCGCGGTCCGGTTGGTGCGGGTGGCGCCGAGGGTCGCCCATGCCACCAGCCCGACGACACTGAGCGCGATGAACACATACGACAGCGTCAACCCCGCCAGCGCGCGCTCGCGACCTTGCTGGCCGGTGCGGCGGATTTGCGCCAGCCCGAGATGTCCGAGGATCGCGCCGGCGGGGGCGAACACAAACGCGTACACCAGCGACAACGTCGCGAAGGTGTTGACACGCGGACCAGGCGGCGGTCCGGCGGGCTCGGGAAACTCCTCGGGCGGTTCCGCCGGCGGCCCGGCTGGGACGCGACCCAGCGGATCGTAACTAAACGGGTTGGTCACGGAGGGGTCCTCCTCGGCACCGGCTGGTAACCAAGCCTACGACCGCCCCCGATATTCGCCGCCAACCTGTTCCGTGAGCTCGAACCGATCGATCAGATCGGACAACGTATGCAGCTCCTCGCACAGCGCTTGAAACCTGCGCTCATCGGCCTGGCTGAGCACCCCCAGCGCGCTGCGCCGGGCCACACGCTGCAGTCGTTCCGCCAGTACCGAGCCCCACCTCATGGCGAGGTCGTGGTGTTGCTCTTCCCGCTCGGCGTCGGCTTCTTCTTTGCTGGCTCTTGTCTCGCGCTCATGGTTTCTCCTCGGTTCCACGTACCCCGCTTGCGACCGGCTACACGCGGCGTGCGGAGTAGCGCGCAAAGTCGCCCGCGCGTCCAAGCAAGGCAATCCGGGGAGGAGACACCATGGCACAGAGCGCCATCCAGTCGCCCACCGATGTGGTCGACTTCCTTGTCAGCCAGCACCAACAGATCAAGGGTCTGTTCGACCAGACGTTGTCGGCGTCTGGGAAGACGCGCGAGCGTTCCTTCGTCCAGCTTCGGCAACTGCTGGCCGTGCACGAAACCGTCGAAGAAGAGATCGTCCACCCAAGGGCCACGCGAAAGATCGCCAACGGCGGCGCGGTGGTCGACGAGCGATTGCACGAAGGGCATGAGGCCAACTTCGCGACGCAGTACTCGATCACGCCAAGCACGAGGATTACGACGAGTTCGGCAAGCTGGGTCAGGAATTGAGCACCCGCGAGCTTGAAAACATGGGCCGCGCAGCCAAACTCGCCGAAGTGATCGCGCCTACCCGGCCCATCCGGGCGTGCAATCGCAGGTCGCCAACCTGCTGGCAGGGCCGTTCGCGGCAATGCTCGACCGCGCCCGCGACGCCATCGTCGGCAAGGGCTAGGCCCCGCAATACCGTGGCGCGCGATCTACCCGCACCGATGCGAAAACTCTTGGTGCAGAAGGTGGGTCGCGGAATCACGGCTCAAACGATCTGTAGATACCTAATCGTCGTCTGATCACACCCGGGGTAGACCGGGCCGACGGTGTTCGAGGGGCCGCTGCGCGGGAAACCGTCAGGGTTGCGTACGGCTTGATCGGTTCAAAGACGTGCTGAACTACCGGTTTTCGCAAAGAAGGGTAAAGCCGGTTGGCGGTGCCCTGACCGGTCGCGATGACCCGCAGCGCGACGCCGAGGCTGCGCGCGGCGGCGCGAAGGCCGTTGAAAGGCCGTTGAAGAGCGCCAAAAGCAAAACCGGTAACTCGACGAACGATGGGTCCGGTCCGGTGTGTCGGACCGGACCCATCTACGCTCTCGTGCATAGTACGGATCTGGTTACGCCAACATTGGTTTGGAACCGCAATGCCGGGCTATATACACGACACAAAGAAAGCGCGGCGAGTGAGCGAGGGTGTGCGATGAGACTGGCTGATCGGTTGTCCACGATCATCGCTTTCATGCGGGCCGGCTACGCGGCCGGCGCCCCCGCCACCGGTCATGTGCCGCTGCTGGCTCTGCTGCGGCGGCGAGTGACCGACAACGAAGTCGTCGCGATCAGCCGCAAACTGGTTGGGCAACGGCATCAACCAGTTGACACGGCGGATATCGGCGTAGAGATCACTCACGTTACTGACGAGATGCCCTTGGCCTACGACATTGCGCGTATCCGGCGGCAACTCGGCGCGATCGGGTGGTCGGACGATCGCCGCGGCCCGCAGTCCGGGCAATCACCTACCGCTTGATTGGTTCGACCGGGGGTCGGGACTCAACTCGTCGGCGGCGGTGCAGGCTGGTCTGAATCCGTGCGGCCTTTTCCTTCGAGTCGCCGTGCCGGCGCAGATCCTGATACATCTTTCGTTCTTGATCGACGAGTTAGCCACGATCCTCACCTCCATGAGATTGATGAGACCTGTTCGCCAGAATGCCCAGCCTGGGTGCGGTCAAACCCGCGCTGCGGCGGCGCCGGGTCTGTGCGCCGCTGCCAGCGGTGTGGGAAGCGCAGCGAATTCGTCGACAAACCCGCTATCCACCGTCCGCAGGGTTGCCGCGGCGCTTAACGGGTAAGCAAGGGTGTGGCTCGGAGCATCGGCGAGGGGGTGAAAGCGCCCGTACTTGCCTGTCGCAGGCGTCGGCTGAGAAGGGGAAATCCGGCGACAGTAAACGCGTTATCCCATTCAGTGGCAATGGCTTTCGGGAGTGAGGCCGTTGACTGAATCACCGCTCATCGAGGTTGACGTAGAGCGTCGGGATGACGTGTTGGTCCTGAACGCCAGTGGACTGCTTGACGAGGCCACACATCGTTCGCTGCGCGATGCCATCATCGATGCCGCGCTCGACGAGCCGAGCGCGGTGCTCATTGACGTCGACGAGCTTTCCGTGCCTTCGGAATCGGCGTGGTCGGTGTTGACCACCGCCCACTGGTACGTGTGTACCTGGCCGGACGTGCCGATCCTGCTGGTGTGCGGCTGTCCGCAGCGTCGGTTGGCAATCGCCCGGAGCGGCGTTGCCCGATATGTGCCCGTGTATCCGACCGACGAGTCGGCACTCGACATAGTCGCTGGCCGGTCGTTGCACCCCCGCCGGCGGCGGGTGCGGACCGAGCTTCCCGTCGACGCGATCAGCATCGGTCTGGCCCGGGCCTCGATCACGGAAATGCTCAACGCCTGGGCCTTGGGCGATCTGACGCCAGTTGCGAGCACGGTGGCGACGATCTTCATCGAAAACGTCCTCGCTCACACCGACAGTGCGCCGATATTGATTGTCGAAAGCTATCAAAAAACGGTTGTCGTCGCGGTGGAGAACGGCAGCCGAATTCCGGCGGGCCGGCACGAAGATACGCACCACAGCGCCGAACTCGTGTCTGGTTTGGCCATCGTTTCGGCACTGTGCCACGCATGGGGAAGTATTCCGACGTCAACGGGCAAAACGGTGTGGGCGTTAGTCGGTCGCGACAGCCAGCTACCGAACCGGGTATTCGTGATGTTCTGCGGATTTTCGCGTCTAGCAGCATGCGCGAGCCATCGTTCGAAGGATGCTGCATATGAAGATTGCGATTGTCGCCGGTGACGACGTAGGCAGTGATGACTGCATGCCGATTTGCCCAGCGCTCGCGGCCCGGGGGCATCAGGTCACGGCCTATGTCAGGCGACGCGACCGGCGTCATGCCGGAGAAGGCACCGACCAGGATTATCAGATCGTCGCGACGTGCGTCGGTCCCAAGGCGCCACGATCCGACCGTGAGGTACTGCCTTTTGTCGGTGACTGGGCGGCCAAACTTGAGCGCAAATGGTCATCGGATCAACCCGACATTGTGCACGCGTACGGATGGCTGGGCGGCCTGGCCGCTCAACTGGCCG
The DNA here is from genome assembly GCA_963820985.1 of uncultured Actinomycetota bacterium. Classification (GTDB taxonomy): domain Bacteria; phylum Actinomycetota; class Actinomycetes; order Mycobacteriales; family Mycobacteriaceae; genus Mycobacterium. The sequence goes on along the minus strand of CAWGCI010000016.1, from coordinate 70,515 downwards.
CACGGCGGCGTCATCTGCCGACCGTCCACACCTTCCAGGGACTGGCGGCGAGGTCGCGTTCAGGCACTGCCGACGGACCCGTTGCCGTGAGCGAACGCGAACGCATCGAGCCGCTGCTTGCTCGCAATGCGTCCTGGGTGACCGGTGAGAGCAGTGTAGGCGTCGACGCGCTGGCCAGATTCCGTCACGGGCGCGCGCAATTGTCCGTTCTGCCGGGCGGCGTCGACGTCGAGCGGTTCAGTCCGGTCGGACCGGCGGCTGCCCGCACCGACCTGCCTCGCATCCTCTGTCTGGCACCGGACCCGTTGCCGAGCAATGGGTTTGACGTTGTGGTTCGAGCCCTGTCGAAGGTTCCAGGCGCGGAACTGGTCGTCGCCGAAACCGCTGCCACCAATCACGTGCATGACGACGCACGGGTCGAGCTTCACCGACTCGCCAAAGGGTTGGGAGTGGACGACCGGGTCCGGTTCGTGGGCACGGTCACCGATGACGAGCTGCCGGCGCTGCTGAGATCCGCCGACGTGCTCGCATGCACACCGCGCGAGGCGCCGCGTGCGACCACCGTGTTAGCGGCCATGGCCAGTGGGGTGGCAGTGGTCACCCTGCCCGTCGGTGTTCTGAAGGACGCCGTAGTGCATGCCGTAACCGGGTTTGTACTGTCACCGAGCAAACCCGGCGAATTAGTCGACGCCCTGAGAAGGCTTCAGGCGCAACGTTTTCTGCGGCAGAGCATGGGCGCGGCGGGTCGCAGCCGCGCGCTGTCGCGTTTCACCTGGGACCGGATGGCGCTGGAATCGCTGGCCATCTATCAACGGGTGAGTTCGCTGGACACACCGCAGCCCGCGCGAGCGCGTGACCGCGTACAACGGGGCGCGGCGCCGCTGCGGGCCTAGCATGTGGTAATGGTCGAGATTCACCTAGACTAGGCAGACGATCGCAGCACCCGTGGAAAAGGTCTTCGACTGGATGACCGACCCTGCCAATTTGGCAGCCGCTCCGTTGGTTTTCACCGCCGGTTGGGCGAAGGGCTACGCCGGGGCCTGCCGCCGGCGCGGTCCGCGAGGTGGCCGGGATTGGTGCGTGGTTCCGCGAAGAAATCACCGCCTACGACCGGCCGCACAGCTACTCCTACCTCATCGTTCGCTCGTTCCCGTCTTTCAAACACGACGGCGGCACGCTGACGTTCGCGGCATCGGGCGGCACTAACCAGGGCACGCATGTCGACTGGCTAACCAACTACACCCATCCGATTTGGGCGGGAGGCAAACTGCTGGAGGCGGTCACCCGCCGGTTGCTGCGCTCGAGCTTCCGCTCGCTTTTCACTGCGTGCGCCAAGGCGCTGGAGAGCCAGGCTTCCTGAAATCATTTGCGTGGTAACGCGGCGACCATGGTTTCCACCTCGGCGCGGTCGAGGACGGTGACGCTTCCGTCGGGTAGCTCGAGGATGCGGTCGACGGCCACTCCGTGCAGCTTGAGCCTGCTGGTCAAAACGTCGATGGCGTGATCGCAGGCGGCCTGATCCGTCGCGTCGACGATCTGCACGACGTTCGCGTTGACCCGTGCGGACAGGCCCAGAATCATGTCCGCGACGCCGTCGGCGTCGAAGGTCCGAAACACGCCTTCTCGCACCCCGTCGGAGATCACGCGGGCCAGCAAGGGCCGCACCAGATCCTCGCTCACCGCGACGATTCGCCCGTAGAGGTGGGCATTCTCGGGCCGCAGCAGCGAGACCATCGCAGCCAGCTGCTCCGGTGCGCCCATCCGCATCTTGACGTCAAAGCCTGCCCGCAACAGCGTATTGAGTCGATCCAACGCGTCGCCACCGCACCGGGCGACCGCCTCTTCGACGGCTGAGAACTGATCGCGGGCGCTGCGCTCGGCCAGTGCGGTGATCAGCTCGTCTTTCGATGGAAACCAGTGGTAGAAAGCGCCTTTGGAAATTCCGGCATGCGCGATCAGGTCGTTGAGACTGACGTTGTCATAGCCGTGCTGCACGAACAGCGCCGAGGCGCGATCGAGAAGTTCGGCGCGACGGATATCGGGATGCTTAATGACCCGCGGCATCCAGGGGTTCCTGCTGTTTGGGCTTTGCGATCCAACCGACATAGGTCAGGTACAGACCTACCAGGGCCAACCCGATGAAGATGGCCCGCACCACCGGAATGTCATGCTGCTCCAAGCTTTTTCCGGCCGAGTCGTAGATGTCGGGGATGGCCAGGATCAGCACCCCGCGGATGGCGAGAAACCAGCCCAACAGCGACACCAAGACGGCCGCGGCGCTGCGCCAATACTGGTGAAACGCGATGATGACGCTGCCCCACATCAGCAGGACGGCGCCCAGCACCCACTGCCACATCGGATCGCCGGCGAACTCGTGCAGCAGAACGGGCATTTGCGTCGTGGCGCGCACCGCCACGATGGACGGGACGATGGTGAAGAACGGCCCGAACGCGCGGGCGAACATCCGGGTACGAACCTGCGACTGATCTGACGGGCTCATTGCTACCTCCATAATGCGACCCACGCGAGCGTATACCGACCAGTGGTCGGTATACAAGACCACCAGTCGGTATAGCAGACCGACGGTCTCTCGACCGCCCGCGCTGCGGCCGGGCGAGCCACCCATACACTGACCCTTCGTGGGCATTCTGTTTGGGTTCGCACCCTGGATCGTCTTTTGGGTGCTGGTCGGTAACGTCCCCTTCAAAGCCGCCGCCGTAATTGCGTTGGCCGTCGCCGTCGTCGCGCTTGCGTTCGCGCGCAGTGCCGGAAAACCGACGGGGACGCTTGAAATCGGTTCTGTAACAGCGCTTTTCGTGTTATCCGTGCTGACATTCCCGCTCAGCGAGTTGTCGATGGAGCGGTGGCTGCCGGCGCTCGGCAACGCGGGGATCTTCCTGGTGGCGCTCATCGGCGTGCTGATCGGCAAGCCGTTCGCCCGCGAGTACGCTGCCGCGGAACAGCCCGCCGACGTGATCAAGACCGAGTTGTTCGCGCGGATGGCCAAGTTGCTGACCTGGATCTGGGTCGCCGTGTTCGCCGCTATGACGGTGGCATCGCTGATCCCGCCGGTCTTGGACCGCAACGCCTCGCTGCTCGACACCAAGACGCCGCTGTCCTATGTCTTTTTCTGGATCATTCCGTTCTCGCTGTTCGGCGCGGCGGCGTTGGCATCGTGGTTCGTGCCCGACCGGATGCTTGCCGGAATCGACGACGTCGCCCGCGAAACCTCATTCGTCGCCTATGACGAAGCCACCATTGACGAGCTCTACTACCTGGCCCAGGAACACGCCAATCGCGAAGTCGGGCCCGGGAAAGAGGCCTACAACGTCAAGGTCGGTGGCATGGGAACGCCGCTGACCGGAGACGAGTCTCGCAAGTCATGGCCGTCGACGTACAAAGTGCGCGACCGCAAGCACTGAGCATCAACCCAATCGGCGCATCAGCTCGGCGGCGGCGTATTGCCCGCTGAGCACCGCGCCGTGCACGGTGGCGGGGTTGTTGACGCCGACGGCCTCGCCAGCCAGGTAGAGCCGGTCGCCGATCGGGTCCTGCAACTGGCGGCGGTCATCGAGGCCGGAGCCGGGCGCGTGGAATGAATAGGCGCCGCGGGCATAGGGGTCCATGGTCCAGCTCGATGTCCGCACTTCGACGGGGGAGGCGTTGTCGCCGAACAGTTGGCGAGCAATCGGCAGCGCACTGGCGATCAGATCCTTGGGGGACGACGACTCCACGGACCGGCCACGGTCACCGGCGTTGAAAGCCAACACAATCGGGCCGGCAGCGATCGGCATGGTGAACCATTGCGCCCACATCCCCGGCTGCGTGCCCGACGGGATGCCCAGGTATTGGTAGAAAGCGTTCTCGTGCTGCCAGGTTCGACGGTCGAAACGGAAGAAGCTTTTGGACAGCACGCCGAACCCCAGGGCGTTCACCGCGTGCGCGTGTCCTTCCGGAAGTGGCGGATCGAAGGTGATCGCACCGGATTTCAGCACCCCCAACGGAACGGTGACGATCGCGGCGGGTCCGTCGAACGTGGTGTCGCCGCACCGAACGGTGACCGAGCCGGCGCGCCGCGTGATGGCGGTCACCGGGGTATTCAGCGCGATCTGAAGGCCATCGGCAAGCAGCCGCGGCAGGGCATCGTAACCGCTCGGGATGATGGCCTGCGGGCCGCCGGTGTATCTGCCCGCGTCAAACGTCATAGCGGAGAGCTGACTCGCGTCGGCCGCGTATTCGTCCTCGATCTCGGTGCTGACGTAGTAGGCCAGCTGGGCGCGCTCGGACCCGGAGAGCTCGTCGCTCGCCGCCTCGACGGCGGCGCCCAGACTGCCGCCGTCGACGTCGTCGCGGGCCCGCTCCACGAACCTGCGCCAGGTTTTCTCCTGATAGTCCAGCGGCTGCAGCCGGGGATCCACGGCGAGCTTTGCCACCTCGTCGTACTCGGTCGCGACGGTCTGCACCTGCGCCTGGTTGGCCAGCTCGGTCAACGGGTTGTCTCTGGTGCCGGCGATCCACGAGGCGCCCATTTCCAGCGGCGCGCCCCAGTCGCGATTGGTATGCACCCGGCCACCGATGCGGTCGCGAGCTTCGATCAACCGCACCGGCCATCCCGCGTCGGCGAGGCTGCGCGCGGCGGCCAAGCCGGCCATCCCGGCTCCGACGACGAGGATCGATTTGGTGTCCGGTGGCAGCCGGCGATCCGGCGCGCAGGCGGCCAGCAGCCCACTGCCGAGCGCGCTCGCCGTCGCAGCCAACAACTCCCGACGGGACACCGGGGACACAAGTGTCAGCGTCTCATTTTATTGGACGATCGTCCTGAAATTCGTCGCGTGAGTTTGGCCGATTCGGCTCGTTCCTCTGTGCCCGGGCGTTAAACTCGCCACAACCAGGAAACGGCAACGGGGCCGCGTTCGAGGGGGGAGCGGCGATGAGTGCGCACACATTGGAACGCACTTTCACTGGAGTGCCTGACGCGCTACCGCCGAGCCGCAGCCTCACCGTCGCCGCGGCGGACGGCACCGCCCTGCACACCGAGATCTTCGGGCCGCCCGACGGCTACCCGATCGTGCTGACGCACGGCATCGTCTGCGCGATCCGGTCCTGGGCCTACCAGATTGCCCACCTCGCCACCGACTACCGGGTGATCGCATTCGACCATCGTGGGCACGGGCGCAGCGCCGTCCCGCGCCGTGGGGGCTACAGCCTTGAGCACCTCGCGTCCGACCTCGATGCTGTGCTGGAGGCGACGGTGGCGCCGCACGAGCGCGCGGTGCTGGCCGGGCACTCGATGGGCGGCATCGCCATCACGGCGTGGTCGCAGCAGTACCGCGACAAGGTCCGCCAGCGGGCCGACGCCGTCGCGCTGATCAACACCACCACGGGCGACCTGCTGCGCGAGGTGAAACTGTTGTCGGTTCCGCGCGAGTTTTCGCCGGTGCGAGTCATGGCCGGGCGGGGCTTGATCGAGATCTTCGGCGGGTTCCCGATCCCGGGTGTGGCCCGCATACCCACCCGCTACGTAGTCGCGATGCTGGCGGTCGCGGCCGAAGCGGACCCGAGCGCCGCGAAGCTCATCTACGAGCTGTTCGTACAGACTTCACCGCGGGGCCGCGGGGGTTGCGCGAAGATGCTCGTCGACTCGCTGAGTCAGCGCCACCTCAGCTTGGACGGTCTGACGGTGCCGACCTTGGTGATCGGAAGCGAACGCGATCGGCTGACGCCGATCAGCCAGTCGCGCAAGATCGCGCGCACTGCTCCCAACGTCGTGGGTCTTGTCGAACTGCCCGGCGGCCACTGCTCGATGCTCGAACAGCACCACGAGGTGAACCGCCACCTGCGGGCGCTCGCCGAATCGGTGACTGCGCCCGCCGGGATGCGGCGGATCAGCTCATAACAGGGCCGCGATCTCGGCGGCTGCCCGCTGTCCGGACCTGACGGCGCCGTCCAGAAAGCCGGTCCATTCGTCTGCGGTCTCGGTGCCGGCCCAGTGGATGGGCCCGACCGGTTCGCGTAGCCACTGCCCGTACCGGGTCCACGCCCCCGGCGGTACCGCGGCGGTCGGACCACCTGGCGCGAATTCCTCTGCGCCCCAACGATGATCCACATAATCGAGAGGTTTAAGCGCCTCGTCGCCGAACAGCGACGCGAAACAGCGCAGCGCGTCGCGGCGGCGCTGCTCGGCGGGCAGCGAGTCGAAGGCGCGGGCATCGACGAACCCCATCAGGACGCCTGGCCCGCTACCTTGCGGGCCTTGGGGACTGACGTCGAAGGTGATGAATACCGGGCCTTCGTCGGAGAGTGTCTGGCCGGAGAACCCGTTGGCACGCCAGAACGGTGTCTCGTAGGCCGCGTAGGCCTTACTGAGCCGACCCTGTGGCCAATGCTTGGCGAGCTGGTTGTACGCGGGCGGCAGCGGGGGATCGAACTCGATGGAGGTGCGGTGCGCCGGCGGTATCGCGACGATGACGAAACCGGCCTCGGCCTGGCCGCGGTCGGAGCTGATCGTCACACCGCCACCGTGGCGGTCGATGCGACGCACCGGAGCGTTGAGCACGACACGCGTGCCGAGTTCGGCCGCGGCCGCCTCGGCGATCTGTTGGGTGCCGCCCGGGAAGTGGTCCTGCTGGGCGCCATTCTCGACGTCGAGCAGCCGGTCCAGCCCGCCGGCCGCGCGTGCGTAGCGGACGGCATGCAGCATCGAGACCTCGTCGGGTTCGCATCCCCATGTCACCCGGGCCATGATGGCCATCAAGTCGCGCGACGAGGCGGTGGCGCGTATCGACCGCAACCACCCGCCGAGCGAGAGGTCGTCGAGCTTGCGCGCGTGTCGCGCATCCCAGGGCGCGGCCACCGGAACGCTGCGGGCGATGCGTTCGAATTGCCAGCGCAACCGGCCGACGTCGAGCAGGCTGGTCAGCGAGAGCCTGGGGATGCTGCCGCGGTAGGGGCGTGCCCAGCCGCGCCACTGGATCAGGTTCTTGCCGTCGTTGTAGGTCGGGGTGGTCGGGATGTCCAGGTCGGCCGCCAGCGCCAAGACGGCGTCTTGGGTCGGGCCGACGAAGGTGCCGCCCATGTCCGCGGGCAGACCTGCGACGCTGCCGGTGAATGAACGCCCGCCCACGCGGTCGCGCCCCTCGAGCACCAGTACGTCGTGGCCCTGTCGCGCCAGCTCCCGGGCCGCGGCCAGCCCGGCGAAGCCCGCGCCGACCACGACAACGTCGACAATCCAAGACGGGTTGGTCACGTCCTCTAGTCAACCGCATCGCGCGCATTACGTAGGCTGACCCCGTTAAAGTCTTCACCGCCCTCTACGGGCTCACCGATGCCGCCGAGCGTGCGCGCGAGTTGCGCGACGCCGGCGCCAGCGGCGTTGCCACGTTCGAAGGACCGCACGACGTCTTCGCCCCGCTGACCCTGGCTGCCACGGTGGGCGGCCTGGGCCTCATGACGAATGTGGCAATTGCGTTCCCGCGCAACCCGATACACCTGGCGCATCAGGCCAACGATCATCAGCTGCTGAGCGGCGGCCGATTCATCCTGGGCCTGGGCACTCAGGTCCGGGCGCAGATCGAGAAGCGGTTCGGTGCCCAATTCGACAATCCGGTCGCCCGCATGACCGAGCTGATCGCGGCCCTGCGCGCGATTTTCGAGGTCTGGGGTTCCGGTGATAGCGGCGCCCGGCTGAATTTTCGTGGCGAGTACTACCGGCACACGTTGATGACGCCGACCTTCAACCCGGGCCCCAACCCGTACGGTCCGCCACCGATCTACGTCGGTGCCCTGGGACCGAAGCTCACCCGGGCCACCGCCGAGCACGCCGACGGTCTGCTGGTGATGCCGTTCGGCTCGAAGCGGTTCCTGCACCACAACACCATGCCCGCGCTGCGCGAAGGCCTGCGGGCCAGCGACCGGCAGGCCGACGAGTTCGCCATCATGCCCGAAATCATCGTGTCGGCGGGCGAGACCGACGCCGAACGGGAACAGGCCGACGCGGGCACTCGGCGGCTGCTGGCCTTCTACGGGTCGACCCCCGCTTACCGGCCGGTACTGGCCGCGCATGGCTGGGAGGATCTGCAGCCCGAGCTCAATGTGATGTCCAAGCAGGGCCGGTGGCAAGAGATGGCCGCGCTGATCGATGACGAGATGATGCACACCATCGCGGCCTGCGGCACCCCGGCGGATGTCGCCGCCCACATTCGTGATCGCGTCGACGGGATCTCCGACACCGTCTGCCTGTATCAGGCGGCGCCAATCGGGTTGCCCACCCTGGCCGCGATCGTCGACGAATTACGTTAGGGCGCAACCGTTAGCCAGTCGGCGAACCCGGACGGGTCGTGGCGGCCCAGCGCGCCGTGCTCGTAGAGGCCCCAGCCCTCCACCGGATCCGCGTCGCCGTCGCGGCACAGGGCGCGGCCCACGTGGTCGATGACGCCGAAGCCGGACCGCCCGATGATGCCCGGGTCGGTCATGTCATAGGTCAGCCGTTCGACGAACTTCTCGCCCTTCCACATGCCGTGCAGCCAATCCGAATCGCCGCCATAGCCGCCGCCGACATGGATGGGCACCGGCAGCTTGGACTCCACGTCGAAGTGCACCGGTGTGCCGTCGGGCGCGGTTGCGTCGATCGTGGCGCCGGTGGGGATGCGGGTGCCGGACCGGTAGTGGATCTTGACCCGCGGCCAGCCCAGTTGCTCGACGCGGCCGTCGCGCCACACCCGCGTGCAGTCGTTGAGCGAGCGAAAACCGTTCGGCTCCTCCTGAATGATCAGCACGATGGCAAAGTCCTTGAACGCCATCGGCACATAGAGCCACCACATGCCCTCGAACGGCGGGTCGGCCGGCCGGCCGGCGGGCTCGGCCTCGCCGATCGGCCGGATGCCCCAGGAGCGGTCGCGGCTACCGAGCCACGTCGCCGGGTCGACGGCGATCTCCTCGCCGTCGATCAAGATTCGGCCGCTCCAGCTGCCCAGCTGGGCAAAGCGCTGCGCGTTCAGCGTCACCCGATTGCCGGACCGCAGGGTGTGCGGCTGCTCCTGGACGACGTCGAAGAGACCCTCCCAGGTGAGATCGGCCGCGATGCCCTCGGTTTCGTCGAGGATCAGCCGCAGTTTGCGCAGCGGATCGATGACCTCGATCCGATAGCTCATCACGTTCTGGTTGAGCCGGTCCTGGTCGATGGCGTCCGAAACATGCACCGCCGTCTGCGTATCCCCGCGCCGGACGAGGAAAAACGCGTCCTTCACGCCGAGGTTGGGGTAGTAGCCGATGCCGCTGATCACGAAGATGTTCCCGGTGCGGTCGTGGGCGTTGAAGTAGGAGCGGTCGTAGAAGTTGCGGTCCGACGAACCCGCCCACGCGATCGGCTGAGGAACCTGGTGTACCGGGTACTCGTCGAGCGGTCCGAGCATTAGTTGTCCTCTCCGATAAGACGTTTCATCAATGCGGCGTGGTAGAACAGCGATTCGACGTCGTCGGGTTTGTCGACCTCGCCGAAGTGCACCCGGCGCGCGCCCGTGCGCATGAACACGCAGGCCCACATCACGCCGGAGTACACGTAGAACCAGTTCAGGTCACCGACTTCGACGCCGGCAAGCCGCTGGTAGGTGGCGCGGACGTCGTCCTCGCGCATCACCTCGGGCAATCCCGGTAGGCCTGCCAGGCCGGTGAGCTCCTGAAAGACCATGTGCGCGTAAATCATCCAGGCGACGTCGAGCTCGCGTGGTCCCAGCGTCACCATCTCCCAGTCGAGCACCGCCACCGGCGTGAAGTCGTGGTACAGCACGTTGCCCACCCGGGCGTCGCCCCAGAGCAGCACCGGCTCCCGCGCATCCACCTCAGCCGGCCAGTTGTCTTGCAGCCATGCGAAAGTCCGCTCGAGCAGCGGCGAGGGGCCGATGTCGGGCACCGCGAAGTCATACCAGGACTTCACCCAATTGAAGTGCCTGCGCAGCGCGGTGTCACCGGTCTGGCCCTCGGAGAGAAAGCCGAACATCTTCTCCGCGTCGGGAATTGCGTGCAGGGTGGCCAGCACCCCGACGGTGGCATCCTGCAGTTGTCGCTGTTGCTCAACCGGCGCGTCGGCGAACCAGTTGCCGCCGAAGGTATACGGCATGACGTCGGGCGGGACCACGCCGTCGACGTAGTCCATCACAAAGAAGGGCGTGCCGAGCACGTCGCCGGTGGTCTCGATCCAGCGCACCCGCGGGACGGGGACGTTGGTGAGTTCGGCGACCTTTCGGATCACCTCGAATTGGTGGTCGAGCCGGTACGTGGGGAACACCTGCACGTCCTCGGCGGTCGGCGCCACCCGGGCGACGAGTTTCTGTTCGATCGGCTGCCCGTCCTGCTGCCAGCGGGCGGTCAGGATGATGGTTTCCGACGACATGCCGGTCGAGTCCACGCCGCTCTCGACGGTTACCTGCGGCAGCGCCCCGCCGGGCAGCAGCGTCGACAGCCATTGCGACATGACCGCCGGCAGGGTGGTGACGTCGCGGCTGGAGCGCTGAAGTCGCTCGACGTTGTCGAGGGTTGGTTCATTGGCCACAGGTGCCTCCTTCTCGAGGCAATTACGATACGGTAGGTAGCGTTATGAAAGCAGACCCACCCACCCTTGACAAGGCCCCCGGCGCCGGGCGGCCCCGGGATCCGCGGATCGACTCGGCCATCCTGTCGGCGACCGCGGAACTGCTTGTGGAGATCGGCTATTCGAACCTGAGCCTGGCCGCCGTCGCCGAGCGCGCCGGAACCACCAAATCCGCGCTGTACCGCCGGTGGTCGAGCAAGGCCGAGCTGGTCCACGAGGCGGCGTTCCCGGTGGCGCCCAGCGCGCTGGAGGCTCCGGCCGGCGACTTCGCCGCGGACATCCGGATGATGATCGAGGCCACCCGCGACGTATTCACCACCCCGGTGGTGCGGGCCGCGCTACCCGGTTTGGTGGCCGACATGACGGCCGACCCCGAGCTCAACGCGCGGGTGATGTCGCGATTCGCCGAGCTGTTCACCGCGGTGGGGGTGCGGCTGCGCGAGGCCGTCGACCGCGGAGAAGCCCACCCGGATGTGGACCCCGACCGCTTGATCGAGCTGATCGGGGGAGCGACCATGCTGCGGATGCTGCTGCGCCCGGACGAAAAGCTCGACGACGCGTGGGTGGATCAGACCACCGCGATCGTCGAGCACGGGGTGACCCGATGACCAGCCGGCTTGCGGACCGGGCCGCGATCGTCACCGGCGCCAGCCGCGGCCTGGGCCGGGCGATCGCGCTGGCGCTGGCGGCCGAGGGCGCGGCGGTGGCTGTCGTCGGCCGCACCGAACAGGTGTGGAACGACCGGTTGCCCGGGACCATCGGTGAGACGGTCGCCGACATCGAGGCGGCCGGCGGGCGCGCGGTGGCGGTGCGCGCCGATCTGACCGACCGCGACGATATCGCCCGGTTGGTCGGTGAGGCGCGAGATGCCTTGGGTGCCATCACAATCCTGGTCAACAATGCGGCGTTCACCGCGCCGGGCCGGCCGCCGGTGCCCGGTGCCGAGCCGCGCGCCAAAGCGGCTACTCCGTCAAAGCCGGCGGCGCCGGCGGTGCCAAGCCCGGCTGGCCGGGTTTCGTCAGCACGCCGCTGGCCGCATACCGCCGGCACTTCGACATCGCGGTGTTCGCGGCCTACGAGCTGATGCAGATGGTGTGCCCGGACATGATCACCGCGGGCGGTGGTTCGATCATCAACATCACCTCGGTGGCATCGCGGCTCCCCGGCGACGGGCCCTACCCCGACCGCAGTGGGGGAGTGCTGCCCGGCTACGGCGGGTCCAAGGCGGCCCTCGAGCATCTCACCCAGTGCGCCGCGTTCGATCTCGCCGACCACAACATCGCGGTGAACGCGCTGTCGCCGTCGAAACCGATCCTCACGCCGGGCTTGTCGTACTACGCCCGCGAGTTCGATGACACCGCCTCCGCGGAGGAGTTCGCCGCGGCGGCGGTGCGGTTGGCGTTGGTGGACGCAAGTGCGGTGACCGGGCGCACGATCGGTCACCGAGAGGTGCTCGACGGTAGCTTCCGCCCGTTCACGCCGGGTTAGCTGTCGGCGGATCGGGAGCTCCGCGCAGCAGCTCATCTGGGTGGTGAGCGCGGTTGATCTCGAGTGGCCCATTGCCGTCGGTCCATCCGAGCCGTCCACAGGGGGTGACCTCGGTGCGCTGTTCGCCTCGGCTCGCCGCGCCGTGATCGCAACCACACGCGAAAAACACCTTGTCGGCATAGGTGCGGCCGCCCTGCGCCCAGTCCGGTGAATGGTGAACTTCGCTGCGATAACCCGGCACCAGACAGTTCGGGCGAGTGCAGCCCCGATCGCGGGCGTGGCAGATAAGTCTCTGGTCAGCGGTGGCAAGGCGTTTCTGGCGGCCCAGATACAGCGGGCGCTCGGTGTGGTCTTCGAACACCGCCAGATAGTGAATTGCTCTGGCGGCCATGCGAATCAGATCTGGCATCGGCAACCGTGAGCCACCGCCGGTACGCGCCGGCGCAGGCATGGGTACAGCAGGGTCGATGACGGCGTGGGCCGCTTGGTTCAGTTCGGCCAATGTGGTGGTAACGACCACCGCCACCGGGTGGCCTCGGTGAACACCCAGCCGACCGGAGGCGATGGCGCTTTCCATACCCAACTTGAACGCGTCGTGGCAGCGCAGTGCAGGCGTGCGGTTGTCGCGCTGCTCGGGTTGTTCGTCCGTGCCATCGGGCTGATGGCGGCCGGGCCGCACCGCCGCCTCGATGCCTTCGAAGTATGCGCGGGCCTCGCGGTCGATCAGTCCGTTCAGGCGGGACATGCCGTCGGGCCCCTGCGGGCCCATGTGCAGCCCGCGGCGCCGAGCCCGGTCCTCGTCGGTAAACAGACCATCGGGATTGAGGTAGTCGGCGATCCGTTGACCCAGCTGAGTAACGACTCCGGAGTCGACTCTGCCCGCATGCTCGACCAGTCGTGCGCTCGGCGTCGGCGACGTCCTTGGGCGAGACGCTGGCGGGCAGCACGTCAACCGCTCGGCACACGGCCCGAATATGGTCTTCGCCGACGTTGCCGGCCTGCACCGCGCCCGCCAGCTCCGGCAACTCCGGCTGCAACTGGCGGACCGGTCAGCGACCGCCGCGGTCGAATGCGCGCTGCCAATTTGAAGCGGCGCGTGATCTCGTTGGGAGTGATGCGCAGCCGCGCCCACAACATGTCGCGCACGACCGGTACGAATCCTGCCCCGTCGGGCGGGTCCGCGATTTCCCCGAAGAACCGATACATCAGCCCGCGGTTGACTCGCTCCTGAGTCTCGAGCCGTTCAGCCGCCTCGACGCGAAAGTTGTTGCCGACAAGGTCCGATCGAGGTGTTGCACAGCACGTCGTGGGCCGCGTCGATCGCGTCAAGAGCAGCGCTGATCCGCTCTTGTGCTGCCTCGACACCCAGGAAACCCATGTCTCGACACTATCGAACGTTTGTGCGAATTAGGTCGGCTGGCGACCGATCTGTGGATGAACCGCCGACTGTGGATAAGGCGCGTCTGACATGCCAGTATGAGAAAAGCCCACGCCGCAGCGGCGGCAGGCAGGTGTGCACATGCCTGGTGTTGATAAGCCGACGGGGCGCGTCGTCGCGCTGATCGTGCTGCTGATCGCCGTCGCCGCCGCCCTGCGCGGGTATCTTCCCGCGCAGGTCCGTGGACCACTCGCGGCCGCAGGCGGCAACCGCGCGGCGATGATGTTCGTGATCGCGGCCCTGGCCGGCACGCTCGTCCTGATGACGGTCGCGGTCATCGCGCGGCTGCGGGACCCGCGTGCGGTGGCGCCCACCACGTTCGACGTGTCCGACATGATCGGCGGCGGCAAGGGCCGGCCGAGCTGGCGCGTGCTGTTGATCGGGCTCGCGGTGATCGTGGCGTGGCTGCTGATCGCGATGATGCTGGCGCACCTATTCGTGCCGCACGAGGTTTCGCCGGCGCCCCCGTCCCAACCGGCCATGCCGCCGCCGGCGCACGACACCGTCCCGCCGCCGAAGCAGAACCGGCAAAACGACCCCGGAGACATGGTCGGGGTCCTGCTCGCGAGCGCGGTCCCGCTGCTGCTGATAATCGTCGCGGCGGCGGTGATCAACACCCGGCGGCGGTGGCGTCGGCCGGCACCGGGCGCCAGTGCCGACGATTACGTCGAATCCGAGGCACCTCCCATGCGTTCGGAATTACTAGTCCGGGCGGCGGAAGTCGGGCTGGCCGAAATGGCCGACCTCAGCCGCGAACCACGGGAGGCGATCATCGCCTGTTACGCGGCGATGGAACGTGAACTCGCCAACGTCCCGGGGGCGGTGCCTCAGGACTTCGACACCCCGACCGAGGTGCTGGCGCGCGCGGTTGAACACCATGCGCTGCATGCCGATAACGCCGTGCAGTTGGTAAACCTGTTCGAGGAGGCGCGGTTCAGCCCGCATGTGATGAACGAGGGACATCGTGAAGTAGCGGTGCGCGTGCTTCAGCTGGTCCTCGACGAACTCGCGGCGAGCTCGTTATGAAAAGGCTTATCGCACTGGGTGTCTGCCTCATCGTCGGAACGGAGCTGCTGGCACTGATACTGCATGATCGCCGGTTCGTGCTCGCGGCGTCCGGTGCTGCCGCCGCCCTGGTGCTGCTCAATATTCGTCGTGTCCTGGGACATGGGACGCAACCCGCGGCCGAGCCGGACGCCGACGATCTGGGAGATGCGTTGCGCCGCTGGCTGGTCACCACCGAGACGACGATCCGGTGGGCGGACTCCACGCGGGGAGACTGGGACCGGCATCTGCGTCCGATGCTGGCACGACGGTTCGAAATCGCCACCGGGCACGGGCAGTCCAAAGACCCGAGGACTTTTCATGCCAGCGGGCAAATGCTCTTCGGCCCCGAACTGTGGGAATGGGTCAATCCCAACAATGTCTCGCGCGCGGGAGCCCACGAACCCGGTCCCGGGCGTGCAAAATTCGAAGAAATTCTGCAAAGGTTGGAGCAGGTATGAATGGAGGTGCGATCCGGATATGACCCTGCCGGCCGCTATGCCTGCGGCTACGACCACGGCTCACTGCGAGGCGGTGCTCGACGAGATCGAACGTGCCGTGGTGGGGAAGCGCTCCGCGCTGACGCTGATCCTGACCGCCGTGCTGGCGCGCGGCCACGTGCTCATCGAGGATCTGCCCGGCCTCGGCAAGACGCTGATCGCGCGATCGTTCGCCGCCGCGCTGGGGCTCGAATTCACGCGGGTGCAGTTCACGCCCGACCTGCTACCGGCGGACCTGCTCGGTTCGACGATCTACGACATGCAGTCGGGCCGCTTCGCGTTCCGGCAAGGGCCCATTTTCACCAACCTGTTGCTCGCCGACGAGATCAACCGCACGCCGCCTAAGACCCAGGCGGCGTTGTTAGAGGCGATGGCCGAGGGCCAGGTAAGCATCGACGGCGAAACCCATAAGTTGCCAAAGCCGTTCGTCGTGTTGGCCACCGACAACCCGATCGAGTACGAAGGCACCTATCCGTTACCGGAGGCGCAGCTGGATCGGTTCGCGATCCGGCTGGAACTCCGATACCTCTCCGAGAGCGACGAGACCACGATGCTGCGCCGCCGCCTGGAACGCGGGTCGAGCGAATCGACGGTGAATCAAGTCGTGGACGCGCACGATCTGCTGGCGATGCGCGAATCGGTCGAGCAGGTCACGGTGCACGATGACGTCCTGCACTATGTGGTGTCGCTGGCCACCGCTACCCGGCATCACCCGCAGGTCGCCGTCGGCGCCAGTCCGCGAGCTGAACTCGATCTGGTTCAGCTGGCCCGTGCCCGGGCCCTGCTGCTGGGCCGGGATTATGTCGTTCCCGAAGACGTCAAGGCGCTCGCCGTCGCGGCGGTCGCGCACCGGATTACGTTGCGCCCGGAGATGTGGGTGCGAAAGATTCAGGGCGCCGATGTCGTCGGCGAGCTGTTGCGGCGCTTGCCGGTGCCTCGAACTGGGTGAGTTCGGCGTGATCGAAACCCGCGAAGCCGAGGTGCGTTGGCGCGCATCACCACTGACGCGCGCGATCGCGACCTGCGCGGGGGTCGCGCTGGCCGCCGCGGTAATCGGTGCGCGATGGCAACTGATCGCGTTCGCGGCGCCGCTGCTCGGTGTGCTGTGCTCGATCAGCTGGCAGCGCCCAGTGCCGAAGATCCTGGTCCACGCCGAGCCGGATTCGCAGCGATGCTTTGAAAACGAGCAGGCGCGGGTGAAGGTGTGGGTTACCCAAGACACTGGCGCGGCGGCGGTGCAGCTCACCGTGGAAGCCGTCGATGGGATGCAGCTCGAGGTTCTCGATGCGGAACCGGGGCAGGTGAAAACCGTTGCGGCTATGGCGCAACGGTGGGGCCGATACCCCATCCGGGCCCGCGTCGAAGTGACGGCGCGCGGCGGGCTGCTGGCCGGGACGGCGACGGTCGACGCGGCGGAGGTGATCGTGTTCCCGTTGACGCCGCCGCAGTCGACGTCCATCCCGCAGACCGAATTGCTCGACCGCCTCGGTGCCCACCTCACCCGGCATACCGGCCCGGGCGTCGAGTACGCCGACATCCGCCCCTACGTGCCGGGCGATCAACTACGGGCGGTGAACTGGCCGGTGAGTGCCCGCCGCGCTCAGTTGCACGTGACACAGCGGCTCACCGACCGAGCGGCCGACGTGGTGGTGTTGATCGACACCTACCGACAGCCCCCGGGCCCGGCGACGGAGGCCACCGAACGAATCGTGCGGGGCGCGGCTCAGGTGGTGCAGACCGCGCTGCGAAACGGTGATCGCGCCGGGATCGTCGCGCTCGGCGGCAACCGGCCGCGCTGGCTGGGCGCCGACATCGGGCAGCGCCAGTTCTATCGCGTGCTCGACACCGTACTCGGCGCCGGTGACCAATTCGAAAGCACGACAGGGACACTGGCGCCGCGCGCGGCGGTTCCCGCGGGAGCGATCGCCATCGCGTTCTCCACCCTGCTGGACACGGAGTTCGCCCTGGCCCTGATCGACCTCCGCAAACGCGGCCATGTCGTCATCGCCGTCGACATTCTCGACAGCTCCCCGTTCGAAGGGGAGCAGGATCCTCTGGTGCATCGGATGTGGGCGTTGCAGCGCTCGGCTATGTATCGCGACATGGCCACCGTGGGGGTGGACGTCATTTCCTGGCGTGGGGATCGCAGCTTGGAGCAGTCCATGGGTGTGCTGCCCGACCGCGGGCGCCGGGTGCGGGGACGGCGATAGTATGGCGGCGGTCAGCCAACTCCGAAATCGTTCTCTTGCAATGGTATTCGGCCTGGTCATGGTGGGCTCGGCCGCCGTGGGGGCACATGGACCGGCGGTGGCCACCGCCGGGGTCGCGGCAGTGGCGGTGGCCATGGGCTTGGTGCTTCGGCCGATCGCGACGCTTCCCGTGTTGCTGTCGGTGTTCACTATTGTGTTGTCCGATCCGTCGCACCTGCTCGCAGCCCTTTCGGGACTTTGCTCGGCCGGCTACCTGGTGTGTCGGTATGCGGGCGCCGTAATCAGAAGCTGGGCAACGCTTGTCGCCGCCGTCGGATTCACCTTCGCCGGGCTCGTCGCAACCTCGTTCCCGCTACAGTTGCCGTGGCTGCCGTTGGTGGCGCCGCTGGCTGTCGTGGGCATCTACGTATTGGCCACTCGCCCGTTCGTGGGTTAACGCGGCCGTTAATTCAAAGCTCGTTCTACGATCCGCTTTTACGGGGTGGTGGCGTTTCGGGCACGCAACGGTCCCGGGGGAAGAAGTTCGTGTCGCGCCTACGGGGGACTCTGAATTCCTGCTCCACTGGATTAATTCCTTATTGATGTTCACGGGTCCGGGTTGCTCTCCGATGCTGGAGGCAGCGACGGCCTGTGAAGGCTTGGCCAGCGAGCTGGGCTCGTCGGCGGACTCGTTTTCGTCAACTCGGGCGGTTTCCTGAACATCGGCTTCAACAACTTCGGCACCATGACGACGGGCATCGGCAACCACGGTACGAACGACTCCGGTTTCGGCAACGTCGGTGACCACGACTCGGACGCCGTCAACGAGGCCGACAACATATCGGGCATTTTCAACTTCCAAAACCCCGCACGGTGTCGGCGCCGGTGCGACGCGCACCGCCACAGAGCGGGATTCTCCGCTCGCCCGTACGGATTTGGGGTCAGTGCAGCAGATAGGCGGCGTGGTCGGCCAGGTCGAGCAGCGGCTGCGGCAGGATGCCCAGCCCCAGGGTGATCACGGCGCAGACCGCGATCGCGGTCTTGCTCAGGGCGCTGGGTGCCACCACCTGCGATGTGTTGCCGGATGCCTCGGTGAAGAACATCGACACGATCACCCGCACGTAGAAGTAGGCGGCTATCCCGCTGGAGATCACACCGATGATGACCAGCGGCACCGCGCCGCCCTGCGCGGCGGCCTTGAACACGGAGAACTTGCTGATGAATCCACTGGTCAGCGGAATACCGGCAAAAGCCAGCAGAAACATCGAAAGCATCACGCCCACAATGGGAGAGCGTTGCCCGAGTCCGGCCCAATGAGACAGGGTGGCGTCTTCCTCGCCGTCGGCGTTGCGGATCAGGCCGACGACGGCGAACGCGCCGACGGTGCTGAAGCTGTAGGCGACCAAATAGAACAATGTCGCCGACAGGCCCGCCGCGTTGTCGGCGATCACACCGGTGAGGATGAAGCCCACGTGGGCGACCGAAGAATATGCCAGCATCCGCTTGACGTCGGTCTGGTTGACCGCGGTGATGGTGCCGACCGTCATGGTCAAAATCGCAATCGCCCACAGCACGGGCCGCCACTGATCATGCAGGGGCGGCAGCGCGACGTAGACCACGCGCAGCAGTGCGCCGAACGCCGCGACTTTGGTAGCCGCCGCCATGAACCCGGTAACGGGCGTCGGTGCGCCCTGGTAGACGTCGGGAATCCAGGAGTGGAACGGCACCGCGCCGACCTTGAACAGCAGGCCGACTGAGAGCAGTGCCACGCCGACCAACGCCATCGAGGTGTCGCCCTGCGCGGCCAATCGCATCCCGGATACCGGTCAGGGTCAGCGTGCCGGTCGCGCCGTACAGCAATGCGACGCCATAGAGAAAGAACGCCGACGAGAACGCGCCCAGCAGAAAGTATTTCATCGCCGATTCCTGCGACAGCAGCCTGCGGTGCCGAGCCAGCCCGCACATCAGGTACAGCGGTAGCGACAGGACTTCCAGCGCGACGAACATGGTCAACAGGTCGTTGGATGCGGGGAAAACCATCATGCCGCCGACGGACAGCATCGCCAGCGGGAAGAGCTCGGTCTGGGCCGCTCCCGCCCGCTCCGCCTCGCGTTCGGCGTCGCTGTCGGGCACCGCGGACGCCTGCGGGGTAAAGGAATCCAATCCCCCCAGAGCACCCACGGTCACTTTGGTGGTGGTCACTTTGGTGTTGACGGCGTGCGTGCGTTCGGCCATGAAGATGACGGCCATGATGGCGACCAACAGCAGGGTGCCCTGCAGGAACAGGGCAGGCCGATCGATGGCCACCGCGCCCAAAACCGCTTGACGACCCGAAGTGGGAATCGACTTGGAGACCTGGATGACCGCGACGAATGCCGCGATCAACCCGCCCAACGCCAGGGTCACCTGTGCGGCGTAGCGGGCGGGACGCGGCACGAAGGCTTCTACCAGCACACCGACTACCGCAACGGAAAAGACGATCAGCATCGGGCACAGCAGGAAGTACTCGACGCTCGGGGTGGGGAGGGTCATCGGTGCGGTCCTTCGGCTGTCCGGGGTATGCCGGCCGGCACACGCGGCGCGGGATCATGCTGGCCGGTGGTAGTCATGGTGTTGTCGACCGCGGGGTTGATGACCTCCAGCAGCGGTTTGGGGTACACCCCCAGAATCAACAGCAGCGCGATAAGCGGTGCCACGACAATCAACTCGCGTGCCTTCAGGTCACCGATGCCCTCATTGCCCTTGGCCACCGGGCCGGTCATCACCCGCTGGTAGAGCCACAGCATGTAGATTGCCGCGAGGACCAATGCGGTCACGCCGAACGCCGCGGCCAGCCAGTAGCGGTTGAAAGTGCCCAGCAGAACCAGGAATTCGCTGACGAACGGTGCGAGGCCGGGCAGCGAGAGCGTCGCCATGGATGAGACCAGGAAGGTGCCCGCGAGGATGGGCGCCACCTTCTGCACGCCGCCGTAGTCGGCGATCGACCGGCTGCCGCCGCCCGGGAGACCAGGAAGCCCGCGATCAGGAAGACCGCCGCCGTGGACAGGCCGTGGTTGAGCATGTAGAGCGTCGATCCGCTCTGACCCTGCGTGGTCATCACGAAGATGCCCGCGATGATGAACCCGAAGTGCGAGATCGAGGTGTAGGCGATCAGGCGCATCATGTCGGTCTGGCCGATCGCGACGATCGCGCCGTAGATCACCCCGATGATCGCCAGCGTCACAATCAGCGGACGGAAATACGTTGAGGCCTCAGGAAACAGCTGCAGGCAGTAACGCAGCATGCCGAAGGTGCCGACCTTGTCCATCACGGCTGTGATCAACACCGCGGTCGCCGGCGTGGCCTCGACCGCGGCGTCCGGCAGCCAGCGGTGCAGCGGCCACAGCGGAGCCTTGATCGCGAACGCGAACATGAAGCCCAAGAACAGCGCCTTGAACACCGTGGGGTCCACGCCGGCGAAGCGGCCCGTCGCGATGCCGGTCACGATTTCCCGGAAGTCGAACGTGCCCGAACCGTGCTGCGCGGTCACCACATACAGCCCGATCACCGCGGCCAGCATGATCAAGCCGCCGAACAGGTTGTACAGCAGGAACTTCACCGCGGCGCGGGACCGGCCCGCGCCTCTGCCGAAGCCGCCGATGAGGAAGTACATCGGGATGAGCATGGCCTCGAAGAACACGTAGAACAACAACACATCCAGCGCGATCACCGAGATCAGCACCATGGACTCGATGGCCAACGTCAACGCCACGTAGGCGTGCACGCCCCGGTGGTTGCGTTCGCCGACATCGTTCCAGCCGGCCACCACCAGCAGCGGGATCAGCACCGCGGTCAGTAGCACCAGGATCACCGCGATGCCGTCCACGCCCAGGGTGTAACCGGCGCCGAACGCCGGTATCCACTGGTGGGATTCGACGAATTGGTAGGTGGCGCCGTGTTTATCGAAGCCGACCGTGATCTCGATCGCCACCGCGAGTGTCAGCACGCTGGCGACCAGACCGGTCCACTTGGCCAGCTGCCGCTGCCCCGGGGGCAGCAGGATGATCAGCGCGGAACCGGCCAGCGGCACCAGCCACAGCACACTCAGCCACGGCACGTTTGAGTTCACCACAGCTTCACCGCCAGGATCGCCGCGGTCACCAGAGCCGCACCGGTCAGCATGGACAATGCGTAGTTGCGGACGTAGCCGGTTTCCATCTCCCGCAGCCGATTCGAGGTCCGGCCCACCAGCGCGGCCAGTGCGTTGACCGAGCCGTCCACACCGGCGTTGTCGACTTCGACCAGCGCGTCGGTCAGTTCCGCGCCTGAGCGCATGAACACCTCCTCGTTGAAGGCATCGCCGTAGAGGTCGTTGCGGGCCGCCGTCGTCAACACCGAGACCTGGACCGGGGCCACGCTCGGGATTTCCACCTTGCCGCCGTACATCCGGTAGGCCACCGCGACGCCGACGGCGACGACCGCGAGGGCGACAGCGCTGACCGCCCATGCCGGGGCGGCTGCCTCGGTTTCCAAGTGGACTCCGACGACGGGCTCGAGCCAGTGCGGCAAGGCGTCACCGAAGGTGAAC
The DNA here is from genome assembly GCA_963820985.1 of uncultured Actinomycetota bacterium. Taxonomy (GTDB): domain Bacteria; phylum Actinomycetota; class Actinomycetes; order Mycobacteriales; family Mycobacteriaceae; genus Mycobacterium. Next base: position 48,704 of record CAWGCI010000016.1, on the reverse strand, counting down.
AGGAACCCGGAGAACACTGAGCCGACGGCCAGCAGGATCATCGGCCAGGTCATCAGGGCCGGTGCCTCGTGCGGGTGGCTGCCCGGGGCCCAGCGCTTTTCGCCGAAGAAGGTCATCAGCATCACCCGCGTCATGTAGAACGCGGTGATGCCCGCACCCAGGAGCGCGGCGCCGCCCAGTACGTAACCTTGGGTACCGCCGGAGCCCAGCGCCGCCTCGATGATGGCGTCCTTGGAGTAAAAGCCCGCGAACGGCCACACCCCGATGATCGCCAAGTATCCGAGCCCGAACGTGGCGAACGTGATCGGCAGTGCCTTGCGCAGGCCACCGTAGCGGCGCATGTTCTGCTCTTCGTGCATCGCGTGGATGATCGAGCCGGACCCGAGGAACAGCCCGGCCTTGAAGAAGCCGTGTGTCAGCAGATGCATGATCGCGAACGCGTAGCCGGCCGGGCCCAATCCGGCGGCCAGCACCATGTAGCCGATCTGGCTCATCGTGGACGCTGCCAATGCGCGTTTGATGTCGTCCTTGGCGCAGCCGATGAACGCCCCGAATAACAACGTGACGGCACCGACGATGACCACGCCCAGCCGCGCGTCGGGCGACAGGTTGTAGATCGGGTTGGAGCGCACGATCAGATACACGCCGGCGGTCACCATGGTGGCGGCGTGGATCAGCGCGGACACCGGTGTGGGGCCCTCCATGGCGTCACCCAGCCAGGCCTGCAGCGGAACCTGCGCGGACTTGGCGCACGCACCCATCAGCAGCAGCAACCCCATCGCGGTCAGCGCGCCTTGGTCGGCGCCCGGCGCGGCACCGAAAACCCCGGAGTAGGAGAGGGTGCCGAAGTTGGCGAACATGACGAACATGCCCACGGCAAGGCCCGCGTCGCCGACTCGGTTCATCACGAACGCCTTCTTGGCTGCCGTCGCCGCCGACGGCTTGTGATACCAGAAACCGATCAGCAGGTAGGACGCCAGGCCGACGCCTTCCCAACCGACGTAGAGCACCAGGTAGTTGTCGGCGACCACCAGCAGCAGCATCGAGGCCAGGAACAGGTTGAGATAGCCGAAAAAGCGTCGGCGGTCCGTGTCTTCGGCCATATAAGCGACCGAGTAGATGTGGATCAGCGACCCGACCCCGGAGATCAACAGCACGAAACACATGGACAGCTGGTCGATCTGCAACCCGAAGTCGACCTGTAGCTGGTTGACCGGGACCCAGGTGAACAGCGTCTGGTGGATGGTGCGGTTGGCGGCGTCGCGGCTGAGCATGTCGGCGAGCAGTGACGCGCCCACCCCGAACGCCGCGAGCGCTGCGGCGCAGCCCAGCCAATGGCCCCATGGGTCGGTGCGCCGGCCGCCGAACAGCAAGATAGCGGCACCCGCCAGTGGCAGCGCGACCAACAGCCAGCTGTATTGAGTCATCGTGGCGTTCTTAGCCTTTGAGTAGATTCGCGTCGTCGACGGACGCCGATTTGCGGGCACGGAAAATCGTCATGATGATGGCCAGGCCGATAACGACCTCGCAGGCGGCCACCACCATCGTGAAGAAAGCGATCATCTGTCCGTCCAGGTGGCCGTGCAGACGCGCGAAGGTGACGAACGCAAGGTTGACGGCATTGAGCATCAGCTCGACGCACATGAACATGACGATGGCGTTGCGTCGCAACAGCACGCCGGCGGCCCCGATGGTGAACAACAGTGCCGAAAGGTACAGGTAATTGGCCGGATTCATGACTTGCCGCCTTCAGTGATACCAGCGACTCCAGAGACAGGCTGGGGCGAGGGGAGTGCCTTACCGTCGGATCCGCGGCTTCGCAGAATCCGCGAAACCGAGAGCTGCGAGTAGGACCCGTCGGGCAGTATCGCCGCCACGTCGACCGCGTTGTGGCGCGCATAGACGCCCGGGCTGGGCATCGGCGTCGGGTGACCGCCGGGACGGAAGCGCTCCTCGGACAGCTCCCGCTGTGTCTTGCGGCGCTCGAAGCGTTCCCGATGGGCCAGCACCATCGCCCCGACGGCCGCGGTGATCAGCAGCGCGCTGGTCAACTCGAACGCCCACAGGTAACGGGAGAAGATCAGCGCCGCCAAGCCCTCAACGTTGCCGTTGGAGTTGGCGTTGGTCAGTCCGACGAAGCTCCCGGTCGCCGTGTTGCCGATGGCGGCGGTCAGCAGAATGCCGAAGCCGATGCCCGTGAGGACCGCGGCGACCCGCTGTCCGCGCAGTGTTTCCTTCAGTGATTCAGCCGAATCCACGCCGATCAGCATCAGCACGAACAAGAACAGCATCATCACCGCGCCGGTGTACACCACGACCTGAACGACACCCAGGAACAGCGCGTCCTCGATCATGTAGAACACCGCGAGGATGATCATCGTCAGCGCCAAAAACATCGCCGAATACACCGCGTTGACCGCCAGCACCACACCGATCGCGCCGATCACCGCCACCGTGCCCAGCAGCCAGAACGTCACCGCTTCGCCGGTCGAGGTGCGAGCGATGGTGTCTGCGGCGAGGTCAGCGACGGTCATTGGGTTTCTCCGGCTTTGGCACCCGCATCCAGCTTCTCCCGCAAGCCATTCGCGGTCACGTTGCCCTGGTAGTAGTCCTTGTCGGTGGCGCCCGCTGCCCGTGGATGCGGCGGCGCGAGCATGTCCTGCAGCAGCGGCGCGAGCAGCCGGTCCTTTTCGTAGATCAGGTCGGCGCGGTTGTCGTCGGCCATCTCGTAGTTGTTGGTCATCGTCAGGGCGCGGGTCGGGCAGGCCTCGATGCACAGGCCGCAACCGATGCAACGCAGATAATTGATCTGGTAAACCCGGCCGTAGCGTTCGCCCGGTGAAAACCTCGCCTCGTCGGTATTGTCCGCGCCCTCAACGTAAATCGCGTCGGCCGGGCAGGCCCACGCGCACAACTCGCAGCCGATGCATTTCTCCAGCCCGTCCGGGTAACGGTTGAGTTGATGACGGCCGTGGTAGCGCGGCTTGACGGGCCCCGGCTTCTCTGGGTACTGCTCGGTGACCCTTTTTTTGAACATCGCTGCGAACGTCACGCCGAATCCTGCTACGGCGTCCAGGAATTTAGCCACGCACCTTCTCCTTGCTCGCGGCCACTGGCAGCGGCGGTGTCGGGTATGCCGGTTCGATGCTCTTCAGGCCGCCGGCGCGTTCTTGCTTGCGCTGCTCCCGCGCCAGCGCGCGAATGGCGGGAGCGGTGAATGGTCTTCGCAGCGAGAGCACTAGTGCGACGGTGAAGACGAGGCTGCTGACCACCAACACCGGCGTCCAATGCTGGAAGCCCTGGTTGCTCGCCGACCGGATCGCCCCCGCGATCAGCACCCACACGAGAGACGCGGGGATCAGTAGCTTCCAGCCCAACGCCATGAACTGGTCGTAGCGTAGCCGGGGCAGGCTGGCGCGCAGCCACATATAGATGAACATGAAAGTCCACATCTTGGCGACGTACCACAGCACCGGCCACCAGCCGGTGTTGGCTCCCGCCCACATGTTGAGCGGCCAGGGAGCATGCCAGCCGCCGAGGAACAGCACCGTGGCGAGCGACGAAACGGTCATCATGTTGACGTACTCGGCCAACATGAACATCGCGAACTTCAGCGACGAGTACTCGGTGTGGAAGCCGGCGACGAGTTCGCCCTCGGCTTCGGGCAAGTCGAATGGGGCGCGGTTGGTTTCGCCCACCATCGAGATCAGGTAAATCACGAACGACGGCAGCAGCAGGAAGATGTACCAGACCCGATCCTGGGCGGCCACGATCTCCGAGGTGGACATGGAGCCGGCGTAGAGGAACACCGCCGCGAACGACAGTCCCATCGCGACCTCGTAGGAGATGACCTGGGCGGTCGACCGTACCCCGCCTAACAGCGGGTAGGTGGAACCGGATGCCCAACCGCCCAGCACGATGCCGTACACCCCGATCGCCGACAGGCCCAAGATGAACAGCACCGCTACCGGTAGGTCGGTCAGCTGCAACGGCGTGCGGTGGCCGAACACCGACACCTCGGGACCGAACGGGATGAACGCGAACGCGGTAAACGCGGGGATCGTCGAGAAGACCGGTGCCGCAAAGTAAACGAACTTGTCGACGCCGGCCGGGGTGATGCTTTCCTTGAGCGCCAGCTTGATCCCGTCGGCCAGACTCTGCAGGACGCCCCACGGCCCGGCCCGGTTGGGACCGGGCCGCAACTGCATCCAGCCCAGGATCTTGCGCTCGAGCAGGATCGCGACCAGCACGTTGAGCATCAGGAACACGAAGATGGCCAGCGCCTTACCCAGTACCAGCCACCAGGGGTCGTGTCCGAACATGGTCATGAAGACACTCCGATTTTCACGATGCTGCCTATCGTCACGCCCAGTTGCGGATACACCGACGAACCCGGCGAGTTCAGCGGAAGCCACACCACCCGGTCGGGCATGTCGGTGATGTTCAGCGGCAAGGTGATTGAGCCGCGCGGCGTGCTGACCGTCACCCCGTCCCCGTCGGCCGCACCGATCTCGGCTGCCGTATCGGAGGAGAGTCGCACCACGGGCTTACGTGCGGTGCCGGCCAGATGCGGTTCGCCGTCCTGTCCCCGGCCCTCGTCGAGCAGCATCCGCCAGCCCGTCAACACCGCCTCACCCGATCCGGGCTGGGGTGGTGCCGGGGCCGAAACCTGAGGACCTGCGGCACGTTCGCCGTCCCAGGTGCCCAGCCCGGACAGCTCTTCGCGGGCCTCCTCGACCGTGGAAACCGCCAAATACACGCCCATTTCGTCGGCCAGCGTGTCGAGCACCTGGTGATCCGACTGGCGGGCCTGCTGCGTGCTGCCGTGCAGCGCGGGCCCGAACCCGCGATAGCGGCCCTCCCAGTTGACGAAGGCCCCGGCCTTGTGGGTAGTCGGTGCGACGGGGAACACCACGTCGGCGCGTTCGGTCACGGGGCTGTGCCGCAGCTCCAGGCTGACCACGAACCCGGCGGAGTCCAGGGCGGCCAAGACCGCGTCGGGATCGGCGAAGTCGCCGGGTTCGATACCGCCCACCAGCAGCGCGCCCAGGGTTCCGTCGGTGGCCGCGGCCAGGATGCCGTCGGCGTCGCGGCCACTGGCAGTGGGTAGTTCGTCGACGTGCCAGGCGGCACAGACCTGGGCGCGGGCGGCGTCGTCGGCCAAGGGGCGCCCGCCGGGCAGCAACCCGGGCAGTGCGCCGGCTTCCAGTGCGCCGCGCTCCCCGGCGCGGCGCGGCACCCAGGCCAGCCGCGCCCCGGTGGCGTCGGCGAGTCGGGCCGCGGCGGACAGTCCGCCCGGCACCGTGGCCAGCCGTTCCCCGACCATGATGACCGCGCCCGCTTTGGCCAACAGGTCACCAAGCTCGCCGGTGGCCAGCCCGTCCAGCGTCGAAGCCTCAGCGCCCGGAACGGTTTTCAGCAACCGGCCGGACATCTTCTGCAGCGCGCGGGTGGCGAACGGGGCGACGGCGTACACCGGCAGACCGTACTTGCGTGCCGCCTTGCGCAGCCGCAGGAAGACGATGGGCGACTCGTCCTCGGGCTCGAACCCGACCAGCAACACCACCGGCGCCGCTTCCAGGTCGGAGTAGCTGACGGTCACCGGCCGGCCCGCGATGCGGGTCGTCAGGAAGTCGGCCTCTTCGCTGGAGTGGGGCCGGGCGCGGAAGTCGATGTCATTGGTGTCCAACACAATTCGTGCGAACTTGGCGTAGGCGTAGGCGTCCTCCCAGGTGGCCCGGCCGCCGACCAGCACACCTGTACGGCCGCGGGCCGCCTCCAGTCCATCGATCGCCACGGCGATCGCGTGCGCCCACGACGCGGGCTGCAGCGTGCCTTCGGCGTCGCGAACCAGGGGAGTGGTGAGCACGTCCGGCTGGGTCGCGTAGTTGAAGGCCCAGCGGCCCTTGTCGCAGTTCCACTCCTCGTTGACTTCCGGGTCGTCGCCAGCAAGGCGACGCAGTACCTTGCCGCGCCGGTGGTCGGTGCGCTGCGCGCAGCCGGACGCGCAGTGTTCGCACACGCTGGGGCTGGACACCAGGTCGAACGGACGGGCGCGGAAACGGTAGGCGGTCCCGGTCAGCGCGCCCACCGGGCAGATCTGCACCGTGTTGCCCGAAAAATAGGATTCGAACGGCTCGTTGGCGTAGATGCCGACCTGCTGCAGCGCGCCGCGCTCCTGCATGTCGATGAACGGATCCCCGGCGATCTGCTCGGAGAACCGCGTGCAGCGGGCGCACAGGATGCAGCGTTCGCGATCCAGCAGCACCTGCGCGGAGATGTTGATCGGCTTGGCGAACGTGCGCTTGACGTCCTCGAAGCGAGAATCGGCGCGGCCGTTGGACATTGCCTGGTTCTGCAGCGGGCATTCGCCGCCCTTGTCGCACATCGGGCAGTCCAGCGGATGGTTGATCAGCAGCAGCTCCATCACACCGTGCTGGGCCTTGTCGGCGGCCGGTGAGGTCACCTGGGTGCGCACCACCATGTCGTCGGTGGCGACGATGGTGCACGACGCCATCGGTTTGCGTTGTCCCTCGACCTCGACCAGGCACTGCCGGCAGGCGCCGACCGGATCGAGCAGCGGGTGGTCGCAGAACCGCGGGATCTGGACGCCCATCAACTCGGCCGCGCGAATCACCAGAGTTCCCTTGGGAACGCTGATTTCGGCGTCGTCGATGGTCAGCGTCACCATGTCCGGCTGACGCACTTCGTAGCCGGTCTTTGGCCAGTCGCCGGCTTCGGATTTGGCCGCACCCCAGTCACTGGCCCGTCAAGCCTTTCCGTTCGCGGTCAACATGGATTCCCTGGGGTCGAACGGACATCCGCCGCCTTCGACGTGGGCGATGTACTCGTCGCGGAAGAAGTTGATCGACGACGACACCGGGCTGGCCGCGCCATCGCCCAACGCGCAGAACGACTTTCCCAGGATGGCGTCGGCGATGTCCAACAGCTTGTCCAGATCATCGTGGGTGCCCTTGCCGGTTTCCAGCCGTTCATAGATCTGGTCTGAGCCAGAAGGTGCCCTCCCGGCACGGCGTGCATTTGCCGCACGACTCGTGCTTGTAGAACTCGGTCCAGCGCCACACCGCGCGCACCACGCAGGTGGTTTCGTCGAAGATCTCCAACGCCTTGGTGCCCAGCATCGAACCGGCCGCGCCTACGCCCTCGTAGTCCAGCGGCACGTCGAGGTGCTCAGCGGTGAGTAATGGTGTCGAGGACCCGCCGGGTGTCCAGAACTTCAGCTGGTGGCCGGCGCGCACGCCGCCGGCGTAGTCGAGCAACTCACGCAGCGTGATACCCAGCGGAGCCTCGTACTGGCCCGGGCGGGTGACGTGTCCGGACAGTGAATACAGCGTGAACCCAGGCGATTTCTCGGTGCCCATGGACCGAAACCAGTCGACGCCGTTGAGGATGATCGACGGCACACTGGCGATGGTTTCGACGTTGTTGATCACCGTGGGGCAGCCGTACAGCCCGGCGACCGCGGGGAAGGGCGGGCGCAGCCGCGGCTGGCCGCGTCGGCCCTCCAGCGAATCCAGCAGCGCCGTCTCCTCGCCGCAGATGTAGGCGCCGGCGCCGGCGTGCACCACCAACTCCAGGTCGAAACCCGAACCGTTGATGTCGCGGCCCAGGAAGCCCGCGGCATACGCCTCGGCCACGGCATTCTGCAACCGGCGCAACACCGGCAGCACCTCACCGCGCACGTAGATGAACGCGTGGCTGGCGCGGATCGCGTAAGACGCGATGATGACGCCTTCGATGAGCACGTGCGGCGTCGCCAGCATCAGCGGAATGTCTTTGCAAGTACCGGGTTCCGACTCGTCGGCGTTGACCACGAGGTAGTGCGGCTTGGCGGCGGCACGGGTATCGCCCTGCGGGATGAACGACCACTTCGTGCCGGTGGAGAATCCGGCACCGCCGCGCCCGCGCAGCCCCGAGTCCTTGACGGCCCCGATCACCGCGTCGGGCTCCATTGCCAGTGCCTTCTGCATGGCCTGGTAGCCATCATGGCGTTGATAGGTCGCCAGGGTCCACGACTCGGGGTCGTCCCAGTACCGGCTGATGACCGGGGTCAAAGGTGTTGTCATGCTGGACCTTCCGGGGCCGGGGGCGCCTCCATGCCCTGCTCCTTCGCCACTCGCAGGCCGGCCAACGTGGCCGCACCGGCGCCGCCCTGGCCTTGGTCGGGGCGCTCGTCGCGCAGGCCCGCCAGGATCCGCGACGTCTGGCGGAAGCCGCACAGGGGCGCGCCGCGGGTGGGCGCCTTGGGATTACCGGAGCGCAGCGAGTCGACGAGTTCGCGTGCGGACTCAGGCGTCTGGTTGTCGAAGAATTCCCAGTTGACCATGATCACCGGCGCGAAGTCACAGGCCGCGTTGCATTCGATGTGCTGCAGGGTGACGGACCCGTCGGAGGTGGTCTGGTCGTTGCCGATGCCGAGATGCTCTTTGAGGTCTTCGAATATGGCGTCGCCGCCCATGACCGCGCACAGCGTGTTGGTGCAGACGCCGACCAGGTATTCGCCGGTGGGGCCGCGGCGGTACATCGTGTAGAAGCTCGCCACCGCCGACACCTGCGCGCTGGTCAGACCGAGCTGGTCGGCGCAGAATTCCAATCCCGCCGGGGTGATGTAGGAGTCCTCGCCCTGCACCAGGTGCAGCAGCGGCAACAGCGCCGAACCCTTGTTGGGGTAACGGCCGATGATCTCCTTCGCCTCGACCTCGAGCCGCGCCTGTACGTCGGGTGGATACGACTGGGGGGCACCCTCGACGACGAACTGGTTGGGCTCTTCGGGTGGCGGCCCGAGCCGGATGAACACCCGCTCGCCAGAGCCGGAACCAGGAATAGGAGCCGTCATCGGTCGACCCCGCCCATGACCGGGTCGATGCTGGCGACCCCGGCGATCAGGTCGGCGACCATTCCGCCCTCGCACATCGCGGCGACCGACTGCAGGTTGGTGAACGACGGATCCCGATAGTGCACGCGGTAGGGGCGGGTGCCGCCGTCGCTGACCATGTGCACGCCGAGCTCTCCGCGCGGGGATTCGACGGCCACGTAGACCTGGCCGGCCGGAACCCGGATGCCCTCGGTGACGAGTTTGAAGTGGTGGATCAGTGCCTCCATCGAGCTGCCCATGATCTTGGCGATGTGCTCCGGCGAGTTGCCCATGCCATCGGGGCCGACCTTCAGGTCGGCGGGCCAGGCGATCTTGCGGTCATCGATCATGGTCGGGCCCGGCTGCAACTTGTCCAGGCACTGCTCGACGATCTTGATCGACTCCCACATCTCCTTGACGCGAATCATGTAGCGCCCGTACGCATCACACCCGTCGTGGGTGATGACGTCGAACTCGTAGTTCTGGTATCCGCAGTAGGGCTCGCTTTTGCGCAGGTCGTGCGGCAATCCGGTGGACCGCAGGATCGGGCCGGTGATTCCCAGCGCCATGCACCCGGTCAGGTCCAGGTAGCCGACGCCTTCGGTGCGGGCCTTCCAGATGGCGTTCTCGTTGAGTAGGTCGCCCATTTCACGCAGAACCCCGCGCAACCTCTTGAGGGCTTCGTCGATCTCGGTCTTCGCGTCCGGCGGGAGGTCCTGCGCCACGCCGCCGGGCCGGATGTAGGCGCTGTTCATCCGCAGACCGGTGATCGACTCGAAGAGGGTGAGGATGATCTCGCGTCCGCGGAACCCGACGAACATCGGTGTCATCGCACCCAGTTCCATGCCGCCGGTCGCCAGCGCGACCAGATGCGACGAGATCCGGTTGAGCTCCATCATCATCACCCGGATGACGTTGACCCGCTCCGGGATCTCGTCGGTGATGCCGAGCAGCTTCTCCACACCCAGGCAGTAGGCGGTCTCGTTGAAAAACGGTGACAGGTAATCCATCCGGGTCACGAAGGTGACGCCCTGCGTCCAGTAGCGGTATTCGAGGTTTTTCTCGATTCCGGTGTGCAGGTAGCCGATTCCGCATCGGACCTCGGTGACCGTTTCGCCCTCGATCTCGAGGATCAGCCGCAGCACGCCGTGGGTGGACGGGTGCTGGGGACCCATGTTGACGACGATGCGCTCGCCGGGATCCGCGTTGCGGGCGGCGTCGACGATCTGTTCCCAGTCCTGGCCGCCGGCGACCAAGACAGTTTCGGTTTCGGTCATCTTTGGTCTTTCCGACATCAGTTGTAGGCTCTCCGCTCGTCGGGCGGGGGTATCTGTGCGCCCTTGTATTCGACTGGGATTCCGCCGAGTGGGTAGTCCTTGCGCTGCGGATGCCCGTGCCAGTCGTCGGGCATTTCGATCCTGGTCAGCGACGGGTGCCCGTCGAAGATGATCCCGAAGAAGTCGTAGGTCTCGCGCTCGTGCCAGTCGTTGGTCGGGTAGATCCCGAACAGCGACGGGATATGCGGATCACTATCGGGCGCAGACACTTCCAGCCGAAGTCGACGGTTGTGGGTGATCGACTGCAGCGGATACACGGCGTGCAGTTCCCGGCCGGTCTCGTGCGGGTAGTGCACCCCGTTGACGCCCAGGCACATCTCGAAGCGCAACTCCGGTTCGTCGCGAAGGCGTTCGGCGACTTGGGTGAGCAGTTCGCGGCGCACGTGCAGGGTCAGCTCGTTGCGGTCCACGACGACCTTCTCGATCGCGTCGTCGAATTCGACTCCGCCGCGCCCGCAATGCCTCGGCCAGCCGGTCGGCGATGTCGTCGAAGTAGCCGCCATACGGTCGCGGACTGCCGGCCGGGAGAGTGATCTCGCGCACCAGCCTGCCGTAGCCGGTGGTGTCGCCGCTGCCTGCGACGCCGAACATGCCGTGGCGGACGTTGATCACTTCGCCCCCGGTCGCCGGGGTTCCGCCCACCTCGGCGGCCGCCTGCTTCGGGTCCTGATCCGGGGAGCTCATCGCAGCAGTCCGTGCATCTCGATCGTGGGCCTGGCCGACAGCGCGGCCTGCTCGGCCTCGGCGATGGCCTGCTCCCTGTTGACGCCCAACGGCATTTCCTGAATCTTCTCGTGCAGCTTGAGGATTGCGTGCAACAGCATCTCGGGGCGCGGCGGGCAGCCGGGCAGGTAGATGTCCACCGGGACGACGTGGTCAACGCCCTGCACGATCGCGTAGTTGTTGAACATCCCGCCCGACGACGCGCAGACACCCATGGCCAGAACCCATTTCGGCTCGCCCATCTGGTCGTAGATCTGACGCAACACCGGCGCCATTTTCTGGCTGACCCGTCCGGCCACGATCATCAGATCGGCTTGCCGGGGCGTCGCCGAGAATCGCTCCATCCCGAACCGCGCTATGTCGAACCTCGGCCCCGCGGTCGCCATCATCTCGATCGCGCAGCAGGCCAACCCGAACGTCGCCGGCCACAGCGAGTTCTTGCGGACGTAGCCGGCCACCTTCTCGACGGTTGACAGCAGGATGCCACCGGGCAGCTGTTCTTCCAGGCCCACGTCTTACCTCAATCCCAAGTCAGGCCCCCGCGGCGCCACACGTAGGCGTAGGCCACGAAGACCGTGAGCATGAACACCACCATTTCGACCAACGCGAACGTCCCGAGCGCGTCGTAGCTGACCGCCCAGGGATACAAGAACACGATTTCGATGTCGAAAACGATAAATAGCATTGCGGTCAGGTAATACTTCACCGGGAACCGCTGCCCGGCTGTCGCGTTCGGGCCACTGACCGACGTCGCGGTGGGCTCGATTCCGCATTCGTAGGCCGCCAGCTTGGACCGGTTGTATCTCCGCGGGCCGGCGATGCTTGCGATCGCAACCGAGCCGACGGCAAACGCGGCGGCGATTCCTCCGAGAACCAGGATGGGTAGGTAGGCGTTCAACTCGCTCCATACTCCGTCATACGGGCCGCCGGGGCGGCGGCCGGGCGGGTGGCCGGGCTGCTGTGACGGACCGGGCTTGTGGGCCGCCGCAGTGACCTTCAACATAGCGTCGCGACGGGCGGAGCCCGTCCTCGGGGTCGGCTCATGATCCATCGCCTGCGGAGGTTCCGCAAAGCGAACGGGATTTGCCTCGAAATCCGAACAGTTGGGGGTACCGCGGAATACCATGATGAACTCGGTGCTTGGGCCGGTGCCGAGACTGCTGGCTGCACGAATAGAGGCGGGGCGTGCTGATGGATTTTTTGGTATTGCGGCCCGAGGTGAACTCGTCGCGGATGTTCTCCGGCAAGGGTTCGGGGCCGATGCTCGCGGCCGCACGTGCCTGGGATGGGTTGGCGGCCGAGCTGCAGTCGGCGGCGGACTCGTTCGGGTCGGTGGTCTCGGGCGTGACCAGCGGGCCCTGGCAGGGGCCGTCGGCCGCGGCGATGCAAGCGGCGGCCGCTCCGTATGTGGCCTGGCTGACCGCGGCGACTTCCCGGGCCGAGCAGTCGGCCACCCAGATCCGGGCGGCGGCCGGGGCGTTCGAGGCGGCGTTCGCCGCGACGGTGCATCCGGCGGCGGTCGCGGCCAATCGCGCGCAATTCGTGTCGGCGGTCAGGTCGAACCTGCTCGGGCTGAACGCTCCGGCCATCGCGGCGATCGAGGCCGACTACGAGCAGATGTGGGCTCAGGACGTGGCCGCGATGGTGGGCTATCACGGGTCGGCCTCAGCGGCCGTAAGCCAGCTGGTGCCCTGGATGTCACAGCAGCAGGCGCCGCAAACCGCGGCGGCCCAGGCCTCTGTCTCTTTCGAGTCAACCCTGACCCGCATCACCGTTCCTCCCGCTTACATCTTCGAGAACCAGCCGCTGATTGCGCCCCTCCTTAATCTGCCGCCCTATTCGGTCCTCGCCTCCGGAGTTGGTGAGAACTGGTTCCCCGGCACCACGCCGACGGTGGTGAAGTACCCCGCCACCGCCGGACTCCTCAGCGGTTTTTTCAAACCCACCGCCGACCAGTCGATGGCCCTCGGCGTGAAGGCGCTGAACACCGACATCCTCACCGCCATAGCCACCAATCCCGACGGAAAGGTGGTGGTGGCGGGCGCGTCGCTCGGCGCAATGGTCATCGACCGCGAGCAGGCCTATCTGTTTGCCCATTCCGACATCGCGCCGTCACCCGACCAGCTGTCATTCGTCGAGTTCGCCAACCCTGAGCGCGGTATTGCCGACACCTACCTTCCCGCCGGCTTCCATGTCCCGCTCCTCGGATACACCGTGGGAAACCCCCCGGTGAGCCAGTACGACACGACGATCATCTACCACCAGTACGAGGGTCTATCCAACCCTCCCGACCGGCCCTGGAACCTACTGGCCGACGCGAACGCCATGGCGGGCGTCAACCACTACCACCTCTATACGGGGTTCGCCTCGCAAAACCAGGTGGTCGAGGTGGGACAACCGGTGACGAACTCAGCGGGCGGGACCACGACCACTTACATGATCCCGGCAAGCTACCTTCCGCTACTGACGCCACTGGCAAAGATCGGTGTTCCGGCCCCGATTTTCGACGCGCTGAACAACTGGCTGACGCCCATGGTCAACGAGGGCTATTCAGCGTACGACCCGACGGGCGGTCCGTACTTCAGTCACGGCAAGTTGGTGTGGCCGAGTTAGGCCCAGTTAGCCAGGTTAGCCAGTCGCTCTATTGCACCGGGGCGCGTAGCAGCCCGAGGACCGTCCGGCCCAGCACGATCGGGTCGATGGGATGGGAGACCGAGGCCTCGGCGCGCGACCACGTTGCCAGCCAGGCATCGTCCGGGCGCCCGGTGAGCACCAGAATCGGTGGGCACACCGCGAGTTCGTCTTTCAGCTGTTTGGCAATCCCCATGCCGCCGGTCGGCGTCGCCTCGCCGTCCAGGATGGCCAGATCGACACCGCCGGCATCCATCTGCTGTATCACCATCGGGCCGGTCGCCACCTCGACGTAGCTGAGCTCGGGCAGATCCGGATGCAGGTGTTTGCCCAAGGCGCGCATCACGTCTCCGCGGGTCTTGACGTTGTTGCTGTAGACGAGGATCCGCAGGGCTAATGACGAATCGGGGCTCGAGTCGGGCACGGTGCAGATGCTACTGGTTTCCGCCCGGTCTCATCGGGTCGCCCGCACGAAGATGGTGTCTGCCGCGATCGTCGCCGTCGCGCTCATCACGCCCAGCTTGTTCCAGCCCAGGCCGAACTGGGCTCGATCGACCTTGGTGTCGCCGGATATCCGCACCGAGCCGTCGTTCAGTTCGGCGACCTTGACGAGCAGCGGTACCGGCTCGTTGTTGCCTTTGATGGTGAAGCTGGCGCGCAGCTCGGCGGCATTGCCGGTGGTCGGCTGCAGTGCGGTGACGACGACACTGATGTCCGGGTGGCGTTCGACATCGAAGAAGTCCGCCGAGCGCAAATGCCGGTCGCGGCGGCCGATCCCGGTGTGCAGCGACGCCGCGTGGATGTCGAGTCGGCCGTAGACCGCCCCGTTGCCGGTGAGTTGCCCATCGCCGCCGAACTCGGTGAACCGGCCTTTGACTCTGAGCAGGCCCCACATGTTCCTGATCTTGAAGGTGATGGCCGAGCGATCCGGAACCAGGTTCCACACGCCGGCCATGTCGGGATCGAGGAGCAGTGTTTCCAGCGTCGTCACGGTCGCACACCCTCTCAGTCGAGACCTTAGTCGAGCAGCGGGCCGATCCCCGCGGGGTCGAAGTACTCGTCGATCCGGTTGATCAAGCCGTCCGCGCCCACTTTGATCACGATGCAGACCCGCAATGAGATCGATTGTCCGGCGTGCCCGGTGGCGTGCAAGATGTGCTGCTGAACGAAGCCCCGGACGGCTCCGCTGTCGAACAACTGACGATCCAGGATCTGGTAGCTGCGCTCGGTGGTGGTGGTGATGAACCAGTCGATGACGCGTAGCGCACGAGCCTTGTCGTCGTCGCGATGCGCGCCCACCCGCCAGACCGCGATGTCGGCGCTCCACAGCCGGTCGACCGCTGCCATGTCGCCGTTCTCGATCGCCGTGAACAGGCGGTCGGCCACATCGACGATGGTCTCGGCAGAGCTTTGAGAGGTAGAGGTCACGGGACTGGCTCCTTTTCGCTGTCGTACCCGGGATGCGCGACGGCTAATCGATGTCGCACCAGCGTCCGCAACCAGGTGGTGATGTCCGGGCCAGGGCGGCCGGCCAGCTCGCCGGCCCGGATGGCGGCGGCGAGCCCGGGCTCATCGGTGAAGCCAAGGCCGGCCAGTGCGGCGCGAACGTCCGAGTCACCTGTGTCGAGCAGCTCGCGTTCGACCATGCGCAACGCATTGGCGGCGACCCTGGCGTGGAAGTTGACCTGACCGCTGGTCGCCTGCCGGACATCGCCTTCGAGGAATTCGGCGACCGCCGCGACCAGCTCGGCCGCCGTCGGGCGTCCGTGCAGCGGGTCATCGGACGGCGCCTGTGCAGGTTCTGGCGGCGCCGCCGGGCCCGCTGGGCCCATATTGAGCAGGTCGAGCAGGTCCCACTCCGTCTCACACACCCGGCGGCCGATGGTCGCCAGCTCCACCGAGCGGGCGTGTCCGCTCAGATGACGCTCGGCCTGGTACCGGCAGATGACGCCCCAGCGCAGGGTGGCCAACACCAGCCACCAGTGAAACGCCTCTCGATCGACGGCAGTCCCGCTGGCCTCCTCGTAGTCCCGCAGGAAGCTGTCGATGCTGCCGAGACCTCCGGCGCCCAGGCTCGCCGGAGCACCGAACCGCCACGCCCGGATGCAGAACCACGCCAGGTCCTCGTATGCCTCGCCGATGTGCACCAGCTCCCAGTCCAGGACGGCGGCGAGGTCAGATCCATCGACGATCAGGTTTCCCATCCGGAAGTCGCCGTGCACCAGGACCGGGGGCGAGGGCGCGGCCCGGTGGGCGGCCAGCCAGCGAAACCCCCACTCGAAAGTGGCCGTGGTGTCACCCATGGCATCGAGGCGCGCGCGCCACGCCGCCAGCTGGTCCTCGCGAGCCAGGGCGGGGTCGTTGGCGTCGGCGCGGTGGATGGCGGCCAGCGCCTGCGCGCACTGTCGCAGCAGCCGCGGGCGGCCCGCTTGTCCGTCAGCCGCATCGAGCTGACGTTGGATACGTCGGACGATGGTCTCGCCCTTGATCTCATTACAGACGAGGAACGGATTGCCCAGTGCGGCAGGCGAATCGTCGGCGACCAGTACGTTCGGCACGGGCGCGCCCGCCGCCGCGGCCGCGGCCTGGGCACGGGCTTCGAGCTCCATGCCGGCATGGATATCGTCGGGCGGCCCGGTGCGCAGGATCAGCGACCGGCGCCGGCCGTCCGTGACGGCGTCGAAGGCCCAGGTTCCGCGGCTGGCCCCACCGGTGAGTGCGCGCAGGTTCTCGATCGCCACGTCTCCTGGCTTCGAGGCGCCCAGTACCGGGCTCAGCACCGTGGGCAGGCGGTCCTGCAGGGTCACTTCGTGCCGAACTTGAACAGTCGTTGCGCCACCCGCCGAATCTGAATCTCCTCGGCGCCCTCGGTGATCCGGTAGCGGCGGTGATGGCGGTAGATGTGTTCGAAGGGCTCATGACGGCTGTAGCCGAGGCCGCCGAAGATCTGCATGGCGCGGTCGGCGGCATCACAGACCAATCGGTTGGCGCGATAGTTCGCCATCGATACCTTGTCGGAGACCTCCATGTGGTGGTCACGGTCCAAGTGCCAGGCCGCGTAATGCACCAGCAAACGCACCATTTGCGCTTCGGTCTGCAACTCCGCCAGCGGCCATTGCACGGCCTGGTTGACCGACAAGGGTTTGCCGAACACGATGCGCTTCGCGGCGTAGTCGGCGGCGCGATCGATGCAGTATTGCGCCGCGCCCAGGCTGCTGGCGGCTTGCCGAATCCGGTTCTCGTGCAGGAAGGTTTGCGCGACCTCCAGACCGCGATCCACCTCGCCGAGCACCGCGTCGGCGGGCACCCGCACATCGGTCAACTCGACTTCGCCGTGGTCGGTGGGCATATTGAACGTCCACCAGTAGTACGGGACGTTGAACCCGTCCGAGTCGGTGGGGACGAGGAACGCGGTGATGCCCCGGGCCTGCCCCGGCTCACCGGAGGTGCGGGCGAAAATCAGGTCGTGGGTCGCGCGGTGGACGCCGGTGTTGAACCGCTTGGAGCCGTTGATAACCCAGCTGTCGCCGTCCGGTTCGGCGTGGGTTTCCAGCCAGGTCGCGTCGGAGCCGTGCTGTGGTTCGGTGAGGCCGAAGGCCATGGAGCGTTCCCCGGTGATCAACGCCTCGGACCAAAGGCGGCGTTGGTCGTCGGTGCCGAAGCGTTCCATCATGATCACCTGCGGGAAGTTGCCGACGATCGAGGATTCGTTCTGCAGGTCGTTGTGCAGGCCGAGCCCCTTGTGCGCCAGGTGTTCCCGGATGACGGCCATGTCCACGTTGGTGCCGTCGCGGCCGCCGAGCGATGCCGGCAGTGCGTAGCGCAGCCAGCCCGCCCGGTCGGCGCGCCTGCGCATCTCGGCGAGCAGATCCTCCCACTCCCGCGACGGGATGCCGTCGTTGTCCCAATCCGTGCGGGCATGCTCTCGACGCTGGTCGAAGTACTGCATGTTCTCGGCCTGCAGCGGAGCGATCTCGCGTTCGATAAAGGCATCCATCTCGGCGAGCAGCCCCGGAAGGTGTTCTGGCAGTGCGAAATCCACTTCTCGCGCTCCTTAGATGCCGTAGAGGGTCTTTTTCCAGATCGTCGACAAGGTGGTGATGGCGTCTTCATCGGTGATTTCCAGTCCCAGTCCAGACGGGCCCACGAAAACAGTGGTGAAGTTTTCGAACAGCAACGCGATAGCCGCCGCGGTGTGCTCCGGATTCAGCCCTGCCCCATGCCCCTGCTCCTGCGCGCGGCGGACCGAGGCCGCGACGATGTCCATGCCGAAGCGCCGAAATTCGTTCTGGACAGCCGCGAATCGCTGCTGGGTGGCTGCCAGCTGCGCCACGGCGATCATGATGCCGATGTTCTGCTTGAACATGTTCCAGTAGCCGGTGACCACCGAGGTGAAGAAAGCGTCGTCATCGTCGGAGTCAGGCAAATGAAGGCTTAACCCGGACGGGGTTACAACGTCACGCAGAAAAGACTCCGCCAAGGCGGCCAGCAGGTCTTCCTTGTCGGCGAAATACCGGTAGAAGACCGCCGGTGACTTTCCGGCGGCCGACGTGATGTCGACCAGGGTACTACCGTGAAAGCCCCTTTCGGCGAACAGCTTTCGCGCCGCCTGTTCGATGGCCTGCCTGGTCTGGCGGCCCTTCGAAGTGAGGGTCTCGGTGGGCATCAGGCCTGGATCCGGTCGCCGGCGCGCAGCAGAGCACTCGGCAGATCATGGCCGACAACAGATTTCGCGACTTCAGCCGCGGCGATGGCGGCCTGCAGGTCGATATCGACTTCGATGTCGCTGTCCCGCAGCAGATACACCAGATCCTCGGTGGCAATGTTGCCGGTGGCCCCCGGTGCGAACGGGCAGCCGCCGAGTCCGCCGACCGAGGAGTCCAACCGGGTGACACCGGAGCTGACCGCCGCATAGGCACTGGCCAGCCCGGCGCCGCGGGTGTTGTGGAAATGTCCGCCCAGCGGCATGTCGCCGATCACCGGACGCAGTTGGGAGATCAGCGAACTCACCCGTCGCGGGGTGGCGGTGCCGATGGTGTCGGCGATGGAGAACCGGTCGATGCCGCGATCGCGGGCGGCCGCGGCGATGTCGAGTACCCGCTGCGGCGGAGTAGGACCTTCGAAGGGGGAGTCCCACGCGGTGGCGACGACGACCTCGACGGTGACGTCACTGTCGTGCGCGATGGCGACGATGTCACCGATCTGGGCGGTTGCCTCCGCGCTGGTCCGCCCGACATTGGCCTTGCTGAAGGTGTCGTCGGCTGCGACCACGTACTCGATGGATCGCAGTCCGGCCGCGACCGCCCGCTTGGCGCCGTTGGGACTGGCCACCAGGGCGGAGAACTCGATGTCGGGGTAGTTGTGCAGCTCGGCGGCCAGGTCGGCGGCATCGGCCATCGACGGCACCTTCGACGGCGACACGAACGCCGTGGCCTCCACCTCGCGCACCCCGGTGGCGGCGACCGCGGCCAGCAGTTCCAGCTTGGCCGACAACGGGATTGGCTTTTCGATCTGCAGGCCGTCGCGCAGCGAGACCTCGCGGATAGTCACATGTGAGTTCAAAGCACCTCCTCGGCGCGCAACTGTTCGAGCTCCTCGGTGGTCTTGCCCAGCAGCCCGATATAGACGTCGTCGTTGTGTTGTCCCGGTCGCGCCGGGCCGGCGTTGCGGACACTGCCCGGCGATTCGGAGAGCACCGGAACGATTCCCGGGCCCAGTACGGGTCGATCGACACGTTCATCGAAGTGTTCGACCAGCATGCCGCGTGCGCGCAGCTGTGGGTCGTTGACCACCTCGGCGACGGTGTTGATCGGCCCCGCGATCACCCCTGCGGCGGAGAGTCTTTCGATGATCTCGCCGGGTTGCCGTTCGGTGGCCCACGCGCCGATGATCTTGTCGAGTTCGTCTTGATTTCGTCCGCGGGCCCCGTGCGTGGCAAACCGGTCGTCGGTGGCCAGTTCGGGACGTCCCATCGCCGCGCAGAGCCGGGCGAAAACGGTGTCCTGGTTGGCGGCGATCACCACCCATGAGCCGTCGGCGCTGCGATAGATGTTGGACGGCGCGATACCCTCCAGCCGGGTGCCCGACGGTCCGCGTACGACGCCACCGAGGTCGTAGTCGGGAATCGTGGATTCCTGTACAGCCAAACAGGATTCGGTCAGCGCGACGTCGACCACCTGGCCACGGCCGGTGACGCTGCGCCGGTAGAGTGCGGCCAGCGCGCCCTGGGCGCCGAACATGCCGGCCAGGCTGTCGCCCAGTGACAGTGCCAGCCGGGGCGGCGGGCCGCCGGGGAAACCGTTGAGGTGCCGCAGCCCGCTGGCGGCTTCGGCCACCGAGGCGTAACCGGCCTTGTGCGCGTCGGGCCCGGTCTGCCCGTAGCCGGATACCCGGACCAGGATGATGCCCGAGTTGCGTTCGGACAGCACGTCGTAGCCAAGGTTCCACTTTTCCAGCGTGCCGGGACGGAAGTTCTCCACCACGATGTCGGATTTCTCGACGAGATCGAGAAACAGCTCGCGGCCGTGCGGCTGGCGCAGGTCGAGTGTGATGCCCCTCTTGTTGCGCGCGTGCACGGTCCAGAAGACGTGGTGTCCGTCGAGTTCGGCCTGGCCCCAGGTGCGCAACGGGTCCGGGGCGCCGGGCGGTTCCACCTTGATGACGTCGGCGCCCATGTCGCCGAGCAACCGGCCGGCGAACGGTCCGGCGATCAGGGTGCCCAGCTCGAGCACCCGGATCCCATCCAACGGCCCAGTGACCGTCACTGCGCGCCCGCGAACTCGTGGCGGACCAGCCAGTCGGTGGCGATGTCGACGGCCTGGCGCAGCTTGTCGCGCTGGTCGGCGCCCGCGTAATAGTGCGTGGCGCCCGGGATTTCGTGCATCTCCTTGTCGGGGTGCCCGATCGCCTCGAAGAGCCGCCGGGTGTGGCTGGGCGTGCAGGCGTCGTCGGCCAGGTTGCCGATCACCAGCGCCGGGATCGCGATATCGGGGCCGCAGGCCACCGCATCACCCCTGGCTTCGTCGTAACTCCACTGCGACAGCCAGCCGCGCAACGTCGAAAAGCGGGCCAGCCCAACCGGGCTCATGTTCACCACTTGAGGATCACCGAGATAACACGTTCCCGGCACGCGTTCGTTGGGGTCGACCGCGGGATCCAGCCACCGCGGGTCGGCCATGGTGCCGTGCACGACGAACCCGAACTCGTCATCCGGGCGCCCGGCGGCCTCGAGCTCGGCGAGTTTGTCCTTGGCCCACGCCGTGATCCGGCGGTTGCGGTCGATCTGAGCTTGCCGATAGCGCTCCAGAAACTCCTCGCTGTACGGCGGCTGGTTGGGGTTGTCGGGGTTGTACAGATCCAGCTCGGGATCGCGCTTGCTGGGGTCGGATTCGTCGAGGATGGACGCGTCCAGCCATTCGGTGAGCGTGCCGTGCCGGCTGATGTGCGCGGCCAGCAGCATGATGCCGTCGGCCGGGATCAGGTCCAGCTGAGTCAGGTCGGGGCCGTCGCCGGTCGGGCTGGACGTGATCGTCGCGTGCTGGGCCTGCTGCTGGTAGAACACCGACAGCGAACCGCCGCCACTCCACCCGGCCAGCACCACCTTCGCGTAGCCCAGCCGGTTCTTGGCGTCCTTGATGCACTCGCCGAGATCCTCGACCACCTTCTCCATCAGCAGCGCCGAATCCGTGCCGCGGAACCGGCTGTTGCAGTAGATGACATGGTGGCCCGCGCGGGCCAGCGCGTTGATCATCGGCAGGTACGCGCCGCCGCCGATCGGGTGCATGAACACCAGCACGGTGTCCGACGGCTTGTCCTTCGGCTTGAGCAGATAGCTTTCCAGCACGGTGATCTCGGCCAGCCCGCCGTAGACGTCGCGGACGCCGGAATTGTTCTGGAAGGCAACCAGATAGGGGATTCGGTCGTAATCGTTACTTGACTGCTTGTTTCATCAATGCTGTCCCAGGTCGTGTGCGAGTACCTCGGCCGACGGTGTCAGTCGCCGGCGGGTGTCGACGGCGATGACCTGCCAGTCGACGCGGGAATGCTCGTCGAACTTGCGGCGCGCTCGTTCGCGCGCCTTCTCCGGCGCGCCGTGGTGAACCCCTTGCGGCGCATGGGTGATCAGGCCCGGCGGCATCGGGATGCCGTAGAGCGAGCCGCCGTGAAAGAAGGCGATCTCGTCGTAGTCGACATTGCGGTGATACCAGGGCGTGCGCTCGGTGCCGGCGACGCCTTCGGCGGGTTTGGGCAAAAAGTTCATCACGTAGACGCCGGTGGCCTGCATGAACAGATGCACAGTCGGCGGCAGGTGGACGCTGTCGGAGGTGATCACGTTGTAGTCGGCGATGTTGAAGGTGAACGCGAAGTTGTCGCCGCGCCAGCCCTCGACATCGATCGGATTGTGTTGATAGTAAAGCGTTGTCGGGCCGCCTTCGTGGACGAGCCGGACCTCGTACTCGTCGCGGCCGTCGTCCTCGATCGGCTCCGGCTCGGGGATGGTGGCCTGCGACGGGTCGAACGGAAAGTGCCGGCCCAGCGGGCCGGGCGGCGGCACCCGGAATTCGTCGCTGGCTTCGATCATCAGCAGCGTGGTCTCTGCATCAGGGACCTGACGCCAGGTGCACGCCTTCGGGATGTAGACCCAGTCACCCTCGCGGTAGCGCAGCGGCCCGAACTCGGTTTCCAGCAGACCGGCACCCTGGTGCACGAAACACAACAGGTCCCCGTCGACATGGCGGGTGTAGAACGGCATCGGCTCGTGGCGGCGGCTCAGCAGGATGCGGCAGTCGGCGTTGCTGAACATCAGCAACGGCCCACCGTTGGCGTCGGCGGCGTCGTCGGGTTTGAGCTCGCTGGACAGCACGTCGACGGGGCGCAGCGGACCGACCGACCGGTAGGCGGTGGGGTCGTGGCGGCGGTAGACGTTGGCGGTGCGGCCGGTGAACCCGCCCCGGCCGAGCTCGTCGTCCTTGAGTCCGTCCAAATCGGCGTGCAGCCGGCGTGGCGTCGTTCCTCTTCGCAGGTGGACAAAGGATTCCATGGATTACTTCCTGGGGATGTTCAACCAGAGACATACAAGTGCCACAAAACTGAAAGTGACATTACTTTTTCTTTTGCGCCCGCACAAGGGGCCATCCTGAGGGCGCCGCGCAATTTGCTCACGTCACATTTTCTTCCGGGCCGCCTTGTGCTTTGATTCCCGACGGGGTTCGCCAACAGACCTAGGAGGTAAGCAATGCAGCGCACCGCCTTCCTGAAGTATCCGTTCCTCCTCACTGCGCTCGCGGCACTTGTTGTCGGCGGTTGTTCGTCAAAGGGAACGAACAGCTCCCAGTCCACTCAGGCTTCGGGGCAGGCTTCAGGTCAGTCAGCGGCCCCGGCGGCAGGGCCGAAGGTCACCGCGACCGTCACCGTCGGGAAAAACCCGGACGATGTCGCGGTGGACGCGGTCGGCAAACTCGTCTACGTCACCAACTCTGGCGACGACACGGTGTCGGTGATCGACGCCACGTCCAACGCCGTGAAGACCTCGATCAAGGTCGGAAAGAAGCCGGAGGGCATCGCGATTGATTCGCAAGCCAAGAAAGCCGTCGTCGCCAACAGCGACGATGGTTCGGTCACGATAATCGACACCGGGTCCAATATTGTCGTCGCGGCAGCGGTCAAGGTCGGGAAGGGGCCGGACGCGGTCGCGGTGGATCCCGACAGCCACGCCGCCTTCGTCGCCAACGAAGACGACGGTTCCGTGTCGGTGATCGACACCGCGGCCGGTACCGTCACCGCCACCGTCCCGGTCGGGAAAAAGCCGGACGGTGTGGCCGTGGACCCGGCCGGCCACGCCGTTTACGTCGCGAACGCAGAGGACAATTCGGTGTCGGTGATCGACATCGCGTCGCGCCAAGTCACCGCCACCATCCCGGTCGGCAGGGGGCCGACCTGGGTGCAGGTGGTCAACGGATCGGCCTACGTGACAACCGCCGGTGACAACGCGCTGTCGGTGATCGACACCGCGTCGCGCACGGTCGCCCAAACCATCCCGGTCGGAAGAACGCCCAACGGCTGGGTGGCGGACGCGGGCACCCATACCGCGTATATCACTAATTCCCAAGATGATTCGATGTCGGTGGTCGACCCTCAAGCCCGCAAAATCACCGCCACTGTCAAGGTCGGCAAAGGCCCGGACGGCATCGCGGTTGACACGGCCACGCACACCGTCTACACCGCCAACGCCGGTGACGGCACGGTGTCGGTGGTCAGCACCAGCTAGCGGACGCGCAGGACGACCTTGCCTTTCGCGGTGCGATTCTCCAGCGACGCGACCGCGGCGGCGGCCTCGTCCAGGGGGTAGACGTCGGGCTCCGGAGGCGACAGCTTGCCCGAGGTGAGCAGCTTCGCGAGTTCGGTCCACTGTTCGGTTAGGGCGCCCGGGTGGGTTCCGGCCCACGCCCCCCAGCCAACGCCCACCACGTCAACGTTGTTGAGCAGCAAGCGGTTTACTTTAACGGTGGGAATCTCACCGCCGGTGAAGCCGACGACCAACAGGCGTCCGCCTGGCGCAAGAGAGCGCAGTGAGTCGGTGAACCGATCCCCGCCGACCGGGTCGACCACCATGTCGACACCGCGGCCGTCGGTCAGCTCCTTGACGGCATCCTTGAATCCTTCGGCCAACACCACATCGGTCGCGCCGGCTGCCGTGGCGATCTGCCCCTTCTCCTCGGTGCTGACCACAGCGATGGTGCGCGACGCCCCCAGCACCGGCGCCAGCCGCAGCGTCGAGGTCCCGATCCCGCCGGCCGCCCCGTGCACCAGCACGGTTTCGCCCTCCTGCAACCGGCCGCGGACCGTCAGCGCGAAATACATCGTCAAGTCGTTGAAGAGCAGGCCGGCGCCCGCCTCGAAGCTGACATTGTCCGGCAGCTTGAACGCCCGGTCCGGGGCCAACACCGCGACCTCGGCCATGCCGCCGTTGAGCATCGTCAGGCCCACGACTCGGTCGCCGGGACGCACGTCGGCGCCCTCCGGTGCGGATCGCACCACCCCGGCGATCTCTGCTCCGAGGATGAAGGGCGGGTCCGGCCGATACTGGTAGAGGCCCCGGGTGAGCAGCGCGTCCGGGAATGCCACCCCGGCGGCGTGCACGTCGACGACCACGCCGTCGCCGGTGGGTTCTTCGACCTCGGTCACTTCGATCGCGTCCGGACCATCCAGCCGAGTCACCCGTGCCGCGCGCATGTTACCTCCGTCGTCGTCTGACCAGCGGTTCAATAGCCTTCAAGAGCCTACTGCCAGCTCAGAATCCGTCCGCGACCCGCACCGCGTTCACGGCTCGACGCTAATCTCAGTGAATGGATCAGTTTCCACTCGGCGGCTTTTCCGTCGCTCGTATGGGGTTCGGCGCGATGCAACTGCCCGGGCCCGGCGTGCTCGGCCCGCCGCGCGATCGCGACGAGGCGCTGGCCGTGCTGCGCCGCGCGGTCGAACTCGGCGTCAACCACATCGACACCGCCCAGTTCTACGGCCCCGACGTCGCCAACGAACTCATCCGGGAGGCGCTGCATCCGTACCCGGAAAACCTGGCGCTGGTCAGCAAGGTGGGCGGGCGGCGCGATGAAGCCGGCGCCTGGCTACCGCTGTCCGATCGCGCGGATTTGCGCCGAGACATCGAAGCCAATTTGCGCACCCTCGGCGTTGACCAACTTGCCGCGGTGAACTTGCGGTTATTCGAGAGCGAAGCGCCGGATCAGCTGTTCGACGACCAGCTTTCGGTCATGATCGCAGCCCGCGACGAAGGGCTGATCCGCGGAATCGGACTCAGTGAGATCACCCGTGAGCACCTGCTACACGCCTTGGGGCGCACCGAGATCGTCTGTGTGCAAAACGCTTTCAACCTGGTGCATCGTGCGTCGGCGCCCGTGCTGGACGAATGCACCACGCGCGGCATCGCCTTCGTACCGTTCTTTCCGCTGGGAGCAGCGTTCACAGGATCCAACAATCCGGTGCTCGGCCACGAGTTAGTGCGAAGCGCCGCTGAACGACTCGGGCACACGCCGGCGCAGGTCGCGCTGGCCTGGACGCTGAGCGTGGCACCCAACGTCCTGCTGATCCCGGGGACCTCGTCGGTGTCACACCTGGAGGAGAACCTGGCCGCCGCCGATGTCGAACTCGACGACGACACCCGCGAGCGGCTGAACGCCGTCGCCGCGTAATGCCGCTACGGGTCCGTTCCGCGATCGATACTGATGCCGCCGCGTGCGCCGAGATCTATCGCCCGTATGTGCTGGATACCGTGATCACCTTCGAGACCGAACCCCCGACGGCAATGCGTTCCATGAGGCCTTCGGGTTCCGGCCGGTGGGCCGCTACCAGCGGGTCGGATGGAAGCTCGGGGCGTGGCACGACGTTGCGTGGTGGCAGCTCGACTTGGTTGCCCCCGATGACGAGGTCGACCCGCCGGCCGAGTTCGCTACTTGAGCTCGGCCGAGGACAAACCCAGCAATCGACGCGCCACCACCAGCTGCTGAATCTGCTGGGTGCCCTCGAAAATGTCCAGGATCTTGGAGTCGCGTCCCCACTTCTCCAGCATCGACTGCTCGGAATAGCCGGTGGTGCCTGCTAATTCGACCGTCTTGAGGGTTATGTCGCTGGCCATCCGGCCGGCCTTGGCCTTGCTCATCGACGCTTCTTTGGAGTTGGGGATGTTGTTGTCCGCCTGCCATGCCGCACGCAGCGTCAACAGGTAGCTGGCCTCCCAATCCGCCTCCATCCGCAAAAACTCTGCGGCAGCGGCGCTCTGGGCGTGCGACGGTTTGTCATAGGAGATTTCCACGCCGGCGTCGGTGAGGATCTTGCGGATTTCCTCCAGCGCGGCGCGCCCGATCCCGATGGCCATGCCGGCCACGATCGGCCGGGTGTTGTCGAAGGTCTCCATCACCCCGGAAAAGCCCTTGCCGACCTCGATTTCGGGATTGCCCAGCAGGTTTTCCTTGGGGATGCGGGCGTTGTCGAACCGGATCACGGCGGTGTCGGAACCCTTGATGCCGAGCTTCTTCTCGAGCCGTTCGACGGTCACTCCGGGGTGCTCGCGCGGCACGATGAACGACTTGATTGCCGGCCGGCCCACCGATTTATCCAGCGTGGCCCACACCACGATGTGCGTGGCGCGCGAACCGGCGGTGACAAAGATCTTCTCGCCGTTGATCACGTACTCGTCGCCGTCCAGCTTGGCGGTGGTGGACACCGCCGCCGAGTCCGACCCGAATCCCGGCTCGGTGATCGCCATCGCGGCCCACACCTTGCCCAGGCGTTGCAGCTGTTCGTCGGTGGCGACCCCGCTGATGGCGGCGTTGCCCAAACCTTGATAGGGCAACGACAGCATCATCGCGACATCGCCCCAGCTGGCCTCGATCGCCTGCACCAGCGCGGCCATGTTGGCCCCGTTGTGGTTTCCCTCCCTTTCGGCCCCCTCGTCGCGGAACGCTTCAGCGCCGGCCATCGGCATCGACTTGGCGGCACCCTCGAACAGGCTGATCAGGGTGTCGAGTTCGACCGGGCGGGCGTGTTCCTTCAGGTCGTATTTGCGTGCGATCGGCCGCATGAACTCCGCGGCGCCCTGATGGGTCTTCACGATCACCGCTTGCAGCTTGCGCGGTAGCTCCAGATTAATTGCCATGATTGATCTTTCAGCTCGTATCAGGTCAATACTCAGATAAGAACCACGCCCTCGGCGACGCCAATGGCCCGCAGGTCGCGGTACCAGCGTTCGACCGGGTGTTCCTTGGTGTAGCCGTGGCCGCCGAGCAATTGCACGCCGTCCAAACCGATTTGCATGCCCTTGTCGGCGCCGAGGCGCTTGGCCAGTGCGGCTTCGCGGGTGAACGTGAGGCCTTGTTCGGCGCGGGCCGCGCCGCGCCAGGTGATCAGCCGCAGCCCGTCCAATTCGATGGCGATGTTGGCGCACATGAACGCCACGGCTTGGCGGCGCGCGATCGGCTCGCCGAACGCTTCACGCTCCTTCACGTACGGGACGACGTAGTCGAGCACGGCGTGCGAGGTGCCGACCGCCAGCGCCGCCCAGCCCAGCCGGGACAACGCGATCGCCTCGGAATAGTCGGCGTCGTAGTCGGCCTCGGCGGCGTCTTCTGGGCCCAGCCGGGCATGCAGCGGGACCGTCACTCCGGACAGCTCCACCTGGCCCAGGGCCGCGGCGCGAATCCCCATGCTCGGGTCCGCCTTGACGGTCAGGCCTTTGGCGGACGACTCGACGATGAAGAGCGCCGGCTTGCCGTTCAGTTGCGCGCCGACGATGAACAGCTCGGCGTCGGCCGCGGCCGGCACCAAGGACTTGACCCCGTCGAGCCGGTATCCGCTCGGTGTGCGTGTCGCGGTGGTCGCCAGGCGGGTGGGGTCGAACAGCGGGTGCGGCTCGGCGATGGCGACACAGGCCTGCGGGACATTCTCGCCGGCGAACTCGGTCAGGTAGGTGGCCTGCTGGTCGGCACTGCCCCAGTGGGTGAGTGCGGACGCCACGCCGCCGGGGGCCAGAATCGGCAGCGCCAGACCCATGTCGCCATATGCCAGCGCCTCTGCCACCAGCACGTTGGTCACGCTGGAGCGGTGCGCGGCGATCCCGTCGAAATCCTCGGGGATGTTGATCGCGGTGATGCCCAGCTCGGCGGCCTTGGCGATCAGATCCGGCGGGTAGGCCGCCGCCTCGTCGGCGTCGTGAGCCGCGGGCCGCAAGACCTCCTTGGCGAACTCGTCGACGGTCTCGATGATCAGCTTCTGGTCGTCATCGGGCGTCAGGTCGAAGTAGTCCTTGCCGCTGGACTTCAACCGGGTCGGTCCGCTGCGCAGGCTCTGCACCCGCTTGAACTGACGGCCGGTGGCGGCCGCAGTGGAGAAAATCGTCTTCGTGCCGTAGCGCAGGGTCCGGTTGAGCGGATCGCGCAGATGGTATTGGTCCAGGAAGTCCTGGCCGACGATCGGCGCCAGCACCGCCAGCGCGATGTCGATGCCGGTCCTTTTGTGCGGCTGCACCCCGACGCCGGTCTCGCGACCGCGCCGCTTGCGACGACGGGACGGGGATTTAGAAGTGGCAGCGGTAGCGGTCATGTCGGCAGCCTCGGTCGTTGGGGCGATGCGAATGACCCCTACCTTACTCCGGAGTAAGATAGGTTGCGTCTGTCCTGTTAGTTATTTCACAGCGCTCCGGCGTCCAGCCTGCTCAGCACGTCTTGATGGAGTAGGCCGTTGGTCGCGACGGCGCTGCCGCCGTGCGGGCCGGGCGCACCGTCCAGGCTGGTGAACTGTCCGCCGGCCTCGCGCACCAGGATGTCCAGCGCCGCCAGGTCCCACACCGACACTTCCGGTTCGGCGGCGATGTCGACGGCCCCCTCGGCCACCAGGCAATAGGACAGAAAGTCGCCGTAGGCGCGCACCCGCCACACGGCATCGGTCAGCGCGATGAAGTGCTCGCGGGAGCCGCGCTGCGCCCACCCCGACAAGCTGGAGAACGACAGGCTGGCCGAACCCAGCTCGGCCACAGCGGACACCGACAGCCGGCGTCCCTGACCGCCGTCGACCGCCGCGAACGCGCCCTGCCCTCGCGCCGCCCACCATCGGCGCTGCAGCGCCGGCGCGCTCACCACACCGACCGTGGGGATCCCGCCTTCCAGCAGCGCGATCAAACTGGCCCACACGGGAACCCCGCGCACGAAATTCTTGGTGCCGTCGATCGGGTCGATGATCCACTGCCGTCCGCTGAAAGTGGTTGTGCCGCCGAACTCTTCACCCAGGATGCTGTCATTCGGCCGCTCGCGCCCGAGTACCTGACGCACGTCGGCTTCGACCGCCCGATCGGCGTCGGTCACCGGGGTCAGATCCGGTTTGGTGTCGATCCTCAGGTCGAGCGCGCCGAACCGGGTGCGAGTCAGCGCGTCAGCGCGGTCGGCCAGCGTCAGCGCCAGCATCAGATCGCTCTGGCTCATGCAGCAGTCCTACCATGTCCAGATGTGGGAATTCGGTGTGCTGTTCCTGTTGCTCGCGGTTCTGGGGGTGTTGCTGGCCCAGCGGTTCATCCCGCGCGGCCCGGGCGCGCGACCGCGCCAGCGGGACCCTGCTGGTGACCGGTGTCAGTCCGCGACCGGACGCCGGCGGGGAGCAATTCGTCACCATCGCCGGCGTGATCAACGGGCCCACCGTCGACGAGCACGCGGTGTATGCGCGGTTGGCGGTCGACGTCGACCAATGGCCGACCGTGGGCCAGCTGATGCCGGTGGTGTATTCGCCGAAGAATCCAGATAACTGGAGCTTCGCGCCGCCTGAGTCACCGGCCGGTTAGGCGCGGGACGGTCAACCCCGGTGGTTGAAGCTATCGGCGATACCCCGCAGCATCTCCGGGTTCCGCAGAAACGGCGTGATGATGTCGACCGGCAGCGGGAAAACCACCGTCGAGTTCTGGTCCGCACCCAATTCCAACAGCGTTTGCAGATAGCGCAACTGCAAAGACGCCGGGCTCTTCGACAGGGTTTCGGCGGCTTGCCGCAGCTCCTCTGACGCTTGCAGTTCCCCGCGGGCGTTGATCACCTTGGCCCGACGCTCACGTTCGGCTTCGGCTTCGCGGGCCATCGCCCGCTGCATCGACTCGGGAATCTCGACGTCCTTGATCTCGACCACGCGAACCTGCACACCCCACGGCTCGGTCATCTTTTCGATGATGGTGCGCAGATCGCTGTTCAGGTCTTCCCGATGTGCCAGCAGGGTGTCCAGGTCCGCGCGGCCCAGCAGCGAACGCAGCGTTGTCTGGGCGATCTGCGAGGTGGCTACCGCGTAGTTCTCGACCGCCAGGATCGCTTTCAGCGGGTCAGTCACCTGAAACATGACGACCGCGTTGACGCGGGCCGGCACGTTGTCGCGGGTGATCACCTCTTGTGGTGGGATAGTCAGCGTCACCACCCGCTGGTCGACCCGAATCATCTTGTCCGCCAGTGGAATCAAGAATCGGAGTCCGGCGGAATACAAGGGCCGGATATGGCCCATCCGGAACACCACGCCACGTTCGTACTCACGCAGCACCACAAGCGACACCATTGCAAGTGCAACCAGCACCACAATCGTCGTCACGACGAGGCCGATCACTACACCGGTCACGATTTCTGGTTCTCCTTGTCTTCCCAGCTTCCCCAGCGGGTGGAGTAGCGATCGATCGCGGCGGCCACCTCGTCTTCCAACGCGGTGCGGTGCGGCAGGTGTTCGGGTGCGTTGGACGGCGTGTTCCACAAATGGCGGGCCAATGGCAACCCCAGCAGCACGACGAGCAGCATTGAGCCCGCCAACACCAGCACGTCGCTGGCGGAATGGCTGGCGATCAACGTCGCCAGCGGCAGCAAGACGCCGAATGCGGCTACACAGCAAGCGATCCCGCGGTGGAACCGCCCGGCGTCCGAATGGGGCCATGGATCAATCTCGCGGCTGATCTCACGGCCGTGATCCGACCTCGTGCAACTGGATTTGACGGGACAGCTGTTGCACACCACCGGTAGTGCCCGATATCGCATCACCCGGTGCTTCGGATCGAACGAGGAAGGCCACAGCCAGTGATTCTGGGGGCACACCCAGGCGTCGTGGTCGGGCCGATAAGCGAATTGGCCCGTGCGCCATCGTGCTGCGTGTGCCGACGCCCGCCGCGCCATCGCGTCGAAACTCCAGCCGATGGCCACCAGCGCCAGCGAATACCCGGCGATCAGCCACACCGATGCGGCCGGCGGAGCCACCGGTCAGTCCTTCGCCGGAACCTGGGCCGTGTCAGCGCCAGCCTCGGTATAGAGCGGATTCTCGGGTAATTCCTCGACCGTCGTACCCGAGCGGAAGTTGCGCAGCGCGACCCAGGCAATCCAGACGAACGGCAGCACACCGCCGACGATGAGGATCAGATCACCGGGCATCCGCAGCCATTCGATCACCGCGTTGCCGGGCCTGGTGATGTAGCCCAACGACCGTGCCTCGAAGTAGCCGTCGTTGACCGAGTGATACAGCTGCAGCACGCCCAGCGGCAGCAGGGTGACGAATACCATCCATGCCAGGCCGATGTTCATGCACCAGAACGACATTCGGGCCAACTTGTCCGGCCACTTGTCCGGTGGGATCGCATAGCGGAACGCGAACATGGCCAGGCCTACGGCGAGCATGCCGTAGACACCCATCATCGCCGCATGCGCGTGGTTGGCCGTCAGCGCCGTGCCGATCTGGTAGTAGGACACGATCGGCAAGTTGATCAGGAAGCCAAAGATGCCGGCCCCCAGGAAATTCCAGAAGCCCACCGCGACAAGGAACATCACCGCCCAGCGATGCGGGAAGGGCTTGCTGTCGCCGGACTGCTGGCGCGCACCCAGCTGTAGAAACGCCCACGCCTCGACCGTCAGGAAGGTCAGCGGAATGACCTCGGCCGCCGAGAAGAACGCGCCCAGCGCCATGTGCTCCACCGGGGTGCCGGAGAAGTACAGGTGATGCATGGTGCCGATGACGCCACCGGCGGAATACAGGATGACGTCAAGGAAGATCACGCCGAGCGCGATGCGTTCGCGCACCACGCCCAGCAATACGAACATGTAGGCCACCATCACGGTGGTGAACAGTTCGAGGAAGTCCTCGACCCACAGGTGCACCACCCAGAACCGCCAGAATTCGGCGACGGTGTAGTGGGTGCCGCTGCTGGCCAGCAATCCCACGGTGTAGAAGGACGGGATCGCCAGCCCGGAGAAGAAGAACAGCCAGGGCATGTTCATCTTCGACTCGCCTTTGAGCCTGGCGCGCATGCCACGGTAGATGATCGCGATCCACATGAACATGCCGATGATCAGCAGGATCTGCCACAGCCGCGGCAGGTCGAGGTACTCCCACTGCTGGGAGAGCAGACCGCCCGCGGGAATCACCCCGTAGATGGACAGTGCCTCGCAAATGAGCGAACCGAACACCACCAGCGCTACCGCGCCCAGCAGCACGTAGGCCAGCAGGCCCTGACGGCGCGGCTCTCGGCGGGCGATGAACGGCACCAGGAAGATGCCACCCGCCAGAAAAGCCGCCGCGGTCCAAAACAGCGCCAGCTGCACATGCCAGGTCCGGGCCAGGTTGTAGGGCAGCAGCCGGGCCAGATCCAGGCCGAAGAACGTGGACAAATCGGCTCGGTAGTGCTCGGTGGCGGCGCCCAGCAGTGTTTGCGCCAGGAACAGCACCGACACGATCGCGAAGAACCAGATGGTGGCCCGCTGCGCCGGCGTCAGGCTCACCTCGCCGGGTTGGCGGAACGACAGGGTCGATGCCTCCGCGCTGTGCCAGCCGACCTTTTGGCTCCAGCGTCCGTAGACCGCGAACATGATGCCGATGCCGCCCAGCAAGGCGATCAGCGACAGCGCGGACCATACGACGACGGCAGCGGTTGGACCGTTGTCGACCCGCCGCTCGGCGGGCCAGTTGTTGGTGTAGCTGTACTTGTGGCCGGGGCGTTCGGCCGCTGCTGACCACGCGGTCCAAGCAAAGAACGCCGTCAGGTCGCGGATCTGCGCGTTGTCGGTGATCATCTGCGGCAGCAGCCCGTATTTGGTTGAGTTCTCACCGAAGTAGGCCGCGTAATGGCTTTGAATGTGGTCGAACGCCGCGGCCTGCCGGTCGGTGAACACCAGTGTCTTGGTGTCGGGGTGGTAGCGGTTGGTCCGGAATTCGGTGACCACTCGATCGCGCGGGTCGGCCACGCCCTGTGCCCGCAGTTGGTCGGCCACGTCGTCAGTTGCCATCCGCAGATATTCGGCGGTGTAGTCGGGTCCCAGGTAGGCGCCGTGGCCCAGCACCGACCCGTATTCCATCAGCCCACGGGCTTGGTAGAGCTCTTGGCCGCGGGTGATGTCGTCGCCGGTGAACAGTAGCTGGCCCGATTCATTGACAACCTTGTCCGGCATCGGCATCGATGCCGAGTAGGTGCGAAAGGCCAGGATGCCCATCACCAGAAAACCGAAAACCATCACCAGCGCGACGCCCTGGATCCAGCCCTTCCCCAGCAATGGCTGCGACGACGTCTGAAGCGGGCTCTGTTGAGTGGCCATTTCGTCGACCTCCCTGTCGGACGATGAGGCTGAATTCCCGTGCGTCGTCTAAGGACGCTATCCGGCGGCGCCTGGTGCAGGAAGGGACCAATGGCACCCGGCTGGTGACCAAGGCCTCTGAAAGATCCGGGTCGACGCCAATAACGTCCGGCTCTAGCCAGGGCGGGTTCTGCCTGCCGCTCACGAAAGGAGGCCGCGATGCGCGAACCCCATCCAGCCCCGGCAGTTGTTGTCGGAGTCGACGGATCGAGGGCGGCGACGCACGCGGCGCAGTGGGCGGTC
Source organism: uncultured Actinomycetota bacterium (assembly GCA_963820985.1). Lineage (GTDB taxonomy): Bacteria > Actinomycetota > Actinomycetes > Mycobacteriales > Mycobacteriaceae > Mycobacterium. The sequence continues at coordinate 14,763 of CAWGCI010000016.1, read as the reverse complement.
GACGAAGCGATCAGCCGCGACGTCCCGTTGCGTCTTGTGTACGTCATGGACTCATTGGAATCGTCCGTCGCGCGGTATGACGATGGCCGACTTGCTGCTGCCCACACCGCGTTGCACGACGCCGAGCGGGCCGCCCAGCGCACCGGCAATCCGGTCAAGATCGAAACCGAGATCCTTTGGGGCAAAACACTTACCAAGCTGATGGAGGAGTCGAGGTCGGCGGCAATGGTCTGCGTCGGATCCATCGGGCTCAACCATGCCTGCCATGGCGGGGGCTCCGTCGCGGCTGCCCTGGCCGAGGAGGCGCTGTGTCCGGTGGCGGTCATTCGGCGGCCGGTGGGTCAGTCGGCGACCATCCGGATCGGTAGCGTTGTCGCGGCAGCGAATAATGGTGTGGTGCTTCGGCACGCCTTCGAGGAGGCCAGGCTGCGGGGAGTTCCGCTGCGGGCAATCTCGGTATCCCGGGCGCGGTCGGCGGACCAGAGCAGCGGAAGTCGCTTGGCGCAAGCGCAATTGACTCGTCGGTTAGCCCGATGGACGCGCTTGTATCCCGACGTGCGGGTCGAATCGGCGGTCGTAAGCGGCGATGTTGACCGGTATTTGGCCACCAACATGAACTGCGATCAGCTCTTCGTCACCGATTCGCACAATTGTTACGAGCTGTGCGCCGCGTACAACGCGGGCAGCTCTGTGCTCGCGATTCGTTGCGGCAACCTGTAGGACTGCTCCGACCTCGGGAGTGTTGCCTTGGTAAAAATCTTCCTGGTGGACGATCACGAGGTGGTGCGGCGCGGACTGATCGACTTGCTTGGCGCGGATCCCGAACTCGACGTTGTCGGTGAGGCGGGCTCGGCCGCCGAAGCAATGGCCAGGATCCCCGCCGCCAACCCGGACGTCGCGGTGCTCGACGTCCGGTTGCCCGACGGCAACGGCATCGAGCTCTGTCGTGATCTGTTGTCGCGCATGCCTGCTCTGCGCTGTCTGATCTTGACGTCGTACACCTCCGACGAGGCGATGCTGGATGCGATTTTGGCGGGCGCCAGTGGCTATGTGATCAAGGACATCAAGGGCATGGAACTGGCGCGTGCCGTCAAGGATGTGGGCGCCGGTCGATCTCTGCTGGACAATCGGGCCGCCGCCGCGCTGATGTCGAAGCTGCGTGCGAACGCCGACAAGCCGGACCCGTTGTCAGGCCTAACAGACCAGGACCGGACGTTGCTGGGCTTGCTCGGCGAGGGCCTGACCAACAAGCAGATCGCCGACCGGATGTTTCTGGCGGAAAAAACCGTGAAGAACTACGTGTCTCGGCTGCTGGCGAAACTGGGCATGGAACGACGAACTCAAGCTGCGGTGTTCGCGAGCGAACTTAAGCGCTCAAGGCGGCTGCACGAGCAATAGTTATCCGGTCACGCAAACGGCAAGTAGCTGTCCGGCTCCGGACCGAACCGGAAGTGGCGGCCGGTGATCTCGGATGGGACCACCCGTATGTAGTGATCCTTCTGCGTCGCTGTCCACGGAAATAATTCGGCCCGTTCGGCTTCCTGGATCTCTTCGTCGGTTTTCAGTAGTTGGACATGACCCTTGACAATCACGCTCCAGCCTTCGGCGACGTTGTGGTCGTCGGCCTCAAATGCCACCTTGCCGTTTGTCACGGCGACAAACAGTTTGGTGCCCTCGGCGGTTCGAAAGAGCACGGTGCGGTCTTGCACAACAAAGTTGACCGGGAAGATCTCGGGCTCACCGCCGATGCTGGTAACCAGCCGGCCTAGCGAGACGCTGTCCAGTCGACTCCAACTCTCGTCTTCGGACAAGACGGTAACTGGCTCGTCAACCATGACCTCAACCTTTCTCGGGCATCTGGCGGATCTGTAAGACGCTATCCAGCGGCCGCCGTGGCGTGGGCGCAGGGGGGGTTTCCAGTGGTGGTGCTGTGCCGACGCGGATCAAGACTTGCGGCTCGCCGCGCCGGCCGATGAGACCGCCGACGAGGTCGCGGCTCTCCCGGGATTCGATGAGATGGGTCAATGTGCACGTCGCCAGGCCCGCCATGGTGCACTCGACCAGGATGGTCGACAGCACCTCGCCGCACCTCAACACGTCGGCCCGGGTGTCGTCAGGGGTCGACAGCACAAGGATTTTCGACGAGTCCGCAGCCATCTCGGGACGTCGGTCTTGGTGGCTCCTGGTCGGGAAATCCCGGGCGATGTCGACGCGGCTGCGTTCGGCGACCGATAGCAGCGCGGTCGACGGCATACCTTGGGTCAGCGCGAATGACGAAGTCCACCATTGGAGTTCGACGTGGTATGACGGGTCGTCACGCCGAAGCGCTTCGGAGAGCTGCGACGCCTGCACGAGGCTGGGTCGTTGATCATCGGAGAGCACATCAAGCATCGCGACATCTTCGTCGAACGTGCTGCGCAGGATGGGCTCAAACAGGCGCCAGTCCGCGGGGGGGCCGAACGGAAGACGATCGGTGCGCCGCTGCAGCATTGCCTGGACACGGTTTCGCTGTGTTTCGGTGACGTGATCGATGGGGCTGAATTCGACCGTGGCGAGATGGCTGGGATTGTTCGGGTTGGGGAACCGCATGATACTCGTCTGATACCGCGCAGCCGTCATGGCGATGCGAAGGTGATCGAGCACGACACCGCAACTGAGGAGCGCTTCCCGGCCCGAACGGTCTGTCGCGGGCACCGTTCGGGCGCGATCGACGAACAGGTGCATCGTGCATTTTTCGGGATCGACTTCTGCCACCCAAAGCCAAGGCTGGCTGTTGTGCACGGACGGAGCGCGGCATGCCAGCAGGACCGCCTTCCTCAGGACCTCGATGTGCACGACAGTGACGGTATGAGCACTCGGCCTGGGTCAAAAGGGCCGTTGGTCCCCTTGGCCGCTCCCTTGTGTCATTCGTTTGATGGCCGATTGGCGTTGCTTTGACGCTGTCAGCTGGCATTCTGATGACATGGCAGGCAAGGAAATCGATCCGATCCGGGCGAAGAGTGCGCTCGCAGTGATCAAGCAGAATCCGGGGATAGTGCTCTTCGCGCTGTCGCCGGCTCTCATAGCGTTGGGTGTCATCTGGTGGCTCGTCGGCGTCGGCTGGGCTATCGCTGCGGCGGTGGTGCTGGTGCTCCTCGGCGGAGCCGCCGTCATCCTGAAACGCTAACGCCGTCAAATGCGTTCGTGGTGGGGTTGGGGCGCGCTCGAGGATGCGCTGTCTGAGGAGGAGATGCGTGCGCTTCAGGCACGGGTCGCCGCGCTGTTGCCCGGCCATGACCTGACCGACCACCGTCCACCGGACCCCGACGAGCTCGGGTTGGCGGCCCCGCGGATCACCCCGCCGCCGTCGCTGGCCGCCCTGTGCTCGACGGACCCCACTGATCGAGCCGGCCACGCGCGCGGCAAGGCGTTTCGCGACGTCGTGCGCAACCTGAAGGGCGACCTCGATCACGTCCCCGACCTGATCGTCCGGCCGCGCCGCGAACAGGACGTGGTCGACGTGCTCGACTGGTGCACGCGAGAGGGGATTCCCGTGATTCCCTATGGTGGCGGCAGTTCGGTGGTCGGCGGTGTCGAGCCGCGGTTTGACGGTCCGGCCGTCACGATGGACGTCTCCGTGATGAGCTCGGTCCTGGACATCGACCGGGTCAGCCGGGCCGCGCGGATTCAGGCCGGGGCGCTCGGGCCGTGGATCGAGGAACAGTTGCGCCCGCACGGTCTGACGTTGCGGCACTTCCCGCAGTCCTTCGCCTTTTCCAGCCTCGGCGGCTGGCTGGCCACCCGCGCCGGAGGTCACTTCGCCACCCTGTACACCCACATCGATGACCTGACCGAGTCGTTGCGGGTTGTCACCCCGTCGGGGGTCAGCGAGTCGCGTCGACTGCCGGGATCCGGCGCCGGCCCGTCCCCGGACCGGCTGTTCGTCGGCTCCGAGGGCACGCTGGGCGTCATCACCGAGGCGTGGATGCGGTTGCAAAACCGCCCGCGATGGCAGGTCACGGCTTCGGTGGCGTTCGACGACTGGGCGGTCGCGGTCGCGGCGACGCGGGCGATCGCACAGTCCGGGCTCTACCCGGCGAATTGCCGGTTGCTGGACCCGGCCGAGGCGTTCCTGAATGCCAGCACCGCGGTCAGCGGCGGGCTACTGGTCCTTGCCTTCGAATCGGCGGACCATCCGATAGACCCATGGCTGGACCGGGCCGTCCAGATCGCCGCCGAACACGGCGGCACCGTGACCGCCCGCCGCAGCCGCGAAACCGGAAGCGACTCAACGGAAACCGACGATGCTTCGCAGAATTGGCGCTCGGCGTTCCTGCGCATGCCCTATCAGCGCGACGCCCTCGCGCGCCGCGGCGTCATCGCCGAGACGTTCGAAACCGCCTGTCCCTGGGGCGTATTCGACGAATTGCACACGGCGGTGACCGAGGCCGCGCGCACGGCGATCGAGCGGGTCTGCGGGGCCGGCGTGGTGACCTGCCGATTCACCCACGTCTACCCCGACGGCCCGGCCCCGTACTACGGCATCTACGCCAGCGGACGCTGGGGCTCACTCGACGCCCAGTGGGACGACATCAAAGCCGCTGTGTCCGAGGCGATCAGCACGACCGGCGGCACCATCACCCATCACCATGCGGTCGGTCGCGACCACCGCCCCTGGTATGACCGGCAGCGCCCGGACCCGTTCGCGGCCGCCTTCCGCGCGGCCAAGTCCGCGCTGGACCCGGCGGGCATCCTCAATCCCGGGGTGCTGCTCGACCCGTGATCAGGGGTGGCTCACATGCAGCAACTTGACCAGGCTCGGCAGCTTGACGCGAGGCCGTCCGTGCGGCTCACCGGCCTCGCGCTCGAAGCGGTCGATCAGCTCCCAGTGAGTCGAGGTGACCAGCTTGGGCTGGCGTGCAGCCAGCCAGTCGGCCAACTGGTCGGCATGATCTTCGGGTAATTCCGCGAGTTCTTCGAGAAGCGGCCAGATCTGCCAGCAGCGTGTCGACGGTGTCCTGTGAGTCCTTCTTGTTGGTGCCGATCACCCCGGTCGGACCGCGCTTGATCCACCCGACGACGTACTCGTTGCGGCTGCCCTGCACCCGGCCCTCGGTGTTCGGAATGGTCGCGCTCTTGTCGTCGAACGGCAGCCCCGGAGTGGGCAGGCCGCGGTAACCGACCGACCGCACGACCAGCTGAACCGGCAGTTCCTCGCGTTCGCCGGTGTCACGGGCCGTCACCCGCCCGCTGTCGTCGGTGACCAGTTCGTTGCGGCCGAGCACGATCGCTTGCACCTTGTCGTCGCCCTTGATCTCGATCGGGGATGTCAGGAACCGGAACACCATGCGGCGATGTCCCGGGCGCGGTTCGCGGGCCGCATAGTCGCGCAGCACCTTGATGTTCTGCTTGCACACCTTGCCCACCGCGGCCGCGTCCTCGTCGGTGATGCCCTCCAGTTGGGCGGGATCGACGATCACGTCGACCCCCTCGAGGTCGGCGAGCTCGCGCAGCTCGAGCGTGGTGAACGCGGTCTGCAGCGGCCCGCGCCGGCCGAGGATCACCACTTCCTCCACGGCGCGCGGGCGCAGCAAGTCCAGCGCGTGATCGGCGATGTCGGTGCCCGCCAGCACGCCGGGGTCGGTAATCAGGATGCGCGCGACGTCGAGGGCGACGTTGCCGTTGCCAATTACAACTGCGCGACGGCCCGACAGGTCGGGTGACATTTGCTCGAAGTTGGGATGCGCGTTGTACCAGCCCACGAAATCGACCGCGGCCACGCTGCCCGGCAGTTCCTCACCGGGAATGTTCAGCGCGCGGTCAGACTGCGCCCCGATCGCGTAAATCACGGCGTCGTAGCGCTCGGCGAGTTCGGCGGGCGCTACGTGTTCGCCGACGGTCACGTTGCCGAAGAAGCGGAAGCAGGGGTGCTCGGCGGTCTTTTCGAACTGTTTGCTGATCGACTTGATCTTGGGGTGATCGGGAGCGACGCCGGAGCGAACCAGGCCCCACGGTGTCGGCAGCATTTCCAACATGTCGACCGCCACTTCGAACTATCTCAGCCGCATTGAGCAGAGATGCCGCGGCGAAGAATCCCGACGGCCCGGAGCCGACGACGGCGACATGATATGGACGCATACTCCAGCCTTCTGTTTCGTGCCCGGCTGCGGCGCGAGGGGGCGAAGAAGGGCTGGGCGTCGCAGTCGCGCGGTGCACTGATGGTCTTCTGATGCTAAACGTTGGTGCCGGTGACTTGCCGGTAACCTTGTCGCCTGTGGAACCTGACCGTCAAGCCGACATCGCCGCACTTGACTCCGCCCTGACCACGGTGGAGCGGGTGCTCGACGTCGACGGTCTGCGTAGCCGCATCGAGACGCTGGAGCAGGAGGCGTCCGATCCGCAACTGTGGGACGACCAGGCCAACGCGCAACGGGTGACCAGTGAGTTATCCCACACCCAAGGCGAGCTGCGCCGGATCGAGGAGTTGCGTCAGCGCGTCACCGACCTGCCGGTGCTCTATGAGCTTGCGGCCGAGGAGGGTGAAGGCGCCCCCAGCGGCATTGAAGCGCATGCGGAGGCCGACGCCGAGCTCAAGGCGTTGCGCGCCGACATCGAAGCCGCCGAGGTGCGCACCCTGCTGTCGGGCGAGTACGACGAGCGCGAGGCGCTGGTCACCATCCGTTCCGGCGCCGGCGGGGTGGACGCCGCCGACTGGGCCGAGATGCTGATGCGGATGTACATCCGATGGGCCGAGCAGCACAAGTACCGCGTCGAGGTGTTCGACACCTCCTATGCCGAAGAAGCCGGGATCAAAAGCGCCACGTTCGCCGTGCACGCGCCGTTTGCCTACGGCACGCTGTCCGTCGAACAGGGCACCCATCGGCTGGTGCGGATCAGCCCGTTCGACAACCAGAGCCGGCGGCAGACGTCGTTTGCCGAAGTCGAGGTGCTTCCGGTGGTGGAGACCACCGATCACATCGACATCCCGGAAGGCGATGTGCGCGTGGACGTCTATCGTTCCAGCGGGCCGGGCGGCCAGTCGGTGAACACCACCGACTCCGCGGTTCGTCTAACCCACATCCCGACGGGTATCGTCGTGACTTGTCAGAACGAAAAGTCGCAGTTGCAGAACAAAGTTTCGGCAATGCGGGTGCTCCAAGCAAAGTTGTTGGAGCGCAAGCGTTTAGAAGAACGCGCTGAGCTGGACGCCTTGAAAGGCGAAGGCGGCAGCTCGTGGGGCAACCAGATGCGCTCCTACGTACTACACCCGTATCAGATGGTCAAAGATCTGCGAACCGAGTACGAGGTGGGCAATCCGGCCGCCGTCCTGGACGGAGACATCGACGGGTTCCTGGAAGCGGGGATCCGGTGGCGCAACCGAAAAGATGACGACTAACACAACTCTTCTTGCAATCTCGCCTCAGCGGCGCAGCGTTGGCATGATTTCTGGCGCGGCGAAATAGGTGAATGGGTCATCACCCGGGGTCTGCGGATCGTCATGCTGCTGATCGCGGCGGTGCTGGCGGTTCGGTTCGTCACCTGGGTGGCCCAGCGGGTGACCCGGCAGCTCGACGAAGGGTTCGCCGAAAGCGACGCCTTGGTGCGCTCGGAGGCGACCAAGCACCGGCAGGCCGTGGCGTCGGTGATCCAGTGGGTGTCGATCGTCATCATCGCCATCTGGGTGATGGTTCAGATCGGCGCCGTGCTGCAGTTCTCCGTGGGCGGACTCATCGCGCCGGCCACTGTGCTCGGTGCGGCGCTGGGCTTCGGTGCTCAGCAACTGGTCAAGGATCTGCTCTCGGGATTTTTCATCATCGTCGAGAAGCAGTACGGCTTCGGTGACCTGGTCTCGTTGACCGTGACGGGGATCGCCGCCGAGGCGCGCGGCACCGTCGAGGACGTGACGTTGCGGGTGACCAGGCTGCGGTCCTCGGAGGGCGAGTTGTTCACGATCCCCAACGGCCAGATCGTCAAGACGGTCAACCTGTCCAAGGATTGGGCACGCGCGGTGATCGACATTCCGGTGTCGACGAGCGCTGACCTCAACCGGGTCAACGAGGTGTTGCACCAGGAGTGCGAACACGCGCTCGACAATCCGGTGCTGGGGGCGTTGCTTCTCGACGCGCCCACGATGATGGGGATCGAAAGCATCGCAGTCGACACCGTCACCCTGCGCGTGGTGGCCCGCACGCTGCCCGGCAAGCAGTTCGAGGTGGGCCGGCAGTTGCGGGTGATCGTGATCCGAGGACTCGAGCGCGCCGGCATCTTCACCACGGCCGACGCGACGGTCGCCGTCGTCGACGATCCCGCCGCCTCCGCGCGCCGAGAGCCGCCGAGGACAAGAGCGGCGAAACAACCCAGGATGCGGTGCATCACCGGTGAAGTTCACGCTGAGCATCCTCGAGAAGCGCAGCGACGAGGCGGATCGGAGCTGGCCGCGCCGCATGTTGGGCGGCCGGGTCCGCACCTCCACCATGGTCTTGATCGTGGTGTTCCTGGCGGTTTGGTGGACCTACGACACCTACAAGCCGACAGCCGCCGGCTCACGACGGCCCCCCGGGCACGCAGGTGGTGCCGCCGGGGTTCGTGCCGGACCCGAACTACACCTGGGTGCCGCGCAGCCGGGTACAGCAGCCGCCCGCCGACACGTACACACCCACGCCGACACCCACGTCTACGACGACGACGCCGCCGGTTACCACCATGACCACACCGCCGCCGTTCGTCCTGCCGACGCTGCCGTGCATACCGCCCTTCTGCACCCCCAGCACGACCCCGACTCCTTCACCCCCGCCGGGACCGGGCCCGGTGCCCACGCCGGTGCCACCGGCGAGTTGATCGTCGCGTGCCAGCGAAATTCACGGCTAAACTGGCGTGCCGTGATGATCACCCTGGACCATGTCAGCAAAAAGTACAAAGCGTCGGCACGTCCGGCGTTGGACGACGTCAACGTCAAAATCGACAAGGGTGAATTCGTTTTCTTGATCGGCCCGTCGGGTTCGGGCAAATCGACGTTCATGCGGCTGCTGTTGGGGGAGGACACGCCGACCGCCGGCGACATTCGGCTCTCGAAGTTCCATGTCAACAAATTGCCTGGTCGCCAGGTCCCGAAGTTGCGCCAGGTGATCGGCTGCGTCTTCCAGGATTTTCGGCTCCTGCAGCAAAAGACCGTGTTCGAGAATGTCGCTTTCGCGCTGGAAGTCATCGGCAAACGCCGAGACGCGATCAACCGGGTGGTGCCCGACGTGCTCGAGACGGTCGGCCTGTCCGGCAAGGCCAACCGGCTGCCGCACGAGCTGTCCGGTGGTGAGCAGCAGCGGGTCGCGATCGCCCGGGCGTACGTCAACCGGCCGCTGGTGCTGCTGGCCGACGAGCCCACCGGCAATCTCGACCCGGACACCAGCAAGGACATCATGGACCTGTTGGAGCGGATCAACCGCACCGGGACAACGGTGCTGATGGCCACCCATGACCACCACATCGTCGACGCGATGCGCCAGCGCGTTGTCGAGCTCTCGTTGGGCAGGCTGGTTCGCGACGAACAGCGCGGCGTCTACGGAATGGACCGCTAAGTGCGCTTCGGTTTCCTACTCAACGAGGTCCTGACCGGCCTGCGTCGCAATGTCACCATGACCGTCGCGATGATCCTGACGACCGCGATCTCGCTCGGCCTGTTCGGCGGCGGTCTGCTGGTAATCCGGATGGCCGACAACTCGCGGGAAATCTACCTCGACCGCGTCGAGACGCAGGTTTTCCTCACCGATGACATCTCCGCGAACGATCCGACCTGCAGCGCCAACCCGTGCAAAGCGCTGCGGTCGAAGATCGAAGGACGCGAAGACGTCAAAGCGGTGCGTTTCCTCAACCGGGACGACGCCTACAACGACGCGATCCGTAAGTTTCCGCAGTACAAGGACGTTGCCGGAAAGGATTCCTTCCCTGCGTCGTTCATCGTGAAGCTGGCAAACCCGGAGCAGCACAAGGAGTTTGACGCTGCGATGCAGGGCCAGCCCGGAGTGCTCTCGGTGCTGAACCAAAAGGAACTGATCGACCGGCTGTTCGCCGTACTGAACGGCTTGAGCAATGTCGCGTTCGCCGTCGCTGTGGTGCAGGCCATTGGGGCAATCTTGCTGATCGCCAACATGGTCCAGGTCGCCGCCTATACCCGGCGTACCGAGATCAACATCATGCGACTGGTCGGCGCCAGCCGGTGGTACACCCAGGTGCCGTTCCTGCTGGAGGCGATGGTGGCCGCGACGGCCGGCGTCGTGATCGCCGTCATTGGCTTGGTGTTGGTCCGGCTGTTGTTCCTGGACAATGTCTTGCACCAGTTCTCTCAAGCCAACTTGATAGTGCCGGTCGACTACGGCGACATCTTCTTCTACGTCTTGCCGATCTTGCTGCTGTTGGGCCTGGCGATGGCTGGGCTCACGGCCTATGCAACAGTGCGCATATACGTACGGCGATAGCTGTGGCCAACAAGACATCTCGCGCGAAGGCTCATGGGGGCAAACAGATCATCGCCAGTAATCGCAAAGCGCGCCATAACTATTCGATCTTGGAGCAGTACGAGGCCGGCGTGGCGTTGCTGGGCACCGAGGTCAAGAGCTTGCGCGAGGGTCACGCGTCGTTGGTCGATGCCTTCGCCACCGTCGACGATGGCGAAATTTGGTTGCGCAACTTGCACATTCCCGAGTACCAGCATGGCAGCTGGACGAACCACGATCCTCGCCGCAATCGAAAGTTGTTGCTACACCGCAGCCAGATCGACACGCTGATCGGCAAGATCCGGGATGGTAACCTCGCCTTGGTGCCGTTGTCTCTGTATTTCTCGGAGGGCAAGGTCAAGGTTGAGCTCGCGCTGGCACGAGGCAAGCGAGCGTATGACAAACGCCAGGACATGGCACGCCGCGACGCCCAGCGTGAAGTTGTTCGGGAGCTGGGTCGCCGAGCGAAAGGTATGGATTAACTGATCGGGGCCGCTTACGCACAGCTGTCAGCTGTTTCGTACGGCGTCAGCGATTTTGTGGGCGGCGTGGCAGCGCGACGGATAGCCGCGCTGCGCGTGATGCTGGCGGCCTACCCGGTCGAGGCGGTGTTGCTCGGTGTGCTGGCCCTGTTCGCCGGCGGACCGATCCACGAGGGTGCGGTCTTTTGGGGCTGCATGTACGGCATCGGCCAGGCGTTCGGCATGTGGGCGTTCTACGCGGCGCTGGGCTCCGGCCCGATCTCGGTGGTAGCGCCGTTGGCGGGCGTGCTCAATGCCGCCGTACCCGTGGCGGTCGGCATCGCACTGGGGGAGCGACCGGGCCAAGCGGCCTCGATGGGCGTCGTGCTGGCAATCGTTGCGGTGCTGCTGGTCAGCCGCGAGGCCGGGGAAGGGGAAGCCGACGGGGCGAACCCTTATCGGTTCACCCCCAAGGTGGCCTGGCTCGCGATCCTGGCGGGATCCGCGTTCGGGCTGGACCTGGTGTTCCTGCACCAGGCGCCCCACGAATGCAAGCTCTGGCCGCTGGTGTTCGCGCGCCTGTCAGCGACTGTGGTGATCACTGCTCTCGCGGCCACGAAGGGCAACCTGCGGCTCCCGCGCGGCAAGTCGCTGAGGCTTGCGCTGGCCATTGCGCTCCTGGACACTTGCGCGCTCGTGACCCAACTCATCGCGCTGCAGTCGTGGTTGCTCTCGTTGGCCAGCATCATGATTTCCCTGTATCCGGCGGCAACCGTCGTGCTGGCGATGGCGGTGTTGCGGGAACGGGTGACGCGCTGGCAAGGGCTCGGCATGGCGATGGCGATGGGGTCTGTCGCGATGATCGCCGCGGGCTGACACCCGCGCGGCCCTTTTCCGGGTCGGTCTCTATCTCGGGCGCTGACCGGCCTACTATCCGACCATGGCGACCCGTTCAATCACCACAGTCGACAAGTCCAACGTGTTGCTTGGCCTCTTCGCCGTGTGGGACTCCATCGACGCGCAGCTGGAAGGGCTGCCCGAGAGCGGTTGGCAGGCGATGACGCCGCTGCCGGGGTGGTGCGTGCGTGCCGTCGTGTCTCACATCATCGGGACCGAGTCATTCCTGCAGGGCATCGAAGCGCCGCAACCAGACATCGACGTCAAGTCCCTCGAGCACGTGCGCAACGACATCGGGGCGATGAACGAGTGCTGGGTGCGTGAGCTCAGCGCGGATCCGGGCCCTAGCGTTCTGGAGCGCTACCGCGCGGTGACCGGCAAGCGCCGCGAGGTCCTGCCGGCGATGTCCGACGACGACTGGAACGCGACGACACCGACGCCGGCGGGCATGGACAGTTATGGGCGGTTCATGCGAATACGGGTCTTCGACTGCTGGATGCACGAGCAAGACATCCGGATGGCGTTGCAGCGACCGTCGACCGACGACGAGCTCACCGGGACCGCGTCGCAACTGTCCCTCGACGAGATCGCGGCCACCATGGGATTCGTGGTCGGCAAACTCGCCCAGGCGCCCGAGGGTTCACGCGTCCAGTTCGACCTGACCGGTCCGCTGGCACGCAGCATCCGCGTCAGCGTGGACGGACGCGCCCAGGTGGTCGACGACTTCGGCGGTCACGAGCCGACGGCGACGATCCGGCTCGACGGCCTGCAGTTCACCAGGCTCGCCGGCGGGCGCCCGATGTGCCCCGCGCGCTCGCAGGACGTCGAGCTTGATGGGGACAAGGAGCTGGGCGCCCACATCGTCGAGCGCCTCAACTTCGTGATCTGACCGGGAACTTTATTGCGTTGCCGGCCGTTAGTTTCGGCGTACCATAGATTGTCCTGCCGAAATTCGGCAGGGGTGCGAGGGGCTGAAAGGTTTCGACTTCGCGCATCGAATCAAGGGAAGCGTGCCGGTGCAGGCAAGAGACCACCGTAAGCGTCGTTGCAACCAATTAAGCGCCGTTTCAGTACAGCGCGACTACGCTCTCGCTGCCTAAGCGACAGCTAGTCTGTCAGACCGGGAAAGCCCTCGACCCGGACCCTGGCATCAGCTAGAGGGATCAACCGATTAGTTCGGTCGCGGGACTTATCGGGACACTAACAGCGACTGGGATCGTCATCCTGGCTAGTTCGCGTGACCGGGAGATCCGAGCAGAGGCATAGCGAACTGCGCACGGAGAAGCCTTGAGGGAATGCCGTAGGACCCGGGTTCGATTCCCGGCAGCTCCACTAGAAACTAGCTGGTCAGAGCCTTTAAGGTCTGGCCAGTTTTCTTTTTCATCAACACTTCATCAACATTCGTCGTCTAGGCTGAAACCATGGCGTCGCTTCGCCGTGGCACTCGCAGGGATGGCAGCACCTACGTGCAGGTGCTCTACAGGCTGAATGGCAAGCAGTCTTCGACCTCGTTCGAGGACCTCGCTTCGGCAACCAAGTTTCAGAAGTTGGTCGAGAAGTTCGGGGCCGCCAAGGCCATGGAGGCCGTTGGTAGCGATCCCGACTTCTCGGCCATCACGGTTCGCGAATGGATTGAGCACCACATCAGCCACCTGACCGGGCTGCGAAAATCGACGCTCTACGACTACCGGTCATATCTAAACAACGACATCAATGAGTCGTTGGGCGATCTTCCGCTGGCGACACTGTCCCGCGATGAGCTGGCAACCAGTGCGATAACTCGTGCGATCTTGCCTTAGCACTGCTGCTCGGATCATGCGGCCAAAAATGGCCTCCGCCTTTAGGGCCGACGGGCGACGATCGTAGGCACCTGGGCGGACTGGGCCACCGCGGTGCTGACCGAACCCAGCAGCATCCCGGTGAATCCTCCCCGGCCGTGGCTGCCGACGACGACCAGCTGCGCGGACTTGGACTGCTCGACGAGCTCCTGTGCCGGTCGGTCGGCGACGACGACGCGGCGCACCGCGACGTCGGGGTAGCGCTTCTGCCAGCCCGCCAGCCGCTCACTGAGGGTCTCCTCGCCCAGCGCCTGCATCGTTGACCGGTCGACGCCGGGGAACTCGAACACCTCGGTGTCGCTCCAGGCGTGCACGGCCACCAGCTCCGCCCCGCGCCACGATGCTTCGTCGAAGGCGATCGAGGTGGCCAGTTCCGACGCGGGCGAACCGTCGATGCCGACCACCACCGGCGCCTTCGACGGGTGCGCCATCAGCGGGTCCTGGTCATGGATGACCGCCACCGGGCAGTGCGCATGGTGCACCAGGCCGGTGCTCACCGAGCCGAGCAGCACACGGGCCAGCGCACCACGTCCCCGGCTGCCGACCACGACCAGCGCAGCCTCCTTCGACAAGTCGACCAGCGTGCGTACCGCCGGGCCGTTGACCATCTCACTGGTGACCTCGATCGGGCTGCCCTTGGTGGCGTCCCTGACGGTCTTGAACGCGTCATTGAGGATCTCGCGTCCCGCATCCTGCTGCCATTCCCGGTACCCGGGCGCCATCGACATACCACCCCCAAACGTGAAGGGCGTTGGGTTTGTCAGCAGCATCGGCGGGTCTTGGACGTTGACCATGGTGAGGGCAATGTTGCGCATCGCCGCCTCGCGTGCCGCCCAGTCAACGGCGAGCTTTGATACTGACGACCCGTCGACGCCGACGATGATTCCACGATGCGTTACAGGGAGGGACATTCGTTTTCCTTCCGACCAGCGGACTAAGGCTATCCGAGTCGGTCGAGTTCGGCGGCGTGGCCTGTCTTCTCGGTGTCACGCCGAACCCTTGTTGCGCGAATCTTGCGCGGGGTTGCGTTTATGCTGGTCAGCGCTGATGTGCCTCCGCGCCGGGCTGCACTCCCCTGTCCGTTCATCCAGGTAGTGATCT
>CAWGCI010000015.1:0-267213 GCA_963820985.1 uncultured Actinomycetota bacterium | reverse complement strand
TTGGTAAGTTTTCGGCCGGTTAGTGCCAGTTCCCTGCACCCATTGCTGAGCTTCCAGGTCTGGCCTATCAATCCCGTGTTCTGCGGGGGGCCTTATCCCTCTAAAAGGGTAAGAAGCCTGATCTTGGAGAAGGTTTCCCGCTTAGATGCTTTCAGCGGTTATCCTGTCCGAACGTAGCTATCCAGCGGTGCCCCTGGTGGGACAACTGGTGCACTAGAGGTTCGTCCGTCCCGGTCCTCTCGTACTAGGGACAGGTTTCCTCAAGCTTCTGACGCGCGCGGCGGATAGAGACCGAACTGTCTCACGACGTTCTAAACCCAGCTCGCGTGCCGCTTTAATGGGCGAACAGCCCAACCCTTGGGACCTGCTCCAGCCCCAGGATGCGACGAGCCGACATCGAGGTGCCAAACCATCCCGTCGATATGGACTCTTGGGGAAGATCAGCCTGTTATCCCCGGGGTACCTTTTATCCGTTGAGCGACACCCCTTCCACTCGGGGGTGCCGGATCACTAATCCCGACTTTCGTCCCTGCTTGACGTGTAGGTCTCGCAGTCAAGCTCCCTTGTGCATTTACACTCAACACCTGATTGCCGTCCAGGTTGAGGGAACCTTTGGGCGCCTCCGTTACATTTTAGGAGGCAACCGCCCCAGTTAAACTACCCGCCAGGCACTGTCCGTGAACCGGATATACGGTTCGACGTTAGGTATCCAATACGATCAGAGTGGTATTTCAACAACGACTCCACCCCAACTAGCGTCAAGGTTTCACAGTCTCCCACCTATCCTACACAAACCGTACCGAACACCAATACCAAGTTGTAGTAAAGGTCCCGGGGTCTTTTCGTCCTGCCGCGCGTAACGAGCATCTTTACTCGTAGTGCAATTTCGCCGAGTCTATGGTTGAGACAGTTGAGAAGTCGTTACGCCATTCGTGCAGGTCGGAACTTACCCGACAAGGAATTTCGCTACCTTAGGATGGTTATAGTTACCACCGCCGTTTACTGGGGCTTAAATTCTCCGCTTCACCCTTGCGAGTTAACGGGTCCTCTTAACCTTCCAGCACCGGGCAGGCGTCAGTCCGTATACATCGTCTTGCGACTTCGCACGGACCTGTGTTTTTAGTAAACAGTCGCTTCTCACTGGTTTCTGCGACCGAATCCCGCTCCCACCGCAGGGTGTTCACGGTATTCCGGTCCCCCTTCTCCCGAAGTTACGGGGGCATTTTGCCGAGTTCCTTAACCATAGTTATCTCGTACGCCTTGGTATGCTCTACCTGACCACCTGTGTCGGTTTGGGGTACGGGCCATGTGTGTGCTCGCTAGAGGCTTTTCTTGGCAGCAGAGGATCACCGAATTCGCCTCAATCGGCTATGCATCACCTCTCAGGATTAATGAGCGACGGATTTGCCTATCGCTCTCCCTACAGGCTTACCCCAGTGTTACCACTTACTGGTACGGCTACCTTCCTGCGTCACCCCTTCGCTTGACTACTACCAACGAAGTTCCCACGCAGCCCCGAACCTCCATGCCCCCGAAGGGGAATGGTCGATCCGGTTTTGGGTGGTTAGTACCGCTGATTCGTCAGGGACGCCCACACACGGGTACGGGAATATCAACCCGTTGTCCATCGACTACGCCTGTCGGCCTCGCCTTAGGTCCCGACTCACCCTGGGCGGACTGGCCTGGCCCAGGAACCCTTGGTCTTACGGCGGGCAAGGTTCTCACTTGCCTTATCGCTACTCATGCCTGCATTCTCACTCCCCCACACTCCACCACCGGTCACCCAATGGCTTCGCTGCGTGAGGGACGCTCCCCTACCCAACCTTTCGGTTGCCGCGGCTTCGGCGGTGTGCTTGAGCCCCGCTACATTATCGGCGCACAATCACTTGACCAGTGAGCTATTACGCACTCTTTCAAGGGTGGCTGCTTCTAAGCCAACCTCCTGGTTGTCTTTGCGACTGCACATCCTTTCCCACTTAGCACACGCTTAGGGGCCTTAGCCGGCGATCTGGGCTGTTTCCCTTTCGACGTACGGAGCTTATCCCCGCCGTCTCACTGCCACGCTATACACCACGGCATTCGGAGTTTGGCTGACGTCAGTAACCTGATAGGGCCCATTGGCCATCCAGTAGCTCTACCTCCGTGGTGAAACACGTAACGCTGCACCTAAATGCATTTCGGGGAGAACCAGCTATCACGGAGTTTGATTGGCCTTTCACCCCTACCCACAACTCATCCCCTCAGTCTTCAACCTAAGTGGGTTCGGGCCTCCACGCGGTCTTACCCGCGCTTCACCCTGGCCATGGGTAGATCACTCCGCTTCGGGTCCAGAACACGCCACTACACCCCTTACGGGGATACGCCCTATTCAGACTCGCTTTCGCTGCGGCTACCCCACAACGGGTTAACCTCGCGACATGTCCCTGACTCGCAGGCTCATTCTTCAAAAGGCACGCCATCACCCCACGAGGAGGCTCTGACGGATTGTAGGCACACGGTTTCAGGTACTCTTTCACTCCCCTCCCGGGGTACTTTTCACCATTCCCTCACGGTACTAATCCGCTATCGGTCATCGAGAAGTATTTAGGCTTACCGGGTGGTCCCGGCAGATTCACAGCAGATTTCACGGGCCCGCTGCTACTCGGGAATTGATACAAGGCAGGTGTCGGGTTTTCGCGTACCGGGCTCTCACCGTCTACGGCAGACCATCCCAGGCCACTTCCGCTAACCACGACACTTTCTGACTACCCCTCAGCCAGGTAGAGCTGAGACGTATCAATCCCACAACCCCGCACACACAACCCCTACCCGGTTACCCATGCGTGCGGTTTAGCCATGTTCCGCGTTCGCTCGCCACTACTAGCGGAATCACAATTGTTTTCTTCTCCTACGGGTACTGAGATGTTTCACTTCCCCGCGTTCCCCCCCGCACCCTATATATTCAGATGCGGGTAACACGACATAACTCGTGCTGGGTTTCCCCATTCGGAAATCCTCGGATCAACGCTCGGTTGACAGCTCCCCGAGGCATATCGCAGCCTCCCACGTCCTTCATCGGCTCTCGATGCCAAGGCATCCACCATGCGCCCTTATTCACTTACTTACACACAAAAACCAAAGAATAAAAATTACACATTTATGAATACGCCACCGCTCCGATCTTCGGAGGGCAACGCATCCAATAGATGCTCGCAACCACTATCCAGTTCTCAAACACCACACCCCACCACCAAGATGGTGGGACAACATCCCGAAAGGGTGTTGCCTCAGGACCCAATAGTGTGTCTGGCTTTTCGTTTGCTGTTGCGCACCCGGCCTCGTCCACTACAGACGAGAACCCCTCACGGCTTACACCCCACCAATTGGAGTGTTTTTCGTGGTGCTCCTTAGAAAGGAGGTGATCCAGCCGCACCTTCCGGTACGGCTACCTTGTTACGACTTCGTCCCAATCGCCGATCCCACCTTCGACAGCTCCCTCCCAAAGGGTTAGGCCACTGGCTTCGGGTGTTACCGACTTTCATGACGTGACGGGCGGTGTGTACAAGGCCCGGGAACGTATTCACCGCAGCGTTGCTGATCTGCGATTACTAGCGACTCCGACTTCACGGGGTCGAGTTGCAGACCCCGATCCGAACTGAGACCGGCTTTAAAGGATTCGCTAAGCCTCACGGCATCGCAGCCCTTTGTACCGGCCATTGTAGCATGTGTGAAGCCCTGGACATAAGGGGCATGATGACTTGACGTCATCCCCACCTTCCTCCGAGTTGACCCCGGCAGTCTCTCACGAGTCCCCGCCATAACGCGCTGGCAACATGAAACAAGGGTTGCGCTCGTTGCGGGACTTAACCCAACATCTCACGACACGAGCTGACGACAGCCATGCACCACCTGCACACAGGCCACAAGGGAACCGACATCTCTGCCGGCGTCCTGTGCATGTCAAACCCAGGTAAGGTTCTTCGCGTTGCATCGAATTAATCCACATGCTCCGCCGCTTGTGCGGGCCCCCGTCAATTCCTTTGAGTTTTAGCCTTGCGGCCGTACTCCCCAGGCGGGGTACTTAATGCGTTAGCTACGGCACGGATCCCAAGGAAGGAAACCCACACCTAGTACCCACCGTTTACGGCGTGGACTACCAGGGTATCTAATCCTGTTCGCTCCCCACGCTTTCGCTCCTCAGCGTCAGTTACTGCCCAGAGACCCGCCTTCGCCACCGGTGTTCCTCCTGATATCTGCGCATTCCACCGCTACACCAGGAATTCCAGTCTCCCCTGCAGTACTCCAGTCTGCCCGTATCGCCCGCACGCCCCCAGTTAAGCCAGGGAATTTCACGGACAACGCGACAAACCACCTACGAGCTCTTTACGCCCAGTAATTCCGGACAACGCTCGCACCCTACGTATTACCGCGGCTGCTGGCACGTAGTTGGCCGGTGCTTCTTCTCCACCTACCGTCAATCCGAAAAACCCCGGACCTTCGTCGATGGTGAAAGAGGTTTACAACCCGAAGGCCGTCATCCCCCACGCGGCGTCGCTGCATCAGGCTTGCGCCCATTGTGCAATATTCCCCACTGCTGCCTCCCGTAGGAGTCTGGGCCGTATCTCAGTCCCAGTGTGGCCGGACACCCTCTCAGGCCGGCTACCCGTCGTCGCCTTGGTAGGCCATCACCCCACCAACAAGCTGATAGGCCGCGGGCCCATCCCACACCGCAAAAGCTTTCCACCACGGGACCATGCATCCCAAGGTCCTATTCGGTATTAGACCCAGTTTCCCAGGCTTATCCCGAAGTGCAGGGCAGATTACCCACGTGTTACTCACCCGTTCGCCACTCGAGTACCCCGAAGGGCCTTTCCGTTCGACTTGCATGTGTTAAGCACGCCGCCAGCGTTCGTCCTGAGCCAGGATCAAACTCTCCAAACAAAGACCCCTCGATAACGAGGCGAATTCACAATCAGAGAAAATCTGACCTAACAAAAAGACACCAATTAACTGGCATCAAAAAACCACGTACCCACACACGGGGCGTGCAAATATGGCCAAAAAAACAACAACAAAAAACAAAACCACCAAACACACTATTGAGTTCTCAAACAACACCCGTATTCAGGCAACCCTGCCACTGTACTCGCTCGCATGGGCTGCGTCAACGCCCCGTGACCGACGACCTTGAAGTCGTCGTGGATTGGTCAACCTTCGGCCTACTCTACGCGCTCGATCTCCGCTCCCAAAAACGCCAGGTTCTCAACGAACAACGGGTAGCCGCGATCGATGTGGAAGACGTCGTGGACCTCGGTATCTCCGTCGGCGACCAGGCCGGCAAGCACCAAACCGGCGCCGGCCCGGATGTCCGAACGACCAGACCGGTGCGCTGGAGAGTTGTGGAAGACCCCGGACGACGGCATGGTGCCCGTCGGTGCGGGCATCGGCGCCGAGCCGGATCATCTCTTCGACGAACCGGAACCGGGCCTCGAACACGTTCTCCGTGATCATCGACGTGCCGTCGGCTATCGATGCCAGAGCGATCGCCATCGGCTGCAGATCGGTCGGGAAAGCCAGGGAACGGCAACGTCGCGACATTGACGGCCTTGGGCCGCTCGTACTGGGCCACCCGGAAACTGTCGTCCGTCTGGGTGACGGTGGCACCCGCGTCGTGCAACTTGTGCAGCACCACCTGCAGGTGCGCCGGGTCGACGCCCGTCACCGTTATGTCGCCGCGGGTTATCGCGGCGGCAATGCCCCACGTCGCGGCCACGATGCGGTCTCCGATCACCCGGTGCTCGGTCGGATATAGCCGCGGGACGCCGGTGATCGTCATGGTCGGCGAACCCGCGCCTTCGACCTGTGCACCCATCTGGTTCAACATCGTGCACAGGTCGACCACGTCGGGCTCCCGTGCGGCGTTGTGAATCGTGGTGACACCCTCAGCCAGGACAGCGGCCATCAGGATGTTCTCGGTGGCTCCCACCGATGGAAATTCCAACTGAATCTCTGCGCCGCGCAACGTTTCTGCGTGAGCCACCACGCACCCGTGCTCGATATTGCAGTGCGCGCCGAGCTGCCGCAGGCCGGCCTGATGCATGTCGAGCGGGCGTGATCCGATTGCGTCACCGCCCGGCAGCGCAACCTTGGCCCGCTTGCACCGGCCGACCAGTGGCCCCAGCACACAGACCGAGGCGCGGAACTGCCGCACCGCGGCGAAATCGGCGTCGTATTTCGGTTCATCGGGCGAGGTAATCCGGGCGACGTCGCCGTCAAGTTCGACGGTGGCGCCCAGGCCACGCAGCACCTCAGCCATCAGCGGCACATCGAGGATGTCGGGACAGTTGGTGATTGTGCTGGTGCCTTCGGCCAACAACGTCGCGGCCATGAGCTTGAGGACGCTGTTCTTGGCACCCCCGACTGCGACTCCGCCGGACAACCGGTTGCCGCCGGTCACCACGAAACGCTCAGCCACCCGCGTCAGTCTAGTAAAGCGGTATCGGCTTGTCAGTCAGGTCAGTCTCGATCATTTTGCCGGACCGGTACCGTTTCCTTATGGCAGTACACCTGACCCGCATCTATACGCGGACCGGCGACGACGGAACCACTGGGTTGAGCGATTTTTCGCGGGTTTCGAAGAATGACGCCCGCCTGGTGTCGTACGCGGATTGCGACGAGGCCAACTCCGCGCTGGGCGTCGCGATCGCGCTGGGGAAGCCTGACCCGGGAATTGCGGAGGTGCTGCGTCAGATCCAGAACGACCTGTTCGACGCCGGCGCGGATCTGTGCACCCCGGTGGTGGAGAATCCCGAGCATCCGCCGCTACGAATCAGCCAACCATATATTGACCGGCTCGAGGCGTGGTGCGATCGATTTAACGAGGCGCTACCTGCATTGAATTCTTTTGTGCTGCCAGGTGGTTCAGCGTTGTCGGCACTACTGCATGTCGCCCGCACGGTGGTGCGCAGGGCGGAGCGGTCGGCCTGGGCCGCGGTCGACGCCCATCCGGGCGGCGTCAGCGTGCTGCCGGCGAAATATCTGAATCGCTTGTCGGATCTGTTGTTTATCTTGTCCCGGGTGGCCAACGGCGGCGATGATGTGCTGTGGCAACCCGGCGGCGGAGACCGCGACGCCGGTTAGCCAGACTCCCCTGATCCCCCTAGATCCCCAAGGTTCCCCAGATTCCTTGTCATGAAACGTAATCGGTCGATTCCCCCGGCCACAGTCATCCCGGTGCTTGTCTATCCCGACGTGCGGGCTGCGGTGGACTGGCTCACCGCGGCGTTCGGTTTCACCGAACGAGTTCGAATCGGCGAAAGTCACCGTGCGCAAATGGGTATCGGTGCGGACGGCGCGATGATCGTCGCCGACGTCCACGGCGAGCGGCACCCGCCGACGGCCGGCGTCGTGACACATGAGCTCAAGGTGCGGGTCGATGACGTGGATGCGCAGTTCGAACGTGCCCGGGCAGCCGGCGCCAAGGTGATAGAGCCGCCGACCGACCGCGAGTATGGCGAACGCGAGTGCTCGGTGGAAGACCTCGCCGGCCATCGTTGGCAATTCAGCCAAACCATGCGCGATGTCAGCCCCGAAGAATATGGATGTCAGACCGTAAAGCCCTGGTACTAAAGGAACGCGGCGGTCACACGCTGCGACCGCGTGCGCGCGGCGACGGACGGGACTCCAGCCACGACAAGAACGCGGTCAATGCCCCTTGATCAAGCGCGATCTCGTAGCCGGACCTACGGTCCTGTGTCGTGTCGCGCAGTTCCAGTACGACGATCTCGTCAGTCATGATGTCGAACTCATCGCCGCGTGGTGCGCGTCGGGAGATGATCTCCACGCCTCGTCGGCTGAGCCGACGATCCGGCCATAATCGCAGGCTGGACAACCGATAGAACGCCGCTTCACCGCCGCGATAGCGGATCACACCGTGGCGCCAGCCATGTCCCCCGACCGCGGGGATATCCCGCATGATCCCTGCTGTTCCACCCTGACGTAGCTTCCACAACCGGTAACTCAGGGCGAGGACGGCACCCCCCAACACAACGACGAGCACGGCCATGCCGGCCATGGCCGCGCTCATCGGCGGTTAGTCGATCGCGCCGACAGCGCGCAATCTGGCGCGACCCCTGGCGGCGATCTTCGGGTCGTCGGACTCGGAATCCTCTTTGGCCGCGCTCTCGTCGATGTCCTTCTCGAACTCGGCTGATTCAGCAAGGACGGTGACGCCCTCTTCGGTAACCGTCAAAAAGCCGCCATCCACCGCAATCCGAAGGTCCTCTCCGCCTTCCCGTTCGACACGCACCATGGCGTCATCGACCAGTTGCGCCACCAATGGGATATGGCGGGGCAGGATCCCGATTTCGCCGACGGTGGTGCGGGTGAAAACGAACGTTGCCTCGCCCGACCAGATTTCACGGTCGACGGCGACGATCTCAACGTTCAACTCAGCCATGCCACACCACCTTCAGTATCTTTTTCGAGCCGGACGCTCTTTATAGCTTGACGTCAAAGCTCTCGGCCTTCTTGGCCAAGTCGTCGAGTCCACCGATCAAGAAGAAGGCCTGCTCGGGCACGTGGTCGAAGTCGCCCTTTGCCAGCTTGTCGAATGCCTCGATGGTCTCCTTCACCGGGACGGTCGAACCGGGCTGGCCGGTGAACTGTTCGGCCGCCATCATGTTTTGTGAGAGGAACCGCTCAATGCGCCGCGCACGGTTGACCAATTGCTTGTCCTCTTCGGACAGCTCGTCGATACCGAGGATGGCGATGATGTCTTGAAGGTCCTTGTAACGCTGCAGGATTCGGATGACTTCCTGTGCCACCCGGTAGTGCTCGTCACCGACGACGCTGGGGTCCAGGATGGTCGAGCTCGACGCCAGCGGGTCCACCGCGGGGAAAATGCCCTTGGAGAACACCGACCGCGACAGTTCGGTCGTGGCGTCCAGGTGGGCGAACGTGGTCGCCGGCGCCGGGTCGGTGTAGTCGTCAGCGGGCACGTAGACCGCCTGCATGGACGTAATAGACCGGCCACGCGTCGAGGTGATGCGCTCCTGCAGCTCACCCATTTCGTCGGCCAGCGTGGGCTGGTACCCCACCGCCGACGGCATACGACCGAGCAGCGTCGACACCTCCGAACCGGCCTGGGTAAACCGGAAGATGTTGTCGATGAACAGCAGCACGTCCTGGCCCGCCTCATCACGGAACCACTCGGCCATGGTCAGTGCGGACAGCGCGACCCGCATACGGGTGCCGGGCGGCTCGTCCATCTGACCGAATACCAGCGCAGTGTCCTTGAGCACATCGGCTTCCTTGAGCTCGACCCACAGGTCGTTGCCCTCGCGGGTACGCTCCCCTACGCCGGCGAAAACCGAAGTGCCACCGAAGTTTCGGGCGATACGGTTGATCATCTCCTGGATCAGCACCGTCTTGCCCACCCCGGCACCACCGAACAGGGCGATCTTGCCGCCGCGCACGTACGGGGTCAGCAGGTCGACGACCTTCAGGCCGGTCTCGAGCATCTCGGTGCGAGGCTCCAGGTCTTCGAACGCGGGCGGTTTGCGGTGAATTGACCAGCGCTCGAAGTCGTCTCCGTACCCCGGCTTGTCCAGGCAGTATCCCAGCGCGTTGAAGACGTGGCCCTTGACCTTCTCACCGACCGGCACGGAGATCGCCTTGCCCGTGTCGATCACCTCGACCCCGCGCACCAGCCCGTCGGTGGGCTGCATCGAAATGGTACGCACCAAGTTGTCGCCCAGATGGTTTGCGACCTCCAGAGTCAGGGTTTTCGCCAGCGCTTCGAACGTGACCTCGGCGTGTAGCGCGTTGAACAACTCCGGCACCGAACCACGCGGAAACTCGACGTCGACCACTGGCCCGGTCACCCGTACCACGCGGCCGTTGGTGTCGCCGTTTGTCGACTTTTCGGTCTTCTCGGCAGTAGCGCTCATATCTTTTTCGCTTCCTTGTGGGGCTACTTGGCGGCGTCGGCGAGCGCATTTGCGCCACCGACGATTTCGCTGATTTCCTGGGTGATCTGGGCCTGCCGCTCGCGGTTTGCTTCCAGCGTCAGAGCTTTGATGAGGTCGTCCGCGTTGTCCGTTGCCGACTTCATCGCACGTTGGCGCGACGCCAGCTCCGATGCCGCAGATTCCAATAGCGCCGCGTACACCCGAGTGGTCAGGTATCGGGGCAGCAGCGCGTCGAACAGCGTCGTCGCATCCGGCTCGAAGGAGTACAGGGTGTGCAGTCCCTGGTCTTCCTCGACATACTCGACCACCAGCGGAGCAATACGGTGGGCCACCGCCGTTTGCGACATCATCGACTTGAACTCCGAGTAGACGATGTGCAGTTCATCGACGCCTTGGCCGTCCTCGGACTGCTGATCCTCGTTATCGCCGACACCGTGCATGAATGCATCGACCAAAGTCGACGCGATCTCGGCGGCGTTTTCGTACTTGGGTTGCTCGGAGAAGCCCGTCCACGACTCGGTGATGTCCCAGTTCCGGAACTTGAAGTAGTTCAGCGCCTTCCGGCCCACCGTGTACAGAACCGGCGCCTTTCCTTCCTCCCTCAGTAGGGAGAACAGTTCCTCGGAGCGACGGAAGATGCTGGAGTTGTATGCGCCGCACAAACCGCGGTCGGAAGACACCACCAGCACACCGGCACGCCTCGGTTCCGCTCGCTCGACGAGTAATGGGTGGTCCAAAGCGGCTTCGGCGGACAAGGTGGTGAGCATCGCGGTGATCTGAAATGCGTAGGGCCGTGCGGATTGCAGCCGGGTCTGTGCCTTGCCGATGCGCGACGTAGCGATCAGCTCTTGAGCCTTGGTGATCTTTTTGATCGACCCTGCCGAGCGGATCCGGCCGCGTAATTCGCGAAGTGTGGCAGCCATCGCTAGCTACTTCTTGTCCTTCTTGGCGTCCTTGGATTCCTTCTTGTCCTTGGGCTTTTCTTTCTTGACCTGCACTGACTCCTTTTCGAGCTCGTCTTCGTCCAAGGCTTCGACGTGTTCGTCGGGCACCACCGAACCGCCGCCCGTGGCCGCGAAGCCCTTCTTGAAGTGGTTGATGATCTCGGCGAGCTTCTCTTCCTCTTCCTCGCCGAGTTTTTGGCTCGAGCGGATCCCTTCGAGGAACTTTTCCTCGGAGGCCCGCATGTGGTCCAGGAGCTCGGCTTCGAACCGCTTGACGTCCTCCACGGGCACCGAGTCCAGGTGACCGCCGGTCCCCAGGAAGATCGAAACCACTTGCTCCTCAACGGGCATGGGCTGGTTTTGCGGCTGCTTGAGCAACTCGACCAGACGCTCACCGCGCGACAACTGCGCCTTTGACGTGGCGTCCAAGTCAGAGGCAAAGGCGGCGAACGCTTCCAGTTCGCGGTACTGCGACAGGTCCAGGCGCAGTGAGCCGGCCACCTCCTTCATCGCCTTGATCTGCGCCGCCCCGCCGACGCGGGACACCGAGACACCGACGTTGATGGCCGGGCGCACACCCTGGTTGAACAGGTCCGTTTCCAGGAAGCACTGCCCGTCGGTGATCGAGATGACGTTGGTCGGGATGTAGGCCGAGATGTCGTTGGCCTTGGTCTCGATGATTGGCAAGCCGGTCAGCGACCCGCCACCGAGGTCGTCGGACAGCTTGCCACAGCGCTCGAGGAGCCGCGAGTGCAGATAGAACACGTCGCCGGGATAGGCTTCGCGGCCGGGCGGACGGCGCAGCAGCAGCGAGATGGCGCGGTAGGCCTCGGCCTGCTTGGTCAAGTCGTCGAAAACGATCAGCACATGCTTACCCTGGTACATCCAGTGCTGGGCGATCGCCGAACCGGTATACGGCGCAAGCCATTTGAAGCCCGCGGAATCCGATGCCGGTGCCGCGACGATAGTGGTGTAGTCCATCGCGCCGCCCTCGTCCAGCGTGCGGCGGACAGAGGCGATCGTGGTGCCCTTCTGCCCAATGGCCACGTATACGCAGCGCACCTGCTTCTTCTCGTCGCCGGACTCCCAGTTCTGGCGCTGATTGAGAATGGTGTCCACGCAGACCGCGGTCTTGCCGGTCTTACGGTCGCCGATGATGAGCTGACGCTGGCCGCGACCGATCGGGGTCATCGCGTCGATGGCCTTGATCCCGGTCTGCAGCGGCTCCTTCACACCTTGCCGCTGCACCACCGACGGCGCCTGCAGCTCCAGTGCCCGCCGCTCGTCGGTCTCGATGTCGCCCTGGCCGTCGATCGGCTGGCCAAGGGGATTGACGACGCGCCCCAAAAACGCGTCGCCAACCGGAACTGACAGGACTTCGCCGGTGCGCTTGACCTGCTGGCCTTGTTCGATCTTCTCGAAATCGCCCAGGATCACCACGCCGATACTGTGCTCGTCAAGGTTGAGCGCAACGCCGAGGATTCCGCCTGGGAACTCGAGCAGCTCCTGGGTCATCGCGGACGGTAAACCTTCCACGTGCGCGATGCCGTCCCCGGCATCCACGACCGCGCCGACCTCTTCGCGGGAGGTGTCGGCGGTGAAGGAGCTTACGTATTCCTCGATGGCGCCTTGAATGTCATCAGCGGAGATTGTCAACTCGGCCATGGCTTCTCGTCTTCCTCTTGTTCGTCCTGCACCTGGGGATGATGACTAGTTGAAGTTCAATCGGGTAGCTGAGCCTGCGCCGCGGCCAGACGAGACGAGAGCGAACCGTCGATCAGCTCGTCGCCCACAGCAATTGAGAGCCCACCCAGCGACTCGGGTTCGATCTGCATCTGCACCGTCACCGGGTGGCCGTAGATGCGACTCAGCACGTCGGTCAGCCGACCGCGCTGAGCATCGCTGAGCTCGGCGGCCGCAGTGACTTGCGCGACGACTTCGCCGCGGCGGGCCACCGCCACCTCGGCCAGGGTCAACACGGCCTGCTCGGCCGGTTGACCCCGTAACAGGTCGACGGTCTGTGACAACAACGCGGCCGCGATCGGGTTGACGCCGCCGCTCGCGCTTTGGAGTACGTTGCGCAGCAACCGGAGACGGCTTTCGGACGGAACCACGTAGTCGCCGAGCAGGATGCCAAGCCGGGGCTGCGCGTCGAGGATGCGGGAGAACCGGAACAACTGGTCCTCCACGTCGTCGACCTGCCCCTCGCGTTCGGCAAGTTCCAACAATGCCTGGCGCGCAACGTGTTCGATGGCGTCAATCAAATCGGAGTTGGCCGACCAGCGTTCGGAAACCGCCGCCCGCAACACATCCAAAGCGGGGTCGCCGACTTGGCCCGACACCAGCCGCTCCATCAACCGGACCCTGGGTGCCGCGTCTTCGGCGGGCACCGTGAGATACCGGGTCACCACGATCTCGCGGTCAAGCAATTTCGCAACCGCTGTCAGATCATCAGCGAGAGTGGACAGACCTTGCTTGTCGAGATCCTGCGCTACGTCGCCGAAACGATCCAGCAAGCCGGCCAACGCCCGCCGGCTGGCGGAGCGCATCTTTGCCGCCAGGGGGTACCGGACATCTGCCGCCGACGGCGCCATTTCATCGAGCTCGTCCAGGAAACGATCGACGGTGGCCGACTGCTGCGCCGAGTCGGCGACGTAATTGCTTACCAATTCCCCTGCCTGGCGCACAGATTCGTGGCCAAGCTCCAGACGAAGCTGACGGATCAGCTGTGCACGCAGCAGATCGACCTGGCGGGACCCCTGAGCTTTGATGCGTTCCGCCTCGACCTCGGCCTGGGCCTGCATTTGCTCCGCAATCCGCCCGGCGTCTGTCTTGGCCTCTTCGACGACGCGCTCCGCCTCCGATTTGGCTGCTTCGACGGCCTTGCTGTGGGCCGTAGTCGACTCGGTCAGGCGCTGAGCGGCCTCGGCTGACTCTTTCAACTGTTGCCGCACCGCTTCTTGCCGGGCAGTCATCATGCGCCGCACGACCGGCACCACATAACGCCACACCAACAAAACGATGGCGGCGAACCCAACCAGCTGTCCGATAAAAGTCGACATGGTTTTGGCTACCTCGTCGCAGTCGAGGCGGTGACGTCGACACCGAGGATTCGACTGGCGAGGGTCGCCGACATGGTTCCCACGTTGGCGCGCAAACCCAGTTCCACGGCGTCCCTCTCCCGCTTCAATTGATCACTGGCCGATTGCAATGTGGATGCCACCTGCTGCTCAGCGCCGGCGCGCGCGTCTTCGACGACCTTGCGACCCTGCGACCGGGCATTGTCGCGGAGCGACGATGCCTGGACTCGGGCTTCCTTCATCGCCTCTTCGTAGTCGGCCTGGGCGGCAGCGAACTGCTCGGCCGCCTTCTTACTGTCGGAGTGGGTCTTGGCGACCATGGCGTCGCGTTCCCGCAACACCCTCAGGATCGGCGGCACGACGAACGTGCCGATAACCCCGAGCACGACCAGGAAGATGGCCAGCACGAAGAAGAACGTGCCGTTGGGCACGAGGAAGTTGTTGCCTTCCGCTGCCGCCTGGCCCGCGGCCAGAACAGTAGGGGTCACTTCACTCATTACGACCCATCACCCGCCGTATTACTGCGGGGTGATCGGAGTGGCGAAGACGAACAACGCCATAAACGCCAGGTTGATGAAGTAGGCCGCTTCAACCAAACCGACGGTGATGAAGAACGGAGTGAACAGCCGTCCTTGCGCCTCGGGCTGCCGGGCAATACCTGAAACCAGCGCGTTACCCGCAATGCCGTCACCGATACCGGCGCCGATGGCGCCGCCGGCCATGATCAGTCCGCCGCCGATGAGGGCGCCGAGCCCGATGAGATTGGGATCTCCCATTTCTTCTCCTCCTTTATCTGGTGGCTATCCGGTAGCGGTCTACCAGGCTCTTGTAATAGTGCGTAGGGCAGGGCAATTCGTGGCGGTTCTAGTCATGATGGTCCTCGAGCTCCATCGCCTGGCTGAAGTACAAGACCGTCAGGATGGAGAATATGAAGGCCTGAATAGCTCCGACGAACAGGTCGAATGATTTCCAAATCGCGTTGGGTGCCCACATAACGTACGGCGGGAAGAGCGCGATCAAGGACACCAAGATGCCACCGGCGAAGATGTTGCCGAAAAGCCGGAGGGACAACGAGATCGGCTTGGCGAGTTCTTCGACCAGGTTGATCGGCGCCAGGAAAACCACGTGCCCCTTGAGCACCTGGATCGGGTGCCCGATGATGCCGCGGCGCCAGATCCCCGCCGCGTGATAGCAGACGAATACGAAAAGAGCCAGCGCCAGCACGTAATTGATGTCAGCCGCCGCCGACTTGAGCACCTCGGTGGTATGCCCCTTTGAATCTGTGTATTGCAACGGCAGGACCGAGAGCCAGTTAGAGATCAGGATGAAGACGAAGATGGTCACAGCCAGGGGCAGCACGAACGGCGCGATCTTCATGCCGATCGCGGCCTCGACCTGGCTGCGCATCTGGATGGTGATCGCCTCCCAGAACAACTGCACCCCACCCGGCACGCCCGTCGAAGTCACCTTGGATTTCAGGTAGAAGGCAAGTGCGATCACGATCGCTGCGGCGATCGCCGTGGACAGCACCGTGTCGGTGTTGACGGTCAGTCCCAGCCACTTGGCGGTCTGGTGCTCGCCGACTTCGATTTGGGCGTCGGCCAGGATCAGTTCAGTCATCGCTGGTGCTCCTCCCTTCCGTCCCTTCCGAACCCGCGAGTACACCGCTGTCCGATCCTGCCGTACGGCCCCCGGACGAAGCCGAAGAAGCGGAAGAAGACTCGGGCGGCTCGCCCTCGCGCAACTTCTTCCAGACCGGCATCGCGGTCGAAAACACCAGTAGCACCTGGAACAGCGCCAGCCCGAACATCACGCCCAATCCGTTGGGCCGGAAAAGGTAGGCGATGATCAGCCCGACAACGGTGATGATCGCCAGCCGAGACGCCGAGTTGAGCGCCATCGACCTTTTCAGCGGGTGCTCTTGAGAGGTGATCGCATCAACCGAACGCCGCACCAGGAGGGCGTTGAGCAAACCCAGCAGCAGTCCGACACCAAAGAACACACCAAGCATCACGCGCCCGGCCAAACCGGCCGCCAGCGTCGCGAGTGCGGTGAGCATGACGCTGATGACAAAGAGGCGAACCGGACGGAATGCAACAGCGGGAAACACCAACGGCGCGTCCTGCGCTGGTGTCGTCACTGCAGCACCTCAATCCCGGGTTGTTGGAGCCGGTACCACCCGACCGATCGATCGGTGGCCCGCAGAGCGTATCGCAGTCGTTGCGCTGGAAACACCCATGGGGCAGCTCTCTGTGTCGGTCGTGAATCGGCGCGGTCGGATTGGCATCCGAAGGGCCGGGTGGCCGGCGACCCGCGAGGTTTATTTCGGGGCTCTAGCTGCACCGTACCATATGGTAGAGCCCCCTACTACTTCCTGTCGTAGGCCCGTCTGGCGTCAGTCCACGTCCTCGTCGTAGAAGTCGTCGCGACGGCGCAGCAGTGGGATCACGGTCGCAACGCCGGCGACAACAATCGCGCCCAGCATTACCGCGGCGGTATGGCGGGGGTTGAAGAAGATCGTGCTCGCGGCGCCGAATGCGACGATGCCCACCCAGAGGTAAATCAGCAGCACCACCCGGCGATGTGAATGACCGATCTGCAGCAACCGATGGTGCAGGTGCATCTTGTCCGGGCTGAACGCGCTGCGGCCGGCGCGGGTGCGGCGGACGATCGCAAGCAGCAGGTCGAGCATCGGGACGAACATCACCGCCACCACCAGCAGGAACGGCGACAGCAGAGCAAACACGTCGCGAGCGCCGTAAGCGTTCTGCGAGATCGGGCCGGCGGCGGTCGTGGAGGCGGCAGCGAGCATCAAGCCGATCAGCATCGAGCCGGAGTCGCCCATGAAAATCTTGGCTCGGTGAAAGTTGTGCGGCAGAAAGCCCAGACACGCTCCGGCGAGCACTACCGAAATTAGCGCCGGCGGGTAGAACAGCACGTCACCGCCGTGGTCACGGAGCAGGCCAATCGAGAAGATGCAGATCGCCGAGGCCGTGATGAGTCCCAATCCGGCTGCCAGTCCGTCGAGTCCGTCGACGAAGTTCATCGCGTTGACGATCGACACGGTCAGGGCCAGGGTGAGCAGGATCGACGAGGCCTGGTCCAAAACGATGGTGCCGACACCACCAATCGGGATGTACAGCACGCTCCAGGCAACACCCATGGTGACCAGCACACTGGCCGCGGTGATCTGGCCGGCGAACTTGGTCAGCGCGTCGAGACCCCAACGGTCGTCGATCAGCCCGATTGCCATGATCACAGCGCCCGCCACCAGCACCGCGGGCATGCCGCTGGAATAGACGAAGCCGCGGGTCAGGGCCGGGAGTTGGGACGCCAGAAAGACGGCCGCGAGGACGCCCAGAAACATCGCCAGCCCGCCCATACGCGGGGTCGGCGTTACGTGCACGTCGCGTTCTCGCGGGTAGGCGACCGCCCCCAGCCGGGTGGCAAGCAACCGCACCGGCCCGGTCGCGAAATAGGTGATGATTGCTGCCGTCAACCCGACCAGCGCAAGCTCGCGCAACGGGACACCGGCGCCGCGATCAGAAAGGGCGAGCAAACCACCGGCAAGGCTGGCTACATCGCTGGACACCTCGAGACCCTACTGCACCAACCTGAGAGCGATTACGAGTCCATGGGCTAGGCGGTCAAACTCGCGGGCTCAACCCCGAGGACCTCGGCGATCCGCTGGGCGCTCACCGGTCCCGCTCGCAGCACGCGTGCGGTGTCGCCGGTCAAATCGACGATCGTGGAGGCGGCCTGCTGCGCGGACTGACCCGCGTCGAGATAGACCTCGACGAGGTCGCCGAGCTGGCTGCGCGCCTCGCCGGCGTCAAGCGCGGGCGCATGGCCAGAGATGTTGGCGCTCGATACCGCCATCGGCCCCACCTCGCGTAGCAACTCAATGGCGACCGGGTGCAACGGCATTCGCAGCATCACGGTGCCGCGGGCATTACCGAGATCCCACTGCAACGACGGGGCCTGGGTCACCACGAGGCTTAGCGCGCCGGGCCAGAATGCGCGGATCAAATCATGGGCACCCTCGGGCATCGCGTAGACCAGACCCTCGATGGTGTGCCACGAGCCGACGAGGACGCCCACCGGCATATCACGCCCACGTCCCTTTGCCGACAGCAACGCGGCCACCGCGGCACTGTCGAAGGCGTCGGCTCCGATGCCATAGACGGTGTCGGTTGGCATGACAACCAATCGGCCGGCCTTGAGTGTGCCTATCGCCGCTGCGATTCCGCGGGCGCGCTCGTCACGGTCGGCACAGTCGAACACCTCAGTCATTGGCGCCGCTCCTCTCCCCCGCAAGCGGGAGGTGCCCCCACATCGCTGCGCTCTGCATCGTCACGACGCGAAGTCATTGGCGCCGCTCCTCTCCCCCGCAAGCGGGTGGGGGTACCTCCCACTTGTGGGGGCGTCCCCCCACATCGCTGCGCTCTCCTGCCTGCGGGCTGTCACGAACCTCAGCCGGCCGGCCAAATCCTGCCGCGCACTGATGTCGTGGAAATAACCTGTATCCGACAACAATTCGATTGTTGATGACGATGCGGTGTCATGGTGCTCGACGGCGAACAAACCACCCGGACGCAGCCAGCGCCCGGCCAGGTCGACGAGGGTGGCGACCACCGCCATCCCGTCCGGCCCACCGAACACCGCGTGGCACGGATCATGTTGGGCCACTTCAGGTTCCAGCACAACATCGTCGGGAACATAGGGCGGGTTGGCCACCAGCATGTCGACCTGCCCGTCGAGTTCCCCAAGCAAGCCCGGCGTGCTGACGTCGGCGCGCACCAGTTCAACCGCGGTGCCCTCGACGTTGCGACGTGCGTAGTCGAGGGCCGCGTCGGAGTCGTCAATGCCAATAACTCGGGCTGCCGGCCAGTGCTGGGCCAGCGCGACCGCTAAGGCGCCGGAACCGGTGCACGCATCGACTATCAACGGCCGCGCTCCAAGCCGCTGTCCAGTGGCCCACGCCAATATTGCTTCGGTCTCCGGACGCGGTATGAACACACCCGGTCCGACCTGCAGCACTACCGGCCCGAACGCCGCCGTACCCATCAGGTGTTGCAAGGGAATCCGCTGCGAACGCGCGGTGACCACGTCGTGGTAACGCCCGAAGAACTCGTCGCCGGGCGACTCGAGCAAGGGCAGCCGGCCGCGGTCGGTGCCGGCCAGGTGAGCCGCCAACTGCTCGGCATCGAAGCGCGCCGAGTCGATCCCCGCGTCGGCGAGTAGTGCCGCAGCGGAGTCGATCTCGCGCCACAAGCGAGTCATGAGTGTTGTAGCCGGGACTGCTTGTCAGCGGCAGCCAGCGCGTCGAACATGGCGTCCAGGTCGCCGTCCAGAACCTGATCGAGATTGTGTGACTTGTAACCGATTCGGTGATCGGTGATCCGGTTCTCCGGGAAGTTGTAGGTGCGAATGCGCTCGCTGCGGTCCACCGTACGGATCTGGCTGGCCCGGTCCGCCGAGGCGTCGGCCAGCGCCTGTTCCTCGGCCATCACCTGCAGACGCGCGGCCAGCACCTGTAACGCACGGGTCTTGTTCTGCAGTTGCGACCGTTCGTTTTGACAGGTGACGACAATCCCGGTGGGCAGATGGGTGATCCGGACCGCGGAATCGGTGGTATTGACGCCCTGCCCGCCCTTGCCAGAAGACCGGTAGACGTCGATGCGCAGATCGGACTCGTCGATCTGTACCTCGCCGACCTCCTCGGGTTCCGGATACACCAGTACTCCGGCCGCAGAAGTATGCACGCGGCCTTGAGATTCGGTCACCGGGACACGTTGCACCCGGTGCACCCCGCCCTCGAACTTCATGCGCGACCACACGCCGTCGGCCGCGTCGCCTTTAGTGCCGATGGCCAGCGTCGCGTCCTTATAACCGCCGAGATCCGAAGTGGTTTCGTCCAACACGGTCACGGTCCAGCCGTGCCGCTCGGCGTAGCGAATGTACATCCTGGCCAAGTCGGCGGCGAATAACGCCGACTCTTCGCCACCCTCACCGGATTTGACTTCAAGGAGGATGTCGTCGGCATCGTGCGGGTCGCGGGGAGTCAGCATGTCGGTGAGTTGGACGTCCAGTTCGGCTACCCGAGCCTCCAATTCCGTGACCTCATCGACGAACGACTCGTCGTCGACGGCCAGTTCGCGTGCGGTCTCCAGGTCGTCGCGCGCAGACACCAGCTTGCGGTGGGTGGCGACGATCGGGGCCAGGCGGGCGAACCGGCGTCCGGCTTTGCGAGCCGCGTCGGGATTGCTGTGCAATTCGGGATCCGCCAGCGCACGCTCAAGGTCGGCGTGTTCGGCGAGCAGCACGTCAATCGTTTGCACCGGCTGCGTCATGTCTCACCTCCCTTGCGCCTTGCGCAAACTGCCAAACTGCCACCGCAAACGCGAACCGACGCCCGGCCTGCGCGGGTTCACGCACAGTTCGGGCGTCGATGCGGCAGCTATTTGTCGGTTGCTTCGGCGTTGTCAGCTGCGACCTTGCGCTTGCCGTAGCGCTTCTCGAAGCGCGCCACCCGGCCGCCGCTGTCCAGGATCTTCTGCTTTCCGGTGTAGAACGGGTGGCACTGCGCGCAAACCTCGACCACGATGCGCCCGCCGGGCTTGGTGCTGCGGGTCTCGAAGGTGTTGCCGCATCCGCAGACGACCGTGGTCGCCTCGTAGGCCGGATGGATGTCTGCTTTCATCGTGTCCTCTTCGATCGTTGGCCGCCCGGGACCGCTGTGTTCGATCAAAGCGGTCGGGCAGGAACTCCTCTGAACCTGAGCCGGTTCTAGGGTGGTCGACCGTCGATTATGCCAGGTCAACCGCCATCATCCCAAACACCGAGATGCGCGCGCGCATTCCCGGCAGGTAGGGGACGGCTAACCGCGATCAAGCTGGGCATAGACCTTACTTTGCGCGCTGCGTGTCCAGAGCACACCGCCGTCGGGTGCTACGCCGCGAGCGGACAGCTCCCGTTTGAGGATCTTGTTGGTCGCGGTGGTCGGCAGCCGATCGGTGAGCCAGACACGCCGAGGCCAAGCTTTGGGTGACAGATCGGGCTGACCGGCCAGAAATTGACCGAACTCCTCCGGTGTCAGATCGGCGTTGTCCTGCAACACCATCGCGGCCATCACCTGGTCGCCGACATGTTCGTCGGGTACCGCGTACACCGCGACCTGGCTAACCGGCGTCAACCGCTGCAGGATCCGCTCGATCGGCGCCGTGGTCATGTTCTCTCCGTCGACGCGCAACCAGTCGCCGCTGCGCCCGGCGAAGTAGATCCACCCGTCGGCGTCGCGGTAGGCCAGGTCGCCAGACCAATACATCCCGTGCCGAAGCCGTGCCTCGGTGGCTGCCGGATCGTTGTAGTAGCCGGCGAACATTCCGGCGCCCGTTGTGTTAACCAACTCCCCTATCGCCTCGTCGGCATTGGTCAGGGCGCCATCGTCGCCAAAGACAGCGTTGGGACACTCGGCGAGGGTGTCCGGGTTATAGATACCGACGCCGGGAAAGCCCTTGCCGAGCGAACCCGGCGGGCAGCCGTCTTCCCGGGCGATGATGATCGCGCCCTCGCTGGCACCGAAACCGTCCCACACCGTGCAGTCGAAACGGCGACCGAACTCAGCGACGTCACGCTCACTCGCCTCGTTGCCCATCGCGACGCGCAACGGGTTGTCGTGGTCATCGGGTTGCTCGGGCGTGGCCAGCACGTAGGCGAGCGGTTTGCCCACGTAGTTCATGTAGGTGACCCCGTAGCGACGCAAATCGGGAAGCAGCCCGGATGCCGAAAACGTCGCGGGGACCATCGCCGCGCCGGCGCCCACCGCCACGCTCCATCCGGCGAGCAGCGCGTTGGAGTGAAACAGCGGCATGGACAGATAGCAGACGTCGCAGGCATCGAGGTCGAACCGCTCGATCAGTGATATGCCGGCAAACACCACGACCAGATGCATTATCTGTACCGCCTTAGGCTCGCCGCTGGTCCCCGAGGTGAAGATCATCATGAACGTGTCGGTGGGCGTGACCTCGCGATACGGGGCCAGCGTTCCAGCGCCGGCGAGCAGGGCCGACCAGGACTCGCCCGACACGTCGAACACCTGGACGCCGGGCAGGTCGAGGCCGTCCAGCAACTCTCGACGAGTCGGGTCGGTGAGGAGGATCTGGCAGTCGGCGCGCACGATGTCCCTGGCGAGCGCAGCGCCGCGACGCGTGTCGTTGATTCCGCACAACACATAACCGCCGAGCGCCGCCGACGCCATGGCGGTCAGCATCTCGGGAGTGTTACCCAGCAGCGCGCCGACGTGCAGCGGCCGATCGGGATCAGCGGTGCTAATCAGGGCCGCGGCGGTGGCCGTGGCATCGGCAAGATGTTCCCGCCAAGTCCACACCCGCTCGCCGTACTTCACGGCCGGCGTGTCTTGCGTCAAGCGCTCACGAAGCAGTTGCTGAAGCGTCTCCGCCACGGCTCAACAGGCTAGTCGAAGCTAGTCAGGGCTAGTCGTTGTCCATGTTCCCAGGTGTCGTCTTGGACACCTGCACGAGGAATTCGTAGTTGGTCTTCGTCTTGCGCAGCTGCGACATCAGCAGGTCGATGGCCTGGTGGGAATCCAGACCCGACAGCACGCGGCGCAGCTTGTGCACGACGGCGAACTCGTCGGACGACAGCAAAAGCTCGTCCTTGCGGGTGCCCGAGGGGTTGACGTCGACCGCGGGGAAGACCCGGCGTTCAGAGATCTTGCGGTCCAGCTTGAGCTCGGCGTTGCCGGTGCCCTTGAACTCCTCGAAGATGACCGTGTCACCGGTGGATCCGGTTTCGACCATCGCGGTGGCGATGATGGTCAGCGATCCACCTTCTTCGATGTTGCGGGCGGCGCCCAGGAAGCGCTTGGGCGGGTACAACGCGGTCGAGTCGACACCGCCGGACAGGATGCGGCCCGACGCCGGCGACGAGTTGTTGTAGGCGCGGCCCAGCCGGGTGATCGAGTCGAGCAACACCACCACGTCCTTGCCCTGCTCGACGAGGCGCTTGGCCCGCTCGATGGCCAGCTCGGCGACCGAGGTGTGGTCCGATGGCGGCTTGTCGAACGTCGAGGCGATGACCTCTCCCTTGACCGAGCGCTGCATGTCGGTGACCTCTTCAGGCCGCTCGTCAACGAGCACGACCATGAGGTGGCATTCCGGGTTGTTCCTTGCGATCGCGTTGGCGATGTCCTGCAGGATCGTCGTCTTACCGGCCTTCGGCGGCGAGACGATCAGCGCGCGCTGGCCCTTGCCGATCGGCATGATGAGGTCGATGACCCGGGTGGTCAGCCGGTCGGGTTGGGTTTCCAGCCGAAGCCTCTGGTTGGGGTACAACGGCGTCAGTTTGCTGAACTCGGGCCGCTTCTTGGCGTCCTCGATCGACCCGCCGTTGATGCTGTCCAGGCGTACCAGCGGGTTGAACTTCTGGCGCTGGTTGGGCTGCTCGCCCTCTCTGGGCACCCGAACCGCTCCGGTCACCGCGTCGCCGCGGCGCAAGCCGTTTTTGCGCACCATGTTCATGGAGACATAGACGTCGTGCGGACCGGCCAGGTAACCCGAGGTGCGCACGAACGCATAGTTGTCGAGGACGTCCAGGATGCCGGCTACCGGCTGGACGACGTCGTCCTCGCGCAGTTCGGTATCGGCACCACCCCTTCGCCCGACCGTTCTCCGCGCCGCCGGCGATCACGGAACCGGCGTCCACGCCGGCCCCCACGGCCGTCACCGTCGTCGTCCTGCTGATTCGAGCCGCCGCGGTTCTGCTGGCCGCCCGAGCCTTGTTGGTCGCCACTCTGGTCGCCACCGGCGTCCGCTCCGCTCTCGTCCGACTTCGGTGCACTTCTGTCCGACCTGGTCTCCTGTCGGGAGCCTTGGCGCTTGTCATCCTCGTCGGTTGACGAGCCCTGGCCTTCCTGTTCTGTGGCAGTGCGGGACGATGACCCCGTGTCGCGGGAGGCGCTGCGTCGCTCACGGCGAGGCGCCTCGACCGATGAATCATTCTGTTCTTCTTGCGCGGCCGGGGTTTCGGTACCCGCCGCTGCGTTGGAATTGCCGCTGTCGCCAGATGACGGGCTGCCACCGGCGGAGGCGCCGTTGGCCTGTCCCCTACTTTCCTGAATCGCAGCGATCAGTTCGTTTTTGCGCATGCCCGACGTCCCTTTGACCCCGGCTTGATTAGCCAGCGCGCGCAACTCGGGCAGCACCATGGTGGACAGCGAGCCGCCCGACGCATTGGTCTTGACGTCTGGGGTGTCTGTGGTCACGGCATTTGACGGGGCAGTGCCGTCAGTGCTTTCGCCAGCCGCGATCAGGTCCGTATCAGTCACGGATTTCCTTTCTTCCCCCGCTGATCAAGTTGATGCGGGGGGTCCTAAAAACCGAGCAGTCGGCCAAATTGCCGAGTGCCAAATCATCGACTTCGCAACGATGATCGCCAGGTCGGCGGCTAAACGGCGAACCTCGTCCACGAGAAGAATTGGTAGTTGTCCTAGCGGCAAGGCAGTATTTTTGCAGATGCAGATGCTGCGATTGCTGGACGGGTCCGAGGATAGCCCGCTTCCCTGCTGGAAGCAAGCAAACCGCCTGCAAGTGTGTCGATCAACCGGGGACTGTGACTCCCGGGCTCCAGCGAACTCCATCGCCGGCGGTCATCTTGGTCACGGTAAACCCATTTGCGGAGCCGTACTGCAACACTTCCAGCGGCAAACCCGGATCCGCGCTTAGCGCGATAACCGCCGGTCCCGCCCCAGAAAGCGTTGCTGCGATGTTATGACGCCGCAGCAGCCGCAGATATTCCGACGAAGCCGGCATCGCCGGAGCGCGTTGCGGCTGATGGAGCACGTCTTCGGTAGCCGCCATCAGCAGATCCGGCCGCTCGGTCAACGCCAGCACCAGCAACGCCGCACGGCTGACATTGAACCTCGCGTCTTCGTGGCTGACCTGCGCGGGCAGCAGCACCCGGGTCTCCGCGGTCAGCGAGCGCTCCTCGGGAATCGCGAGGAACAACTGGATCTCGGGGTGCAGCCGCAGGGGTGCCGCATAGTAGGCCGGCTGTCCACCGCTGCGGTCGATCCACGACACCACCGCACCGCCCAACACTGCAGCGGCAGCGTTGTCGGGATGACCCTCGAACTCCGAGCACAGCTGGATCAGCTGAGCTTCATTCAGCGGTGTCGAATCTATTTGTGCCACAAGGCCATTAACCGCAGCCAGGCCACTGACCACAGCAGCCGCAGAGGACCCCAGACCGCGGGAATGTGGGATGGCGTTGCGACAGCGCACCACCAATCCCGGAGCACTGACCCCGACGGTGCGCAGCCCGTGCTGGATGGCGCGCACCACCAGGTGATCGGGTCCCAGCGGTACCTGTCCGGCGCCCTCGCCCTCGACGACCACATCCAAGCCGGAATCTTTTGTCTCGACCACGATCTCGTCGTAAAGGCTCAGGGCCAGACCGATGCTGTCAAAACCCGGGCCGAGGTTGGCACTCGACGCCGAGACCACGGCACTCGCCACCAGCCCGGCGGGCAGCGTTGGGGTCACCAACAAACCTTCACTTGCATTAATGCGTGGCGACCCGCCGCGCCCGGCCCCGCCGCGCCTGCGCATCGCCACTCGTTCCAATGCGTGACGACCCGCCGCACCCGGCCCCGCCGCGCCTGCGCTCGCCACTCGTTCCAATGCGTGACGACCCGCCGCACCCGGCTCCGCCGCGCCTGCGACTCGCCACTCGTTCCAATGCGTGACGACCCGCCGCACCCGGCCCCGCCGCGCCTGCGCTCGCCACTCGTTCCAATGCGTGGCGACCCGCCGCGCCCGGCTCCGCCGCGCCTGCGACTCGCCCCTCGTTCCAATGCGTGGCGACCCGCCGCGCCCGGCTCCGCCGCGCCTGCGATCGCCACTAGACCAGCCCTAGCTTCTCGACGACCAGTACAGGGTCGACCGGTAGCGGTGACACGTTCGGCATATCCTTCAGCGCCGTATCGGGATCCTTGAGACCGTTGCCGGTTACCGTGCAGACCACCGTAGAGCCGCGAGCCACCCACCCGTCGTCGATGGCCTTGAGCAGGCCCGCGATGCTGGCCGCGGACGCGGGTTCGACGAAGACGCCTTCGGCCATAGCCACCAGGTGGTATGCCGCCAGGATCTCGTCGTCGGTAGCCGCCAGGAAACGCCCCTTGGATTGCTGCTGGGCCTCGACTGCGGACGTCCATGACGCGGGTGCGCCGATGCGGATCGCGGTCGCGATGGTCTCCGGGTGGCTCACCGGGTGGCCAAGGACCAGGGGCGCTGCGCCCGCGGCCTGCGTTCCCAGCATGCGGGGCAGCTTGTCGATCAGGCCCGCGTCGTGGTACTCGGTGTACCCCTTCCAGTACGCGGTGATATTGCCGGCATTGCCGACAGGGAGGGCATGCACGTCTGGTGCGGTGCCCAGCGCGTCCACGATCTCGAATGCCGCCGTTTTCTGGCCCTCGATTCGCACCGGGTTGACCGAATTGACCAGCGAGATCGTCGGGAAGTCGGCGGCCATTTTGCGGGCCAGTTCCAGGCAGTCGTCGAAGTTGCCGTCGATCTGGATGATCTTGGCGCCGTGCATAACCGCCTGCGCGAGCTTCCCCATCGCGATCTTGCCCTCCGGTATCAGCACTGCGCAGGTGATGCCGGCGCGGGCAGCGTATGCCGCCGCCGACGCCGAGGTGTTGCCGGTCGACGCGCACAGCACGGCCTGTTGCCCGCGAGCGAGTGCATCGGTGACGGCCATCGTCATGCCCCGGTCTTTGAAGGAACCGGTGGGGTTGAGTCCTTCGACCTTGAGATGGATCGTGCAGCCGGTCTGTTTGGAGAGCCTGGTCGCGGCGATCAGCGGGGTACCACCCTCGAGCAGCGTTACCGGGGTCCAGTCGTCGCCAACCGGTAACCGGTCGCGGTACGCCGCGATCACGCCCGGCCAGGGTTGATGGATGGCCGTACGCGGGGCGCTCATAGGCTGGTCCCTTCCAATCGCAGCACGCTCGTCACGCTCTGCACGACATCCAAATCCGCTAGCGCCTCAACGGTTTCGGAGAGCGCCGCCTCGGTGGCATGGTGGGTAACCACCACGATGCGGGCTCCCACCCGTCGTCCGCCCTCGTCCACCACGCCTTCTTGGCGGACCTCGGCAATGCTGACGTCACGCTTGGCGAATTCTGCTGCTACTGAGGATAATACGCCGGTCTTATCAGCGACGTTCATGCTGACGTAATAGCGAGTGGAGATGAAACCCATTGACGCGATCGGAAGTTGAGCGTATTTGGACTCCCGTGGTCCGCG
The DNA here is from genome assembly GCA_963820985.1 of uncultured Actinomycetota bacterium. Lineage (GTDB taxonomy): Bacteria > Actinomycetota > Actinomycetes > Mycobacteriales > Mycobacteriaceae > Mycobacterium. The sequence goes on along the minus strand of CAWGCI010000015.1, from coordinate 239,908 downwards.
GCTGCCCAGTACCCGGTTCCGGGCGGCCATCACCAGGTCACCGGTGACCGCCGAGGCGGTAGGCGCGCCGCCGGCCCCCTGGCCGTAGAACATCAGGCGTCCCGCGGCCTCGGCCTCGACCACCACGGCGTTGAACGCGCCGCTGACGGTAGCGAGCGGATGCGACAACGGCACCAGTGCCGGATAGACGCGGGCCGAAACCCGTTGCTGTCCCTCGTCGGTGGTGATGCGCTCGCAAATCGCCAGCAGTTTGATGGTGCAGCCCAGGCCGCGGGCCGATTCGAAATCGGCTGGTGTGACCTTGGTGATCCCTTCGCGATAGACGTCGTCGGCCGTCACCCGGGTGTGAAAGGCAATCGACGCCAGGATCGCAGCCTTGGCCGCGGCGTCGTAGCCTTCGACGTCTGCGGTGGGATCGGCCTCGGCGTAACCGAGCGCGCTCGCGTCGGCGAGGGCACTGTCGTAGTCAGCACCGGTGCTGTCCATCGCCGAAAGGATGTAATTGGTGGTGCCGTTGACGATGCCGGCCACCCGCAGCACCGTGTCGCCGGCCAACGACTGAGTCAGCGGGCGGATGACTGGAATGGCGCCCGCGACTGCCGCCTCGAAATATAGGTCGACATGTGCTTTTTCAGCGGCCTGCGCCAATTCGCCGGTGGACGTGGACAACAACGCCTTGTTCGCCGTGACAACGGACTTGCCGCCCTTGAGTGCGGCCAGGATCGCTTTGCGCGCCGGTTCGACCGGCCCCATCAGTTCGAGGACGATGTCGACGTCGTCGCGCGAGACAAGTTCGTCGATGTCGTCGGTGAGCAGACCAATCGGCACACCGCGGTCGGCGGCGACGCGACGCACCCCGATGCCGCGCAGCACCAATGGGGCGCCGATGCGGGCCGCGAGATCGTCCGCGCTGTCCTCGATGATGCGGACGACTTCGCTGCCCACATTGCCAAACCCGAGTACCGCCACGCCGACCGGCTTTTCGTCACCAGGCACGGTTCACCTCACTTCCAGACTCAGCAGATCGTCGACCGTCTCCCGGCGCAGGATCAGGCGGGCCCGCCCAGCGCGTACCGCGACGACGGCGGGACGCCCGATCATGTTGTAGCGACTCGACAGCGAATAGCAGTAGGCGCCGGTTGCCGCGACGCCAAGCAGATCGCCAGGTCGTATGTCACCCGGCACCCAGGTGTCGCGTACGACGATATCGCCACTCTCGCAGTGCTTTCCGACGATTCGGGCTAACTCAGCGGGCGCATCGCTGACTCGCGACACCAGCCGGGCGTCGTACTGCGCGTCATAGAGGGCGGTGCGGATGTTGTCGCTCATACCGCCGTCGACGCTCACGTAACGCCGGTGCGCGGTGGCGCTCACGTCGACGTCTTTGACGGTGCCGACTTCATACAGCGTGATGGTGCCCGGTCCGGCGATCGCGCGTCCGGGCTCGACCACCAGCCGCGGTGTCGGCAGTCCGACGGCCGCCGACTCGTTGCTCACGATGGCGCTCAGCTTGCCGGCCAACTCACCCATCGGCGGTGGATCGTCGGCGGCAAGGTACGAGATGCCAAGGCCGCCACCGAGGTCGACAGTGGAAATCTGTGCCGTCTTGTCGACACCGAACTCTTCGACGATCTCGTGTAGCAGCCCGATGACGCGATGCGCGGCGAGTTCGAAGCCCGCGACATCGAAGATCTGCGAGCCGATATGGCTGTGCAGACCGACCAGCCGCAGGTGATCGGTGGCGAATACCCGCCGCACCGCCGCCATTGCCGCGCCGCTGGCGAGCGACAGCCCGAACTTCTGGTCTTCGTGCGCGGTGGAGATGAATTCGTGGGTGTGCGCCTCGACCCCGACGGTGAGGCGGATGAAGACGTCCTGGACGATGCCCGCTTCGCCGGCAATGGCATCGAGGCGCTCAATTTCGGTCATCGAGTCCAAGACGACGTGACCGACTCCGGATTTGACCGCTGTGGTCAATTCCGCAACGGATTTGTTGTTGCCGTGCAACGTGATCCGTTCCGGCGGAAAGTTTGCGTGCAGCGCGACGGCCAACTCGCCTCCGGTGCAGACGTCGAGGCAGAGGCCTTCTTCGTCGATCCAGCGCGCTATCTCAGTGCACAGGAAGGCTTTGGCGGCGTAGTGCACATTGTTGCCGCCGCCGAATGCCGCCGCGATCTCTTTGCAGCGGCCCCGAAAGTCGTCTTCGTCGATGACGAACAGCGGGGTGCCATATTCCCGGGCGAGATCGGTCACCGCGACCCCGGCCATGCTGGCCGCGCCGGCTTCATCGCGGATGGTATTGCGCGGCCACACATTCGACGCCAGCCGCAGCAACTCGTCGACGGACTGCGGCCGCGGCGGATTGGCCGCGTGCCGAGTCTCTTCGGCGTGCCGGGGTCCGGCCGGGTGCACGTTCACATTCGCTCCGGAGCGCTGACGCCGAGTATCGACAGCCCGTTGGCGATGACCTGGCGGGTGGCCTGGCACAGTGCCAGCCGCGCGGTGTTCAGGTCGTTGGGTTGCTCGTCGCCCTGGGGCAGCACCCGGCAGGAGTCGTAGAACCGGTGGTAGTCACCGGCGAGATCTTCCAGGTAGCGACAAACCCGATGCGGTTCCCGCAGGGACGCCGCTGTCTTGAGCATCCGCGGGAATTCGCCGATGGTGCGCAGCAGCGTGCCCTCTTTGTCGTGGTCGAGCAGCTCGAGATGTCCGGTGTCGGGGATCAGGCCGAGTTCAGCGGCATTGCGGGCCAGCGCCGACAGCCGGGCATGCGCGTATTGGACGTAATAGACCGGGTTTTCGTTCGACGCCGAGGACCACAGGGCTAGGTCGATGTCGATCGCGGTGTCCACCGACGAGCGGATAAGGCTGTATCGGGCGGCGTCGACGCCGATCGCCTCGACCAGGTCGTCGAGCGTGATCACGGTGCCCGCCCGCTTGCTCATCCGCACCGGCTGGCCGTCGCGGACCAGGTTGACCATCTGTCCGATCAGGACCTCGACGGTGGCCGGGTCCTCGCCGAACGCGGCAGCCGCGGCCTCGAGCCGGGCGATATATCCGTGGTGGTCGGCGCCGAGCATGTAGATGCACAAGTCGAAACCGCGTTGCCGCTTGTCCAGGTAGTAGGCCAGATCACCGGCGATGTAGGCCGGCTTGCCGTCACTCTTTACCACGACGCGATCTTTGTCGTCACCAAAAGCACTGGTGCGCAACCAGACTGCGCCGTCCTTTTCGTAGATGTTGCCGGTCTCGCGAAGCCGGGCGATGGCCTCCTCGACACGGCCGCTGGTGTGCATCGACTCTTCGTGGGTGTAGACGTCGAAATCGGTGCCGAATTCGTGCAATGACTCTTTGATGTGGTCGAACATCAAGTCGACACCGATTTCGCGGAAGGTCTCGTGCATCTCGGGTCCCGGCAGGCTCAGCGCATCGGGCGCCTTCTGCAGTACCTGCGCGGCGATGTCGATGATGTAGGTGCCCGCGTAGCCACCCTCCGGGGTGGGCTCGCCTTTGGCCGCCGCGATCAGTGAGCTGGCGAATCGGTCGATCTGCGCACCGTGGTCGTTGAAATAGTATTCGCGCACCACTTCGGCGCCCTGCGTCGACAGCAGCCGGCCCAGAGCGTCGCCGACGGCGGCCCAGCGGGTACCGCCGATGTGAATCGGTCCGGTGGGGTTAGCCGAGACGAATTCGAGGTTGATCTTGTGTCCGGCCAGTAGGTCGGAGTTGCCAAAGGTGGTTCCGGCGCCGATGACGTCGTCGACGATCTTGGCCTGCGCCGACGCCTCGAGACGCATATTGATAAAGCCCGGTCCGGCGATCTCCGCCGACGCGATGCCGTCGGCCTGCGCCAGCGCTTCGGCAAGCCAACCGGCCAACTCGCGCGGGTTCGCGCCGACCTTTTTGCCCAGCTGCAGCGCCAGGTTGCTGGCGTAATCGCCATGTTCCGGGTTGCGCGGCCGTTCCACGGTGACCGTCGCCGGCAACGCGGACACGTCGAGACCGTGCTCGGCCAACACCGCTTCAGCGGTGGCTTTGAGCAGCTCAGCCAGGTCGGCAGGGGTCACGAACGTCCATCCTATGGTCTGGGGTGCTTGCGCCTCGAATCCATTGCGGTGGCCAGACGGTCATGGCGATGCGTTAGTCTGTCCCCTGCTTGTTTAAAGCCCCAAAGGCGCAGCAGGTTGTGGTGCGCCCCCGTAGCTCAGGGGATAGAGCGTCTGCCTCCGGAGCAGAAGGCCGCAGGTTCGAATCCTGCCGGGGGCACCATCTGACCAGCGCAGATGCGTGTCCGTGCCGAGCGGGGATGACCGGGAAAACAGCCTCGGTATCACGAGGATGTCAAGTGCGCCCAAAGTCTGCGCGGCGGAGCGCAGAGCGTCGTCCTGGGAGTGCGCATAGATGCGCGCCGTAACCGACGCATCGGCGTGGCCAAGCGGATCAGGGCGCAGACCGTGGTCTGCCCGACGTGCAAGGCCGGCCTGGGAGTGCCGTGCACCCGACGCCATGGGGACACCACGCCCCACAAAAAACGCCTCGACAAGGCCGAGCGCAGGTGACCTGTTCTGTGCCTCCCCTGCGTCGAACCCGTCGTCGTGCACGTAGACGTCAGTGGCCCTGACGGGATCTACACGACGCCGTGGGGCCAGATAAGTCCTGTGACTGTGGAAGAAATCCCCGGCAAGCCCGGACACATGAAGGCCGGCCATCTCACCTTCATCACGTCCGACATCATCGAAACACTGCTGGCCTGCGACACATCGATCATCGACTCGACATTCGGCTGCCTGCTCGCTGCCACTACTGACGGCCCCCGCGTGTTATTCCACGTCTCGGCCCCAAACGGGCATTACGTCTGGGAGCTTCACGAGTGCGTTTTTTACTACGGCTATGGGTCCGACTATCACAACTACGACTACGACGACCTGTGTGATGACGATCCGGTTCGGAACCTCTTAGGACTCTTCCCGGATTAGGCCTGCGAACGGCAAGATCCGCCACGGAGCTTGAGAACCACATCGGCTGTCGTTACAGCCGGGACACGGGGACAAGGCGGCCGGTGACCGCCGCCGCCGCCAGGGCCTGCTGCAGCGATTGGCCGTCCGCGCTCAAATCCCGCACTTCGGTCCCGTCGATCGGCGGGAACACTGAGCGCGCGAACGACAGCAGCGGCCGCAGCGGCCCGGCCGGGCTGCGGCCGGTCACGAACAGCGCCTGGCTGCACACGATCACTAGGATGGCCAGCACCCCGTCGAGGCATTCCGCGGCGCGGCGCTCCCTGCGGTGCGCGCTGAACGCCGGCGACAGCACGTCGGAGCGCGGGTCGCAGGCCGCGGCGGGCAGCAGCGCGGGCGCGGCCGCGGCCCGCGCCTCCTCGACATAGCTGCTCGCCGCCCAGCCGTAAGCGTAGGTGCCGGTCGGCGCCCCGGGGACAGCCAGGTTGACCGGCAGGCCCGAGGTCTCGGCGGTGTTCAGAGCGGTGACCTGGCGCTCGGCGACCAGCGCGAGATCCGCCCACGCCGCGGACAGCGCGTTCATGGCCGGGTAGGCCATGCCGTTGTGGAAGCCGCCGTTGGGCAGCACCCGGCCGGCCAGCAGCACGTCGCCGGTCACCGCGCGTAGCGCGGTCGCGGCGGCCTTCTCGATCGTCGCCACCGCCCGGTGCGCCTGGCCGAGCACCCGCGGGGTGATCCGGTAGCTCACCGGGGCCTGGTGGAACCGCCTGCCGTTCGTCCCCGCGCCGTCGAGATGGCGGCGCAGCGCCCGCAGGACCGCGGCTTCGTGCGCGTCCCCCCACAGGTCGTCGAGCGCTGCGTCGTAGGCGCCGAGCGGGGCGCCGAACGCCTCGATCGAGAGCGCGCAGATGGCCTGCGCGCTCTCCAGCCGGTGCCGGGACCGTAGCGCCGTGTCGGCGGCCAGCGCCGCCGGGCACGGCGCCGGCTCGGTCAGCGCCCGCCGCTCGGCCTCGCCGAGGTCGTCGTGCCGCACCCCGGCGAGGGCGGCGGCCATCACAGCGGCTTCGTCCGGGCCGGCCGGGCCGCCGGACGGCACCCGGGGAGCCGGGCTGCCGAGCAGGGCGGCCACCCGCTCGGCGGCGGTCAGCCGCACCGCGGTGTGCCCGGACACGCAGCCGGCCAGCCGGGCGAAGAGGATCCCCCGCACCACGGCCTCGTCGAGATACCCGCCGCCCGAGTCCGCAGACCCCGCGCCCGCAGGGGCCGCCCGTGCGCTGGCCGCGCCAGCTTCTCCCGGCGCCGTACGGCCCCGTCCGGCCGGGGCCAGCGCCCGGCGGGCCTGCGCGCCGAGCTGCACAGCCTCGCCGCCGTAGCAGACCCGCCGGAAGTTCGCGAGGGTGAAGTCGTCTCTGGTATCCAGTACGACCGTCATGCGGGGTCGGGTCCTTTGCGCGCAGCGCGTACGCGCTGCAGCGGTATCCCTGACCGGCGAAGCGGGCCGGCGCCCCGCGGCGTCCAGCGCCCGGCCGGCCTCCCCGGCGAGCAGCGCGATGGCGCCGTCGAGGCACTCCGCGGCCGTGGCCTCCCGGCGGTAGGCGCAGAAGGTCGGTGAGGATACGTCGTCCTGCGGGTCGTTCACCGCCGCGGGCAGCAGCGTGGGCATGGCCGCCGCCCGCGCCTCCTCGGCCAGCGCGCTGAGCTCCGGTCCCGGGGCCGGCCGCAGGATCGGCGGCCCGCAGCGCCGTCACGTGCCTCCCCGCCAGCAGCGTCAGGTCGGCCCATGCGGCCGCGAGCGCATTCAGCGCAGGGTAGACCATGGCGTTGTGGAAGCCGCCGGTGGAGACGGCCTGCCCCAGCGGGTGCGCAGCATCGGGCGGCAGGTACACCGGGTTGTCGGTCACCGACCGCAGCGAGACCCGGGCCGCCTCGGTCAACCCCGCCACCGCACGGTGCGCCTGGCCGAGCACCCGGCCGAGGATCAGGTAGCTGGCCGGCACCGGGCCTGCCCGCAACCGGCCAGGCGACATGCCGGACAGGTGGCGGCGAAGCGCCGCTAGCGCCGCCGCCTCGTCCGCGTCTCCCCACAGCTCACCGAGCTCCTCAGCATAGGCGTCGGCCGGGACGCCGAACGCCGCCGCCGAGAGCGCCAGCGCTCGCTCGGCGCTGTCGAGCCTGGGGGCGGCCCGCAGCGCGGCGTCCGCGGCCAGCGCGGCCGACACCGGGGATCCGTTGACCACCGGGTTGGCCTCGCCCTCCTCGACGTCATCGAGCCGGAAGCCGCGCAGGGCGTGGGCCAGCGGCAGCACCTCGCCCGCGCCAACCTCCCCGTCCAGCGGCACCGGCGGCAGCGGACCGTCGAGCAGGGCCGCCAGCCGCTCGGCGATCGCCGGCCGGGCCTTGGAGTTCCCAGCGACGAAGTTGGCAAGCCGGGCGAAGATGATGCCGCGCACGACCCGCTTGTCGAGGTAGCCGCCGCCGAACCCGCGTGCCCAGTTCCCGCGGAACTCGAACGCCCGGGCGTGCGCCTGCTGCTGCTCCGGCGGGATCGTGGCCTTGGCGTGCGGCCCGAGGCTACTGGTCACGCCGTAGATGAACTGGGTGCGGTCGGACTCGAGCAGTCGGATGAAGTCCGCCCGCGCCGCGGCCATTGCCTCGCGCGCACGCGGGCCGATGGCGACCGGCTCCCCGACCTCCGACACTCGCCGGTAGTTCTCCAGCGTGAAGTCGTCCCTGCCGTTGATCACCACGGTCATGCTCCGGAAAGTAGCTTGTGCCTGCAGGGGAAGCAACGCGAGGGAGCCGCCCGTGTGCGGCCGAGCTGGAGATGATCGACGGCACGCGATGACGTGCCCCGCGACGGGTCTCCGAGGGCGACGTATCACCGCTGGCGCAGCCAATTTGGCGGCCTGAAGGCTGAAGACGCCAAACGGCTCACGGACCTCGAACGTGAGCACGCCGTCCTGTGACTCCGGAAGCGGTCCCCCGGAAAGCCCGGACACATGAAGGCCGGCCATCTCACCTTCGTCGGGTCCGACTGGATCGAAGCACTACTGGCCACCGGCAAGACGATCCGGGACACAATGGGCTGCCTCATCGCCGCCACCACTGACGGAAGCCGCGTGTTCCTTCACGTGTGGGCCGAAAACGGTCATTGGGTCTGGGTGCTTCATCGAGTGCGTTTTCGATGACGGTGACCAGCCGGAGGATCTTGGGATCCTCTTGGGAGTTTCTCCCGGACGGAAATGATTTGAGCCACAGGAACGGCGCGGTTGACGCCGCTGTCTCTGGCAGTCGTGTGCTCAATGACGTCCGCTGGAAGGTTCGGGGGCACTGGATAAACCAGTGGCATCCCAGGGAGGGAGTTCACCGTTCCATCTGGATTGCTGAACACGATGCGGGCCATTTGCCTTCTGCTCGGGCCTGATCGATTTGGTCGTATGCATAGGTCGCCATGGCGGCGGTGGTCATCGTCTCGCCCTTGCGGGCGAGCGATTCGTAGGTCTGGTCGCCGAGGACGTCGCGCAGGTGGGCGATCGTGCTAGTGACTACAGGAAACGCCAACGGAGTAGCAGCCGACTAGACTCCGCGACAGCGCCGGATCAGCAGGGCGGCATGTCTGTGGCGGGTGACCATGTGACCAGCGTCAAGATCGAGAATCGGACCGTGAACAACTGCGACGGCGGCAAAGCGGGCCGAGAATAACCGCTACATGCTCGCCAAGCGGGGCGCGTCGACCCGCTAGCAGTTGCAGACTGGGCACGACGCGAGTTCGACTGTCGCGTAGTTGAGGGTCGTATGGAAGCCCGACTGTCGTCATCGTTGTCGTCAGAACTGTCGTCAGCTCGGTGCGAAACAGCAGCACTCCCAGCACTTCCTGATACCCCGACGATCCTGCGCTGACGATCCCAGTATCGCGCACCAGCTCCACAGCAGTTCAGATGGCATTTTAAGGCCCGAAGACTTGCGGCTTCGCAAACGATTTCACCGGCTGCGGTCGCTTGCGGGAAGCGACGGGTTGCCTTCGGGGGCCAGTTCAAGCACATGAATTTCGCCCGTAGTGCCGTCGACCTCGACGAGCGCTCCCGACGGCAAAGACCGGGTAGCGCCCTGGGCGTCGACCACACACGGGAACCCGAACTCGCGGGCCACCACGGCGGCGTGTGACATCGGGCCGCCGAGCTCGGTCACCACGGCCGCGGCATAGCAGAAAGTGGCGGTGTACCCGACGTCGGTGACCTTCGCGACAAGAATCTCCCCGGGTTGGAGGTCGTCGATGGTCTCTGGCCGCACGATCCGCACCCGGCCGCGTACCCGTCCCCCGCACACACCGACTCCGCGCAGGGTGTCCCCGGTGGTGAGGACCGTCGACGACATGGTGGTCGGCTGCCAGCTCCCGCTGAACACCGTCGGCGGAACGACGGCGGCCAGCCTGCGTTGTTCGGCTCGGCGGCGGGCCACCAGCTCCGACACGTCTGCCGGGAGCGCATCGAGTTCGTCGACCAGCAGGTAGAACACGTCGTCAGCGGTGTCGAAGACACCGGTGTCGGCCAACCGGCGGCCGTATTCACGCAGCAGGCTGCGCAACACCCAGATGGCCCGCACCATCTTGTCGCGGCGGACTTCGCGGTCGCGGAGTTGGCGTGCAGCCAGCAGCGCCACGGGTCGGGCCCGCAATGGAATCACCGGATGGTCGGGGCTGCAGCGCAGCAGGCGCGCTCATTGCTCTGACCACCATCCGGACCAGCAACTCGGGATCGTCGGCGTAGCTGGTCGACAGCATCTCGACCTCCGCCGGACCGCGGTGCCCGATCAGCGCCAGCTCGGCCATTACCGCGGCATGAAATTCCGGCGCCTGCGTGGCCAGCGCATCAAGGTGCTTGGCGGGTTCGGCCAGCAGACGAGTCACGTTGGGGTCGCGCCGCGCCGCGACCACCAGCCGCTGCACCGCCTCCACCGATCGCGCACTGACCAATTCCGGCCCAGCCGGCGGCGCGGTGTCTCGCCCGCACAAGCCGCGCAACAACACGTTGAACGCGGCGCACAGCATGAATGACCCCGAGGCCAGCAGCCAGCCGTGTACGACGTGGTCGCGTGCCAACAGGATCAGGCTGAGTAGCCGACAATCGTCTAGTTGGGTGAGGTCACCGCCGGCCAGACGTTCCAGACGATCAACATCGGCAATGAATTCTCGGGTGTCGAGGGGCGATCCGGCGCTCATGCCAACCAGGTTGACGCCGAATACCCCGATGTTGCGGACGGTGCGCAGTTGCCTCCGGGCGCGGCTGGATTCGGAAGGCGGACGCTGCTCACCGAAGACGGCAAGGACGCCATGCTGGGCCCGAAGAACCCGCTGTTGCTGACAATCGTCGCGGGCTTGGCGAACGGAACGGTTTCGGCCATGAAATGCGCCGACGTGATGGCCCCATAGAGTCGGTGGGCGAACACCCCGACGGTTCTCATCGCGATTTCACGCTGGATGATCCCGCCGGGCCGCAGCCGCTCGGCGATGCCTACGCCGCCGGCACGCAGCCCACGCACGGTCACCGAAGCCGATGACGGCGAGAACGGGCCGGGCAGCGCCTCTGACAAATTGGTGGCCAGGTATGTTGGGAAACGCGGGTCAATCGGGGTGTCGAATTCGCCGTTATTTCCTTCCGGGCCAGCAAGTCTGGGCACCACCCCGTCGCCAGCCGGTGCGTCGACAGCGGGCAAATCCTGAATATTGGCCACCCGCCAAGGCAGCGACACCACCCGCTTGCCCACCGCGACCCGGCCGCGCACCGCCAGTGCGAAATCTTCGACACATTCGTCGGAGTTCCAGGCCGGTAGGAACCCCCACTCGTCGCGCAACCGCGAGGTATCCATCAGCGGCGCGCTCTGCACCAATTCCAGCTCGCCGAGCGCGCCCACACCGCGTCGGCACAACGCCGCCAACGGGCCGACTAGCGGCACGATCGGGCGCCCGAGCGCGGCAGCGATCTGACGAAAAGTCAGCACGCCCGGGGCGGCGAGATTGACCGGGCCGCTGTCGATTCCGGTGTCCAGGACCGCGCGTGCCAACAACCGAAGCGCGTCGTCGATGTGGACGACTTGCATATGTCGATTGGCAGACCCGTCGATGTCGGGAAAAGCCGGCAGCGCCAGCAGCTGGCGCACCCAGTTGTCGACGCTACGGCCGACGATGAGCGCGGAGCGGATCGCGACCCATTGCACATCGGAGGCCGCCAGCATTTCTTCGACCCGGACCTTGTATATGCCGTCGGCAGACGCCGGGGTTATCGCGTCGTGCTCGGCTTTTGCCGCGTCTCCCCAGCCGTAGACGTGTGCCGACGAAGCGAAAACGATGCGCCCGGTTCCGGTCTCGGCCATCGCCTCAAGGACGTTGAGCGTGCCCCCGATATTGACCTGGTGGCTGATCCGGTCGTCGGGGCCGGGGCTCTTTGCCCATGCGCAATGCGCGACGATGTCCGCGCCGGCGACGGAACGTTTGACTGCGGCGGTGTCACGGATATCTGCCGCGACGAAATCTGCTGTATTCGGCCAGCTTTCGGGTCGATGACGGGCGATCCCTACAACATCGTGACCCTGGAAGAGCAATCGAGCTGCAAGACCGCGGCCGAGCACACCACTAGCCCCGGTGACCGCGATTCTCACTGACTACCCTCGCTCACTGGCGCACCATCCGGCAAGACGGAGCCGCCCACGACCCCGCCAAACATCACGCCCTCCAGACATTGCTCAGCCAAGATCGACACCGGGCGGCTTGACACAGGGCAACTCATGCCTACTCGTCGTCGTTCATCAACGCCGCATTGACCAGGTCGTCGAGATCCATGTCCGCGATATCTTTTTCCGTGGTCACTGCAGGGGCTGCCGCCTGCCCGTTGCCGTCGGCTTCATTTGCCAACGCGAGCAACAGTTCTAAAACTCCCGCCTGCCGAAGGCGCTTTACCGGAATCGACCCCACAACGCGCTGGATTTCGACTTCCCCGGGCGCAGCGGCCGGGCTGTGTTGCTCCGATGTGGCGACGAGTTCTCGGTGCATGTAACCGGCCAGCGCGGCGGAGTTCGGGTAGTCGAAGATCAGCGTCGGTGAAAGCGCCAGGCCAGTAGTAGTTTTCAGCCGGTTGCGCATCTCGACGGCGGTCAGCGAGTCAAAGCCCAACTCCTGGAACGCCCTGTCCGGGTCGATGGTCTGCGGGCTGGAGTTGCCCAGCACAGTGGCGACATTCGAACGCACCAAGTCCAGCAAAACCGCGTGTTGCTCGTCCTCGGGCAGCCCTTCGAGGCGTTGTAGCAGAGCCGATTTCGATTTCGCCGCGGCCAGCGAGTCGTCAACCTGACGCCGGGTCGGCGCGTTGATCAGATCAACGAACATCGGCGGCAACGTGCCCGCATCGAACTTGACCCGCAACGCCGCCAAGTCGATATGGGCAGGCGACATGTACGGCTCGTCGATGATCAGGGCGGTGTCCATCAATTCCAGCGCCTGATCCGAGGACATGGCGACAATCCCGTCCCGACTGAACCGGGCCAGGTCGGCGGCGCCCAGTGCACCGGTCATCGCGCTGGCCTGGTCCCACAGTCCCCAGCCCAGCGAGATCGCCGGCAGTCCATGAGCCCGTCGGTGCGAGGCCAAGCCGTCCAGGAACGAGTTCGCCGCCGCGTAGTTGCCCTGGCCCGAGGACCCCACCAGGCCGGCCATCGAGGAAAACATCACGAACGCCGACACATCCAAGTCCCGGGTCAGTTCGTGCAGGTTCCACGCCGCATCCACCTTGGCCCGCAACACCACATCAACCCGCTCGGGCGTCAGCGACGTCACCACCGCATCATCGAGCACCCCGGCGGCATGGACCACCCCCGACAACGGATGTTGCACCGGAATATCGGCAATCACTTTGGCCACCGCCGCCCGCTCGGCCACATCACAGGCCACCACCTGCACCTGGGCACCGGCCGCCTCCAACTCAGCGACCAATTCCGCAGCTCCTGGCGCATCCGGACCACGCCGACTCACCAACATCAAATGACGCGCCCCATGACGGGCCACCACATGACGAGCCAACGCCGAACCCGCCATCCCGGTAGCCCCGGTGATCAACACCGTGCCCGCCGCCCACGCATCCGGCATCGTCATCACAACCTTGCCCACATGGCGGGCCTGACTCAGATACCGCAACGCCGCAGGCGCGCGTCGCACATCAAACCTCGTCACCGGCAACGGCCGCAACACGTCTTCGCCGAAGAGCGCAGCCAACTCTGCGAGCATCTGTTGAATGCGCTCCGGTCCCGCTTCGAAGAGGTCGAAGGCGCGGTAGCGCACACCCGGGTACTCCCGGGCGATGACTCCGGGGTCGCGGATGTCGGTCTTGCCCATCTCCAAAAACACCCCACCGGGGGCAACCAACCGCAGCGATGCATCCACGAAATCACCGGCCAGCGAGTCCAGCACCACATCCACGCCACGCCCACCGGTGACCGCCCGGAACTTGTCCTCGAACTCCAGGCTGCGTGAATCAGAAATGTGGTCCTCATCAAAACCCATCGCCCGCAAGGTGTCCCACTTGCCGCGGCTGGCCGTGGCGAACACCTCCAGCCCCAAATGCCGCGCCAACTGCACCGCAGCCATCCCCACCCCACCAGCGGCCGCATGCACCAACACCCGCTGCCCCGGCTTAAGCCCGGCCGGATCCGAGGCTAGGTCCACCAGCGCGTAGAAGGCGGTGGCGAAAACCACCGAGGTCGTCGCGGCGGCAGTGCTCGACCATCCCGCCGGCACCTTTACCAGCAGTCGCTGGTCGGTGACGGCGACCGTCCCGGTGCCGTCCGGGAATATGCCCATTACCCGGTCGCCAACCGCGAAACGGCCGTCGTCCGAAGCATTGTCGACGACGACGCCGGAGCCCTCAATGCCCATGACGGCATCCTCCGGGTAGAGACCCAAGGCGATCATGACGTCGCGGAAGTTGGCGGCGACAGCTGACAAGGCGACCCGAACCTGGCCGGGCCCCAGTGGCGCATCGGCGTCGGGAATGCGCTCCAGCCGTAGATTCTCAAACGTGCCGGAGCTGCTCATACCCAATCGCCAGGGTCCATCACCCGGCGGCACCAGGACACCGCTAACCGCCCGACTGCCACGCACCCGCGCGGTGTAGACGGTTCCGCCGCGTAGCAACACTTGCGGCTCACCGGTCGCCAAAACGGCGGCTACCGCATCATCGGCTGGATCACCCAGGGGTGAATCGGAATCCACGAGCACGATCCGACCGGGATGCTCGGTCTGCGCCGACCGCACCAACCCCCACACCGCGGCGCCCGCCAAATCGGTGACATCTTCTCCCGCCAACCCCATCGCGCCGCGGGTCGCCACCACCAATGTCCTGGCCCGGTCGCCGGCCAACCACGACTGCAGCACGGTCAGCACCGCACGCGTAGCCTCGTAGACCTGTCCCAAGACGTCACCGACCACTGACGCAGACTCGAACACCACCGCCGACGGCTCGGCCACGGCGGTTTCCAAGTCCGTTGTCCCCCAGGCGCACACCGATACCGGCTGCACCGTGTCTGATGGCTGTGCGGACCAGATCACCTCGAAGAGCCCGTCGGGACCCGACTGCGACACTGCGGCCAGCAACTGCTGATCGGTCACGGGCCGGGCTACCATCGACGCCACCGAGAGCACCGGCAGCCCCAACCCATCGGCCAATTCGATGGACACTGCCGTGGGAGTGCCGCCCGCTTGCGGGGGAGGGCCCACCGGCACGATCCGCGCCCGTACCGCCGCCGCACCGGCGGCATGCAACGACACCTGCTGCCAGGAGAACGGCACCAATATCGAGTCTTCGTCAACCCCCGTGCCCTCGGCACCATTGGAGGCCAAGATCACCGAATGCAATGCCGCGTCCAGCATCACCGGGTGGACCCCGAACCCGGCCACGGATACACCGGCGTCTGCGGGGAGGGTCACTTCGGCGAATACTTCATCGCCGCGACGCCACATTGAGGTCAAGCCTCGGAATGCGGGCCCGTACCCATACCCTCGCTGGGCCAGCCGTTCGTACCCGTCGCCTACGTCCACTGGGACCGCACCCACCGGCGGCCACACGGACAGATCCGCGCTCGGCTGCACCGACCCTGCCCGCAGCACGCCCTCGGCGTGCAACAACCAGCCGGAACCAGTCTCGGCACGCGAGAATATCGATACCGCACGAACACCTGAGTCGTCTGGACCGCCAACCACTACCTGCACCGCCACCGATCGACCAGAATCCCCAGCCGGCAAGACCAGCGGCGCCGCCAAATTCAGCTCGTCGAGGGTTCCGCAGCCCACCTCGTCACCGGCGCGGATCGCCAACTCCACGAACCCCGCGCCCGGGAATAGCGCGACGCCACCAATGGCGTGATCAGCCAACCAGCCCTGCGCGCTGGAAGACAACCGACCCGTCAGCACCACCCCGCCCGATGCCGGCAGCTCCATCACCGCGCCCAGCAACGCGTGCTCGCTGGCCACCAGTCCCAAACCAGCAGCATCGGCGACGGCTCCATCGCCGCTGAGCCAAAACCGCCGCCGGTCAAAGACATACGTGGGCAATTCCACAAAATTGGCGTTACCGAGCGCGCCACGCCAGTCCACGTCCATCCCGGCGACAAACCCCTGCGCGACCGCGTCCGTCAGGGTTGCCGGCTCTGGGCGGTCTTTGCGCAGCGCGGACATGACGGTGACTGGCGTGATTGCCGCTTCTGAGGCCAGCGATTCGTCGATCGCCGCGGTCAGGCTGCTCGGCCCGACTTCCAAGAACCGGGTTGCCCCGGCCGCATGTACGAAGCGGACGCTGTCGGCGAACCGCACCGCGTCCCGGACGTGCCGCTGCCAGTAAGCCGCGGTTCCGAAGTCGTCCTCCGCCTGCCGGCCGGTCAGGTTCGACACGATCGGGATGGTGGGACGCCCGACGGTGAGACTGCGGGCAACGGTGCCGAATTCGTCGATCATGGGATCCATCAACGGGGAATGGAACGCGTGCGAAACGGCCAGCCGGTGCACCCGGCGCCCTTCGGCGCGCAGCCGTTCCGCGATTGCGGTCACCCCGTCCTCGGAGCCCGAAATCACTACTGAGGCCGGACCGTTGACCGCGGCGATACCGACGGTTTCACCGAGCAGCGGCCGCACCTCGTCCTCGGTGGCCTGCAGCGCGAACATGGCCCCGCCCGCGGGCAGCGCCTGCATGAACCGGCCGCGGGCAACCACCAGGACCGCAGCGTTCTCCAGGGAGAGGACGCCGGCGACGTGGGCGGCGGTCAACTCGCCGACCGAGTGGCCCATCACGAAATCGGGACGCACGCCCCAGGAGTCCAACAGCCGGAATAGGGCAACTTCCACCGCGAACAGCGCCGGCTGCGCGAATTCAGTAGTGCTCAAAAGGCTTTCGTCGTGACCCCACATCACCTCGCGCAGCGGGCGCAACAGGTGGCGGTCCAGTTCGCCCACCACAGTGTTGAACGCCTCGGCGAAGACCGGATACGCGGCGTGCAGTTCCATTCCCATTCCGAGCAGCTGGGAACCCTGACCGGGGAAGACGAACACTGTCTTGCCGCCTGTTTTGGCGGTGCCCCGAATCACCGAAACCACTGCGTCGCCGGCCACCTCGTCGAGCCCGGCCAACAACCCCTCGCGGTCGGCGCCGAGGACGACGGCCCGATGCTCGAAGGTCGACCGGCCCGCTAACGACCACCCCACATCAGCAACATCAAGTTCTGGATGCGCGCCGACATGCTCGGCCAACCGAGCTGCCTGAGCCCCCACCGCGCTCGCCGACTTCGCCGAAACCACCCACGGCACCACCGGCACCCTGGGCCCGACCTCGACTGGCTCCGGCTCGGGCGTGGGCGTGACCGCCTCCACAATCACATGCGCATTAGTGCCGCTAATTCCAAACGACGACACCCCAGCCCTTCTAACTCGACCCTGCACCCCACCCGTCGCCGGCCACGGTCGCGCCTCGGTCAACAACGCCACCGAACCCACTGACCAATCCACATGCGGGCTGGGTTCATCGACGTGCAGCGTCGCCGGCAGTAGCTCGTGGCGCAGCGCCAGAACCATCTTGATCACACCGGCGACGCCGGCGGCAGCCTGCGTGTGGCCCATGTTCGACTTGATCGACCCCAACCACAGCGGTTCGGTTCTGCCCTGCCCGTAGGTTGCCAACAGCGCCTGAGCCTCAATGGGATCGCCCAGCATGGTGCCCGTTCCGTGGCCTTCAACGACGTCCACCTCTGTCGCCGACAACCCGGCATTGGCCAGCGCCGAACGCACGACCCGCTGCTGGGAGGGACCATTCGGTGCGGTCAGCCCGTTGGACGCGCCGTCCTGATTAACCGCGGAACCCCGCACCACCGCCAACACGGGATGACCCAACCGCCGCGCATCCGACAACCGCTCCACCACCAGCATTCCGCCGCCTTCGGAGAACCCGGTGCCATCGGCGGCCCCCGCGTACGCCTTGCACCGGCCATCCGCAGACAACCCGCGCATGCGGCTGAACTCGACAAAGATGTCGGGTGTGGCGTTGACGGTGACACCGCCGGCCAGCGCCAGGTCGCATTCACCCGAACGCAACGATTGCGCCGCCATATGCAACGCCACCAATGAAGACGAACATGCGGTATCCACCGACACCGCTGGCCCCTCCAGGCCGAGCACATAGGACACCCGCCCCGACGCCACACTGGATGACTGCCCGGTCAGCCGGAAGCCTTCCACCGCTTCGGAAGAGGACACACCCCCGGACATGCCGTAGCCCTGCGCGATAATTCCGGCGAACACCCCGGTGGCGCTGCCCCGCAGCTTGCCGGGCTCAATTCCCGCCCGTTCCAATGCTTCCCAGGACAACTCGAGGAACAAACGTTGCTGGGGGTCCATCGCCAGCGCCTCACTGGGCGGCACCCCAAAGAAGGCGGCGTCAAAGTCCGCAACCCCTTCCACGAAGCCGCCAGTGCGGGTGATGCACGCACCCGCAACGTCGGGATCCGGGTTGTACAGCCCGGCCAGATTCCAGCCGCGATCGCTCGGGAATTCGGAGAGCACGTCGCGACCCTGCGCCAGCATGTCCCAGAGATCGTCGGGGGAATTTATCCCGCCCGGGTAGCGGCACGACATGGCGACGATCGCGATCTCATCGTCGCCCGTCACACGGACCGCTGGAACGTGGCTGATTCCTTGGGGGACTCCGGCGAGTTCGGTGCGGATGTAGCCGGCCAGGCCGTTGGGTGTCGGGTAGTCGAAGATCAGTGTCGGTGAAAGCGCCAGTCCGGTAGCGGTTTTGAGGCGGTTGCGCATTTCGACCGCGGTCAGCGAGTCAAAGCCCAACTCCTGGAACGCCTTCTCCGGGTCGATCGCCTCGGGCGTGGTGGTGCCCAAAACGGTGGCGATGTTTGCGCGCACCAGGTCCAGCAGGACGGCGTGCTGTTCGGATTCGGGAAGTCCGTGCAGACGGTGCGCCAGAGCGGATTTCGATTTCGCCGCCACCAGCGAGTCGTCGACCCGGCGCCGGGTCGGCGCCTTGATCAGTTCGGCGAACATCGGGGGCACCGCAACGGCATGCGCCCGCAACGCCCTGAGGTCGATGCGGGCGGGCGCCATGAATGGCTCGTCGACGATCAGGGCGGCGTCGAACAATTCCATCGCTTCTTCCGAGGACAACGCCAAAATCCCGTCGCGGCCCAGTCGGGCCAGGTCGGCGGCGTCCAAGCCGCCGGTCATGTCGCTGGCCTGGTCCCACAGTCCCCAGCCCAGCGAGATCGCCGGCAGTCCATGAGCCCGTCGGTGCGAGGCCAAGCCGTCCAGGAACGAGTTCGCCGCCGCGTAGTTGCCCTGGCCCGAGGACCCCACCAGGCCGGCCATCGAGGAAAACATCACGAACGCCGACACATCCAAGTCCCGGGTCAGTTCGTGCAGGTTCCACGCCGCATCCACCTTGGCCCGCAACACCACATCAACCCGCTCGGGCGTCAGCGACGTCACCACCGCATCATCGAGCACCCCGGCGGCATGGACCACCCCCGACAACGGATGTTGCACCGGAATATCGGCAATCACTTTGGCCACCGCCGCCCGCTCGGCCACATCACAGGCCACCACCTGCACCTGGGCACCGGCCGCCTCCAACTCAGCGACCAATTCCGCAGCTCCTGGCGCATCCGGACCACGCCGACTCACCAACATCAAATGACGCGCCCCATGACGGGCCACCACATGACGAGCCAACGCCGAACCCGCCATCCCGGTAGCCCCGGTGATCAACACCGTGCCCGCCGCCCACGCATCCGGCATCGTCATCACAACCTTGCCCACATGGCGGGCCTGACTCAGATACCGCAACGCCGCAGGCGCGCGTCGCACATCAAACCTCGTCACCGGCAACGGCCGCAGCACTCCGGCGTCAAACAGTTCGGCGAGGTCGAGCATGTATTGGTGGATCAGGGGACGGCCGGGCTCGAAGAGGTCGAAGGCGCGGTAGCGCACACCCGGGTACTCCCGGGCGATGACTCCGGGGTCGCGGATGTCGGTCTTGCCCATCTCCAAAAACACCCCACCGGGGGCAACCAACCGCAGCGATGCATCCACGAAATCACCGGCCAGCGAGTCCAGCACCACATCCACGCCATGCCCACCGGTGACCGCCCGGAACTTGTCCTCGAACTCCAGGCTGCGTGAATCAGAAATGTGGTCCTCATCAAAACCCATCGCCCGCAAGGTGTCCCACTTGCCGCGACTGGCCGTGGCGAACACCTCCAACCCCAAATGCCGCGCCAACTGCACCGCAGCCATCCCCACCCCACCAGCGGCCGCATGCACCAACACCCGCTGCCCCGGCTTGACGTCAGCCAGGTGTACAAAGGCCATCCATGCGGTCGTGAAGACGGCCGATATCGCGGCGGCTTCGGCGTATGACCAGTCGGCAGGCTTCGGAAGCAGCAGGCGAACGTCGCCGGGGGCCAGCGTGCCACTGCCGTCGGGGAAGAATCCGTACACCGAATCACCGACTGCGAATTCGGTCACACCCGGTCCGACTTCGACCACCACGCCGGCGCCTTCACCGCCGAGCACGGCGTCGTGGGTGAACATGCCCAGCGTGATCATGATGTCGCGGAAGTTCGCCGCCACGGCGTGCAGCGCCACCCGTACCCAGCCGGGCTCCAATGGTGCGTCGGCGTTGGGGACAGGCTCCAACTGCAGATTCTCGAACGTGCCCGCATTCGTTATTCCCAGCCGCCACGGCACGTCGTCCGGTGGCGCCAACAGACCATCAACTGCGCGGCTACCGCGCACCCGCGGGACGTAAACCGTTCCGCCTCTTAGCAAGACTTGCGGCTCGCCGACGGCGAGTGCCGCGGCTACCGCTTGACCGTCCAAGGACGTATCGGAGTCAACGAGCACGATCCGACCGGGATGCTCGGTCTGCGCCGACCGCACCAATCCCCACACCGCGGCGCCCGCCAAATCGGTGACATCTTCCCCCGCCAACCCCATTGCGCCCCGGGTGGCCACCACCAGCACCCCCGAGTCACGCTCGGTCAGCCACGACTGCACGGCGGCCAGCGCCTGGTGCGTACGCTCATAGCTTCCGGTCACCGGATCATGTTCAGCAGCAACGGATTCAAGCAGCTGGTAGGACGGAGTCGGATTGGCACCGATGGCCGCGGGTGCCGTCGCTGGCGACCAAACCACCTCGAACAGCCGGTCCGGGCCCGAGCCCGACACCGCCTCCCGCAACTGCTGCTCGGTCACCGGGCGGGCGACCATCGCGCCCACCGACAGCACTGGCAACCCCAGCCCGTCAGCCAATTCGATGGACACTGCCGACGGGCCCGCCGGTGCGATCCGCGCCCGCACTGCAGACGCACCCGCGGCATGTAACGACACGCCCTGCCAAGAGAACGGCAATACGACTTCGGGGGTCTCGCTGGCCATGATCGCGACGTGTAGCGCCGCGTCGAGTAGTGCCGGGTGCACACCGAATCCGCTGACACCTCCAGCCGCGTCCGGCAGCTTCACCTCGGCAAACATCTCGTCGCCGCGGGCCCACATCGCGGTCAATCCCCTAAACGCCGGGCCGTATCCGTACCCGCGCGCCGCTAACCGCTCATAGCCATCAGCCAGGTCTATGGCGAGCGCACCGGCCGGCGGCCACACCGACAAATCCGCACTCGGCTCGACCGACCCGGAGCTCAACGTGCCCTCCGCGTGGCACACCCACCCGGAGTCCGCATCGCCATCGGGACGGGAAAAGACCGAGATGCTGCGCTGACTTGACTCCCCGGACTCTTCGGGGGGACCCACGACCACTTGCACCGCAACCGATCCCAACCCGGAATCCCCGGCCGGCAACATCATCGGGGCCAGCAGTGTCAGCTCGTCGACCACCGTACAGCCGACTTCGTCACCGGCGCGGATCGCCAACTCGACGAACGCCGCGCCCGGGAACACCACCGCCCCAGACACTGCGTGATCGGCCAACCACCCCTGCATGCTGGGCGATAACCGACCCGTCAACACCAACCCGCCCGAGGCCGGCAGCTCCACCACCGCGCCCAGCAGCGCGTGCTCGCTGGCCCCCTGCCCCAACCCGGCGGCGTCGGCCGCAGCACCGTCACCGGACAGCCAAAACCGGTGTCGCTCAAAGGCATATGTCGGCAGCTGTACAAAGCCTGCCCCACCCAACACGCCACGCCAATCGACACCGACACCCGCAACAAACGCCGAGCCGGCCGACATCAGGAACCGCTCGAGCCCACCGTCATCACGCCCCAGGGTGGGGATGACGATGGCCTCGGCGTCGCCGTCGACGCAGTCGCTGAAGGTGTCTTCGATCCCGGCTATCAGCGCGGGATGCGGACTGGACTCGATGAACGTGCGGTAGCCGTGCTCGCACGCGCTGCGCACTGCCTGGTCGAACTGCACAGTTTGCCGGATGTTGCGGTACCAGTAGTCGGCATCCAAACCGCCCGTGTCCAAACGGGTTCCGGTCACCGTAGAAAAGAAGGCAGTACGCGAAGAACGCGGCTCGATGCCGCTTAGAACCGAGATGAGCTCAGCGCGAATCGCCTCCACCTCAGCCGAATGCGACGCATAGTCGACATCGATCCGGCGGGTGCGCAGATCCAGGTCTGCACAGAAGCCGATGAGCTCCTCCAGCACGGCCACTTCACCCGACACCACGACCGCTGCCCGGCCGTTGACGGCAGCGATGCCGGCCCGATTACGGTAGGGCGCCAACAGGTCCCGTGCCCGTTCGGCGCTGCACGCGATGGAAACCATGCCGCCGGGACCGGCCACTGACGTCAGCAACTTACTGCGCAGCGTGACCACCCGTGCGGCATCGCGCAACGACAGTGCACCCGCGACATAGGCCGCGGCGATCTCACCTTGCGAATGGCCGATCACAGCGTCTGGACTTACTCCCACCGACTTCCACAGTTCGGCCAGCGACACCATCACCGCAAAGAGCACCGGCTGCACCACGTCCACGCGGTCCATGCCCGGAGCACCGGGCGTGCCGCGCAGAACCTCGGTCAGCGACCAGTCGACGAATTCCGTGAAAGCCTCCGCGCACGCCTCGATCTGCCGCGCGAATACCGGTGCGGTATCGAGCAATTCGATACCCATGCCCAGCCATTGGGAGCCTTGGCCGGGGAAGACGAACACGGTCTTGCCCGCGGGCACCGCCGTGCCCCGGATGACCGAGCCGCTCAGCTCGTCGCCGGCCAATGCATCTAGCCCGGCCAGCAACCGATCCCGATCACCACCAACGACAACGGCCCGATGCTCGAAGGTCGACCGGCCCGCCAACGACCACGCCACATCAGCAACATCAAGTTCTGGATGTGCGCCGACATGCTCGGCCAACCGAGCAGCCTGAGCCCCCAACGCGCTCGCCGACTTCGCCGAAACCACCCACGGCACCGCCGGCGGCCTGGGCCCGGCTTCGACTGGTTTCGAGACTGGTTCCGGCTCGGGCGTGGCCGCCTCCACAATCACATGCGCATTGGTGCCACTAACTCCAAACGACGACACCCCAGCCCGTCTAACCCGACCCTGCACCCCACCCGCCGCCGGCCATGGTCGCGCCTCGGTCAACAACGACACCGAACCTGCCGACCAGTCCACATGCGGACTCGGCGCATCGACATGCAGCGTCGCCGGCAACACCTCATGACGCAGCGCCAACACCATCTTGATCACACCCGCCACCCCCGCAGCGGCCTGCGTGTGACCCATATTCGACTTGATCGACCCCAACCACAGCGGCTCAACCGAATTCGGTCCTGCCCATAGGTCGCCAACAACGCCTGCGCCTCGATCGGATCACCCAACGTGGTCCCGGTCCCATGCCCCTCGACCGCATCCACCTCAGCCGCGCTCAACCCCGCGTTAGCCAACGCCGCACGCACGACCCGCTGCTGGGAGGGCCCATTCGGCGCGGTCAGCCCGTTGGACGCGCCGTCCTGATTAACCGCGGAACCCCGCACCACCGCCAACACCGGATGACCCAACCGCCGCGCATCCGAGAGCCGCTCCACCGCCAGGATGCCCCCGCCCTCGGACCAACCGACCCCGTCGGCCGCGCCGGCGTAGGCCTTGCACCGGCCATCCGGCGCGAGCCCCCGGTGCCGGCTGAATTCCACGAAGACAGTCGGGGTGGCGAAGACGGTCGCCCCGCCGGCCAGCGCCAGGTCACATTCGCCCGAACGCAGCGACTGCACCGCCATATGCAACGCCACCAACGACGACGAACACGCGGTATCCACCGACACCGCCGGGCCCTCCAACCCCAGCACATACGACACCCGCCCGGATGCGACGCTGGAGGTCGTGCCGGTCAGCCGGTAGCCCTCGGTCTCCTCGGCCAACATGCCGTAGCCCTGGACGACTACTCCGGCGAAAACTCCGGTCGCGCTACCGCGCAACCCGCTGGGATCAATCCCGGCCCGTTCCAACGCCTCCCACGACAGCTCCAGCAACATCCGGTGCTGGGGATCCATCGCCAGCGCCTCAGTCGTCCCTACACCAAAGAACGCGGGATCGAAGTCCGCGACACCGTCCACAAAGCCCCCGGTGCGCGCGTACGACTTGTGGCGCACATCGGGATCGGGGTCGAATAACCCCGCCAGATCCCACCCGCGATCGGCCGGAAACTCCGATATCACGTCCCGGCCGTCGGCCAGCATCTGCCACAGGCTTTCCGGGCTATCGACCCCGCCCGGGAAGCGGCAGGACATCCCGACGATCGCGATTGGCTCACTGGACCGCTCCAGCAACGCACGATTGGTGCGTTTGAGGCGTTCAACCTGCGCCAGCGCTTTCCGCAGCGCTTCGGTCGCATGCTGGAGTTGATCAACCATCACTAACCTCGCCTAACCTTCACCTAACATTTGGCCGTCTACCACCGCCGGGATGCGGCCCCGCCAATCTTCTAAAATCGGAATACCTTCTGGAAGCAGAACACCGGCTGAAAGCAAGACACCTTTAGAAGAGGACCTTCTACCCATCCGAGGGGAGGTGACGCTACGCTCGGTGCACTCTGTTCCCGTTCGACACCTGGCGCACCATCCATGGCGCGACTGTACTCGGCTGGCCATTGGCGGTGGTCAGGCACATCTCACAACAAGTAGCGGGACGGG
Source organism: uncultured Actinomycetota bacterium (assembly GCA_963820985.1). GTDB lineage: Bacteria > Actinomycetota > Actinomycetes > Mycobacteriales > Mycobacteriaceae > Mycobacterium. Next base: position 215,270 of record CAWGCI010000015.1, on the reverse strand, counting down.
TGCAAAACGGATCCGATAGGTCGGCCGCATCGTCGGGATCGGTCCGCAACTGGGCGGCCCTGTCCACACAGTCGTCGCCGTCGGCCTCCGCAGCGGCCAGATCGGCGGGCCATTCGCATCGGCGGGCATCTGGATCCACGGCCTCCCGCTACGTGTCGGCCAACGCCGCGGTAACTTACGCCGACAGCCCCGTCAGATCCGCCGTCTGACCCGACATGCCGACCCCGGGCGGTTCAAGCAATCTTCAATTGCCCAGATCAGAGAAGCAAACGAAAATATTCGGAGAGAGATGGCAGACCAGACTCCCTTATCGCCAGAATTATTGGCATACCTTCGCGCCGAGTCATCGCGCGAAGACGAGCTCCTCCGAGAACTTCGTGAAGAAACCGCCACTTATCCGATGGGGCGAGTAATGCAGGTCATGGCTGAAGAGGGTCAGCTTCTCGCACTTTTAGTGAAACTGACAAATGCCCGGAATGTATTGGAAGTCGGCACCTTTACGGGGTATAGCACGCTCTGCATGGCGAGGGCTCTGCCGCCCAATGGTCAGCTCATCACTTGCGATATTACCAATCGGTGGCCGAAGATCGGCATGCAATATTGGCAGCGAGCTTCTGTTGACAGTCGAATCGAGGTAAAAATCGGTGATGCAGCTGAAACGCTCGAAAGCCTCCTAATCGAGAAAGGGCCAGGAGTTTTTGATCTCGCCTTTATTGACGCTGACAAAGTGAACTATCGTACGTACTACGAGAAAGCGCTTTTGCTGGTTCGCGCGGGCGGATTAATCATCATCGACAACACGTTGCTATTTGGTCGAGTGGCCGACGTTGAAGATAATAGCCCCGAGGTAGTTGAGATTAGAGAACTCAACTCGTTGTTGCTCCGCGATAGTCGGATCGATTTGTCTGTATTACCAATGGCAGACGGAATTACTCTCGCGCTGAAGAGGGAGATTTGAGGTCTGGCGCAAGCAGTTGCATAGTAGTGGGCACCTCGCGCGGATCCGGTACTAAGTGCATGCGCTCGATGCCATCGCGTTGGGGCAACGAATTGTGGCAAGGGCAACCGGAGTCGTTGAAACCGAGAAACCGGTAAGTTATCTCCATTATCCTATTGCGCTCGGTCGCACGAAAATCGGCAATCAAATGCACACCTGCATCCGCGGCATGGTTGATCAACCAGTTCAATACGGTAGCGCCCACGCCGAAACTAACGACGCGGCAGGAAGTCGCGAGCAGTTTAAGGTGCCAATAAGCTCCGTGCTTCTCCACCAGTACAAGACCAACCACGCCGTGGGATCCAAAGCGATCGTCCAGACTCGCTAACATCACCTCGTGATCAGGATCAACACATAATTCTCGCAACATGGCCTCGGAGTAGTGAACCCCCGTTGCATTCATCTGACTGGTCCGAAGTGTCAGCTCCTCCGCGCGCGGTAGATCTTCCGCCGTTGCTCGCTCGATACGCAGCCTAAGATCGAGCGAACGTAAAAACGCATCATCCGGACCTTGGAAGCCATCACGGTATTCATCGCGTCGCGCGGCAGCCTGGTACATATGCCGTCGCCGGCTAGCGTCGATTGTCACAATCTTGGGATTGAATTCAGGGAGCTCATGCAAGGCTGCAATCTGGCTTTTGGGGTAACAACGAACCTCGGGCAAATGAAAAGCCACCTCTGCACGTTCTGCAGGCTGGTCGTCCACAAAAGCAATTCTGTCCTGCTGAAAAGTTGAGTTGTGTCGCGATATATGAGATAGCGTCCGACTTTGGACTCCAAGCCAATTTGCGGCAGAATAAAGTATTCAGCAACTCCAAGCTCGGAAAGACGTGACCAGGCCAAATCGTGGTCATTTTTACTTGCGATCGACTGGAGTATGCCGCGCGAGTCAAGGACCTCGACCGTATGCCGAACTTCGTCAGCGATAAAAACGTGGTCACCCTCCAGGAGGGTGCCGTTCCACAAGGTGTCATCGAGGTCCCAGACGAGACACTTGATGGCACTACCTTGTTGAGCCATGCGCAGCTCCACTCGATCCATCTAATACAACGACATTGCGTGATCTGCCAAGAGCAGTTGGCATATTTCCGTGCTGCCCTCGATGATTTCCATCAGCTTCGAATCGCGATAGGCGCGTGCCACCAGGCCACTGCCTCGCGCTCCTGCCGACGCGAGTACCTGTACCGCCATCGCAGAGCCCTGAGCAGCGTTTCGGGCACTCACCTGCTTAGCAAGCACAGCCTTTATCGCCGTATCGGGCGTTGCTGCATCCCATGACCGACTGGCATGTTCGCATAGCTGCGCCGCGGATTGCTCAAGTACGAACAATTCCGCGAGATAGCGCTTAATCAGCTGGTGCTGTTCCAGCGGTTTCCCGAATTGTCGGCGAGTTCGTGCATGTGATGCAGCTTGGGCAAGGCAGGCTCGCAATATGCCGACACAACCCCACGCAACAGATAACCGTCCGTACGACAGCGCCGTCGTTATTATCAGCGGCAGAGATTGAGCTTCATGCCCTAAGATGTTGTCTGCTGGCACCTGAACGTTATCGAAATAGATGTTCGCGTGCCCGGCTGCGCGGCAGCCAAGTGCATCGGTGATAGCTTCTACCCGAACGCCGGGCGAAGACATGGGCACTACTACCGCTACAGCACCATTCTCAATGCGCCCGAACACAACCACAAAATCTGCATAGCTCGCACCAGTAACCCAAACCTTGTGTCCGTCTACTACAGCGCCGTTCCCGCGGCGACTTATACGAGTAGTCATTTCTGACAAGTCGCTGCCTGCACCTGGCTCTGTGAAACCGACTGCCGCCAATTTGCCGCTGGTTAACTCGGGCAGGTAAAGCTTGCGTTGGTCGTGGTCGGCGAGCTTTTGAATGCACCAGGCCGCCATTCCGTGTGAAGTCATCACGCTACGAGTGGAGCTGCAGCGGCTGCCCAGGTGAGCGGTCAATTCGCCGGCATCTAAGCTACTGAAACCGGGCCCCCCGACGGACGCAGGAACCTGGGGGCACAGTAATCCATGTGTGCCGAGGTGCCGGAGGATATCGTTTGGGATCTTGGCTTGCGCGTCCCATTCCGAGGCTTGATCTCCGATAAGTTCGTCGACGAAACGACACTGGTCGGCTAGTTCTTTTGCGATTGTCATTATTCTGCGAGTCGCCGAACAAGGTTAGCCATTGCATTTACGGAGCGGAAGTTCGCCATGTCCAAATCGCGACCTTCGACCGCGACATCAAATGCGTTTTCTATCTGCACGACTAATTCCAAAGCAAACATAGAATTGATCATGCCCTCGGTAAATAAATCCTGTTCGGGCCGCACCGTGGTCTTCAATCGCTTGCTAAGCATTGCGAGCAGTTCACCTGTAACTCGGTCTTCCGATGAATCAGCTTGAAGATAGTTCTCAGAGTTCACTCCACACCCTCGCCGTATTCGTAGAACCCACAACCAGTCTTACGACCTAGATTGCCGCTTTTCACTTTATCAACAAGCAGACTGCATGGTCGGTAACGTTCGTGCCCGGTCCGTTCGTATAGAGAATCCAACGAGTCGACCAGGTTGTCGATCCCGATCAGGTCTGCGGTGCGAAGTGGGCCAACCGAATGCCCGAGGCATTCCACGATTAACGAATCGATCGATTCGACAGTGGCCACACCCTCCTCGACGATGCGCGCTGCGTCATTCAGCATTGGGTGCAATAGTCGACTTGTAACAAATCCGGGACTGTCGTTCACGACGACCATTTGTCGTGCGAGTCTGTTTAGCAAGTTGTGGACTGCGTTGATGGTGATTGGAGCCGTCCGTGGCCCGCGCACCACTTCGACCATCTTGATCAGGTAAGCGGGATTCATGAAATGAGCACCTACGAGGCTCTCGGGACGTGTCAGAATACTGGCGAGCTCATCGATAGGAATTCCCGACGTATTGGAAATAAGTGGCGTCGTCGGATCGACCTGCCTCTCGGCCTGCCGAAGAACATCGCATTTTAGGTCGCGGTTCTCGGTAATCGCCTCGATCACGGCAATGACGCCACCAGTTAGATCGAATTTCGTGTCGATCGCAAGCTGTCCAGTCGGCTGGTCGAACGGTAATTTGGATAATAGGCGCCCGTGGCGAAGTTGCGTAGCAATCTGACGGCTTGCTCGGTCGAGCTGATTCGCATCTGTATCAATCAGGATAACGGAAACGCCATGCGCGAGTGCCATCGATGCAATGCTTGTGCCCATTACTCCCGCGCCAACCACAACGAGATAGTCCTGGTCGGACCGCTGCTTTGTTATTTCGTATATCGGTGACGTTGGCACAGTTTCAGTATTTCTTCTTGATTGGTACTAGGACAGAGCAGTTGGTCCACAGCCCATTGCCGGCGGTCGAACCTGCCGGTGGTGGTGTTGATCCTCAAATCTGCCCAAGCCCTAGTGGAGAGGGGCACCGCTCTCCGGCCCCTGTGGAAACAGCTGGTTGAATTCCTTACTTGTGTCGAGACTACCCGTCTGACCCGCAGGTAAAGGTCGGTCGCCCCAGGCGTCGACGCTAGCAAACGACAACGAACGTAGGTTGCCCAGCTACCGACTCAGCCGCGGGAAGACGATCCCCGTGTCAACATGAGTCTCGCGCACCGACTCGATGATAATGAGATCGACGCCGTGTACACAGCTCGCGGGAGCTCCGGGGGAGGCCATCGAGGATGTCTCGTGCCTAGGTGTCGGGCTGATCATCCGGACCGCTGCCGAGGCCGAGGTCGACGCGTTCTTGGACCGGCCCCGGTTGAGCACCCATCGCCGGTGCGGCTCTGCGGACTGGAGGCCGTATAGGCTTTGCCCGTCAAGGTTCTTGCAGAGGCCCGTCGCGACCGGACGGTAGCGACGACTGCAAATAGTTACCTACGAGAGGTTATGTGCATCCCTCGTCGGGAGGCGGTCAGTCCATGGAGAACGGCTTGCAATCGGTAGGGATTGCCGTGATCGGGATGGCATGCCGATTTCCAGGTGCGTCAAACCCGGCCGAATTTTGGAGAATTCTCCGAGGTGGCGAAGAAGTTACCACCCCGCCGCCCGCTCATAGGTCCCAGCTGGATCCGCTCGGTAGCAGCACAGGTCTTGATCAGCAGCGAGAGGGATACGTAAGCAACGTATCTGATTTCGATGCACATTTCTTCGGCATATCGCCGCGTGAAGCTCGCTCGATGGATCCGCGGCAGCGGTTCGCTCTCGAGCTGACATGGGAATTACTCGAGGCTTCCCTGATGGCGCCCGACAGAATGCATGGAGATCATGCTGCCGTTTATATCGGAGCGATGAACGACGACTATGCGTTCCTTTCCCTCCGCAGTCGCGGAGCCGATCTCGATCATCACTCGTTTGTGGGCCTCAATCGAGGATTAATCGCCAACCGAATTTCATTCGCATTCGGGATGCATGGGCCCAGTTTCACCGTGGATTGCGGTCAATCTTCCTCTCTAGTAGCGGTGCATCTTGCGTGCGAGAGCCTTCGGAGTGGGGAGTCATCGCTGGCAGTCGCAGGAGGGATCCAGCTGAACTTGGCCGCCGAAACCGCGCTTCTCGAGGCGAAGTTCGGTGCTCTGTCGGGTTCGGGCCACACGTATGCATTCGATGAACGCGCCGACGGGTACGTGCGGGGTGAGGGAGGCGGCCTGGTTCTGTTGAAGCCGCTCGATGCGGCGATAGCTGACGGAGATCGGATCCGTGCCGTAATTCGTGGAAGCGTCGTGGGTCATGCCGGCAGGAATGCTGCTGGATTGACCGCGCCTTCCGTTGCGGGACAAGCTGCCGTTCTGCGGCGGGCATACGCTCGCGCAAGCCTCGACAGCGCACAAGTGGATTACGTGGAGTTGCATGGTGCGGGCACCCACCTGGGTGACCCAATCGAGGCGACGGCGCTCGGCCAGCTGTTCGCGGGGCGCGGGGCCCGCCCACTGCACGTGGGTTCTGTGAAGTCGAACATCGGCCACCTCGGCGCCGCCGCTGGCATTGCCGGGCTGCTCAAGACGGTCCTGGCAATGGAAAATGCCGAGATTCCGGCAAGCCTCAATTACTCGCACGGTAATCCTGAAGTTGATCTTGAGAAGCTGGGGCTAAGACTTAATCGGGCGCTATCACCCTGGCCGGTTGCGGAGGGCCGGCCGCGGCGGGCGGGGGTGTCGTCGTTCGGGATGGGCGGCACCAATGCTCACGTGATTCTCGAGCAGGCTCCACCGCCGACCGAGGTGACCGAAACCGCGGCCCGGACAGGTGATTCGCGTGGTGTGGGGTTGTCGGTGGTGCCGTGGGTGCTGGCGGCTAGGTCGGGTGAGGCGCTGGCCGGGCAGGCGGCCCGGTTGCTGGCCTCGGTGCAAGCTGATGAGCGGTTGGATCCGGTGGATGTGGGGTGGTCGTTGGTTACCACCCGGTCGGTGTTTGAGCATCGGGCGGTGGTGGTGGGGGCTGATCGGCAGCAATTGATGGCGGGGTTGGCGAGGTTGGCCGACGGCCGGCCGGGTGCCGAGGTGGTGCTGGGTCGGGCCGATTCGGTGGGAAAGACGGTGATGGTGTTTCCCGGCCAGGGTTCGCAGTGGGCGGGAATGGCGGTGCCGTTGTTGGATGCCTCGCCGGTGTTCGCTGACCAGATGCGTTGTTGCGGTGAGGTGTTGGCGGAGTTTGTGGATTGGTCGCTGCTTGATGTGGTGCAGGGGGTAGAGGGCGCACCGGGGTTGGATCGGGTCGATGTGGTGCAGCCGGTGTTGTGGGCGGTGATGGTGTCGTTGGCCCGGGTATGGCAGTCGGTGGGCGTGGTTCCTGATGCCGTGGTCGGGCATTCACAGGGCGAGATCGCCGCGGCGTATGTGGCCGGGGCGCTGTCGCTGCGGGATGCGGCGGCGGTGGTGGCGTTACGCAGCCGGTTATTGGTGCAGTTGGCCGGCGCGGAGGGGGCGGGTGGAATGGCTGTGGTTTGTCTGCCCGCCACCGAGGTGATGCAACGCTTGGACCGTTGGCCGGGGGCCGTGGTGGTGGCTGCGATCAATGGCCCTAGGACGACGGTTCTTTCCGGTGCGGTGAAGGACCTCAGGAGCATTGTCGTCGAGTGTGGAGAATCTGGAGTTCGAGCGTTTCGGATTCCCTCGAGCGTCTCCGGTCATTCTCCGATGATCGAGCGTTTCAAGGGTGAATTACTCAGGGAGTTAGACGCGATAGAGCCGATGCGGTCGACCGACATCGAATTCTATTCGACAGTCACCGGCGGCTTGGTAGATACGACAGATCTGGACAACAACTACTGGTATCGGAATCTCCGTGAGACCGTCCAGTTCGAGTCCGCGGTCCGTGGGTTGTGGGAAGACGGTTACAACGTGTTCATCGAGCCCAGTCCGCATCCGGTGTTGATCGCCGACATTGAGGACATCGTCGCTGAGGGCGGGGGAGAACCCGTGGGCGCGGTGGTGATTCCGACGTTGGGTCGTGATGACGGTGGGTTGCAACGGTTTTGGATGTCGGTGGGCCAGGCCTACGTTGCGGGTTTGGGCGTGGACTGGTCCGGGGTGTTCGCCGGTAGCGACGCTCGCACGGTGGAGTTGCCGACGTACGCGTTTCAGCGGCAGCGGTTTTGGTTGGCGGCGGCATCGGCGGGGGCCGGGGATGTGCGTGGTGTCGGGTTGGCCGGGGCAGAGCATGCGTTGTTGGGTGCGGTGGTCGAGCGGCCCGATTCCGGTGGGGTGGTGTTGACCGGCCGGCTATCGGTGGGTGTTGACCCGTGGCTGGCCGACTATGCGTTGGCCGGGGTGGTGGTGCTGGCGGGGACGGGTTTTGTGGAGTTGGCCATCCGCGCTGGTGATGAGGTCGGCTGCGCGGTGGTGGAGGAGTTGACGCTGATAGCGCCGCTGGTGCTGCCCGAGGGGGCCGCGGTGCGGGTGCAGGTGGTTGTCTCTGGCCCTGGTAAATCCGGTAGCCGTCAGGTATCGGTGTATTCGAGTGGCGACCAACCCGATGCGGAGTGGGTGTTACATGCCCAGGGCATGCTGGGGGTCAGCCCCGCAGCGGCGTCCTCGGCGGCGGATTTGTCGGTGTGGCCGCCCGCTGGGGCCACCGCCGTCGATGTGACCGGCGCTTATGAGCGACTGGCCGCCCGCGGCTACGGGTACGGTCCGGCGTTTCAAGGGTTGCAGGCGCTGTGGCGGCGGGGGCAGGAAGTCTTTGCCGAGGTCGCCGTGCCCGACGGGGTGGAGGTCGGCGCGTTTGGGATTCATCCGGCCTTGTTGGATGCGGTGTTGCATGCCGGGTTGCTCACCGAGACCGAGCAGGCCGGTGACATGGTGTTGCCGTTCACCTGGGCGGGAGTGTCGCTGCACGCCACGGGGGCCACCCGGGTACGGGCACGCCTCGCGCCGGCCGGGGACGGCGCGGTGTCTTTGGAGCTGACCGACACCATCGGGTCACCGGTTTTATCGGTGCAGTCATTAGTGGTGCGGCCAATCACCGCACAGCAGTTGGCCGCTGCGGTGACAGCGGCAGGTGGTCAGACACGTCAAGAACTGCTGGAAGTGGTATGGACACCAATCGCCCTGGACCACAGCAGCGTTGATGACCACGGTGGCCCCTCGGTGATCACCTGGGACGAGATGCTGACCGGCGCTGGCGCCCCAGAGACCAACACGGCCGATCGGGATGCGGTGGTGTGGGAATGGAGCAGTAAGGACCAGTCGGGTTCTGGTGGTGGGGTGAGTTCGGTGTATACCGCCACTCATCAGGTGTTAGGGGTGCTGCAATCCTGGCTGGCTGCGGATCGAGCGTCCACGTTGGTGGTGCTGACCCATGGTGCGGTGGGAGTGGCCGGCGAGGATGTCACCGATCTGGCTGGAGCAGCGGTTTGGGGATTGGTGCGTTCGGCGCAAAGCGAGAATCCGGGCCGGATCTTGCTGGTCGATACTGACGCGCCAGTGGATTTGGCCGCGCTGACCGGCAGCGGGGAACCCCAACTGGTGATCCGCACCGGCAACGCTTACGTCGCCCGTCTGGCCCCGAGCACACCTCAACCGCTGCCGCTACCAAACGGGTTGTGGCGGTTGGGAGTCAGAGGTGGGGGGACGTTCGAGGACGTGGTGGCAGAGCCCTGTGCGCGGGCGGAAGCGGCGTTGCGGGTGGGGCAGGTGCGGGTTGAGGTGCGGGCGGTGGGCGTCAATTTCCGCGATGTAGTGATGGCGTTGGGAATGTATCCCGGTCCCGCGGAGCTGGGCGGGGAGGGGGCGGGGGTGGTTGTCGAGGTGGGCTCGGGCGTAAGCGGTGTGGCCGTAGGTGATCACGTGATGGGTTTGTTGGGTGCGGCGGGTCCGGAGGCCGTGGTGGACCAGCGGCTGATTGTTCGGGTACCGCCGGGGTGGTCGTTCGCCGAGGCCGCCGGTGTGTCGATGGTGTTTTTGACCGCCTACTACGGGTTGGCGGATTTGGCCGGGGTGCGGGCGGGGGAATCGGTGCTGATCCATGCCGCGACCGGCGGGGTGGGGATGGCGGCCGTGCAGTTGGCGCGGCGCTGGGGGATGGAACCTTTTGTCACCGCCAGCCGCGATAAGTGGGACACGTTGCGCGCCATGGGATTCGACGAGGACCATATCGCCGATTCGACGCACGCTGGAGTTTGCGGAGAAATTCTTATCCGCCACCGGAGGGCGCGGGGTCGATGTGGTGTTGAACTCACTGGCCGGCGAGTTTTTGGACGCTTCGCTGCGGTTACTGACGGGTGGGGGGCGTTTCATCGAGATGGGCAAAGCCGACATCCGCGACCCCCAGGTCGTCGCCCAAACACATCCCGGGGTGTTGTACCGGGCCTTTGACCTGGCTGAGGCCGGCCCGCAGCGCATTGAGCAGATGCTCGCGGAGTTGAGCGGATTGTTTGACACCCACACCGTGCATCAGTTGCCGGTCACTACCTGGGACATCCGGTATGCCCCACACGCCCTCCGGTTCGTCAGTCAGGCTCGGCACATCGGCAAAGTGGTCCTGACCATGCCCGATCAAACCTCCGATGCCCTGGGGGCGGGCACGGTGTTGATTACTGGTGGGACCGGGATGGCCGGGGCGGTGCTGGCCCGGCATGTGGTGCATCGGTATGGGGTGGGTCATGTGGTGCTGGCCAGTCGCCGTGGGGATCGCGCCGAAGGGGCCGGTGAGTTGGTGGCCGAGTTGACCCAGGCCGGTGCCGAGGTACAGGTGGTGGCCTGTGATGTGGCCGATCGTGACGCGGTGGCAGCGTTGTTGGCGGGACTGCCCGCGCAGTACCCGCCGTTGACCGCGGTCATACACGCCGCCGGGATGATCGATGACGCGGTGATCACCTCGTTGACGCCTGACCGGATCGATACGGTGTTGGCGGCCAAGGTCGATGGGGCGTGGAACCTACATGAGTTGACCCGGGATCTGAACCTGTCGATGTTTGTCATATTTTCCTCGCTGGCCGGCACGGTGGGCTCTCCAGGGCAGGGTAATTACGCGGCGGCCAACGCTTTCCTGGACGGGTTGGCCACTCACCGGCGCGCGGCCGGGCTCCCGGCGGTATCGATGGCGTGGGGATTCTGGGAGCAAGCCCTGACCCGAATGAGCCATAGCGGTGTGGCGGCGATGACAACCGATCAAGCACTGGAGCTGTTTGACACCGCGCTCGTCGTTAATCACCCCACCGTGGTGGCCGCCCGCCTGGACCGCACCGCGCTGGCCAACCCCACCCTCAGCACCCGGTTACCGCCGCTGTTTACCGATCTGGTCCGCCACCCCCTGCGGCGGCTGGTCACCACCGAGGCGACCGCAGTCAAATCGGCGCTGGCCCAACGACTCCACGGACTGACCCTCGACCAACAACACGACCTACTACTCGACCTGGTGCGTTCACACATCGCGGTTGTGCTGGGCCACTCCAGCCCGCAGACCATCGACCCGGACAGGGCGTTCCAGGAGTTGGGCTTTGACTCGCTGACCGCCGTCGAGATGCGCAACCGGCTGAAAACTACTACTGGCCTGGCGCTTTCACCGACGCTGATCTTCGACTACCCGAACTCCGCCGCGCTGGCCGGTTACATGCACCGAGAACTCGTCGCCACATCGGAGCAATACAGCCCGGCCGCTGCGCCCGGGGAAGTCGAAATCCAGCGCGTTGTGGGGTCGATTCCGGTAAAGCGCCTTCGGCAGGCGGGAGTTTTAGAACTGTTGCTAGCGTTGGCAAATGAAGCCGACGGCAACGGGCAGGCGGCAGTCCGTGCAGTGACCACGGAAAAAGATATCGCGGACATGGATCTCGACGACCTGATCAATGCGGCGTTGATGAACGACGACGAGAAGGCATGAATTGCCCTGTGTCAAGCCGCCCGGTGTCGATCTTGGCTGAGCAAGGTCTGGAGGGCGTGATGTTTGGCGACCGGCCACGGAGGTGGTCTATCGAAGCGTAGGTCCTGGCGTCCGCGCGGGGCGCTGCGACCAGCGCCAACGAGGACGCTCCCTGGTCGTGGTATTGAGCTTCGAGTTGATCGTGAACCAGCAGCGACTGCGACCCGGCCACGTCGAAACCGCCGCCGGTGAGATGGCCCGATTGCGTCAGCACTATGTAGATGGCCGGAACCAGCGCGAGTAGCCAGCTTGCGAAGACCAACTGTTGCCGGGCACTGAAAATGACGATGACGCCGTCACTCTCGATGAAGGCGGAGATGGTGGCGTTGGTCGCCACCTTGACGGGGTAATCGCCGCGGTGACGGCATCGTCGGCACGGTGACGATCGGTCGGCGGTGTCTTGACGCCATGCGGGGAGCAGGGGTGTCCCCCGGTGGGCTCGATGTTCAGCCGCTGCGGGGTGGAGCGAGGAGCCGGCCGCGGGTGTACATGCCGATCAGCGTCCACAGCGGGTCCTCGAACCCATAACGGCGGCGATCCCAGTAGGCGGCCGCGGTGAGCATGGTCAGCGTGTGCCGCAACTGGTTGCCGGCGTAGCGGATCTCAGTGAACGCCTCGGGGGCAAGCTGGATCAGCCGGGTCGCGCCCTGCTGGTATGCCCAGGTCCAGGTGTTTGTCGGTGGCGCGGCGCAGCCAGCGCCGCACCGTCGATTCGGCCCGGCCCAGGCGTGCGGCGATGCGCCGGAACCCGAGGCCGTTCGCCTTGTGCGCCAACGCGGTGCCGATCACCTCGGTGGTGTCGGCGCGCCGCGGTTGCAGCGCGGTCGGCAGCAGGATGTGGGTGGTGGCGCAGTCGCGGCACCGCACCCGGTGCGGGCGCACGGTCACCGTCGTCGCACCGAGCGCGCGGACGGTGCGTTCGCGCGCGTACCCCCATTTGGTCAGCGCACCGCCGCAGCGCGGGCAGCGCATGACGGCGTCGGCGAGCCAGGCCTCGGCGTCCTCGGGTCGGCGGACGACGATCACTGCCGGACACTGCGTTCACGGTGCATCAGTGTTGCCTACCACACCCCGGATTGGGGAAGGGGTCAGTTCGTGTTGGGTGCAACAGCTTTCGGGTCCATGCCGTCACTCACTTTGCCGACGACGCCCACTCGTCACGATGCCCCGGGTCGTTCGGTCCGGCGCGGGCCCCTCACCGGCGGCACCACCGTACGTCGCCACATTGGTGGTGCCGACGAAAGCCCGCAACCCGAACCTTCGCCGGCATCCGAAGTGACGCAGAGACCCTCCGTGGTCGTCATACAGAGGGACGCTCAACACCAACCAGCGGAATCTGCGCAGGTTGCGGCTTAGGCGCATCATGAACTGCTGGATTTCGGTCTCCCCGGGTGTCGCGCATGCGTGCAGGCGAGCGTACCGCAACGCCCTGTGAATAAAGTCAGCTTATCGGGTGCTGAGCTGCGGCGACGCGGTTGCTGCGAAGACGCTACAGAGCCGTTGTGAAGTTGTATGGAAACCGGCGCCGATGGCAGGATGTCGGATGGCCGCGCGGGCGTCGGGGGATGCTGGATCGCCGCCGGCAGGCCTTCCCAATTGTGAGGAGTTAAGCATGAAATTTGGCATGCTCGCCGCCGGGCTGATCGGAGTCGCAGTGCCGGGCGTCGCTGTTGCCGTGCTGGCGGGGCCGCCGGCCACCGGTGCGACCGACCCGTGTGCGGCCAGCGAGGTGGCGCGGACGATCGGTTCGGTCGCCAAGTCGATGGGCGACTACCTGGACTCCCACCCGGAGACCAACCAGGCGATGACGACGATGTTGCAGCAGCAAGCGGGCCCGCAGTCGATGACCTCGCTGAAGTCCTATTTCGAAGCCAACCCGAAGGTGGCCATGGACATGACGTCCATTGCGCAGCCGCTGACCGGGCTGTCGACGCAGTGCAAGCTGCCGATCACGGTCCCGCAGGCCATGGGCCTCATGCAGCAGGCGCAGGGCGCGCCGGCCCCACCCTCGACGGGCGGCACGCTTCCCGGACCCTCGCGGGGTAACACCGTCGGCTAGGCGCGCTCGGGCTTTTGGTCGAGTGGAGGCTGGGGAGGTAGCGGGCCCTGCAGCGCCGCTTCGGAAGGGTCGTTGCACTGCAGCGGGGCCTGCAAGATGGGCAGTGGCCCGGTGGGTGAATCGTCGTCGTCGGAGTCGTCGGTTTTCTCGGTGCGGAACACGAAGAAGAACACCACCCAGCCAATGGCGGAGATGAGCAACCAGCTGATCAGCCGGTAGATCAGCATCGCCGAGATGGCATTCGGCAGCGACATCCCGCTGGATACCAGGCCGGGGACCAGCACCGCCTCGACGACCAGCAGCCCACCCGGCATCAGCGGTATCGTGCCGACCGCGCGAGCGGCCGCGTAGGCGACGGTCAACCCGGCGACCGAGGCGTGGTCGCCGGCCGCGTAGGCGGCAAAGCCCAGGCAGGCCACGTCGGCGATCCAGTTGAACAATGACCAGCTGAACGCCACCCCCAGGTCGCGTCGGCCCAGGCTCACCGATTCCAGCTGCCTGAGCGTCTCGCGCCACTTCTCCACGCCGGTGTCGGCGGGCCGGCCCCGAACCGAATTGACCCACGCCAAGACGCGGCTGCCGATCCCCTCGATCAGCTCTGGGCGCGACCCCACCGCCTGGGCCAACAGCAGCAGCGCGACGAAGCCGCCCAGGGTGAACAGCAGCGAGAACGGGTTGTTTTTGGCGCCCAGGAAGAAGGCGCCACCCAGCCCGAGCACCGCCAGGCCCACCGCCTGCAGCACTCCCGACATCACCAGCTGCCACGACGCCACCACCGTCGAGGCGCCCCAGATGCGTTGCTGGCGAAGCAGAAACGTCGCCGAGAGCACCGGCCCGCCCGGCAGTGTGGTGCTCAGCGAGTTGGCCGCGTAGAACGCGGCTTCCGAGCGCAGCTGCTTGACGTGCACCCCGGCGGATGCCAGCAGGGTGCGCTGGATCTGGGCGAAGCTGTGCATCGACGCGACCGCGGCCGCCACCGCGGCCAGCAGCCACCACCAGTTGGCCTCGAAGAGGCTCCGCCACGCCTTGGCCAGGTGGTCCCACCCCAGGGCGATCTCGACGGCCAGCACGACGGCGACGACGCCGAGCACCACCCAGCGCACCCACCAGTATTTGCCGCGCGGCGCAGCGTCGCGCTGGCTGACCAGCTTGTGGGCGGCGGCGTCGTGCGACACGTGATTTAGGGTAACCGCGCAGGTGGCGCACCACTCGCTGCGCAACGGCGACTGTGTCAGGGTTGATCCGGGGTCGTAACCGGATCGTGCCAGCTGTTATGCGTTCGGGCCCGCCCGTAGGCTTGCTGGAATGGCGGCAAACTACGACGACGCGGTGGAGCCCCTAGTCCGCAAGGCCGCCGCCTGGGCGTGGCGTTTGCTCGTCATTTTGGCCGCGGCGGTCGCCGTGTTGTGGGTCGTGGAGAAACTCGAAGTGATCGTCGTCCCGGTGTTGCTGGCGTTGATGATCAGCGCGTTGCTGGTGCCGGCGGTGGACTGGCTGGACCGCCGGGGTCTGCCGCGCGGTGGTGCGGTGACGCTCGTCTTGCTGGCCGGATTCGCGGTCCTGGGCGGCATCCTGGCATTCGTCATCGTTCAGTTCGTCGATGGTGTGCCCGATTTGACCAAGCAGGTGGAGCGCAGCATCGACTCCACCCGCAGGTGGCTGATCGAAGGGCCCGCCCATCTGCGCGGCGAACAGATCGACAACGCGGGCAACGCGGCGATCCAGGCGCTGCACAACAACCAGGCGAAGTTGACCAGCGGCGCGCTGTCCACTGCGGCCACCGTC
Organism: uncultured Actinomycetota bacterium; assembly: GCA_963820985.1. Taxonomy (GTDB): domain Bacteria; phylum Actinomycetota; class Actinomycetes; order Mycobacteriales; family Mycobacteriaceae; genus Mycobacterium. Next base: position 200,057 of record CAWGCI010000015.1, on the reverse strand, counting down.
ACCGAGCTGGTCACCGCTGCCGTGCTGGTGCTGTTCACGCTGATTTTCTTCCTCTACGGCGGCCGCAACATCTGGGCGTACGTCACCAAGATCTTCCCGGCCGGTGTGCGGGACAGGGTGGCCGAGGCGGGCCGTGCCGGATACGGGTCGCTGATTGGGTACGTGCGGGCCACGTTCCTGGTGGCACTGACCGATGCGGCCGGGGTGGGCGCCGGGTTGGCGATCATGGGTGTGCCGCTCGCGCTGCCGCTGGCCTCGCTGGTGTTTCTCGGCGCCTTCATCCCCTTGGTCGGTGCGGTAATCGCCGGCTTTCTGGCCGTGGTGGTCGCCCTACTCGCCAAAGGCATCATCTATGCGCTGGCCACGCTCGGTTTGCTAGTGGTGATCAATCAAATTGAGGCGCATTTGCTGCAGCCGCTGGTGATGGGGCGCGCGGTCTCGATTCACCCGCTGGGGGTGGTGCTGGCGATTGCCACCGGCGGTGTGCTCGGGGGGATCGTCGGCGCCCTGCTCGCCGTTCCGACGGTCGCCTTCCTCAATAATGCGGTGCAGGTGTTGCTGGCCCCCGATCCGGTTGCCGAAGCGGACAAACAGGCCGAGGACGCGGACGACAAGGCCGGTGGCATCGTCGCGGCCAAGCCCGACCGCAGCGCCGATTAGGTCAGATCTGGTTCGCCGCCGTCGCTTCGAGTGTGGGCTCGATGTACGCGTGGGTGTTATAACCGGCCCTCGCGGCGCAGCAAATCCGCTGCACTGACGCCCCCGCCGCCACCGCGGCGGCGCGGGCGCGGCTCGTCGCCGTTATCGCTCTGATCGGCCTGGCCGCGAGCGTTCATCTTCTCGGTGGCCGCCTCGGAGTCGTCGGCATCGGGCCGCGTGACCGGCAGGGCGGCGGTGGGGTCGGCCGGGTCGCTCGCGTTCTCGCCGGCGACCGGCCCGGCCCGGACCGGCGCCGGTGGCTGGCCGGGCACCGACAGGCGGGCGGTGCTCGCTTCTTCGGTTGGCTCGCTGGGCCTGTTATTCAGCCGTGTGGTGCTCACGCCGGAAGGAAGCTCGGCCGGGCGCGGCGCCGGGGCGGGGTGGGTGGGGTCGTGCGCCGGACGCGGTGCCGCGGCGGCCAGGCTGGCCGCCTTGACCGGAGGCCGCACGGCACGCCCGCTGACGCTGGGCCGCTTGTGCTCGTCGGGCAGGTCGATCTCGCCCAGCCCGAGCCGGTTCTGCAGGCGCCGCGCCCAGCGCGGAGCCCACCAGCAGTCGTCGCCGAGCAACTTCATCACCGAGGGCACCAGGAACATCCGCACCACGGTCGCGTCCAGCAGCAGCGCCGCCATCAGGCCGAACGCCAGGTACTTCATCATCACCAGGTCGGAGAACACGAACGAACCGGCGACCACGGCCAGGACCAGGGCGGCGGCCGTGATCAGGCGTCCGGTGGTCGCGGTGCCGATCCGGATGGCCTCCGCGGTGGACATGCCGCGCGCCCGCGCCTCCACCATTCGGGACACCAGGAACACCTCGTAGTCGGTGGCCAGGCCGTAGCCGACGGCCACGACCAGCGCGATGATGATCACCATCAGCGGCGTCGGGGTGAAATTGAGCTGCTTGGCGAAGTGTCCGTCGACAAAGATCCACGTCAGAATGCCCATCGTGGAGCCCAGCGTCAGCGCGCTCATCACCGCGGCCTTGATGGGCAGCACCACCGACCCGAACGCCAGGAACATCAACAGCATGGTCGTGCCGATGAGGACCACCAGCATCAACCCGGCCTTGTCGAACAGGGCGTGAATGCTGTCCTGCTCAAGTGCGGGGGTCCCGCCGACCAGGAGCTCCAGACCCTTGGGCGGTGTGATGGCCCGCAGCTCGTCGATCTTCTTGGCGGCGTCGTTGCGGTTGACCAAGCCGTTCTCGATCACCCGGACCGAGGCGTCTTCGGGGTGAGTCGTCCCGTTGGGTCCGGCGACGCACGGATTACCGGCGATGGCCGGGCAGGGCCGTTCGTCCCACTGCTTGCTGGTGAACCCGGTGATGCCCGAGACCCGGCTGCGAACGTCGGCGACCTGCTGGTCGGTGACGGGGCTGTGGTTGTCGCTCTGGATCACCAGCGTCAGCTGCTCGGTGCGATATCCCGGGAAGAGCTTGTCGAAGTGCTCCTGGGCCACGCGGGCCGGGTTGTTCGGCGGCAGGTACTTCTCGCTGATGCCACCGAGCTGCAGGTTGCCCAGCGGGATGACCAGCAGGATCATCCCGATGACGATCGGGATGGCGAAGGCCAGCGGCCGCTTCATCACCCAGGTGACCAACTTGCCCCAGAAGCCGGCCTCGACCTCTTCGCGGGTCTTGGTCTTCTGCAGCCGGTCGGCCAGCCAGTTGAGGTAGGCGCGCGACACCTTCCAGTTGCGCAGGAAGGGCACCCGGAACGCCGTCCGCACGCCCAGCGCGTCCACGTGTTTCCCGAGGATCCCCAGGCATGCGGGCAACAGCGTGATCGACAGCAGCGCCGCGAATCCGACCGCCGCGATCAGCGCGTAGGTCAGCGACTTCACGAAGCCCTGCGGCAACAACAGCAGGCTGGCGCCCGATGCGATGATCAGCACCGCCGAGAACGTCACCGTGCGACCGGCCGTCATGACCGTGCGTCGCACCGCGGCCTCGGTGTCGTAACCTTCGGCGATCTCCTCACGGAACCGGCTCACCACGAAAAGCCCGTAGTCGATGGCCAGACCCAGACCGACCAGCGATACGACGGGTTGAGCGAAGAAGTGCACCGGCGCGAAGAGCGCGATGAAACGCAGGATGCCCAGCGCACCCGCAATGCTCAGTCCGCCCACCATCACCGGGAGGCCGGCGGCGATCGCGCCGCCGAACACCAGGAACAGCACCACCGTCACCAGCGGCAGCGCGAGCACCTCCATGCGGCGCTGGTCGGTGGCGATGGTGCCGGTCAGCGAGCTCATGATCGGCTCCAGGCCGGCGAGTTCGACGGTGCCGCCGTCGAGCTTCTGCAGGGCCGGAGCAACGGTCTTGTAGTTGTTGAGGATGGTGTCGTCGTCATTGCCCTTCAGCGGGATGCTGACGAACGTGTGCTTCTTGTCCTCGGTCGCCATCCCCTTGATCTGGGCGTTGGGGGGATCGCTGCCGGGCGGTAGAGCCAGGTAGCCGGCCCAGCCGAGGACCTGGTCGGGGTGGTCGTTCTTGAACTTGTTGAGCTCATCGACGATCTTCTGATGCCAATCCGGGTCGTCGACGGTCTTGCCGTCCGGAGCGGTGAAGGTGGCGACGATGTGGCCCGTGCGGTCCCGGCCGTAGGTCTTGTCGCCCAGGATCGAGGCCTTCACAGATTGGCTGCCGTCGTCGTAGAAACCGCTCTGCGTGACGTGTTTGCCCAGGTCCATCCCGAACAGCCCGCCGCCGAGGCACAGGGCCACCATCACCCCGATAACGATGTACCGGTACCGGTACACAGTTCGACCCCACCAGGCGAACACGTACGCTCCTTACTGGATCTCTAGATTTCTAGCGACCCGCGCAGTGGCTTCCCAGTCTCACACACGCGACGTCAACAGCGCAGACAGCGGCCGGAACGGCTGCAGCCACGCCCCTTGTTCAGGCAGCGAATCCAGGCCGATTCGCGGCAACGGCTTCCCGGAAAACACCCGCGATGTCTTCCAGGTCGACGAACTCCAAGGTATCCGACGCTAGTGCCCAACTCGCGTGTTCACGAAATCCGATGACCTGAACTGGGATTCCGTCGCGAGCCACCTCTTCGAGCGGTTGACGGAATGCCTGACCGTCCGCGGAAGCCACCACCAGTGCGGCAAGCCCCTCGGTGCGCCGGCGCTCGATGTGCTCGAGCATGTCGCGGTCGACGTCGCTGTCCTCGTCGATCTTCGGCTTGGCGAAGACCGCGAAGCCCACGTTACGCAGCGCCTCCACCCACGGTCGAACAACGTCTGCGCTGCCCGGCGCGATGTTGGTGAACACGGTGGCCTCGGGCTCGATGCTGACGGCCGCCGGGGCGCTTTGGGCACGAGCCGAGACGTCTGCCGTGCGGGCCAGCAGCCAGCGGCCCAGCGCGTCGAAACGCGGGCGCTCCAGGGCCGTCGGCCGTCGGCCCAGGATGGAGCCCAGCCCCATGTCGAGGTTGGGGGCGTCCCACACCAACAGCACGCGCCGGATCGGCGGCGCGAAGTCGGCCCCGCCCTTCTCGAGGGCGTTCTCGGGCAGCGCCGACGGTGTTGCCTGTTCTGTCACTTCTTCTGTCACGCTCATGGTCATCGTCTTTTCCAGATCAGTTCGGTGACGTCGCTGCCCGCTTCTTGGGCCTTCGTCTCGTATTTAGTAGTTGGGCGAACTACCGAGACCGGTAGTGATTCGGTGCCGGGGCCGACTCGGACGACCCGCGCGAGCCGGGATTCGGCCCCCCCGGCCTCATCGCCGACGGAGGCGATGTGCTCGGCGTAGCCGTGATGGTCCGTCGCGGCGTGCAGGACACCACCGGGGAGTAGCCGGTCGGCGATCAGGTCAACCGTGGCCGGCTGCAGGAACCTGCGCTTGTGGTGGCGGGCCTTCGGCCACGGGTCGGGAAAGAAGACGCGAACGCCGGTCAGCGAGCCCGGCGCGATGAGGTGCTCCAGCACGTCGATCCCGTTGCCGCGGATCAACCGGATATTGCCGACCTGTTCGCGCTCGATCGCGCACAGCAACTGCGCCAGCCCCCGCCGGTAGATTTCCACCGCGATCACGTCGATGTCCGGTTCGTCCTGCGCCATCGCCAGCGTCGACGCGCCGTTGCCGCAGCCGATCTCCAGCACCACCGGCGCGCGACGGCCAAACCATCCTGCTGTATCTATCGGTGCCCAGCGGCTCGCCGGCGGGCTCGGGAATGGAGACACCCAGGTCCGGCCACAGCCGCTCCCAGGTGGCCCGCTGCAGCTCGGAAAGGGCGGAATGTCGCGAGCGGAAGCTACTGGCCGGCAGGCGCCGGTTGGGCGCCGCCTGTTCCGCCTGCTCCGCCACCGGTGTGTCGGGACGCGCCCTCACTCCGGGTTGCGCATGCATCCGTCCATGGTGGCCCATGAAACGCCGATGTAGCCGCCTCAGATCCAGATTGATACCCAACAGTTGCCTTCGGCTGCTACCACACGCTGGCTCGCGCCTCGGCGACGCAGGTGTCACCATTCGGTGCATGGTGGGAGAGGGCCACCAGGCGTTCGTCGGGGAGTTGGCGCGATTTGCCGCCACGACCGCTGACGGGCGGCTGACGGCGATCGCCGCAGCGGGCCGCGGCACCGCTGCGGGTGGCCGTGCGCGGGCGTCGCGGCGTGGGTTGCACCATAGTGGCGCGCGCGTTGGACCACGTCGCAATCGTGCGACACGAGCCGGACCTAGTTGTCTACGTCATCGCCGAAGTGGTCAAGCCCGAGGACTGTCCAGGCTGTTCAGGCCCTCTCGCCGCGCGATGTCCGGTGCTGGCGGTGCTCAACAAAGCCGATGTGGCCGGTTTCGCCGGGGACGGGCCGATGGCGCTCGCGCGGGCGCGCTGTAAGCATTTTTCCGCGCTGCTGGGGGTACCCGTGGAGCCGATGATCGGTTTGCTTGCCGTGGCCGCGCACGGGGACGTGCTCGACGACGCGTCGTGGGCCGCGCTGCGCACGCTGGCCGCTGAATGCTTCGACCGGTTCGGTCCCGGCCGACGTTCGGCTGCGCCTGCTGGACACTCTCGGCCCGTTCGGCGTCGCTGTCGCGGTGGCCGCGGTCCGGCGGGGCATGACGGCCGCGCAGGTGCGTGCCCTGCTGCGGCGGGTGAGCGGCGTCGACGCGGTCCTCGGACCAAGTGGCGGCCGTCGGCGCCGAAGTGCGCTACCGGCGGGTGCTGGACGCCGTCGCCGAACTCGAGGCGCTGGCCGTCTCCGATGGCGAAATCGGCGACTTCCTGGCGCGCGACGACACGGTGCTCGCCCGGATGGCCGCCGCCTTGGATTTCGCCGGGTCGTTGGCCGAATCCGCCGGATTGCAAGTCGGCTTGGCCACGACCCGGCCGCGCACCTGGGGCGGGCGGTGCGATGGCAGCGCTACAGCCGTGGACCGGTCGAGCGATGTGCACCGCGCCTGCGGCGCGGATATCGCCAGGGGATCGTTGCGGCTCTGGTCCCGCGCGGGCAGGGAGTCAGGGGAAGCACCGTGACCGACGAGGTGCACGACGATCCGGTCGCCGGGGTGGACGCCCTGGTGGCCGCGATCGGGCCGCGGCTGGATCCGCCCCCGATCAACCGTCTGCGACGTGGTGCTGGTGACCGGGCCGTGGATGGCCGGCGTGAGCGGTGTGGCCGCGGCGCTGCGCGAACGGCTGCCGCAGCACAAGTTCGTCGAGTCGACCGACCTGGGGCCCGGCGACGCGCCGTTGGCGGTGGTGTTCGTCGTTTCCGCGGCGGCCCACCTGACCGGATCCGACTGCGCATTGCTCGACGCCGCCGCCGAACACACCGACGTGGTGGTCTGTGTGGTGGCCAAGATCGACGTGCACCACGCCTGGCGCGACGTGCTCGCCGCCAACCGCGACGCACTGGCGGCGCACGCGCCGCGCTACGCCCAGGTGCCTTGGGTGGGGGCGGCCGCCCTGCCCGAGGTGGGCGAGGTGCGCGTCGACGACCTCATCGACGCGGTCTCGGCACAGCTCGCCGACTCGGACATCCCGCGGCGAAACAGGTTGCGCGCGTGGGAATCCCGGCTGCGGACGGTCGCGCAGAGGTTCGATCACGACGCCGAGGGCGCCGGTCGGCAGGCCCGGGTTGACGCGTTGCGCGACACGCGCAGCACTGCTCTGCGGGAACGGCGCCAGTCGAAAACCGAGCGGAGCATCACGCTGCGCGGCCAGATCCAGCAGGCCCGGGTCCAGTTGTCCTACTTCGCCCGCAACCGCTGCACGTCGGTGCGCGGCGAACTGCAAGAGGATGCCGCCGCGCTGTCGCGGCGCAACATGGGCGGCTTCGAAGGGTTTACCCGCGGGCGGGTTCGAACGGGTGGTCGCCGAGGTGAACGACGGCACCGACACGCACCTGGCCGACGTTGCCGAGGTGATGGGCGTGCCGCTGACCCTTCCGGCTCTCGAGCAGCTGCCGGTGGTCCCATTTTTCGAGGCCTCGCCGCCACCCCTGAAATCGCGACGGCAGGAAACCGCGCTGATGTTGCTGCTCGGCGCCGGGTTCGGGCTGGGCGTGGGGCTGACGCTGAGCCGGATGCTGTCCGGTCTGACCCCTCGCCGAAACCCTGCACGCTGGAGGTGGCCGGGGCGGTGGCGTGCGTTGCCATCGGGCTCGCGCTCACCTTCGTCGTGGTCACCCTGCGCGGGCTGCTGCGGGACCGCGCGCTGCTGGACCGCTGGGCGGGCGAGGTGACGGCGTCACTGCGGTCGGTGGTCGAGGAGTTGGTCGCCACCCGGGTGCTGCTGGCCGAGTCGGTGCTGACCACCGCGCTGGCCGCCCGCGACGAGGCCGAGAACGCGCGGGTGGCCGAACAGGTCAGCGCGATCGACAGCGAGCTGCGCGAATACGCCATCGCGGCGGCGCGGGCCGCGGCCGTGCGGGACCGGCAAATGCCCACGGTCAAGGCCGCGCTCGACGCCGTGCGCGCAGAACTGGGCGATCCGGGTATACCCCTAGCCGAGAACGGGCCGAATGGCCACGATTCGTGATGTTTCCCAGAGTTTCTGAATCGTTGTTGTGAGGAGTCTTATACCCGCCCGGACCTTCCCCAGCAAGGTGATCACGATAACCTGGTAACTAAAGCAGCACCACGTCAACAGTTGTGTGGGCGAATTGCAAGCAACGCAGGGATGCCCGCGAGTACGCAGAAGAATTCAGGAGAGTTCGATGACCTCAGCGACCGTTCCCGGTCTGGACACCGCGCCCACAAATCACCAGGGGCTGCTGTCGTGGGTGGAGGAGGTCGCCGAGCTCACCCAGCCCGACCGGGTGGTGTTCGCCGACGGCTCCGAAGAGGAGTTCAACCGGCTCGCCGCGCAGCTCGTCGAGGCCGGCACCTTCAAGAAGCTGAACGAGAAGACGAACCCCAACTCCTACCTGGCGCTGTCCGACCCGTCTGACGTGGCGCGCGTGGAGTCGCGCACGTTCATCTGTTCGGAGCGCGAGGTCGACGCCGGCCCGACCAACAACTGGATGGACCCGGCCGAGATGCGGTCCACCATGACCGACCTGTACCGCGGCTGCATGCGCGGCCGCACCATGTGGGTGGTGCCGTTCTGCATGGGCCCGCTGGGCGCCGACGACCCGAAGCTGGGGGTGGAGATCACCGACTCCGAGTACGTCGTCGTCTCCATGCGCACCATGACCCGGATGGGCAAGGCCGCGCTGGAGAAGATCGGCGACGACGGGTTCTTCGTCAAGGCGCTGCACTCCGTAGGTGCCCCGCTCGAGCCGGGCCAGAAAGACGTGCCGTGGCCGTGCAACGACACCAAGTACATCACCCAATTCCCGGAGACCCGCGAGATCTGGAGCTACGGCTCGGGCTACGGCGGCAACGCGCTACTGGGCAAGAAGTGCTACTCGCTGCGCATCGCGTCGGCGATGGCCCGCGACGAGGGCTGGCTCGCCGAGCACATGCTGATCCTCAAGCTGATCTCCCCGGAGAACAAGGCCTACTACTTCGCCGCGGCCTTCCCGTCCGCGTGCGGCAAGACCAACCTCGCGATGCTGCAGCCCACCATCCCGGGCTGGCGCGCCGAGACCCTCGGTGACGACATCGCCTGGATGCGGTTCGGCAAGGACGGCCGGCTGTACGCGGTCAACCCGGAGTTCGGTTTCTTCGGGGTCGCGCCCGGCACCAACTGGAAGTCCAACCCCAACGCCATGCGCACCATCGCTGCCGGCAACACCGTCTTCACCAACGTCGCGCTGACCGATGACCACGAGGTGTGGTGGGAAGGCCTGGAAGGCGAGCCGGATCACCTGATCGACTGGAAGGGCAACGACTGGATCCTGCGCGAAACGGAAACCAAAGCCGCGCACCCGAATTCACGGTACTGCACCCCGATGTCACAGTGCCCGATCCTGGCGCCGGAGTGGGACGACCCGCAGGGCGTGCCGATCTCGGGCATCCTGTTCGGCGCCCGTCGCAAGACCACGGTGCCGCTGGTGACCGAGGCGCGCGACTGGCGGCACGGCGTGTTCATGGGCGCCACCATGGGCAGCGAGCAGACCGCGGCCGCCGAGGGCAAGGTCGGCGCCGTGCGGCGCGACCCGATGGCCATGCTGCCGTTCCTCGGCTACCACGTCGGCGACTACTTCCAGCACTGGATCAACCTGGGCAAGCACGCCGACGAGTCAAAGCTGCCCAAGATCTTCTTCGTCAACTGGTTCCGCCGCGGCGACGAGGGCCAGTTCCTGTGGCCCGGCTTCGGCGAGAACAGCCGGGTGCTGAAGTGGATCGTCGACCGCATCGAGCACCAGACCGGCGGCCAGGACACCCCGATCGGCGTCGTGCCGAGCGCCGCGGACCTGGACCTGGACGGGCTCGACGTGAACGCCGACGACGTCACTACGGCGCTGGCGGTCAACGCCGCCGAGTGGCGCGACGAGCTGCCGCTGATCGAGGAGTGGCTCGAGTTCGTCGGCGACAAGTTGCCCACCGGCGTCAAGGACGAGTTCGAGGCGCTCAAGCAGCGGCTGGCGGAGGCCGACTACACTACCCGCGAACAGTCGCAAAATCCCCCGCACCCGCCCGGGGGATTTTGCGTCTGGTCGGCAGAGGGTTTGGCACGGTGCGATTCGGTCTACAGACAGCTGACAGACCCCATCTTTCTGGAAGGCCGACAATGAAGTCACCGACGTCACATACAGCTGCAGCAATCGCGATCGCGGTTGCCGCAGTGGGAATCCTGTTCAGTGGATGCTCAGCCTCATCGGTGATCAACACCGGCGGCGACACGCAGTGCAAGGACTTCACCACCCAGGACCAGAAGAAGCAGAACGACGAGATCAGCAAAATGCTCAAGGACAAGAGCGGCACCGATCCGACCAATTTGCAGATCGACGCGACGCGCCTGTCGGCTCAGACCTGGTGCCAGACGCTGGGCAAGCCCGACAGCAAGATCTCCGAGGCGCCGCACGGCTGACCATCTAACGGTCCTCACTCGCGTCGCAACGACCCGGGTAGGTAGACCGCGCCCGGTCCGGCGACCGCGGCTGTGTCCCGCGGGTTGTAGATCGCGCAGCGCTGCAGCGACAGGCAGCCGCAGCCGATGCACGAGTCGAAGTTGTCGCGCAGCGCTATCAGCCCGGCGATCTGATCGTCGAGGCGTGCGCGCCAATCTTTCGACAGCCGGGTCCAGTCCGCGCGGGTAGGGGTGCGTCCGTCCGGCAGCTGCGCCAGTGCAGCCGCCACCTCGTCCAGGCTCAACCCGACGTTTCGCGCGGCCCGGATGAACGCCAGGCGCCGCAGCACCTGGCGTTCGAACCGGCGCTGGCCGCCCGACGTCCGGCTCGCCGTGATCAGGCCCTGGCCTTCGTAGAACCGGATCGCCGAGGGCGCGAAGCCGCTGCGCCTCGCGATCTCGCTGACGGTGAACAAATCTCGTTTATCCATGTGGCTCACTTGACTTAAAGTTAACTTTAACTATCAGTATGGCGCTATGACCCATTTCTGAAACCACCCCGGTGGCCATAGTCACCGGCGCATCGCGCGGGTTCGGCCGAGCCCTCACCGCCGCACTTCTGGACCGCGGCTGGACCGTCGTCGGCGATGCTCGTCGTGCCCCCGAACTGGAAATGACGGCCCGCGAACTCAATTCGGCGCGGCTGATCGCGCTGCCCGGCGACGTCACCGACGCAGCACATCGTGACGCCCTGCTCGGCGCCGCAACCGGTGCGGGGCCCCTTCGCCTGCTGGTGAACAATGCCAGCAGGCTGGGCCCCAGCCCGCAACCGGTCCTGGGCGACTACCCGGCGAGCGAACTGTGGGCGGTGTACGAGACGAACGTGTTTGCGCCGCTTGCCCTGATCCAGGCTGTCCTGCCGGCGCTGACCGGCAACGCGGGAGTGATCGTCAACCTCAGCTCCGATGCGGCCGTGGAGCCGTATCCGGGCTGGGGCGGGTACGGGTCGTCGAAGGCCGCGCTCGATCAACTGTCGGCCGTGCTGGCCGCCGAGGTGTCCACCGTGTCGGTGTACGCCTTCGACCCGGGCGACATGCGGACCGAGATGCATCAGGCCGCCTTCCCCGGCGAGGACATCTCCGATCGCGCCGAGCCGGAGTCCGTCGTGCCGGCGCTGTTGCGACTGCTCGACACCCGACCGGCCTCCGGCCGCTACCGGGCAGCGGATCTGCCATTATCCGTTGTGCGCCAATGACTCTGGTGAGCCCGCGCACGCAGTTTCAGCGGCCCCCGGACTCGGACGCCACCGAGCCGCCGGAGGCCCACGGCGTCGCCCGCGACGCCGTCAAGCTGCTGGTCGCCCGGCCGGGCGGGATCAGCCACGCCCGATTCGCCGACCTCGGCGATCATCTGCGTCCCGGTGACCTGCTGGTGGTGAACAATTCCGCGACTCTGCCCGCCGCGATTGACGGCTACCGCGCCGGGCGTCCGGTTGCCGTCCATTTCGCCACCGCACGCGCCGAAAGAATCTGGGTGGTGGAACTGCGCCCGGCGGCGAATGCGACCGGGCCGCTGACCGACATCCGGCCCGGCGAGCGCATCGACATGGCCGGCGGCGGCGCCATCGTGATCGGGTCGTCTTACCCGCAACCCGGGGTCGAAGGCGGGCGGCTGTGGACCGCGCGGGTGGTCCTGGAAGGCCCCGACGGCAGCGTGCTGTCGTACCTGGCCCGCTACGGCCGGCCGATCAGGTATGCGTACGTGCCGCGACAAGTGGCCGCTGAGCTACTACCAAACCGTGTTCGCCCGCAAGCCGGGCAGCGCTGAAATGCCCAGCGCGGCAAGACCGTTCAGCACCGAACTGGTAACCACCCTGGTGGCCGACGGCATCGCGATCGCACCGATCACCCTGCACGCCGGGGTGTCTTCGGCGGAGCCGGGCGAGCCACCCGTCCCGGAGCCGTTCGACGTACCACGCGGCACCGCGCGGCTGGTGAACCTCACCCGGGCGGCGGGCCGGCGGGTGGTCGCGGTCGGAACCACGGTGACCCGCGCGCTGGAGTCGGCCACGAATATCGACGACGCCGACGGCGTCGTGCACCGGGCGGCCGGCTGGACGGACCTGGTGCTCGGCGCCGGCCGCCCGTGCCGGGTGGTCGACGGCCTGATCACCGGATGGCACGACGCCGGCGCCTCGCACCTGTTGCTGCTGGAGGCCGTCGCGGGCCCGGAGTTGGTCGCCGCGGCGTACCGGGAGGCCCTCGAAACAGACACGGCTATCTGTGGCACGAATTCGGCGACAGCGCCCTGCTGCTACCCGCCAGGTAGGGGGTCCGCTCGGCAGCTGTTGTACGTCGACTGCGACAACGATTCTGTGGGAGCTGATCAAGCGGGACCTCGGCATCGCGTGAGCTATCCACTCCGCAAGACCCGTCGCGTTCAACGAGTCGTCGACGAAGCGTGACCGTCCACGTAGCGAAGGTGTCGTGATCTGAGTGGCCCATCGACGTGATGTCTACGCGACCCTTAGCCACCCTCGGGGGCGATCATCGTGCGGGCCCGGTCGATCTGCTCGAGCGCGTACGCCACCACGGCGGCGTTGGTCATGGTTTCGCCCCTGCGCGACAAGGATTCGTAGGAATCGTCGCCAAGGACTTCACGTAGATGAGCGATCGCCGCGGCGAACTCCGGGAAGGCGGACCGGGTGAAATGCATGTCGGCGAAACCGCTGATGGTGGCGGCGGCCTCCAGGTGGCCGAGCCGGTCGAACAGCGCGGCAAGGGCGGCCAGCGTGATTTTCACGAGGTAGAGGTTGCCGGAGTCGTAGTAGTACTGAATGGACATGATCGAGTAATTCAGTGCGTCGGCGGGTTCACCGTGGTTGCTCGCCAGTGCGATCAGCATCGAGGCGATGCTCGATTCGGTCTGCAGGCTGCCGCTGTCCTGAGCGATTCTGAGGCCTCGACGGAACGCCTGATAGGCCGCAGCCGGGGCGATATCGCGGTTTGCGCTGCCGTATGCGAACAGTGCCCACGCGGCGAGGTTCGGGTTATCGCTGGCCGCGCTCGCCGTCAGGAGTTCTTGCGAGTTCGCCACCGCCTCGTCGTCGGCGCCCGCCATTTTCAGCGCGAGTACGAAGATCGAGCGGGTGTGCAGATGCGGTTCCCGATGGCGGGCAATCACGGTGCGGCACCAGTCAACCCACCGATCGACCTGCCCTATCGCCGCGTACGGGGTGCCGAGTGCCGCCTCAGTCTCACCGCGGACCTCATCGAACTTTTTACTCATGACGACCTGCTGGCCGGCCGCGGCGTACTCGACGGCGTCGTCGATCCGCCCGGCTGTGAAGCACAGCGTCGCCAGGGCGTACAGCTGGGCCAGGCGTCGGTGTTGGATGGCGCGAGCGGGTTCGATGAGCTCCTCGCTCCACCGGATCGGTTCGTGCCGTTCGCTCCAGAACCCGACAAAGCCGGCGTAGTGGGCGATCGTTGTCGCGGTGTCGAGGTCGCCGTGGTCGGCGGCCCAACGGACAGCCGTGCGCAGGTTGGCCATCTCAACCTTCACCCAGTCGTAGGCCGCGCGCTGGCGTGGGCTGTCCCATAACGCGAGGATGTCGTGCTCGCGGGCCGCGAAATGGCGGGCGTGCACGGTGCGGGCGGCCGTCCCGTCACCGGATGCGGCGAGCTGTTCTTCGGCAAACTGTCGAATCGTCTCCAGCATGGAGTACCGGGTGTGGCCCGTTGACCTGTCGGCGACCACCAGAGACTTGCGGACCAAGGCGTCGAGCGCGTCGAGAACGGCGAATTCGTCGTCGAAGTCCGAGACCGCGATCGCGGCGGCCAGGTCGAATCCGCCCGCGAACACGGAACACTTTGTGAGCAAGGACTTTTCGCTGTCGTCGAGGAGGTCATACGACCATTGCACGGCGTGGCGCAGCGTTTGATGACGTTCTAAGTTGCGCCGTGAGCCGACCAACAGCCGGAACCGGTCGTGGAGGCGGTCCCGGACCTCGGTGACCGTCATCGACACGAGTCGGGATGCGGCCAATTCGATGGCCAGCGGTATCCCGTCGAGCCGCCGGCAGATCTCGACCACGGCATCGTCATGCCCGGCAGAGGAGAAGTCACGGGCGACGGTGCCGGCGCGCTCGACGAACAGTTGCGCGGCGGCGGATTCCGGCCCGCTGTGGACGTCCAGTGACGGGACGGCCCAGAGCAGTTCCTCGTCTATGCGCAAACCTTCGCGGCTGGTGGCAAGGACTGTGACGGTCGCGGAGCGAACGAGGATCGCTTCGACGAGGTCGGCGGCGGCGTCGATGACGTGCTCGCAGTTGTCGAACACCAGCAGCCGCGACCGTTCTTGCAACGCGGAGGCCACGCTCTCGCTCACACTCAGCCCCGGTTGTTGCGTGATGCCGAGTACCGCGGCAACCGCATCGGGGACTGCCGCCGGATCGGTAACCGCGGCCAATTCGATGACGAATACGCCATCCGGAGAGTCGTGGGCCAGTCGCGCGGCGACTTCCAAAGCGAGGCGGGTCTTGCCTACACCGCCGGCGCCGGTCAGCGTCACCAGGCGATGTGCCTTGAGCGCGGTCTGCAGTTCGGCGATCTCGGCGGTGCGTCCGAAGAAGCCGGTTGATGGTATCCGCAGATTTCCGGGTGTGGAATCCAGCGTCTTCAACGGCGGGAAATCGCTGCGCAGCTCGGTGGCTAGAACCTGGAATAGCTCAATGGGTTTCGCGATATCCCGCAGGCGGCGTGGACCCAGCGCCAGGAGTTCCGCGCCGATCAGCAGGCCCGCGGTGGCTCCGTCGAGCAGGATCTGCCCGCCGTGGCCCGCCGACATCAGCCGTGCGGCGCGATTCAGGACCGCGCCGAAGTAGTCATCACCGCGCAACTCCGCCTCGCCGGTGGCGATGCCCATCCGCACCGGCAGCCGCAACCCCCGTTGTGCGGCGATGGCCGCGTCGACGGCGTCCTTCGGCGAACTGAACGCCGCGCACACCCCGTCGCCGGTGTGTTTGAACAGCCAACCCCGATGTGCCGCCACGGTTTGCTTTAGCACTTCGTCATGCGCTGCCAACGCCGCCCGCATCGCGTCGGGGTCGGTCTCCCACCGGCGGGTCGATCCCTCGACGTCGGTGAAAAGGAAGGTCACGACGCCTGACGGGGCGTCCGGTCCGTCAGTGCCCATTGCTGCAGCCCATTGACGCGCTCCGCGGCTCGTGCCGACCTAATCGACTAAGAATCCAGCTAATCGTAGGTCAGCTGCAGGGGAAGCGGAGGGGAACTGCCACGTCGAACCCGACGCCTCGACACCCGTCAATTTTGTGCGTCGTAGAGTTCAGCCATGCAGATTCGCGAGCACGCCGAAGCTCACCCCGACAAACCTGCTGTCATCCTCCATCCGTCCGGAACCGTCGTCACCTTCGACGACCTGGAAGCCCGTGCCAACCGGCTGGCCCATCGATTCCGCCAGGCGGGTCTGCGCGAGGGCGACACCGTCGCGATCCTGATGGAGAACAACGAGCACATCCACGCGGTCATGTGGGCGGCTCGGCGCAGCGGCCTGTACTACGTGCCGATCAACACCCATCTGACTCCGGCCGAGGCGGCCTACATCGTCGACAACAGCAGCGCCAAGGCGATCATCGGGTCGGCGGCGCTGCGGGACACCTGCGCGGGCCTGGCCGAGCACCTTCCGCGCGGGCTACCGGAACTGCTGATGATCGCTGACGGTGACCTGCCGGGGTGGCAGCGCTACCCGGAATGCGTTGCGGATCAACCGGACACCCCGATCGACGACGAGATCGAGGGCGACCTGCTGCAGTACTCGTCGGGAACCACCGGCCGGCCCAAGGGGATCAAACGCGAACTGCCGCACCTCCCACCGGATCAAGCCCCGGGGATGATGTCGGCCCTGGTCGGGTTCTGGTTGGATCCCGACGCGGTGTATCTGAGCCCGGCCCCGCTCTACCACACCGCGCCGTCGGTGTGGTCGATGACCATCCAGGCCGGCGGCATCACCACGGTGGTGCATGGAGAAGTTCGACGCGGAGGGAACGCTCGACGCCATCCAGCGCTATCGGGTGACGCACGGCCAGTTCGTTCCGGCGATGTTCGTCCGAATGCTGAAACTTCCTCAGGCCGTTCGGGATTCGTATGACCTGTCCAGCCTCAAACGGGTGATGCACGCCGCCGCGCCGTGCCCGGTGGAGATCAAGAAGCAGCTGATGGACTGGTGGGGGCCGATTGTCGACGAGTACTACGCCTCCTCGGAGGCGATCGGGTCGACGCTGATCACCGCCGAGGACTGGCTGGCCCATCCGGGTTCGGTCGGCAAATCCATGATGGGCGGGGTGCACATTCTCGACGAGAACGGCAACGAGCTGCCCCCGGGGCAGGCGGGAGAGATCTATTTCGACTGCGGCGGGTTTGCCTTCGAATACCTCAACGACCCGGCGAAAACCGCTGCGTCACGCGACAAGCACGGCTGGATGACCGTGGGCGACATCGGCTACCTCGACGACGACGGCTACCTGTTTCTGACCGACCGCCGACACCACATGATCATCTCCGGCGGCGTGAACATCTATCCGCAAGAAGCCGAGAACCTTCTGGTCACCCACCCGAAGGTGTTGGACGCGGCGGTGTTTGGCATTCCCGACGACGAGATGGGTCAACGCGTGGTGGCCGCCGTGCAGACCGTCGAGGAGGCCGACGCCACCGATCAGTTCGCCGACGAGCTGCTCGACTGGCTGCGCGACCGCTTGTCGCACTTCAAGTGCCCGCGCTCGATCGGGTTCGAGGCGCAGCTGCCGCGCACCGACACCGGCAAGCTCTACAAGAACGCGTTGATCGAGAAGTATTCGGTGTGACCTTGCGGGTGGTCGACCTGTCGGATGCGCCGGACAGCGGTGCGGAAGCGGGTGTGTGGCCGCCCGGCGTGATTGTCGCCGTTGGTTCGTTATCGGACGAATATTGGCTCGATGCCGCGACTTTCACGCTCACAGAGGACCCGTGCGCCGACCACCGGGTGGTCACGGTCGACTCGGTGCCCGAGACCCTGGCCGAGCTGACCGCACGCTGCGAACGCTGGCCACAGGCCAGCGCGGTGTGCGACGACGTGCTGCGCGCGATCGACCCCGGCGGGGCGACGCTGGCCGGGGTGATCACCGAGTCGCTGGCGTATTCGACGCTGCAGGCCGGCCCGGAGTTCGCGCGCTGGCTCGACGAACGCGGCCCGGCCCGCGTGCCCGTCATCGCCGACCCGGTGATAGCGGAGCGCGACGGCGACACGCTGCACGTCACGTTCAACCGGCCGCAGCGGCACAACGCCTTCTCCACCGATGCGCGCGCCGCCCTGCTGGAGGCGCTGGCCGTCGCACAGCTGGACCCGTCGGTGACCGGGATCGTGTTGAGCGGCAACGGCCCGTCGTTCTGCAGCGGGGGAGACCTCGCCGAGTTCGGCACCTTCGCCGATCCGGCCGGCGCGCACCTGGCCCGCACCCGGCACAGCCCGGCGCTGGTGCTCGACGCGCTGACCGCCAGGCTCGGCCGCGCCTGCCGGGCCCGGGTGCACGGCCGGGTGATGGGCAGCGGGCTGGAGATGGCGGCGTTTTGCGGATGGGTTGAGGCGCAAGGTGATTCGGTGTTCGGACTGCCGGAATTGGGCCTGGGGTTGATCCCCGGCGCCGGCGGCACCGTGAGCGTGACGCGCCGGATCGGCCGTTGGCGGACAGCCTATCTGGTGCTGTCCGGACGAACTATCGACGCCGATACCGCACTGGACTGGGGCCTGGTGGACGCGATCGCGCCGGCCTGACGCATGCTCGCTTGGCTCAGTAGCCGGGATAAGTGGTGGTGGTAGTGGGGATGTTGGGCAGATCGTGCACGACCACCGCCGCGATGAATGCGAAATAAATGACCATCAGGATGACATAGGCGATGGGACCCGCGACCGCGCTGATGATCGCCCACTTCTTGGCATTGTCTGACGCGGCCTTTGCCTCGGCGTACTGTCCTTGAGCCCACAGTCCGGAGACTTTGGTGGAGTAGACGATCGACACGATTCCGGTGGGCAGGCAGCAGAAAAGTGTGGTCAGAATCGCCCAGACGAGGTAGTTGTCCGGCGGCAGCTGACCTGGCCAACCCGGTTGCTGGCCCTGCCATCCGGGCTGCGGGCCCTGCCATCCCGGCGTGGCGGTGGCTGCTGGCCCGGCTGACCCTGCCAGCCCGGCTGCTGGCCCGGCCAACCCGGGGAACCTTCGTAGGGCCCTGGCGGATAACTCATGGCAACTGCCTTCCCTTGGGGTGGCGGCGAAGTCACGCAAATATAGCGCACGGGCAGCCGGCAAACTCAGATTCCGCCCCGGGCCACCAGCTGTGCGGCGATCACGTTGCGCTGGATCTCGTTGGTGCCCTCGCCGACGATCATCAACGGCGCGTCGCGGAAGTAGCGCTCCACGTCGTATTCGGTGGAGTAGCCGTAGCCGCCGTGGATGCGTACGGCGTTCAGCGCGATCTCCATCGCGGCCTCGGAGGCGAACAGCTTGGCCATCCCGGCCTCCATGTCGCAACGCTCGCCGCTGTCGTAGCGTTCGGCGGCATAGCGGGTGAGCTGACGGGCGGCGGTGAGTTTGGTCGCCATGTCGGCCAGGTAATTGCCGACCGCCTGATGCTTCCAGATCGGCTGGCCGAAGCTCTCCCGCTGCTGGGCATAGGCGAGCGCGTCCTCGAGTGCGGCCGTCGCCACGCCCAGGGCGCGTGCGGCCACCTGGATACGGCCGGTCTCAAGGCCTTTCATCATCTGCGAAAAGCCTTGGCCCGACACGGCCTCCCAGGACCGCCGATGCCGGCACGACGAAGTTGTCGAACGACAGCTCGCAGGACTCGACGCCCTTGTAGCCCAGCTTGGGTAGATCCCGCGACACCGTCAGCCCCGGCCCGTGTTCGACGAGCACGATCGAGATGCCCGTGTGCCGCGGCGTGGCGTTGGGATCGGTCTTGCACAGCAGCGCGATCAATCCGGAACGGCGCGCGTTGGAGATCCACGTCTTGGAGCCGTTGATCAGCAAGGTACCTGGACCTCCGGTGGTGTCCGGTAGCGCGGTGGTGGTCATGTTCTGCAAATCCGAGCCGCCGCCCGGCTCGGTCAGCGCCATGGTGGCCCGCAGCTCGCCGGTGGCCATCGGCGGCAGGTACGTCCGCCGCTGCTCCTCGGTCCCGAACAGGGTCAGCAGCTTGGCGACCACGGTGTGCCCGCCCATGGCGCCGGCCAGGCTCATCCAGCCGCGTGCCAGATCCTGGGTGACTTCACATAGCAGGGCATCGACACCGGCGACCCGCCGTACTCCTCGGGAATGGCCAGGCCGTAGATGCCGATCCGCTTCATCTGCTCGATCCACGACTCCGGGTAGGTGTTGGCGTGCTCGACCTCACGGACGGTCGGTTTGACGTCGCGGTCGATGAATGCCCGCACGGTGGCGACCAGCATCTCTTCGTCGTCATTCAGCTCGCTGCTCACCTGTGACCACCCTCCAGATTGACCCCCGGTTGGACAGCCTGCCAGCATGTGGCGTTGTGACTACGCACGGGTACTCGGGGCAACGCGAGGGCGGGCCCTACTTCGATGACCTCTCGGTGGGCCAGGTGTTCGACTGGGCACCGTCGGCGACGTTGTCGTCGGGGTTGGCCGCGACGCATCAGGCGATCGTGGGAGACCGGCTGCGACTGGCTCTGGACGCCGATCTCTGCACCGCGGTGACCGGCGTCGCCAGGGCCGCTGGCGCATCCGGCGCTGGTTTGTGACGTGGCGATCGGGCAGTCGACGCTGGTCACCCAGCGAGTCAAAGCCAACCTGTTCTACCGCGGGCTCACGTTCCACCGCTTCCCGGTCATCGGCGACACCATCTACACCCGCACCGAAGTGGTTGGGCTGCGGGCGAACTCGGTCAAGCCGGGCCGTGCGCCGACGGGAATGGCGGCACTGCGGATGATCACCATCGACCAGGCCGACCGGTTGGTGCTCGACTTCTACCGCTGCGCCATGCTGCCCGCCAGCCCGGCAGTGGAATCCGTCCGGCGCGCCCGACGATGATCTCGTCCGGCATCGGCGCCGACGCGGTGCCGCCGGCCGCCGATCCGACCGCGCACTGGGACGGTGAGGTTTTCCGGACCCGGGTGCCCGGCCCGCACTTCGACGCGGGCCTGGCGGGTGCGGTGCTGCACAGCACCGGCGACGTCGTCAGCAGCGCGCCGGAGCTGGCCCGGCTGACCCTGAATATCGCTGCCACGCATCATGATTCGCGCGTGGGCGGCCAGCGGCTGGTGTACGGCGGGCACACCATCGGGCTGGCCCTCGCGCAGGCGAGCCGGCTGCTGCCGAATCTGGTGACGGTGCTGGGCTGGGAGTCCTGCGACCACACCGGCCCGGTGCACGAGGGCGACACGCTGTACAGCGAGCTGCACGTCGAGTCCGCCGAGGCCTCCGAGTCCGCCCACGGCGGCGTGCTGGGCCTGCGTTCGGTGGTGTACGCGGTCAGCGGCTCCGCCGGGGAGCCCGACCGGCCGGTGCTGGACTGGCGGTTCAGCGCGCTGCAGTTCTGACCGCCGGCCCAGTCCGCCTCAGCAATGGTTGCCAGCTGTTGGCTTAGGTGCCGTTGCCGCCGAGGGATCCGTGCGCTGGTGGGGTACCAGATTTCTGTCGCAGTGCTCGAATGATCCAAATTGTCTCTTAACCACCTGCACCACACCAGCTGACGCCGCCCGCGTGCGACCTGCCCGCACCGGGCGAGCACCATAGTGGGGTGAGTTCGGTGCCGTCCCGGTGGGTCAACAAGTGGGGGAGCAGCGGGATGGCCTTTTTGACGGGCCTGCCCGACGGGCCTCCCGACTTTTCGCGTGCGAACGTGCTGGCTCGCGCCGAGCGGATCGGCGCCGATGCGGCCACTTTGCTGAGCGGGCGGGCCGCATTGCTGGGACTGCGCCGCGGCGGCCGGGTGTCCGCCGGTGGCGCTACCCGGTTGCTGGCGGCCCGTGACGGCTGGTGCGCGATCACGCTGTCCCGCCCCGACGACGTCGCGGCCGTCCCCGCGCTGCTGCACGCCGATAACGTGCCCGCCGACCCGTGGCCGACGCTGCAGCGCTGGGTCGCGACTCACTCCGGTATCGGCGGTCGTCGAGCGGGCGGGGCTGCTCGACATCCCCGCGGCCGCGCTGGGCGAGGCGGCGGCCACTGGGCCGCGGATACGCCGGCTGGGCCAGCGGCGACCGGCGCGCGTTGGCCGGTCTGCTGGTAGCCGATTTGTCGTCGATGTGGGCCGGTCCGCTGTGCGGGCATCTGCTGGCTCGCGCGGGAGCGCCGGAGCAACGGTCGTCAAAGTCGAATCCCCGCGCCGCCCGGACGGCACCCGGGCCGGCGATCGCGCGTTCTTCGACTGGATCAACGGCGAAAAGCTTTCCTACTGCGTCGATTTCGACAGCCAGGCCGACGAGCTGCGCGAACTGCTGGCCGTCGCCGACATCGTGATCGAAGGCTCGCGGCCCGCGGCACTGGCGCGGCGCCGGCTCGGGCCGGACGATATCGCGCCGCGCGCCGGACGAATCTGGTTGCGGATCAGCGGGTACGACGGCGTATTCGGGCCGGCCGGCGTTCGGCGACGACGCCGCGGTGGCCGGCGGCCTGGTGGCCGGCACGTACGCAAGCCCCGGTGTTCTGCGGCGACGCCATCGCCGACCCGCTCACCGGGCTGGAGGCGGCCCTGGCGGTGACCGAATCGCTTGGCCGCGGGGGAGGCGAGGTGATCGAGGTGTCGATGGCCGCGGTCGCCGCGACCTATGCCGCCTTACCGACGACTGCCGATGGTGCCGAACGGCGCACGCCCGGCCCCGCCGCCGCCGGTCCCCCCGGCAGCGAAGTCGGCGTCCGACCTCGGCGCCGACAACGACGCCGTGCGGCGCCTGGTCGCCGAAAGACGCTGCTTCTCATGCTGATTCGAGCGGGCCACGTTGCTGGACGGCACCGTCACCGACATCCGGGTCGGCGCGCAGATCGATGAGGTGGGCGACAACCTTGCCGTGCGGCACGGGGAGGGTCTGCTCGACGCGGGCGGTGGCACCGTGCTGCCCGGACTGCACGACCACCATGTGCACGTCCGCTCGGCGGCCTCCGCGCTGTATTCGTTCAGCGTCGGGCCGCCAGGAGTCAGCACCAAAGATCAACTGGCACAAATACTCTCGAACGCCACGCCGGGCGCCGACGGGTGGATTCGCGCCGTCGGCTATCACGAGTCGGTGGCCGGCGACCTGGACCGGACCGCGCTCGACGCCGTCGTGCCCCACATCCCGGTGCGCATCCAACACCGCAGCGGCGCGCTGTGGATCCTCAACTCCGCCGCGCTGGGCCGCGTCGGCCTGCCCGAACATCCCGACGGGCGCCTGCGCAGCGCCGACCGCGGCTGGTCGGAGGCGTTGGCGCGGCGCGAAACCGACCTGGCGGAACTCAGCCGCCGAATCACCGCGACCGGCGTCACCGGCGTCACCGACGCCACCCCCGACCTCGACGCCGACGACATGGTCGCGCTGATGGTGGCGCACCGTCGCGGTGAGTTCCGGCCGCGGCTGCACTTCCTGGCGCCGGGCAAGAAGATCCTGCACGACGACCGTCTCGACCTGGACGCGCTGACCGACTGGATCACCGAGCAGCACAGCACCGGTCACCCGGTGGCGGTGCACTGCGTGACCGCGGCCCAACTCGTCGTGACCATCGCGGCCCTGCGCGCCGCCGGCAGCCATCCGCTGCGATCGCATCGAGCACGCCGCACTGGTGCCCGACGACAATCTGGAAGACCTGGCCGACCTGGCCGGCGGGGCCTCACCGTGGTCACGCAGCCCAACTTCGTCGCCGAGCGCGGCGATCAATACCTCACCGACGTCCCAATCGCCGAGCACCCCCACCTATGGCGGGTCGCGTCACTGCGGACAGCGGGCGTGCCGGTGGCGTTGTCGACCGACATGCCGTTCGGCCACGGCGACCCGTGGACGGCGATGCGCGCCGCGGTACACCGCACCACGTCCAGCGGCGCCGTCCTGAACAATAGCGAATGTGTCTCGGCGCGAACGGCTTTGACGATGTTCCTGGGCCGGCCGGACCGGCCGGGTCAGGCGCGGTCCGTCGCACCGGGGCAGCCGGGGGACCTCTGCGTGCTGACCGAGCCGCCGGAGACGGTTCTGGCCGAGCTGGACGCCGGCATGGTGGCCGCCACCGTCATCGGCGGTGAGCTCGTCTACTTCGCGATGTGATTGCCCGGGGCCAGGCCCGCACCCAACACCTTGCACTGGCTGTCGAAAAACCGTTGTGATACAGGCGATTTCGATGTCCACATGTCGAAGCCGTGGAAGGCGCCGGGCACCACCTCGACTTCGCAGGGCACACCGGCGGCCTTGAGTCGTTCGGCATACGCCAGATCTTCGTCGTGGAACAGATCGTTCGTGCCGACGCCGATCCACGCCGGCGGGAGCCCGCTGAGGTCGTCGCGCCGTGCCGGGACCGCGACCCACGGGTCCGCGTCACCGAGGTAGGCGCTCCAGCCGAAGCGATTGGCGCGCGGGTTCCACAGCCGGTAGTTCGGCTTGTCCGCCGTCGTCGCACTGCGGTCGTCCAGCATCGGGTACACCAGCAACTGAAACGCGGGCGTGAATCCCGACGAGCCACGATCGCGGGCCCACAAGGCCAGCGCCGCCGCCAGGCCACCGCCGGCACTGGCGCCGCCGATCGCCACCCGCCCCGGGTCCACCCCGGGCAGACCGGCCAACCAGGTCAACGCCGAATAGCAGTCCTGCACCGCCGCGGGATACGGATGTTCCGGGGCCAGCCGGTATTCGACCGACGCGACCGTGATGCCCAGCCTCTTGCTGAACCGCGCGCATACATGGTCGTCCATCTCGGCGGTGCCGATCACGTAGCCGCCGCCGTGAATCCACAACAGTGCGGGTCCGGGTTCGGCCGCCCCCGTGGGCCTGAGCGGCAGGCCGGAACAGCCGGACGCCGACCCCGGACCCCAAGGTGATCACCTCGGCGTCGCTGGTGGCACGACGCGACCTCAGCGTGGACAACGCCCGGAGCACCGGGAGAACCCGGGGACCGACCGTTCGTCGTGGGGCGAAGCGAGCGGCGCGGCGCAGGTCTGGGTGAATTTCCTCGCTCGGCACCGATCCAGTATGCGTTGGGCACCGAATCATCTACCGCAGGCCCTCAGAATGGGGGTTTGGTGTAGTTGATCGAGGAGCGGGGTAGAGGCTTGACATGCTGGGGCACCTCTACGATCGGGCGCTTGACGGCGAGCGATGTTGGATCCGCCACGACGACGGCCAGGTCCGTCCGCTGCCGGCGCATCGTTGGCTGGGCGAGCGCCGCGACGATGAGCCCTCCGATGAGCCCTTCGATGAGGCGGTAACGCAGATGTGCGCTGCGCCGACGATCGAACTCGGCTGCGGACCCGCACGGTTGGTCGCGCGGCTCATCCGGCGCGGGATACCCGCGCTCGGCATCGATCGGTCCGCGACCGCGATCCGATTGGCCGGTCGCGGCGGCGCCCCGGCCCTGCTCAGCGACGTGTTCGAGCCGCTGCCCGGAATGGGCCACTGGCAGACGGTATTGCTCGTCGACGGCAACATCGGCCTCGGCGGCGACCCGCGACGGATTTTGGGCCGGGCCGCGGAATTGCTGTGCCACGGCGGACGCTGCGTGGCCGAGTTCGACACCGAAGCGATCGGCATCCGTGCCCGCTGGGTGCGGCTGGAATCGGCTCGCGACGTCGGCCCATGGTTCCGCTGGGCATCCGTCGGTGTGGACAGCGCCGCCACGCTGGCCGGCCAGGTCGGCCTGACGCTCACCGGTGTCCGCCTTGTCGGCGGCCGGGTGATCGCGGATCTGGCGGCATTGTGAACACGCCTCGGTTTCGAAGCCCGCTGCGGGGCCCGTGGTTGACGTCGGTCTTCGGACTCGTGCTCGTGGTGACGCTGCCGATCGTCATCATCACCGGGCTGCTGTCCTACATCGCCTACGAGCCGCAGTTGGGTCAGGCCATCCCCGCTCACGTCGGCTGGTTGCGGCTGCCCGACTTCGGCTGGCCCGCCCGTCCGTCGTGGCTGTACCGGCTGACCCAGGGTCTGCATGTGGGGCTGGGCCTGCTGATCATCCCGGTGGTGCTGGCCAAGCTGTGGTCGGTGATACCGCGGCTGTTCGTCTGGCCGCCGGCGCGCTCGCTCGCCCAGCTGCTCGAGCGGGCCTCGGTGGCGATGCTGGTCGGCGGGATCCTGTTCGAGATCGTCACCGGCGTGCTCAACATCCAGTACGACTACATCTTCGGGTTCAGCTTCTACACCGGCCACTACTTCGGCGCGTGGGTATTCATCGCCGGTTTCCTGTTGCATATCGCGGTCAAGATTCCGGGCATGATCGCCGGATTACGGTCGCTGCCGATGCGAGAAGTGTTGCACACCAACGTGACCGGCACTCGCCCCGAGCCGCGCGATCCCGACGGACTGGTGGCGGACAACCCGGACGAACCGACGATGAGCAGGCGCGGTGCGTTGGCGTTGGTGAGTGCTGGTGTGCTGCTCATCGGTGTGCTGACCGCCGGGCAGACCCTCGGCGGTGTCACCCGCAAGGCCGCCCTGCTGCTGCCGCGGGGCCGCGTCCGCAGCCCGGGTGACTTTCCGATCAACAAGACCGCGCTCGCCGCCGGGATCACGCCGGAGGCCACCGGCGCGAATTGGCGGTTGACCCTGCGCGGCGGCCCCTCGGAGGTGGTGCTGGACCGAGCCACCCTGGCGGCCATGCCGCAACACACCGCGCGGCTGCCGATCGCCTGCGTGGAAGGGTGGTCGACCGTTCAGACCTGGAGCGGGGTGCGGCTGGCCGAGTTGGCGCATAAGGCCGGTGTGCCACAACCAAATTCGGCGCGAGTGATCTCCCTGCAGCGCGGCGGCGCCTTCGGCGAGGCCCGGCTGGCGGCCAATCAGGTCGGTGATCCCGATGCGCTGCTGGCGCTGCGGGTCGACGGCGCCGACCTGTCGCTGGATCACGGCTACCCGGCCCGCGTCATCGTCCCCGCGCTGCCCGGCGTGCACTGCACCAAATGGGTCGCCGCCATCGAATTCGAGCGTTGAAATGTCAAGATTTACAAAGCTTTACGGCGCGTATCCGCTGCACCTGCTGACCATGCTGTCCGGCTTCGCGCTGGTGGGCTACGCCCTGGTCACCCTCACGCCGTCGGAGCTGTGGAACCCGGGCACCTGGTGGCAGTCGATTGCGGTGTGGTTCGTCGCCGCGGTCGTCGCACACGACTTCGTGCTCTTCCCGCTCTACGCGCTCGCCGACCGGGCCCTCGCCAGACGACCCAGATCGATCAGGAGCCCAGAAGTCCCGGCGCGCAACTACATTCGCGTGCCGGCACTGGCCGCCGGGCTGACACTGCTGGTCTTCCTCCCGGGCATCATCGAACAGGGCGCGCCGGTCTACCAAGCCGCGACGGGCCAAACCCAGCAGCCGTTCCTGGGCAGGTGGCTGCTGCTCACCGCGGTGATGTTCGGCATCAGCGCCGTCGCCTACGCCATACGGCGCCGTGTTGCGTGCAGGCGACACCGACCACAGCCTTAACGCAAACGTCAGTTTCGGCGGCCCACCCGGGGGTACGCTCCGCTACATGACGCTGAGGGGACCGCGCGCGGCGGCCTATCTGAGATGGTTGCTGCGGGCCCGTCCAGGCGACTATGTGCTGGCCCTAAGCGAGGCCGGGGCTTCGCTACCGATGGTCGGCAAGCACCTGGAACCGCTGGGTGGCATGACCGCGATGGGCATCTGGGGTGCCCGGCTCGCGCCCGAATTCGTCGCCGCTGCAGCCAAGCGGGACCGCTCGACCCAGGGCACCGACGACGAACGCCGCAGGGATCGGGAAAGCACCCACGCGGTGTCCGTTGCGGCCCTGCGCGGGGTGGTGTCGGCCGCCGATCTGGACCTCGAATGGCCCGTGGCGGAACGGACGCCACCGATCTGGGATGCGTTGCGCCAACGCCGCTACCTCCACCGCCGCGCGGTCCACTACGGCGACCACCCCGCGCAGGTGCTCGACGTCTGGCGCCGCAAGGATCTGCCGGCCGACCCAGCACCGGTGCTTATCTTCGTTCCGGGCGGCGCCTGGGTCCACGGCCGCAGCATGCTGCAGGGCTCTGCGCTGATGTCACGCATGGCCGAGCAGGGTTGGGTGTGCCTGGCGATCGACTACCGCGTAGCTCCGCACCACCGCTGGCCGCGCCACATCATCGACGTCAAGACCGCCATCGCGTGGGCGCGCGCCAACGTGGACAAGTTCGGCGGTGACCGCAATTTCGTTGCGGTGGCGGGCTGTTCGGCCGGCGGCCACCTGTCGGCGCTGGCCGGGCTCACCCCTGATGACCCGCAATACGAGGCGAAACTGCCCGAGGGCGCCGACAGTTCGGTGGATGCGGTGGTCGGGATCTACGGCCGCTACGACTGGGAGGACAGATCCACCCGCGAGCGTGCCCAGTTCGTCGAATTCCTGGAGCGGGTGGTGGTCAAGCGGACCATCGCCCGTCATCCCGAGGTGTTCCGCGACGCATCGCCGATCGCGCGGGCGCATCGGAATGCCCCGCCGTTCTTGGTGATTCACGGCAGCAAGGACAACGTCATCCCGGTCGAGCAGGCGCGCAGCTTCGTCGAGCGGATGCGGGCGACGTCGCATTCGATGGTCGGCTACCTGGAGTTGCCGGGGGCGGGACACGGCTTCGATCTCATCGACGGTGAGCGGGCCGGCGTGGCGGCACATGCGACGTCGCTGTTCCTCCACCAGGTCTACCGCAGCAAGGCGCCGGTCGGGGCGAAAGGGGTTATCTGAACCGCGACCGCTGAGTAAGGTCGGCCCTATGGGGAAGGCGCAGCGGTGAAACGGCTGAGCGGCTGGGATGCGGTGCTGCTGTACAGCGAAGCGCCGAACGTGCACATGCACACCATCAAGGTCGCGGTCATCGAACTCGATGAAGACAGTCGCGGATTCAACATCGACGCGTTTCGCGAGGTCATCGCCGGCCGGATGGACAAGCTGGTTCCGTTGGGCTACCAGCTGATCGATGTCCCACTGAAGTTTCACCATCCGATGTGGCGGGAGAACTGCAACGTCGATTTCACCTACCACATCCGGCCCTTCCAGCTGGCCGCCCCGGGCGGTCGCCGCGAGCTCGACGAGGCGATCGGGCAGATCGCCGGCACCCCACTGGATCGCGACCGCCCGCTGTGGGAGATGTACTTCGTCGAGGGCCTGGCCAACGACCGCATCGCGGTGGTGGTCAAGATCCACCACGCGCTCGCCGATGGCGTCGCCTCGGCGAACCTGATGGCCCACGGCATGGATCTGATGCCGACACCGCAGGTCGGCTCGTATACGCCGGATCCGGAGCCCTCCAAGCGTGAGTTGATGACGTCGGCGTTCGCCGACCACATGCGACACATCGCGCGAATCCCGGCGACCGTGCGGTACACCGCGCAGGGGTTGGGCCGGGTGCGACGCAGCTCGCGCAAGCTCTCCCCGGAACTGACCATGCCCTTCACCCCGCCGCCGACTTTCATGAATCACAAGATCACCCCGGAGCGCATGTTCGCCACCGCCACACTGGCATTCGCCGATGTGAAGGAGACCGGCAAAGAAGCTCGGCGCGACGATCAACGACATGGTGCTGGCCATGTCCACCGGGGCGCTGCGGACCCTGCTGTTGCGCTATGACGGCCAAGCCGAACCGCTGCTGGCCTCGGTCCCGGTGAGTTACGACTTCTCGCCGGAACGGATCTCCGGCAACCGCTTCACCGGAATGATGGTGGCGCTGCCGGCCGACTCCGACGACCCGCTGGAACGGGTGCGGCTCTGTCACGAGAACGCGGTCTCGGCCAAGGAGGGCCACCAGCTCATGGGGCCGGAGCTGATCGCGCCGCTGGGCGGCCTACTGGCCGCCGGCCGGGCACGGAAGCCTTGTTCCGGTGGTTGTCCAACCGCGACGGGCAGAACAAGATCCTCAACCTGAACATCTCGAACGTTCCCGGGCCACGCGAACGCGGCCGGGTGGGCGGCGCGCTGGTCACCGAGATCTACTCGGTGGGACCGTTGACCGCCGGCAGTGGGCTGAACATCACCGTGTGGAGTTACGTCGACCAGCTCAACATCTCGGTGCTCTCCGACGGCTCGACCGTCAAGGACCCGCACGAGGTGACCGAGGCCATGATCGCCGACTTCATCGAAATACGCAGGGCTGCGGGGCTTTCCGAACCCCTGACGGACGTGCCGGAGGCGATGGCTCCGGCTTGACCTCCAGGCCGCCGTTACCATCAGCACCGTGAGCGAAGAAGCCCAAAACACCGAACCCGAGGTCCTGGTCGAGCAGCGCGACCGGATTCTCCTCATCACCATCAACCGGCCGAAGGCCAAAAATGCGGTGAACCGCGCTGTCAGCCAGGGCCTGGCCGACGCAATGGACCGCCTCGACGGCGAACCCGGTCTTTCGGTGGCGGTCCTGACCGGCGCCGGTGGCTCGTTCTGCGCGGGCATGGATCTCAAGGCGTTCGCGCGGGGCGAGGTGCCCATCGTCGAGGGCCGCGGCATGGGCTTCACCGAGCGTCCGCCGGACAAGCCGCTCATCGCGGCGGTGGAGGGCTTCGCCTTGGCCGGCGGCACCGAGCTGGCCCTGGCCACCGACCTGATCGTGGCCGCCAAGGACTCGGCCTTCGGCATCCCCGAGGTCAAGCGTGGCCTGGTGGCCGGCGGCGGGGGGTTGCTGCGGCTGCCCACTCGCATCCCGTACGCGATCGCCATGGAGCTGGCGCTGACCGGTGACAACCTGCCCGCCGAGCGCGCGCACGAGCTGGGCCTGGTCAACGTGCTGGCCGAGCCGGGCGGAGCTCTGGACGCGGCGATCGCGCTGGCGGAAAAGATCGCCGCCAACGGGCCGCTCGCGGTGGCCGCCACCAAGCGGATCATCGTCGAGTCCCGCAGCTGGACCCCGGACACCATGTGGGCCGAGCAGACCAAGATCCTGAGCCCGGTGTTCGTCTCCAACGACGCCAAGGAGGGCGCGATCGCGTTCGCCGAGAAGCGCGCGCCCCGCTGGACCGGGACGTAACGGGGCCACCTCGTCCCCCGGCGAATCCCGCGCTAGCGTTGAACCATGATCTGGTTGATCACCGGCGCATCGAAGGGATTCGGCCGCGAGTTCGCCATCGCCGCGCTCGAGCGCGGCGACCGCGTCGCGGCTACGGCGCGCGACACCAAATCGCTGGCCGACTTGTCCGGGCGGTTCGGTGAGCGCCTGCTGCCGCTTCGGCTCGACGTCACCGACCGGGCAGCGGATTTCGAGGTGGTGGGCAGGGTCTACGACGAGTTCGGCGGGCTCGACGTCGTGGTCAACAACGCCGGCTACGGTCACTTCGGCGCCGTCGAGGAGCTCGCCGAGGCGGACCTGCGCGACCAGCTGGAGACCAATCTCTTTGGGGCCGTGTGGATCACCCAGGCGGCACTGCCCTTTCTGCGGGCTCAGGGTTCGGGGCACATCATCCAGGTGTCCAGCGTGGGTGGCGTCGGCGCGTTTTCCAACCAGTCGGCCTATCACGCGTCCAAGTGGGCGCTGGAAGCCATCAGCGAATCGCTGGCGGCCGAGGTCGGGCCGCTGGGTATCAAGGTGACCATCGTGGAGCCGGCTCTGTTCAGCACCGACTGGGCCGGCCCGTCTGCACGGTGGTCGGACAAGATGACCGAGTACGAGTATGTTCGCGAAATGATGTTGGCCCGCCGCGATTCCGCTGCGGCCGGCGATCCGAAGGCGGCTGCGCGGGCCCTGTTGGAGATCGTCGACTCGGATAATCCGCCGCTGCGAGCGCTTTTCGGCTCCGCGGCCACCGCGATGATCACCGAGATCTACCAGCAGCGGCTACAGACGCTGGCGCGACTGGGAAGCGGTTTCGCGGCGGGCGCAAGGTGAGTAGGTAAGCCGGTGAGTTACACTACCGCCTAGATTTGTAAAGGGCCGGGGACCCAGAAGGACCGAGGATGAGCGTTTCGTTGCTGCTCGAGATGGCCGCGTCGAGCAACCCTGATCGCACGGCCGTCGTTTCCGAAGACCTGCGGTTGACGACTCAGCAGCTCAGCGACCTCGCCGACGGCGGCGCGGGGGTGATCGCGGCCTCGGGTGCCGAGCACGTCGTCTACGTCGGCACCGGCGGTGCGATGCTGCCGGTGCTGATCTTCGCCTCGGCGCGCGCCGGGCTGGCCTTCACCCCGCTGAACTACCGGCTGTCGGCCGACGGCATTCGGGCGCTGATCGACCGGCTGCCCGAACCCCTGGTGATCGTCGACAGCCGCTACCGCGAGGCGGTCGGGGACCAGCGCGTGCTGGAATCCGAGGAGTTCCTGGAGGCCGCCCGCAGCGCCGAGCCCGCGACTGAAGCTTTAGCGTTCCCCGACCCGGACTCCGTGGCGATCGTGCTGTTCACCTCGGGCACCACGTCGCAGCCCAAGGCCGTCGAACTGTCCCACAACAACCTGACCAGCTACGTCACCGGGACGGTCGAATTCGAGTCGGCCGGCGCCGGAAGACGCCGCGCTGATCTGCGTGCCGCCCTATCACATCGCCGGGGTCGGCGCGGCGCTGTCGAACCTGTACGCCGGCCGCAAGATGGTCTACCTGCCCAACTTCGACGCGCAAGAATGGGTGCGGCTGGTCAACGCCGAGCGGGTCACCACCGCGACCGTGGTGCCGACCATGCTGGACCGCATCGTCACCGTGCTGGAGGCGAACGGCCACGAGCTCCCGTCGCTGCGCAACCTGGCCTACGGCGGTTCGAAGGTCGGCCTGCCGCTGGTCCGCCGGGCGCTGGAACTGCTGCCGGGTGTGGGCTTCGTCAACGCCTATGGGCTGACCGAGACCAGCTCGACGATCGCGGTGCTGACCCCCGACGACCACCGCGAGGCGCACGCCGCAGAGGACGCCGCCGCCGCCAAGCGGCTGGGATCGGTCGGACAGCCGGTGCCCGGCATCGAGTTGCAGATCCGCGACGACGACGGCAAGGTGCTCGGCCCGGGCGAGACCGGCGAGTTGTTCGTGCGCGGCGAGCAGGTCTCCGGCCGCTACACCGGGATCGGCTCGGTGCTCGACGAAAACGGTTGGTTCCCAACCAAAGACATCGCGATGCTCGACGAAGACGGCTACCTGTTCATCGGCGGACGCAGCGACGACACCATCATCCGCGGCGGTGAGAACATCGCGCCCGCCGAGCTGGAGGAGGTGCTGATCGAGCACTCCCACGTGCGCGACGTCGCCGTGGTCGGAGTCGAGGATCCGCAGTGGGGCCAGGCGATCGTCGCCGTGGTGGTGCCGGCTGTGGGCATCGATCCCGATCCCGAGGAACTGCGCGAACATGTCCGCAAGAGCTTGCGCGGGTCGCGCACCCCGGACCGGGTAGTCTTTCGCGACGAGCTGCCCACGACTCCCACCGGCAAGGTACTTCGCCGGGAGATCATCGAGACGCTAGAAGGACTACACGCATGATCAAGAACGGAACCCGTCTGGCCAGCCAGGTGTGTGACACCCAGGTCATCGTCGTCAGGAGCGCCGACAGCCTCGACGACCTGCGCTGCGGCGGTGCGCCGATGGTGGCGATCGGCGGCGAGCGGTCCGGCGAACTCGACCCGGCGTTCGCCGACGGCACCGTGATGGGCAAGCGCTACGTCGACGAAACCGGGGCCGAGGTGCTGGTGACCAAGCCCGGCGCCGGGAGCCTGAGCGTGGGCGCGACCGCGCTGTCGCTCAAAGAGGTCAAGCCGCTGCCGGCCAGCGACTGACCGCTAGGGTCCCAGCTGTCCGTTCGGTCCGGGCACCCCGAGCAACAATCCGCCGTTGCCGCCTTGCCCGATGGTGCCGTCCGCGAAGTAGGCGTTGCCGCCGGCGCCGCCGTTGCCGATCAGCCGGGCATTGCCGCCGTCTCCGCCTATCGACCGGTTAGCCGTGGATTCGAAGTCCGCACTCCCGGCGCTCCCGCCGTTGCCGCCGCTGCCGATCAGGGCGGCATTGCCGCCGCGGCCGCCGGTGCCGGACGCCGCCCCACTGCCCCCGACGCCAGCGTCGCCGCCGTCGCCGAAAGCCCCATGGCGTTGCCGCCGGCGCCGCCGGCGCCGCCGGTGCCGTTGGTGGATTGTCCGCCGTTCCCGCCGTGGCCGCCGTCGCCGAACAGCGCCCCGCCGAGTCCGCCGTCGCCGCCGTCACCGCCGCCGGTCACCGCCACCTGTCCCGCCGGCGCCGCCGTTGCCGATCAGCCCGGCATTCCCGCCGTTGCCGCCGGGCTGGGTGCCACTGCCGGCGCCGCCGGCGCCGCCGTCGCCGCTCAGCAGCCCGCCGGCCCCGCCGTTGCCCCCGACATTGCCTGACGGGCCCAACCCGGCGGCGCCGCCGGCGCCGCCGCCGCCGTGTAGCAGGCCGGCGTGGCCGCCGTGTCCGCCTGCACCCCCGGTAGCTACGGAAATGCTTGTCGAGCCGCCGACACCGCCGGCGCCGCCGTTGCCGAACAGCCCGATCGCATCGCCGCCGGCGCCGCCGGTGCCGGCGACACCAGCCGCCGCGGTTCGCCATAGCCCGCCGGCGCCGCCGGCGCCGCCGTTGCCGGACAACAGTCCTCCGGTTCCGCCGGCGCCGCCGGTGGCGGCCGTTCCGGTGTACCGGCCGCGCCGCCATTGCCGCCGTTGCCGATCAGCCCGGCGGCCCCGCCATTGCCGCCGGACTGGTTCGCCGCGCCGGATCCGCCGTTGCCGCCATTGCCCCACAAGATCCCACCGGCCCCGCCGTTTTGCCCGGTGCCGGGCGCGCCGTTGGTGCCGTTGCCGATCAGTGGGCGACTCAACAGCGCCTCGGTGGGCGCGTTGATCACTTTGAGCACGTCCTGCTGCAGAACCTGCCACGGGTTGGCCATGGCCGCGGCGTTGGCGGCCTCGGCGCTGGCATACGCGCCGGCGCCCGCCTTCAGGGCCTGCACGAATTGCTGATGGAACGCCGATGCTTGGGCGTTGAGGGCCTGATAGCCCTGGGCGTGCGACCCGAACACCGCCGCCACGGCCGTCGATACCTCGTCGGCGCCCGCCGCCAGCACGTTTGTCGTTGGGAGCGCCGCGGCCGTATTGGCTTCGTTGATTGTCGAGCCGATATTCGCCAAACTCTGTTGCGGCCAAGAGAATTCGTCCGGTACTGCGAATACGATATGACATTGCGCGCCTCCCGCTGGTGCAGCAGCTCCTCGGCGGTCATTCAGATTGAAATCGTAGCGCGATCGTCCTTCAAAGCCCATAACGGATTTCGAACGAGCACCGCAAATTCAGGGCAAACGCATACGTATTGCCTGGGGCACGGACATCCTCGCCCTTACGCCGGCGATCTCGGCGCCGCGCTACGGCGATTGCCGCGCGACGAATTCCCTTGCCTTGATTAGGAATTCAAGCTGGTCGCCGACCTGGCGCAGCGGGACAACGCTGCGGGTCGAGCGGCACAACATGATGGCGCCCTCCAAGGCCGCGATCGACGTCACCGACAGCGAAGCCGCATCCGTCTCGCTGAAGCCATCGGAGACGAACGCGCGGGTCAACGCGGTACACCAGCGGCCCAGGATGGCGCCGGCGTCGGAGCAGAGTTGCGGTTCGTCGTCGGCTGACCCCAGCGCGGCGGCGACGACCGGGCACCCGGCGTTGAAGCCGCCGTCGGACAGTCGGCGCTCCCAGTACTCGACGAACTTGTGCACCAGTACCCTGGCGCCTTGGTCTGCGGCGTCGTCGATGATCTCGGTGATGGAGTCGCCCGCATACCGCAGCGCCTCGACCAGAATCTGATTGCGGCCCTCGGGAAAGTGGTGGTACACCGAACCGCGGGGGGCGCCGCTGTGCGCCAGCACCGCGTCGATGGTCACGCCCGCCGCGCCGCGCTCACGCATCACCTCGGCGGCGCTGATCAGCATCTTTTTGCGGGTGTCGCCGCGCTTTGTCGGGGCGGCGTCCGTACAGGTGTCGCTGGTCTTCTGCACCATGAGCGCTGCGGCGTCAGGCGGCGTTGGAGTGCCGCAGCGACGGCCAGTGCACGTTGCGCGGGTTGAACCTGAACGGGTCGACGCCGCAGGTCAGGCATCTCGCGGCTGAAGTGATAGCCCGCGACGTTGAGCTCGATGATCCACATGGCTTCTCCCCAGCCTGCATCCAAGAATATGCTAAGAACCATATAAGACATCCGTTAAGTAAGCAAGTTTTATCGGCTAAGCAACGGGTCGGAGCACGGCAAATGGCATGTGGCGTACGTCACTTGGTTGGGACAGACTGGACATAAACGACCCGTTTTCTATGCTCTGTTGCATAATTCGTGGATCTGCGATTGACTTTGCCGATGACCAGCGCGCCTGCCCTGCCGACCCTCGAGACCGTGACCCTGCAGCGGGATGGACACGTCCTGCTGATTGGCCTGAACCGGCCCGAGAAGCGCAATTCGTTCGACCGGACGATGCTCGCCGAGTTGTCCCGCGCCTATGGGCTGCTGGAGTCGGACGACTCGCTGCGCGCCGGGGTGCTGTTCGCGCACGGCGACCACTTCACCGCCGGTCTGGACCTCGTCGACGTCGGCCCTGGCATCGCGGCGGGCGAGTTGGAGTTCCCGGACGACGGCCGGGACCCGTGGCGGCTGGACGGTCCGTGGACCACGCCGCTGGTCGCCGTCGCGCACGGCTGGTGCATGACGCTGGGCATCGAACTGCTGTTGGCCGCCGACATTCGCATCGCGGCAACCGGGACACGGTTCACCCAGCTCGAAGTGCAGCGCGGCATCTATCCCTTCGGCGGCGCGACCATCCGGCTTCCCCGCGAGGCCGGGTGGGGCAACGCCATGCGCTGGCTGCTCACCGGCGACGAGTTCGACGCCGCCGAGGCGCATCGCATCGGGCTGGTTCAGGAGGTGGCCGACGACGTCGCCGCGGCCTTGGCCCGGGCGCGCGAGATCGCGCAGACCATCGCCGACCGCGCCGCACCGCTGGGCGTGCGGGCCACCCTGGCGTCGGCGCACCTGGCCCGCGCCGAGGGTGAGGCGGCCGCGATCGCCCGCCTGCGCCCCGCCGTCGCCGAGCTTTTCGCCAGCGAGGACGCCGCCGAGGGCGTGCAGTCGTTCATCGAACGACGGCAGGCCCAGTTCCAGGGCCGCTAAGCGTCGAGGGTGTAGCCCATCGGCATCAGCACGCTCTTCTGCTGCGTGAAGTGCTCGACGCCCTCCGGGCCGTTCTCGCGACCGATGCCGGAGTTCTTGTAGCCGCCGAACGGGCAGCACGGGTCGAACGCGTACCAGTTGATCGCGTACGTCCCGGTGCGGATCTTCTCCGAGATCTCGATGCCGTGCGGCACATTGGTGGTCCACACGCTGCCGGCCAGCCCGTACGCCGAGTCGTTGGCGATCTTGATCGCCTCGTCCTCGGTGTCATACGGAATGATGCTCAGCACCGGCCCGAAGATCTCCTCCTGCGCGATCGTCATCTTGTTGTCGACGTCGGCGAAGACCGTGGGCTGCACGAAGAATCCGCTGTCCAGTCCCTCGGGACGGCCGCCGCCGCACACCAGTCGCGCGCCCTCCTCGATGCCCTTGGCGATGTAGCCCTCGACCCGGGCGCGTTGCTTCTCCGAGATCAGCGACCCGATCTGGGCGGCCGGGTCGTCCGGCTTACCGACCGGCAGCATCTGCACGAAATTGCGCTGACCGCGTCCACGATCTCGTCGTACCGCGACCGTGGCGCCAGGATGCGGGTCTGGGCCACGCAGGCCTGGCCGGTGTTCATGATCCCGGAGAACACCAGCATCGGGACCGAGGCGGCCAGGTCGACGTCGTCGAGGATGATGGCCGCCGACTTGCCGCCGAGCTCCAGGGTGCAGGGCTTGAGCAGCTCCGCCGCGCGCTGGCCGATCTCCTTGCCCACGGCCGAGCTGCCGGTGAAGGAGAACACGTCGATGTCGCGGTTGGACGTCAGCGCCTGGCCGGTCTCGATGCCGCCTGGCACCACCGACAGCACACCCTCGGGCAGGCCGGCCTCGGCGAACACCTCCGCGAAAGCGTTTGCGCTCAACGGTGTTTCGGCCGCCGGCTTGAGCACGACCGTGCAGCCGGCCAGCAGCGCCGGGCCCAGTTTGTTGATCGCCAGGAACAGCGGCACGTTCCACGCCACGATCGCGCCGACCACGCCGAGCGGCTCACGGTGGACGATGGTCTGTCCGTAGCCGCCGTTGCGGATCTCGCGCCACTTGACCTGGTCGACGGCGGGGCCCGCGAAGAAGTTCATCGCCCCGATGCCACTCATCCACTGCATCGTCTCGACGGAGGTCGGCGGCTGGCCGGTCTCGAGGCCCAGCAGCTTGACGAAGCCGTCCTTGCGCTCCTCCATCAGCTTCAGCGCGTTGGCGATGACGGCCGCGCGTTCCTTGGGCGGCGTGGTAGGCCACGGGCCGTTGTCGAATGCGGCGCGGGCCGCGGCCACCGCCGCGTCAACGTCGGCGGCCGCCGCCATCGGCACCTTGCCGACGTATTCACCGGTCGCCGGACAGTGCACCTCGATGACTTCGGAGGTCGACGGCTCGGTCCACTTGCCGCCGATGAAGAGTTTGTCGTATTCGGTCTTAGCTTCGGTCTTCACGTCGCTCATGGCCGTCCACCCTACCCAAGCGGAAGCAAAACGAGAACATGTTCATTCTCGGGGTGATAGCACCAGCACCAGATTGCTCACCGCGAACTCGCGCAGCACCGGCACCGACGTCAGCCACCACGCCCATCGGGGGTGGTAGCGCGGGAATGCGGCTACCAAGGCCCCGGTGTTCTCGGCCCAGCTCAAGCCTTCGGCGGCGGAGACCGCGAACAACGACGACCCGTAGTTGTTTTTGGCGGGACGGCCGTGTTTGCGCTTATAGCGCGCCGCGGCGCGCTCGCCGCCCAGGTAATGCGTCAGGCCCATCTCGTGCCCGCCGAACGGACCCAGCCAGACGGTGTAGGACAGCACCGCCAACCCGCCCGGCCGGGTCACCCGCAGCATCTCGGCGCCGAGCTGCCACGGCCGTGGCACGTGTTCGGCGACATTAGACGATAGGCAGATGTCCACCGAATCATCAGCGAACGGCAACGCCATGCCCGACGCGCGCACGAACGTCCCCGGCCGTCGTGCGAAATCCGTTGCAGTGGCATGCATTTCGCTTGGGTCCGGCTCCACACCGAGGTACCGGAGCCCGGCATCGGCGAAGGCAGTCGCGAAGTAGCCGGGTCCGCCGCCCACGTCGAGCAGCGTGCGACCGGCCGGGGCTTCGCCGTGGATGCCCCGCCACAGATCACCGACCATCGCCGCGGTGTCGGCCGCGAGTGCGCTGTAGAACCGTGCCGGATCGGACCGTTCGTAGCGGAATTCCGACAGCAGCCGCACCGAGCGGGCAAGCGTCGCCCGCTGCGCCAACAGGTCGGTCACGGCCACTGGCTAACCCTACGGTCGGCGGCGGCTAGGCTGGCGAACAATGTCTGGTCTCCGCTCGGTATTGCTGCTGTGCTGGCGCGATACCGGGC
Source organism: uncultured Actinomycetota bacterium (assembly GCA_963820985.1). Lineage (GTDB taxonomy): Bacteria > Actinomycetota > Actinomycetes > Mycobacteriales > Mycobacteriaceae > Mycobacterium. Next base: position 161,285 of record CAWGCI010000015.1, on the reverse strand, counting down.
ACCCGCAGGGCGGTGGCAGCGAAACCTACTTGCAGCGCATCGGCGCGCAACTCGCGGCGTCGGGCATCGACGTCACGCTGCGCACCGCGCGCTATGCCGGTGCGCCGCGACGCGAAATGGTCGACGGTGTGCGAATCAGCCGCGCTGGCGGGCGCTACTCCGTGTACGTCTGGGCACTACTGGCGATGGCCCGCAACGGACTATTGCGGCGGGCGCGCCCCGATGTGGTCGTCGATACCCAGAACGGCTTGCCCTTCCTAGCCCGGCTGATCCACGGCCGACGGGCAGCGGTGCTGGTGCACCACTGCCATCGCGAGCAGTGGCCGGTGGCCGGGCCGGTGCTCGGTCGGCTGGGCTGGTTTGTCGAGTCGAGGTTGTCGCCTTGGCTGAACCGCCGCAATCAATACGTGACGGTGTCGCTGCCGTCGGCTCGCGATCTGGTCGCGCTGGGCGTCGACAGCGAGCGAATCGCGCTGGTGCGCAACGGTCTTGACGAAGCGCCGGCGCACACGTTGTTTGGCCCGCGCGCGGCCGGACCACGGGTGGTGGTGCTGTCGCGGCTGGTGCCGCACAAGCAGATCGAAGATGCGCTGGAGGCGGTGGCCAAGCTGCGGGAGCGGATACCCGGCCTGCACCTGGACATCGTCGGTGACGGATGGTGGCGTCAGCGGCTCGTCGACCATGTACACCGGCTGGACATGTCCGACGCGGTGACGTTCCACGGCCACGTCGACGATGTCACGAAACACCATGTGCTGCAAAGCTCTTGGGTTCACGTGCTGCCCTCACGCAAGGAGGGCTGGGGTCTGGCGGTCGTGGAGGCCGCCCAGCACAAGGTGCCTACCGTCGGCTACCGATCCTCCGGTGGACTGTCCGACTCGATCGTCGACGGCGTCACCGGGATCTTGGTGGACAACCACGCCGAGCTGGTGGATCGCCTCGAGCAACTGCTGTGCGACCCGGTGCTGCGTGATCGAACTCGGCGCCAAGGCGCAGGCGCGCAGCGTCGAGTTCTCTTGGACGCAAAGCGCCGACGCGATGCGCACGGTGCTGGAAGCCGTGCAAGCCGGCACTCTCGTCACCGGCGTGGTTTAGCCACTCGAGCCACACCAGCACCGGCGACCGGATCATTACCCTCTTCTGAAAAGCGATGGCACATGTGATACCACCGTCTCGCTAATCGAAGTCGAAGAGGTCGCTCAGCCGATGGTCAAGCCTCCCGGAAAGTTTTTGCACCACCCAGTGATTCATCGACACGCGCTGCTCAGCGGCTTCGATCACGAGGCGCGCGTGCAGCGCCGACGACGTCCTCACCACGAACTTGCCGCTGTATTGCCGCTCGGTGAGCGGTGTCGGCAGTTCGTTCACCGTCTGCTAGCCGCTCGGCGACATACTCGTCGACGGCTTGTTCGACAGCCGCAGTAGCCTCCTGCAGGGTCGGTGCCAATCGCGAGAGCCACGGCAACTCGATACACCGGCTGACGTATTCGCCTTGCTCAGGCCACCATTCGGCACGGTAGGTGTAGCGGTTCACCTCCGCGTGATGTCGCATGCGCCATCAAGTTTCAGAAGGCATCATCTCCTCGCCGAGAGACGCCAGCGTTTCACGCGGCGCGACGAACGTCACTTCAGCTTCGCCGCAGACGGTGAAAAACCGCGCCTGCCCCACACCCGACCAGCAACGCCAGCCACACCCAATGCGCGGCGATCACCAGGCGGGCCCCAGGTGCCGAGGCGCTCTGCCCGCCGATCCGATACAGCGCCAGCGATCGGTCGCGGTACACCGGCGAAAGCCGGTCCAGGGTGCGTGCCGCGGCACCCATGTCACCGGGGGAGTCGGATTCCACGACCAGCCACGCCACCCCGGCCGACGCCAGGGCCGACGGGTCGGGCCCGCTCAGCAGCAGCCCCTGTACCGCCCGGGCGTGCGAGCCCTCCCCGGGCACGGTCACCCCGGAAATGACCAGGTCACCGGTGGCCAGCACGTCGCCACGAACCCAGCGCTGCAACGGATCGAGCACCGGGGCTGGGCCGGACCAGGCAAAGCGCCGCATGGTGCCGGCCGGTAACACCGCCACCGGGCCGGGTTGAGCGTTGATCGCCGCCGCCACGGCAGCCCACCCCGGCGGATAGTGCACCGGCACCACGCGGCCCCACACCCCCCAGGCCAGGTCGGGTAGCGCCAGGATCAGCGCGAGGCAGCAGACCAACGCCGCCCCGGCGCGCGTCAGCCACCGCCCCAGCGTCACCACCGCGCCGGCGCCGGCAAGCGCGTATCCCGGCATCGCGAGCGCCACCCACTTCTGCCCATCGCGCAGCACCCCGAGGCCGGGCGCGGCGTCCACCACCGCACCCAGCACGTGCAGGCCGGGCCCGGTCGCCAAACATGCCGGCACGACGACGGCCAACAAAGCCAGCACCAGCAGTGGCACCGCCGCGGGCCGACGCACGACGGCCGGCAGGCCGGCCGCCACCACACCCAGCAGCACTGCGGCCGATGCCACCGCGAAAAGCGTTGTCCGCGAATCGGGTACGGCCTGGCCGTTCCAGATCCCGCCGAGGCTGGCGAGACTGACAAGGGTGCCGAGACCGGGCTCGGCGCGCGCCGCGAACACCGTCACCCCAAGCTCGCGCGCGGGAGCCGTCAACGACGACCCCGCCACCGCCGCCGTCAGCCACGGCAGCGCGGCCAGCACCGCAACACCCAAAGCCGCGGCCGCGCACAGCCAGCGCGGCCGGCCCGCGCCGGGCGCGACCGCGCAGACCAGCGCCACCGTCGCGGCCAGCAGCAGTCCGGTCGGGGTCAGCCCGGCCAACGCGACGAAGAACACGAGCCCGAAGAACGCACCACCGGAAGACCGCAGGCGCAGCATCGCCACAGCAACCCACGGCAGACACCCGTAGCCGACCAGCAGGCTCCAATGGCCCTGCAGCAGCCGTTCGGCGACATACGGATTCCAGATCGCCAGCGTGATCGCGACGAACTGGCCGCCGGCGCCCGCCGACGGCAGCGCACTAGCAACCAACCGGGCCGCACCCCACCCCGCCAGCCACAACCCCAACACCAGCAGCGCCTTCACCACGACGCCGCCGTCGAGGAGCGAAGAAGCCAACGCCACCGCGAAATCTTGCGGCGTCGCCCGCGGAGCCGACGTCAGCCCCAACGCGGTATCGGACAGATACGACCGCGGTGTGGACACCGCGTCGCGCAGCAGCAAGTACCCGGGCTTCAACAGCGGTGCAACCACGAGCAGCGCCAGGAACAACGCGTACCCCGGCCGGGCCATGCTGGCCCGCATAGAGCTAATCGGGCCCCGGCTCCGGCGGCTTCGGATCGGGTGGGTCGGCCCCGGGTGGACTCGGATCGTCATGCACTTCGGGGCGTTGCGTGGGCAGCTGCTCGGTCTCGGCCTCGGCGCCCGGCACTAGTTCCTCGGTGCGGCCGAAATCCTGGTCGTCGAGGTCGCGGCCGGGCGCGGCCAACGCGCTCTCGGTCCGCAAGCTGAACGAGGCCAGCAGCGCGCCGCCGATCAGCGCGATCAAACCGACCGCGGTGAACGTGATCGGCAGCACCCGCGACCACAGCGCCAGCCGGTCGCGCTCGTCGCGAGCGGAATTGACCTGCGATTCGATGGTGTCTTCCGTCGAGGTCACCTTGTAATCGGCCAGCGTCAACTCGGGCTTCAGCGGATCACGGGCGTAGTAGTGGTTGGCGTGATCGGTTTCCTTGACGATGGTGCCCGTCATCGGGTCCACCCAGAAGGTCCGCTGCGCGGCGTAGTAGCGCACCATGGTGATCTGCTCCGCCGGGTCGCCGCCCTGCACGCCCCACATCGCCGCCGATGCGGTGATCTTGCCGTCCTCGTTGCCGGCGAGCAGCGACGGGTAGGTGACCGGAGCCACCAGCTTGCCGTCGGCGTTATAGCCGACGTTCTGGGTGAAGCGGTAGGTGGTCAAGCCGTTGACGTCTTCTTGGCCTTGGTAGTTGACGTCGAACGCCTTCTGCGCGATCGGGTCGAAATACGGATACGTCTTCTTCTCGGTGTGAAACGGGAACCGGTAGGACAACCCGTCGTGGCGCAGCGGCATGGCGGTCGGCGGGTTCTCGTCATTGACGGCGCGCGGCTTCTGGACCGAACCGCCGGTGTGGGTGTCGTCCGAGACGGCCATCGCGGTTTTGCGGTTCAGGGTCACGGTGTCGACCATCGCCAGCAGCAGCCCGCTGTCCTTCTGCTTGTCGGTGCGCCGCACCGAGATGCCGGCTTGCAGCGTGACGATATCGGCGTTGGCCGGCGACTCGACGGTGATCTGTTGCTGAGACGCCAGCGGCACGTTCTGGTTGACGACGACGTGGTCACGTGGACAACGACGCCGAGTCCAGTGCGGTTCCGGTGCCGTCGCTGATCAACGTGGTGTCGATATTGAGCGGGATCTTGGTGATTCTGCTGCTGGTGTACGTCGACAACAGCAGCGCGGCGATCAACAGGGCGGCTCCGAGTCCGATGGTCCCGCATGCCGCGAACCGCAACATGACCGCTCGGTTCACGTTGGTGTGACCTCCTTCTGGAGACCCCGTGTCGACCCTAACAGCAGCGAACACCTCACCCGACACAGGCAGACTGTGATGGTGACCGATGGCCAGCAGGTGGGTGGGACCCGCAGTTTCCTCCCCGCCGTCGAGGGCATGCGCGCTTGCGCGGCCATGGGTGTGGTGGTCACGCACGTCGCATTTCAGACCGGGCACTCCAGCGGTGTCGCGGGCCGGCTGTTCGGCCGCTTCGACCTCGCGGTGGCGGTGTTTTTCGCGCTGTCGGGATTCCTGCTGTGGCGTGGACACGCCGCGGCGGCCCGGGACTACGCGCCCCGCCCGGCGACCGGTCACTACCTGCGTTCGCGGGTGGTCCGCATCATGCCGGCCTATGTGGTGGCGGTCGCGGTGATCCTGTTGCTGCTGCCCGACGCCGATCACGCCAGCCTGACCGTGTGGTTGGCAAACCTGACGCTGACCCAGATCTATGTGCCGCTCACGCTGACCGGCGGCCTGACCCAGATGTGGAGCCTGTCCGTCGAGGTCACCTTCTACCTGGCACTGCCGATCCTGGCGTTGCTGGCCCGCCGGGTCCCGGTTCGGGTGCGGGTGCCGGCGATCGCCGCCCTCGGCGCCCTCAGCTGGGCCTGGGCGTGGGTGCCGCTACATACGCAGTCGGGGATCAATCCGCTGAACTGGCCGCCGGCGTTCTTCTCCTGGTTCGCGGCGGGCATGCTGCTGGCCGAGTGGGTGCACAGCCCGATCGGATTACCGCACCGGTTGGCGCGCCGACGCGTTCCGATGGCGGTGCTCGCGGTGCTGGCCTACCTGGTGGCGGCCTCCCCGCTGGCCGGCCCGGCCGGGCTGGCCGTGGGCAGCGACCTGCAGTTCGCGGTGAAGGCGGCGATGGGCTCGGTGGTGGCGTGGGCGCTGGTGGCTCCGCTGGTGCTGGATCGCCCCGACACGCCGCACCGGCTGCTGGGCAGCACCGCGATGGTGACGCTGGGCCGCTGGTCCTATGGCCTGTTCATCTGGCACCTGGCCGCGCTGGCCATGGTGTTCCCGGTGATCGGCACGTTCCCGTTTACCGGGCGGATGCCCACGGTCTTGGTGCTGACGCTGATCTTCGGCTTCGCGATCGCGGCCGTCAGCTACGGCCTGGTCGAGTCGCCCGCCCGGGAAGCGTTGCGGCGCTGGGAGAAACGCACACAGCCGGCGCCGGCCGAAAACGCTATCGATGCTGAGGCGGACGCAATCGCGCCATGATCTCGTCGCGCACCGCCGAGCGCCGCGCCTTGCCGGCGTCGTCGCGCAGCGGGGTGTCGACGAATTCGACGATGTGCGGCACCTTGTATGACGAAATACCTTCGCGCAGAAACTCTTTCACGCCTTCGGCATCCAGCGCCGAGCCCTCGGCCGTGTGCACCAAGGCGTAGGGCACCTGACCCAGATCACCGTCAGGAACACCAACGACCAGACAGGACATCACTTCCGGGTGCGCCGACAGCGCACCCTCGACCTCGGCGGGGTACACGTTGCGGCCGCCGACGGTGAACATGTCCACCCGGCGATCCGAAAGATAGAGGAACCCGTCCTCATCGAAGTAGCCGAGATCACCGAGCGAGTCCCAGCCGTCGCGGGTCGTCGCCGTGGCGCCGACATATCGGTACGTCGGTGCGCTGCCGGGACTGGGCCGCATGTAGATCTCACCGACCACACCGGGCGGGCTGGGATTGCCGTCGTCGTCGAGGACCTTCATCTCCCCGCTGACAACCATGCCGACCGAGCCGCGGTGCGCCAGCCACTGGTCTCCGGAGAGAATGGTCAACGCCTGAAGTTCGGTGCCGCCGTACAGTTCCCAGATCTTTTCGGGAGCCAGCAGCTCGATCCACGCCTGCTTGATCGCCGGCGGGCACGGGGCCCCCAGGTGCCAGAACCGCCGGATCGACGACAGGTCATAGGACCCCGGATCGGCACGAAAGACCGGCAGCGCACGCTGCATGATCGTCGGCACCGTCATGACGAGCTGGGGGCGGTGCTCGGTGATCAGCCGCAGGAACTCGTGCGGGTCGAACCGGCTCATCAGCACCAGGTGATTGCGCATCATCAGCGCGATCGTCGCGCTGGTGAAGCCGGTGTTGTGGGTCAGCGGCACCGGCACCAGGGTGGTATCGCCCTCCTGCGCACCCAGGGCGTACCCGAACGCCGGCGGGACCCGGCTGTCGCCGCCGACCTCGATGAGCTTGGGCCGCCCCGTACTGCCGCCCGACGCCATCGACTTCCAGCACGGTGAGACCGCCTCGGGCAGCGGCCCGTCGGACAACGCCGAATCCGGCACGAAACCCGCTGGCACGCTAGGTATTCCGGGGTGGTCCCGCCCCACCAGCAGCGCGCGGGGTCGCAGTCCCAGGATGCCCTCGAACTCGGCGTCCGGCAGCCGCGGCGACAGCGGCTGGGGCACCGCGCCCAACTTCCAGCACGCCACCGCGGCCTGCATCCATTCGACGGAGTTGGGCAGCACGATGGTCACGTAGTCGCCGACGCCGACGCCGCGTTCGGCGTAGGCGCGGGCCAATCGGTTGGTCGAGGAGTCGAGTTCACCACGGGTGATGGTTCGCCCGTCGCAGGTGACCGCCGGTTCGTCGGGGGCGAGTTGCGCCAGCGCCGAAAGCTGGGTGCTGATCGGTGGGACCGGCTGGTTCACTCGTACCCGCCCTGACGCTCGAAGATGCGGCGCGGGTTGTCCACCAGCATGGTGTGCAGCTGTTCGTCGGTGACACCGCGCTGCGTCAGCGCGGGGATCACGTCGTTGTGGATGTGCAGGTAGTGCCAGTTCGGCATCATCTGCGACGAGAGTTCCTCGGGCAGCGCGTCGAAGTAGCAGTTGGCGTCATGCGAGAGCACCATCTTGTCGGCGTGTCCGCGTTCGCACAGCGTCGCCACGGTGTTCACCCGGTCCTCGAAGGACGAGATCGCGTCGATGCCGAACCGGTCCATGCCCAGGTAGGAGCCGGCCGCAATAAGCTCCTCGAGGTAGCCGAGGTCGGTGCTGTCGCCCGAGTGGCCGATCACCACCCGGCTCAGGTCGACGCCCTCCTCTTCGAAGATGCGCTGCTGCTCGAGCCCGCGCCGCAAACCCGCATGGGTGTGCGTGGAGATCGGCACCCCGGTGCGCTTGTGGGCTTGCGCCACGGCGCGCAGCACCCGCTCGACACCCGGGGTGACCCCGGGCTCGTCGGTGGCGCACTTGAGGATCCCGGCCTTGACGCCGGTGTCGGCGATGCCCTGCTCGATGTCGCGGACGAACATGTCGACCATGATTTCCGGGCCACCCAGCAGCCCGCCCGGGCCCTCGTAGTGAAACCGGAACGGCACGTCGTTGTAGGTGTAAAGCCCCGTCGCGACAACGATATTCAGCTCGGTGGCCGCCGCCACCCGGGCGATGCGCGGGATGTAGCGGCCCAACCCGATCACGGTGAGGTCGACGATGGTGTCCACGCCGCGCGACTTCAGCTCGCCCAGCCGGGCGATCGCGTCGGCCACCCGCCTATCCTCGTCGCCCCAGGCTTCCGGATAGTTCTCGGCAATTTCGGTGGTCATGATGAAGACGTGCTCATGCATGAGCGTGACGCCCAGATCGGCGGTATCGATGGTTCCGCGAGCGGTACTTAGTTCTGACACGTCACCGATGCTAAGTCGCCGGAGCGGTTCACCAACAGTGCTGTTTGCAGTACGTTCCCCTCATGCTGCTCAATCCCAACCGGTTGCAACGCAAATACCCGGACGCACGCTCGGGGGAGATGATGGCCGCGACGGTGGACTTCTTCGAGTCCCGCGGCAAGGCGCGGCTCAAGCACGACGACCACGAACGCGTGTGGTACTCGGACTTCCTCAACTTCATCGCCAAGGAACGCATTTTCGCCTCGCTGCTGACGCCAACCGAGTACGGCGCCGCCGATTGTCGTTGGGACACCTACCGGATCAGTGAGTTCGCCGAAATCATCGGCTTCTACGGGCTGAGCTACTGGTACCCCTTCCAGGTGACTGCGCTGGGTCTGGGCCCGATCTGGATGAGCGACAACGAGGACGCCAAGCGCAAGGCCGCCGCCCAGCTGGAGCAGGGCGAGGTGTTCGCCTTCGGCCTTTCGGAGCAACGACACGGTGCCGACGTCTACAAGACCGACATGATCCTGACGCCTGCGGAGCACGGCTGGAAAGCCAACGGCGAGAAGTACTACATCGGCAACGCCAACGTGGCCCGGATGGTGTCGACCTTCGGCAAGATCGACGGCTCTGACGAGTATGTGTTCTTCGCGGCCGACTCCCAGCACGACCGTTACGACCTGCGCAAGAACGTCGTCAACTCGCAGAACTACGTGGCCAACTACGCGCTGCGCGACTACCCGGTCACCGAGGCCGACATGCTGCACCGCGGCATGGACGCGTTCCACGCCGCCCTCAACACCGTCAACGTCTGCAAGTACAACCTGGGCTGGGGCGCGATCGGCATGTGCACCCACGCCCTGTACGAGTCGGTCACCCACGCGGCCAACCGCTACCTGTATGGCACCGTCGTCACCGACTTCAGCCACGTGCGCCGGCTGCTCATCGACGCCTATGTGCGGCTGGTCGCGATGCGGCTGGTCGCCACCCGCGCGTGCGACTACATGCGCAGCGCGTCGGCCGATGACCGGCGCTACCTGCTCTACAGCCCGCTCACCAAGGCGAAGGTGACCAGCGAGGGGGAGCGGGTCATCACCGCGCTGTGGGACGTCATCGCCGCCAAGGGCGTGGAGAAGGACACCTTCTTCGAGACGGTGGCCCGCGAGATCGGCCTGCTGCCGCGGCTGGAGGGCACCGTCCACATCAACATCGGGCTGCTGGCCAAGTTCATGCCCAACTACCTGTTCGCCCCCGACGGCGCGCTGCCGCTGATCGGCCGCCGAGACGATGCGGCCGACGACTCGTTCCTGTTCGCCCAGGGACCCACCGGTGGCCTGGGCAAGGTCCGCTTCCACGATTGGCGGGTGTCGTTCGACGGCTACACCCACCTGCCCAACGTCGCGCTGCTGCGCGACCAGGTCGACGTGCTCGCCGAGATGCTGGCGTCGGCCACTCCCGACGCGGCGCAGCAGAAGGACATCGACTTCGCCTTCGGCGTGGGCCAACTCTTCGCGCTGGTCCCCTACGCGCAGCTCATTCTGGAAGAGGCCGCGACGTCGGGGGTGGACGAGCCGCTGCTCGACGAGATATTCGCCGTGCTGGTGCGCGACTTCAACAGCTATGCCGTTGAATTGCAAGACAAGGCGGCGACGACGGACGCGCAGGCGCATTTCGCGATGCGGATGATTCGGCGCTCGGTCAACGACCGCGGCCGCTACGAACGGGTCTGGAAGGAACACGTGCTGCCGCTCAACGGCGCGTACGAAATGCGTCCGTAAAGCCTTATCCCGCAGGCAGTTTGAGCACCCGGTAGTTGCCGTAGTCGGCGACGTAGACGTTGCCGGCGGTGTCCACCGCCACCGCCTCGGGGTGGCTCAGGCCGGTGAACGGCAACTCGACCGCCGTATTCGACGCTGCCGGCAGTTTGAGCACCCGGTTGTTGTTGTCGTCGGTGATGTAGACGTTGCCGGCGGTGTCGACCGCCACGCCCGACGGATTCTTCAAGCCGTTGAACGGCAGCGTGAAAGCGGCCGTCGCCCCTGCGGGCAGTTTGAGCACCCGGTTGGTGTTGGCAGGATCGTTCGAGGCGGGGCCGTTACCGGCGGTGTTGTTGGCGTCGGCGATGAAGACGTTGCCGGCCGTATCCACCGCCACACCGTAGGGCTCGCGGACGCCGGGGAACGGCAGCACAACCTGCCGGGATTGTGGCTTGTGCTGCAGCACAAGCCAGGCTCCAACGCCGCCAATGATGAGGACGACAACCAGGACGGCGGCGCCGATCAGGATCCACGGTGCGCGTTTGCCGTCTTCGCTCATCGGCTATGACGCTAATCAAACTGGCCGATTTTCGACGCACAAGTGGGTCGAGTTTCACCAGGCTTTCTCTGGATTTCGGTTACTCGTCAAGAGTTACCGCGAGAGTCGAGTGAAATGCGTCCGTAATTGCCCTTGCGCTCGGCGACGATCCGCCCGAGCCGCTCGGTGGATCTGCTCTGTTTGCGTCGTGGCATCATCGCGCCGCGATCGGTGCAGCCGGCATCGAGACGAGGTGGTGGCGGCAGCGTGCCCGTGGGCAGACTCAACGCCGGTATGAGCAGCCTGCTCCCGGGCATGGTGCGGTAGGTGTGCCCGGACGGCGAAGTCCAGACGACAATGCCGTCCCGCAGTTGTTTGTCGCGCCAGCCCCAAACTGTCTTAAGCAGGTGGTGGCACCGATTGGAGATTGACGATTCGCTGCAGTTCGCCGATGACGCCGACGACATGAACAACGCCATCATCTATACCGGGATGGTCTGTGCCCAAATCGAATTGGCCAAGCTCGCGCGCTCCCATCCCAAGTTGGTGGACAACATGAACACCTGCTCATCAACGCCGCCAGCGGTCAGGACCGGCGCGAAATCTCCACTCTGTCTACACCGGCTGACACACCTTGCCACGGGTGGCTCAACGGACCCGGGAAGCACGGAAAGTTCAAAATGGAAGCTTTGAAAACTTGCAGGCGCGTGAGAGTGGTTAGGTTGTCTATCGTTTCCGTGTCGGAAGGGAAGTCCGCCGTAGTAGCGCCTATCACTTCTCGCCCGTTCAGAACCCCCATTCCGACGTGAACTTCTGTGCCCTGCGTCACTGAACCGGCGAACGACTCCTGGCCCACGTTCGGTGACGGCAGGGGACTAAATCCCGGGACGGCGGCGCTCTGCTGTTTAGCCGCGTCAAAGGCCGTTAGCGCGCTCTGGTGGCTTGGGTAAAGGTCCACTGAGAGTGTCACCTTTTGGCCCCCGGCGTTTTGGTAGACCACCAGCCTGGTGGCTACCGGGTGGCCCGGCGCGTTGGAATTCGGGCCGGTACTGCCGAACTTGGTGATCTGAGGGAAGAGCGTGCGAACCCCGGGGAGGCCGACGATAAGGGCTCGGGGCAGCAACCGCTGACTACTCTGAGAAACAGCGCCAGTTAGCTGGTTTTCGATGCGTTGAATCGGCCGGGCGATGGGGCCAAAGCCATTCTGCACTGTGAGCAGGCCCTGCCGGACGTTGGCGGCCTCGGCGCTGGCATAGGCGCCCGCGGCCGAGTCGAGGGTCTGCACAAACTGGGAGTGAAACTTGGCAAGCTGGGCGCTTAGCGCCTGAAATTCCGAGCCGTACTGAGAAAACAGCGCCGCAACCGCCGCCGACACCTCATCATCAGCCGCCGTCAGCACCGCCGTCGTGGGCGCTGCTGCCTCCGCGTTGGCCGCGCTGACTGTCGAGCCGATGCTCCCCAAATCTGTTGCCGCCGCCGTCACCATCTCCGGCGCCACGATCACAAACGACATCTAACCCCCTCCTGTCCGGTGGCAGCGAAAAAACCTTACTGCGAGCCGGAGCCGCGAATTGGGTTTCCGCACCGAAACACAGCGGCGGCCAAACGATTCTTCCGCAAGCTGCCCAAGGGGCCTGCCATACGTGCCGCGCGCGCTGGTGACCGACAAGTTGGGCAGCTACCAATGTCTGGCGCTTCGGCGCGAGGTCTCAGCCGACTCACCGGCCATGACCTGTATGGCCCGGGGGTATCCCGCTAGATCCCGGTGCCGTCGGGGAACTGTTCGTCACGCCACGCTGTCCAGAAGGTCTTCAGAAGGTGGTGCTAGCGGATACGCGAAGAACACTTTGATTCCCAAGTTCAAAAATCCCAGTAGCGCGCACCAGTGCTTATGCAGGCCAAAGGCTATTTTGAGGCTTAGATTCCGTCCGTGCAAAATACGTGCCAGATTGCATATGTCGAGACCGGGTCAACGCCTTAAGGTCTGATTGTGTGGCGACGCGCGCCATGGTCGTCGACAAGATCACCTACACCTACGTGGCGGCCAGTAGCGACAGATTCGAGGGACTTCCATGCCAAATAAAGCCGTGATCAGCCTGACCACCGGGCTCGAAGACTCGGAGAAAGTAACCGTCGCCTACCTCGTCGCAGTCGGTGCCGCCGAATCCGGACGCCCGACGCTCATGTTCCTCGCCAAGGAGGCGGTTCGGCTCGCCGTCGACGGCACCGCTGTGGGCGTTGCCTGCGAAGGCTGTCCTCCGTTAGCCGATCTGCAGAAGCGCTACGAGGCCGCCGGTGGTCACTACTACGTCTGTCCGATTTGCTTCAACGCCAAGAAGCTTGATGCGGATTCGCTCATCGCCAGTGCCGAAATCCAAGGGACCATACCGCTGTGGCAGTGGATCGGTGATGAGCCCGCGACGACCTTCAGTTACTAACTGAGATCCGCCTTGGCCCGCTGCCCTAGGTGCTCGTTGTGGGCCTGCGGGCGCATGCTGCCGGTCACTTTCGGGCACTGAGCAGCCGCGGTCCTTGGAATGACTGTTTAGATCGTGTTTTCGGCAAAGACACTTCAGGTTGGAGGCGTGCGTCAGACCGCCGGCGTGGTACGGGATGGTGTGGTCGATATCGGACAGGTCGGCGGGCCGGTCGCATCCCGTGAAGCGGCAGGTCAGGTCGCGGCAGCGGACGAAGTCAGCCAACGCGGCCGAGGGCCGGTAGCGCGGTTCGGGTGGACTGTCGCCGGGATGGACCAGCGGCCGGAGTTGCACGGCGCCGCGGCGGTCCAGATCAGCCAGGATTTCGGCAGGTACGACCGACCCACCCAGCACCACTGCCGGTGTACGGGCGCAGTGCTGGGCTGGGGAAGCCGGGGCTGGTGGCTTCGCGGATGAGCTCGGCGAAACGTTTTGGGTCTCGGACGATCTCGGGCCCGCCGTCTCCGGGGAGTTCACTGTTAAGTTCCCGCGTACCGGGGTCGTCAATAGCACCCGCCTCGGCCACCACATGCACGACAACGGAAGTGGACACCGGACTTTCGGCCTTGTCACAGTCGGACATGCCGCATGCGCAAGCCAGTGTGGATTGCCCGGCGGCGAGTGCGCCGATGGCGTCGGCGCGACGTTGATCGATGGTGCGCGGATCGTTGCCGCAGACCATGTGGGCCAAGGCGGTGAGCCGGCGGTCCGGCAGCGTGGCGTCGGTGGAGTGCACTTCGCCTGATACCAAGGCGATGCCACCACGATGCTCGACGTCGATGTAGCGCGATCGGACCGCCGTCTCAGTGCCCCGCCGGGCCGCGGGATCATGGCGCTCGACCAGGGCGTCGATGGCTTGCTCGGTCTTATTCAGCGACAGCGGTCCCCACGTCGTGAGCATGTTCGCCAATTCCGAGTCGATTGCGGCCAGGGTGTCGGGTTCAAGTGCCAGAAGGGTGCGGGCCACGATCACGTGGACGATCCGGTAGGAAATCGCGCCGGTTGCGAACAAGGCCGCGACTTTTGGCAGCCGCTCGTGCAGGCAGATCGCATTATGCAGCTGCGCGCTGGCCGCAGCAGAGGTAATACCCTGTGCCGCAGCAACTTCGGCGGCCACTGCTTCCCATGGGTCGATCCGCCATAACTCCCGCCCTTGACCATTCTCGACAGGGATCTGGCGGCGTTCGTAGAGTTCGGCGACCGCTGCCAGCCGGCGCGCGCAGGCCTTGTTCTCGGCGCGCGCCGAGTCGTCAATGGCGGTGACAATCGCGGTATCCTCGAATTCTTCGAATATGCTTTCGATTCTAATTAGCTCGCGGGACGGCGCCTGGTCAGACTGACCCGATTGTGGATGAACGTCGCTCTGTGGATAACTCGCACGGTCACCCAATCGCCGCGCCGGCCTTGACTGTGACGCCGATCACAGTAAAATGACCACTGGTCATCCACGCAAGGGGGTTGCATGCCGACGGTGACGTGGGCGCGGGTCGATCCGGCTCGCCGGGACGCAATTATCGAAGCCGCCGAGGCCGAGTTCGGGGCGCACGGATTCTCCGCGGGGCAGCCTGAACGTCATCGCCCGACGCGCGGGAGTCGCGAAGGGCAGCCTGTTCCAGTACTTTGCCGACAAGCGCGACCTGTACGCGTTCATCGCCGACGTCGGCAGCCAGCGGGTGCGCTCGTACATGGAGGATCGCATGCGCGAGCTCGACCCCAGTCGGCCGTTCTTCGAATTCCTCACCGACCTGGCTCGACGCCTGGGTCGCCTACTTCGCCGACCACCCGCACGGAGAGCGCTGCACGCCGCGGCCACCTTGGAGGTCGACACCGACGCCCGCATCAGTGTGCGGACCGTCATTCACCGCCATTACCTGGAAGTGCTACGGCCGGTCGTGCGAGATGCACACGGGCGGGGCGACCTTCGCGACGACGCCGACACCGACACGCTGTTGTCGCTGCTGCTGTTGATCTTTCCGCACTTGGCACTGGCGCCGTACATGCGTGGATTGGATCCGGTCCTCGGGCTCGACGAGCCCACACCGGAACAGCCGGCACTGGCCGTGCGCAGGCTGGTGGCGGTGCTGGCAGACGCGTTCTCCCCACAGCCCGCCCAAAATCAAGGAGGTCACGTGACACGGACACATTCAGGCTCGCTCGACGCGGGCGGACTCAACTGGGACAGCCTGCCGTTGAAACTGTTCGCCGGGGGCAACGCGAAATTCTGGGATCCCGCCGACATCGACTTCTCCCGTGACCGGGCGGACTGGGAAACGCTGGCCGACGACGAACGGCACCTGGCCGCCCGGTTGTGCGCCCAGTTCATCGCCGGGGAGGAGGCCGTCACCGAGGACATCCAGCCGTTCATGGCCGCGATGCGCGCCGAGGGCCGGCTCGGCGACGAAATGTATCTGACCCAGTTCGCCTTCGAAGAGGCCAAGCACACCCAGGTGTTCCGGCTGTGGCTGGACGCCGTCGGGATCGACCGAGGACCTGCACTGCTACCTCGATGACCTTCCGGCCTACCGGCAGATCTTCTACGAGGAGCTCCCGGACTGCCTCGATGCCCTGACGGCCGATGCCTCATCGGCCGCCCAGATCCGCGCCGCGGTGACGTACAACCATGTCATCGAGGGCATGATGGCACTCACCGGTTACTATGCGTGGCACCGGATCTGCGTGGACCGCGGCATTCTGCCCGGCATGCAGGAGATGGTCCGGCGCATCGGCGACGACGAGCGGCGACACATGGCCTGGGGCACCTTCACCTGCCGGCGCCACGTCGCCGCCGACGACGCCAACTGGACGGTCTTCGAGACGCGGATGAACGAGCTCATCCCGTTGGCGCTGCAGGCCACCGAGCAGGCCTTCGCCCTCTATGACCGCATGCCGTTCGGCCTGTCGGTGGCGGAGTTCGTCGCAGTACTCCTCCGACAAGGGGATGCGACGGTTCGGCACGATCAGCAGCGCCCGCGGCCGGCCGGTCGAAGAGATCGACCTCGACTACTCACCGGTGCAGCTCGAGGACACCTTCGCCGACGAGGACGAAAAGGCCTTGGCCGCAACGGCTTAGGCGTAGCAGCTAGCCGACCCAGACCGTCTTGGCGTTGCAGAACTCGCGGATCCCGTGGCCCGCGAGCTCGCGACCGTAGCCGGACCGCTTGACGCCGCCGAAGCCCAGCTCCGGGTAGGACACCGTCATCCCGTTGATGAAGACCTGGCCGGCCTCGATGTCATCGATGAAGCGCTGCTGCTCGGCCTCGTCATTGGTCCAGGCGTTGGACCCCAGCCCGAAGGTGGTGGCGTTGGCGATCTCGACGGCCTCGTCGATGCCCGAAGCGCGGTACATCGAGGCGACCGGGCCGAACACCTCCTCGGTGTACAGCGCCATGTCCTTGGTGATGTCGGTGACCACCGTCGGCGGGTAGAACCATCCCGGCCGGTCCAGGCGGGTGCCGCCGCAGCGGATCTTCGCGCCGGCCGCGACGGCGGCGTCGACCTGCTGCGCGATCTCGTCGCGACCCGATTCGGTGGCCAGCGGACCCACGTCGGTGTCCGGGTCGGTGGGGTCGCCGACCTTCAGCGCCTCCATCCGTTCGACGAACTTGTCGACGAAGGCGTCGTAGATATCGGTGTGGACGATGAATCGCTTGGCGGCGATGCAGGACTGGCCGTTGTTCTGCACCCGGGCGGTGACCGCGGTCTTGACGGCCACGTCGAGGTTCGCCGACGGCATCACAATGAACGGGTCACTGCCGCCGAGTTCGAGCACGGTGGGTTTGATCTCGTCGCCGCAGATGGCGGCGACGGATTGGCCGGCCGGTTCGCTGCCGGTCAGGGTCGCCGCGGCGACCCGGGGATCGCGCAGGATGCGCTCGACGGCGCTGGACGAAACGAGCAGCGTCTGAAAGCAGCCCTCCGGGAAGCCGCCGCGGGTGATGACATCGGAGAGATACAGCGCCGACTGCGGCACGTTGGAAGCGTGCTTGAGGATGCCGACGTTGCCCGCCATCAACGCCGGCGCGGCGAACCGGACCGCCTGCCAGAGCGGGAAGTTCCACGGCATCACGGCCAGCACCACCCCGAGCGGCTGGTACCGGACATATGCCTTCGATGCGCCGACCTTCGCCGGGTCGGCCGGTTCGTCGGCGAGCAGCTTCTCGGTGTTCTCAGCGTAGTAGCGAAAACCCTTGGCGCACTTAAGCGCTTCGGCCTTCGCCGACTTCAGGGTCTTGCCCATCTCGAGCGTCATCATCGCCGCGGTTTCGTCGGCTTCCCGCTCCAGCAGGTCGGCGGTGGCGTTGGCCCATTCGGCGCGCTGGGCGATGGTGGTGGAATGGCGGTAGTCGAGGAACCGCTCGTGGGCGCGCGCGATCGCTGCGTCGACTTCCTCGTCGGTCGCGGGGGTGAAGGTCTTGACTGTCTCGCCAGTGGCCGGGTTGATGGTGGCGATGGGCACGCTGGCCCTCCTTTGGTGAGTTTGCGAAACATCCAACACATAGCCTGCCACTACTGTTCCTAATGGGAGGTGTCGGATGAGTAAAGCCGCTCAGCTGATGGTCGAGTGCCTGGAAAACGAGGGGGTCTCCGTCGTCTTCGGAATACCTGGCGAGGAAAACATCCGCTTCATTCAGGCGTTGGCCTCCTCGAAGAGCATCCGCTATGTGCTGACCCGGCACGAGCAGGCGGCGGCGTTCATGGCGGAGATGTACGGGCGGGTCACCGGCCGCGCGGCGGTGGTGTCTGCGACGTTGGGTCCGGGCGCAATCAACATGCAACTCGGTGTCGCCGACGCCACCACCAACAGCACCCCGATGGTGGCGATCTCGGCGCAAGTCGGCCAGGACCGCGAGTACAAGGAGTCACACCAGTACGTCGACCTGGTGTCGATGTTCGCGCCGATCACCCGCTGGGCCGCCGGTGTCCCTACCGCGCGCGCCATCCCGGAGATGTTCCGTAAGGCGTTCAAGGTCGCCGAGACGGAACGGCCGGCCGCGGTCTACCTGGCCGTGCCCGAGCACATCGATGCGGACGAAGCCGATTACGACCTGGTGCCGTTGCCGCGCAACGTCGTTCGCGCCGAGGCCCCGGCACCCGGTCAGGTGGAACGCGCCGTCGAGATCCTGCGTACGGCGGAGCGACCGGTGGTACTGGCCGGGCACGGCGCCGCGCGCGCGGACGCGACCAAGGCGCTGGTGCGGTTCTCCGAGGAATTCGCCATCCCGGTGGCCAACACCTTCCACGGCAAGGGGGTGATGCCCGACGACCACGCCAACAGCATCGGGACCATCGGCTTCATGCGGCACGATTACGTCAACTTCGGATTCGACAACGCCGACGTGATCATCGCGGTCGGCTACGAACTCCAGGAGTTCGACCCGGTTCGGATCAATCCGCAGGCCGACAAGAAAATCATCCACATCCACCGGTTCCCGGCTGAGGTCGACGCCCACTACTCGGTGCAGGTCGGGATCATCGGTGACATCAGCGCTTCGCTCTACGCTCTGACGGACGCCCTCGCCGGCCACGGCTATGAGGCCGATCCAGAGATCCCCGGCTCCGGCCTGCTGGCCGAGGAATACGCTCGAGGACAACAGGATTCACGTTATCCATTGGCCCCGCAGCGGGTGGTCGCAGACACCCGCGCCGCGATGGGTCGCGACGATGTGGTGCTGGTGGACACCGGTGCCACCAAGATGTGGATGGCGCGGCTGTACCCGACCTACGAGCGCAACACCTGCCTGATCTCAAACGGCTTGTCCACCATGGGCTTTGCGCTGCCGGGCGCGCTTGGGGTCAAGCTGGCGCGGCCGGAGGCGAAGGTGCTCGCCGTGGTGGGCGACGGCGCGTTCCTGATGAACTCGCAGGAGATCGAGACGGCCGTCCGGGAACGGATACCGCTGGTGGTGCTGATCTGGGACGACGGCGGCTACGGCCTGATCGAATGGAAGATGGACCTCGAGCTCGGAGCGCACTACTACGTACGGTTCGGCAACCCTGACGTGGTGACTTATGCGGAAAGCTTTGGCGCCAAAGGCTATCGGATCACCAGCGCCGACGAGCTGTTGCCCACGCTCCAAGCCGCGCTCAACGACGACGGCGTGTCGCTGATCTGGTGCCCGGTCGACTACTCGGAGAATCTGCGGCTCACCGACCGGCTCGGCGAGCTGGACGAGACGCTCTAAAGCCGAAGGCTCGTCCCAGCCTCAGCGGCTTGAGCGATTCGTCGTTTGCGGCAGCGTCATGGGCCGGACGTACCCGCCCACCAGCGTGCGCCGCCACCATGCCCGGTCGCGCCGCAGCTCGGCCGGCGTTGTGAAGCGGTACACGTAGAGCTGCGCGCGGACGTACCGGGGCGGCGATTCGGGAAACGGATTGTGCCGCAACAGCCGCAGCGTCGGCCGATCGTTGCGCAGCAGCCGCTGCAAAAACGGCGTCAGCCAGGGTTGCGCATAACCCGGCGAGATGGCCGCGAACCACATCAGCCAGTCCAGCCGCAGGTGATAGGGCGCCCACTGCCGCGGTAGCCGCCGCACCGCGCCCGGCTTGCCCTTGAATTCGTATTCCCTCCACACCGTCTGTTTGGTGATCTGTGGCTCGTCGGTGCCTTCGATCACCACCTCCCGGCGGATGCGACCGATGCTGCCGAAGGCTCCGTAGGTGTTTGCCAGGTGAAAGGGGTTGAACGACATGTTCATCCGCTGATGCGACGAGAGCATGTTGCGCGCGGGCCAGTAGCTCAGGAACACCATCGCGGCCGTGAACGCGATCACCAGCGCGACAAACCACGGTGGCGGTCCCGGCAGCGCCGGCAGCCCCGGCTTTATCCAGGGCTGGTCGATCGCGCCGCACGCCAAGATGATCGTCACCCAATTGAGCCAGGCGAAGTTGCCCGAGATGACCAGCCACAGCTGGGTGATCACGATGATCGCCGCGGCCACGCTCGCCACCGGCTGCGGGGCGAACAACCCGAACGGCACGACCAGCTGGGCAAAGTGGTTGCCCGCCACCTCAATTCGGTGTAGCGGCTTGGGCAGGTGATGGAAGAACCAGCTGAACGGTCCCGGCATCGGCTGGGTTTCATGGTGGTAGAACAGGCACGTCAGGTCGCGCCAGCACGGGTCGCCGCGCATCTTGATCAGCCCGGCGCCGAACTCGACTCGGAACAGCAGCCATCGCGCCAGCCACAAGGTCAGCACCGGGGGAGCGGTGCGGGCGTTGCCGAGGAAGATCGCCAAAAATCCCGTCTCCAGTAACAGCGACTCCCAGCCGAACCCGTACCAGGTCTGACCGACGTTGACGATCGACAGATACAGGACCCACAACGCCAGCCACATCACCATCGCGGCCCACAACGGAACCAGGTCCGCCGCCCCGGCCACGACCGCCGCCGACAGCGCCGCTCCCGACCAGGACGTGATGGCGAACAGCCGATCGGAATAGCGCAGATGAAACAGGCTCGGGCTGCGCCAGAAGGACTGTCTGGCCAAATACCGTGGCACCGGCAGCATCCCGTCTTCGCCGATGAGTGCCCGGAACTGCCGCGCGGCGGCGACGAAGGCGATCAGGTAGAGGGCCGCCGCGCCACGCTCGAGCACCAGCCTGCCCAGCCAGTACTCGGGTGCCGAAAACCATCCCATGGCCGTAACTCCTCGGATGTCGGCGAACACACCGCCGCGCGTATCCAGTCAACCAGCCGGTAAACCCGTAGCCAACTATTCGTCACCGGGCACGGGCGATCGGCCCGGCAGGATAACCACCGACGCGGCCACCGCCGCGAGCGAAATAAGCGCCAGCAGTTGCACATTCGCGGAGTGGCCGGCGTAGCCGTCAACGGATCGCCAGGGGTGGCGGGACAGTGCGGCTCCGGCCAGGATCAGCCCGCCGGCGCTCAGCCACACGGGGGCGCGCTCGCGCAACCGCTCCCGGCGGCGCAGGCCGTACCGCAGCCCGAGGGCGGCGCCGGCCACGACGGCCCCGGCCGGGCCGGCGATCACCGCTCCGGCGGCCAATACCCCGACCGCGGCGAAGGTCCCGGGCGCCCACGGGTGGGCCGGTGGCTCGTCGGCGCGCCTGGCCCGGGTACGCCAGAAAGCCAGCAGGGCCAACACCGGCAGCAACGCCAGCCCCAGCGCCAGACCGGCCCGGTACAGCGAGTTGGCGGTGAAGGTCAGGGTGATGGTGCCGGGGTTGCCGGCTGGCACCACCCAGCCCTGCTGCCAGCCGTTGACGGCCACGGGCGTCAACCGGGCCCCGGTGCTGGTGCGCGCCACCCAGCCGGGGTTGATGCTTTCGGGGATGACCAGCACCCGAGGGGTGGCCGATGCGGAGGCGGGTATCTCTCGGCGGCTCGAGTCCCAGGCCCCCGTCGCGGCCGGAGTCACCGAGGGGCTCTCACCGGCCCCCGCCGTGGACAGCTGGGCTCCGTCCACGACGAACGCGTCACCGGGGCTGATCAGCAGCTCCTGCTGCCCGGCCGGCAGCGCGATCGGGTCGCGGTCGCACGGTTCGGCGCGCACCGGCCCGCCGTCCAAGAGCGCACCGGCTGTCGTCCGGATCGAGGTGTGCACAAACCGGCCGGCCACCGCGATCACCGGGCCGCGATCGCAGCCGACGACGACCTCGCGGATGCGGTTGCGGGCGGCGTCGGCGGGCGCGATCGGTCTGCCGTCGGCGCCCAGCACCGCGACATCGGCCAGCCCCGGCGGCTTGAGTTGGTCAAATCCCAGCGCGTTGCGGTCGATGACGTCTTGCCAGTCGAGCAGGCTGAGGGTGACGGTGTCGGTGACCCGGGGTTGTAGCGACAATGTCTGCGGCTGGCCCGCCTTCAACTCGCGAACCTGCGGGCCGTCACCGAGGTTGACGGCCACCAGCGTCGGGTGCGTGGGCAGGCTCGACTGGCTGGGGACCAAGCGCAGCCCGGCAACCTCGGTCGGCTGCGGCAGGGTCAGGGTGAGCGTCGGCGGCGTCTTGTATTGCACCACCCGCTGCGGTGCCGTCCATGCGGTGGCCGGGTCGCCGTCGGTGGCCGCATATGCCGAGCCAAGGACGTCGATCCCGTCGGAATCACCTTGGGCCCGAATGCTATTCGGCTCGGCGATCAGATCGGCGAGATTGGGGCCCTGACGCGGTCGTATCCACAACGTCGGGGTCACCGACATCGGACTCGGAACGCTCAGCGTGCGGCTGAAATTGACCGGCTCCTCCGGCGCCAGCGCCATCGACGCCGCGCAGCGCACGCCGTCGGGCGCGGGGGCGCAGCCCGGCCTGCCGAGCAGCTCCGACCCCAGGTCCCACCCCGCGACCGCCGCACCTTGCGGGGGCCCCGGAACCAGCGCGGTGTGCCGCAGAGTGAGCGGGTGGGCGAACCCGGACGCGTCGTACTGGGTGATCGACAGGTCGGTGATGCCGAACTGCACACCGGCCGACCCGTCGTTGGTGGCCGCGGCGGTGAGCCGCACCCACGGGGTCTCGCCGTAGGGCAGCGCCACGGTGAGCGGCTTGCCGGCCTCGTCGAACCGCAGGGTGGTGCTGCCGGTGGCGGTCTCGACCTCGATGCGGCGCACCTGGGCGCCGACGGCGGTCGCGCTGGGCGTGACGGTCATGACGGCGTTGCTCACCGGGTGGTCGAAATCCACCTGCAGCCACTGCCCAACGGCGGCCTGCAGCGCGTTGGACACCCACGCGGTTGCCGGGTCGCCGTCGATCGCGGCGGTGGGGGAGGTGGCCGGCGCGACGTCGGGCATGGCGGTGGCATCCGACGACGAGCTCGACACCGTGATGCGGCCACCGGTCCAGCCGCCGAAAACCGTGTCGGTGCCCGGAACCGGGTAATCCGGCACTCGGTTGTAGGTACGCCGCGGGTCTCCGGCTACCCGGATCGCCGACGAGTGCTGGTCCACCCGGCCGTAGTCCGTCTCGCGTGCGACCGGGGTGTCGGTGACGGTGACGGCCCGTGTCGGTAGGCCGGCGCCCCGGGCATCGGCGGTCATCAACACCGGACCCAACGCCGGCTGGCCCAACAGCCGGCGCCGCTCGTCGAGGCGAAGCAGTGCCTCGGGGCCGCCGTCGACGCGCGGCAACCCCTCGACATCGGCGAAGTACGGCGCACCAGGATCGGCGGCAACCGTGACGCGGTAGATCTCCACCGCCGGATAGCGCGGACGCAGCCCGCTGTCGGTGACGAAGCCCGCCAGGGTGCCGGGGCCCACCGGCGCACCGAACTGCGCCACCTGCTGCAGCCCCGGAGACCCCGCGATGGCGCGGTGCACCAGGATCGGGCGCGCCGACCGCGACGTCTCGGGATCCAGATCGTTGCGCAGCACCACGTACGAAATGCCTTGGCGGGCAAGCGTATCGGCCAGGCCCACCGAAGGCCGCCCGGCCGCGAACAGGCGTTGCACCGAATCCAGCGCGCGGATCGTCTGCGGCGGCGTCAGCGGGATTGAGTCGCGCACTCCCCACGGGCTGCTGCCGAGCACCTGCAGCGGCTCGTCGTGGCTGGTGCCCCACACCTGGGTGGCGAATGGCGCGCCCGGGACCACCAGGACGCGGCCCGGCGCCGGTGTTCCCGTGTTGTGCTCGCTGAGCCAGTCGGCGGCCTCATGCCAATACCCAGGTATCGCGTCGAACGCGCCCGGCGGGGTGAGCCGGCCCGTCCAGGCCAACGAGGTGCTGACCATCAGCGCGGTCAGCACGACGATTCCGGCCGCAACCCGCCTGTCGCGCTCGGGGTGGGCGAACGCACTCAGGCTCAGCGGTATCCGGCCGAGCACCTGAGCCAAGCCGAGCACCAGCGGGATCCGGATCACCGACCCCAGCTTGTGCACGTTGCGCAACGGTGCGCCGCCGGCGTCCAGGAACGCCTGTACCTGGTGGGCCAGCGGCGAGCCCAGTCCGCCGCTGTAGCCGGCGGCCATCAACACCACCCCGATCAGCAGCATTGTCACCAGCCGTCCCCGCGCCGGCATCTCGCGGCTGGCCAGGCCGGCCAGGCCGGCGGCCGCGACCAGGCAGGTGCCCAGGATGGCAACGGATCCGGTGACCAGCGGCGCGCCCGCGGTGGCGGTCGGTGCCACGAACGGCGTCCAGCTGTCGGTGCCGCGCAGCATCTCGACCAGCGACGACCACTGCGTCGTCACGCCGGAGGATTCGATGAAGTCCAGGAACGGGGGACTGACGTTGCGCAGCAGAACCAGCGCCACCACCCACCACAGGATCGCCAGGGCGAGCGTCAACAGCGACCACGCCGTGTAGCGCCACCACGACCGGTTCGGCCGATGGCAGGCCCACCAGATCACGGCGGGCAGGCAACCGGCCAGCGTCGCAATGGCGTTGACCGCGCCCATCAGCGCGACCGCCAGCCCGGCTTGGGCGGCGAGCACGCGCACCGACCGGCCCGCATTACCGCGCAGGGCAAGGATCGTGGGCAGCAAAACCCACGGCGCCAGCATCATCGGCAGCGTCTCCGACGAGATCGAGCCGAGCGTGGTCAGCACCCGCGGCGACAGCGCGAACGCCGCGGCGCCGATCACCCGGGACGACGGGCTGCCGATGCCCAGCGCCTCGGCGACTCGCAGCAGGCCGGCGAAGCCAACTGTCAACAGCAGCGCCCACCACAACCGCTGGGTGACCCACCCGGGCACGCCCAGCAGGTGGCCGATCAAAAAGAAGGTGCCGTGCGGGAACAGGTAGCCGTATGCCTGATTCTGTGCCTGGCCGAACGGCAGCTCGCTGTTCCACAGGTTGGTCGCCCGCGCCAGGAAGCGCAGCGGGTTCGCG
The DNA here is from genome assembly GCA_963820985.1 of uncultured Actinomycetota bacterium. Lineage (GTDB taxonomy): Bacteria > Actinomycetota > Actinomycetes > Mycobacteriales > Mycobacteriaceae > Mycobacterium. The sequence goes on along the minus strand of CAWGCI010000015.1, from coordinate 136,544 downwards.
GTGAGGTCGAGCTTGGTGTCGGGGGAGATCTGCCCCGGGGATTGCGCGAACGTCAACGCCAGCGCGATTGCTCCGACCAACACCAGCCACCGGCGTGACAGGGGCACGGCCGGCGAGTCCGGTTCCGCAGGCACCGCCCGCGCCGTCTGGGCCGCCGGGCTAGCTACGGTTCCCGTACTCGACCCTGTTGAGCACCGACGACTGCGGGTCGCCGCCCGGAAGGGGAGGCTTGGTGTCCTGCTGCACCATCAGCGTGATCCCGAAGATCGCGGCCGCGCCCAGCAGCAGGCCAACCACCACGCTCGCCGCGGCGGGCGCAATGATCCGGTTCATCGATCGGCTCCTTGGGGGCTTGCGGACGCTTTAATTAACCTGAGCCAACCTAGCAGGCTGCGCTGTGGCGGGGATCGCGCCGTGACACCATGGCCCGATGCCTTTTCGCCGCTCCCTGAGCAAGCTGGCCGCGTTGCTCGCCGCCGTATCGGCGTTGCTGATGGCCTGCGGCCACCACGGCACACAGTCTCCCTCGGCCTCCCAGGGACCTAAGACCAAAGCCACCACGCCGACGGCCGCGCCGCCACCGCCGAACTGCGGTGACCCGACCACGTTGCCGCCGCGCGACAAGCTGGCTCAACTACTGATGGTCGGGATAAAGAACGCCGACGACGCCCGCGCCGTCGTCGCCAACCATCACGTCGGCGGCATCTTCATCGGCAGCTGGACCGACATGTCGATTTTCGACGGCCCGCTGGCCGACATCGCGGCCAACCCGGGCCTGCTGCCTCTGGCGGTCAGCGTCGACGAAGAAGGCGGCCGGGTCTCGCGGTTGAAGTCGAGGCTCGGCACGACGCCGTCACCCAAGCAGCTGGCCCAGACCCAAACCCCCCAGCAGGTTCACGACCTGGCGCTGCAGCGCGGCCAGGCGATGAAAAAGCTGGGTATCACCATCGACTTCGCCCCGGTGGTCGACGTCACGGACGCCCCGGACGACACCGTGATCGGGGACCGCTCGTTCGGCCCTGACCCGCAGACGGTCACCGCCTACGCCGGGGCGTTTGCCCAAGGCCTGCGCGACGCCGGGGTGCTGCCGGTGCTCAAGCACTTTCCCGGCCACGGCCACGGCTCCGGCGATTCGCACAAGGGCGGGGTGATCACGCCACCGCTCAGCGAACTGCAGGGCAACGACCTGGTGCCCTATCGGACGTTGGTCACCCAAACCCCGGTCGCGGTGATGATCGGTCACTTGCAGGTTCCCGGTCTGACCGGCGACGACCCGGCCAGCCTGAGCAAGGCCGCGGTGGACCTGCTGCGCGACGGCATCGGCTACGGCGGCCCGCCCTTCGACGGCCCCGTATTCAGCGACGACCTGTCCAGCATGGTCGCGATCTCGAGCAAATACGGCGTATCCGACGCGGTGCTGCGCGCCTTGCAGGCCGGCACCGACGTCGCCCTGTGGGTCACCACCGACGAGGTGCCCGCGGTCCTGGACCGGCTGGAAAAGGCGCTGGCAGCAGGCGAATTGAAGATGGGAGACATCGACGCGTCGGTGAAGCGGGTGGCCGCCATGAAGGGCCACAACCCGAAGTGCGGGCCCTAGCGCTTACTCTTAACTAGAGGTAAAGGGGTAAGAAATGGCAGGTGGTACCAAGCGACTGCCGCGAGCTGTCCGTGAGCAGCAGATGCTCGATGCCGCCGTGCAGATGTTCTCGGTCAACGGCTACCACGAGACCTCGATGGACGTCATCGCCGCCGAAGCCCAGATCTCCAAGCCGATGCTGTACCTGTACTACGGCTCCAAGGAGGATCTGTTCGGCGCCTGCCTGGACCGCGAGATGAGCCGGTTCATCGAAGCGGTGCGCGCCGACATCGACTTCAACCGGAGCCCAAAGGACTTGCTGCGCAACACCATCGGGTCGTTCTTGCGTTACATCGATGCCAACCGCGCGGCCTGGATCGTGATGTACACGCAGGCCACCAGCTCGCAGGCGTTCGCCCACAAGGTGCGTGAGGGCCGCGAGCAGATCATCGACCTGGTGGCCGGGCTGCTGCGGTCCGGCACCCGCAACCCGCGAGGCGACGCCGAGATCGAGACGATGGCCGTGGCCCTGGTGGGCGCCGGCGAAGCGATAGCCAACCGGCTGTCCACCGGCGATACCGAAGTCGACGAGGCGGCCGAACTGATGATCGACCTGTTCTGGCGCGGCCTGAAGGGAACACCGGCCGATCGCGATGTCGGCCAGAACGTCGTAGCGGGCTAGATTCATCGAAGCGGGCTAGATTCATCGAGTGCCCCGGTCCCGGCCGCGCCCCAATCTCGAATTCTTCTGCGCGGTGATCATCGTCGGAGTGCTGGCCGGGGTGGCCGGATTGTCGACGACGTTCGTGCTGCGCTTCGTCCAGCACGTCGCGTATCACTACACCTTCGGCACGCTGCTGCAAGGGATCACCGGCAGCAGTCCGGTACGCCGCGCCCTGGGGCCGATGGTCGGCGGCGCGTTGGCCGGGCTGGGATGGTGGATCCTGCGGCGCAGAACCGACGTGCCGCCCCTGGAGGGGACCATCACCCGCGGTGACCGGGTACCTCGGCTGTCGTGGAGCCTCGACGCGGTGCTACAGGTGCTGCTGGTCGGCTCCGGTGCATCCCTCGGTCGGGAAGGTGCCCCTCGTCAATTTGCCGCAGCCCTAAGCGATTTAGGCATCGCATGGCTGAGTCGGCTGTCACCGAGGGACCGCCAGATCCTGCTGGCATCCGCGGCCGGAGCCGGGCTCGGCGCGGTCTACGCCGTTCCGCTCGCGGGCGCCCTCTTCTCGGTGCGCATCATCCTGAAATCCTGGCAACCGCGCGCGCTGGGCGCGGCGCTGATCAGCTCCGGCGTGGCCGTCGCGATCGGCTCGGCGATCACCCACGACCACGCGAGCCTGGACTGGCCCAGTCCGCACTTGTCGTTTCAACTGACCGGGCGAGCGCTGGCGTTGGCGCCGGTAACGCTGGTGATCGGTCTGGCGTTCAACCGGCTCATGCGGGCGGCGCGCCCCGCCCGCGTGATGAAGTCCTGGGTGCTCGTTCCCGCGCTCGCCGGCGCGGGGCTGGTGATGGGTATCTGCTCGCACTGGTGGCCCGAGCTGCCCGGCAACGGCAGGAGCATCCTGACGGTCAGTCTGGCCTCCGAAAAAATGGGCATGACGCTGACATCGGCGGCCGCACTTCTGGCATTGAAGCCGCTGCTCACCGCCCTGTTCCTGCGCGCCGGCGGCGCAGGGGGGATGCTCACGCCGTCGTTGGCCACCGGTGCTGCGGCCGGTTCGCTGCTGGTGCTGATTATCAACTGGGCGGGCGGGACCGACTTTCAGCTACCGGCGACCTCGTTGGCCGGTGCGGCCGGCGTGCTCGCGGTCACCCAGGGTTCACCGATCTGGGCCGCAATCTTCGTCTGGGAGCTGGCCCATCCGCCGTTTTGGCTGTTCTTGGTTTTTCTGACCACGGCGCTCGGCGCGTACGGACTACAGAAACTCGGTCCGCGGACTGGCGAAGTCCTGACTGTTCGACGTGATGTACGCATGTAACACGCAAATTGATAGGCAGTTTTCTATGCGTTGTATGCGCAGTATAGTCGGCAGGATGACTGCAAAGATCCGCACATGACAGCGGCCCGAATGCCGCCGCCCAAAAAGCAGCGACGGGAGCGGCACGCGGCTGACGGCGGTTCGACGACGTACATGAGCGTCGTCGAGGATGTGACGAGGGCGGGGATCACCCAAGCCGAGTTGGCACGAGCCGTCGGGGCCGGTATCCGCACCGTTCAGAACTGGGCCAGTGGGCGTAACGCGCCCCGCGGACAGGCCGCAAAGCGCCTACTAGATGTCCGCACCGCGATCACGATGCTCGGCGACTCCTACACCGACGAAGGCGTCGACATCTGGCTGCACTCCCGCAACCGCAACCTTGACATGCAGCGGCCGATCGACCTGCTCGTCGACGGGGAGATCGACAAGGTGATCGACGAGGCCGCGTGGGTCGCGGGCGGCATGTAACCCGATGAATGCCCTGGCCGCGCGACTGTCCACAGCCTCCCCGGTTAATGTCGCCGGCACCTGGCAACGCCACGTACCGGCACCGCACGTGGCCACCGGGCTGCAGGGACGGTCGGCGGTCGGCAGGTGGGGTACCGCCGGGGGCCATGCCGTGCTCTACCTCGGCAAGCCGACCGACTCGGTCACCGTCGAGGCCTACCGTCACCTGATCGATCCCGTCGTTGTCGACGGCGGACCGGCGCCGTCCATCAAACCGAGGGTCCTGATCACCTGTGACGTGTCGGTGACGAGCATCCTCGATCTTCGATCGCCGGCCACCCTTGCGCTCAGCGGGTTGACGCTCAAGCAACTGCAATCTGACACGTCCGACAAAGCCGCGTACGCGGCCTGCCAGGATGTCTCCACCGCGGCCTACCAACTCAAGTTGCACGGCTTGGTGACCCCGGCCGCTACCAAACTGGGCGAAACGCTTGTCTTGTTCACCGACCTCTTGCCGGCGAAGGAACATCCGGTCGGCACCAGCGAAGAGCCTTGGGACGAACTGCCACCGGATCCCCGCAAGCCTCCGTAGCGAAAGTAGGAGCCGCTGGCAAAATTCGAGGCCGTCGCGGCCGTACTTGAGGGCGCAGCAGGCCAGCAGCGCGGGTGGCCGATAGACGGCTCTCGAATGTGATATCGCCCGCGATACCGGATTTGAAAATAGCCTTATGGTCCGCGGACGGTACTCATGTGGCGTGTGCGATTACTGAAGCCTTGCACGCCTCAACTCAGCGACGCAAGCGAGCTCACTGTGCCGGTCAGATGCGGGTACCCCTTGGTGATGTTGCGCAATGCGAGTTCCCAGCCGCCCGTACCCTCGTCGACGTAAAGCCCCGCGGTGGCCGGCAGGACCAGCGGCTTGCCGAATCGCACCGAATATCGCACGGCATCCGGAAGTCGCGCCTCGATGTTGGCCAAAACCGCAGCGGCACTGAACATCCCGTGCGCGATGACGGTGGGGAACCCGAAAAGCCTGGCGGCGACGGGGTTGGTGTGGATCGGGTTGTGATCGCCGCCGACGGCGGCGTAGCGGCGGATTCGGCTGGGCGTGATCCGCAGCACGGCGTTGGGCGGTGCAAGCTTGGGCTGCTTCTGCGGCGGCGGTTTGGGCTCGTCGGACAGGCTGGTGCGTTGCTGATGCAGGAAGGTCGTCACCTGGTGCCACGCGACGTCGTTGCCGACGCTGACGTCGGTCACCAGGTCGACCAGCAGGCCCTTGCGGTGTTCACGCAGATTTTCGGCGTGCACCCGCACGCCGACGGTGTCGGTGGCCGCGATCGGCTGGTACTGCGTGATGTGGTTCTCGGTGTGCACGGATCCCATTGCAGCGAAAGGAAAGTCGAACCCGGTCACCAGCGACATCAGCACGGGAAAGGTCAGCGCAAACGGGTAGGTCAGCGGCACGTTGTTGCCGTAGCGCAGCCCGGTGACCGCCGCGTACGCGGCGACGTTGGCGTGGTCGATCGGCAGTTCGTCGACGGTCACCGTGCGGGTGGGCAACTGGTTTCCGCGGGGCACGACCGGCAATGCCCCGGCAGCGGCGCGCAGCATGTTTCTCAGGCCGCTTGGCTGGTTCATGCTTCCTCCTTGACCTAAGCTCCCAGCATCGCCTGGCCGCAGACGCGAATGACGTTGCCGGTCACAGCGTTTGACGCCGGGCTGACGAAGTACGCGATGGTCTCGGCGACGTCGACGGGCTGACCGCCCTGCAGCAGCGAGTTGAGTCGACGGCCCACCTCGCGGGTGGCCAGCGGGATGGCGGCCGTCATCTTGGTTTCGATGAAGCCCGGTGCAACGGCGTTGATCGTCATGCCCTTTTCGGCCAGTTGCGGTGCCAGCGCCTGCGTGAGGCCGATCATCCCGGCCTTGGTGGTCGCGTAGTTGGTCTGCCCTCGGTTGCCCGCGATGCCGGCCATCGACGACAGCCCAACCACCCGGCCGCCCTCGCCGATGCTGCCGTTGCCGATCAGTCCCTCGGTAAGCCGCAGGGGGGCAAGAAGATTGACGGCCAACACGGCGTCCCAGCGGGCGTCGTCCATATTGGCCAACAGCTTGTCCCGGGTGATACCGGCGTTGTTGACCAGGATGTCGGCGTGCCCGGCGTAATGGTCGCGCAGATGCTCGGTGATCTTGTCGACGGCATCGTCGGCAGTGACGTCGAGCCACAGCGCGGTGCCACCGACGCGGCTGGCGGTCTCGGCCAGGGACTCGGCGGCGGATTCCACGTCGATCGCGACGACGCGGGCCCCGTCGCGGGCGAACACCTCGGCGATCGTCGCGCCGATGCCGCGGGCCGCGCCGGTCACGATGGCGACCTTGCCGTCCAGCGGGCGGTCCCAGTCGGCCGGGGGCGTCGAGTCGGCCGCCCCGACAAAGAAAACCTGACCGTCGACGTAGGCCGATTTGGCCGACAGGATGAACCGCAGGGTGGATTCCAGGCCCGTCGCGGCCGGTTTGGCGTCCGGCGACAGGTACACCAGCGCCACCGTGGCGCCGTGGCGCAGTTCCTTGCCCAGCGAGCGGGTGAAACCCTCCAGCGCGCGCTGAGCGATCCGCTCGTCGGTGCCGGCGGCGGCTTCGGGGGTGGTGCCGACGACCACCACGCGCGCGCAGTGGCCGAGGTTGCGCAGCACGGGGGCGAAGAACTCGTAGAGGTCCTTCAGCCCGGCCGGTGTCGTGATCCCGGTCGCGTCGAAGACCAGGCCACCGAACGAGTCGGCCCACCGGCCGCCCAGGTTGTTGCCCACCACGTCGTAGTCCGCGTCGAGCGCGGCGCGCAGCGGCTCGACAACCCGGCCCTCCCCGCCGATCAACAACGATCCCGCCAGCGGCGGGTCACCCGGTCGGTAACGACGTAGGGGCTCGGGTTGCGGAACGCCAAGTTGCTTGGCCACAAACGATCCGGGGCCGGAGTTGACGACCTGTGAGAACAGATCGGACGAGGCTTTGGATGCCACTGAACTGCCTTCCGTGTGAGTATGCCGTATAGGCCAACCGTATCTTGGACCAACCGAGGCGAACTTACTCGAGAGTAAGAACAGTGGGTAGTATGGCCCCGACGGCTGGTCCCCAAACCGACAAGCGGAGAAATCAAGTGGCCTCGACATCCGAGAAGCGACGCGTCGCCGTACTGGGCGGCAATCGCATTCCTTTCGCACGATCAGAGCGCGCCTACGCCGAGGCGTCGAACCAGGACATGTTCACCGCGGCGCTGGGCGGGCTGATAGACCGGTTCGGGCTGGCCGGCGAACAATTGGGGGCGGTGATCGGCGGCGCGGTGCTCAAGCACAGCCGCGACTTCAACCTGATGCGCGAGTGCGTGCTGGGGTCGCAGCTGTCCCCGTACACGCCGGCGTTCGACCTGCAGCAGGCCTGCGGCACCGGCCTGCAGGCCGCGATCGCCGCCGCCGACGGTATCGCCGCCGGCCGCTACGAGGTGGCGGCCGCCGGCGGCGTGGACACCACCTCCGACGCGCCGATCGGCCTGGGCGACGACCTGCGCCGCAACCTGCTCAAACTGCGACGATCCAAGTCCAACCTGGAGCGGTTCAAGCTGGTCGGGACGCTGCCCGCCAACCTCGGCATCGCGATCCCGGCCAACAGCGAGCCGCGCACCGGCCTATCGATGGGCGAGCACGCCGCCATCACCGCCAAGCAGATGGGAATCAGGCGCGTCGACCAGGACGAACTGGCCGTCGCCAGCCACCGCAACATGGCCGACGCCTACGACCGTGGCTTTTTTGACGATTTGGTCACACCTTTCCTGGGGCTGTACCGCGACGACAACCTGCGGCCGGATGCCAGCGTCGAGAAGCTGGCCGGCCTGCGACCCGTTTTCGGGGTCAAGGCCGGCGACGCCACGATGACGGCGGGCAACTCGACCCCGCTGACCGACGGAGCCTCGGTCGCGTTGCTGGCCACCGAGCAGTGGGCATCCGAGCACGCGCTGGCCCCACTGGCCTACTTCGTGGATGCCGAAACCGCGGCGGTGGACTACGTCAACGGCAACGACGGCCTGCTGATGGCCCCCACCTACGCGGTACCCCGGCTGTTGGCCCGAAATGGGTTGAGCCTGCAGGACTTCGACTTCTACGAAATCCACGAGGCGTTCGCCTCGGTGGTGCTGGCGCACCTGCAGGCCTGGGAGTCCGACGAGTACTGCAAGGGGCGGCTGGGTCTGGACGCCGCGCTGGGGCCAATCGATCGGTCCAGGCTCAACGTCAACGGTTCGTCATTAGCTGCCGGCCACCCCTTCGCGGCCACGGGCGGGCGGATTCTCGCGCAGGCCGCCAAGCAGCTCGCCGAGAAGAAGGCAGAGAAGAATGGGCCGGCTCGCGCGCTGATTTCGATCTGCGCCGCCGGCGGTCAGGGTGTCGCCGCGATTCTGGAAACGTGACGCTCCCGTTTTTTCTGCTGCGTGGTTTGTGGCCCGGGCGAGTGGGTATTTGATTCGCGGATAGCCCCGTGTTGTGGTCTGACCCCCGACCCCGACGACAATACGGGGCATCCCTGCAAGCGAGCGCCGGTCAGCGCAGACGGGCGTGCGAAAAGGGCCGCCGCTGGAGTGAGGGGATCCAGCGGCGGTCTTTTTCTGTGCGGACACAAGATCCCCCGCCTCGATGGGGGCGGGGGATCTTGTTTGAGGATGCCTAGAAGGCGGCCTCGTCGAGCTCCATGATGTCGTTGTCCAGCGTCTCGATCACCTCGCGGGTGCTGGCCAACATCGGCAGGAAGTTCTTCGCGAAGAACGACGCCACCGCGACCTTGCCCTCGTAGAACGACCGCTCGGCGCCGCTGGCGCCGGCGTCGAGGGCGGCCACGGCCACCGCAGCCTGTTGCTGCAACAGCCAGCCGATGATCAGGTCGCCGACGCTCATCAGGAAGCGCACCGAACCCAGGCCCACCTTGTAAAGGCTGGTGACGTTCTGCTGCGCGTCCATCAGGTAGCCGGTCATCGTGGCCGCCATCGCCTGAACGTCGGCCAGCGCCTTGGCCAGCTGCTCGCGTTCGGTCTTGAGTCGGCCGTTTCCGGACTCGCTGTCGACGAACTTCTGGATCTCGCCCGAGACGTAGGCCAGCGCCTGTCCCTTGTCGCGGACGATCTTGCGGAAGAAGAAGTCCTGCGCCTGGATGGCGGTGGTGCCCTCGTACAGCGAGTCGATCTTCGCGTCCCGGATGTACTGCTCGATCGGGTAGTCCTGCAGGAAGCCGGACCCGCCGAAGGTTTGCAGGCTCTCGGTGAGCTTGGCGTAGGCCTGCTCGGAGCCCGCGCCCTTGACCACCGGCAGCATCAGGTCGTTGATCCTGACGGCCAGATCGGCGTCCACGCCGTGCAGCGCCTCGGCCACGGCCGCGTCCTGGAAGGTCGCGGTGTAGAGGTACAGCGCGCGCAGACCCTCGGCGTAGGCCTTCTGGGTCATCAGCGAGCGGCGCACGTCGGGGTGATGCGTGATGGTCACCCGCGGCGCGGCCTTGTCGGTCATCTGGGTCAGGTCGGCGCCCTGTACCCGGGACTTGGCGTATTCCAGGGCGTTCAGGTAACCGGTCGACAGCGTGGCGATCGCCTTGGTGCCGACCATCATCCGGGCCATCTCGATGACATCGAACATCTGCGCAATGCCGTTGTGTACCTCGCCGACCAGCCAGCCCTTGGCGGGCACGCCGTGCTGGCCCAATGACAGTTCACACGTGGCCGAGACCTTCAGGCCCATCTTGTGCTCGACGTTGGTCACGAAGGCGCCGTTGCGCTCGCCGGGCTCGCCGGTCTCGAAGTCGAACAGGAACTTGGGCACCAAGAACAGCGAAAGCCCCTTGGTGCCGGGACCGGCGCCCTCGGGGCGGGCCAGCACCAGGTGCAGGATGTTCTCGAACAGGTCGCCGGAGTCGGCGGAGGTGATGAACCGCTTGACGCCCTCGATGTGCCAGGAGCCGTCCTCCTGCTGGACCGCCTTGGTGAGGCCGGCGCCGACGTCCGAGCCGGCGTCCGGCTCGGTCAGCACCATGGTCGCGCCCCAACCGCGCTCTGCGCACAGCACGGCCCACTTCTTCTGCTCCTCGGTACCGAGGTGGTAGACGACGTTGGAGAAGCCTCCACCGCCCGCGTACATCCACACTGCGGGGTTGGCGCCGAGGATGTGCTCTTGGAGCGCCCACACCAGCGCTTTGGGCATCGGCATGCCGCCCAGTGCCTCTTCGATGCCAACCTTGTCCCAGCCGGCCTCGATCACTGCGTGGACCGACTTCTTGAACGACTCCGGCAGCGTCACCGAGTGCGTTTCGGGGTCGAAAACCGGCGGGTTGCGGTCGCCGTCGACGAACGACTCGGCGACCGGTCCTTCGGCCAGTCGAGCCATCTCCGCCAGCATTTCCCCGGCGGTGTCAACGTCCAGGTCGGCGTACTCGCCTTGGCCTAATGCTTTGTCAACGCCCAATACCTCAAACAGGTTGAATACCTGGTCGCGGACGTTGCTCTTGTAGTGGCTCACTACATTCCTCCTCGTCGAGAATGCCACTTGTGGTTGGGTACTAGGGCTAAGTTACCCACCAGTAACAGGACTAATCATACCCACCGGTAACTTGAGCGCAACACAATGTGAGCTAAATTTCATTACCTAACTAACCAACCGGTTGGCCTGGGCTTTTGCCAGCGTGGACAGCCCGTTTCACCTGCGGCGATGATGGTTCAATGATGAGTGTGGGCGACGTCACGGCACTGCCGGTGGTGGATCTGCGGGCAGCCCCGGGCCATTTGCGCGACAGCCTTCGCGAGGCTGCCCACGGGGTGGGCTTCTTTTATCTGACCGGTCACCAGGTCCCGGCGGCGCTGTCTGGCCGGGTGCTTGCGGCGGCGCGTGGACTCTTCGCGCTACCCCCGGCGGACAAGGACGCCATCGCGATGGTGCGCAGTCCGCATTTCCGTGGATACACCCGGTTGGGCGGTGAGCTGACCGGCGGTGAGGTGGACTGGCGCGAGCAGATCGACATCGGACCGCAGCGCTCGCCGATCGCCGGGCCCGGCAAGCCCGACTACCTGTGGCTGCAGGGCCCCAACCAGTGGCCGGCCGCGCTGCCGGAATTGCCCGGGATCATCGACGAATGGGATGCCGCGGTATCCGAGGTGGCCCGCACCCTGCTCCGGCACTGGGCGGCGGCGCTGGGCAGCCCGCCCGATGTCTTCGACTCCGCCTTCGCCGGAACACCCGCCACGCTGATCAAGGTGATTCGCTACCCGGCCCGCGCGGCCACCGCGCAAGGCGTGGGCGCGCACAAGGATTCCGGGGTGCTCACCCTGCTGCTGGCCGAACCCGGCAGCCGGGGCCTGCAGGTGCGGATCCCCGGCTCCGGGGACTGGGTGGATGTGCCCGCGCTGGAGGGGGCGTTCGTCGTCAACATCGGTGAACTGCTCGAAGTCGCGACGGGCGGTTACCTGCGCGCGACCGAACACCGGGTGGACCTGCGGTCTGCGGCGGCCGAGCGCATCTCGATCGCGTACTTCTTCAATCCGCGGCTGGACGCGCAGGTGCCGGTGCTGTCGCTGCCCGCCGAGCTGGCCACCCGCGCCGAATTGCGCCCGGATCCGTCGGATCCGATCTACTCCGTCTACGGCCGCAACGCGTGGAAGAGCCGCTTGCGCGCGCACCCGGATGTCGCGGCGGCCCACGGATACGCGCCCGGTAGGCTCAATCGCGACAATTCCGTTCCCAGGGGTAATTGAGTCCGGTGAACTCGAATAGCAAGCTGACGCCGACGTCATTGCGTGAGGCCTTTGGCCACTTCCCGTCCGGGGTGGTGGCCATTGCGGCCGAGGTCAGCGGCGTGCGAGAAGGCCTGGCGGCCAGCACCTTCGTGCCCGTCTCGCTGGACCCCCCGCTGGTGTCGTTTTGCGTGCAGAACACTTCGACGACGTGGCCCAAGCTCAAGAGCCTGCCGATGCTCGGTATCAGCGTGCTGGGCGAGGCGCACGACGAGGCCGCGCGGACCCTGGCCGCCAAGACCGGAGACCGGTTCGCCGGTTTGGAGACGGTGTCGCGCGAGAGCGGCGCGGTCTTCATCAGGGGCACCGGCCTGTGGCTGGAGAGCGCGATCGAGCAACTCATTCCGGCCGGCGATCACACCATCGTGGTCCTGCGGGTCAGCGAGGTGACCGTGGACGCCGCGATAGCACCCATCGTGTTTCACCGAAGTGAGTTCCGCCGGCTCGTCAGCGGCGGTTGCTGAGTTCGTCCCGATAGCCCTGGATGCGCTGCTCGATCTCGGCGGCGTCATCTTCCCGACCCTCTTTGCGGGCGAGTTCGGCGCGAACGGACAACTCTCGGATCGCGGTTCGAATGTCGTTGATGCTGGTGGTTTCTCGCATCAGCATCGGGTACCCGGTGCGATCCGGGCCTAACGGGCTTAACGCCGGAACAGCTTGTTACCCAGCCACACCACTGGATCGTATTTGCGGTCGGCAACCCGCTCTTTCATCGGGATCAGCGCGTTGTCGGTGATCTTGATGTGCTCCGGGCAGACTTCGGTGCAGCATTTGGTGATGTTGCAGTAGCCCAGCCCGAACTCTTCCTGGGCCTGGTTGCGCCGGTCGCGCGTGTCGAGCGGGTGCATTTCCAGTTCGGCGACCCGCATCAGGAATCGCGGCCCGGCGAACGCCTTCTTGTTCTCCTCGTGGTCGCGGACCACGTGACAGACGTTCTGACACAGGAAGCACTCGATGCACTTGCGGAACTCCTGCGAGCGCGCAACGTCGGCCTGCGCCATCCGGTATTGCCCGGGCTGCAGGTCCTTGGGCGGCGCGAAAGACGGGATTTCACGCGCCTTTTCGTAATTGAACGACACGTCGGTAACCAGGTCGCGGATCACCGGGAAGGTCCGCAGCGGCGTTACCGTCACCACCTCATCCTCGGCGAACGTCGACATCCGGGTCATGCACATCAGCTTCGGCTTGCCGTTGATCTCCGCCGAGCAGGATCCGCACTTGCCCGCCTTGCAGTTCCACCGCACCGCGAGGTCGGGGGTCTGGGTCGCCTGCAGCCGGTGGATGACGTCGAGCACGACCTCACCCTCGTTGACCTCGACGGTGAAGTCCTGCAGCGCGCCGTCGGTGTCGTCGCCGCGCCACACCCGCAAGCTTGCGTTGTAGCCCATTAGCTCTCCGTCCTTGGGGTCCGTCCTGGGTGGTCGGCCAGCTCTCCGTCGGTGTAGTACTTCTCCAGCTCGGAGATCTCGAAGAGCTCCAGCAAATCGGCCCGCATCGGTACCTGGGGCTGGCGGGTGACGATGATGCGCGAATCGCTGGTGTCGCCGTACCCGACGCGGCACACCAGCAAGGTATTGCGCCAACTCGCGTCCATGCCGGGATGGTCGTCACGGGTGTGGCCGCCGCGGCTTTCGGTGCGTTCCAGCGCGGCCTTGGCCACGCACTCGCTGACCAGCAGCATGTTGCGCAGGTCGATGGCCAGGTTCCAGCCCGGGTTGTATTGCCGATGGCCCTCGACCTGCACGTTCTGGTAGCGCTTCCAGAGCCCGTCCAACCTGGTCAAGGCCTGGGTGATCTCGTCCTCTTTGCGGATGATGCCGACCAGGTCGTTCATCGCCTGCTGCAAGTCCATGTGCAGCGTGTACGGATTCTCCGGGGCCGAGCCGTCCGTCGGCCCTTCGAAGGGCTTGAGCGCCAGCTTTGCCGCCGCGTCGACGGCGTCGGCCGACACCGCCGGCCGGCTGCCCAGTGCCCGCACGTAGTCCGCGGCTCCCAGGCCGGCCCTGCGGCCGAACACCAACAGGTCCGACAGCGAGTTGCCACCCAGCCGGTTGGAGCCGTGCATGCCGCCCGAACACTCGCCGGCGGCGAACAGCCCGGGCACCGTGGCCGCGCCGGTGTCGGCGTCGACCTCGACGCCGCCCATCACGTAGTGGCAGGTAGGCCCGACTTCCATTGGCTGCTTGGTGATGTCGACCTCAGCCAGCTCCATGAACTGGTGGTACATCGACGGCAGCCGCCGCTTGATCTCCTCGGGGGTCAACCGCGACGCGATGTCGAGGTAGACACCGCCGTGCGGGGTGCCGCGGCCGGCCTTGACCTCCGAGTTGATCGCGCGCGCCACCTCATCGCGGGGCAGCAGGTCCGGGGTGCGACGGGCCGAGTCGTTGTCCTTGAGCCACTGGTCCGCCTCTTGCTCGGTCTCGGCGTACTGGCCTTTGAACACCGGCGGGATGTAGCCGAACATGAACCGCGTGCCATCGGAGTTCTTCAGCACGCCGCCGTCACCGCGGACACCTTCGGTGACCAGGATCCCCTTCACACTCGGCGGCCACACCATGCCCGTCGGGTGGAACTGGACGAACTCCATGTTGATCAGCGTCGCGCCGGCCCGCAGCGCCAACGCGTGCCCGTCGCCGGTGTACTCCCAGGAATTGGAGGTCACCTTGAACGACTTGCCGATCCCGCCGGTGGCCAGCACCACCGCGGGGGCCTCGAACACGATGAACCGGCCGCTCTCGCGCCAGTAGCCGAAGGCTCCGCCGATCGCGCCCTGCTCCTTGAGCAGCTCGGTGATCGTGCATTCGGCGAACACCTTGATTCGCGCCTCGTAGTCACCCAGCTCGGCGAAATCCTCCTGTTGCAGCGAGACGATCTTCTGCTGCATGGTGCGGATCAGCTCCAGGCCGGTGCGGTCACCGACGTGCGCCAGCCGCGGGTAGGTGTGCCCGCCGAAGTTGCGCTGGCTGATCTTGCCGTCCTTGAGGCGGTCGAAGAGCGCGCCGTAGGTCTCCAGCTCCCAGACCCGGTCCGGGGCCTCCTTGGCGTGCAGCTCGGCCATCCGCCAGTTGTTCAGGAACTTCCCGCCGCGCATGGTGTCGCCGAAGTGGGTCTGCCAGTTGTCTTTCGGGTTGGTGTTGCCCATCGACGCCGCACAGCCACCCTCGGCCATCACCGTGTGGGCTTTGCCGAGCAGGGATTTGCACACCACCGCGACCTTGAGGCCGCGTTCGCGCGCCTCGATGACCGCACGCAACCCCGCGCCGCCGGCACCGATCACGACGACGTCGTAGGAGTGCCGTTCGACCTCAGTCATTGAAACCTCGCTCAGCTAATATGATGAATTGGCTTAGTGGCCAATGAATCTCAGGTCTGGAATGGTGCCGCTGGCCACCAGCGCGATGTAGAAGTCGGTGAGCATCAGCGTCCCGAGCGTGATCCACGCGTACAGCTTGTGCCGGGTGTTGAGCCGGCTGACCTGGGTCCAGATCCAGTACCGCACAGGGTGTTTGGAGAAGTGCTTGAGCCGTCCGCCGGTCACGTGCCGGCACGAATGGCAGGACAGCGTGTAGACCCACAGCATGATGACGTTGCCGAGCAGGATCAGGTTGCCCAGGCCGAAGCCGAATCCACCCGGTCCGGTCTCGGAATGGAACGCGACGATCGCGTCGTAGGTGTTGATCACCGAGATGATTCCGGCGACGTAGAAGAAGTACCGGTGCGTGTTCTGGATGATCAGCGGGAGCCCGGTCTCGCCGGTGTAGTGCGCGCGGGGCTCGGCCACGCCGCAGGCGGTGGGGGACTGCCACACCGTGCGGTAGTAGGCGCCGCGGTAGTAGTAGCAGGTCAGCCGGAACAGCAGGAGGAACGGCAACGTCAGCGCCGCGTACGGCATAAACCACCAGTTCGGCAGGATCTGTGGCCAGAACTCACTGGCCTCACCGCAGGCCTTGCTCATGCACGGCGAGTAGAACGGCGTCAGGTAGTGGTACTGCGGGACGAAGAAGTAAGCCTTCTGCAGCCCGCGCGCCGTCGCATAGATAAGGAATGCGGCGAAGCCGAGGTCGACCCGCAATGGCGACAACCACCACCGGTCGGTGCGGAGCGTCTTTTGCGCGATTCGTGCGCGGGTGGGTGAAAAGACGCCGGAGTCAGCACGACTCGCCGTGGGTGCGCTCATCTAGTGTTCCTCTTCGAACGGGCTGTCTGGACGAAGGGTACACAGAGAGAACGCCCTCATTTACGGGGGGCTTGGGTTGTCAGTACCTGCTGTGACCTCCGACACCCTCGTCGTCGACGTCGCGCCAGAAGTCGCGGTCGTAGTCGGCGTCGGGGATGGCGATTTTTTCGCCGTGCTGCTGCACGGTGGCGCGATCCAAATCCAATTCGGAAACGTCGGTATCGAGCAATTCGATGTCGGACAGGATCCGATCGGCGTCGATCACGATGCGCCGCATCGCCGGGCTGTCGCCGTAGCGTGCCTTCAGCGTGGCCACACACCGCCGCAGGCCGCCGATGAGATCGTGCAGTTCGGCGAGTTCAGTAGCGGGGGCTGCCAACTTCGATCTCCTCGACACGTGGTGGTACGGATCACAATACGTCTCCGATACTATCCACTGCGCGGGCGTGCTGTGAGCCGGATCGCATCGCGTGACCAGTGAGCTGTAGGAAGCAGACTCTTATGCCATCTGCATCGGGCCAAACCACGTCGGCGCAGCGCGCTTTGACGCTGCTGGAACTGCATCAGCCGGGTAACCCGGTGATCTTGCCGACGGTGTGGGACGCGTGGTCGGCACGTCTGGCCACGGATGCCGGCTTTGCCGCGCTCACCGTGGGCAGCCATCCGCTAGCGGATTCGATCGGCAAATCCGACGGCGAGGGCATGTCGTTCGACGACGTGCTGGCCCGGGTCGCCCAGATCACCGCCGCGGTGGGCGTCCCGGTCTCGGTGGACATCGAATCGGGCTACGGACTGCCGCCAACCCGGTTGGTCGAGGGCTTGCTCAGCGTGGGCGCTGTCGGGCTGAACATCGAGGACACCGTTCATTCCGAGGGCAAGCGGCTGCGGTCAGCCGGCGAACACGCGGAACTGGTGGGAGCGCTGCGGTCGGCCGCCGATGCGGCCGGGGTCCATGTGGTGATCAATGCCCGCACCGACCTCTTCCTGCGCGACGACGGTGACGAATCCGACCGGATCGATCGGGCCGTGGCGCGGCTGACCGAGGCCGCCGCGGCCGGCGCCGACGTGCTCTATCCGGTGGGCCGCCATGACCCGGAAACGTTGCGCCGCTTGACCAGTGAGTTGCCGTTGCCGGTCAACGCGATCGCGCTGCCCGGCCAGGACGACCCGGCATCGTTTGGCCCGCTGGGCGTCGGCCGGATCAGCTTCGGCCCGTTTTTCCAGGCAGCGTTGGCGTTGCGTGCCAAGGAAATCCTGGCCCGCTGGAGCTGAGCTACACCGGATCCAGCATGCGATGTGGCCGCCGGAGCGCGCGGCTCACTGGATCGTCGCGACCCGGATCGCGCGGACGGCGTGGCGGGTGCGCGACGAGATCCGAGACATCGGGGACCTGCCCGCACCGCTGACAGACACGATCCTGCCCGACGAGGCCGTCGCACCCCGCGTGCCGGTAGCTGCGTCTGCTGGGCTTCTCCAGGTAGTTCTCATTGCCCCAGCTGATCATCGACCAGATCAGCGGCCACAGCTGCATGCCCTTGCCGGTCAATTGATACTCGCCTGCGTCCTTTGTCAGCACGCGCTGCGCCACCAGGAACGCGAGCCGTTCGGCCAATACCGCTTTGGGAATGCCCAGGTGACTGTGGAAGTCGCTGAATCGTCGTACCCCGTAGAAGGCGTCGCGCACGATCAGCAGGGTCCAGCGTTCGCCGACGATCTCCAGGGACCGCGCGATGGGACAACTCTCGGCGGGGTATTCGCGGGGAAGGGCCACCCGGTCATTATCGCACCTTGTCGGTTCGGTCACCGAACCGTATACTCATTTTTCGTAAGTTCATTCACCGAACCACAGGGTGTGTGCCGTCATGAAGGCAGTCAGCTACGAGCGCTTCGGCGGGCCGGAAGTTCTTGAGTGCGCATCGGCGGCTGGAACGCCGCGAGGTGCGCGGCGTTATCGTCCCAGACCCGACTTCTTAAAAGGACTGCCATGACAACGAAAGCCGACCACCGCGTGGTGGGGCACACCATAAATCGCATCGACATCGTTACCGGTATCGAGTTCGACGACTTCATCGCGGCTTTTGAAAAGGCCGCGCCGCCGTTCGACCCGGCGACGGTGCAGGCGATCATCGATCGCGGTGGCGGTTGGGACGACGTGCTTGCGGCCGCAGCGATCAACGCACCGAACGATCTGATGGTGTACGCCAAGATCGACGCGCTGCCGCTGCTGGGGCTTGCCGGCCACACGACCAAGGCGGTCGAATACCTGCTCGGCAACCACACGATCGCCGAGACCATGTTCCGCCACGACCCCAGGGCGCTGCTGTATGCACCGCTGCGGCTGCTGATCTACGCCGACGTCGACGGCAATGCGGTCGTTCTCCATGGACCAGCCCAGCGCCGCGTTCGGCAGCCTCGGCATCGCGGAGGTCACCAAGGTGGGCGAGAGCCTGGACCGCAAAGTGGCAAACCTGTTGCGGCTCATCGGGGTTGACGCCGATCAGGCTTTCGGGGTCTGAGCCGCGAAAAGCCCGGCGGGGCCGATAGGCCCCGCCGGACCGATTTCTCGCCGCGAGTTACTTGGTGATCGCGATCTTTTGCGCCGAAGTACCCGCATACGCGCCGGTGACCCGTACCGTCAGCACGCCGGCGTCATAGGAAGCCGTGATGGCCTCGCTGGTGACGTGGGCGGGCAGCTGGAACGACCGGCGGAACGATCCGTAGCGGATCTCCCGCAGGGTGCGGCCACTGTTCTCCTCGGAGTGCTCGTCACGGTGTTCGCCGTGGATGACCAGGCGGCCCTTGTCCACCTCGACGTTCACATCCTTCTCCACGTCGACGCCGGGCAGCTCCAGGCGGACCACCGCGTCGTCACCGTCCTTGAGGATGTCTGCGGCGGGACGGAAACCACTGGTCACAGGCGTATTCCAGTCCTTTGCGGCGGCCGGGCCGAAAAAGTCGCGTAACCACCGGTCGGTGTCCCACGCCGGGCGCGACCACAATGCAAGGTTGCTCATGGCTTCTCCTTCTGATTCCTTGAACTATGTTGTGAGTTTGCTGTGCCCGGCGCCTTGTGGGCCGGCTATCACTACCAACTTGAGTCGCTGACGCTTAAGTTCCACCTCGACGTTCGCCCGCAGCGAACGCATCTCACACAGCTGTTTTTCAGCTGTGAGCAGCACGTGATAGGTGCGTCACATTTCGTGATTCGCCGCGTAATTTCCCGCCCATAACCTCAGGGCATGGTCCCCGCCGAGCTTCCGCGTGCGCACAGTGCGCCCCGTCACATCATCGTGGTCGGGCACGGCATGGTCGGGCACCGGCTGGTCGAGGCGCTGCGTGCTCGCGACACCGCCGGGTCGGTGCGGATCACCGTGCTGGCCGAGGAAGCCGACGCGGCCTACGACCGCGTCGGGCTGACCTCGTACACCGAAAAATGGGATCGCGCCCTGCTGGCCTTGCCCGGAAACGACTACGCCGGCGACGAGCGGGTGCGTTTGCTGCTGAGCACCCGTGTCACCGAAATCGACTGCGCCACAAAGTCGGTAGTCACCGCGGACGGCCAACGACACAGCTACGACACCCTGGTGCTGGCCACCGGGTCCTACGCCTTCGTCCCGCCGGTGCCCGGCCACGACCTGCCCGCGTGCCACGTGTACCGCACGCTCGACGACCTCGACGACATCCGCGCCGCCGCCCTCCGCGCCGCCGAGGACGGCCGCACCGGCACGGGGGTGGTGATCGGCGGCGGTCTGCTGGGCCTCGAGGCGGCTAATGCGCTGAGCCAGTTCGGATTACAGACACACGTTGTCGAGATGATGCCGCGCCTGATGGCCCAGCAGATCGATGAGGGCGGGGGCGCGCTGCTGTCGCGGATGATCAGCGACCTCGGAATCGCTGTACATGTCGGAACGGGCACCGAATCGATCGAGCTGCTTGAGGATTCGGACGTCCGGATGCGCTTGAGCAGCGGGGAAGTCATCGACGCCGGCGTGGTGATCTTCGCCGCCGGGATCCGGCCGCGCGACGAACTGGCCAAAGCGGCCGGGCTGACCCTCGGCCAGCGGGGCGGTGTGCTCACCGACTTGGCTTGCCGGACAAGCGATCCCGACATCTACGCGGTCGGCGAGGTGGCCGCCATCGAAGGGCGGTGTTACGGCCTGGTCGGGCCCGGTTACACCTCCGCCGAGGTAGTGGCGGACCGGATACTGGACGGCACCGCCGAGTTTCCCGAGGCTGACCTGTCGACAAAGCTCAAGCTGCTGGGTGTCGACGTCGCCAGCTTCGGCGACGCGATGGGCGCATGCGAGAACTGTCTCGAGGTCGCCATCAACGACGCGGTGAACCGGACATACGCCAAACTGGTGCTCTCCGACGATGCCAAGACCCTGCTCGGCGGGGTGCTGGTGGGCGACGCGTCGTCCTACGGTGTCTTGCGGCCCATGGTCGGCAGCGAGCTGCCCGGGGACCCACTGGCACTGATCGCGCCGGCCCAGTCGGGCGGCGGTGCTTCGGCTTTGGGAGTCGGCGCCCTGCCGGACTCGGCGCAGATCTGCTCGTGCAACAACGTCACCAAGGGCGACCTGAAGTGCGCGATCGCCGACGGCTGCGGCGACGTTCCCGCGCTCAAGGCATGCACGGCGGCCGGCACGTCGTGCGGATCGTGCGTACCGCTGCTCAAACAGCTGCTGGAAGCCGAGGGCGTCGAACAGTCCAAGGCGCTGTGCGAGCACTTCAGCCAGTCGCGCGCAGAGCTGTTCGAAATCATCTCCGCCACCGAGATCCGCACTTTCTCCGGGCTGCTGGAGCGCTTCGGCCGCGGAAAGGGTTGCGACATCTGCAAACCCGTGGTCGCTTCCATCCTGGCCTCCACCGGCTCCGACCACATCCTGGAAGGCGAACAGGCCTCGCTGCAGGATTCCAACGACCACTTCCTGGCCAACATCCAGAAGAACGGCAGTTACTCGGTGGTGCCGCGGGTTCCCGGCGGCGACATCAAGCCCGAGCATCTGATCCTGATCGGCCAGATCGCGCAGGACTTCGGGCTCTACACCAAGATCACCGGTGGGCAGCGGATCGACATGTTCGGCGCGCGAGTGGACCAGCTGCCGCAGATCTGGAAGCGACTGGTCGACGGCGGAATGGAATCCGGCCACGCCTACGGCAAGGCATTGCGCACGGTGAAGAGCTGCGTGGGCAGCGACTGGTGCCGCTACGGCCAGCAGGATTCGGTGCAGCTGGCCATCGACCTGGAGCTGCGCTACCGGGGCCTGCGCGCGCCGCACAAGATCAAGCTCGGCGTCTCCGGGTGTGCGCGGGAATGCGCCGAGGCGCGCAGCAAGGACGTCGGCGTCATCGCCACCGAAAAGGGCTGGAACCTCTACGTCGGCGGCAACGGCGGCATGACTCCCAAACATGCTCAGCTGTTGGCCGCCGACCTCGACACCGAGACGCTGGTCCGCTACGTCGACCGGTTCTTGATGTACTACATCCGCACGGCCGACCGGCTGCAACGCACCGCGCCGTGGGTCGAATCGCTGGACGGCGGGCTGGATCACGTCCGCGAGGTCGTGTGCGAAGACTCGCTGGGTCTGGCCGCCGAATTCGAGGCCGCCATCGAGCGGCACGTGCAGAACTACGTGTGCGAATGGAAAGGCGTGCTGGAGGACCCCGACAAGCTGTCGCGGTTCGTCTCCTTCGTCAACGCCCCGGACGCCGTTGACTCGACCGTGTCGTTCAGCGAACACGCCGGACGCAAAGTTCCTGTCCCCATTGGTATCCCGCGGATCCGCAAGGAGGAATTGTGACGCTTCTCAACGACATTCAGGTGTGGACCACCGCCTGCGCGTACGACCACCTGATTCCCGGCCGTGGCGTCGGTGTGCTGCTCGATGACGGCAGCCAGGCGGCGTTGTTCCGGCTGGACGACGGGTCGCTGCACGCGCTGGGCAACGTCGACCCGTTCTCCGGTGCGGCGGTCCTGTCCCGCGGGATCGTCGGCGATCGCGGGGGTCGCGCGACGGTTCAATCGCCCATCCTGAAGCAGGCTTTCGCACTGGACGACGGTTGCTGCCTCGACGACCCGCGGGTGGCGGTGCCGGTCTACCAGGTCCGCGTCACACCCGCCGGCCAGATCCAGATCGCGCGGTTGGCGACGTAGCTACCGGCGCTAACGGCCGATGTCGCCGACGAGGTAGCGCTGCATCGTCGGGCCGATGGCGTCGACGAGCTGGTCGACCGTCATCGAATGGATCGGCTCGGAGCGAATTCCGTAGCGCAGGATGCCCAGTCCGACAAGCTGAGAGGCGCACAGCGACGCCCGGACGGCGATCTTGTCCGCGCCCAGCATCTTGAGCAGCGGGTTGAAGATCGGCCCGACAAACATCGACTGCACGATTTCGGCGGTTTTGGCCAGGCCGGTCGACGCGATCGCGCTGGCGGCAAACGGGCCACCCCCCGCCGCGTCCCAGGTGGTGATCAGCAGGTGCAGCGTGCGGCGGCCTACGGTGTTGACGCTTCCGGTGAAGATACGGTCGATGAACTCCGGTGTGCCGAATGGCAAACGCAGCATCTTCGCGACCGGATCCAGGATCCCCCGAGATGGCTCTTCGCGACGGGCCATGGTGCCAGGATCACCCGTTGCTGATCAAAGATCAAGCCACCGCTCCGCGGGAAAGTAGTGCGGCCTCGTGGAATCGGCTGGCGACAAGCCGCGCCAGCCCGGGATGGGTGCCCAGGGCCGGGCTGACGACATCGGCGCCGCAGGCGCGCAACCGTTCCTGAAACAGGCCGTCGGCGAGCAGGTAGGAGGCGACGGCGACGCGCCGATTGCCGCGTCGGGCCTTGGTCACGGCTTCGTGCAGACGCGGTTCACCGGTGGCCACGAATCCGAGGTCCACGCGGGATCCGAGCAGCGCGGACAGCAGCGCCGCGGTGGTGCGCAAGTCGGCGCGTGCTCGTTGGTCCGATGTGCCCGCCGCGGCCAGAATGACCGAATCACCGCGACGCAAGCCGGAATTCACCAGCTGCTCGGCCACTATTCGCACGACCTCCCGGCTCGGCCCCAGGGCCGGGGTGACGATGACCTCGGAGTGACCGCTGGCGGCGACGTGTGCGGGCAGATCGGTGCGCACATGGTAGCCGCGGGACAAAAACGCGGGCACCACGATCGCGGGCCCGTCGGAACCCGACAGCACCTCGCTGGGCGTCGGTCCCAATACGTCGACGAAGGCAACTTGCACCCTGCGGCCGATCAGCGTGCTCACCCGCGCCGCGAGGTCGCCGATCATCTCAACACCCCGCGGTCTGCGGGTGCCGTGCGCGACGAGGAGCAGACTCATCCGACACCTGCCGGGATGCCGACCGCGAGCCGGTAGCCGCGCTTGACCACCGTCGCGACAATGTTCTTGTCGTCCAATGCCGTTCGCAGTCGCAGCACGGCCGTATCTACGGCGTGCGGGTCGTTGCTGTTGCCGGGCAGCACGCGCAGCAGGTCTTGGCGCGAGACGACGTCGCCGGGACGTTGCGCCAGCGCACGCAGTATCGCCATGCCGGACGGCGACAGCAATTTGATCGAACCATCCACCAGTACGCAGGTTCCGCGGATGTCGACGACGTGACCGGCGGCCAGCACGGTGCACGAGCCCAGCAGTGGTAGTTGCTCGGTAATATGGCGGGCCAAGGCTCCCAACCGCATTCGCTCGGGCGATGACGTCGGGACGCCCTTTCGCTTCAATGGCTGGGAAGTCACCGGGCCCACGCACATCGCATGGACATCGGTGCGCAGTGCTTCCAACAGCTGGTCCTCGATGCCCAGGTCGCGGCTGCGTTCCAACACCGCCGCCGCCGCGGGTGCCGAGGTGAAGCTGACCGCATCGAACTGTCGTCGGGCAATCCCGGTGACCAGCTGGTCGAACTCGCCACCCAACGCCGTCGACTTCCACCGGTACACCCGGATAGGCACGACTTCGGCACCCGCGGAACGTAATCCGCCGACAAATTCCGGGAACGGGTCCCAGGCGTCGGCCGCGCCGTGCAATTGGATGGCCACGCGCTTACCCGATACGCCCGACTCGAGGAGATACTTCAGCACGTCGTGTGAGGATTCGGATTGCGGGGACCACTCCTCGCGCAGGCCGGCGGCGCGCAGCGCGCCGGTCGCCTTGGGCCCGCGGGCCAGGATACGGGCCGACGACAACCCCTCGATCAGCTGGTTGGCCAGGCCCCACCCCTCGGCCGCGGCTAACCAGCCGCGAAAGCCGATGCCGGTGTGCGCTACCAAAATGTCGGGTGGCTCGGCGATTAACGCCTCGGTGTTGTCGTGCAGCTCATCATCGTCGGGCAGCGCGATCATGTTGATCGCCGGGGCGCTGCAGACCTCGGCGCCTTGGCGGCTCAGCAATGCGCAGAGCTCCTCGGCGCGGCGCGCAGACGTCACCGCGATCCGGTACCCGGTCAGAGGTGGAGATTCTGGCTGGGCCATAACACCTGTGTAGGTGCGGGAGATTTCCGATGCGCTACCACGCAATTGCTGACGCATTGCCCTTCACCGTGTCCGTGATCACACGCGCTCGAGAACGGCTGTGGTGTCGGAGTTCGGCATGCCAGAAGGCCCGGCCGAGACGGGCCGGCGGACATACCTCATCCAGGTCAGAATCGCCGCGACGACATACGAACCCAAGAAAATCCAGTACGCGGAGGTCTCGGTGCCGCTGCTGAGGTAGGACTCGCGCAGCGCCAGGTTGATTCCCACACCGCCGAGAGCGCCGACCGCCGCGCAGAAGCCGATCAGCGACCCTGACATCGCGCGCGACCAACGCCGGCGCCCCGCTTCGCTGATGTCCAGCGATCGGCTGCGCGCTTCGAACACCGACGGAATCAGTTTGAACACAGACCCATTGCCCATCCCGGACAGGATGAACAGAACCAAAAAGCCGACCACGTAGCCGATCAGTGCGCTTGAGCGCGCGTCCGCGCCGTAATCGACGCTGCTGATCCCGACCAGCAGCCCGGCTGCCAGGATCATGCCGCCGAGGACGCCGAGGGTGACGCGACTACCGCCCAGGCGATCGGCCAGCCTCCCGCCGTAGATTCGGGCCAGCGACCCCAATAACGGTCCCACGAAGGCGATCTGCGCGGCGTGCAGCGAGGCGTGGTTGGCGGTCTCGCCGTTGGCCAGAAAGTTGACCTGTAACACCTGTCCGAACGCGAACGCGAACCCGATCCAGGACCCGAATGTGCAGATGTACAGCAGCGAGATGACATAGGTGTCGCGCTCGAACAGGATCGACCGCAGGTGGTTCACCTCGATGCCGTGGTCGAGGTTGTCCATGAACATTGCTGCCGCGATGCCGACGATCGCCAACAACACCAGGTAGACCGCGCAGACCCAGTACGGCGCTTCATGGCCCCCTAATGGGTGTGTCGCGAGCACCAGCAGTCCGACCAGTTGGATCACCGCGACCCCGAGGTTGCCGACACCGGCGTTGATCGCCAGCGCAGCGCCCTTGAGGCGCTGCGGGTAAAAGGCGTTGACATTGGCCAGCGATGCGGCGTAGTTGCCACCGCCCAGCCCGGTGAGCGCGGCGCACACCACATATGGCCATAGCGGCAGGCCGGGGTTGGCCAGCAGCACCATTGTTCCGACGGTCGGGATCAGCAGCACGAACGCGGAGAACATCGTCCAATTCCGGCCTCCGAACGCCGCGATGCCCAAGGTGTAGGGGATGCGCACGCAACCACCGACCGGCGTGGCAACGGCACCCAGCAACAGCTTGTCTCCGGCGGAGAACCCATAAACCGACGCGGGCATGAACAGCGCCATGACCGACCACAGACTCCAGATCGAAAAGGCGACGTGATCGCCCGCCACTGTGCAAATCAGATTGCGGCGCGCGATGGTGTTGCTGCCGCCTTCCCAGGCGGCGGTGTCTTCGGGATTCCACTCCGTGATGCGATGGTTGCGGCCCATATCAGATCTTGCCTTGACCTTTCGTGGAGGGGCGCACCCGAGATTACGAAGACCTATGCGCTGCGGTCTGTTTCGATGCTCACATCACGGACAAAAGGCCGTCAACTCAATGGAGCCGTTATCCGCTGAAAGTTGAATCCGAGTTATCTGGTAGATCCCTGACAGGGCCGCCTGGTTTGTGTGAGCTGGAATACATTTGCCCTGAAATGCGGCCTTACACATAAGCCAAGCCGGCTTGCGAAGCAGGCTCGGGCGCGGCCAGGGCGGTGGCCCGCAGCGGCCGGCGCACGTATATCGCCCAGGTCAGTATGGAGGCGGCGACGTAGAACACCGCGAAGGCCCAAAACGCGGCTGTCGCGGTGCCGTTGCTCAAATAGGACTGTCGCAGCGCCAGATTGACGCCGACACCGCCGAGCGCGCCGATCGCTCCGGTGAGGCCGATCAGTGCGCCGGCCATGGAGCGTGACCACTGCCGGCGCTCGGTTTCGCTGACTTGCAACGAGTGGCTGCGTGCCTCGAAGATCGTCGGAATCATTTTGTACACCGAGCCATTACCGATGCCGGACAAAATGAACAGTGCGATGAAGCCGGCCACATACCCGATCATCGTTGCCGCGGGTGCCGGCGCTGCGCCTGGTGACGGCCACCGAAAGTGCTTGCACTGATCAGGATCCCGGCCGCCAAGATCATCAGACAGAAAACGCCGAGGGTGACGCGGCCGCCGCCGATACGGTCGGCTAGCCGCCCGCCGTATACCCGCGACAGCGATCCCAACAGCGGTCCCACAAAGGCGATCTGAGCGGCGTGCAGCGATGCCTGCGCCGTAGTTTGGCCGCTGGCAATGAAATTGATCTGCAGCACCTGTCCGAACGCGAACGAGAACCCGATGAACGAGCCGAACGTGCCGATGTAGAGCAGAGCGATCACCCAGGTGTGCCGCTCGGAGAGCACCGCCCGCATGGTGCTCAGCTGGATTTGGTAGTGCTGCAGGTTATCCATGTACAGCGCCGCGCCGATCGCCGCGACCGCCAGCAGCACCAGGTACACCGCACACACCCAGTACGGCTGTCGGTTGCCGACGGTGGCGATGACCAGCAGGCCGACCGACTGGACTATCGGCACCCCGAGGTTGCCGCCGCCGGCGTTGAGCGCCAACGCCCAGCCTTTGAGCCGCTGCGGATAAAACGCGTTGATGTTCGTCATCGACGAGGCGAAGTTGCCGCCGCCGAGACCGGCCAGCGCCGCGCACACCAGGTACGGCCACAGCGGCAGACCGGGATGGGCCAGCAGCACCATGGTGCCGACGGTCGGGATCAGCAGCACCAACGCCGAGAATATGGTCCAGTTGCGCCCGCCGAACCTCGCGGTGGCGAACGTGTAGGGGAAGCGCAGGCACGCCCCGACCAGCGTCGCGGTGGCGCCCAGCAAGAACTTGTCGCCCGCGGAGAAGCCGTACACCGATGCCGGCATGAACAGCACCATCACCGACCAGATGGACCAGACCGAGAACCCGATGTGCTCGGCGGCCACCGACCAGATCAGGTTGCGGCGCGCAATCTTTTTGTTGCCGGCTTCCCATGCCACGGTGTCTTCGGGGTCCCAGTCCGAGAGCAGATGCGAACGAGCCAGCGAGATTCCCATGGCCCGCACGCTATGAATTCTTTATTGCCCCGGCGCTGCGGGCGATGACCCCGGCGTGAATTTCCGATCACCGTCACCACGGCCCCGGTGTGAGGGCCCTTCAGATACGCCGAATATCCTTACGATACAACGAAACTGGAGCGCGGTCCTACCAAACGTCCCCGGCGCGCCAATCGCACATCAACTCGGCCGACGTGTCCAGGCTGATCCCCACCGGCAACACGAACACCGTCCCATCGTCGTCGGGCGTGCGGGTCGGGCCGGTGGGCGCCAGCACCGACGTCGGGCCGCGCCAGGGCAACCAGCCGCGCGATGCGTACAGGCTGCTGGCCCGGACCGTGGAGCTGAGCGCCCCGAGCTGGTAGGCGCCGCGCATCACCTGCTCGACGCCGTCGAGCAGCGCGTGCACCAGCCCTTGGCCGCGGCAGTCCTCGCGTACCGCGACACCCTCGACGTAACCGCAGCGCAGCGCGTCACCCCGGTAGATCAGCCGCCGCTGCACCACCGACGCGTGCGCGATGATCGCGCCGTGCCGCCAGATCAGCGCGTGCATCCCGCCCAGCGCATGCTCCCAGTCGGTGTCGGTGAAGTCACCGGCGAACGCTTCGGTGACCATCTGGCACATGCGCGCACGGGTGTCGCTGTCGAGATCGGCGGTGTGGACCAGGCGGGCGGTGTGTACCTGGGTGTGCACCCTATCTGTTTACACCTCGTGAGCCAGGCGCGCTCCTTCAGGCGCAAACGAAGAGCGGGGCCGTGCCCAATGCAGCCGCACGTGCTGGCCGGGCCGCACCTGGGCGAGCTTGTCGATGTCCTGGTCGACGACCACGCCCACGACCGGGTAGCCGCCGGTCACCGGGTGATCGGGCCCCAGGATGACCGGTAACCCGTTGGGCGGCACCTGAATCGCGCCGCGGGTGGTGCCCTCGCTGGGCAGCTGCCGGTCGGGGTAGCGGTACCGCAGCGGGCGGCCCTCCAGCCGCATTCCGACCCGGTCGCTGCGGTCGGAGGCCATCCAAATCGTGTGCACCAACGCGTCGGGATCGACGAACCAGTCGTCGCGCGGTCCGGGCAGCACCTGAAGTTCCACCAGTTGCGCGGAGATCGCCGCGACCGGGGCCTGGTCGAGCTCGGGATAGTCGTCGGTGTGCTCGCCGACCGGCAGCTCGTCTCCGGCCTGTAGCGGCGACGGGCCGATCGCCGACATCATGTCGTAGCTGCGCGAGCCCAGCACCGGCTGCACGCAGAAGCCGCCGCGTACCGCCAAATAGCTGCGAAGTCCGGCGCGCGGGGCGCTCAGAGAGATCACCTGACCGTCGCGGACGTGACGAATGCTGTTGGTGCCGAAGACTTTTCCGTTGACGGCGGGGTTGGTGTCAGCGCCCGTCACCGCGATGTCGACGTCGCCGCCGCGGACTCGGGCCGAGAAACCGCCGAACGTCACCTCGACGGTGGCGCGGTCGTCGGGGTTGGCGACCAGTCGGTTGGCCAGCGTGTGCGAGCGGCGGTCGGCGGCTCCAGACCGCCCGACGCCGAGGTGGGCCAGCCCGGCCCGGCCCAGGTCCTGGACGACGGCCAGCGGTCCGGTGCCCAGGATTTCCAGCGTTATCACGGCGTGCTCCTTCCGGTCGCTTCACACTGCCCGGAACTGAACCCACATGCCCTGCGTCAGCAACGCGGGATCGGGCCGCTCGATGTCCCACAGGACCGCGTCGGTGTGGCCGATGAGCTGCCAGCCGCCTGGCGACCGCCGCGGGTATATCGCGCTGAATTCACCGGCGAGGCCAACCGAGCCGGCCGGCACCGAGGTCCGTGGATCGGACCGGCGCGGCACCCGCAGGCGTGGGTCGCCGTCCACGAGGTACGCGAAACCCGGAACGGACCCGGCGAAACCCACTCGCCAGGGGGTGGCGGTGTGGGCGTTGATGACCTGTGCGGTGGTCAGCCCGGTGTGGCTGGCGACCTCGGCGAGGTCCGGGCCGTCGTAGACGACGTCGATCACCACGTCGGCGCCGCGATCCGCCCGGGCTACCTCGTTGACGTCGACCCGCAGCTTGCGCAGACGCTGACGGATGACTCCTTGACAGCGGGGGCCGTCGAGCTTCACCAGCACGGTGCGGGCGGCCGCGACGATGTCGATCACACCGGGCCATGCCGCACCGCGCAGGGCGTTCGCCCACGCCAATACCTCTGCGGTGCTGCCACATTGCACCATCAGCGCTTGGTCGCCGTAGTCCAGAACCGTGTTGCCGACCAGGTCTTTGGAGAGGTCGCTGGAGAGGTCCGTCACGCTCATTACTTGAGAGTAACTCCGCGATCGTGGTAGCGGCGAGGGGGCGGCCACGGATTTTCGAGCACTGCCAGAGGTGCCTTAGCGAACGCTCAAACAGCGGGGATCTAACCCAGGATTTTGCCGATCAGCGGCGGCAGTTGATCGGCGAGCATCGGGTAGCTCAGCACCGACGAGAAAGCGATCGCGCCCGCCTGCTCCTTGGTGGTGAAGATGTGGCGGTTCTGGGCGGTCGCTTGCGAAGCCGCCACGTCGGGGTCGGCCAGCAACGCCTTTTGGTCATCCGGACTTTCGGTCGACCAGATCACCACGTCGGCGGAATCGAGCACCGCTTTGATCTGATCGCGCGGGATGACGGCGCGATGGTCGCTTCCGAAGGGTTTGATGCTGTCCGCGATGACCAGACCCATCTGGTTCAGGAAGTCGGTCCGCCAGCCCGCCAGGGTTGCGACAACAGTGCCTTGCCAGAGTGCGCCCTGCATCAGCAATGCCTTCTTGCCCTGCCACTGCGGATTCTTCTGGGCAACGGCGGCGAATTGCTTGTCGACGGCGTCGATCAGTGCCTTCATCTGGTCGGCCTGGAACACCGCCTGGCCGATCGTGGTGGCTTGGTCTTTCCACGGCTCGAAGAATGCGTCGCCGTCGGACTGCGGGACGGTCGGGGCGATAGCCGACAGCTTCTGGTAGGTATCAGCGTCCACGCCGGCATTGATTGCCACGATCAGGTCGGGTTTGAGGCCGGCAATCTGGTCAGTGGGGATCCCGTTGTCCAGGTTCAACACCACCGGCTGGGCCGCGCCGAGCTTGGGCTGGGCCCACGGCCACACCGCGAAGGGCTGGTCGCCCCACCAGTTGGTCACCGCGATGGGCACCACCCCCACCGCCAGCAGGTCGTCCTGCTCGGTATAGCCGGCGCTGACCACGCGCTTCGGCGGCTCCTTGACGACCGTCTGCCCGAAAAGGTGGGTGATGGTCACCGCTCCGGCGGGGGCACCGGGGGCAGGTTTGGGTGACGAACACCCCGATGCGACCTCGGCGACCGCGGTGACCCCAGCGCCGAGCAGTCCCGTGGCCCCGGCGAGCTGCAAGAATCCCCGCCGATTCCATCCTTGTCGCCCTTGTCGCACCGCGTGAGAGTATCGCGTGCCCCACTCGATTTAGCTCAGCGGCATACCGGCGTCCACGAAGTCCAGCGCCCGATAGATCGTGTCTGCCGCCGGTGGTGCGCTGTCGAAGGCGGCCATCATGGCGCCGGTCAGCGCACCGACAAATACCCGGACTTCGAAATCGCTTGCGGGGCGGCCGATTCGGCGCCCGATCGCCTCGGCCATGACGTTGATAGTGCGGTAGTACTCGTCGTACATCGCGGCCTTGAGCTCGGGTATCGAGAACATCAGTCGTTGCCGGGTGTTTTCGAACTCCAACTGGTCGGCCGGAAGGCGCGCCATGGCGGCCGCGTACGCCCGCCGGATCGCCTGGGTCGGCGGCAGATCGAGCGGCTGTGCATCCAAGGCCGCCAATATCAGCGGGTCCAGGTCGTCGGCCAGCAGCAGCGACTCCTTGGACGGGAAGTACCGGAAGAAGGTGCTGGGTGACACGTCGGCGGCGTCGGCGATCTGTTCGACGGTGGTGGCCGCATAGCCATTCGCCTCGATCAGGCGGAACGCCTCCCGCCGGATGGCCTGGCGCGTCTTGATCTTCTTGCGCTCCCGTAGACCGAGGGCATGGTTATCCGACAGCATGGAGCAATTCTGGCGCACCTCGAGCGCGGTGCGTTCCAGGACGTCAAGTGGGCGTGCCGTATCCGCCGCCGCCGGGGGTTTCGATCACCAGCGTGTCGCCGGGCTCGACTTCCGTCGAGTCGCAACCGGCCAACTCGGCGGTGCTGCCGTCGGCGCGCTCCACTCGGTTGCGTCCCAGCTTCCCGGGTGAGCCGCCGGCCATCCCATAGGGCGGAACCCGCCGATGACCGGACAACGTGCTGACCGTCATCGGCTCGGTGAACTCGATGCGACGGACGGCGCCATCACCGCCATGCCAGCGACCAGCGCCACCGCTGCCGCGCCGAATGGCGAACTCCCGCAGCAGCACCGGGAAACGCCATTCGAGCACCTCGGGATCGGTCAGCCGGGAGTTCGTCATGTGCGTCTGCACGACCGACGCCCCGTCGAAACCGTCACCGGCCCCGGAGCCGGATCCGAGGGTTTCGTAGTACTGGTGCCGCTCGTTACCGAATGTGACGTTGTTCATCGTCCCGGCTCCTTCGGCCTGTACACGTAGCGCGGCGAACAGTGCGCCGGTGATCGCCTGTGAGGTTTCGACGTTGCCGGCGACGACGGGGGCTGGGTAGGCCGGCGCGAGCATCGACCCCTCCGGTACGACGACGTGCAGCGGGCGCAGGCAACCGTCATTGAGCGGGATCTCGTCGGCGACCAGGGTCCGGAACGTGTAGAGCACGGCCGCAATCGCCACCGAGGATGGCGCGTTGAAGTTCGTGTCCAGCTGGGGAGAGGTTCCGGTGAAGTCGATGGTTGCGCTGCGGGTGGCGCGGTCGACGGTGATGCGGACGGCGATTGTCGCGCCGGAATCCATGCGGTAGAGGTATTCGCCGTCGTCGAGCTTGTCGATGACGCGACGGACCGCCTCCTCTGCGTTGTCCTGGACATGTCGCATGTAGGCCTCGACGACATCCAGGCCGAACTGGTCGATCATCTGGCGGAC
Organism: uncultured Actinomycetota bacterium; assembly: GCA_963820985.1. Lineage (GTDB taxonomy): Bacteria > Actinomycetota > Actinomycetes > Mycobacteriales > Mycobacteriaceae > Mycobacterium. The sequence goes on along the minus strand of CAWGCI010000015.1, from coordinate 103,921 downwards.
CTCATCGACGCCTTTTTGGTTGGCGGCGATCTGCGCGCGGAGGTCGGCGAGGTTGGTGTCAGGATTGCGCGAACCGAAGGGCGCGTCCGTGAGCAGGCGCCGGGTTTCGGCTTCGCGGAACTGTCCGTTATCCGCGAGTAGCCAATTGTCGAACAGCACGCCTTCTTCGTGGATCTCGCGGCTGTCGGCCGGCATGGAGCCGGGGGTGATACCGCCGATTTCGGCGTGGTGCCCGCGGGAGGCGACGAAGAACAGGACGCGCTCGCCAATGCTGTCGAAGACCGGGGTCACGACGGTGATGTCCGGAAGGTGGGTGCCGCCGTGGTAGGGGTCGTTGACCGCATACACGTCACCGGGCTTCATCACCCCGGCGCGGCGGCGAATCACTTCCTTAACGCTGGTGCCCATCGAGCCGAGGTGCACCGGGATGTGCGGTGCGTTGGCGACGAGATTGCCGTCCGGGTCGAACAGCGCGCACGAAAAGTCCAGCCGTTCACGGATGTTCACCGACTGCGCGGTGGCTTCCAGCCGGGCGCCCATCTGCTCGGCGATCGCCATGAACAGGTTGTTGAAGATCTCCAGCAACACCGGATCGGCCTCGGTACCCGCATTGGGCTGCGAGAGGGCGACCAGCCGTTCGGCGAGCAGGTGCCCGGATCGCGTTATCGTCGCCTGCCAGCCGTCGTCGATGACGGTGGTGGCGTTGGCCTCGGCGATGATCGCCGGGCCGGTCACCATGTCCCCCAGCCGCATCCGCTCGCGGTGACGTAGGGGGGCGTCGCGCCACGATCCGTTCGAGTAGATCCGGGCGGTTTCGGCCGGTCCAGTGGTGTCGGTGACCTGATCGCCCAGGTGGGACAGGTCGGTCTGGTCGGTGAGGCCGATCGCCTCGACCGAGATCGCTTCCGCGATCAACGGACGGTCCATCAGGAACGAATACATCGCCCTGTGGCTGGCCTCGAACGCGAGGGTCATCGCCTCGAGCTCGGCCAGTTCGACAGGGACCGCGTTATCGGTTCCCTCGTAGCGCAGATGCACCCGGCGAACCACCCGGATCCGCCCTGGTGGCACGCCCTCGTCGAGCAGCTCGGCGCGGGCGGTCTGCTCGAGGGCGTCCGCGACGCTGCCCAACTGCTCCAAGGCGGCGGTCTCGAGCCGGATTTCCACGGTCTGCTCCCGCATCGAGGTGGTGTCGGCCAGGCCGATCCCCAGTGCGGAGAGCACGCCGGCCATCGGCGGGACGAGCACCGTGCTGATGCCGAGCGCGTCCGCCACCGCGCATGCGTGCTGCCCGCCTGCGCCGCCGAATGTCGTCAGCACATACCGCCGCACGTCGTGTCCCTTTTGGACGGAGATCTTCTTGACCGCGTTGGCCATGTTCGCCACCGCTACCTGAAGAAACCCCTCGGCGACCTGCTCGGGCGAGCGGTCGTCACCGGTCCGTGCCCGGATATTGGCGGCCAGGTCGGTGAAGCTGCGCCGCACGGTCTCGTCATCCAGCGGCTGGTCGCCGCCGAGACCGAACATGGCCGGGAAGTGCGCGGGCTGGATGCGACCGAGCATCACGTTGGCATCGGTGACGGTGAGCGGACCGCCACCGCGGTAGCAGACCGGGCCGGGCTCCGCTCCGGCCGAGTCGGGGCCGACCCGGTAGCGGCTGCCGTCGAAATGCAGGATCGACCCGCCACCGGCGGCCACCGTGTGGATGTCCAGCATCGGCGCGCGCAGCCGGACCCCGGCCACCTGGTTCATGAAGACGCGCTCGTACTCGCCGGCATAGTGCGACACGTCGGTGGAGGTGCCGCCCATGTCGAAGCCGATGACATGGTCGAAACCGGCCAATGCCGACATCCGCACCATGCCGACGATGCCCCCGGCCGGGCCCGACAGGATCGCGTCCTTGCCGCGAAACTGCCCCGCGTCGGCCAGGCCTCCGTTGGACTGCATGAACATCAGTCGCACGCCACGCATCTGGTCTGCCACCTGCCTGACGTAGCGGCGCAGCACCGGGGACAAGTAGGCGTCGACCACGGTGGTGTCCCCGCGCGGGACAAGTTTCATCAGCGGGCTGACCTCGGACGACAGCGAGATGTGAGCAAAGCCGATGTGCTCGGCCAGCTTGCCGATCTCGCGCTCGTGTGCCGGGTACAGGTAACTGTGCAGGCACACCACCGCGACCGCGCGGATCCCGTCGGCATGGGCCTGCCGCAGCTCGGATCCCAACAGCTCGAGGTTAGGTGCCCGCAGCACCGTGCCGTCGGCCGTGACCCGCTCGTCGACCTCGACGACCCGCTCATACAGCATCTCTGGCAGCACAATGTGCCGGTCGAAGATGCGCGGACGATTCTGGTAGGCAATGCGCAGCGCGTCACCGAAACCGTGGGTGATCACCAGCAGCGTGCGCTCCCCCTTGCGCTCCAGCAACGCATTGGTCGCGACGGTGGTGCCCATCCGCACCGCGTCGACTCGCGCGACCGGAATGGGCACGTCGTCGGTGATCCCGAGTAGCGCACGGATTCCGGCCACCGCTGCGTCGCGGTAGCGCGCAGGTTTGTCCGAAAGCAGCTTGTGGGTCAGCAAGCGTCCGTCCGGCCGGCGCGCCACGATGTCGGTGAACGTGCCGCCCCGGTCGACCCAGAATTGCCACCCCGCACCAGCCACCCGGACTCCCTTTCACGGCTTTCCAACTCTATCGGCGAGTGGGGAATGAAACTGCTTCGGCCGGCCTACGGCTCACCGAGCGTTAGTTCCTCGGTGCGCCCACCGCAAGCAGCGAAGCGCGATGTGCGACCGCCACAGCGTGCTCGGCATATCGTTCGTAGGCGCGGGCGGCCAGGGTTAGGTCGATCGCCGCGTGGACGTCGATCCCGGCCGACCAGGAGAGCAGCTGCTGAAACAGCGACTGCTCTAATCGATCCACTTCGTCGCCGCGATCAACCTCCGCCACGTCGACTTTCCCGTGCGACTCCACGACATTGGCTGCTTTGACGGCCATGTCGAGGCAAACCTCGCTCAACTCACGAAGTACGCCCAACAGTGGCGCCGGTATGGACGCCCACGCACGTCGGGTTCGGGCGATATCGGCTACCTCCCGCGCGAGTTGGCCCATGCGCTCGGCTTCGGCGTGGATGTGCACCGCGGCGACGGTCGCCGGAAGCTCCGCAACCGTCGAACGGGCGTGAGCAGCCATATGTGCCGCCGCCTGGTCCTCGAGCTCGTGACGGAGCGTGAACAACGACTCATAGGCTGCATCAATGTCGTCGGCCGCGGGATGATCAGGACCAAATAGGGCGGCCGTCGCGTGCCGCATCCCCTCTAACGCCGGACGAATCAGATACACCAGCCGAGTGCTCGGGCCATCGAACTCCTGGGCCCGCGCTCCACCGATTGGGTTAGGGCGCTGTTCGCCGCCTACCACGGTCGCTAACAGTACCGGCAAGCTCCACACACCGGCTGTTCGCTGCCAACGGATCCGCGGCAGCCGGGCAGGGCAACGTGAGAGCTATCTAGGTTTACAGAGGCGGACGCTGCCCGCCCCCTTATTAGGCTGAGGAGCCACCGTGCTGGCCTTAAGCCCCACGCCAAGGGCTGTAATCGGCGATCAGCTCTTCCTGCGGCGGGCGCTGGTCTTCCGGGACGTGCTGCAGGTTGATCCGGATCCGGTACCAGATCGAACTGGGACCGCGCATGCCGTCGACCAGCACGTCGGACGGCTGCAGCTGATCCGCGACGGCGGGGTGACGATCGCGCCAGGTGTCCAGCGCGGCCAGCGCCTCGTCCTTGGTCTTGGTTCGGGCGATTTCGATGAGCGGCTTCGCTGAGCCTCTGGGCGCCTTCTCGGGAGGACCGAGTTCTTCGGCGAGCATGAGTAGCCGGTCGAGCTCGCCGACCGCTGCTTGGTTGGAGGGGTCCATCCCCGCCCACGGGTCACCGATCTCGGCAAACCGGTCGGGCACGGTCGCCATGGTGAAGGCCGCGGGATCGCAGTTCACGACCTCGTCCCAGTGCAGCGGGGTGGACACCCGCGCGTCGGGGGTGGCCCGCACCGAATAGGCCGAGGCGACCGTGCGGTCCTTGGCGTTCTGGTTGAAGTCGACGAACACCCCCTCGCGTTCTTCCTTCCACCAGCGGCTGGTTGCCGCACCGGGGATGCGCCGCTCGACCTCCCGGGCGACGGTCTGCGCGGCCAGTCGGACCTGGGCGAACCGCCAGCGCGGCGCGATGCGGGCATAGATGTGGAAGCCCCGCGACCCCGACGTTTTCGGCCACGCGACCAGGCCGTAGTCCTCCAGCACTTCGCGAGCCACCAGCGCGACGTCGACGATCCGCCGCCAGCTGACCCCGGGCATCGGGTCCAAGTCGACCCGCAACTCGTCGGGGTGGCCGAGGTCGTCGGCGAGCACCGGGTGCGGATTGAGGTCGACGCAGCCCAGGTTGATCGCCCACGCCAGCCCGGCGGCGTCATGGATGACCGCTTCGGCGGCGGAGGTGCCCGACGCGTAGCGCAGCTCGGCGACATCCACCCAGTCCGGCCGCTTCGCGGGCGCCCGCTTCTGGAATACGGCCTCCTCGGAGATGCCCTTGACGAAGCGTTTCAGCATCATCGGCCGGCCCGCTACACCGCGCAGCGCCCCGTCGGCGACGGCCAGGTAATAACGCACCAAATCGAGCTTGGTGTAGGGGCCGGAACCCGCGTGGGCGGGAAAGACCACCTTGTCCGGATGGGTGATGGTGACCCGACGTCCGGCCACTTCCAGTGCTGCCGGGCCACTCATGGGCTTCATGGTAGGTCCGGAAAATTTTCTGGACGGAGTGCGACCTGGGTCACATAGGGTGGAGTCATGGCTAACCTCATCGGACTGCCCGGGCAGGCTGTCAACAAGCTTCAGCAGTACCTCGAACGCGGCTCAGCCGAACTGCACTATGTGCGCAAGATCTTCGAAGCCGGTGCATTCCGCCTGGAGCCGCCACAGAACGTCGCCGCCATGGCAACCGACATCTACAAGTGGGGCGAGTTCGGGATGCTGCCGTCGCTCAACGCGAGACGTCATCCCGACCGCGCGGCGTGCATCGATGAAGACGGCGAGTTCAGCTACCGGGCGCTCGACGAGGCCGCCCATGCGGTGGCCAACGGGCTGCGGGAGATGGGCGTGCGCGGCGGTGACGGTGTGGCGATCCTGGCGCGCAACACCCGCTGGTTTCTGATCGCCAACTACGGCGCCGCCCGGGCGGGGGCCCGCATCATCTTGCTGAATAGCGAATTCTCCGGTCCGCAGATCAAAGAGGTCTCGGAGCGCGAGGGCGCCAAGGTGATCATCTACGACGACGAATACACCAAGGCCGTCAGCAAGGCGGAGCCCGAGCTGGGCAAGCTGCGCGCGCTGGGCACCAACCCCGACTCGGACGAGCCCTCGGGTAGTGAGGACGAGACGCTGGCCGATCTGATCGAGCGCAACAGCAAAGAACCCGCGCCCAAGGCGAGCAAGCACGCGTCGATCATCATCCTGACCAGCGGCACGACCGGCACGCCGAAGGGCGCCAACCGCAGCACCCCGCCGACGCTGGCGCCGGTGGGCGGCATCCTGTCGCACGTGCCGTTCAAGGCGAACGAGGTGACCTCGCTGCCGGCGCCGATGTTCCACGCGTTGGGCTATCTGCACGGCACCCTGGCGATGTTCCTCGGGTCCACTCTCGTCCTGCGGCGCAAGTTCAAGCCGCCGCTGGTGCTCGAAGACATCGAGAAGCACAAGGTGACCGCCATGGTCGTGGTGCCGGTGATGCTGTCGCGCCTCCTCGACGCGATCGAGAAGATGGACAAGAAGCCCGACCTGTCCAGTTTGAAGATCATCTTCGTGTCCGGATCCCAGTTGGGCGCCGAGCTGGCCAACCGCGCACTCAAGGACTTCGGCCCGGTCATCTACAACATGTACGGCTCGACCGAGATCGCGTTCGCCACCATCGCCGGGCCCAGGGACCTGGAACTCAACGCCGCGACGGTCGGACCGGTCGTCAAGGGCGTCAAGGTCAAGATCCTCGACGACAACGGCAACGAACTGTCGCAGGGTGACGTAGGGCGGATCTTCGTCGGCAACGCCTTCCCGTTCGAGGGCTACACCGGCGGCGGTCACAAGCAGATCATCGACGGCCTCATGTCGTCGGGCGACGTCGGCTACTTCGATGAGCACGGCCTGCTCTACGTGAGCGGCCGCGACGACGAGATGATCGTCTCCGGCGGCGAAAACGTGTTCCCGGCCGAGGTCGAGGACCTGATCAGTGGGCATCCCGATGTGGTGGAGGCCACCGCGATCGGCGTGGACGACAAGGAGTGGGGCCACCGGCTGCGGGCGTTCGTGGTCAAGAAGGACGGCGCGAGCGTCGACGAGGACGGCATCAAACACTATGTGCGCGACCATCTGGCCCGCTACAAGGTGCCGCGGGAAGTCGTCTTCCTCGACGAGCTGCCGCGCAACCCCACCGGCAAGATCCTCAAGCGCGAACTGCGCGAGATGGAGATCGATTAGCGCCGCGACTCGATGGCCCGGGTGATCTGGGCCGTCAGTTTCGGGTCCACCAGCAGTTGATCAATGAGGGCGGTGAGGACCTCTTGCCCGGTCACCCGGGCGACGCCCGCGCACGGGAAAGAACCGTGTCGACCTGACCGCCGTCAGGTCGACACGGTGCTGTTTAGGGATCGCGGGGCAGCCCCAGCAGCCGTTCGGCGATGATGTTGAGTTGCACCTCGGACGTACCGCCATAGATCGTGGTGGCCCGGCTGGACAGTAGGTAGTCGCCCCACTTACCCGCCAATTCGTCGGGGTCGCCGATCGCGGCGTCGGTGCCGAAGGAGGACACTGCGAATTCGGCGTAGCCCTGGCCGGTGCGCATCGACAACAACTTGGAGATCGCCGCCGACGGCATGGCGTCACCGCCGGCCAGCGTCAACAGCGTGGAGCGCAGGTTCAGCACCTTGGCGGCATGGCCCTCGGCGATCAGTTGGCCGGCGCGGTGTTGCGCGACCTGGTCGAACTGCCCGTCTCGAATGAACTCGACGAACTCGGGCAGGGTCGCCAGGAAATTATTGTCGCTGGTCCCGAGCGATACCCGCTCCGCCGTCAACGTATTGCGGCTGACCTCCCAGCCCCGGTTGACCTCGCCCAGCACGTACTCGTCGGGCACGAACACGTCGTCGATGTAGACGGTGTTGAAAAACTCGGCGCCCGTGAGCTCCCGCAGCGGTTTGACGGTGACGCCTTCGCTCTTCATGTCCAGCAGGAAGTAGGTGATGCCGTTGTGTTTTGGAGCGCTCGGGTCCGTCCGCGCCAGTAGCGCGCCCCACTGCGAGAACTGCGCGGCCGTGGTCCAGATCTTCTGGCCGCTGATGCGCCAGCCGCCTTCCACCCGCGTCGCTTTGGTCGAGAGCCCCGCCAGGTCCGACCCGGCGCCCGGCTCGGAAAACAGCTGGCACCAGATCATTTCACCGCGGAAGGTCGGCGGCAGGAACCGCTGCTTTTGCTCCTCGGTCCCGAACGCGACGATCGACGGGATGATCCACGCCGCGATACCCACCTGCGGCCGCTTGACCCGTCCGGTGCTGAACTCCTGCGCGATGATGATCTGCTCGATGGGGCTGGCGGCGCGTCCCCACGGCCTGGGGAGGTAGGGCAGCACCCACCCGCCCTCGGCGATCGCGACCTTGCGTGGGTCGCGCTCCATCTCCTTGAGCGCGGTCACCTCGGCCCGGATCTCGGCCCGCAGCTTTTCGGTGTCGGGATCCAGGTCGATGTCCACCGCACGCAAACCCGTGTCCGTCGCGGTGTCCACCACTCTCTGCGGGTACTCCGAGCTGCGGCCGAAGCACGCGGCCAGCATCAACGCCCGGCGGTAGTAGACGTTCGTGTCGTGCTCCCAGGTGAAGCCGATGCCGCCGTGCACCTGGATGCAATCCTGCGTGCACCGCTGGGCGGCGGCCGGGGCCAGCGTGGCCGCCGCCGCCGCGGCGAATTCGACCTTGGAACCGGTTGTGTCCCAGTGGTTTTGGTCGGCCTCGCGCGCCTCGTCCAACGCGCGGGCGGCGTCCCACACCGCGGCGGTGGCCCGCTCGGTATCGGCGATCATCTCTGCACACTTGTGTTTGATGGCCTGGAACTGGCCGATCGGCCTGCCGAACTGCTCGCGGATCTTGGCGTATTGCGCCGCCGTGTCGGTCGCCCAGCGCGCCACACCCACGGCCTCCGCGGACAGCAGGGTGGACATCAGCGCGTACGCGGTTGTCATGCTCAGTCTGCTCAACACCGCGTCCTCGCCGACCTCGACGGCATCCGCCCGCACGTGCGCGATCGGACGCAGCGGGTCAATGCTTTTGACCGGCTGGATCTCCAGCTGATCCGCGCGCAGCACGACCCATTCATCGCCGCTGGCGATCGCCACCGGGAGCACCAGCACGGAGGCCTGGGCCGCGGCGGGAACGGCGCGCACTTCGCCGCGAATCACCAGCGTTGCCTCATCCGGGCCCTGCGAGGTTGCGGTCAGCCCGGAATTCAGCGCGTAGGCGCCGATGGCCGCGCCCGACGCCAGCTCGGCCAGCACTTTGGCGTCGGGGTCATGCGCGGAGATCAACGCGCTGGCGATCGCCGACGGCACGAACGGGCCGGGCACCGCCCCGTAGCCGAATTCCGCCAGCGCGACCGCCAGCTCGAGGATGCCGAAACCCTGTCCGCCGACCGATTCGGCCAAGTGCAGACCGTGTAAGCCCTGTTCGGCCGCGGCCTGCCAGTACGCCGGCGGGTTCTCCAGCTTTTCCAGGGGCGTCTCCATAGCGGCGTGCAGCACCTCGGACGGCGCTACCCGGGCCACCAGGGACCGCACTGAATCGGCCAGGTCTTGATGCTCAGGAGTTATTGCGATCGGCACTGGTCGCCTTCCATTGCTTTCGGGGTGCTTTCGGGCCCTGCCTCGGCCGAGCACCCTCCAAGTTAACAACCAGCCGGTTGGTTGACCACATTGGCCAGCGGCTGCGCGTCGCGCCCGACATATTGGCGAGCGCGATACCGAGCTCGGTGGCGGCCTGCACGTCGATGGTGTTCACCCCCGCACCGAGTTTGTGCACCAGCCGCAACCGCGGCCCGCGCCGCAGATCGGCACCCGAAAGTGGCCGTAGCACATGCCAAATCACCTCTGCCTCAGGCAATTCTCGGTAGAAGCCGGCGTCATCGCCTTCGGCGCACCATCGGACGTCAAGCCAATCTGACTCGGGCGCAAGGAAATCGAGCACCTTGCCACCGGGGACGAAGTGGGCCAAGACTTTTACGAGATTCTCAGCGCCACCTCTTGTGGATCCACTTGGCGATGGTGTCGGCTTGCTCGCTGCGCGCCCCGGGGGTGGTGAAGTAGTGGTCGGTGTCGATCGAAGCCTGCGTCTTGTCGGTGCCGGCGAGCGCGTCGTAGACGCGTTGGGCGTCAGAGGGAAAGACCCCGGTGTCGGCCAGGGCGTTGATCACCAGCGCCGGGCAGGTGATGCGGGCCAGGTGTGGCTCCGCCCGGGTTTGCGCCACCCGCAGGCTCCACATGCCCAGCCAGTTGCGCAGCGTGCAGGCCGCGGCGATGCCGTTGGCGGATCGGTTCGCATTCTCCGGCACGCCCATGTAGCACAGGTTGGGCTGACGCCTGGTGGGCTCGATGCTGGGATCGACCATGCGCGGATCGGCCCAGGTCCGCATCACGCTGAACGGCCGGTCGGAAAACCCCGCGGCGCGAACACGTTTGAGCTCGGCTTCGGCCCAATCGGTGATGGCGTGGTTGCGCGCGGTCTGCGCCGACCGGTAGCGGCTGAGAAAGTCCGGAGAGTACGGCGGACCGTTGTGCTGGCAGAACAGGTCGAGGTCGGGATCGGTTGCCAACGGGTCGTTTTCGTCGACCACGGCGGCGTCCATCCAGGCGGTCAGCACATCGGGGCGTCCGGGGTGGGCGGCGGTGGCAACGTAACCGTCGGCGGGAAGCAACTCGGTCAATCCGGCCGCCGGCCGCATACCGTCCAGCGGAGTCACGTTCGGGTCGACCGCCTGCGACTGGTAGGCCGCCATCAACGAACCGCCACCCGAATTACCGAGCAAAACAACGGCTTCCACGCCCTGAACGTCCCGCAGCCAACGCACCCCGACGCCAATGTCGACCAATGCGTGGTCGAGCGCAAAACTGCTTTCGAAACCACGGTAGCGGGTGTTCCAGCCGAGAAATCCGATGCCGCGGGTGGCCATGTAGTCGGCGAGATAATGCTCGGAGAAGTCGATCTGGTAGTGCGTGGCAATCATCGCGACCTTCGGCTTGCGCCCCACGCCGCGGTGGTACAGCCCTTGGCAAGGATGACCACCGGCCCCGGCGCGCGCAGCGGTGCGCGACGGTAACCCGATGAACTCGTGGATAACCCCCGACGTGCGGCCCTGGCGCGTCATTCAGACCTCCTTGCCGTAGATCGCGCGGTAGTAGATATTGGCGAGGGTCTGGATGCACTGGATGAACGTCGCCGCAATTGCCTGGGCGAGCAGTTGCGGGTCATCGCCAGAATGCCCTTGCGCGCGATAACCGTTCGGGCGGCGGCGTCGATCGCGGCCTGTGTCCGGCGGCGGCGGCGCGTGGGGAAGCCCCGAATTTCTTGAGGATGGCGGGCCGGCTCGGCAGCGGTCGACACCTGGCGCACCTCCCCCGTCGCACCCTCTCGAATGTGTGAGTCTGATGTTAGATGACTATGCGAATCTGATGTTCGATTCAGATTTATTATTGAGCAGTGATCAAGCCACACAACACCAACAGCGAGTTCGCGCTCGGCGGGATCAACCATGTCGCCCTCGTGTGTTCGGACATGGCGCGCACGGTGGACTTTTACAGCAACATCCTCGGAATGCCGCTGATCAAATCGCTCGATTTGCCCGGTGGTCAGGGACAGCACTTCTTCTTCGACGCCGGCAACGGCGACTGTGTCGCGTTCTTCTGGTTCGCCGGCGCGCCCGATCGCGTGCCGGGTATCTCGTCGCCGGGTGCCATCCCGGGCATCGGTGACATCACCAGCGCGGTGAGCACCATGAACCATCTGGCGTTTCACGTACCGGCCGAGAAGTTCGACGAGTACCGGCAGCGGCTCAAGGACAAAGGTGTGCGGGTAGGTCCGGTGCTCAACCACGACGAGAGCGAGAGGCAGGTGTCCGCGACGGTCCACCCGGGTGTTTATGTGCGCTCGTTCTACTTCCAGGATCCAGACGGCATCACGTTGGAATTCGCTTGCTGGGTAAAGGAATTCACCGAAAGTGACAACCAGGCCGCGCCGAAGACCGCGGCCGACCGCCGGCCTTCGGTGCAGGCCGTACGCTAATCGTTAAGACTGTCTCCGAGCGGGGGATGCCCATGATGACCGACGGCATTTTGACCGACGAGCAGATCGCGGCGCTGACGCCCGAACAGCGTGCGGAGCTGATCTCTCGGCTGGAGCAACCGCTGAGCGACCTGATTGACCCGGAGTACCTGGGCCGGATGCGGCGTATCCGATTGAGCCTGATGATCGGTGGCGCGATCGCAATGATTCCCTGGCTGGTGTATCTGTACGTGACGCTGCCGGATCGCTACGTCGCCCACAATTGGACCGTCACCTGGGTGGGCTTCGACGTCCTGTTGGCCGCGTTCATGCTCGCCACGGCCGTATTGGGGTACCTGCGCCGCCAGCTGCTGATGCTTGCGGCGTTCACCTCCGGGGTGTTGCTGATCTGCGATGCGTGGTTCGACCTGATGACGGCCGGCCCCAAGGACCTCGGGCTGTCGTTGGTCACGGCGCTGCTGATCGAGCTGCCGCTGGCGATCTTCATGATCACCGGTGCGCAGCGCATTGTGCGACTCACGATGATGCGTTTGCGGCGGATGGATTCCGGGACGCGGCTGTGGCAGCTGCCGTTGTTTCCTTGAGTCCGTAGAGCTTTGGCTGAGTGATTCCGTCCAGCAGCGAGGCCAGCTGATCGACGAGTTCGTCGGGCTCCAGCCGGACGTCGCCGGCCAGCCAGGCGCTGATGGCCTGCCCGGCGCCGCCGACCGCAAAATGGGCGCCGGCCTTCATGCGGTCGTTTGCCGGGATGCGCAGGGCATCGCCGGCGTGCTGACCGGACAGCATGGCCAGTAGTGCGCCGGATTCGGCGCGCTTGCGCGCGATGACGGCGTTGGCCAGTCGCGTGCTGAACAGCAAGCGACCGATCCGGGCATCGTTGGCGATGGTCCGCACGATGTTGGCCATCGCGGCGCGGTTCTGCTCGCGCGCGGGTGCCGCCGCCATCGCGGCCTGGGTGGTCGCGGCCAGATCGGCGATCACCCAATCGAACACGGCGCCGATGAATTGGTCCTTGTCGGTGAAGCTTTCGTAGAAGTAGCGGGAGGCCAGGCCCGCACGGTTGCACACGCCGCGGACGGTCAGCTCGGAGATGTCCTGCCGGTCGGACCCCAGCAGGTCCAGGCCGGCCGACAACAGCTGGCCGCGGCGCGTGGCCAGCCGCTCGCCGGCCTGAACGCCACGGTACGGCCGGGCGCGCTGCGTCTCCGCCATACGCACCATCTTGACATCTCGACCGAACACCGGCCAATATCAGGAAACAAGCGTTCTCACAATTAGCGGGTGACCGCCGGGGAGGTCTTTCGAGTGGCGATTCACCAGGCGATTCACCGGGCCATCCCGCACGTCGAGCGCCCGATCGCCGATCCGCCCCGCCCGCAGCCGCCTCGACGCCGGCGACGGATTGCCGGCGACCACGGCTTGATGGGTGTAGCGCTGCTGGCCGGTCCGGCCAACGTGATCATGGAGCTGGCGCGTCCCGGCGTCGGCCACGGTGTGGCGGAGAGCCGTGTCGAGAGCGGTCGAATCGACCGCCACCCCATCAAGCGGGCGCGAACCACCTTCACCTACATCGCGGTGGCCAACGCCGGCACCGACACTCAAAAGGCGGCCTTCCGCCGCGCGGTGAATCGCTCGCACGCGCAGGTGTACTCCACACCCGACAGTCCGGTGTCCTACAACGCGTTCGATCCCGAGTTGCAGCTCTGGGTCGCGGCGTGCATTTACAAGGGTGGCATAGATGTCTATCGCACCTTTGTCGGTGAGCTGGACGATAAGGACGCGGATCGCCTGTACCGCGAGGGCATGTCGATCGGCACTACCTTGCAGGTGCCGCCGGAGATGTGGCCGGCGGACCGGGCGGCCTTCGACAAGTACTGGCAGGAGTCGCTGGAGAAGGTGCACATCGACGACACCGTTCGGGAATTCCTGTATCCGATTGCGGTATCGCGGATTCGCGGAGTCGCCCTTCCCGGTCCGCTGCGTCGGCGGTCGGAAAGCTTCAACTTGCTGATCACCACCGGCTTTCTGCCGCAACGGTTTCGCGACGAGATGCGGTTGCCGTGGGATGCCGTCAAACAGCGGCGCTTCGACCGGTTGATGGCGGTGCTGGCGACGGTGAACGGCATGCTGCCGCGGATAGTGCGGCAATTCCCGTTCAACCTGGTGCTCTGGGATCTGGATCGCCGCATCAGGACGGGGCGCACCTTGGTCTAGCTGGCTCGGGGCGCCGGATCGCCCTCGCCTTGATAACGACAATCATATTCATTAAGCTTCGGTCTGGTAAAGCCTCCCAGCCCGAGGAGTTTCTATGACTGCGCCGATCTGGATGGCCTCGCCACCGGAGGTGCACTCGACGTTGCTCAGCAGCGGTCCGGGGCCGGGGTGCTTGCTGGCCGCAGCAGGGGCGTGGGGCTCGCTCAGCGCCGAATACGCCGAGCTGGCGGACGAACTCACCGCGTTGTTGGCCACAGTGCAGGCCGGGGCGTGGCAGGGGCCGAGCGTCGAGTCGTACGTGGCCGCGCATGCCCCGTATCTGGCCTGGCTGACGCAGGCCAGCGCCACCAGCGCGGGAATGGCGGCCAGTCACGAGACGATGGCCGTGGCCTACACGGCCGCGTTGGCGGCCATGCCGACGCTGCCGGAATTGGCCGCCAACCATGTCGTCCACGGGGTCTTGTTGGTGACCAATTTCTTCGGGATCAACACCATCCCGATTGCGCTCAACGAGGCCGACTATGTGCGGATGTGGATTCAGGCCGCCACCACGATGGGCATCTATCAAGCAATTTCCAGCATGACGGCTGTGTCGACACCGCAAACCACTCCGGCGCCGCAAATCCTGAAATCCAGCGCGTCGGCCCAGCCCGCGTCGAGCTCTGACCCGCTGCAGGGGATCCTGCAGAACATCGAGCAGTTCCTGCAAAACCCGCTGGGGCTCCGGGAGCAAATCCTGCAGATCATCCAAAGCCACATCGGTACTCAAAACCCGTATGGGCTCCCGCAGGGGCTCCTGAATGAGTTGGCAAAGTTCGGCATTGGAAACACCCTACTTGCACACGACCCGAGGAACTACACCGCGATCGATCACGTCCTTGTGGGCATCCTGCAGCGCTTCGGCGTCAATTGGAATCCGGCAGGGGGCACGGTCAACGGAGCCACCTACGACACGTATATGAACCCGGGCCAGGCGTCGTTTTGGCTCGTTCGAACCCTCGAACTCATTGAGGATTCTCAACAATTTTCGGCGTACTTTAGGACAAATCCGGTAGAGGCCATTCAGTGGTTCATCAGCTGGCAACTGTTCGATTTCCCGACCCACATATTAGAAGTCGCTGACTATGTGGTCACGAACCCGGTGGCCGCCCTCGCGGCGCTCCCCGCCCTCTCCCCCCTTGCGGCCACAGGCAGCTTGGGGGCGCTGGCCAGCCTGGCCGCCGTGCCTCCGGCCGCCGCCGCGCCGGCGCTGGCTCCCGCGGCGGCCGTACCCGCACTCGTGCCGGTCGCCGCGATCGCACCGACCGTCGCCGCGCCGGCCGCGGCTCCCACGACGGCGCAGGCGCCCGCACCCACACCGTCCAGCCCCCCCGCCCTTCCGGGTCCGCCAGCGCCACCGCCGCCCGCGGCCGCGGCTGGGCCGGCTTTCTTCCCGCCGTATGTGGTGGGGCCTCCCGGCATCGGATCCCGCACGGGGATGAGTACCAGCGCCAGCTCCAGCGCCAAGAAGAAGGCGCCCGAGCCCGATACCGCCGCCGCGGCGGCCGCGGCGGCCGCGCGGGAGGCTGCGCGGGCGCGGCGGCGCCGGCGCGCGAAGCAGCGTGGGTACGGCGACGAGTACATGGATATGAACGTCGAGGTCGATCCCGACTGGGGCGGGCGACCCGGTGATGGGCCAGCCGCGTCGACGGTGGCCTCGGATCGGGGCGCCGGAAGTCTGGGGTTCGCCGGCACGGCAGCCAAGGAAACGGCCGCCGAGGCGGCCGGCCTGACCACACTGGCCGGTGACGAATTCGGGGTGGACCGAGGATGCCGATGCTGCCGGGCTCCTGGGACCCCGATGGGCAGTCGCCGCAATCCACACCGCCCGCAAGTTAGGGTGCGGTTGCCCGCACACTGACACAATGGCTTGGTGACAGCGCTGAGTTTCGTGCGCCGGCTGCGGGTCGGGTCGATAGAAGTGCTGGTGTGCATTCTGCTGGCGTGCGCCATATCGGCGACGATGCTGCGCAAGGCCGTCTCCGGCAGTGCGGCCTTCTCGACGGCGGGAACCGTGTTCTGTGGGGTTTTTGTCCAGGCGATTCCGTTTCTCGCGCTCGGGGTGATGGTCAGCGGGCTGATCGCGGTGTTTGTGTCGCCAGAGCGGTTGGCGCGCTGGCTGCCGCGTCGTCCCGCGGTGGCGGTACTGGCCGCGGGAATCGGCGGGGCGGTGTTGCCGGGCTGTGAATGCGGCTCGGTTCCGGTCGGGCGGCGTTTGTTCGGCGAAACAGGGGCGACGGGCGCGGCGGCTTTGACATTCATGCTGGCCGCCCCGGCGATCAACCCGGTGGTGCTGGTCGCCACCGCGGTGGCGTTTCCCGGTGCGCCGATGATGGTTGTTGCCCGGGCGGGGGCGTCGCTGCTGACGGCGGTGATCATGGGCTGGGGGTGGGCGCGATGGGGCCGCCCGGAGTGGATCACCCGCCGGTTGCCCCGCTCGGGAGACGGCACCGAATCCCGATGGGTGCTCTTCGCCGAGGCGGCCCGCCACGACTTCCTTCAGGCGGCGTCCTATCTGGTCTTGGGTGCCGCCGCGGCGGCTGCCCTGCACGTGGTGGTGCCGCGGTGGGTCTTCGACCACCTGGCGGCCCACCTGATCCTGGGTGTGGTGGTCATGGCCGCCCTTGCGGTGGTGTTGGCGTTGTGTTCAGAGGCAGACGCGTTCGTGGCGGCCAGCATGACGATGGTGCCGTTGCTGCCCCGCCTCGTGTTTCTGGTCGTCGGCCCGGCCGTCGATGTGAAGCTGTTCGCGATGCAGGCGGGCATGTTCGGCCGGGCTTTCGCGGCGCGCTTCGCCCCCGCCACCTTGCTGGTCGCGGTGGCCAGCGCATGCGCGGTCGGGCTTTTGGTTCTCGGTGGTGGATTCTCGGTGGTGAAGTAGATGAGCCGCGAAACCGAGAACACCGTTCTGCTGCTGGTGGGCATCAGCATCGCCATGATCACCGTGTCGGGTGCGTTCACCCGCTACGTCAAGCCCGGGTTGCTGCCGTGGCTGGCGGCGTCGGCGGCGCTGGTAATCGTGTTGGCGCTGGCGGCCATGATCGGCGATATCCGCCGCGGCGGACCCCGGACTAGTGATCAGCACAGCGATCACGGCGAGGGGCACTCCCACCCGGCCGGCATGGTGTGGTTTCTGCTCGTTCCGATCCTGCTGTTGATCTTCGTCACCCCCCCGGCGCTGCGGCCCTCAGCCGCCGCCCCGTCCGTGACCGCGGTGTCCAATGACGTTCTGAATCGGGCATTTCCGGCGCTGCCTCCGGGCCGCGCCCCAGAGTTGTCGCTGCCGGAGGTACTGATGCGGGAGGCTCAAGACAGCACCGGCTCGCTGAAGGATCGGATGATCACCGTGACCGGCTTTGTCCTCAACGAGGCGCAGGGGGTGGACCTTGGCCGCATCGTCATCATCTGTTGCGCCGCCGATGCCCAGCTGGCCCGCATCCATCTGAGGGGTCCCGCCGCCGCGCAGGCCGCCGGGCTGGCCGACAACACCTGGCTTCGGGTCGAGGGGGAGGTCATAGCGGAACCCCGCCAGCCGCACTCGGCGGCGATCCCGACATTGCAGGCCACCGCGGTCACCCGCATCGATGCCCCGCCCAACCCGTACGACTACCCGCGTTGAGGGTCGTCAATTACTTCGACTGCGAGGGCGAGCCCAGAGCTGGTGCCTGCTGAGTTGTGTTGGCACTGGCGTGTTTTCCCATTGACCGAGCTCTAGCCAGTCCCGCAGGGCGGCCGCGTCGTCGTTGTCGGTGACAGGACCGATCCAGTGCGTCGGTCCGCAGGCTAGCCGGTCCTTTGTGCATGGTTGCACCACAGCCATGACGCCCGTCGGACGAGATGCGCACGTGAGTGGGCCGAGCATGCACGGGGCGGCGACGAGCAAGGCGTGTGGACAGCGCCGGATGGTAGGACGTAGTTCGTCGATCACCGACAGATTCTGGTCGGCCGCACAGGCGGTGCAGACGATGACGGTGAACGGGCGCTCGGTGGCGCGGCGCGGGGGAGTCACCGTGCGGTGCCCGGGGCGGTGCTTGGTCCGGGGTAGGGCAGCAGCGCCATTTCGCGCGCGTTCTTGATCGCGGTGGCGACCTGTCGTTGCTGTTGGACGGTTAGACCGGTGACGTGGCGTGAGCGGATTTTGCCGCGTTCAGAAATGAATACGCGCAGCGCGGCGGTGTCCTTGTAGTCGGCGACGCTGACCCGCAGGCTGGTGAGAAGGTTCTTCTTGGGCCTGACGAGAGGTTGGGCGGCACGACGAGCCCGCTGAGGTGTTCTTAGCCATCACCAAGCCATCACCAGCTCGCCTTGCGCACGCCGGGAAGTTGCCCGTTATGCGCCAATTGGCGGACCCGCACCCTCGACAGTCCGAATTTGCGCAGATGCCCGCGCGGTCGCCCGTCAACCGAGTCGCGGTTGCGCTGGCGCACCGCGGTGGCGTCACGGGGCTGGCGCCCCAACTCGCGTTGGGCGGCCATCCGTCGTTCACCCGAGCTCGCCGGTGAACGGATGATCTCTTTGAGTTCCGCGCGGGTAGACGCTGGTCAGACCGATCTTCAGCGGTCGGCGTTGGCGAATATCCAGATACAGCTGCTGGGCGCTGCGGAAGTTCTCCTGCTCGCGCAGGACCTCCAAGACGGTCCGTTGCTTGGCCGTGGAACGTCGCCGCCGGGGTTCAGGAGGCTCAGGAGGTGAAGACACCAGAAACACGCCTCCCGGCGGCGGACTCTTTGTGCCGCGTTTGGACTGCAGCTCGCCGGCGGTTGCCGACCCGCACGGCTGACCAGATGACGCACGCGATGGCGACGATGGGGAAACTTGGCGGCAGGTTGAACATGGCCGATGCGCCCAGTCCGAGCCACACCGCGCTCAGGCTGATCGCCGTCGAGATGACCATAGCCAGTACCGGTCTGGGGGTGAGCATGATCGCGGTCGCAGCAGGAGTGACGACCAGGGCAAACAACAGCAGCGTGCCGACGGCTTGTATCGCCATGGTGACGGTGAGCCCGAGCAGCGCCATGAATATGACCGATAGAGCGCGCACGGGCACACCTTTGGCCTCGGCAACCAGGGCGTTGACCGAGCTGAACAGCAGGGGCCGGTAGATGACGCCGACGCTGGACGCCAGCACCGCGAGGAGGATCGCGAAGCTGACCAGTTGCTCATGGGAGATGGCCAGCAGGTTACCGAACAACACGTTGGTCATTGTGCTGGAGCTCTTGGTGGCCAGCGAGTTGAAGAACAAGCCGAGACCGGTGGCCATGGCCAGGACCGTCCCGGTGACCACTTCGCGATCGGCGGCGCGCTTGCCCAGACCCCCGATCACCAGTGCCCCGCCAACACAGAACACGCCGAGCCCGACGACTACGGGCACGCCCAGCAGGACGGCGCCGGTTGCGCCAGGCAGCCCGATGTGAGCCAACGCATGAGCCGCGAAGGCAGTGTGGCGCACCACGACGAAGTAGCCGATCAACCCCGCGGCCAGCGCGACGATAGTGCCGCCGATCAGGGCGTTGACCATGAACCCGGATGCCAGAATCGGCCACCAATTGGGCTGATAACCCAGGGCTACAAGATGGTCGGTCACAGCGCGCTCCTCATATACGGCTCCCCGCGCGGTGTGTGCGCGACCTGGATCGGAGTGCCGTACAGCTGGCTAAGCAGCGCATCGTCCACCACGTCGTCCATGAGTGCGTAGTGCGCGTGCCCGTCGAGCAGGAAGATCGCGCTGTCGAGGATGTGCAGCAGCGGGTTGAGGTCGTGGGCGACCACCAGGATGGTCACGGCCAGCTCAGCGTGCAGTCGGGCCAGCAGTGCGACGATGTCGTGCTGGCTGCGCAGATCCAACGAGGCCAACGGTTCGTCGAGGATTAGCAACTGCGGTTGTGCTACCAGGGCTGTGGCGATCGCGATGCGCTGGCGTTGACCGCCAGAAAGCATCGACAGCCGCCGGTCGGCGATCTCGGTGGCCTCGACGGCGGCCAGTGCCTGGCTGACCTGCCGGCGTTGGGCTGGGGTGCTGCGCCCGAACGCCCACCGGCGCCCGGTGAGTCCGAGCAGCACCGCATCGGCGGCGCGGATGGCTTCCCCCGCGCTGGCGGAATAGTGTTGAGGCACGTAGCCGATGCTGTCGTTGCCCTGGCCGGGATGGCGGCCGAACACCTCGAGCCGGCCACTGGCCGCCGGGATCAGTCCGAGGACCATGTGCAGCAGGGTGGTCTTGCCTGAGCCGTTGGGTCCGATGACGGCGACGATGCCGCCGGCGGGCACTGTGAAGCTGGCGTGTGACCAGATGAGTCGTCCACCACGCACCGCGCTGACGTCGGTGAACACCAGCGCGGCGGGAGTCGCGGGAACGTCAGACAGCGACACCGAGCGCCTTGGCCAACGCGGTCAGCTGGGCGTATTGCCAGCCCTCGAATGAGTTCTGCCCGGGCGGCACGCTCTCGGTGACGTTGACGACCGGCACCCCGGCCTGTTCGGCGGCATAACGGATCTGCTCGGGGATTGACCCCTCGGTCTGGGTGTTATAGATGAGGACGTCGACCTGCCGGCCGGCTAGCGCGCTGCGGAAGGCATTGATGTCGCCCGGCGACGGCTCTGATTCGTTGGCCGACGCCCGCTGGTAGCCGTGCGGGGTTTTGTTGACCAGACCCAATGCCTGCGCCTGGTATTCGAAAATTGCCTCGGTGGCCGCATAGGACTTGCCCGCCACCTGGGCCTTGATCTTGTCGATCAGGCTAGTGTAGGGGGCCATCGCAGCGGTGAACTGTGATCTGCGCTGGCTGAAGTAGTTGCCGGCCTGCGGGTTGAGCTTGCTCAACGCTGCGGTCACCGCGTCGGCGACCGCAGCTACCGCCGATGGCATGTACCACAGGTGTGGGTTCGCGCCATCCGGTGTCTTGGTGACTTCGGCGGCGCTGACCACTGGGACGCCGGCGGCGGAGGTGGCGGCCAGGTTGGATGCCCAGGAGTCGTAGTTGGCGCCGTTGACCACGACAAGCTTGGCACCCGTGAACCAGGCCGCATCGGCCGGAGACGGCTCGTAGTCGTGCGGGTCCACGGCCGAGCTGGCGAGCACGGTTTTGACGCGTGCGCAGGCGCCGCCAAGCTCTGAGACGATGTCGCCCCACTGATCGACGCTGACCACCACACCAACCGGGCCGGTCGGGCAAGCCGCTACGGCGATGCTGCCAGTGGATGCTGGCGTCGTGGCCGCGCCCCGGGATGCATCGGGTTTGGTCTGGCTAGACGAACAGCCCGCCACAGCGAGCGTCAGCGCGAAGGCGGTAATGGCGGATGCGCACTGGAAGCGGGAGCGCAACACACTCACGCCGAGAACGATAACCGTTTTCATCACGACTGCGCGAGGGCCGATCCGTCCTCACTCATCGGCGTAGGGTCCGTTGGGTGCGTAGTGAAGGTGATACCTGGGACATCACAACGAGTGTCGGTGCGACCGCGCTGTTCGTAGCGACCGCGCGAGCGCTAGAGGCGCAGAAACCCGACCCATTGGCCGTCGACCCGTATGCGGAGGTGTTCTGCCGTGCCGTCGGCGGTCGTGCTGCCGACGTGCTCGACGGCAAAATCCCCGACCACGAGCTCAAGACCGCCGACTTCGGCCAGCATTTCGTCAACTACCAGGGCGCCCGCACCAAGTATTTCGACGAGTATTTCCGTCGCGCCGCTGACGCCGGCGTGCGGCAGGTGGTCATTCTGGCGGCGGGACTGGACTCCCGCGCCTACCGGTTGTCGTGGCCGGGCGGGACGACGATCTTCGAGTTGGACCGTCCGCAGGTCCTCGATTTCAAGCGTGCGGTGCTCGCCGGCCAGGATGCCCAGCCGCGCGCCGAGCGTCATGAGATTGCCGTCGATCTGCGGGAGGACTGGCCACAGGCGTTGCAGGACAACGGCTTTGATGCGGCCAAGCCGTCAGGCTGGATTGCCGAGGGCCTGCTGATCTATCTCCCGGCCGCCGCGGAGGAGCAGCTGTTCACCGGCATTGACTCGCTGTCCTGCCCGGGCAGCCATGTCGCCGTGGAGGACGGCGCCCCGTTGGCGCAGGACGAATACGAAGCCAGACTCGAAGAAGAACGCTCCTCGCCGGACCAGCGCGCGTTCTTCCAGTTGGTCTACAACGAGCGGCATGCGCCGGCCATCGAGTGGTTCGGTAATCGGGGCTGGAGGGCGGTCGGCACCCCGCTGGCCGACTACCTGCGCGAAGTCGGCCGTCCGGTACCCGGCCCCGAGTCCGAATTCGGGTCGGCGGTCGCCCGTAACACCCTGGTCAGTGCCGTCAAGGCATGACCGCCCGCTAAAAGCGGGAACTTTTCCAGGCTGAGCTCCGACTAATAGCTGCGTGCGAGTGGACAGCTAAGGAGTTTCTGCGATGACGGCCCCGGTGTGGATGGCGTTGGCGCCGGAGATCCACTCCAGTCTGCTGAGCAGCGGTCCCGGGCCGGGCGGCCTGCTGGCTGCCGCCGGGGCGTGGAATTTGTTGAGCGCTGAATACGCATCGATTGCAGAGGAACTCACCGCGGTGCTGGGGTCGGTGCAGGCCGCGGCATGGCAGGGGCCGAGCGCGGAGTCGTATGTGGCCGCGCACGTGCCATATTTGGCGTGGTTGATGCAGGCTAGCGCCAACGCCGCAACAGCAGCCGCCCAGCACGAGACCGTGGCGGTGGCCTACACCAGCGCGTTGGCGGCGATGCCCACGCTGCCCGAGTTGGCCGGCAACCACGCCATCCATGCGGTATTGGTGGCGACGAATTTCTTTGGGATCAATACGATTCCGATTGCGCTCAATGAGGCCGATTACGTGCGGATGTGGATCCAGGCCGCCGTCACCATGGCCACCTATGAAGCGAACGCCTTTGAAGCTCTCGCCGCCACGGAGCTAGCCAAGATCACGAGCAGCCCGTACTGGCCGCCGAATATCGTGAAACTTGCGAAGCAATTTGCGCACGACACAATCCCACCCGGTACCAAACAGATCATCGACAATGACGCCGGGAACCCACACCAGTGGTCCTGGTGGGCGAATCGGGTCCTGGAAATCACCCAAACCCTGGGCAGGGATTTTAGTGAGTTTCCTCAAAATCCACTCCAGGCGATAGGGCAGTTGGAGACTGACATTCCGCAGCTTGCGCTCGACGAGGCCGGTCACGCGCTCGAGGTTTACCAAGCATTCCCATTACAGGTCGACGCGATTGCGCTCAGTCTGCCGCTCAGCCCGGCGCCGTTGGGCGGCTTGGCGACGCTAACCGCGCTGACAGCGATCCAACCAGTCGAGGCGCCCGTTGCAGCTCCGGCCGCAGTTGAGCCGAGTATGCCGGCTGCTAGTAGCGCCCCGGTTGTGAGCGCTGCGGCTGCCCCGGCGCCTACCCCGGCGTCGGCTCCAGCCCCCGCTCCGGCTCCGGCGCCAACACCGGCCGCCGTATCCGCCGCCGGCGCGCCACCGCCCCCCGTCGGCCCTGGGGGCTTTGGCTTCCCCTATCTGGTGGGTCCCCCTGTTGGGTTGGGCTGGTCCATGAGCACCAGCGCCGGCTCCGGCGCCAAAAAGAAAGCCCCTGAACCCGATGCCGCCGCCGCCTCGGCCGCGGCGGCCGCGGGAGAGCAGGCACGGGCGCGGCGGCGCCGGCGCGCCAAGCTGCGCGGGTACGGCCACGAGTTCATGGATATGAACGTTGAGGTCGAACCGGACTGGGGCACGCCAGCGGGCGGGGAGTCGCACGGCTCAACGCCTGCCTCGGATCAGGGCGCGGGGCCTTTGGGTTTCGCCGGCACGGCGCGCGGGGAAGCCGTCGTCGAGGCGGCAGGGCTGGCCACGCTGGCCGGCGACGGGTTCGGCGGCGGACCCTCGGTGCCGATGCTGCCCGGCACTTGGGAAAGCTGAACACCCGGCGTTGCTAATGAAAATCATATTCAGTAAGCTCCACTGCTTAGCGGAGTCTGCCGTGATCAGCGCCACCGGGGTGCCTCGACAAGTAGCTTAGGCAATGCTAACTTCAGCGGGTTAGGTTAGGGGACGCTATGTACGGGAGACAATGCAGCTGTGGAACGCGGTGACATCAGCATGCTCGCAGCTCACCCACGCGCATCCCGGGAAGCCGGCAGGGTAGACGGAGACGTCGTCAGCCGATTCGCCACCTGCTGCCGCGCGCTCGGCATCGTGGTCTACGACCGTCAGCGTCCAGCCGACTTGGCCGCCGCCCGGTCGGGTTTCGCCGCGCTCACCCGCATCGCCCATGACCAGTGCGACGCGTGGACGGGGCTGGCCGCTGCCGGCGACCTGTCCACCCCGGTGCTGGAAGCGGCCTCGCGCAGCGCGGACACGGCGGGCACGTTGCAACGCCGGGTGGAATTGGCGCCCGAGGCATTGGGATTCGTTTACGACACCGGACTGTACCTGCGGTTTCGTGCCACGGGTGCGGACGACTTCCATCTCGCCTATGCGGCGGCGCTGGCGTCAACAGGTGGGGCCCGAGAACATGAAAAAGCCGACCAACTGGTCTCCGGCATCCGAGCGCGCCGCCCGAGCTGGCGCGAAGCCCGGTGGATCGCAGTCGTCGTCAACTACCGCGCGCAGCGCTGGTCGGACGTCGTCAAGCTGCTGACCCCGATCGTCAACGACCCCGACCTGGACGCGGCTTTCACCCATGCGGCCAAGATCACCCTGGGCATCGCGCTGGCTCGGTTGGGCATGTTCGCCCCGGCGCTGTCGTATCTCGAGGAGCCCGACGGCCCGGTCGCGGTGGCGGCGGTGGACGGCGCGTTGGCCAAGGCCCTCGTGCTGCGCGTGCACGTCGACGAGGAAAGCGCCGAGGAGGTCCTGCAGGATCTGTACGCGGCCAACCCCGAAAACGAGGAGGTCGAGCAGGCGCTGTCGGATACCAGCTTCGGGCTGGTCACCACCACGGCCGACCGCATCGCGGCGCGCATCGACCCGTGGGATCCCGAAACCGAGCCCGGCCCAGGCGAATTCGTCGATCCCGGAGCCCAGGAGCGCAAGCGCGCACTGCTGGCAGAAGCCGAACGTGAGCTGGACGAGTTCATCGGCCTGGACAAGGTCAAGGACCAGGTGGCGCGGTTGAAGAGCGCGGTGGCGATGGAACTGGTGCGCAAGCAGCGCGGACTCGAGGTGGCGCAGCGCACTCACCACCTGGTCTTCACCGGGCCGCCCGGAACCGGCAAGACCACCATCGCCCGCGTCATCGCCAAGATCTATTGCGGTCTGGGCCTGTTGAAGAAGGAGAACATCCGCGAGGTGCACCGCGCCGACCTGATCGGCCAGCACATCGGGGAGACCGAGGCCAAGACCAACGCGATCATCGACAGCGCGCTGGACGGCGTGCTGTTCCTCGACGAGGCCTACGCCCTGGTGGCCACCGGCGCCAAAAACGACTTCGGACTGGTCGCGATCGACACGCTGCTGGCGCGGATGGAAAACGACCGGGATCGCCTCGTCGTCATCATCGCCGGATACCGCGCCGACTTGGATCGGTTCCTGGACACCAATCAGGGTCTGCGGTCGCGGTTCACCCGCAGCATCGACTTCCCGTCGTACCAGCCGGCTGAGTTGATCGAGATCGCCAACTTCATGGCCGCCAAGCGCGACAGCGTCTTCGACCAGGCCGCCCTCCACGATCTCGAAGCGTTGTTCGCGCACCTGGCCAGCACCTCGAAGCCCGATGCGACCGGGGTGGAACGTCGCGGCCTGGATATCGCCGGCAACGGCCGGTTCGTCCGCAACGTCGTCGAAAAGTCCGAAGAGGAACGCGAATTCAGGTTGGACCACTCCCCAAGTGCCGAGACCGGCGACTTCACTGACGAGGAACTGATGACGATCAACGCCGGTGACGTCGGTAACTCGGTCGAGCCGCTGCTGCAAGGCCTCGGCCTGTTGGAGCGGGCATGACCAACCCGGAGCCGCAGGACCAACGACGCTCGTTCGCATCGCGTACCCCCGCCAACGACAACCCCGACAAGGTCGTCTACCGCCGCGGCTTCGTCACCCGCCACCAAGTGACCGGCTGGCGGTTCGTGATGCGCCGAATCGCCTCCGGCATCGCCCTGCACGACACCCGAATGCTGGTCGACCCGTTGCGGACTCAGTCGCGCGCGGTCTTGATGGGTGTGCTCCTCCTGGTCACCGGCTTGGCCGGCTGCTTCGTATTCTCATTCATCCGGCCCAGTGGATCGGCGGGCAACAACACGGTGCTGGCCGATCGGTCGACCGCCGCTCTGTATGTGCGGGTCGGTGATGAGCTGCATCCGGTGCTCAACCTCACGTCGGCCCGGCTGATCGTCGGCCAGCCGGCCAACCCCACCAACGTGAAAAGCACCGAGCTGGACCGGTTTCCGCGCGGTAATCTGATTGGCATTCCGGGCGCACCGGAGCGGATGGTGCAGAACGGTTCCCGCGACGCGCACTGGACGGCGTGTGACGCCGTCAGCGGGACGGCCCGGGCGGCGCACAGCACCGGCGTCACCGTGATCGCTGGACCCCTCGACAACCGCGGCGCGCGCGCGGCCGCCCTTGACCCCGAGCACGCGATCCTGGTTGATAGCGGGACCAGCACCTGGCTGCTCTGGGACGGCAAGCGCAGCCAGATCGACCTGGCTGACCACGCCGTCACCAGTGCGCTGGGCCTGGGAGCGGATGTGCCCGCGCCGCGGCCGATCGCGCAGGGCCTGTTCAACGCGATACCCGAGGCTCCGCCGCTGACGGCGCCGGCCATCCCGAACGCCGGTGCCCCCGCTGGCTTTTCGGTTACCGCACCGATCGGGGCGGTAGTGGTGTCGTACGGCTTGGAGCCGCGGGACAAGACCTCATCCGACACCGTGCGGTATTACGCGGTGCTCCCTGACGGTCTGCAGCCCATCTCGCCGGTGCTCGCCGCGGTGCTGCGCAACACGAATTCCTATGGCTTGCAACAGCCGCCGCGACTGGGCGCCGATGAGGTCGCCAAGCTTCCGGTGTCGCGGCTGCTGGACACCGCGCGCTACCCGGGCCAGCCGGTCGGCCTCGTCGATGCGGCCCGCGATCCCGTCACATGCGCATCCTGGAGCAAGCCGGCTGGAGCTGCCACCAGCACCCTGAGCCTGCTGTCCGGCTCGGCGTTGCCGGTGTCCGAGGGGGTGCGCACCCTCGACCTCGTCGGCGCGTCCAATGGAGCAACTCGCGTCGCGTTGGCGCCCGGAACCGGTTACTTCACCCAGAGCGTGGGCGGCGGTGCGTCCGCGCCTGCCGCCGGATCGCTGTTCTGGGTCTCCGACACCGGCGTGCGCTACGGCATCGATACCGAAGCCGACGCACACGGGAAAACCATTGAAGCCCTTGGCCTGAAGGAGCCCGCAGTTCCCGTCCCTTGGTCGATGCTGACGCTGTTCGCCACCGGCCCGACGCTATCGCGCGCCGACGCCCTGTTGGCACATGACGGCTTGCCGCCCGACACCAGGCCGGCTCGCCCCGTATCGGCCGAGGGAGGAGCCCGATGAGCCGGCTGATCTTCGAAGCCCGCCGGCGGGTGCCGCCACCAAGCGCCCGCAAGGGCACCATCACCATCGAGGCGCCGCCGGAGTTGCCCCGCGTGATTCCGCCGTCGCTACTGCGGCGTGCGATGCCCTACCTGATCGTGATTCTGATCGTCGGCATGATCGTCGCGTTGGTCGCCACGGGGATGCGGGTGATCTCCCCGCAGACCCTGTTCTTCCCGTTCGTGTTGCTGCTGGCGGCAACCGCCCTGTATCGCGGCAACGACAACAAGATGCGCACCGAAGAGGTCGACGCCGAACGGGCGGACTATCTGCGCTACCTGTCGGTGATCCGGGACAACATCCGGACCCAGGCCGCCGAGCAGCGCGCGGCCGCACAGTGGTCTCATCCGGACCCTGCGACGCTGGCATCGGTACCCGGCTCCCGCCGCCAGTGGGAACGTGACCCGCACGACCCGGACTTCCTGGTGCTGCGCGCCGGCCGCCACCACGTGCCGTTGGCCACCGCGCTGCGGGTCAACGACACCGCCGACGAAATCGATCTGGAACCGGTGTCGCACAGCGCCTTACGTAGCCTGCTCGACACCCAGCGCACCGTCCGTGACGTGCCGACCGGGATCGATTTGACCAAGGTGTCCCGCATCACCGTCCTGGGTGAGCCCGATGACGTGCGCGCGGCGTTGCGCGCCTGGATCGCGCAGGCAGTGACCTGGCACGACCCGACCGTGTTCGGGGTGGCGCTGGCCGCGCGTGATTTGGAAGGCCGAGACTGGTCGTGGCTGAAGTGGTTGCCGCACAGCGACATTCCCGGCCAGGTCGACGGCGTCGGGCCGGCCCGTTACCTGACGGCCGACCCCGACGAACTGGTCTCGCTGTTGGGGCCGGCACTGGAAGACCGCCCGGCGTTCACCGGAGGGCCGCCAGATGCGTTGCGGCACTTGCTGATCGTCGTCGACGACCCCGACTACGAGATCGACGCCTCCACCCTGGCGGTGGGCCGGGCCGGGGTGACGGTGGTGCATTGCTCCGCCACGCCGCCGCACCGCGAACAGTATTCGGATCCCGAGAAGCCGATCCTGCGGATCGCGCGGGGCGCGATTCAACGCTGGCAGACGGGCGGTTGGCTGCCCTACATCGACGACGCCGACGGACTCGGCGCCGACGAGGCTGCGCATCTGGCTCGGCGGCTATCGCGGTGGGACTCCAACCCGACCCATGCCGGCCTGCGCTCGGAGGCCACCCGCGGCGCGACGTTCCCCACGCTGCTGGGTATCGGCGACGCATCGCAGCTGGACGTGCCGGCGCTGTGGGCGCCGCGTCGCCGCGACGACGAGTTGCGCGTTCCGATCGGTGTCACCGCGACCGGCGAGCCGCTGATGTTCGACCTCAAGGACGAGGCCGAGGGCGGGATGGGTCCGCATGGCCTGATGATCGGCATGACCGGGTCCGGCAAGTCGCAGACCCTGATGTCGATCTTGTTGTCGCTGTTGACAACTCACTCGGCCGACCGGCTGATCGTCATCTACGCCGACTTCAAGGGTGAGGCCGGCGCCGACAGCTTCCGGAACTTCCCGCAGGTCGTCGCGGTGATCTCGAACATGGCCGAGAAGAAGTCGCTCGCCGACCGATTCGCCGACACGTTGCGCGGCGAGGTGGCGCGGCGCGAGGTCCTGCTCCGGGAGGCCGGCCGCCAGATTCAGGGCAGCGCCTTCAACTCGGTGACCGAGTACGAGAACGCGATCGCGACCGGACATGACCTGCCGCCGATCCCGACGCTGTTGGTAGTCGCCGACGAATTCACTCTGATGCTGGCGGATCACCCGGAATACGCCGAGCTGTTCGACTACGTGGCACGCAAGGGCCGCTCGTTCCGGATCCACATCCTGTTCGCGTCCCAGACGCTGGATGTCGGCAAGATCAAAGACATCGACAAGAACACCTCCTACCGGATCGGGTTGAAGGTGGCCAGCCCCAGCGTTTCCCGGCAGATCATCGGCGTGGAGGACGCCTACCACATCGAATCCGGCAAAGAGCACAAGGGCGTGGGCTTCTTGGTGCCCGCCCCCGGCGCGACGCCGATCAAGTTCCGCAGCACCTATGTCGATGGCATCTACGAGCCACCGCAGATAGCTAAAACCCTAGTTGTGCAATCGATTCCAGAGCCAAAGCTGTTCAGCGCAGCGGCGGTGCCGTCGGAACAGGCCACGCTGATAGCCGACGGCGCGGACGACGAATCGGCCAGCCCGCCGCGCAAGCTGATCGCGACCATCGGCGAACAGCTGGCGCGCTACGGGCCGCAAGCCCCGCAGCTGTGGCTGCCGCCGCTCGACGAGCCGATCCCGCTGACCTCCGTGCTGGCCCGGGCCGCAATACCGCAACGGCACTGGCGTTGGCCGCTGGGCGAGATCGACAAGCCTTTCGAGATGCGTCGCGATCCGCTGGTGTTCGACGCGTCGTCGTCGTCCGGGAACATGGTGATCCACGGTGGCGCCAAATCGGGCAAATCGACCGCGCTGCAGACATTTATCCTGTCGGCCGCCAGCCTGCATTCGCCGCGCGACGTCACGTTCTACTGCCTGGACTACGGCGGTGGGCAGCTGCGTGCGCTTCAGGATCTGGCGCACGTCGGCAGCGTCGCGTCCGCACTGGAACCCGAACGCATCCGGCGCACCTTCGGCGAGCTGGACCAACTGCTGCTGTCCCGCCAGCAGCGTGAGACATTCCGGGACCGGCCCGCGGACCGACAGGGTAATGGTCACGGCACGGCTCACGACGACGGCTTCGGCGAGGTGTTCCTGGTGATCGACAACCTCTACGCCTTCGGCCGCGACAACACCGACCAGTTCAACACCCGTAATCCCTTGCTGGCCAAGGTAACCGAACTGGTCAACGTTGGTCTGGCGTATGGCGTTCACGTGATCATCACCACCCCGAGCTGGCTGGAGGTGCCGCTGTCGATGCGCGACGGCCTGGGGCTACGACTCGAGCTGCGACTGCACGACGCGCGGGACAGCAATGTGCGCGTGGTCGGCGCCTTGCGCAGGCCGGCCGAAGCCGTCCCGCACGACCAGCCGGGCCGCGGGTTGACCATGGCCGCCGAACACTTCCTGTTCGCGGCTCCGGAGCTCGACCAGATCGCCGCGATCAACGCCCGCCACCCCGGTGTGACCGCGCCGCCGGTGCGGTTGTTGCCCACCAACCTCGCGCCCGCCGCGGTGGGTGCGCTCTATCGGGGTCCCGACCGGGTGCTCATCGGCCAGCGCGAAGAGGACTTGGCGCCGGTGCTTCTCGACTTCGCCGAGAACCCGCTGTTGATGGTGTTCGGTGACAGCAAGTCGGGTAAGACCACGCTGCTGCGCCACATCATCCGCACCATTCGGGAAAACTCGTCGTCCGACCGGGTGGCCTTCACCGTGCTGGATCGCCGGTTGCACCTTGTCGACGAGCCGCTGTTTCCCGACAACGAATACACCCCCAACATCGACCGGATCATGCCGGCGATGCTCGGGCTGGCCAACCTGATCGAATCGCGGCGGCCGCCGGCGGGATTGTCGCCGGCCGAACTGTCCCGGTGGAGCTACCAGGGCCACACCCACTACCTCATCATCGACGATGTCGACCAGATCCCGGATTCGCCGGCGACGAGCGGCCCGTACATCGGGCAGCGCCCGTGGACGCCGATCATCGGGTTACTGGCCCAGGCAAGCGATCTGGGGCTGCGGGTGATCGTGACGGCCCGCGCCAGCGGGTCCGGGCATTCGCTGATGACCAGCACCTTGCTGCGCCGCTTCAGCGACTTGCAGGCGACGGCGCTGATGTTGTCGGGCAATCCGGCCGACAGCGGCAAGATCCGTGGACAGCGATTCGGCCGGTTGCCCGCCGGCCGGGCAATTCTGTTGGACGACAGTGACAGTCCGACGTATGTGCAGTTGGTCAACCCGCTGGTCGACGAGGCCGCGGTGGTTAATGAAACGCAACAGAAGGGATAGTGGTCATGACGCTGCGAGTGGTTCCCGAGGGCCTGGCCGCAACCAGTGCGGCGGTGGAGGCGCTGACCGCGCGGCTGGCCGCCGCGCATGCGGCCGCGGCTCCGCTGATCACCGCGGTGATCCCGCCGGCGGCGGATCCAGTGTCGTTGCAGACGGCCGCCGGGTTCAGCGCTCAGGGTCAGGAGCACGCCGCTGTGGCGGCCCAGGGTGTCGAGGAGCTGGGCCGCGCCGGTGTGGGTGTGGGCGAGTCCGGCGCCAGCTATCTCGCCGGCGATGCCGCGGCCGCCGCGACGTATGGGATCGCAGCCGGCTGATTATGACGTCTGCCCTCGGTCCCTCTGGGTCCCTTTGGATGGCTTCGCCGCCGGAAGTGCATTCGGCGTCGCTGAGCGCCGGTCCGGGACCGGGGTCGCTGCTCGCGGCCGCCGGTTCCTGGAGCTCGCTCAGCGCCGAATACGCTTCAGCGGCAGCCGAACTCAGTGGGCTCGTGGGAGCCGTGCAAGGCGGGGGCGTGGCAGGGCCCCAGTGCCGAGCGGTATGTGGCCGCGCACGCGCCGTACGTGGCGTGGTTGCAGCAGGCCAGCGCCGAAAGCGCTGGGGTGGCGGTTCAGCACGAGGCCGCGGCAGCGGCGTACACCGCCGCCCTGGCCGCAATGCCGACGTTGGTGGAGCTGGCGACCAACCACGTCATTCACGGTGTGTTGGTGACGACGAATTTCTTTGGTGTCAATACCATTCCGATCGCCCTCAACGAAGCCGACTACGTGCGGATGTGGCTGCAGGCCGCGACGACCATGGGTGTTTATCAGACGGTGTCGGGTGCGGCGCTGGCCACGGCGCCGCGAACCACGGCGGCGCCGGTCGTGCTGGCACCCGGTGCCGGCGAGGCCGAAGCGGCCGCGGCCACCGCTCAGACTGGCTCAGCGGCGTCGGCCACCAATTCAGGTTCGTCACTGGACAGCTCTAACGCGATCGTCCAGGCGCTGGAGTCCTACGTGAAGTCGTTGCCCGACGGAGATCAGATCTGGAACTTCCTGACGAACCCGGGTTCCGAGATTCAGCAGATGATCAGTGATTTCGCGACCAACCCGGCGCAAGCCTTGGTGACGTGGGGGCCGTTGCTCTTCAACCTCGCGTATCAGGCGTTCTGGGAGCCGGTTGGATATGGCCTGTGGGGGGTCATCCTGAGTTCGCCCCTGTGGGCGCCGTCGTTGCTTGCCTCCGGAGTTGCGATGCTCGGTCTACTCGGTCTCATCCAACTGGATGTGATGCCCGACTTCGGTCCCGCCGCGCCCGTTGCGGCCGGTGCCGAGCAGCACAGCTGGCCCGCCGCCACCCTCACCTCGCCCACGACGACTCCCACCACGGCGCCGGGGTCCCCGGCGACGGCAACCGGGGCTCCGGCCGGCACCGCGCTGACGGCTCCGACGACGCCCGGCCTCGGCTATGTCATTAGCGGCATTGATGATTGGGGGCCTAGCGTCGGGCCGACGCTCGGTGGCCGGACTGGCGTCAAGGCGCCCGCGGTGAGGATCCCGGCCGCCGGGGCAGCGATCGCAACCAGTGCGCGGGCGCGGGCGCACCGGCGCCGGCGGGCCGCGATCCACGATCACGCCGACGAATACGTGGACATGGACTCCGACGTCGGCGTCGCACCCGACTACGGCACGCAGGCTTCCGATCATGGGGCCGGCGGGCTGGGCTTCGCCGGAACGGCGCGCAAAGCGGCGGTGACGCAGGCGGCGGGGCTGACCATGCTGGCCGGCGATGAGTTCGGCGGCGGCCCACGGATGCCGGTGGCGCCACGCACCTGGGAACCGGGGAGAGGGGGTGCGGACGGTTAACAGGATAGTTCGCAGCGTGCTAGTGAGTAACCGAAATTCGAAGGGAGAGAACATATTATGAGTCTTCTAGATGCTCACATCCCGCAACTGGTGGCCGCGCAGGCGGCGTTTTCCACCAAGGCGGCATTGATGCGCAGCACCATCAGCCAGGCCGAGCAGGAAGCACTGTCGGCGCAGGGATTCCACGTCGGCGAGGCGTCTGCGGCATTTCAGGCCTCCCACGCCCGCTTCGTAGCGGTCGCCGCAAAGATCAACACCCTGCTGGATATCGCCCAGGCCAACCTCGGGGACGCCGCCGGCACCTACGTGGCCGCCGATGCCGCCGCGGCGTCGACCTACACCGGATTCTGATCCGGTACAACCGCGAAAGGACTTGTGATGTCGCAGATTATGTACAACTACCCGGCGATGCTCGCCCACGCCGGGGACATGTCGGGCTACGCCGGCACGTTGCAGGGGCTGGGCGCCGATATCGCCAGCGAACAGGCCGCGCTGTCCAATGCCTGGCAAGGCGATACGGGTATGACCTATCAGGTCTGGCAGGCGCAGTGGAACGAGGCCATGGAGCAGCTGGTGCGGGCCTACCAGGCGATGTCCAGCACTCACGAATCCAACACGTTGGCGATGTACGCCCGCGACGCCGCCGAAGCCGCCAAATGGGGCGGCTAGTTCGTGCCTAGACGACCATAAATGAACGGGGCACCCAACGCCGTCGAGTTGACGGTCGATCACGCGTGGTTCATCGCCGAAACCATTGGGGCGGGCAGCTTCCCGTGGGTGCTGGCGATCACCCCGCCCTACTGCGATGCCGCGCAGCGGGACGCGTTCCTCGAACGTCAAAAGGCCGACCTGATCCGGATGGGTCTCTTGGAGCCGGACACCTCGAACTGCGGAGGGATCAATTCGGCGGTCGCCGACTGGATCAGAGTGGTGTGCTTTCCGGACCGGTGGCTAGACCTGCGTTACTTAGGTCCCAGCTCGGCCACCGGTGCCGGCGAGCTGCTGCGCGGCATCGTCGCCCAGCGAGCCGCCAAGACGGTGGTCGCGCTGCGCAGCGCGCAGCTGATCACTTTCACCGCAATCGATGTCGACGATCCGCGGGCGCTGGTTCCCGTCCTCTGTGTCGGGCTGGCCCAGCGGCCGCCGGCGCGGTTCGACGAGTTCAGCATGCCGACGCGGGTCGGAGCCCGGGCCGACGAGCGGCTGCGCGGGGGCACGCCGCTCTCCGAAGTCCTTGACTACCTGGGGATCCCGGCGTCGGCGCGACCGGTGGTGGAGGCGGTGTTCTCCGGCCCGCGCAGCTACGTCGAGATCGTCGCCGGCTGTCACCGCGACGGGCGGCACGCCACCACCGAGGTGGGGATGAGCATCGTCGACACAGCCGCGGGCCGGGTGCTGGTCAGCCCGTCGTGCGCATTCGACGGCGAGTGGGTGTCGACGTTCAGCCCCGGGACACCCTTTGCCATCGCGGTCGCGATCGAACAGCTGACCGCCAATTTGCCGGACGGCCAATGGTTCTCGAGCCAGCGGCTGGCCCGAGACTTTTCTGCCCAAGCGATGTAACCGAAGATAGAACCAGATAGAAAGAGAAACACCATGCCCCAGGATTGGAGCGTCCGGTGACGTCCGGCGCCGTGATGCCGATCGTGCGCATAGCCATCCTCACCGACACCAGGCTGACGGAGATGGCCCTGCCCGCGGAGTTGCCGCTGCGCGAAATACTGCCCGCGGTTCAGCGTCTGGCGGCCCCCGCCGCCTCCAACGGAGACGCTGACACCGCTGCCGGCGTGGCCTCCCAGCTGAGCCTGGCGCCCATCGGCGGCGCGCCATTCAGCCTGGACGCCAGCCTGGACACCGTCGGTGTCGTCGACGGTGACCTGCTGGCGTTGCGTTCGGTGCCCACCGGCCCGGCCGCGCCCGGCATTGTCGAGGACATCGCCGACGCCGCGATGATCTTCTCGACCTCGCGGCGCAAGCCCTGGGGCACAGCGCATATCCAGCGCGGTGCGCTGGCCGCGGCGATCGTCGTGGCCCTGTTGGCGACGGGTCTGGGGGTCACCTATCGGGCGGCCACCGGCGCGCTGACCGGACTGCTCGCGGTCGCAGCGATCGCGGTACTCGTTGCCGTGACGGGTCTGCTGATCGGATCCCGATCGGCGCGCGCCGCCCAAGCGCTGTCGATCACGGCGCTGGTGCCGATCGCCGCGGTATTGGCGCTGGAGGTGCCCGGGCGGTTCGGGCCGGCGCAGCTGCTGCTCGCCGCCGCCGGGGCCACCGCATGGTCGCTGGTAGTGCTTATCATCCCCGCCCCCGAGCGCGAGCGGGTGGTGGGCTTCTTCACCGCGGTTGCGGTGGTCGGTGCCGCCGTGGCGTTGGCGGCCGGTGCCGAGTTGCTCTGGCAGCTACCGATATTGGCCATCGGCTGCGGGCTGATCGTGGCGGCCTTGCTGGTCACCATCGAGGCGGCGCACCTGTCGGCGTTGTGGGCACGCTTCCCGCTGCCCGTCATCCCTGCACCGGGCGACCCCACGCCGTCGGCGCCATCGTTGCGGGTGCTCGAGGATCTGCCGCGGCGGGTGCGTATCGGCGACGCCCACCAGAGCGGATTGATCGCGGCCGCCGTGCTGCTCAGCGTCCTCGGCTCGGTGGCGATCGCATTGCGCCCCGAGGCGCTCAGCGTGGTGGGTTGGTATGTGGTGGCCGCCACCGCCGTCACGGCCGTGCTGCGTGCGCGGGTGTGGGCTTCGGCCGCGTGCAAGGCGTGGCTTCTTGCTCAGCCCTACCTGGCGACCGGTGTCCTGCTGGTGCTCTACGCCTCGACGGGCCGCTACGTCGTCGCGTTCGGGGCGGCGCTGGTGCTCATCGCTCTGCTGTCGGTGTGGATCGTGGTAGCGCTGAACCCGCGCATCGCGTCGCCGGAGAGCTATTCGCTGCCCCTGCGCCGCCTGCTGGGCTTTGTCGCCGCCGGCCTCGATGCGTCGCTGATCCCCGTCATGGCCTATCTGGTCGGTTTGTTCACCTGGGTGCTCAATCGATGATGCGCGCCGTAACAGCCTGTCTGACAGCGGCTCTCGCTGCCGGACTGGGCATGGCTCCGGCGGCGTGGGCGATCGGCCAGCCGGTGGTCGACCCCGGCGTGCCGCCGCCGAGCGGAGCCCCGGGGCCCGTGCAGCCGATGGAGCAACGCGGCCCGTGCAGTGTCACCGGAATCGTCCCGGGCAGCGATCCCGGCGCGACGACGCCCGGCCAGGCGGTGCTGAATCTTCCTGCGGCGTGGCAGTTCTCCCGCGGCGACGGCCAGCTGGTGGCCGTCCTCGACACCGGGACGCGGCCCAGTTCGCGCCTACCGAACGTCGACCCCGGCGGTGACTTTGTCGAGTCGACGGACGGCCTGACCGACTGCGACGGGCACGGAACCCTGGTCGCCGGAATCATCGCCGGCCAGCCTTCCGATGACGGCTTCTCGGGGGTCGCGCCGGGCGCGCGGCTGCTGTCCATCAGGGTGACATCGGCCAAGTTCTCGCCTCGGACGCCGGGCGGCGATCCGGCGCTTGCGCAGGCCTCAC
The DNA here is from genome assembly GCA_963820985.1 of uncultured Actinomycetota bacterium. Taxonomy (GTDB): domain Bacteria; phylum Actinomycetota; class Actinomycetes; order Mycobacteriales; family Mycobacteriaceae; genus Mycobacterium. The sequence continues at coordinate 67,413 of CAWGCI010000015.1, read as the reverse complement.
TCGAGGTGGCCACCCTCAGCCGGGCCATCGTCCATGCGGCCGATCTCGGCGCCCGGGTGATCAACATCTCCGCGGTAACCTGCCTGCCCGCCGATCGGCCCGTCGACCAGGCTGCGCTGGGTGCGGCGGTCCGATACGCGGCAGTGGACAAGGACGCGGTGATCGTGGCGGCCGCGGGCAACACCGGGCCGACCGGATCGCTGGCCGGCGGAACGTCGTGCGAGTCAAATCCGCTGACCGATTTGGCTCGTCCCGACGATCCGCGCAACTGGGCCGGCGTCACGTCAATCTCCAGCCCATCGTGGTGGCAGCCTTATGTGCTCTCGACGGCATCGCTGACGCCGGAGGGGCAGCCGTCGAAATTCACCATGGCCGGGCCGTGGGTGGGTGTCGCCGCGCCCGGCGAAAACATCTCGTCGGTGAGCAACCGCGACGGCGGCGGCCTGGCCAACGGGCTGCCAAACGACCACAACCAACAGATCGCTCTCAGCGGCACCAGCTACGCGGCCGGCTATGTGTCGGGAGTCGCGGCGCTGGTCCGCAGCAAGTACCCGGCGCTGACCGCCACGCAGGTGGTGCGCCGGATCACCGCGACCGCGCACAACGGTGCCCGGGCGCCCTCCGACGTCGTGGGCGCCGGCATCGTGGACCCGGTGGCGGCCCTGACCTGGCAGCTGCCCCCGAGCCCGGAAGCCCCTGTCGCGCAGGCGAAGCCGGTCGCGGTTCCGCCGGCGCCGGCACCGAAGGACAACACCCCGCGGACCGTGGCGTTCGTCGGGACCGCCGTGCTGGCCCTGGTTGTCGGGGCGGTCGCGGCGACGACCGCAATTGCCGCGCGCCAGCGAAAGGAGTACACCCGATGAGCCGACCTGTCCCGTGGCCGGGAAGCGGCCGGATAACCCTGGCGCTGTTGGCCGTGGCGCCCGCGGTGATGGCCTACCCCTGGCGCTCGCCCCGCGACCAATGGGTGCTGGGCATCGCCGTCGCCGTGGTCATCCTGTTGTTCGGCGGGTGGGGTGGGCTGCATTTCACGACGATTCTGCACCGCCGCCTGGCGATGACGCGTCGGAGTAAAGGCCCGAGCCCCGAAACCAGGCAGCCGGCGCGGACCACCGCGCTGCTGCGGCTCGGTCCGCCGACCGGTGACCAGGACGTGCTCCCACTGCCGCTGATCGCCGGGTATCTGAACTGCTACGGCATTCGCGCCGACACGATCCGAATCACCAGCCGCACCAACGCATCCGACGCCTGCCAGACCTGGATCGGGCTGACCGTATCGGCCGCCGACAACCTGGCGGCACTGCGGGCCCGCTCGTCGCGCATACCGTTGCATGAGACCACTCAGGTCGCCGTGCGCCGGCTCGCCGACCACCTGCGCGAGATCGGCTGGGAGGCAATTGTTTCCGGGCCCGACGTCGTTCCCAGGCTGCTCGACTCGGCAGGTCGCGAATCATGGCGCGCAGTGCAAGCCGGCTCGGGTTACCTTGCGGCATACCGGGTCAGCGCGGATGACGCGCTTCCGGGGTAGCCTCGACGCGATCCTGTCGCAGCCGGCACTCGAGACGTGGACCGCGCTGGAGATTGCCGGCGTGGGGGGATCGGGAACAAGCCACACGGTCGCGGTCGCCTGCGCCCTGCTGACCGATGCGCCGCCACCGGCAGCGGCGCCGTTGCCCGGCGTGACCCCGCAGCGCGGAAACCAATGGCCGGCGTTGGCGGCATTGGATCTGTTGTCCACCGAGCGGCTCGGCGGACACACGAGTGTGCCCGACGATCTGCTCAGTCGGCTGGACTGGCCCACTCCGGTCGCCGGGGCCCATCGGGCACCGCTGACTGAAGCGGCTAGAACATGACCCCCTGAAGGAACGACGTCATCCGCCGCAGGTAGTCCAGCTGACTCACATGCAACCCGTGACTGCCGGGGAACCAGTGCAGCGCGCAGCGATCCCAATGCTCCCAAAGCTTTACGGCCTGGTCCGGCGGAGCCAGCCGATCGCCCAAGCCGGTGATGATCATCCGGCGGTCCTTGGGGATCGCCGGCGCATAGTTCAGCGGGCAGTGATAGGAGATCCCGGCGTTGAACTCGTCGCGGTTGATGTTGGCGAGCCGAAGACCCAGCTTGACCATTACGTTGGCGGGGAACCACTCGTCGAACAACTTCGCTGGGATGACGACGGGACAGTTGGGGATCACCGCCTCGAGCCGGTCTTCGATCGACGCCAGCAGCGCGGAGGTGTAACCGCCCAGCGAAATCCCGGTCAGTGCGACGCGTTGCACACCGGTGTCGCGCAGATAATCCACGATGGAACGAAAGTCGTGCACGGCCTGGGCCATCGACTCGGCGAAACCGCCGAGTCCGTAGGCGAAGTAGCCGAAACCGCTGTAATGAGTGAGCCTTTCGGTCCGTCGGCCGTGAAACGGCAACGTGTACAGCAGTACGTCGTAGCCCGAGCGGTAGTACCACGGCAGCGAAAAGAACACGCCGTTGAGCAGGTAGGACGAGCCCATGAAGCCGTGGATGACGCACAGCGTCGGGCGTGGTCCGTCACCATGGCGCCAGTGCTGCGCATGGACGATGTTGTTGGAGGTGAATGCGCTCCAAGTCTTTCGCATCGCGGGATTGATGGCGGTGAAGCTGCTGCGGAACGAGATGTTGTCGACCGTCCCGTTCGCGACCCACTCCGCGAGCGGGCTGGCCCGCCGCGACCGGACGCGGGGTAATTCGGTGGGAGCAGGAAACGACTTCGCCGTATCGTGCTCGGCCGCCAGCTCGCCGTAGAAGGCTAAATTGCTGCGCTCGCCGCCGGGGTGGCGCATCGCGTTGACGACAACGGCCGGCGCCACCGTCGCGGAGAGTAGTGACGCGGCGACGGTTCGTCCCACGAGATCGCCGATCGCGGAGACGTCGACAATCACGCGCTGACGGGGCGACAGGGCTGAGCGTGAAGGCAATCCCTCGGCGTCGGCCGGTACGTCTGAACCCTGCGCACCCAGAACAGGCATCTCGGACATAGCCGATGGTATCCCGCCAACGCCAAATAACCGGGCGTAATACGGTTTGTCTATATCAGCGGACAGCGACGGTGTTGATCAGGAGGATCGAAATGTGGGATCCCGACGTCTACCTGGCGTTTGCCGACCATCGTGGCCGCCCCTTCCATGACTTGGTGTCGCGGGTGGGTGCCGAGCGCGCACGCCGGGTGGTCGACCTCGGATGCGGGCCGGGTCACCTGACCAAGTACCTGGCCAAGCGTTGGCCCGGCGCGGTGATCGAGGCGCTGGACAGCTCGCCGGAGATGGTGGCCGCCGCCCGCGAGCGCGGGATCGATGCCAGCACCGCCGACTTGCGCGACTGGAAGCCCAAGCCTGATACCGACGTGGTGGTCAGCAATGCGGCGTTGCACTGGGTGCCTGAGCACGCCGACCTGTTGGTCCGGTGGGCCGGCGAGCTGACGCCGGGATCGTGGATCGCCGTTCAGCTCCCGGGCAACTTCGAGACGCCGTCACACGCCACGGTGCGCGCGTTGGCCCGTCGCGAACCGTACGCAAAGGTCATGGCGGACATACCGTTTCGAGTCGGAGCGGTGGTCCATCCGCCAGCGCAGTACGCCAACCTGCTGTTGGACGCCGGGTGTCGCGTCGATGTCTGGGAGACGACGTACCTGCACCAGCTGACCGGCGAGAACCCGGTGCTGGAGTGGATCACCGGGACCGCACTGGTGCCGGTGCGCGAGCGGCTCGACGATCGAGGCTGGGAGCAGTTTCGCCAAGAACTGATCCCGCTGCTCGACGATGCCTATCCGCCGCGGGCCGACGGAACGACGATCTTTCCGTTCCGGCGGGTGTTCGTCGTCGCCGAAGTCGGCGGCGCCCGCCGCTCGGGCTGATGGTGACGGCCCGCTGCGCCCGGCTGCGCCGCGCTTGCGACCGTCACGCTCAGGCTGATGGTGACGGCCCGCTGCGCCCGGCTGCGCCGCGCTTGCGACCGTCACGCTCAGGCTGATGGTGACGGCCCGCTGCGCCCGGCTGCGCCGCGCTTGCGACCGTCACTAGGTGGGTAGCCCCAGCCGGGGCGCCTCCGCGCGGTAGCGGACGACCCAGTCGTCGGAGCGCTGATCGGCCTGCCGTTCCAGCGCCGGCGGCGGCGCGAGCAGCGGATCCTGCCCGAGTGCCTCGAGAACGCGGCCAACGATCGCGGTGAGATTGCGCCACAACACCGGGTACGAGATGTCGATCGGCGTGATCGACTCCGCGGCGAACCAGGCACGCCAGCTGTCTTCCTGATCGCACAGGTTCTTGACGATGTGTGCGATGGCGCCGGCGTGGTAGACGGCTTGCGAGTCGCGTTCGGGGTCCGGATGACCGCGCCACACCCGGGTCTGCACGGCGCGCCAGAACGACACCGCCTGCGACACCACGTCCGGCCGGTAGACGTGCACGTACACCGGCTCGCTGCCGATCACATCGCGGATCGCCGCGCGCAGGCCGTCGCCGGAGCAGTCCGGTAGGTGCGACGCCCGCTCCTGCAACAGCGCCGTCTGGTTCCACATCAACTTGCCGCCCCAGATACCGTTGGGTGTGCGGCCGGAATTGCGGATGTGCTCCCGCCAGGCAACCGGCGTCGCGGTTTCCGGCGTACCGCGGTTCTCCAGCGGATCGAGTAATCGCAAGATCGACTCGTCGTCGACGCCGGCAAACCACTCCCGCGGCTGCGGCGCCATTCCGGTGTCCGGCAGGTATTGGAAGAACTCTTGTGGTTCCCCGGCGCATCCGGTCGCACGCAGCGACTCCACCAGCAGGGTGCTACCGCTGCGCTGGGTGGCGACCACCAGATACGACGTCGCAGGACAGGGCACCAAATGAGCCTAATTACCTTCACGGTGACCGGAAGGGCTTTCGGTCGGCGAACTCACTCCTCGATGCCGCGGTCGACGGCAAGCGCCGACCGGCTCGTCGGCGGCGTGTGATGGATACGCAGATACGTTTCGGCGTAGCGCGTCGCGACGCGGGTGCCGGTGAACTCCGACGGGATCACGTCGCCGGTGCGGTGGCGCCAGTCCTGCAGCCGGGCGGCCAGATCGGCGGCGACCGCAGCGATGTCGCGGCTGTGGTCATCGGCGAGCAGGTTCTTGGTCTCGGTCGGGTCCGCGCGCAGATCGTAGAGCTCGCGCTGCGGGCGCGGCGACTTGGCTGAGGGCGCGACGGCCAGGCCGGACGGGCTCTCCTCGATGTCCCACGGCAGGTCCAGCAGCGGGCGGGGCACATAGTTCTCGATGTAGCTGTATGCCTTTGTGCGGATGGCCCGAATGGGATCGAAGGCGTCGTGATAGGTCTTCGCGGTGTACACGTGATCGCGCACCGGATCGGTGTCGGTGTCCGGCGCCAGCAGGCTGTGCGCGTGTGACACGCCTTCGATGTCTGTCGGCACGTCGATGCCCAGCAGCTCTAGCAGCGTGGGGACCAGGTCGACACCGCTGAACAGTTCGTCGTAGACGCGCGGAGGCACCGCCCGGTTGGTGGGCGGGCGCAGGAGCATCGCGATGCCGGTTCCGGCGTCGTACAGCGTGGATTTCGCGCGCGGGAACGCCGGGCCGTGATCGGTGAGGAAGACCACCCAGGTGGTGGCGTCCAGTCCCGTCTCGGCCAGCGCGTCCAGCAGCCGACCGACCGCTGCGTCCGCGGTGGTGATGGACCCGTAGAAGGCGGCCCAGTCCTCGCGTACTTCGGGCGTATCGGGCAGGTAGTCAGGCAGCTCGAGGGCCGCGGTGTCGGCGGCTTGGTAGCGCTCCGGCGGGTAGGGCCGGTGGACTTCGAAGAACCCGGCCGTCAACAGGAATGGTTGTCCGGAACGAGCGGGGGCTTCCTCCCGCAGCCACCGCTGGGCCTTGTCGGCGACGTACTCGCAGTAGGAGTTGGACACGTCGAATTCGTCGTAGCCCAGTCGTTGCGGGAAGGACGTCTCGTGCTGCATACCGAAAAGAGCTGAGTACCAACCGTTTTCGGATAACAGGTGCGGAAGGGTGCGCACTCCGGAGCGGTATTCCCAGCCGTGGTGAGCCAGCCCGACCAGCCCGTTGCTTTGCGGGTAGCGGCCGGTGAACAGCGACCCCCGCGACGGTGAGCACAGCGGCGCGGTGGCATGGGCCCTGGTGAACAAGATGCCCTCGGCGGCGAGCCGGTCCAGCTGCGGGCTGACGACGTCCGGGTGACCGTAGGCTCCGAGTTGGCGTCCCAGATCGTGCCAGTGCACGATCAGCACATTTTCTAATTTGTTGTTGTCTTGTCGAACCGCTGCCACACCATCTCCGTCATCACCGTCACCCCGATCGGCGACGATACCGCAGCCGAATGCGCGTTGCCTGTGATAACTGGTGAGGTATGGACAAGCTGATCACCGGTCTGGGTCTGCTGGAGTCGCCGCGTTGGCGCGACGGGCGGCTGTGGGTGGCGGATTGGACGGCCGGGCTGATCCGCGCGATCGACCCCGCGGGTGGCGTCCAGATCGTGGTTGAGCACGAGTCGTTGCCGCTCTGTTTCGACTTCCTGCCGCACCTGCCAGCAAACGAGGGTTTGGTACTGACGTCGAGTACCCGGCATGCGCTGCTTCGGCTGTCGGGGGACGGCACGCTGATCCGCTATGCCGACCTGTCGCCGCTGTCGCAGCACCGGTGCAACGACATCGTGATCGATGGCCGTGGCAACGCCTACGTCAACAACGTGAATTTCGACTTCGCTGCGAGGCCGCCCGCCGGCGACCGCGCGCCGGGGTTTGTTGCCTTGGTGAGTAATGGGGTCAACGAGGGACGCGCCCGGGTGGTCGCCGACGACCTGGCGTTCCCCAACGGGATGGCCGTCACCGCGGACAACGCCACGCTCATCGTCGCCGAGTCGTACCGGCATCGGCTGACGGCCTTCGACATCGGCGCCGACGGTGCACTGTCGAATCGCCGGATCTGGGCGGACCTGGGTTCGCACTCACCCGACGGCATCTGCCTGGACCGCGACGGGGCCGTGTGGTACGCCGACGTGGGTGACTGCTGCTGCGTGCGGGTCGCCGAGGGCGGCGAGGTCGCCGACCGTGTCCAACTCGATCGCGGCGCCTTCGCGTGCATGCTCGGCGGGCCGGACGGCTCGACCCTCTTCGTGGTCGCCGCGCACTGGCCCGGGCCGCAGCGTTTGAAGGATTATTCCGGCTGGGACGGCATGGTGGTGGGCATTCCCGCGCCGGCCGCTTCGGCGGGCTGGCCGGGCGCCGGCTGACCCCAGCTGTTCTCGGAGACGAATTCCGCCAGCGGTCGCGCGAAGGCCCAGCCGTCCAATTCCAGGGCCGGCCGATCCGGAAACTCGGGTACCGGACCCAGGCACAGGACGGCCACCGGCTCGGCATCGCCCGGCATTGCCAGCAGGTCGGCCAGCCGTCGCGGGTCGAACAGGGACACCCAGCCCATGCCGAGGCCTTCCGACCGAGCCGCGAGCCACAGGTTCTGGATCGCGCAGGACACCGACGCGAGGTCCATCTGCGGCAGCGTGCGCCGGCCGAAGACGTGCCGGTCGCGGTCGTCGCACAGGGCCACCACCAACAGCTCGGCGCATTCGAGAATGCCCTCGACCTTGAGCCGCAGAAATTCCTCGCCGCGCGGACCCAACGCCTGTGCGGTGCGTGCGCGCTCGTCATCGACCAGGGCGTGGATGCGTTCGCGGAGCGCCTGATCGGTGATCCGGATGAAGCGCCACGGCTGCATCAAACCGACGCTCGGAGCGGCGTGCGCGGCTTGCAACAAGCGCGCCAGCACATCCTCGGGCACCACACCGCCGAGCACAAATCTGCGCATGTCGCGGCGTTCGGAAATCACCCGATACACGGCCCGGCGTTCTTGTGCGGTGAACACGTGGTCGGCCACAGGGCCATCCTAGAAAGCCTCTAGAAACTCGACGTTGCCATTAGCGTGATGCGGGTGAAGTTTCCCGAAGTGTTCGACGACCTGCCTACCGACCGCAACGTGCGGCACGTCTTCGGAGAGCCGTATGTGACGCCGGACGGCGTCACCGTGATCCCGGTCGAGCGGCCCGTCGGCGTGTTCGTCGTCCAGGGAGATGACGCGTACTGGGTGCCGGCCGTCGATACCAACCGGGTGGCGCTGATCGGGGTGCTCACCGGCCTGCTGGCGGCGGTGCTAGGCAGCCTGGCGGTGCTGCGTCAACCGCCCTGGCCGCGGATCACGATCACGGGCTATAAGTGACGCCGACCGCGGAAGACATATTCCGGCGGCACATCGAAGGCCAGTGAGCGGCGCGGCAGCCCGGTCAGCACCTCGTCGGGGATGGCGTCTTTGTAGTGCAGCGACAGCTGGCCGCTGAACTTCGGATCGACATCGGCGACGTCGAGCTCGAGTTGCAGGCCCGTCGATGAGATCTCGGCCTTCGCGGCGCCGGTCTGCGCCTCATCCCAGCGCACGTCGATGGCCCGGCCGGCCAGCTTCGGGACCACCGACAGCGTCCCCAGCACCCGCTGTGAGGTGAACGCCAGCGAACCCACGTAGCTGCCGACACTGTGCGAGGCCCGCAGCCCGGGGATGACGCCGCTGAACCGCCGGGTGACCGCGACATACTCGGCGAGATAGATGAGTCCCTCCGCTTCGACCTGAGCGCGCAGGTCGGCGGGAAGCTTGCCGATTCCGAACAACTTGCGAACGAAGACCGCCAGAGGCCAGTATGGTCGCGAGCATCACGGTGCAGTGACCTAACCGGGTCTAAAGCTTTACTTGACCCCGGGGTGGCGCCGCCTGACGATAAAACCGTATGCGCGGACTGATAGCTCTGCTGTGCGCTGTCGCCCTGGGGTGGGCGTCGGTCGCGCTGGCTCCGGAGAGCGACGCAGCCGCCCCATGGTTCGCAAACTCGGTTGGCAATGCCACGCAAGTGGTTTCGGTAATCAGTACCGGCGGGTCTAACGCGCAAATGGACATCTATCAGCGCACTACGGCCGGCTGGCAGACGCTGAAGACCGGGATTCCCACCCACGTCGGTTCGGCGGGCATGGCGCCGCAGGCCAAGAGCGAGGTGCCGGCCACCCCGATGGGGGTCTACACCCTGGATTCCGCGTTCGGCACCGCGCCGAATCCCGGTACCGGACTGCCGTATACGCAAGTCGGGTCCAACCACTGGTGGAGCGGCGACGACCACAGCCCCACCTTCAACAGCATGCAGATATGCCAGAAGTCGCAGTGCCCGTTCAGCACGGCTGCGAGCGAGAACCTCGATATCCCGCAGTACAAGCACGCGGTGGTGATGGGCGTCAACAAGAACAAGGTTCCCGGCGGCGGGGCAGCGTTCTTCTTTCACACCACTGACGGCGGGCCCACCGAGGGGTGCGTGGCGATCGACGACGCAACCCTGGTGCAGATCATGCGCTGGCTGCAGCCCGGCGCGGTGATCGCGATTACGAAGTAGCCAGGGCGCGGCCGGGCTTGATCTTAAAGTCCATGCCCGCCAACGACATCGTCGCGTCGTAGGTTCTGTCGTAGCCGGTGACGCTGATCTTCCAGCCGTCGTCGGTGCGCCGGTATTGGTCGCGATAGAACGCGGCGCCGATCAGCATGAAATCGAACTCCGCCACGATGACGCGGTCCTGCAGGTACCAGGTGCCCGATGCGGCATCGCCGGTCACGGTGATCTCGGGATGGGTCACCCGGTGTTCGGTGATGACGTTCGGGCCGAGCGCCGAGCGCATGTAGTCCACCAGCTCGGTGCGGTTGGTGAAGTGCAATTCATTGCCGATCGACGGGCCGTAGTCGGCCCTGATGTCCTCGGCCAGCGTGTCGGCGTACTCGTCCCAGTGCTTGGTGTCCAGCGCACGCATGTATCGGTACTTGACCTGCTTGATGGCTTCGATGTCGGCGAAATCTTGGGGGGTCATCCCGTCATTGCAGCACACGGGTGACCATGTCGATCAGCGCGCGTCGCTCCCGGCTCCAGTCGATATCGGTCCCGGTGATCATCTGTGCCAGCACCACACCCCGCAGCGTGGCCCAAATCACCTCGGCCACACCAGCATTGACCGGGTCCTCGGTTATCAGCCGGCCCAGCTGGCCGATCGCGGAGTTCATTTCGAGCAGATGGCGTCGCGAGGACTCGCCCAGGCCGCCGCGGGTGGCCCGCAGAATCTCGAAGGCCGCCATCGACGTTGGGCTGCTGTAGCAGCTCCAGGCGATGTCGACGACGACCTCGATGCGCTCGCGCAGCGGTAGTTCGCTGACGTCGGCCGACGACAGGCTGTCCACCAGCCTGGCCACGCCGTCGTCGACAACGGCCATCAACAGGCCGTTGCGGTCGCCGAAGTGGTACTGGATGACTCCCCATGTCACGCCGGCGCGTTCGGCCACGTGCTTGGCGGTGGCGGCGGCGAATCCTTCCTCCGTGATGCAGCGGACGGTCTCGTCGATGATCTTCGCGCGAGTGTCATCGCCGCGTTTGCGCGGCGCGCTGGTGCGCCTCGTGGGAGTCACGGACCCGATCGACTTCATTGTTGACTTTATAACATAGTCGAGTTTATTTTTGGCGGGTGACCCAATCCCGATACGCGCGGCTGTCCCGTTCCGAGCTCGCCGTCCTGGTGCCCGAACTGCTGCTGATCGGGCAGATGATCGATCGGTCCGCGATGGCCTGGTGTATCAGTTCGTTCGGGCGCGAGGAAATGGTGCAGATCGCCATCGAGGAGTGGGCTGGGGCCAGCCCCATCTACACCAGGCGGATGCAACGTGCGCTCAATTTCGAGGGCAACGACGTGCCCACCATCTTCAAGGGCCTGCAGCTCGACATCGGCGCCCCACCGCAATTCATGGATTTCCGGTACACCATCCACGACCGCTGGCACGGGGAGTTCCATCTCGACCACTGCGGCGCGCTGCTCGACGTCGAGCCGATGGGCGAGAAGTACGTGTTCGGGATGTGCCACACCATCGAGGACCCGACCTTCGATGCCACCGCGGTGGCCACCAATGCGCGCGCCCAGGTGCGGCCCATCCACCGGCCGCCCCGCACTCCGGCGGATAGGCACCCGCACTGTGCGTGGACCGTCATCATCGACGAGTCCTACCCCGAGGCCCAGAGCATTCCGGCACTGGACATCGTTCGCCAAACCCGGGCCGCGACATGGGAACTCGATCCAATCGATCCAGCCGAGGAAGGCAAGGCGGATTACTCGGGTCCGGTGCTGTCCGACTTCGACTTCGACGCCTACTCGCACTCGGCGCTGGTCCGGATGGCCGACGAGGTCTGCCTGCAAATGCACCTGCTGTATCTATCCTTCGCGATCGCGGTGCGCGCACGTGCCGCCGACGACGCCGAAGCCGTCTCGATCTGCACTCGCGGACTGACCGGCGTGGCCGGGCTGGCCGCCGAGCGGATCCACCGCGCGCTGGGGTTGCCCAGCGGGATCGACGGAGCAATGCGAGTCCTCGAGTTGCATCCGCTGCTCAACCCCGTCGGCTATGTGCTGGCCGAAATGGCGGACAACCGGCTGACCGTGCACCGGTCGCCGGCCCACCACGACGACGCCTGGATAGCCCTGTGCTCACCCGAATCGGTGCAGCCGCTGCAGGCGATCGCCACCGCCGTGGACCCGTGCATCGACGTTCGGGTCAGCGGGACGGACACCGAGTGGACCGCCGAGCTGGTTGAAACCGATTCTCCGGCGGCCGAATTGTCGGAGGTATCGGTGGCCAAGGTCAGCGGGGGATCGACCTTCCAGTTCGAGCCGAGGCGTTCGCTGCCGCTGACCGTGGTGTGAGCCCGACGCGATCAACGCGTATTTGTCAAGGGGTATTTGGTACCGCTTCGGTGACACAAGCGCATCGGCCGTATACCAATGGTATTGCAACCCATCGGCTTTCAGCGTGTCTGCCGTTATGGTTAACGCTGGCCACCGACCCCTGTAGACGAAGGTATCCGCTCTATGTACGACCCTCTTGGGTTGTCGATCGGGACCACGAACCTGGTCGCGGCTCGTGACGGCAGTCCGCCGGTTGCTCACCGGGCTGTCCTGACGCTGTATCCGCATTGCGCACCGAAAGTCGGTGTGTCCGCGGAGGATCCGGGCATGATTGAGCCCGGAATGCCGATGAGCGGCTTTGTCGAGCGCATCGGCGACTCCGTGGCGCTGGTGTCTGGCGACGGATCCAGTCACGACCCCGATCTGTTGATGGTCGAGGCGCTGGACGCGATGGTGGTTGCCGCCGGTGCCGATTCGGGTTCGTCGGAGATAGCGATTGCCGTTCCGGCGCACTGGAAACCGGCAAAGATACAGGCGCTGCGCAACGGCTTACGCACGCACGTGGGCTTCGTCCGCAGCGGCATGGCACCGCGCCTGGTCTCGGACGCGGTCGCATCGTTGACGGCCGCCAACTCCGAGCTTGACCTACCCGACGAAGGCGTGTTCGGTGTGCTCAACTTCGGCGGCGGTGGTACCTCTGCCACCTTGCTCGAGGCCGCAAGCGATTTCGAACCCATCAGCGCCACAATGCGTTGCACCGACTTTTCCGGTGACGAGATCGATCAGGCGTTGCTGCTGCGGGTCTTCGAGGAACTGGGCCACGGCAGCGGCATCGACCCGGCCAGCACCGCCGGCGTCGGACAACTCGGCCAGCTCAGGGACCAGTGCCGCGCCGCCAAAGAGCGGTTGTCCACCGACACCGCAACCGAATTGGCCGGTGAGCTCGGGGGGCGCCGGTGCAGCATGACGGTGACTCGAGACGAGCTCGAAGACCTGATACAGGACCGGCTGAACAGTTTCCTCTACTCATTCGACGAGATGCTGAGGCGCAACAAGAAGACCTGGGCGGATCTTGCGGCGGTGGTCGCGGTCGGTGGAGGCGCCAGCATTCCACTTGTCACGCAACGGCTTTCGAGGCACGGCCGAACATCGGTCCTGACCGTATCCCAGCCCTCGCTTGCGGCGGCGGCCGGCGCGTTGGCGCTGGCGTCGCGTGGTGAAAAGCTGGATATGCGGACGCGGTCGTCCATCGGCCTGTTCATGGCGGCCGCCGGTAGCGGCGCCATCGAATTGCCGGCCGGCGACGTGCTGGTCATCGACCACGATGCCATGACGGATCGCGAGTTGGCCTGGTCGCAGACCGAATGGGGCGAAGTACCGACGCGGTTTACCGAGCATTCCTACGACGACGACGTTGCCGCCGGTTGGTCGATGCGCCTGAACGTGATCGACCCGCCCAGAGAACGGGCGTGGCGCCGGCTTCGGTTGTCGCAGTTCGTTGTCGGCCTGTGCGCCCTGGTTGCGATGACCGCGGTCGGCGGTGTGGCCTACACGTTGACCGGCATAGAAAACCGCCAGGCCCCCGTCGTTCCGACCGTCGCGCCCCGGCCGGCGCCGCCGCCCAGCTCTGTGGTGCCCACCGCCGTCCCACCGCCCCCGTCGGCCGCGCCGGTCCCCACCGTCGCACCGGTCCCCAGCAGTGAGCCGCCGCCACCGCCGCCACCGCCGTCGTCGCCACCCCCGCCGCCGGTGGTGGTAACCACCGCGCCTCCACCGCCGGTGGTAACCAGGACACCGCCTCCTCCGCCACCGCCCACGACGGCCATGACGACGACACCTCCGCCGCCGTCTGCGACGACGACCGAACCCCCGCCGCCGCCGACGACCACCACGACCGTGCCGATGACGACGGAGTGGATCCACGTCCCGCTACTGCCGGTGCCGATACCGGTTCCCGTGCCGAAGAATCAGGCTCCCGCGAACCCGGCCCCGCAGTATCCCCAATATCCGGGTGGCGGCGGGTACTCGCAGAACCCGTTCTCGGGCTCTGGCTCCTACTGAACGGAGCGGCCCTTCTGATCGCAGCGAGGCCGGCCGCACGCGGGTAGCGTTGATGTATCCGCGTTGGGGGGCTTCGGAGAGCAAGTGGACATCGTACTTGGGGTATCGATGGCACCCGCGACGGTCCGCCTGCTGCTTGTCGAGGGCGAGAACGCCGACGGTGCCACCGTGGAAGAGGACCACATTGAGGTGGCTGCGGCCGATCAGGTGGCCAGCCAGGTGGTTGCCGCGATCATGGGTACCCGCGAGGCCGCGGGCGAGGCCGGCCACCGGCTGACATCCATCGGTGTGACCTGGACTGGCCCCGCGGATCCCGCCGCGGTCGGCGCGCTGCGTGACGAGCTCGCCGTCCGTGACCTCGGCGGCGTGATGCTGGTCTCCCCGCTACTGGCCGCGGCCGCGCTCGCCCAGACGGTGGGCTCCTCGATCGGCTACGAGCGCATCGCCATGCTGTTCGTGGAGCCCAAGAATGCGACGTTGGCCGTCGTCGAGGTCGCCGACGGGTCGATCGCGGAACTGCACCGGCAGCCGTTGCAAGCCGGGCAGGGCGCCTCCCGGCGGGCGGCCCAGCTGGCGACGATGGTTGCCGGGCTGGATGCGCGGGGATCGCGGGCCGATGGCGTGTTCCTCATCGGCAGCGGAGCCGACATCGTCTCGATTAAACCCGCACTCGAGGCGGTGACTTCACTTCAGGTCAGCGCGCCCGAGGAGCCCGACATGGCGCTGGCCAGGGGGGCGGCGCTGGCGTCGGCGGACGCGCCGCTGTTCGCGTCGTCGACGGCCGCGCTGGCCTACGCGCTGGATCCGGCCACGGGAGAGATGAGCCCCGGCGCTTTCGGGCCGGCGAACCTCGCCTACAGCGCCTTAGATCACGAAGCCGAGGAAGAAGAGCGCTCACCGCGGCGGAGGACGTCCTTCCTGGTGGTCGGGAGCGCGCTGGCCGCGATCTGCGTCGTCGTGGCCGCGGTGCTGCTGCTTTCGTTGACCGCTGACCGGCCGTCCGCTGCGCGGCAGTACCCGCGCGCCGGTGTTGCCAGCCCGGCGCAGGTCCCGTCCCCGCCGCCGCAGGCGCAGCTGCCGCCGCCCAGCTCGCCGCCGCCCGCGCCGCCCCCGCCGCCTGCCCCGACGGCGGTCGCCGCCCCGCCGCCCGCGCCCGCCTACACCGCGCCCGCCGCACCTCCGGCCACCCCGGTGCATCGCGCACCCGCCCCGCGCGCACCGGCGCCGACCCCGGTGCCGCAAGCCGCGCCCGCCCCGACCCCGGTCGCGACGCCCCCGGCCGCACCGCCCCCGGCACCCGCACCCGCGGCGGTGCCTGCGAGCCCGCCGATGACGATGTACCTGCACTTCCCGTTCGTCACGGTCCCGATCCCGATCACCCCGCCGCCCCCGCCGCAGCCGCCGCAGGCGCCGGCGCCTTAGGCGTTCAGCGAACTGCGTGGCGGACGGTGTCGACTGAGCGCACACTGGGCAATATCGGTATGAGCGGTAGGGAGGTCGCGTGGGCGAGTACGGTGCGTTCGGATTTGATCCCGAGGATTTGGATCGAGTGATCCGGGAGGGCAGCGAGGGACTGCGCGACGCTTTCGATCGGCTCGGCAGGTTCTTGGGGGGTCCCGGCGCTCGAACGGGCTGGTCGGCGGTGTTCGAGGACCTGTCGCGGCGCTCGCGGCCCGGGCCGGAAACCACCGGCGAGGCCGGTGACGGGGTGTGGGCCATCTACACGGTGGACGCCGACGGCGGCGCCCGCGTCGAAGAGGTCTACGCCAGCGAGCTCGATGCGCTGCGGGCAAACAAGAACAACGTTGATCCGAAGCGCAAGGTGCGTTTCCTCCCGTACGGCATTGCGGTCAGCGTCCTCGACGATTCGGAAGAGCCGACTTAACCGAATTTGTCAGCCCTGTTGCACGACGTTCCCTGCGCCGGACTTGCTGATCTTCGGCGAACCCGTGTGATACGTGATCTTGTTGTTGAAGCCGGAGGCGTCGATGGTGTCGACGGCATCGACCGTGATCGCGTTCTGCACGCCGGACACCGTGAGGCTTGTGCAGTGGCCGGTGATCACGACCGTGTTCGAGACCCCGCTGACGTCGACGGTGTTGTCGTTGCATGCGATCGTCTGATTCTCGTTGATGCCCGCCACGGTGAGGTTGCCGCCGGGGGGCGCCGTCGACGGCGCGGGAGGGGTCGGGGTGAGGTTCGGCGATGTCCGAGGCGTTGTCCTTGGCACTGTCCTGGGCGCTGTGGTGATTCGGGAGCTGCTGGGAGGGGTCGACAGCACGACCGAGCCGCCGCGGGAAAACTGGTGGGCGGCAAAGGCGGCGATGCCCCCGACGAGAGCCAGTACGCCAACCACTAGCAGCGCGCCCAAGATCCACCAGACGCGGTTGCCCGAGGGTGGTCGCGGCGACGTCCCCGGGAACGCACCGCCGTAGTTCAACGGGGGCGGCGGCAGGATCGGCGCGCCGGCCCAGGGTGACGCGTAGGGGTCGGACGGACCAGGCGGACCCGACGGGCCAGACGGATAGGGGTAACCGCCCGGCGGTTGCGTGCCGCCCAGTTCGGACGCGCGTGCCGCGTCGGACAGTGGCTGCTCCAGCTCGCGGATCCGTCGTTCCGGGTCATCCTCTGCGTTCATGGACAGATGCTCCCATCGGATCGTGGCCAATGGGTAGTTTCAGCACTGTGTCCGACTTGCCGAACCGCCAAATCTTGTTGCGTCGCCGCCCGACAGGGCTGGTACAGCCCGACGACACCGAGCTGATCACCTCGCCGGCACCCGAGCCGGCCGAGGGGGAGGCGCTGGTCCGAACCACCTATGTGGGCATCGACGCCGCCGCCCGCACCTGGCTCGACGGGCAACCGGGTTATCTCCCGCCCGTCGAACTGGGCGACGTCATCCGGGCCGCCGGGATCGGCGAAGTGGTGGCGTCGCGCTGCGACGCCTACGCCGTCGGCGACATAGTCACCACGTTGACCGGCTTCCAGGAGTATGTGATCGTTCGCGATGATCTGTTCACCACGCCCGTACCCGAGCAGGGACCGGAAAAGATAGACCAACTCGCGGTGATGTCGGTGTACGGCCCGACCGGAGCCACCGCCTACTTCGGGATGACCGGCATCGGCCGGCCCCAGCCCGGGGAGACGGTGGTCGTGTCGGCCGCGGCGGGCGCTACCGGGTCGGTTGCGGGGCAGATTGCCAAGATCGCCGGCGCCCGCGTGGTCGGCATCGCGGGCGGACCGGAGAAGTGCCGGGCGGTGGTCGAGGATTTCGGGTTCGACGCGTGCATCGACTACCGCGAGGGCGGCCTGCCGGCGGCGCTCAAGACGCACTGTCCCCGCGGGGTCGACGTCTACTTCGACAACGTCGGCGGGCCGATCCTCAATGCGGTGCTCGGCCGGCTTGCGCACAAGGCACGGGTCGTGCTCTGCGGTGTCATCTCCAGCTACCTGACGGGCGAGCACCCCGGTCCGGCCAACTACGTGAGCCTGCTGGCCAAGTCGGCGCTCATGCAGGGGTTCAACGCGCTGGAGGAGTGGAGCCGCTTCGACGAAGCCTTCGCCGCGCTACATCAGTGGGAGCTGGACGGCCGGCTCAAACACCGGCAGACCATCTTCGAGGGCATCGAGTCCTGCGTCGACGCCCTCAACGGCCTGTTCACCGGCGCCAACATCGGCAAGATGCTGGTCCGGCTCAGCTAGCCTCACCCAGGGTGCGATGCAGCGCCTTCTTGGCTTCGGTCAGCACTTCCAGGACCTTGGTTCGCGTCTCGGCGAGCTGTTGCCTCTGCTCGTCGGTGCCGGTCCAGGCGATCGTGCGGGCCAGCCCGGCGAGTTCGACGAGCTCCCTACGGATCTTGAACACGTCGCCGAACTGAGCTGCCCGCTTGAGGAACGCCTGCGCGGTCTCGCTGCTGATGCCCTTCCACGCCAGGAAGTTCTTGCCGAACTCGGTGAGCGTGGCCACGCCGTTGTCGACCGTCACCGCGCCCCGGCCGGCGAGCAGTCCGATGGCGAGCTCCGCGATCTCCTCGGGAGGGGTGAAGGCGCCGTCGGTCTTTTCCGACACCCGCTGCACGACCTGGGCGGCGTCGGCGGGTCCGTCGAGCAACATCGCGGCGGTCGCCAATGCGGCCCGCTTCAGGCGCCACGGGCCGTGTTTGCCGACGGGGCCCCCAAAGCCTGGGCCACCGTGGCCCCAGCCGTGCCCGCCAAAGCCTGGCCCGCCAAAGCCTGGCCCAAACCCGGGGCCACCGAAGCCGGGCCCCCCGAAGCCGCCGAAAAATCCGCCACCAGACATCGTTGTCGTTTCCTTTCCATGTGGTCCATGTGGAGTATCAACCTCCTTGATACCACCGACGCCATTAATGTCAACCAACTTGATGGTGGCCAGTAGCTGATATCGTCGCCTGCTTGTACAGAGGTGGATCGTCGACACGCCTCTTAGCGGGATGCGCAGCGGGCCGCCGCGTGGTTTCATAACACCGTTTACGGAAGTTGCTATGGGGGATGACGCCGAGGCTGGCGTCCTGGTGGATTGGTGGTATGTGAATGGATCGTCGCAGCATGTTGATGATGGCGGGGATGGGCATGCTTGCTGCTGCGGTCCGCGTCCCGGACGCCCCGGCGGCCCAAGCTGCGCCGTCGGCCGGTCCCGGCGGGCCCTACATCTTCCAGGACGAGTTCGACGGCCCGGCGGGCTCGCCTCCCGATCCGGCCAAGTGGACCATCCAGACCTGGCAGGACGACGTGTTCCCGCCGGTGGCGGGTATCTATCGCGACGATCGCCGAAACGTGTTCGTCGACGGCAATTCCAGCCTTGTCCTAGCCGCCACCCGAGAAAACGGCGACTACTTCAGCGGCAAACTGCGCGGCAACTTTCACAGCATGATCAACCAAACCTGGGAAGCGCGGATCAAACTGGACTGCCTGTTCCCCGGCCTGTGGCCGTCGTTCTGGGGTGTCAACGAGGATCCGCTGCCGGACGGCGAGGTCGACATCTTCGAGTGGTACGGCAACGGCTCGTGGCCGCCGGGAACCACGGTCCACGCGGCATCCAACGGGAAAACCTGGGAGGGGAGATCGATTCCTGGTCTGGTGGACGGCGGTTGGCACACGTGGCGCATGCATTGGGGTGTGGAGGGGTTCCAATTCGCGCGCGATGGGGCGCAGTACTTCAGCGTTCCCAACAAGCCCATCCCGGTCCACGGCAACCCGAGCGACCTGCGGTGGCCGTTCAACAACCCCGGCTACTGGATGACGCCCATGTTCACCCTTGCCGTCGGAGGAGTCGGCGCCGGTGATCCTGCCGCGGGCACCTACCCGGCGACGATGCTCGTCGACTACCTACGCATCTGGTAACGCCTTATCGGGTTGCCTTGATCACCTGAACCAGGTTGAACTGCCAGCGCTCGACCAGCCGGAAACCCAGGTCGCTTGGCACCGCGAAGGCGGGCGTCGCACCGTAGAGCGGGCCGGGCGGAATCGCTACACCCTGTTCGTGGGCGGGCACCGCGTTGTCGGCTTGGGTGATGATCCAGACGACGGCGCACTGGCTCAACGGCTGGGCGACGACCTCGGGGATGAGGTTGGTGTCGAAAACATCGTTGCGGTCGGTGGCCCGTTGCCACAGGGTGAGGTCGATCAGCTTGCGATAGGTATCGGGGCGCGCCGCCAGCAACGGCCGCATCGGGGCGGGCATGAACGTCACCGTGTCGTTGACCAGTAGGCAATCGCCCCGCGCTGCCTTCGCGGTGATCAGGTCGGCCACCTGGCTGTAGTCCATCCCGTATTTGGCATACGGGTTGCGTTGCGCACGAACATAATTCGGCGCCGCCGCTATCGCGAACAAGCTGACCAGAGCCGCTAGTATCGGAGCCACCCATGGTTTGACGGCCAGGGCTCCGATGCAGACGCCCAGGACCAGGGCCATCGCCGGCGCGGTGAAGGACAAGTACCGCGGCGTGTAGATGGGGTGCGCTGCGGCCGACCAGATCACGATCAGGGCGGTCGGTATCACCAGCCAGGCCGCCGCCAAGATCAGCAGCTGCCGATCCGTCGCCGCCAGTTTCGCGGATGACCAGCGCCACACGACAATAGCGGCCACCACGACCAGCGCCGACAACACCGCGAACGGCGGGCTTCGCTCAAAGTACTGCTGCACCAGCACATCTTCGATGGTTCGGTGCCCGATGGGTGCGATCCACTTGATCTGTTGCACTTGCCCGACGACCTCGATCATGAAGGGCGCCAGGGCGCAGACCGTCAGACCTGACGTCACGGCGAACGGGATCAGGGCAGCGCGCCGGAAGGCGCACATGAAGACGACGTGTGCCAGCAACACCAGCGCCAGATACATGTCGAGCAGGATCGACACCGCCAGGGCGATCCCGTAACACGACCAGCACCAACGGCTTTCACGCCGCGCGGCGGCCACGAGCAGCACGGTCAGCCACACGGCCGCCATCATCGACATGGCATACGGGCGGGCCTCGATGCCCGCCCACGTCGTCCGGGGCAGGATCCCGCAGAGGACTCCGGCGCTCAGGGCGACGGTGCGCGACGAGAACTGCTTGCCCAGCACGACAACTCCCGCCGCGGCACCTCCGGCGGCCAGACCACTCGGCGCACGCGACCAGAACTCGGTGGGCGGGAAGATCTGGAACCAGCCGTGCATGAACAGGTAGTACAGGCCGTGCACCGCGTCGACATTGCCCAGCATCTGCCACAGCTGACCAAGGGACCGGCTGTACGACGCAGAAATCGTGGCGGCCTCGTCGTACCAGAATGACGGGCGGGCGGCGCCGGCCAGACTCACCGCGGCGGCCAGCACTGAAACGATCAACGGGTCAAGACGCCGCGACACACCGCAATGGTGCCACTCGAACGTATGATCGATTAATGGTTCCGCTCGGGTCGATCGGGTACAACGGTCAGCCGGTCCGCAGCCCGTTTCGGGTGGTGCGCCCGCCGATCACGGTGCTGGTCGACCTGACGGTGGTCTTCCCGCGCGAGCCGCATCGCTCGGGCCGGTACCAGCCCAATGGTCTGCAGTTGCACAAGGTGGTGGAGGGGCGGCTGAGCTGCTGGGGCATCTGCGAGCAGGGCGACTGGTGGGGTCTGGTGACCTACCCGATCGCCTACGGATCCCAGCGAAAAACCGTGACGCACTGGATACCGGCCTGGACGCTGCGCCGGAAGGCCCAATAGGCGATGATGCTGCCGTGGCAGGCAACTGGGTTTCTGTGCTGACCAAGCTCATCCCACTCGGACTTGTTATCGCGCTCTCACCGATCACTGTCATTCCGGCGGTGCTGGTCCTACACACGCCGCGGCCGAGACCCGCCAGCCTCGCCTTCCTCACCGGCTGGGTGCTGGGCCTCGTCGCGCTCACCGCGGTGTTCGTCGGGGCCTCCGACCTGCTAGGCGGTCTGCACCAGGCGCCGCCGAGGTGGGCGTCCTGGCTGCGCGTGGTGCTGGGGTCGGCGCTGATTGCGTACGGCGCCTATACCTGGCTGACCCGGCAGCGGCACCGCAAGACTCCGGCCTGGTTGCGTTCGTTCTCCAAACTCACCCCCGTGCGCGCGGCGGTGACCGGGGCGGTGCTGGTGGCGCTACGACCGGAGGTGTTGATCCTGTGCGCGGCGGCCGGCTTGGCCATCGGTACCGGCGGGCTGAGCGCCGCGGCCGCCTGGATATCCGGCCTCGTCTTCGTCGTCGTCTCCACATCGACGGTCGCCATCCCCATCTTGGCGTTCATCGCTGCCGGCGACCGCCTCGACGACACGCTGGAACGGCTCAAAGTCTGGATGGAAGAAAACCATGCCGCGATGATGGCGGTCATATTGGTCGTGATCGGCTTGATTGTTCTCTACAACGGAATTCACGCTCTGTAGCGGCGCGGTTTCTGAGCACAGCGGCAGCGCCAATGGGAGGATTGCTGCCCGTGACGGAAAGTTGGGGTTCTGTGCTGGGCGCGCTCATCCCGCTCGGGCTGGTCATCGCGCTCTCACCGATCACGGTTATCCCGGCGGTGCTTGTGTTGCAGGCGCCGCGGCCGCGGCCCAGCGGCCTCGCCTTCCTCGTCGGTTGGGTGCTGGGCCTGGCCGCGTTGACGGCGGTCGCCGTCGCTGGCTCCGGTCTGCTCGGCGGTCTGCACAAGCCGGGGCCGCGATGGGCGTCGTGGCTGCGCGTGATCCTCGGGGCGGCCCTCATTGTCTACGGCATCTACCAGTGGTTCACCCGGCATCGCCACACCGACTCGCCGGGCTGGATGCGTTCGTTCGCCACCATCACCCCGGGGCGCGCGGCGATGACCGGGGCGGCGCTGGCGGCGATAAGACCCGACGTGCTGTTGATTTGCATTCCGGCCGGATTGGCAATCGGTGGAAGCGGGATGGACGCCGCCGACGACTGGATAGCCGCCGCGTTCTTCGTCGCCATCGCGGCGTCAACGGTTGCCGTCCCCATCCTGGCCTACGCGGCGGCAGGTTCCCGCCTGGACGATCCGATGGCACGGCTCAAGGATTGGATGGACAAAAACAATGCCGCGCTGATGGCGGCAATCTTTGTCGTGATCGGTGTGATGGTGTTGTACAACGGAGCCAGCGCCCTCTAGAGGCCGGTGCCGCGCTTGTCCCACACTATGAGCCGGGTCGCCTCCGCCAGTTGTTCGGTGACGGCGGTGATCGGACTCGCCGGCTCGTCGTTGAGGTCGACGTTGCTGAACCAACCGGGGTTCCACACCAGCGTCGTGTCACCCTCGCCGAACTCGCGGTACGCGAGCCGGACAGAGCCGTTGCGTGCATAACGAACCCGTTGGTCGTTCACATCGACATCTTGGCATCACCCGAACCCGCCGCGCGGTACCGTGCATCACAAATAAGGAAGTGAGCGGGCATGGGCGGCTACCAAGAACTGTTCAGCGCGAGCATCAACGACCCCGAAACCTTCTGGGCGCAGGCCGCGCAAGCCGTGTCGTGGCTGCGGCCCCCGCAGCAGGTGTTCGACGATAGCCGCCCGCCGTTCTACCGGTGGTTCCCCGACGCCACCCTCAACACCTGCGCCAATGCGCTGGACCGCCACGTCGCCAGCGGCCGCGCCGAACAAGCCGCCCTGATCTACGACTCGCCGGTGACCGGGGTCAAGCGCACCTACACCTACCGCGAGCTGCTGGATCAGACCGCCCGGTTCGCGGGGGCGTTACGTGACCTCGGCGTCGCCAAGGGCGACCGGGTGGTGCTCTATATGCCGATGATTCCCGAGGCGGTCATCGCGATGCTGGCATGTGCCCGGCTGGGCGCGGTGCACTCGGTGGTGTTCGGCGGCTTCGCCGCACACGAGCTGGCCACCCGGATCGATGATGCGCGCCCGATCGTCGTCGTTTCCGCCTCCTGCGGGATCGAGCCGTCGGGATTGGTGAAATACAAGCCGATGCTTGACGCGGCGCTCGAATCCGCTCTGCACAAACCGCGCAGTTGCGTCATCGTGCAGCGAGATCAGCACCGCTGTGCGCTCACCGCCGGGCGCGACCTGGATTGGCAAGCGGTGATGGCCAATTCCGAGCCAGCCGATCCGGTGCCCGTCGCGGCCACCGACCCGCTGTATGTGCTCTACACCTCGGGCACGACCGGCAAGCCAAAGGGCATCGTGCGCGACAACGGCGGACACGCCGTGGCGTTGTTGTGGAGCATGCGGCACATCTACGACATCCATCCCGGCGAAGTCTTTTGGGCGGCATCGGATGTGGGCTGGGTCGTCGGGCATTCCTACATCGTCTACGGGCCGCTGCTGCTCGGTGCCACGACGCTGCTCTACGAGGGCAAACCGATCGGCACACCGGATCCCGGCGCGTTCTGGCGGGTGGCATCCGAACACCGGGTCAAGGCGCTGTTCACCGCGCCCACCGCGATTCGCGCGATTCGTAAAGAAGACCCGGACGGCTCACATCTGGACAAGTACGACCTCTCTGCGCTGCGGTATCTGTTCCAAGCCGGAGAACGCCTCGACCCCGACACCTACGCGTGGGCTTCCGGGAAGCTCGGCATCCCGGTCATCGACCACTGGTGGCAGACCGAAACCGGCTGGGCCGTCGCCGCCAATCCGATGGGCGTGGAGCGGTTTCCGATCAAACCGGGCTCACCAACGCTGCCGATGCCGGGCTACGAGGTATGTGTCCTTCGCGCCGACGGGTCTCCGTGCGACGCCGGCGAAGAGGGCGCGATCTGCGTCAGATTGCCGCTGCCACCGGGCGCACTACCCACGCTATGGGGCGACGACGCCCGCTTCGAGGCCTCCTATCTCTGCGAGCACCCCGGTTACTACCTCACCGGGGACGGCGGATACCTCGACGACGACGGGTATCTGTACGTGCTGGGCCGCATCGACGACGTGATCAACGTCGCCGGGCATCGCCTGTCGACCGGCCCGATGGAGGCGCTGGTGGCCGCGCATCCGGCGGTCGCCGAGTGCGCCGTCATCGGAGTCGCCGACGACATCAAGGGCCAGGTTCCGCGCGCACTCGTGGTGCTCAAGCGCGGTGCATCGGCCGACGGTCTTGCCGAGGATCTGATCGCGGCTGTGCGTAACGAGATCGGAGCCGTGGCCTGCTTCAAGCAGGTCGATGTCGTCCCTGCGCTACCCAAGACCCGCTCAGGGAAGATCTTGCGGAAAACCATGCGCGACATGAGCCAGGGCAAAGATGGACCAATGCCGTCGACCATCGAGGATCCCAACGTGCTGCATTTGATTCGCCCCATTCTGCAGCCCTGAGTACCTAGGGCCGGCTGGTGCGCAGGACCATCGACTGGGACGGCGACGCCGTCACGATCATCGACCAGACCGTGCTGCCGGTCGAGTATCGCGTTCTCACTCTGCGCACCGTCGACGAGCTGATCGACGCGATCCGCCGTCTGGCCGTGCGCGGCGCCCCGGCGCTGGGCGCGGCAGGCGCGCTCGGAGTTTTGCTCGCGGCCCGCGAGGGAGGCGATATCCGGGCCTCGGCCGAACGAGTCGCGAAGGCGCGGCCGACCGCTGTCAACCTCAGCTGGGGAGTCGCGCGCGCACTCAAGAAGCTCGACGAGGGCGCCGAAGCCGTGCTCGCCGAAGCGCTGGAAATCCTCGACGAGGACGAACGCCTCAACCGCGCCGCGTCCGCCCACGCCGCCGAAATCGTTCTCGCGCAATGTGATCGCCGCCCACTGCGGCTGCTGACCCACTGCAATGCCGGACACCTCGCCACCGTGGCTTGGGGTAGCGCGCTTGGCGTTGTCTGGCACCTGCACGAGCGTGGACTCGTCGAGTCGGTGCTGGTGGACGAGACACGTCCGCTGCTTCAGGGTGCCCGGCTCACGGCGTGGGAGCTCGCGCAGGCGGGCGTGCCTTATCGGGTGCAGCCGGACGGCGCGGCGGCGGCGGCGATGGCACGCGGCCTCGTCGACTGCGTGCTCGTCGGTGCCGATCGGATCGCGGCCAACGGCGATGTTGCCAACAAGATCGGCACCTACGGCCTGGCCATCGCGGCCCACCATCACGACGTGCCGCTCGTCGTGGTCGCGCCTTCGTCGACGGTCGACAGGTCGCTGGCCACCGGCGCCGAGATCACCATCGAGGAACGCGCGCCCCACGAACTCAGGACGTTCACCGGCAGAGCGATCACCCCGCCGGACGCGGACGTCTTCAACCCGGCCTTCGACGTGACGCCGGCCGAGCTGATCACCGCCGTCGTCACTGAGCACGGCCGCTACCGGCCGGACGGCGAATAGCCACGCCGAAGGAGGCCAAGCCATGGCACTGCCCGCTTTGGTTCTCGTGCATGGCGGTCGTCTCGCCGCCGATTCTTGGGTCTTTATGCATAAAAGGTGATCCGGGCGAATTGGCAAATTTGCTGAGAGGGCGGGCCTACGATTTGCCCATGCCGCTCGCGGTCGGCGAGGAGTTTGCGGGATACACCATCCTGCAGGTGTTGGGTGCCGGGGCGATGGGCACGGTCTATCTGGTTCAGCATCCGCGGCTGCCGCGCCAGGATGCGCTGAAGGTGCTCTCGGGCGAGCTGACGACTGATCCGCAATATCGGGCCAGGTTTTTGCGCGAGGCCGATGTGGCGGCGGGCCTGTCGCATCCGAATATCGTGGGCATTCACGACCGGGGCGAATCCGGCGACCAGTTCTGGATCGCCATTGACTTTGTCCGCGGCACCGATGCGGCCAAGTTATTGCGTGAGCGCTATCCACGGGGGATGCCGGTGGGTGTGGCGATGCAGATCATTGCCGCGGTGGGCTCGGCGTTGGATTACGCGCATCAGCGCGGTCTGCTGCATCGTGACGTCAAACCGGCGAACATCTTGATCGCGGATCTGGGTTTGGAGTCGCAGCGGGTGTTCTTGGCCGATTTTGGCATTGCGCGCCGGGTAGACGACACCGGTCTGACCGCGACCAACATTGCTGTCGGTACGGTCGCCTATGCAGCGCCCGAGCAGCTGATGGGTGAGTTGATCGATGGGCGTGCGGATCAGTATGCGTTGGCCTGCACTGCTTTTCACTTGTTGACCGGAGCGCAGCCTTATGAGTGTCCCACCGCTGCGGCGGTGATCGCCAAGCATGTGATGGCCCCGCCGCCACCGATCGGGCAGCGCCGCCCGGAGCTGGCGCCGCTGGATCCGGTGTTCGCGCGGGCGATGGCCAAGAGGCCGGCGGAGCGGTTTGCCCGCTGTCAGGACTTCACTCGTGAGCTGCACCGCGCACTCGACGCAGGTGCGACCCAACGCGCACCGCGGCCCGCGCTTGTGGAGGAGACAATGCTGGCCCCCGACTTCGTTTATGGGCCGCGTTCTCAGTTCCCCCCAACACAAGCCGCTCCGGTGCCGCTGACCCCCTGGCCGCCGCAACCGCCGTCCGCAGCGAAGCGACGGGCGCGACGCACCCCCATTGTGGTTGGCGCCCTCGCCGCCGTCGCATTGCTGATCGGAGGTGGAATTTTCGCGGTCGTCAAGCTCTCCAAGGACGACAGTCCGCGTGCCGCCGCGCCGCCGACTACCGCACCACCAAACGCCGCGCCGCCGAACACGGGTCCATTCACCGGCACTTACCGGGTCGACTATGCCCCAGCCACGGACCTCGAGGGCAAGCCCGTCGCCGGTTCGACTCCGGTAACAGCCACGTGGGGCGTGCGCTCGGTGTGCGGACCCTCCGGGTGTGTGGCGACGGCGTCACACGTGAGCGGCGCAACCACCCTGGTGTCGACGATGGTGTTCGACGATGTCGGCGGACGCTGGGTGGCGGTAAGCCTGGCCACCGAGCGGTGTCCCAAAGTGTCCGCCGAAGCATGGCTGGTGCTGACCCTGCAACCGCGTCCCGACGGGACGCTCTCCGGTGAAAGCCGCAAGACAAGCGTCACGAGTTGTGTCGGGAAAAACACCGTGACCTTCACCCGCGTTGGAGACGTCGACATCAACAGCCTCCCCGACCCGGCGAGTCAGACGCCGCGAGTGGCATCGCCGGCCGAAGCGCTGCACGGCCGCTACCACGAAACGATCACTTCGCCGGGCAGCCACAAGCTTGACTATGACTGGACCGTGCGTACCGACTGCCTTCGCACCGGCGATCGGTGCATGAGCTTCTTCCACGAACCGCCAGACAGTGCCAAGCCGACGGTATTCAGCGACGGGAACTGGATCTTGGCCGAAAAGCCCGACCTCAAGTGCCCGGCAGGCGACGTGTCGCATGTCGACCGCAATGCGCAGTATCCGCTGCCACAACCACCGCAGGATCCGATCACGGTCTTCATCGGGCACGGGCACCAGGTACAGACTGGATCTTGCGCCCTCAGCACGGATTACGACGACAGATTTGAGCGCACTGGCGATTGAGCGAGCTAGCTGTGGAGCCGATGACGGGAATCGAACCCGCGTATTCAGCTTGGGAAGCTGATGTTCTGCCATTGAACTACATCGGCGCGCCAGGCAAGTCCAGCCTGAGAAGGCTAGCACTCTCGGCTGCGCCGGCACGGCCGCTTCGTCGCGCGGTACCGAATTTCAGCGGCACGCTTAGATCGGATGCGGAAAGTAATTCGAGCCCCGGAATCGAGTGCCGCTATCAACGTAGAGAGCTTTCTGTCGCGGCCCGAGTAACCCATCTGCCCTCGTAGACGCGCTGAGAGAATTTCCGCCGCGTGCTCTTGGAGGCTTGATATTTATTCTTTCGTTATCGTGCCGTAATCTGCCTTGCGTGGGTCGGCATGAATTACCCAGGGCTCGGCGAAAGTCGCCGGTAGTCTTGACCGCGGGCGTCGCCTTGGCCGCCGCGTTCTTCGCGGCCGGGGGAGACGTCTACGCCGCCGCCGCCCACGAGCACAGCAAGCCGGTTGTCAGCGACGTCGCGCCGTGCTGCTGGGAGATCGTGGCAGAACCGATCGCAAACAGGTCCGCGGGAGGTGCCGGTGTCGCCCAAGGCGAGCTCGTGCGGGCATCGCGATTGCGGGTCGACAGCCGCTTCTTGCCCGTCGGGAGGGCCAACGAGCAGGGCATGCAGGTCCGAACCATCCTGGCGGAGCGTGCCATCAGTGCGGCGTTCCCCGAGATTCACGAAATCGGTGGAGTGCGACCGGATCCGCTGCCGTGGCATCCTCTCGGGTTGGCCATCGATGTGATGATTCCCAACCCCGGCAGCGCCGAAGGCATCGCCCTGGGAAACCAGATCGTCGCGTTCGTGTTGCAGAACGCGAGCCGATTCGGGATGCAGGACGCGATTTGGCGAGGCGTGTACTACACGCCCACTGGTGCCCAGCCAAGCCGACTTGGCCATTACGACCACGTCCACGTCACCACGACCGGAGGCGGATATCCCGCGGGTAGGGAAACCTATCTCCGCTGAGCCACACTGAGCCGGCATCCCGTCGGCAGGCAGATACGCTCATCGGGTGCTGCTCTCTGATCGTGACCTCAGGGCCGAAATCACCGCCGGACGGTTAGGCATTGACCCGTTCGACGACACCCTGGTGCAGCCATCCAGCATCGACGTCCGACTCGACTCCATGTTTCGGGTCTTCAACAACACCCGCTACACCCATATCGACCCCGCCAAGCAGCAGGACGAGCTGACGAGCCTGGTGGAACCCGTGGCGGGAGAACCGTTTGTGCTGCATCCGGGTGAATTCGTGCTCGGCTCGACGCTGGAGCTTCTTCTCCCTGCCCGACGATCTGGCGGGGCGCCTGGAAGGCAAGTCGTCGCTGGGCCGCCTGGGCCTGCTGACGCATTCGACCGCGGGCTTCATCGATCCCGGCTTCACCGGCCACATCACACTGGAGCTGTCCAACGTCGCGAACCTGCCGATCACGCTGTGGCCGGGCATGAAGATCGGTCAGCTGTGCATCCTGCGACTGACCAGCCCGGCTGAGCACCCCTACGGCAGCTCGCGCGTCGGCTCGAAATACCAGGGTCAGCGGGGACCGACGCCGTCGCGGTCCTACGAGAACTTCATAAGATCTACATAAGTTCACCAGCGCGCAAACACAGCGTCATTGCGCGATCATTGATTAGTCCGCGCTTTCTCCTCCGCGTGGACTTGGCCGCATTGCAGAACCTCTGGAGGGGTCCGTGGATATCGTGCTTGGGTTGTCGATGGCACCGTCATCGATCCAGATGGTCGTCCTCGAGGGTGAAAATGCCGAGGGCGCCACCGTCGAAGAGGACGAACTCGTCGTCACCGATGTTGATGTGTCGAAGGGCGCCAGTGCGCCCGACCACGTAATCTCCGCCATCCTGGGCACCCGCGAGGGCGCCGCCGACGCGGGCCTGCAGCTGTCGGCTATCGGCGTGACGTGGACCGACCAGCTCGAAGCCGCCGTGCTGCGCGACGCGCTGGCTGCCTACAAGCTCGAGAACGTCATGCTGGTGTCGGCGTTCCTCGCCGCGGCGGCGTTGGGCCAATCCGTTGGTGGGGCAATGGGTTACGACCGCACCGCGGTGCTCTTCGTGGAGCCCGAAAGCGCGACTTTGGCTGTCGTCGAAACCACCGACGGTTCCATCGCCGATTTCTACAAAGAACGGATCCACGACGCCTATAGCGACGAGACGACCGCCCAACTCACCGGGATGCTCGCCGGGCTAGAGAAGACGGAGTCAGCTCCAGGCGGTGTGTTCGTGGTCGGCTCGGGCGTCGACATCGCCTCGATCAAGCCCGCGCTGGAGTCGGCGACTTCGCTCAGTGTGAGCGCGCCGGAGGAGCCGAAGACGGCACTTGCTCGGGGGGCTGCGCTGGCCTCGGCGAACGCGCCGTTGTTCGCGTCGTCGACGGCGGCGCTGGCCTACGCCCAGGACCCCGGCACCGGCGCGGTCGACCCGTACGGCCTACCTGAATACCTCAGTGTCAGTAGCGTTTCCACCGTCGACGAGCTTGGTGACGGCGACCTCGCCTACAGCGCTGTGCGAGACGAGGATGCAGACAGCCCAACGATCGTCATAGGCGCGCCTGTCCGCTTGGGCGACAGCCAAGCGCGCCGCAGGCCGGTCCTGTTGCTCGGCAGTGGGCTGGCGGTAGCCGGCATTGCCGCGGTGATCGCGCTGGAGATCGCACTCGCGGTCGGCATCCGCACCACGGTCGCGTTACAGCAGCCCACCCCCGGCCAGCACCTCATCGTCCCGGCCGAGCAGGCGCCCGCGCGCCCGAACCCCGAGGCAGCCGTCGCGCACCCGAAGCTCGATGCGCCGCTTGCGATCGCCGCGCCCAAGCCGGTGGCGCTGCCGGCGCCCGCGCCCCTGCCCGTAGCCCCGCCGGCTCCGGAGGTCGTGCCGGTTCCCGTGGTGGTCCCGCCGGTGATCGTTCCCGCGCCGATAGTGCACCCGCCTGTCCTCGATACGCCTATACGGCCGTTGGAGCCGCAGGCTCAGATTCCCCAACCGCGGACATGGGTTCCGCAGCAATCTTCGCCCTCTCATCAGACGCCTCCTTGGCAGCAAGGGACGTCCCCCAAGCCGAAGGGCCCGGGCGGTGAGGGCAGCGGGCCATCGAGCGGTCCCGGACCGATTCACGGCGGCGGGCCCGTTAACGGCCCAGAACCCGGCGGCCCGTTTGGCGGCGGTCCCTTTGGTGGTGGCGGACCGTTTGGTGGTGGCGGACCGTTTGGTGGTGGCGCCCCCGGTCCGGAACCCGGTCCGTTTGGCGGCGGCGAACCCGGCGGCGGGCCCTTCGGCGGCGGCGGACCGTTCGGCGGTGGCGGCGGCGGGCCCTTCGGCGGTGGGGGCGGCGGACCCTTCGGCGGCGGTGGGAGCGGGCCCTTCGGTGGTGGGGGCGGCGGACCCTTCGGTGGCGGCGGCTTCGGCGGGGGCGGCCACAGCGGTGGCGGCTTCGGTGGTGGCGGCTTCGGTGGCGGCGGCTTCGGTGGGGGTGGCCACAGCGGTGGCGGCTTCGGCGGGGGTGGCCACAGCGGCGGCGGACACCACTAGCTGCGAGTAGAGTCAAACGCTAATCGCCCCTCATCAGAACTTCATAAAGCCCAGCTAATCCGGCGCAAGAAACAACGCAAAGGGGGCTTCCGCGGTGGTAGGTATCGTGCTCGGTGTCTCGATGGCGCCGACGAAAGTCCGCATGGTCCTGGTCGAAGGGGAAAACGCCGACGGGGTCACCGTCGACCAGGACAACCTCGACGTGACCGCAGACTCGTCGGCTTCCACCGCGGCCACTCAGGTGATCTCGGCCATCTTTGGCACTAGGGAAGGCGCTACCGAGGCTGGCTTTCAGCTGCTGTCAACGGGCGTGACCTGGACCGATCCCGTCCAGGCCGCGGCGCTGCGTGATGCGCTGATCGCCCACAAGGTCGAAAACGTCATGCTGGTTTCGGCGTTTATGGCCGCCGCCGCGCTGACTCAGGCAATCGGCGACGCTACAAACTACGCCCAGACCGCGCTGCTATTCGTGGAGCCCTATACCGCGACTTTGGCTGTGGTGAAAAGCGCCGACGGGTCGATCGCCGAGGTGCACCGTCGGCTCCTGCCCGAAGACGACGACCAGGCGGTGGCCCGACTGGTCGAGCTGATCTCCCGCGCTGAATCGCTGCACGCCCAGCCCAACGGCGTGGTCGTCGTGGGTTCTGGCGTCGACATCCCGATGATCAAGCCAGCGTTGCAGGCCGCGACTTCCCTTCAGCTGTCCACACCCGAAGAACCCGAGATGGCACTGGCCCGCGGAGCGGCGCTGGCGTCGGCGAATGCCCCGTTGTTCGCGTCGTCCACGGCGGCATTTGCGTACGCGCTGGATTACGGCACCGGTGGGGTGGGCCCGCGCGAATACCAGACCGCGGACCAGAGCAAGCCAGGCAAGGACAACGTCGCCTACAGCGCCGTCCCGGACGAGGACGCCGACGCCGACACCGCAATGGCGGAGCAAGCCGACGACGCCGGTCGGCGCAGGCCGATCCTGCTACTGGGTAGCTCGTTCGCGGTGGTCTTCATCAGTGCGGTTGTCGCGCTGGAGATCGCCTTGGCGATAGGTATCCGGCCGACAGTTGCCTTGCGCCCCAACCCAAATGAGAACCTCGTCATCCCGGCCCAGCAACAGCCCCCGCCGGCCGCGGCGTCCGTCCCGCAGCCGGAAATCCGAATGCCCTCGTCCATTCCGGCGCCTCGGCTATTGAACGCCCCGGCACCGGCGCCCATCCCCAAGGCGGTACCCGCCCCGGTCCCGGTAGCCCAGGTGCCTGTACCCGTGCCCGTCGAGCATCCGATGCGCGGTCCGGTGGCTCCGCGAGAGCCTTTTAGGCGCGGGCTCTTCGGTGGCGGGCATGGTGGGTTCGGGGGTCCGTTCGGCGGCCACGGATTCGGCGGCTTCGGACATGGCTTCGGCGGCTTCGGGCATGGGTTTGGCCACCGATAGCGCCCGGGCGCGGGCCACCTGGCCCTAAGCTCGCACGCCCGAACACGCGTAAATTTGACGTTCGCGGGGAATACTCGCTACGACGTTGATCGTCAATTAAATAACGGCTGTAAAAGATTATTTGGGGGAGCTTTGGACACGGTTCTTGGTGTGTCGATGGCGCCGACGGTCGTCCGAATGGTGCTGGTCGAAGGCGAAAACGGTGACGGCGCGACCGTCGACGAAGACAATTTCGATGTCGCCGCTGACGAGAACACTGCGCCCGGCAGCGCGGCCGACCGGGTGGTCTCGGCCATACTCGGAACCCGGGAAGGCGCGGCCGAAGGCGGCTACCAGCTCATGTCGACCGGCGTGACCTGGACCGACCCGATCGAGGCCGCGGCCCTGCGTGACGCGCTGGCTGCCCACAAGGTCGAGAACGTGATGTTGGTCTCGTCGTTCCTGGCGGCCGCCGCGCTGGCTCAGGCGGTCGGCAATGCGACTAACTACGCCCACACGGCGCTGCTGTTCATCGAGCCCGATGCGGCGACGCTGGCGGTGGTGGACACCGCTGACGGGTCGATTGTCGATGTGGAACGGCGGGCGCTGCCCGAAGACGACGACGCTGCGGTTGCCGAGTTGACCACGATGGTCTCGGGCGCTGAGGCGTTGGACACGCGCCCGGACGGCGTGTTCGTCGTCGGCTCCGGCATTGATGTGCCGCTGATCAAGCCGACGCTGGAGGCGGCGACCGCCCTTCCGGTGAGTGCGCCGGAGGAGCCGGAGACGGCACTGGCCCGCGGAGCGGCGTTGGCCTCGGCGAATGCCCCGCTGTTCGTTTCGTCTACCGCGGCGCGCGCGTATGCGCAGGATCCCGGCACCGGTGCAGTGCTGCCGTATGTGGCTGCCGGCCACTACGACGCCGCCGGCGGCGCGGACGCCGCCGATGCGCTCGCCTACAGCGCCGTTCCCGACGACTTCGCCGAGGCCTACACGGCCTCGCGTACCGCAGCGGAGGGCGTCGTCGGCGCCGACTATCCCGAGCGGCGGTCCTTCACGCTGATCGGCAGCGCGCTGGCGGCGATCTTCATCGTCGGCGTGGCGGCGCTGGTGGTTTCGCTGGCGATCACCATCCGGCCGACGGCCGGCGTTCGGCCCGATCCCGGCCACAACGTCGTCGCACCCGCCCAGCAGCCGGCGGTGGCTCCCGCCCCCGCGGCGGCGCCGGCTCCGGCACCACGGCTCCGGCGCCTGCCCCGGTGCCGCAGGAGGCTCCTGCTCCTGCGCCCGTTCCGGTGCCGCAGGCTCCGGCCCCGATACCAGATGTGCCGGCGCCGGGCCCTGTTCCGGTTCCCGCCGCTCCGGCGCCGGCCCCTGCACCGGTGGCGCCTCCGCCCATCCCGGTACCTGTCCCGATACCCCTGCCGATCTTCGGCGATCCGCCCGGCGGCGGCCACTACGGTGGCGGGGGCCCCGGCGGCGGCGGATTCCCCGGATTCCCCGGATTCCCCGGTGGCGGTGGTCACGGTGGCTTCGGCGGCGGCTTCGGCGGTGGCCACGGTGGCGGAGGCCACCACTAGCGACCTGCACCTGTCACCTGGCGTTTGCCTCCCGCTCAGCAGCGCGATGCAGTTAGCTCATTGCGGCCACCTACACACAGTGGTATGCGATGCACCGTCTTTGGCACCGGTTATCTGGGTGCCACCCACGCCGTCGGGATGGCGGAACTCGGGCACGAAGTCATTGGGATCGATATCGATCCAGGTAAGGTCGCCAAGCTCGCCGGCGGTGACATCCCGTTCTACGAGCCCGGCTTACCAAAGCTGCTGACCAAAAACCTTGCCGCGGGCAGACTTCGGTTCACCACCGACTACGACATGGCAGCCGAGTTCGCCGATGTGCATTTCCTGGGCGTTGGCACGCCGCAAAAGAAGGGCGAATACGGGGCGGACCTGCGCCATGTGCATGCCGTCATCGACACGCTGGTGCCGAAGCTGACCAGATCAGCTGTGCTCGTTGGCAAGTCGACGGTGCCGGTGGGCACCGCAGCCGAGCTGGGCCAGCGCGCCGCCGCGCTGGCGCGCCCGGGAGTCGACGTCGAGATCGCCTGGAATCCGGAGTTTCTGCGCGAGGGGTTCGCGGTGCATGACACCCTGGAACCGGACCGCATTGTGCTTGGCGTACAAGATGATTCGCCCCGCGCCGAGGCGGTGGTGCGCGAGCTCTACGCGCCGATGCTCGACGCCGGTGTGCCGTTCTTGGTGACCGATTTGCAGACCGCGGAGTTGGTCAAGGTGTCGGCCAATGCCTTTCTGGCCACCAAGATTTCGTTTATCAACGCGATCTCCGAGGTGTGCGAGGCGGCGGGTGCCGACGTCACCCTGTTGGCCGATGCGCTCGGATACGACTCACGGATCGGGCGCAAATTCCTCAATGCGGGTTTGGGTTTCGGCGGTGGATGCCTGCCCAAGGACATCCGCGCGTTCATGGCCCGCGCCGGCGAGCTCGGGGCCAACCAGGCGCTGACGTTCCTGCGCGAGGTGGACAGCATCAACATGCGCCGACGCACCCGGATGGTGGAACTGGCCACCGCCGCGTGCGGCGGTTCGCTGCTGGGTGCCAATATCGCCGTGCTCGGCGCAGCGTTCAAACCCGAATCCGACGATGTGCGCGACTCGCCCGCGCTCAACGTCGCGGGCCAGCTGCAGCTTAACGGCGCCGCGGTCAACGTGTACGACCCGAAAGCCCTGGACAATGCCCGTCGCCTGTTCCCGACACTGAATTATGCGGTTTCCGTTGAGGAGGCATGCGAGGGCGCCGACGCGGTCCTGGTCCTTACCGAATGGCAGGAGTTCATCGACCTCGCCCCCGACGACCTGGCCGACCAGGTGCGGGCCCGGGTGATCGTCGACGGCCGCAATTGCCTCGATGCGACGCACTGGCAGCAGGCCGGTTGGCGGGTGTTCAGGCTCGGCGCGCCCCGACCTTAGGCACGCTCGTACACGGTCAGCCGATCGTGGACACCCCAAAATTGAACCGGTTGCCGGGAATCCACTTCGCTCCAATCCCTACCGAGCAACAAACGCATCTCCTCATCGCCCGTGTGACCCTGCTCCTCGCCGATGTAGATGATGCGATTCCCGGTGTAGGCCTTCAATATCCGCGCACCGACATCCTGGGCATAGGGCGGCCAGGAAAGGAATTACGTCCGGTCGGGGTGCAGTGCCGCCGCTTCGGCGCAGTCCTTTCCGTAAACCTGGGCATAGAGGTCGCTTCCGTGCCAACCGTTCGTGACCAGCGCCGCCCCCGGATTCAGGTCGTAGCAGACGACATCGACCCCCAGCTGCGCGAGCAGGTAGGCCCAATACCCCGTGCCCGCAATCGGATCGACCAAGCCACCCTGCGCGTGCTCGGCCACGAACGCCACGGTGTCGGGGTCGGGAATGGTCCAGCAGTACTTCCTGACGAGCAGCTGCCGGTTCGGGAAGCGGGCCATGCTCTCGGCGACGGGCCGGTCCAAGCGGAACTCACCGACCACCGGGTTGCCCCGGAAGCTGTCGGCCTCAACGTAATCCTTGACGGCGTCCCAAAAGGGATTGTTGATCACTCCGGCACTCCCTTTCACCCGTTAATGTTGCGCCATGTCGTGTCGGCGCGCACGCCGGATCAGAAGGGCGGCGGCTTGTTGCGTTCCGCGCCGCGACCGGCATTCAGGGCCCGCTCGGCGTCGATGCGGTAGGCGCGGTCTTGTTCTCGGGTCCGGCGGCGCGTGGGCATCATGATGCCGCGCTGCCCGCTGGGCAGTTCTGCCGTTGGGGCGCTGGGCAATTCGCCGGTGGGCAGGCAGAGGGCTGGAAACATCAGCCGACTACCGGGTCGGGTGGTGTAGGTGTGTCCGCTCGGACCGGTCCCAGGTGATAGTGCCGTCGACGAGTTGGCTCTCAGCCCAGCGGCCTGACTCCGGTAATCGACGCTTTCCTCGGCTTAGACTTCCGCAATGTTCTCGGAAACGCGCTACGCACTGAACGGGGACTTGCGCGTCGCGTACCGCGCGTCTCGCGAAGGTTCGCGCGACATCGTGGTGGTCCCGAACTGGTTCAATTGTTGCGAAATTCTGCCCGAGCTACCGGCGATTCAGGGGTGGGTTGAGGCGATGACATCGCTGGGTCGGTTGATCTTTTTCGATCAGCCAGGCACGGGCGCGTCCGATCCGGTCTCGACGGGTGCGTTGCCGACGTTGGAGCAATGGGCCGACAGCATCACCGCGGTGTTAGACGATCTCGGGAGTCGCGAAGCGGTTCTCGTCGCGTCGAACGCTGCGTTCGCGCCCGCGGCGCTGTTCGCGGCCAGCTATCCGTCTCGCACCACGGCGCTGGTCGGGCTTGAGGTCTATGCGGATCCGATGGCTGAGCGCACCGATGAGGTCACTCCGGAGAAGTTCTTCGATGCCATGGTCGCCGTGTGGGGAACGGGGGAGTTCGAGCATGCCTGGAATCCGGACATGCCATGGAACGAGGAGATCCGGGCCACGTTTGCCCGACACGAACGCCTGTCGGCGAGCCCACGGACCGTTGCTCTCATGATGCCGGTGGTGGCCGAATTGGACATACGGGCGCTGCTTCCGACCGTCCGCGTGCCAACCCTCGTCGTCCAATACACGAACGACTCACTCGTCCCACCCGCTTATGGCAAGTACGTCGCCGATCACATCCCGGGCGCGAAGTACGTTGAGCTGTCGGGGCGCAACCTCTACCACATCGTCGAACCCTGGCGCGAATCATTCCAGCACGTCGCTGAGTTCCTCACCGGCGAGCAGGCCGACGTGGCCGATGATCGATTGCTCGCCACGGTGCTGTTCACCGACATCGTGGACTCGACGCGCCGAGCGGCGGACATGGGTGACCGTGATTGGCATGCGCTGCTTGACGCGCACGACGCCGTCGTCCGGTCGCAGCTTGCTCGGTTTCGGGGCCGCGAGGTGAACACGTCGGGAGACGGCTTCCTTGCGATGTTCGACGGCCCGCAGCGAGCGATCCGCTGCGCCATGGCAATCCGCGACGCGGTACAGGTGCTTGGCATCGAGGTGCGCGCTGGGTTGCACACCGGCGAGTGCGAAGTCCGAGGTGATGACATCGGCGGGATCGGCGTGCACATCGGCGCGCGGGTGAGCGCATTGGCCGGGCCGAACGACGTGCTGGTGTCGAGCACGCTGCGCGACCTCGTGATCGGGTCAGGACTCGAGTTCGAGGAACGCGGCGCGCACCAACTCAAGGGCGTGCCTGGCGAGTGGCGGCTGTTCGCCGTCGCCTCTGCGTAGGGGTTGCTTCGGCGAAACTCACTTCGCCGGGAGACGCGCGTCGCAGTCGGTACCAGGCGACCCATTTCGCACGCCATAGGCCACTATGGGTTTGGATCGCCGCATGTCAGCAGTGCTTTTCACGGGTATCTTTCACGAGTTACCGTGCCGTCGGGGTGTTGCCGATCTCTCCAGCGGTTGGGCCCCAACCAGAAAGTTTTGAGCAAGTGATGCCGGATGCAGACACTTGAGGTTGGACGCGTGGGTAACGCCGACCGGGCAGGGCACCGTGTGATCGATGTCGCAGAATTCCGCGGGTCGGTCGCAACCCGGGAACCGGCAGGTCAGATCCCGGCACCGGATGAAGCGTTGCAGCTGGGCCGAGGGGCGGTACCCTGGCTCCGCTGGGCTGTCGCCGGGATGGCGCACTGGCTTGAAGGTGGCGCCGCCGGCGATCAGCTCGGCCAGCAACGGTGCGGGCACCATGATGAAGTCGCAACTGTGGATAATCCGGCGAGTAGCCTGACCGAGTGGACTACGCGGCCGCATTGCTCCAGGAGAATCGCGCTTTTTCGGATCTGATCCGCGACGCCGACGAATCACTGCCCGTGCCCACCTGCCCGGGCTGGAACATCCAGAAACTGTTGCGGCACGTGGGCCGGGGTGACCGCTGGGCAGCGCAGATCGTCAGCGAACGACGTGACGACTACCTCGATCCCCGCAACGTCGAAGGCGGCAAACCTCCGCCGGATCCCGACGACACGATCTCCTGGCTGCACGGCGGCGCGCAACGGCTGATCGACGCCGTCGAGCTGATCGGCGTGGAAACCCCGGTCTGGACCTTCCTCGGGCCGCGGCCGGCGAACTGGTGGATAAGGCGACGCCTGCATGAGGTGGCGGTGCATCGGGCCGACGTCACCATCGCGCGCGGCACCGACTTCACGCTCGAACCCGAGATCGCGGCGGACGGGATCACCGAATGGCTGGAGCGCGTCGCGATCCAGGCCGGCGGCGACGCGCCGCTGCCACTCGAGGACGGCAACACCCTCCACTTGCACGCCACCGACGACGGGCTGGGTGAAGCCGGCGAATGGACGGTCAGTGTGTCCGACAACCGGATCGCCTGGTCACATGAGCACGACAAGGGCACCGTGGCGCTGCGTGGCGGTGCCACCGAGCTGCTGCTGGCGATGGTGCGACGAGTGCCGGTCGCCGACACCGGCATCGCGGTGTTCGGCGACGACGCCGTGTGGCAAAAGTGGCTGGACCGAACGCCGCTCTAGCAATAGCGCACGGTAATTTGCAGACCATGACCACATCGGAGATCGCCACCGTTCTGGCTTGGCACGACGCCCTCAACGCCTCGGACCTCGACACCCTGGTGGCCTTGTCCAGCGACGACATCGACATCGGCGACGCGCACGGAGCCGCCCAGGGTCATGCGGCGCTACGCAAGTGGGCCGCCGCCCAGACGACCCAGACGACAGCGGCAGAGCTTGGCCGGATGTACGTGTACGACGGCATCGTGGTCGTCGAATTGAACGACGCCGCGTTGGCATTTCGGATCGTTCGCGACCACGTCACCGCGGTGTTCCGGCATGATGACTTGGCGTCGGCGCTGGACGCCACCGAACTCAGCGAGGCCGACCTCGTAACTTAGAGGTCACAGGCAAAGGAGCCTTACATGCGCGGAATCATCTTGGCGGGAGGTTCGGGCACCCGCTTGCATCCGATCACCCTGGGTATCAGCAAGCAGTTGCTGCCGGTGTACGACAAGCCGATGGTCTACTACCCGCTGTCCACGCTGATGATGGCCGGCATCCAGGACATCTTGGTGATCACGACCCCGCATGACGCGGCCGGGTTTGAGCGGCTCCTTGGCGATGGCTCGCAATTCGGCATCAACCTCAGTTATATCCAGCAGCACCAACCCGACGGCCTGGCACAGGCTTTCGTCTTGGGCGCCAAGCACATCGGTAATGATTCCGCGGCTTTGGTGTTGGGGGACAACATCTTCTACGGTCCCGGACTGGGCACCAGCCTGAGTCGCTTCCAATCCGTCAGCGGTGGAGCAATTTTCGCCTATTGGGTGGCTAATCCCTCGGCCTACGGCGTTGTCGAATTCAGCTCCGACGGCATGGCGCTGTCGCTGGAGGAGAAACCCGAAACGCCGAAGTCCAATTACGCGATACCGGGCTTGTATTTCTACGACAACGACGTCATCGAGATCGCGAAGGGCTTGAAGAAATCGGCGCGCGGTGAGTACGAGATCACCGACATCAACCGGATCTACCTCAACCGGGGCCGGCTGGCGGTCGAGCAGATGGTCCGCGGCACGGCCTGGCTGGACACCGGCACGTTCGACTCGCTGCTGGACGCCAGCGATTTCGTGCGCACGCTGGAACGGCGGCAGGGCCTGAAGGTCAGCGTTCCCGAGGAGATCGGCTGGCGGCGGGGCTGGATCACCGACCAGGAGTTGGCCGAACGTGCGCGCACCGTCGTCAAGTCCGGGTATGGCCGCTACCTGCTGGAGCTGCTGGAACGTCCTCGCTGACTTGAGCTAATGGGGCCCGGTTTGGCCAGCACCGCGGCGATCGCCGTGGTCAGGGGCACCGAAAGCGCCAGCGCGATGCCGCCCACCGCCGAGCGGACCAGCTCGATAGCCACGCTCTCGCTGATCAGCACATCACTCAGCGACCGGTTGGCGACGCTGAACAGCAACAACAGCGGCAGCGAACTGCCGGCGTAGGCCAGCACCAACGTGTACACGGTGCTGGCGATGTGGTCGCGGCCCACCCGGATCGCGCCCAGGAAAATGGCCCGCCGCGAGGTGTTCCCGCCGAGACGGGCGAGCTCGAACACCGTCGACGCCTGGGTCACGGTGACATCGTTGAGCACGCCCAGCGAACCGATGATGAAGCCGGCGAGCAACAGGCCGCTGATTGACACATGGCCCAGGTACACGGTGACCTGAGAGTTCTGTTCGTCCGACAGACCCGTGAGATGAGCCAGACCGATCGCCGCCCACGACAATCCCGCCGCCAACAGCAACGACGACAAGGTGCCCAGC
The DNA here is from genome assembly GCA_963820985.1 of uncultured Actinomycetota bacterium. Classification (GTDB taxonomy): domain Bacteria; phylum Actinomycetota; class Actinomycetes; order Mycobacteriales; family Mycobacteriaceae; genus Mycobacterium. Next base: position 26,373 of record CAWGCI010000015.1, on the reverse strand, counting down.
AGGGCCGCGCTGGTGCGCAGATTGATCCCGTGCGCGAGGTAGATCACCGCGTACAGGATCGCCGCCGACGCCACCAGCGCCACCGGGACAGCGGGCGCGCCGTCGCGCAGTGCGGGCAGCAAGAACACCACCAGCACTGCGAAGGTGACCACGATGCCGACCAGCGCCAGCAGCCCGCGCCAGCGGGCCACCGCGACGATCACCACCGCGAACGCCAGCCCAAGAACGACCAGCGGCCAGCCGCGTTCGAAGTCGTAAAACGCATAGGTCGTGGTGCCCTGCGCGTCGACGGCCCGGATGACCCGGATGTGATCACCTGCGGCGAGCTGCGGCTGCCCAGGGCCGGGAGAGAACTCCAGCAACGTGCTTGCGCCCGCGTTGGGGCCGGAATCGATCGCCACCCGGGTGAGCACGCACCGCCCGGCGCCCGGGGTGGCGGGAAGCGGCGCGGTAGTCAGCACCTGCCCGGCCGACGGGCTGCCGCAGTCGCCCAATCCGCTGGCCAGCACGTGCCCGCTCACGGTATTCACCGCGCCGCCAGAGGAGTTCTGGTACGGCATCGGGACCTCGACATGCTGGCGGCTCGGCCATAGCCAGACCGCACCGGCTACCACTGCGATACCGATCGCGACCAGCAGCCCGACGACGATCTTGGCGGGCAGCGGATCCAGGGAGGACCGCCCCGACGACAAGCTGTGCGAGTGCGCATGTGCGTGGGTCACTCGGTCCACGGTAGGGTTGTTCGTCACAAGGTTGGTCAATTCGGGGACTGCGCCACCCGAACGGCGATACGATCTCGTGATTAGCGTCGGGAGGAACCGGTATGTCGTTTGTCGTTGCGGCAACCGAAGCGGTGGCAACAGCCGCCCAGGATTTGACGAACATTGGTTCGACAATCGACGCTGCCGGCGCGGTCGCGGGGGCTGCTACCAGGGGTGAGCTCGCGGCAGCTGCCGATCAGGTGTCGGTGGCCGTTGGACAAATGTTCTCCCAGCACGCCGAGGACTACCAAAGTGTTCGCGCGCAGATCGCGGATTTCCATCAGCAGTTTGTCCAAGCCGTAGGCGCCTCGGGTCGGGCGTATGCGAATGCTGAAGCGGATAACGCAAAAACTATGCAGACGGGCGTGCGCGACCTGCTCGGGTGATCTGCCTTTACTGCCGGTAGCTGGTCAGGAAGTTTCCCAGCCGGTCGATCGCGGCGGCGAGATCGCGCGACCACGGCAGCGTGACGATCCGCAGGTGGTCCGGTGCCGGCCAGTTGAACCCCGTACCCTGCGTGACCAGGATCTTTTCCTGCAGCAACAGGTCGAGGACCAGCTGCTCGTCGTCGGCGATGTCGTAGACCTCGGGATCCAGCCGGGGGAACGCATACAGGGCACCCTCCGGTTTGACGCAGGACACCCCGGGGATCTCGTTGAGCTTGGTCCAGGCCACGTCGCGCTGCTCAAGCAGCCGACCGCCGGGTAGCACCAGGTCCTCGATGCTCTGATGGCCGCCGAGGGCGACCTGAATCGCGTGCTGGGCCGGGACGTTCGGGCATAGCCGCATATTCGCCAGCAGGCTGATGCCCTCGATGAAGCTGCCGGCGTGGTCCTTGGGCCCGGTGATGGCCAGCCAGCCGGCCCGATACCCGGCGACCCGATAGGCCTTGGACAGGCCGTTGAACGTCAGGCACAACAGATCCGGCGCCAGTGTGGCCAGGCTGATGTGCTGGGCGTCGTCGTAAAGGATCTTGTCGTAGATTTCGTCGGCGAGCAGCAGCAGCTCGTGCTTGCGCGCCAGGTCGACGATCTGAGTCAGGATCTCGCGGCTGTAGACGGCGCCGGTGGGGTTGTTCGGGTTGATCACGACCAGCGCCTTGGTGCGCTCGGTGATCTTCGATTCCATGTCGGCGATGTCGGGCTGCCAGCCCTGGGTCTCGTCGCACAGGTAATGCACCGGCGTGCCGCCCGCAAGCGAGGTCGACGCCGTCCACAGCGGGTAGTCGGGCGCCGGGATCAACACCTGGTCGCCGTTGTCGAGCAGGGCTTGCAGCGTCATCGTGATCAGCTCGGAGACCCCGTTGCCCAGGTAGACGTCGTCGACATCGAACCGGGGGAAGCCGTCGACCAGCTCGTAGCGGGTGACCACCGCACGCCGGGCCGGCAGGATGCCCTTCGAGTCGGAGTAGCCCTGCGCGTAGGGCAGCGCTTGGATCATGTCCCGCATGATCACGTCGGGTGCCTCGAAGCCGAACGGCGCCGGGTTGCCGATATTGAGCTTGAGGATGCGGTGCCCTTCGGCCTCCAACCGCGCCGCGTGCTGATGTACCGGGCCGCGGATCTCGTACAGGACGTCCTGAAGCTTGGACGACTGCGCGAACGCCCGCGGCCGGTGATGACCGGGGGCGTGCACGGGCAGCTGGTGAGGTGTCACGTCACCAATGGTGCCACTGCTGTCTACCGAAATTTGCTGACTCTTATCGAAACGTGATCAGCGCTTGCCCGGAGGACGGGCTCCGCGTGCGATGCTCAGCCCTTTTACCGGCCCGGTGTCCGGCTTGGCAGGCGGCGCGGCTTCGCCGTCGGTCTCTTTTTCGGCCTCGGGTTCCGGCTTTGCCTCAGGCTTGGCCTCCGGCTCGTCCTTGGCGGGCGCGGCAGCTGGGGCCTCAGAAGACCCAGCTTTCTTGGCGCCGGGTCGCTTGGCGCCGGCCGCGATGCCCAGGCCCTTCACGGGCGCGGCGGGCGCAGCGGGTGCCGCTTCCTCTTTGGCCTCTTCAGCCGGCGCGGCCGGTGCCTGGGCTGCGGGAGCTGCCTTCTTGGCGCCCGGTCGCGTGGCGCCGGCGGCCATGCCCAGGCCCTTAGCGGGCACAGCGGCGGCAGGTGCCTCGGCCGTCTTCGCTCCTGCTGGCGCCGCCTTCTTGGCACCGGGCTTCTTGGCACCGCCGGCGATGCCCAGCCCCTTGGCGGGTGCGGCGGCTGCGGGTTTCCCAGCGGGTTCGGCGACCGGGGCCTCTTCAGCGGGCGCCTCGGCCGGAGCGGCCGGTGCCTCAGCCTTTGGTGCCTCGGGTGCCTTAGCGGCGCGCGCCTCGGCCTGTTCTTCGGCTACTTCTGCTTCCCTGGCGGCCGTCCCCTTCTCCGGCAACGTCGCCTTGTCGTACTCGAGCGACCCCAGCAGGATCTGGGCCACGTCAAGCACCTCAACGCCGCTGCGACCGGCTTCTTCCTGCCGGTCGTTGACCCCGTCGGTGACCATCACCCGGCAGAACGGGCAGCCGGTGGCCACGGTCGCGGCGCCGGTGGCCAGTGCCTCGTCGACGCGTTCGTGGTTGATCCGCTTGCCGATGTGCTCTTCCATCCACATGCGTGCGCCGCCCGCGCCGCAGCAGAAGCTGCGGTCGGCGTGGCGTGGCATTTCGGTGAGGGTGGCTCCCGCGGCCCCGATCAGCTCGCGCGGGGCCTCGTAGACCTTGTTGTGCCGGCCCAGGTAGCACGGGTCGTGGTAGGTGATGTTTTGAGAGACCGGGCTGACCGGGACCAGCTTCTTGTCGCGCACCAGCCGGTTGAGCAGCTGGGTGTGGTGCAACACCGTGTAGTTGGCGCCGAGCTGGCGGTATTCCTTGCCGATGGTGTTGAAGCAGTGCGGGCAGGTGGCCACGATCTTGCGGTCGACGGTCTCCACACCTTCGAACAGCCCGTCCAGGGTCTCGACGGCCTGTTGGGCCAGCTGCTGGAACAGGAACTCGTTGCCGGAGCGGCGTGCCGAGTCGCCGTTGCAGGACTCGCCGGTGCCCAGCACCAGGTACTTGACTCCGGCGATGGCAAGCAGTTCGGCGACGGCCTTGGTGGTCTTCTTGGCCTTGTCGTCGTAGGCGCCCGCGCAGCCCACCCAGAACAGGTATTCGTAGCCGTCGAAACTGTCGACGCCCTCGCCGTAGACCGGCACGTCGAAGTCGACCTCGGAGATCCAGTTGGTCCGGTCTCCGGCGTTCTGCCCCCACGGATTGCCCTTGGTTTCCAGGTTCTTGAACAACGTCGACAGCTCGGCGGGAAACTCCGACTCCATCATCACCTGGTAGCGGCGCATATCGACGATGTGATCGATGTGCTCGATGTCGACCGGGCACTGCTCGACGCAGGCGCCGCACGTCACGCAGGACCACAGCACGTCGGGATCGATCACGCCGCCTTGCTCGGCGGTGCCGACCAGCGGGCGGGCCACCTGCTCGGGCCCGTGCCCGGGTACCCGGCCGAAGCCGGACTCCGGCACATGGTGGCCCTCTTCCTTGACCGTCTCGAGGTCGAGACCCTCAAGCGGCTCGGGATTCTGACCCAGGATGTAGGGCGCCTTGGCCAACCAGTGGTCGCGCAGGTCCATGATGACGAGCTTGGGCGAAAGGGGCTTGCCGGTGTTCCAGGCCGGGCATTGCGACTGGCAGCGCCCGCACTCGGTGCAGGTGGCGAAGTCGAGCATGCCCTTCCAGGTGAAGTCTTCGATCTTGCCGCGGCCGAACACGTCGTCCTCGCCCGGATTCTCGAAATCGATCGGCTTGCCGCCCGACTCCATCGGCAGCAGCGGGCCCAACCCGTCCGGCAGCCGCTTGAACACCACGTTGATCGGCGCCAGGAAGATGTGCAAATGCTTGGAGTGCAACACGATCAGCAGGAAGCCCAGCATGACGGCGATGTGCAGCATCAGCGCGACAGTCTCGAGTGTCTCGTTGCCGGCGTGACCCAGCGGATGCAGCAGGGCACCCATGGCATGTGAGAAGAACGCGCCCCTTCCGTAGGGGAAGTTGCCGGTGTTGACCGACGCCCCGCGGAAGAGGGCGTACGTCCAGATGACGTTAAAGATCATGAACAGGGCGAGCCAGGCAGCGCCCAGGTGTGAACCGTAGAACCGGGACTGGCGGCCGTATTCCTTCGGCTCGCTGCGCAATCGGATGATCGCGAAGGTGAAGATGCCTGTTGCCACGGCCAGCGCGAAGAAGTCTTGCAAGGCGCCCAGCACGTCCCAGCGACCGATGAGCGGGATGTGGAAATTCGGCTGGAACACCACCCCGTAGGCCTCGATGTAGACCGTGAGCAGGATGAAGAAGCCCCACATGGTGAAGAAGTGCGCCAAGCCCGGCACCGACCACTTCAGCAGCTTGCGCTGCCCGAACACCTCGGAGATCTGCGTCCAGATCCGGGTGCCCAGCTCGTCGGTGCGCCCGCTCGACCGGTTGGCCGGACATGATCAGCTTGAACAGCCAGAAGACGCGGCGCGCAGCGAACAATCCCACGATTGCCGTCATGCTTAGGCCCAGCACCAGTCTGATGAGCGTCTGCGTGGTCACAGAAGGTCTCCCCAATGCATAGTCACTCGACGAAAACTCGTTCGATCAGCTTGCCCATAGTGACATCTGCGCCGGTTGCGACGCGAGAAAGGCTGCCCTAAGTCACCGCAACGTCAGCGCCACGTCAGCGTCTCCAGGGAGGCTCGAAGGGCCGCAGCGGGAATAGCCTTTCCCGCGTGGTCGTCGGCGGCGCGGTGGTGGTCACCTGCGACGTCGTGGGCGGCTGGGTGGTTGTGGGCGGCGGCGTCGTCGTGGTTGGTGGGGACGGCGCGGCCGTAGTGGTGGGCTGGTAGGTGGTCGTCACCGGCGGAGGCGCTGGGCTGTTGCTGGTGGGCGGCGGCGGGACCACCGTCACCGAGGTGCTGCTGTCGGGCGCGGTGATCGTCACGGTCTGCGGCGTTGGCGGGGGCGCGCTCGGCGGGGTGGTGTTGACCGGGTTGGTGTCGGTGTGGCCAAGGGTCAGGGCCAACACCACCGCCACCAGCACGGCCAGAGCGGCGCCGGCCACGGTGAGGACCAGCGCGGTCCGCTTGTACCAGGGCAGCCGTCCGGCCTCGTCCGCGTACCGCTGGTCGTCTGGGTCGTCGAATCCCGCTGCCTCCCTGGCGTATTCGCCGCTGTGTTCGCCGCCGGTGTAGGGGACCGGCTCGCCGCCTTCGTCGGCGTCTTCCGACCAGGCCAGCGGCGCCGGTCCTGCCGTCGCAGTGGGGACCGCCTGGGTCGGCGGGGCTGCCGGGGCCATCTGGGTCGGTGTCTCGATGACGGGCGCCGCGGCCGTCGGCGCGCCCGCCGACGACTGCTGCTGACCGAGCACCGCCGCGCCGACGGCAGCGCTGACCAGGGGTTGCGGTGTGGTGAGGATCGGCACCTGCAGGCGTTCCGAAAGTTGGGTGGCGAGCACCGGAATGCTGGCGCCGCCGCCGACGGTCGCCACGGCCGCCAGGTTGGCCCTCATTCCGCTGCGCTGCAAGATCTCTTCGACCGTGGAGACGAATCGGTCCAGCGGTCCGGAAATCAGCTGCTCAAATTCCGCGCGGGACAGCCGGATATCTGCACCGGCACCCCCTGGGATGGTGGCGATGGTGGCCTCGCCGGCACCTGACAGTTCTTCTTTGGCGCGCCGGCATTCACCGAGCAGGCGAGTGTCCGACCCCATTCGTGCGGTGCCGGTCATGTCGGTGCTGGTGTCGGCACCGGAGCCGCTCGCTCGCAGGTGATTTGCGATCAGCGCATCGATCTGATCGCCGGAGAAGTCGGCATAGCGGACGGACGAGCCCACCTGCTGGAAGCTCGCCCCGGCATTGCTCAGGGTGACGCTGGTGCCGCCGGCGCCGAAGTCGCACAGGGCGACGACGCCGTTCGTCGGGAACCCTGGTCTGGTGCGCAGTGCCGTGAGCGCGCCCGTGGCGTCCGAGATCAGCAGCGGAGGCACGCCGTTGGGCGCCAAGGCCGGCTGGGCGAAAAACTCGTCACGCAGCGCCGCGGTCTGGCGCTCGGACCAATATGCCGGGATTGCGATCGTGACCGGTGTTCCGTAGCCGACCGTTCGTGCCATCGCCTCCAGCGCTTCGACCGTCAGCGCCTCACCGAGGTACTTCGTCCCGTCGGCCGCCACCAACGGAGATCCGTCACCGACCCGCTCGACGAATCCCCGCATCACCAGGCCGGGTTCGTTGAGGTTCGGGTTCTCCTCCGGCAGGCCGACTTCGCCCGCCCGGTTGTCGAAGATCGTCAACACGGATTTGCGGCTCACCGCGGCGCTGCCCGCCCGGGCGGCGACCAGATTGGCCACCCCGATCGACAGCCCCAGCGACTCGGTCATTTCGGATACCCCTGTGTTTGTTGGACCGCTGGCGATCGGCTAGCCGTCCTCACCATAGCGGGATCATCAAGGCCGGAACGCTGGGCACGCGCGCCGCTAGAGATCAAAACGGCATCAAAACGGCTTTTAAAACGGCAGATGTACCCCTGGCGGCAGCGTTGGCAGGTGTGGGTGATGCTTCGTTGTCGGTGGATTGGTTGGCTGGTATGTCGGTTGCTGCTGTGTCGGCGGCGGGACTTCGCTGCTGGGGGGCGGCGTCGTTTCGGTTGTCGTGCTGACCGGCGGCCCGGAGGTGGAGGTGGACGAAGAGGTCGGTGCGGTTGTGGTGGTCGTCGTCGACGACGGGGACGGGCTGGTGCCCTCGTCGCCGCCCATCAGCTCGCCGATCCCGTAAACGATCAGCGCGATCAGGATCAGAACCAGCAGCAGCCAGGCGATGAGCAGCGGGGGACTGCGGTACCAGGGCGCCGGCTGAAACCCCGCGTGTTCCGGTTCGGGGGTTTCCCCCTCCAGGCCGAAGGCGGCCTTCGCGGTCTGCTGGTTGTTGAAGTCGTCCGATGGGCCGTTACCTGCCACGGCAACGATGGTACTGACACTAGCTGTCAGTGCTGATCAGAAGGTGTTGACCTGGTCGGTGTATCGGCTGATCCGCGTCATCGGCCATGGTTTGGGCATTTCACAGCACATTGAACAGCATGGCGACGCCGTTCATGCAGTATCGAAGGCCGGTGGGCTGGGGCCCGTCGTTGAACACGTGGCCGAGGTGGCCTCCGCACTGGCTGCAGAGAACCTCGGTCCGCGTCATGCCCAGGCTGGTGTCCGGGTGTTCGAGCACCGCGTTGTCGAGCGCCTTCCAGAAACTTGGCCACCCGGTGCCGCTGTCGAACTTGGTAGCCGAGGAGTAGAGGTGCTGCGCACAGCCCGCGCAGCTGAAAACACCCCGACGGTGTTCGTCGTTGAGCGGGCTGCTGTATGGGGCCTCGGTGCCTGCCTTGCGCAACACGTTGTATTGGGAGGGAGTCAGTAGGTTTTGCCACTCGGCGTCGGTATGGGTCACGGCGAACTGGCTGTCCGGTGATGCCCAGGTCACGCCTTCGGCCCAGGTGCTGATCGCAATCGTCGACAGCGCGGTGAGATTCGCGGCGATCAGAAACCGCCGTCGGGTCACGTCCATGACATTAAAATCCTGAGCAGACAGGGCAATCCGGCACCACCAACGTAACGCGGCGCAAGTGCCCCTGTCACCGTCGAGAGCGAGCCGCGTCCTGGCATGATCCGCGTCTATTTCGATTCGGCCAGCTGCTAGCCGCTGCGGACTCACTGCGGACGAAGTCGCAGCAGTGACCAGCTGAACTGCACTTTCAGGCGCTCAGAACGTATCAACCTTCTCGATGCTGACGAACATGCCGTGATGAGTCTCGTCGTTGGTGAACCTGGTGCCATCGGCGGTGGCGTTGATCGTCCAGCCCTGCGCGTCGTAGGTCTTGTAGTCGATGGTGACGGTCGGGATGGCTCCCAGGTTGCCCAGCACCCACTGCACGGAGCCGTCGGCGGTGATGTTGACGCCGTTGGCGTGCTCACCGTCCTGCAGCGGGGAGTTGGTGAATGGTGCCTCGCAGCCGACGCTGTCCTTGTTGATCTGGCAGCGCGTCGTGCCGGACTTGGTTTCGATGAAGACGTAACCGTTCTGGTCGGGCGGCAGCGGTATGGCGCCGGCCGGCGTGGTCGGATTCGCCGGTGTGGTCGGACTGCTCGGTGGGGCCGAGCCCGTCGTGGGTGCCGGCGTCGACATGCTCGGCTGGGGCGTCGGGAAGGTAGGTTCGACTGGCCCTGCTCCCGGTGCGGCGACCGGCTTGCCCTCGATGTTGGAACTGCAGCCGGCAACAGGCGTCGCACTCACCAGCACAGGCGAGAGCAGCAGCGACCCAGCGGTGAGACCCCACCGTGCCTTTTGCGATAACCGCACGCGCTACTCCCGAAAACTCAAAATATCAGGGGTCAGATTACGCATGAGGTGGCGCAAGTTACTGCAGTGACGCGCCCTCGGACGTCGCCGATGGCAAAGTGTTACCGCTGTGGCACGGATTCGGCGGCCCGATGAGCGGCGGCGACGATCCCCTGATAGCCGGTGCACCGGCAGAAGTTCCCGGACAGACCTTCGCGGATCTCGGTGTCGGTGGGATCGGGGTTGTCGCGCAGCAGCGCGGTCAGCGACATGACGAAACCCGGGGTGCAGAAGCCGCATTGCAGTCCGTGGCATTCCCGCAGCGCCGACTGCACCGGCGACAAGGTGCCATCCGGTGCCGCGACACCCTCGACGGTGGTCACTTCCATGCCGTCGGCCTGCACCGCGAACATCAGGCACGACCGCACGGCGGCACCGTCCACGAGCACCGTGCAGGCGCCGCACGCCCCGTGCTCACACCCGAGATGGGTGCCGGTGAGGCCGCATTTGTCCCGCAGGAAATCCGCCAGCGTCATGCGCGGTTCGACGCTGGCCGCGATGGGAGTCCCGTTGACCGACAACCGGACCGGTTTCTCATGCATTGCTCGCCCCCGCCTCCTGGGTGGCCTGAATCCAGGCGCGCGCCGTCATGGCGGCACCGACCTTCCTCCGGTACGACGCCGACCCCTGCAGGTCGGCCGGAACGTCATCGAGTCCCGCCATCGCCGCCTCGCCGATCTCGTCGGGTGACACCTCGCTGACCGGCTTGCCGACGACTGCCTGCTCGGCCGCCGTGGCACGCCGGGGCGTGGAGCCCAGCCCCAGCAGCCCGATCGCGCAGCGCGACACCCGGTCGTCTTCGTCGATCTGGACACCGACCAGCGCACCGGCGATCGCGTAATCGCCGTGACGACGCGCGAATTCGCGCACCGCGAAGCCAGACCTGTTGCCCCACAACGGGAATCGAACCGCGGTGAGCACCTCATCGGGCTCCATCGCGGTCTCCCACACGCCGGTGAAGAAGTCCGCGGCGGCGATCTCGCGGTGTCCCCGCGGCGAGGCCGCCTCCATCACCGCATCCAGGGTCAGGGCGACGGCGGGATATTCGCCCGCGGCGTCGGCGTGCGCGATCGACCCGCCGAGGGTGCCGCGGTTGCGGATCTGAAAGTGCCCCACGTACGGGGTCGCCAGGGTCAGCAGCGGAACCGTTTGGCGGACTTGCGCATCGGCGCCGACGGTGGCCTCGGTGGTGCCCGCGCCGATCCACAGTTGGTCACCCCGTCGCTCGATGCCCTGCAGCTCGCTCAGCCGGGAGATGTCGATGAGATGGTCGAAGTAGGCCAGCCGCATCGCCAGCATCGGCACCAGGCTCTGGCCGCCGGCGATGACTTTCGCGTCGTCGCCCAGCTCCGCCAGCAGGCCTACCGCCTGCTCGACGGTGGCGGGGCGGTGGTAGTCGAACGAGGCGGGTTTCACTCGGCGTCTCCCGTCAGTAAAGCCGCGATCGACGCCGGACTGGCCGGCAGCCGGGTGATCGTCACGCCCAAAGGCGCCAGTGCGTCGTTGATCGCGTTGATCACCGCCGGCACCGAGCCGATGGCCCCGCCTTCGCCGACGCCCTTGTATCCGCCGGGGCCGGGCCCGGGTATCTCGACGTGGCCGAATTCGATGGGCGGGACCTCGGTGGCCGTCGGCAGCAGGTAGTCGAAGAAGGTGGTGGCCAGCGGGTTGCCGTCGTCGTCGTAGACCAGGTCCTCCATCAGGGCGCCGCCGATGCCCTGTACGGTGCCGCCGGCGATCTGGCCCTCCACGACCGCCGGGTTGATCATCGGCCCGACGTCCTCGCTGACGATGTAGCGCAACAGCGTGACCTTGCCCGTCGTCACATCCACTTCGCACGTGCAGGCGTGGGTGGCATTGGCCCAGTGCATCATGTGTGGTGAAGCGAAGCGGGCGGTCGCCTCCAGGCACGAGATTCCCGGCGGCAACTGCTGCGGTGAGTAGTAGGCCTGGTAGGCGAGCTCACCGAAGGACACCGTCTTCGACGGGTCGCCCCGCACCGCGGCGATCGAATGTGCCAGTTCCACTTCGGATTCGGCGACCTTGAGGTGGTGGGCGGCCAGCGCCACCAGTCGCTCCCGCAGAATGGTCCCCGCCTCGTTGACGGCCCCGGCGGTCATCGGGCCGCTGCGGCTGCCCTGCGTTCCGGCGCCGTAGGGCGTCACGGCGGTGTCGCCCTGGATGGTGGCAACATCGTCGATGTCGGCGCCCAGTGCGTCGGCGGTCAGCTGCACGACGGTGGTCTCGATGCTGTTTCCGCTCGAGCCGCCGTTGACGTAGACGTTGATCTTGCCCGTCGGCTCCATTCGGATGGTGGCCCCTTCGGTGCCCAGGTGGCCGGTCGCGGCGCCGGTGGGCTCGATGTACGCCGAGAATCCGAGGCCGAGGTAGCGGCCTTGCGCGAGAGCTTCTTGCTGTTCTTTCCGAAAGCCTTCGTGGTCAAGAATTTTCACGGCCTGCTCGAACGTCTCGATCGGAGCGACGTGGTCATACGGCATGCCGTTGGGGTTGAAATACGGCATCTCGTCGCCGTGCAACAGGTTTCGCCGGCGCAGCTCCACCGGATCGACGTTCATCTTGCGCGCGGCGACGTCGAGCAGGATTTCGCGCGCCAGCGTTTCGTATTGCCAGGGACCGCGGTAGGCGGCCAGACCGCTGGTGTTGGAGAAGACCGTCTTGTAGTTGAAGCTGGCCTTGGGCACGCGGTAGGGACCCGGGAAGAACATGCCGATGGCGGCCGTGGTCAATACCGGGTAGGGCGTCGGGTAGGCCCCGATGTCCTGGACGAAGTCGATGTCGGCCGCCAGAATCTTGCCGTCGTCGTCGAAAGCCATTCGGGCGGTGCCGTCGACGTGGCGGGCCTGCCCGGCCGACATCAGGTTCTCGCGCCTGTCCTCGATCCACTTCAGCGCCGCCGGAACCTTGCGGGCGGCCAGCATGATGCACATGTCTTCACGCATCGGGACGACCTTCTGGCCGAAGCCGCCGCCGGTGTCGCGCATGATCACCCGAACCCGTTGTGCCGCAATGCCCAACAGCCGCGCGCAGAACGCCCGCAACTCGTGCGGAGTCTGTGTGGACGCCCACAACGTCAGCTCCTCGGTGGCCGCCGTCCACTCGACGACCAGGCCGCGGGTCTCGATCGGCACCGGTGCGTAAATCTGTTGGTACACAGTCTCTTTGACGGTACACGCCGCCGTGGCGAAGATCTCCTCGTCCGGCGGCGCGCCTGCCATGCCGCCCGCGACGTTGTCGGCGTAGCCGTCGTGCACCAACACATCGGCGGATTGCGCCCGGGTGAAGTCGCTGACCGCGGGCAGGGGTTCGTAGTCCACGTCAATCAGGTCGAGCGCGTCCTCGGCGATATAGCGGCTCTCGGCGACGACGAGCGCAACCGGGTCACCGACGAACTTGGCCTCGCCCTCGGCCAGTGGCGGGCGCGGGGTGTCCGGGACGTCCTTGCCCGCGACCGCGTGCCACGCCTCCTTGACGTCGGGATTGAGGTCGGCGGCGGTGAATACCGCGCGCACGCCGGGCAGGTCCAGGGCCGCCGAGGCGTCGATGCTGTTGATCGTTGCGCGGGCGAACGGCGAACGCACGAAGCAGGCGTGCAGCATGCCGGGTCGGGAGATGTCGTCGACGAAGCTGCCGTGACCGGTCAGCAGGCGGCCGTCTTCCACCCGCTGCACCCGGGTTCCGGCGTACCGGGGCTTGACCGGCCCTTGCACGTCCTGAGTCATGCCGCTCCATCGGGTTGTCGCTGGATGAGAAGGTGAATGTCATCATAGGAGAGTGCCGTTATCGCGGTCGAGTGCGTCGCCGCCACGCATCGTCGGGGTCTTGCTGGCCGCCGGCGCCGGCCAGCGGTACGGCAAACCCAAGGTGCTCGTCGAGGGCTGGCTGCAGACCGCGCTCGGCGCGCTGCGCGACGGTGGTTGCGGCGAATTCGTCCTGGTTCTCGGTGCGGCCCAGGTTGGCGCCCCGCCGGGTGTCACCGCGGTCGTCGCGTCCGACTGGGCTGAGGGGCTGAGCGCCTCGGTCCGTGCGGGTCTCCTCCGTGCCGAGGAGATGGACGGGGACTATGCCGTTCTGCACGTGATCGACACTCCCGACGTGGGGGCCGCGGTGGTCAGCCGGGTGCTGCAGCGCGCGCTGTCATCCCAAGCCGGGCTGGCGCGCGCCTACTTCGGCGACCGGCCCGGCCATCCCGTCGTGATCGCGCGCCGGCACTGGCCCGCGGTGCTGGACCAGTTATCGGGAGATCAGGGCGCGGGCGCGTATCTGCGCAACCGGCGAGATGTCGAGATCGTCGACTGCGCCGACCTGGCCGGAGGTCAGGACATCGATGAACCCGGGCGCTGCTGACTGCGCCGGTTCAGGCCGTCGATGACTATGCGCCCGGGCTGCCTTCAGCGGCGACGCGCACGCGATCGCGGACCAGGTACCAGCCGCCGATGAGGGCGGGGATGCCGATCGCCGCCGCGCCGAGCATCCAGGGGCCCTGCACCTTGTCGAAGAACATCAGGACCAGCACGCCGACCAGAAAGGCCAGCGTGGCATAGCCGCTGTAGGGCGAGAACGGCATCTGGAACCTGGGCCGCTCCAGCTGCCCGGCCTTCGCCAACTGGTAGAACCGCAGCTGACACGCCACGATCGTTGCCCACGCCACCACGACGCCGACCGACGCGATGTGCAGCACGATCTCGAAGGCCTGGTGGGGCACGAACGCGTTGAGCGCGATGCCGAACAGGCCGATTCCGGCGGTCAGCAGGATGCCGCCGTACGGCACCCCATTCCTGGACATCGGCATGGTGAACTTGGGGCCGCTGCCGCTCATCGCCATCGACCGCAGGATCCGGCCAGTGGAGTACAGCCCGGCGTTCAGACTGGACAGCGCCGCGGTGAGAACCACGAGGTTCATCAGGCTGCCCGCCCCCTTGAAGCCGGCCTTGGAGAAGAACGTGACGAACGGGCTGACACCGGCCTTGTAGGAGGTGTAGGGCAGCAGCAGCCCGAGCAGGACCGTCGACCCGATGTAGAAGACCGCGATCCGGAAAACCACCGAGTTGATCGCGCGCGGCATAACCTTCTCCGGGTTCTCTGTTTCCCCCGCCGCAATACCGACCAATTCGATGGCGGCGTAGGCGAATACGACGCCCGAGGTGACTAGCACCAAGGGCAGCAAGCCGGACGGTATCAGCCCGCCGTGGCTGTTCCACAGCCTCGGCCCGGTGTCCTGGCCGTCGACCTTGAAGCCTCCGACCAGAAAGACCGTTCCGACCACCAGGAACGTCACCAGCGCCAGCACCTTGATCAACGAGGCCCAGAACTCCAGCTCACCGAAGAGCTTGACCGAGATCAGGTTCATCGACACCACCACGACCAGCGCGATCAACGCCAGGGCCCACTGCGGGACTACTTGGAAAGCGTGCCAGTAGCGGCAGTAGGTCGCGATCGCGGTGGTGTCCACGATGCCCGTCATCGCCCAGTTCAGGAAGTACATCCAGCCCGCGGCGAAAGCCACTCTCTCCCCGAAGAATTCGCGCGCGTAGGACACGAATGATCCCGACGACGCGCGGTGCAGCACCAGCTCGCCGAGCGCGCGAAGGATCAAAAAGACGAAAATGCCGCAGATCCCATAGACGATGAACAAACCGGGCCCCGCCGACGCAAGCCGTCCTCCGGCGCCGAGGAAAAGGCCCGTCCCGATCGCGCCACCGAGGGCGATCATCTGGATTTGCCGGTTCTTGAGGGCCTTGTGATAGCCCGCGTCTTCGCGCGTCAGCCGCTCGGCGGCGGCGTCTACCGGTGGCGCCATTTTTTCGAGCTCCTATCGCCCCAGGAACGGACTGGCTGTCAGGCTAACCGACCTGTGCGCGACTGGCTCGCTCAACCGGTGGCCGGTTACAGATGCAGCAGTTGTTCGGCGTTGCGATGGCCGATGTTCGCCCGGTCGTCATCCCCGAGTGCCAGGGCATCGAGGACCACTCGGTCGACGCCCACCTGCGCACCGAGGTGATGAGTTCCACCATGCGCAGCACCACCGAGGGTGTCTGTTCCGGCGGCTTGAACACGATGGCGTTGCCGACCGCCAATGCGGGGGCGGTCTTCCCGGCGGTGTGGATGGGTGGCCAGTTGAACGGCACGATGCCGGCGATGACTCCGAACGGTTCCAGCGTGGTTACGTCAAATACCGGACCGTAGTCGCGTGCCTGGCTGGGCAGCACCTCGACCATGCTGCCGAAGTAGTCGAAGATGCTGATCGCGGCCTCCACGTCGAAGTGGCGGGCCTGGGTAATCGGCTTGCCCATCTCCTGGGATTCGAGCGCGGCGATTTCGTCCGCGTGGGTACGGATGACGTCGGCGACCTTGCGCAGGTACTGGCCGCGCTGACGGGCCGGGCGTTGCTTCCAGTCCAGGTGCGCCGCGTGGGCGGCCCGCACGGCCTGGTCCACCTGCTGCGGCCCGGACCCCTGGACTACCGCGACTGGCTGACCGGTCGCCGGGTTATCGACTGCGAACTGGTCCTGGTCGGATGTCGACGACCAGCGGGTGGTGCTCACGTTCACGTTCCGACGCTACGGCGCCCGCATGATCACGGCCAATGAAAACTTTCGATGGCTGCCAGCACCAACGGTGATAATGGCTGGGTGGAGCTTCGCCACCTCGAGTACTTCGTCGCTGTCGCTGACGCGCGCAGCTTCTCCCGGGCCGCCAAAAGGCTGCACGTCGTGCAATCCGGAGTGTCCGCGACGATCAAGGCCCTGGAGCGCGAACTCGGCGCGGAGCTGTTCGTTCGGGGCCCGGCCGGGGTGACGCTGACCCCCGCGGGACAGGAGTTGCGGCCAGGTGCGCGCGCGACTCTCGACGCCGCCCGCGCGGCCAAAGACGCCATCCACGCCACCCGTGGGGCCGTTCGCGGCACCGTCACCCTGGGAACCCTGACGTCGATCAGCGTCATCGACCTGCCCGGCCTGCTGACCGACCTGCATGCCCGGCATCCCGAAGTCCGGATCCAGCTGCGCGCCGCCAGCGCGGGTACGACGGGATTGGCCCGCCAGCTGCGCGACGGCGATCTCGACGTCGCCTTCCTGGCCTTCACCGGTGCGCCACCGGCCGACCTGCAGGCCCGACTCATCGCCGAAATCACGCTGCTGCTGGTGGTCCCCGCCGATCACCCACTCGCCCAACGGGATTCGGTGGTGCTGGCCGATCTGGCGGGGATGTCGTTCGTCGACGGCCCACCCGGATACGGCAACCGAACCGTTGCCGATAACGCCTTCGCGGCCGCCGGCGTGGAACGGACCGTCGCACTGGAGGTCGCCGATATCGGTACCGCCGCGACCTACATCCGCAACGGGCTTGGAATCGGCTTCCTGAGCTGGACGATGCTGGATGTCAGCGACAACGCGGGCCTGGTGACGGTCCCGGTGGCCGACTGCGACCTGACCTGGCGGCTGTACGTCGCGACGTCGGCGACCCGTCCGCCCAGCGCGGCCACCCGCGCCCTGCTGGCGCTGATCTAGGAAAGCCTGCCATGAATCTCTTTGCCGGCCAACCGAACACGCTCGCACGCTGTTGCCGCGTCGACGTGGCGACCTGCCAAACCCTTTGGCGCAGAACGCTGCGGGCACCGTGACCTCGACGACCCCGCCAACTCAGAAAATGCGGAATTTCGCCGAACGCCCGCAAGATCAGCGTTAGGCTCCCGATGTCACGGTCACATCGCGCATCTGGAGCCCACTATGACGTTCGACGCTAAGGAACTTGAGCAGCATACCCGTCGGCTACGCGAGTTCAGCGCATTCGGCAACTTTTCGGATGATGACCTGCAGCGTCTTGTTCAATCCGCGCATTACGTTTCCCGGACCGTGCCATGGCCGCTGATTCGCGAACAGACCCCTTCGGATGACTGCTACATCCTGCTCAGCGGGGAGGTAGGGGTGTACGTCGGCCAGGAGCGCATTGCTGTGTTGGGGCCGGGCGAGGTGATCGGCGAATCTGCCCTCCGCCGTGGGAAATTGCGTTCGGCGACCGTAACGACGATCGGACCGGCCGAGGTGCTGCGTATCGAGCGCGATGATCTCGGCCGCTTGCTCGACGAGATACCCGCGCTGCGTGAAACCATGGATGCGACTGTCGCACGGCACCCACCGGTGGTCCGGGCACAGGAGCCAAATCCGAAACGCAAGGTAAATGCCTCCGTCCCGGCGGATTTGGTCGACCGCTTCGAAACGGCCGCCGACAGCGCCGGCGTGAGTGTCGCGGCCGCGCTCGAGGATGCGCTCACCCAGTGGATCGAACGGACGGCGACAGGCGGATAAAACCGACGGGTTCCTCGAAGCCCTTGAGCGCAACCGTCTCGTGGCGCTTCGGCACGGCGGCCAGTATCTCCGGCACTGCCGGATCGGCGGCGACCGCGTGTGAGAGCACGATGTCGTCGCCGGCACTCTGGCCCTGCAGGCGCGCGGCCATGTTCACCGTCGAGCCGAAGTAGTCGAGGCGGTCGTTCAAGGTAACGACCACGCTGGGGCCGGCGTGGACGCCCACCTTCAGCACCAGGTCGCTGCCGTTCGCTGCCGAGGAGGCGATCCCTGCCTGCATCGCGAGGGCCGCGCGCACCGCTTGCGCCGGATCAGTGAATGAGGCCATCACCGCGTCACCGATCGTCTTGACCACCGCGCCGTCGTGCTCGCGCACGATCGCCGCCAGCAGCATGAAGTGCTCGCGCACGAGGTTATAGGCAGTGGCATCGCCGACCCGTTCGTAGAGCGCCGTCGAGCCCCGCAGGTCGGTGAACAGCAGTGCGACCTGGCTGACGCCCGCGTCGTCGCCCGGGCGCAGCGTCGCCTCGGCGAAAAGATCGCGAAAGGCCTGCAGCGAGATCACTTCTGGCGCCGTCAGGGCCGTGCGCGTCCAGCTTCGGTCTTCGATCAATGCCCCCACCTCGAAGCCGGCATCGTTTACGAACGTCACACTT
Organism: uncultured Actinomycetota bacterium; assembly: GCA_963820985.1. GTDB lineage: Bacteria > Actinomycetota > Actinomycetes > Mycobacteriales > Mycobacteriaceae > Mycobacterium. Next base: position 8,247 of record CAWGCI010000015.1, on the reverse strand, counting down.
CCCGGCTCGCTGCTGCGATCGCCGGCGTCCAGCACTTCCACGCCCGAGGCCGTGATGCGCACGCCCGGCAACGGTCCGCCTTCGTAGTCGACGTCGACGAATCCGCCGGGGTGTAGCGTGCGCACCCGATAGGAGCCTTCAGGTAGGTCGACGGCAACGTCACGCCGCTCCCCCGGGGCCAGCAGAACTTGCACGGCGACATGTTGCGTCCCCATGGGCCCCGATAGGCAGAAATAGTTTTCGGGCAATGGACGTACCGCTGGTGCCGGTGCAAACGTCAGCTCGACGTTGCGCTCGAAGTCGCGGTCGTAGTCGATGTTGCACGTCGAACAGTGCGCGCCGTGGGGCAGCTCGGAAAGCGTCGCGACGCTGACCTTCGCTCCGCGGCAGTTGGGGCAGAGCAAACCCCACTTCATGCCGAGTAGCCCCGCCTTGACGCTGGCCAGGCAGGCCTCGGTCGCGGCACGCGGGGGCACGCCGAGATCGCTCGCCAGCACCTTGGGCCGGAGATCGGTCAGGTCGGCCGCCATGCCTCGCAGCACAAGCTCGGCGAGCCGCGCGCCGAGTCCGTTGCCGTAGGGAGTGCGGTCGATTTCGCGCGCCATCGCTGTGGCCCGCTCACGCGCGCCCTGGGGTAGCACGGGCTCCGGCAACACAAAGGGCGTCAGGCGGTCGGATGCGTGGTCGCCGCGGGCAAAGGCGACGGCCTCAAGGATGCGCTTGCTCACGTTCTCGCCCGCCTGGGTGGCAAGCCGGGCACCGAAGAGGCGGCCGACCAAGCTCAGCGGCTCCCATTCGAGTGCGTAGTTGACGCGTGAGCCCCCTTTACCGTCCGACTCGAGATCGAACACCGGGCCGAACCGGCGGAATGGGCCCTTGGTGAAAACGCGCGACTGGCGGAAGTGCCGACCCGAGATCCACTCGTACGGCTTTTCCTCCCATTCCAGGACGAACCCCGCGGCCTTGCCCCGCCCGCGTCGCAGAACGGTTCCGTTGGGCTGCGGCGTCTCCTCGAGGGCGTAAGGCGGCAGGCCCAGCGCCTCGTTGAATCGGTTGGTATCGGCCAGCATCGGCCAGATCTGATCCGGTGGCAGGTCGAATGTCCAGGTCCAGGTGCGGCGCATTGATCCGAACCCGCTAGCGCGCGTCGATGAAGTCGCGGAGCTCCCGCGGCACCTGGGTTGGGTCGACTTTCGTGAAGAAATCGGGCGTCGTGATGGCGGTGTACGTCTCCTCGCCTTTGATGAAACCGTCGGCGTCGAACGGCCAGACGATCAGCATGCGAAGCGTCAGGAGATAAAAGCCCGCCGGATCGTCAACGGGAAAGCCTCGCTTCGCCGCGTCGGCGCCGTAGTAGAGAGCACGGAAATCGCCTTCGGTGACGATCGTGTCGTCGTCGACGACGATGCGGTCCATGTCGAGTTCGAGGTAGGACTGGCCGCCCTGCACAATCGTCTCCTCGTAAAAGGTCTGGACGGCTTGCCGTCCTACCGGACTCATATCCGCGGGCGCACCCCAGGCGACATAACGGGGGTCCGGGCTCAGGGTTGACATCACCAGATCGAGATCCAGTTTGGCCTCGCCTTCGGCGTGCTGCAGCAGCCGATTGAGCATCAGGAGATGCCGCGGATTGGTCGTCTTTGCGATCCGCTGCTCGAGCAGCCTGGTTGTCTTGGACTGATCAATGATCTCGGTCATGTGATCCCTCCTGGCGGGCTATGCAGATCCTCCCACGATGGTCGAGACAACCCCCGGGAACAAGATGCCGATGTCCACCGTTAGGATGATCAACAAGTTGAGTGACTCAGACTCAATCCTGAGTTGACAGGCCACCGCCCCCAGGGGCAGGCTTGAGCGGGGTTCACTCAGCACAGTGCAGGACAAAGCTCAATTCGGAGCCCTAACTATCTAGGAGGAATCACTATGGCTCGTGCGGTCGGTATCGACCTCGGGACCACCAACTCCGTCGTCTCAGTTCTCGAGGGTGGCGAACCCGTTGTCGTCGCAAACTCCGAGGGCTCAAGGACGACTCCGTCCGTCGTTGCGTTCGCCCGCAACGGCGAAGTGCTGGTCGGCCAGCCCGCCAAGAACCAGGCGGTGACCAACGTCGACCGCACCATTCGTTCGGTCAAACGGCACATGGGCACCGACTGGTCCGTGGAGATCGACGGCAAGAACTACACCGCGCCAGAAATCAGCGCCCGTGTGTTGATGAAGCTGAAGCGCGACGCGGAGGCCTACCTCGGTGAGGACATCGCCGACGCGGTGATCACCGTGCCCGCCTACTTCAACGACGCCCAGCGTCAGGCCACCAAGGACGCCGGCCAGATCGCCGGCCTCAACGTGCTGCGCATCGTCAACGAGCCGACCGCCGCGGCGCTGGCCTACGGCCTGGACAAGGGCGAGAAGGAGCAGACCATCCTGGTCTTCGACCTGGGCGGCGGCACCTTCGACGTCTCGCTGCTCGAGATCGGCGAGGGCGTGGTCGAGGTCCGTGCCACCTCCGGTGACAACCACCTCGGTGGCGACGACTGGGACGAGCGCGTTGTGCAGTGGCTGGTCGACAAGTTCAAGGGCACCAGTGGTATCGACCTGACCAAGGACAAGATGGCGATGCAGCGGCTGCGGGAAGCGGCCGAGAAGGCCAAGATCGAGTTGTCCTCGTCGGGCAGCACGTCGATCAATCTGCCCTACGTCACCGTCGACGCCGACAAGAACCCGCTGTTCCTGGACGAGCAGCTCACGCGGGCGGAGTTTCAGAAGATCACGCAGGACCTGCTGGACCGCACCCGCAAGCCGTTCCAGTCGGTGATCGCCGACGCCGGCATCTCGGTGGCCGACATCGACCACGTCGTGCTGGTCGGCGGTTCGACCCGGATGCCCGCGGTGACCGAGCTGGTGAAGGAGCTCACCGGCGGCAAGGAGCCCAACAAGGGCGTCAACCCCGACGAAGTTGTGGCAGTGGGAGCGGCTCTCCAGGCCGGCGTCCTCAAGGGCGAGGTGAAAGACGTTCTGCTGCTTGACGTTACGCCATTGAGCCTGGGTATCGAGACCAAGGGCGGCGTGATGACCAAGCTCATCGAGCGCAACACCACCATCCCGACCAAGCGGTCGGAGACCTTCACCACCGCCGACGACAACCAGCCGTCGGTGCAGATCCAGGTCTACCAGGGTGAGCGCGAGATCGCCTCGCACAACAAGCTGCTCGGCTCGTTCGAGCTGACCGGCATCCCGCCGGCGCCGCGCGGTGTCCCGCAGATCGAGGTCACCTTCGACATCGACGCCAACGGCATCGTGCACGTCACGGCCAAGGACAAGGGCACCGGCAAGGAGAACACGATCAAGATCCAGGAGGGCTCCGGCCTGTCCAAGGAAGAGATCGACCGGATGATCAAGGACGCCGAGGCGCACGCCGAGGAAGACCGCCAGCGTCGCGAGGAGGCCGACGTCCGCAACCAGGCGGAGACGCTGGTCTACCAGACGGAGAAGTTCGTCAAGGAACAGCGCGACGCTAAAGAGTCCGGGGGAGGCTCCGCGGTCCCCGAGGACACGCTGAACAAGGTGGATGCCGCTGTGGCAGAAGCCAAGACGGCGCTCGATGGCTCGGACATCTCGGCGATCAAGGCGGCGATGGAGAAGCTCGGCCAGGAGTCCCAAGCGCTCGGTCAGGCGATCTACGAGGCCACCCAGGCCGAGGGCGGACAGCCGGGCGGCGACGCCTACGCTGGCGGTCCCCAGGCCGGCTCCGCTGACGATGTCGTGGACGCGGAGGTGGTCGACGACGACCGGGAGTCCAAGTGACCGAAAACAATCCGGAACAGGTGACGGTCACCGACAAGCGGCGGATTGATCCCGAGACCGGCGAAGTCCGGCACGTCTCTCCCGGCGCAACGCCGGGAGGGACGCCGGACGCGTTCGCGGGCGAAACCCCGGAGGAGGCCGGCAAGGCCGCCGAACTGCTCGGTGATCTACAACGGGTACAAGCCGATTTCGCCAACTACCGCAAGCGGGCGCTGCGCGACCAGCAGGCGGCGGCGGATCGGGCCAAGGCCGCCGTCGTCAGTCAATTGCTGGGCGTGCTCGACGATCTCGACCGGGCACGCAAGCACGGCGATCTGGAATCGGGCCCGCTGAAGTCGGTCGCCGACAAGCTGGACAGTGCGCTCAGCGGGCTCGGCCTGACGGCGTTCGGGGCCGAGGGCGAGGACTTCGACCCGGTTTTGCACGAAGCCGTGCAGCACGAGGGCGACGGTGGCGAGGGCTCGAGGCCGGTGATCGGCACGGTCATGCGCCACGGCTACAAACTCGGTGACAACGTGCTGCGGCACGCGCTGGTCGGCGTCGTCGACACCGTCGGGGACCAAGCCGAGCGGGGCGACACGGGCGATAACAACGCCAGCACAGGTGAATAGGGCCCAGAATCAACAAGAAAGCTAAGGAGGTGACGCAGCATGGCCCAGCGTGAATGGGTCGAAAAAGACTTCTACAAGGAGCTGGGCGTCTCCTCTGACGCCAGCCAGAAAGATATCAAGACGGCCTACCGCAAGCTGGCCTCAGATCTGCATCCGGACAAGAACCCCGGCGGCGCCGAACGATTCAAGGCGGTCTCCGAGGCCTACAGCGTCTTGTCCGACGACGCCAAGCGCAAGGAGTACGACGAAACCCGTCGGCTGTTCGCCGGCGGCGGGTTCGGCGGCCGACGGTTCGACGGCGGTGGCTTCGGCGGATTCAACGTGGGTGGTGACGGCGCCGAGTTCAACCTCAACGATTTGTTCGACGCCGCCGGGCGAACCGGCGGCGCCAACATCGGCGATCTGTTCGGCGGGTTGTTCGGTCGCGGCGCGAGCGCGCGTCCGAGTCGGCCGCGTCGCGGCAACGACCTGGAGACCGAGACCGAACTGAATTTCATCGAGGCCGCCAAGGGCGTGGCGATGCCGCTGCGGCTGACCAGTCCGGCGCCGTGCACCAACTGTCATGGCAGCGGCGCGCGGCCGGGCACCAGCCCGAAGGTGTGTCCCAGCTGTAACGGCTCCGGCGTGATCAACCGCAACCAGGGCGCGTTCGGCTTCTCCGAACCCTGCGCCGACTGCCGGGGCAGCGGCTCGATCATCGAGCACCCCTGCGACGAGTGCAAGGGCACCGGCGTCACCACCCGCACCCGCACCATCAACGTGCGGATCCCGCCGGGTGTCGAAGACGGACAACGTATCCGGTTGGCCGGGCAGGGCGAGGCCGGGTTGCGCGGTGCTCCGTCGGGTGACCTGTATGTGACGGTGCATGTGCGGCCGGACAAGGTCTTCGGCCGCGACGGCGATGACCTCACCGTGACCGTTCCGGTCAGCTTCACCGAATTGGCTTTGGGTTCAACGCTTTCGGTGCCGACGCTGGACGGCACCGTGGGTGTGCGGGTGCCCAAAGGCACCGCCGACGGCCGCATCCTGCGGGTGCGCGGACGCGGTGTGCCCAAGCGCAGCGGCGGCAACGGGGACTTGCTGGTCACCGTCAAGGTGGCCGTCCCGCCGAACGTGGAAGGCGCCGCCGAGGAGGCGCTGCAGGCCTACGCGGCGGCCGAACGGTCTAGTGGTTTCGACCCACGGGCAGGATGGGCAGGTAATCGCTGATGGCCAAGAACCCAAGGGAGGAATCCCGGACCTTCTTGATCTCGGTGGCTGCCGAACTGGCCGGCATGCACGCGCAAACCCTGCGCACCTACGATCGCCTCGGCCTGGTCAGCCCGACGCCGCACTTCCGGTGGGGGACGGCGTTATTCGCAGAATGACGTCGAGTTGCTTCGCGAGGTGCAGCGGCTGTCCCAGGACGAGGGGGTCAATCTCGCCGGCATCAAACGCATCATCGAGCTGACTAACCAGGTCGAGGCGCTGCAGTCGCGGATTCAGGAAATGGCCGAGGAGTTGGCGGTTCTGCGCGCCAACCAGCGACGCGACATCGCGGTCGTGCCCAAGAGCACCGCGGTGGTGGTCTGGCAACCTCGCAAGCCACGCTAAACGCGGATCGAGAACTGGGCGACCGCCGGTTCGCCGGGGCGCGCGCTGCGGTAGCCGCCGCGACGCAACGCATCCGTCGGCGCGGCCATCGGCTCGAAGCACACCAGGTCCTCCGCGGGGGGAGCGAAGATCTGCGCCGCCGGAAATCCGTATTCGAAGTGCACCTCGATGCGGCGGTCACCGCCGGACACCGCGAATATCGCACCATCGGTGACCTGGTCGTAGCCGTCGTCAAAAGACTTGTCGCCCAATAATTCCGAAGCTGCGGGCTGGGCGGAGGTCTCGCCGGTCGGCAGTCCGCGATCATCGACATTCAGATGCCGCATCGCAGGCGTCTCGATGGTCCACTGCGCGCGCGGCACTTCAGGCAACCGGAGGTACGGGTGGAAACCGAAACACAACGGCACGGCCACGTCGGCGGTGGCCGCGACGGTGGTGTGCACGGTCAGCGTCCGGTCGACAAGCGCGACGCGCACCACGAGCAGATGCGGGAACGGAAAGCTGGCGAGCAGCGCCGGATCGGCACCGAAGTCCAGCTCGGCGACCAGCTCGTTGGCCGACTCGGTCATCACCCGCCAGCCGTCATAGGCGGCCAGCACCCCGTGGATCGGCAAACCGTTGGGGTCCGCGCGGACGCCGTGTTCCCCCGGCGTCAGCGTCACCGTCGCGCCTTCGGCGGTATAGCTGTTGGCGCCCAATCGATTTGCCCAGGGGTAGAGAATCGGGATACCCATGGTCTTGCCGGCGGTGATGTAGGCGTCCAGGCCGCGCCGCTGGCCGAGCAGCTCCACGCCGGCGTCGGTCAGCGAGATGCCGATCATGCCGGCTTCGGGCACGAACTGTGCGGCCACCGATGATGACGGGTCGGTCAGTGTGACGATGTGCATGGCCTACCTCGATAGTGGGTCGTGCTGAATGCGTTCCGGCGGCGCGCCTTTGGCGATCAGAGCGGCCTTGGTCGCGCGGACCATGGCCGGCCCGCCGCAGATCAGGATCTGCCGGTCGCCCCAGCCACCGTATTTGGTGACCACATCGGGCAGCCGGCCGGTTTGGCGCACGTGCAGGCCGCGCGGCGGCGACACGTCGGGATAGTCGGCCGCCCACGGACGGATCCGGGTTGTACTCCGACACCGGCGAGACCGACAGCCACGGGTTGTGCGTCGCGATCTCCCACAGCGTGCGCAGGTCGTAGAGCTCGCAGCGGTAGCGGGCGCCGAAGAACAGGTGCACCCGCGGGTTCACCGCGAAGCGGCTGAGGTCCATGATCAGTGCCCGCAGAGGTGCCAGGCCGGTGCTGCCGGCCACCATCAGCACGTCCCCGCCGTCGCGGTCGACCCGCATGGCGCCATGCGGACTGGATAACCGCCACCGGTCGCCGGGCCGGGTTTCGTTGACGATGGCGGTGCTGACCAGGCCGCCGGGAACCAGGCGGACGTGAAACTCGATGCCGCCGTCCGGGTCGGCCGGAATGGCCGGGCTCAGATATCGCCATCGGTGCGGGCATTGCGGAACCTGGACGTTGACGTACTGGCCCGCGTGATAGTGCATCGGGCGGTCCAGGCGCAGCCGGACGACGGCGAGGTCGCGCGACACCCGCATGTGCTCGATCGACCGTGCCGTCCCACCAGGCGGGTCCCTCGTCGGCGTCGGCGGCGCCGCTCATCACCCCGGTGATCAGGTTGAGCGACTGACCGGCCGCGTCGTCGACCGCAGCGGTCCAGGCGTCACCCAGGTGGGTGCGCAGCGTCGCCGTACAGGGCGCGCCGCAACGTGTCGTAATGGCCTGGCAGCACACCGTATTTGCGGTGGTCCCGGCCGAGCTGGGCAAGGAAGGCCACCGGCTCCTCGGCGCGCTGCGCGACCAGTTCGCCGTACACCCAGTGCAGCGCGTGGGCGAAAGCGGCTCGCTGGCCATCCATTTCGGGCGGAAACAGGTCGCGCACCGAGACGTCGAGGGCAAACCAGCGGGTGTAGAAGTGGTTGACGAGCCCGTTGCCCGCCCGGTCCTCCTGGCCAAGGCGTCGCGCAACACCCGCAACGCATCCCGGTCCTCTCAAGGCCCACGGACGCCGATTCTAAGCTCGCCGCCTTCCAGCGGCTGACCGAATACCGGGCTGGTATTCCGGCGAACGCGGTGGCGACTTAAGCCTCTATCCCCGGGTGCGCAAAATCCACTAAGGTTGAGTGGAACAGACTAACGTTGACGGCGTTGAACAACGCGACAAGCATTTTTAGACGTACA
>CAWGCI010000014.1:0-181108 GCA_963820985.1 uncultured Actinomycetota bacterium | reverse complement strand
GCTCGTGGAATGCGCGAACTTCTCGGTCGACGAGTCGGCGTTGACGGGCGAATCAGTCCCGGTGCGGAAGGTGTCGATCCAGCCTGCCGCGGTCTCGGCGGCCATGGGTCGCCCCGGAGGGGACGCGACGCCATGGGTCTTCTCGGGAACCCTCGTGGTCAAAGGCCACGGCATTGCGGAAGTCAAGGAGACCGGTGCGGGCACCGAGCTGGGAAAGATCGGGACGGCGCTGCGCACGATCGAGCCGGAGCGCACTGCCCTGCAGCGGGAAATCGACCGCGTCGTAGGGATTTTGGCCGCTTTCGGTTTGGCAGTGGCGGTTATCGTCGTGATCGTTTACGGGCTGACGCGAGGCAACTGGCTTGCTGGTGTGCTCGCGGGCATCGCGACCGCGATGGCGCTACTGCCGGAAGAGTTTCCGGTCGTCCTCACCGTGTTTCTGGCGCTGGGCGCCTGGCGAATGTCGCGTAAGCAGGTTCTCACCCGGCGTCCCCCGGTAATCGAAACGCTCGGATCGGCGACCGTCCTATGTGTCGACAAGACCGGCACGTTGACGCTGAACCGAATGACCGTGCGCCAGCTCATCGTCGACGGGGAGGCGCACACCCTCGACGAGGACTCGCTACCCGGGGCGTTTCACACCATCGCGGAGTTTGCCGTACTGGCCTCGCCGGTTGATCCGTTCGATCCGATGGACAAGGCGTTCAGGGAACTTGGCGATAAGTACCTGTCCGGAACCGAACACGTACACGCCGCATGGGAACTGGTGCGTGAATATCCGCTCTCGGAAAAGTTGTTGGCACTATCCCACGTCTGGTGCTCGCCCGACGGGGGCAAGTACATCATCGCCGCCAAGGGTGCACCCGAGGCGATCGCTGACCTGTGCCATTTCACCGCCGACGAGCTCGCCGCACTCACCGCCGCCGTCGAACGAGCCACGGCTAGCGGCCAACGGGTCCTGGCAGTGGCCTGCTCGCGCTTCGACACCGAGGCCGCATTACCGGCCGAGCAGCACGACTTCGAATTCGAATTCCTTGGGCTGGCCAGTCTTCATGACCCTGTGCGGCCGGGCGTGGCCGCTGCGGTCGCCGAATGCCGGCGTGCGGCCATTCGCACGATCATGATCACCGGCGACTATCCCGGTACCGCGCTGGCGATCGCCCGAGACATCGGCTTGGACCATGCCGCCGGCTGCATCACCGGCCGGGAGCTTGAGGCGATGTCGGATGATGAGTTGGCTCGCCGCATCCGGTCAGTCAGTGTTTTCGCGCGCATGGTACCCGAACAGAAGCTTCAACTTGTCCGCGCTCTGCAGGCCAACGGCGAAGTGGTTGGGATGACCGGCGACGGCGTCAATGACGCTCCGGCGTTGCGAGCGGCCAACATCGGCATCGCCATGGGCGCGCATGGCACCGACGTTGCCCGCGAGTCCGCCGCGCTTGTCATCACCGACGACGACTTCACGTCGATCGTTGGCGGAGTGCGTCAGGGCCGCGGCATCTTCGACAATTTGCGAAAAGCGATGTCCTACGTGATCGCTGTGCACTTGCCGATCGTGGGCATGTCGCTTATCCCCGTTTTCGCCGCCGACTGGCCGCTGGTGTTGCTGCCCGTCCAGATTGCCTTTCTCGAACTCATCATCGATCCTGCGTGCTCGGTGGTGTTCGAGGCCGAGGAGATCGACCCTAAGATCACGGAATCGCCACCGCGCGGGCTGAACGAGCCGATGTTCGGTGCACGTGTACTGACGATCGCTGCGCTGCAAGGCCTTTCGGTTCTGGCTACCACTGTGGGCGTATACCTGTGGGCGGTGCTCAACGACCGACCGGACAGTGTAGTGCGCTCGGTGACCTTCGCCACGCTGGTCATCGGCAACCTGGCACTGATTCTGGTGAATCGGTCATGGCGGCTGCCGATCTGGCGGACCATCCGGGAGCGGCGCAACCGCGCCCTGAAGTGGATACTCGGTGCGACGGCTTCGCTGCTCGTCGTGGTGCTGACGGTTCCTGGACTGCGCCGCGCCTTCAACTTCGGCCCAATCACACCGCGGGACTGGGCCGTCGCCGTCGCGGCCGGGTTCATCGGTGTCGCGTGGTTCGAGATCTACAAGACGGTCACTGCGCGGCACCGAGCACAAACTCCCACGCGCACGGGCGCGGCCTCCGCGAACAGGCCGGGGACGCGATGAACAGGAGTTCGGGAATTTCTGTGGGACTTCAGATCGGGACGCAACCGCCGCTGAGCGCCCTACGGGCCTTTTTACTCGGGGCCCGGGCGATGCGGCTGGACTCGGTGATGGTCATCGACCACTTCCAGAACGTCTTTCCCAGCGTCATCTGGGACAGGGAACTGACGTGGCTTGCCGCGCAACGCCCGACGCCCCATGAGTTCTTCGACTATCAGGTTCTGTTCGGCTACCTCGCATCCCGTGTCGGCCGGATGCGTCTTGGCGTCGGGGTGACCGAAGTGATCCGGCGGCATCCCGTCCTGATCGCACAGGCGATGATGACGCTGTCGCATCTGACCAAGCGCGCGCCCATCCTGGGCATCGGCGCCGGCGAGCGGATGAACCTCGACCCGTACGGGCTGGACTCCTCCGAGCCGGTCGCCCGCCTGGAGGAGGCCCTGCAGATCATCCGCCTGTGTCTGTCGGCCCAAGGGCCGATCACCTTCTGCGGCAAGCACTATCGACTGGACCGGGCGAGGATGGATCTCAAACCCCCGAGCGGTAAGGTGCCGGAGATCTGGATCGCCGGGCATGGTCCTCGCATGTTGCAGTTGACCGGACGCTACGGCGACGGGTGGTACCCCACCACTGTGGTTTCGCCGCAGGAGTATGCGGTCAAGCTGGCGACGGTACGAGCCGCGGCCGCCGAGGCGGGGCGAAACGCCGCCTCCATCACGCCGGCACTGCATCGCTTCACGGTGGTCGGCTCATCCGAGCAGGAGGCGCTGGCAATGCTCAACACGAAGGTCATCCGGGCGCTGGGACTGATGGCTCCCGCCGAGCTGTGGCGGCAGGCCGGCGTCGCGCACCCTTTCGGGGACCATTTCAATGCGCTCGTTGACTTCGTGCCGGACCACTACGACCGCAAGACGATGGACGAGGCCATCGCCGCCGTGCCCGCGGTCCTGATGACCGAGGGGCCTCTGTTGTGGGGCTCACCGCAACAGGTGGCAGCCAAGCTGCGGGCCTTCGGCGACGCGGGCCTGCGCCACGTGGTCCTCGCACCCGTCTCGGGTCTAGTCTCCCAGCGTGCAGCCCTGTACGGCCTCTGGGCCACAGGGCAGATCGCACGGTCACTAGGTCGCGTCCGAAAGTTGGTGTAAAAGCACAGGCCGGTTCACGACTTCGCCGTCAGCATACGGGCTGAGGAACTCAGGCGACAGGCCCGCCCGCAGCTGCCGCTGATGGTGTCAGGGATAACGGGGCGCGGGTTTCCGTTCACCCCGCTCCAGATGCTTTGGCAGCCCACAGGACCGACACTGCAGGGCCGAGAATGTTCAACCGTAAAGGGTTTGGGCGGCTTCGGTCAGTGCGTTGAACGCGGCGTCGAGGCGGTGCTGGCGGCGCCGGTTGGGTTCGTGGTTGGCTTCGGCGGCCACGAACCCGATCAGCTCCTCGAGGTCGTCTGCACTGGCAAGCAAGACAGCGCCGTCGGGGTGGGCGCGCATGCCAAACACCAGCCGCTCACAGTCGGGGTCGAGCAACACCAGCTCGCGTAACACGGCGGCGGTCTTGTCGCTGACGATGACCTCGTCGACGTCGCCGGCAACGCTGAGCCGGCGGCGGCGCAGGTCGTATGGGGTGTCTGCCCAGTTGCTGATCACCCCCTCGTCGTCACAGACGGTGCACCACCATCGGATCGGCGCCGCCGCCTCGGCCCACACGATGGCGATGGTCATCCGCCCGGGGCAGCGCCTGTGGGCCGGTCGGCGTCGACACGGCAACGCAGACACCCACGGATCACCAACCTCGCCGGCGGTGCCCGCCCGGACAATATCGCCCAAATGCTGCGCAAGGCGCCGCGCGGAACCCGAAGCGTCCTCCGGCATGTCGAGGAAGTGACCCAGATCAGCGACCAACACGCCGCCACACTGTACCGGCGCACCGCCACGGCGTTCTTGCGTACCGCTCACCGGTGGCTTTGCCTACGATCATGACTCGTGATGCTGCGATGCACCGCCAAGGTGTTGGCGCTGCTGCGGGTGTCTGAGCCGGCCATCGGCGAAGCCTGCGAGCAGGACTGGTATGCCCACCTGATCAGGATCGACCGGCGTAAATGCCTGCTGGTGACCCACGCCGGCACCTTGTTCTCGGTGTTCATGCCGAACGTCACTGCCGCCGGCCTGCGCCCGATCGGCCCGCCCGTCGTCTCGGCGATCCAGGCCGCGCTGCAAGCCGAACACCTGCCCATCGATACGCTCGGCGAACTCGATCCCGGGCAGGTGGCCGTGGCCAAGACCGCCGACCGCCGCATCCTGGGCACCATCAACGATCTGGCGTTCACCACCGAACACGTCATCGCCACCACTGGCGGTCTGGCCCGCTGCGACATCAACGCGCTCCACCACGGCCTGCATCGCACCATCAACAGCATCACCGGCTACATCCCACCGATCGACCTGGTCACCGCCAGCCATCAAGGCCAGCGGTAAAAGCTGTCAGATGCGGGCAGGTAGACCCTGACACGTATAGCGGGGGCCGGGTTCGTGCAGTGGCCATCAACACCCTCATTCCCGTAGATGTTGCGACCACTGCACGAACCCGGGCGATCCCTTCCCATGCAACAACACAGTGAGGTCACCGCATTCTCACGGCAGCCTCAGACAAGCTGACCAGATACGCGCCGCACCCTTCTAGGGCCAATAGTCCCTACCCCGGGTGGGTATGCGGTGGCATCGTTCGGAACATGACGCAAACTCCTGAATCCAGGGCCGAACCGACCACCGTGACTGGGCAATCCGGGAACGACGATCTGAACGGCGCGCCTAGTCGCTTAGGCCAGGTGACGGCGTGGGTGGTCATCGTCGCCGGTGTCGTGTTCGTCGTCGCGGTGGTCTTCTTCTCGGGGTTCTTTCTGGGCCGGTCCTCAGACGGCCATCATGGCTGGCACCGGGGTTATTACTGCGGCGGCGACGGTACCTGGCCGATGATGGGACCAGGAGGAATGACGGGACCGGGAGGAATGATGGGACCCGGAGGAATGGGTCCAGGTGGACCGATGGGTCCTCAGCAAACGCCTACGACTTCAGCGCCGACCACGCCGCGCCCCTAGCGCCTAGCAAGTGGATTGTTTTCCGGTGACTTGGGTCTCTACGACGCGGGCCGCCCAGCCCCAGCCGTTACCGCCCCAACCCCAACCCCTGCAGAAATGACAACCACCCATGTCCACTCGCCCAGTCGAGTGCTATCACTATTGGCTGCCCGCGTTGTACTGGTGGTCGCGCTGCTGGGCCCGCCGGGAGCGGCAGCTTCGACCGCTCATGCCGACCCTGCCGATGCCGATGCCAAGTTCTTGGCCGCACTGAGCTCTCGGGGCATCACGTACGGGTCACCGGAAGTCATGATCGCCGCCGGTCATGTGGCCTGCACAGAACTTGATCACGGCGAGACGCCGGGCACGGTCGCCCAGGACGTGATGAACAACAAGGACGTGCTGACCAGCAGCAACCTGGACGCCTATCATGCCGGGTTCTTTGTCGGTGCCAGCATAGGTGCGTACTGCCCGAAGTATGCCGGGCGGATCTGACGGGCATACGTCAAGCTCGCAGCCTCGCCGGGGACGGGGCCGAAGGTTTGGACGCCCGGGACGGGCCGGGGCTCCCAGCGCGCCTAACCGGACCGCAGTCCGGATCGGGGACTACGCTGCTCATTGGTGGTCGCGATCACAAGCCCGGATGGCCCTCTGGCGCTCTCACGCCGGCAGCTGGCCGACGCCCGTGCATGCCCTGGCCGACCCGGTGGCCGATCAGCGGCCCGTGCACTCGATATGCACAACACCTAAATCCGCGAGGCTTCGCATGGCTCCACGAACAAAGGACTTTTGAGGTCCAACGTCCCTTATCGTGATCCCGGCCAGCGGTCCTATCCTTAGGCACCGCAGAGGGCGGAGCCCCACCGGAGAAGGTAGAGCCACCATGACCAAGCCGATTGCCAGCCAGCGCCCCAGGCCGGAGGCGCTCATCATGTCTGGGCTCCCCGAGCTGAGTGACGAGCTGATCGCCCACCGGATCGACATTCACATGCAGGGTGAACCGACGAAAGGTAACCTGCGGGTCCTGTAGGAAGGAGTATTTGTACCGATGCCGGTCTTGCACATCGACCACCGGGTCGCCGACCTCGACACGTGGCTGCGGGACTTCGCCAAGCGTGCGCCCGCAAGGGAGCTGGCTGGCGTCACCGAGGTACACGTCTTTCAAGCTGATGAAGACCCGCAATACATCGTGGAACTTCTCTGCTTCGACACAACCGACGCCGCAAAAAATTACCGGACGTTCCTGCGCGACCAGGTGTGGTCATCGTCGTCGCCAGGGCTGGCCAGCCATCCGCATGGCCTCATCCTTCACGAGTTGGAAACCAACTCTCTGGCGTAGACGGGGGACCAGGCTCAAACGGCGGCGAGTCGCCGACACCGAACGGTCGCGCTTCACTTTGGCGCCATGCGCGGAATAAGCCGGCTGACTTTGGTCTAAATCTAAATGTGCAGCTCGGTCTCCCGCGATTGCGCTAGCTGATGCGGAAGCCGGTGATGATTCCAGGCCTGATAGCGACGACGGTGTCGACGTGGTTTACCCACGGGTGGAGCAGCTGTTCGTAGCGCAGGACTTGGTCGGGATCTGTGATGGTGTATGCGCGCCCGGTCACGACAACGCTCCATCCTGTCCGCGTCTGAGGGTCGATACGGTCGGCTTCATAGGCGACCACGATGCCGTCTGCGGATCGTGCGCGAGATGAGATCGCCGATATTAATCGGGTGCGGATGATGATTCGGCCGTCGTCTAGCAGATGATTAACCGGGCGGATCGCGGGAAGCGAGTTGACAGTGAACACGACACGCCCGAACTCAACGCTGGCCAGTAACCGGATCGCCTCATCAGTGTCTAACCGCTGAGCGCCGACAGCCGGCTGTGTTACGCCCAGCCCGCCGTCATAGCCCGAGTCGTCCATTCCTCAAGTGTTCGCTGAGCGCTATTTGAGCATGTAGGGCCATAGGGCCCCACATCGGACGACAGTTGGTCCACGGGACGCCGCACGGCGTGTAGTTGAAGCTTGGGTTGCACGGCGCGCGTTGCGCCCCTCCCGATTCCGATGGGCGGAGGTTACGGACTAAGTGCTCTACCGCGCCGCCCAGGCGTCGGTGTTCAGATTGACGTGAGACAGGCCGCATGCGCCGGAGCGATCTTGACCTGCTCAAGCAACACCTGCAGGCCCGATGAGGCTGCAACACCCAGAGGAGGAAATGCCATGGTGGTCGCCGCGTTTTTCTTAGGCTTGGCGGCGGTGGTGGCCGTCTATTGGTTGATTGGCCGCGACATGGATCGCGCGCCGAAGCACAAGGACCCAAATGACTGAGCGCGACTGTTGTCAACCTTTGCAGGATGGTGGAGTACTTGGCATCGGAGCAGCGGTCATCGCAGCCCGCACCTCGCTATCGTCCAACGTCGCCCTTCACCGGACCTCGTCCTCGTCGTGAGTTTCGACGACCTGGTGCTGCTCCTGCCAGTCCGGCGTATTGCTGCTTTCCGGAGGCGTATCGCCGTTTTCGATCGGCACCCGCTCGTCGGGGTCGACCGTTTCCAGGTCGGCGGCCTCAGCTGCGGGGCGCTGCTGCTCGATAGCATCGGCGAGAGGGACATCGTTGGGAAAGGGACCACCGTCGCTCACTTGAGTCAACTTACTCCGACGCTTAGTGACAATTGGCCTCTTACACCAGGACGCTCGGCGAGGAGACGATGACGAGACGAGAGCAGACCCCCAAGTCAGTTCAGGAGGACGTCGTGATCGAGGCGTTGAAGGACTTCCCCGACAACGTGGTGGCATTTGCTCTCCACGGGCATCTAACCAAGGAGGACTACGAAAAGGCGCTGATACCGGACATCAACGACAAGCTGACTCGACATAAGAAACTGCGCGCCTACACCGAGATCACGTCCGATTTCGCCGGGATCGATCCCGGAGCCCTCTGGGAAGATACGAAGCTCGGCTTTAGTCACTTCTTCGACTGGGAACGTGGCGCGCTCGTCACCGACGTGGAGTGGATGAGTCGGGCGACAAAATTCTTCGCGCTCCTGATGCCTGGAGACGTGCGTACGTTCCCCACCGCTGAAGCCGACAAAGCGCGCGAATGGATTGTTGAATCCCAACAGTAAGTTGCGACGAGAACGTTAGCCCCCAAGTTTGCGACCACGACAACCAACATGGTGATCAGGGAAGGTATTCCTGCGGCTCTTGTCGTAGTTTTCGCTGTGTTATGGCTTCTTTGGCTCCCCGTGATCGTGGTCGTCGCCCTTGTCCAGAAGCGCACGATTGGGTTGGCCATCCTGTTTGGAATGCTGCTGGGCCCGTTCGGATTCTATTTTCCCGCCATACCGGCTTGAGGGAACGGGCCCTATTCTGGCCGGTATGGGTTTGCCACGGTATCGGGGTCAGCTGGTTGCCGGTGTGATAGCCGCGGTCATGCCGCTGATCGGAGTCGGCCTTATGCTCGTCGGGCAGGCTGCGGCAGATCCAGGGTGTGCGAACGGGCAACCCGACGCCAGCCCCGTCGGCAAGGGCCAGCAGGTGATCGTGGACTACTTCAGGGCGATCAACAACCAGGACTACGCCACCGCATGGCGATATCTGGACCGGCCGATGCGTGCCATTTATGGCGCGACATCGCCGGATCGGGACGCAACCGGCCTGTCGAGCTTCTCGTCAATCATGCGCCAGCACGTGAAATGCGTACGAGTCACCAAGATCGCCAGCGCCAACAGCACCGATCCGGACATCTCCGCGTCTCTCGGCATTCAGTGGTACCAGGTTACATTCGACGACGAGTACATCACCCCGTTCGAGGCCGGCGCTGGCACGCTGCCGCCGTTTTACAAGACACATGCCGATCCGCACGAAGGAGCGCCACCGCCGCTCATCATCAACCAGGGGACGAGCCCCTGAAGCCTGTCCGCAGCGCGTGGAATGCGTCGCCGGTGATGGGATAGGCATCGGAACTCCACCCCCGCTATCCGCACGTGCCTGACCCAATGCGACGGACGGCTGTTTTGGGGAAGGCACCCTGTCCGCAAAATCACGTGGAAGCCGATCGGGACGTAGGTCCAGCTGCGGTTCCGGTGGCGTGGCTGGCGGATGAATGCGGTAGACGGGGAAAGGGGGCGACGACTTCTCCGGCGCAACCGCGGCCCGGATTTCGCCCGGCCGCGATTGTCGTATCCCTGAGCGACGAACGGTCACGGGTGGTTCGCGCCGGGGGCGCCGTCCGCGCCGTTTGTGTTGCCGGAGCCCGCGCCGCCGGCGCCGCCGTTGCCGGTGGCGTCGGCGACCGCGTTGGTCCAGTTGCCGCCGTTGCCGCCGGCGCCGCCGTGGCCGCTGCCGGTGGTGACAGTAGAGCCCCCCTCGGCCGCCACCCAGCCCCGACCGTAGGTGCCGTGTGCGTAGTTGATGCCGTTACTACCGCCATCGCCGCCGAAAGCCCCGTGGCCGCTGTTGCCGCCCGCGCCGCCGATAGCGGTGGTGGGTGTGGATGCATCGGTCCTACGGCCAGGGCAGCGTCAGCGACACGGCCACGGCCTACGGGCGTTTCCACGGCATCACGGTTATCGACGGCGGTTGCCCGCTCATGTTCGAGCCGACCGCGGACTTCGGTCACAAGGTCATGCGGTTGGTGTATACGAGCCACTTTCCGAAGACCGTTTGAAAGCCCAGCGCATCAGGGCCCAGGAGAAAGATGACATGTGATGGGGACCCCCTCGGCTCGGACGCTCGTTGATATGGGCGTCAGAGAAATTTTTCAGGAGCTCGAGGAGGTCCCACTGATGACGATGGTAGGCGGGTTTGACGTGCATCGGAAGCAGATCACGTTTGATTACGTGGACGACGACGGTTTGGTGCACTGCGGTGAGATCCGGCCGGCCACACGCAAGACGCTGCGGGGTTGGCTGGGCGAGCACTGTGCGAGTGGGGACGCGGAGTTCGCGCTGGAGGGCTGTACCGGGTGGCGGTATGTGGTCGAGGAGCTGGCCATGGCGGGGGTGGTGGCGCATTTGGGGGATCCGGCCGAGATCGCGGGGTTGCGGGGGCCCAAGAAGCGGGCCAAGACCGACCGTGCCGATGCGCGGCTTTTGCGAACGCTGTTGGTGGAGGGCCGGTTCCCCGAGTCGTGGATCCCACCGGCGCATGTGGTGGAGGTTCGCACCTTGGGCCGGTTGTACTGCGCGCTGATGGAGCAGCGCCGGGCCTGGCAGCAGCGCATCCACGCCCAGTTGTTTCATCAGGGCTGCCCGCCGGTCACCGCATTGCTGTCGGTGGCGGGTCGCGACGCGCTCGCCGGTGCGGAGTTGTCGGGGGTGGGACGCCAGTATGTGGACACGGCGCTGCGGCGCATTGATGAGCTCGATGCCGAGATTGTGCCGCTGCGAGGGCCTCCCGGACAGGCTCCAGTGGGCTCAGCGCGGCATCACCGAGTTCACGCAGGGTGTGATAGCAGCGACGCAAGATTTTGCGTTCGACCGCCAGGGTCGGGTTCTTGCCATTGTGGCCGTCGTGTTTGACCGCCAGTTGGTGGTAGTAGGCGTAATCCGGGGCGCCGGGCCGAGCCGCGCATTTGGCCGCCTCGAAGGTGGCCCAACGCAGCTCAGGCGAGCCTTGCCGGGACAGATGCCCGGGTGAGCGTTTGGCATCGGAGGAATACACGGTGACGTCCATGCCCGCGAAGCGCACCAGCTGATCAGAGCCCGAAAACCGGCGCGCGTCCCCGATCTCGGCCCAGATGATCGCCGCGCATAACCACCCGATGCCGTAGTGGCGGGCCTGCAGCGCCTGACAACCCTGCTGGTGTCGAGCGAAGTTCACCAATTGTGCACCGATCCCCTCGTCTACCGCGACCCCAACACCCGCGGGCTATCGAGAGCCATGACGGGTTGCGGCGCTACCTCACCAAGCTCTTCGAGCGTTGGGAGATGCGCTGGTCGACCGGCGAAGTGTTTCCCTTCGAGGGTGCCGACGGCGCTGCGGTCACGTGGCACGCCAACTTTCGGCTACGTGCCGGTGAGGCTCGCGTCGATGTCGACGGCGTAGACATCATCTTTCTGGGGGACGGCAAGATCACGCGTGACGAAGTCTTCTTCGACAGAGCCGTGCTGGCGCCGCTGCTCGCCGGTCAGACGGTCTAGACCGAAGTTACGACTGTGAGATCGGGTGAAACCCTGGTTTTGCTGGGGTTTCGTGGGTTTCGGCGGTGGTTGTTCTGGCTACGTCAGGGTGAGTGGGATGGGCGCGTCGAGCAGTTCGAAGGCGTGGCGTTGGGTGTCGGTGGCCTCGGTGAGCATGGTCACGGGGTGTTGGGTGCCGGTGAAGCGGACCTGGTTGCGGGTGAGGGTGGCCAGGTGGGTGAGCAGGCCGCTGAAGCTGCGTAGCGGGTTGCCGTCGGGATCGTGACGGGTGGAGGCCTTTGCCGCGGCGTGGGGGGAGCGCTGCGCGGCGGCGACGGGATTTTCGCGCTGCGGTGGGTGTTGGTCGGTGAAGGTCAAGGGCGCCCAGGCTTTACGCGGTCGCCAGATGAGGTAGGCGGCGAGCATGCAGATCAGCACGTGGGCGCGGACCCGGTCGTCGAGTCGGTGGTAGATGGGGCGCAGGTCCAGGTCGATGGTTTTGAGGGACCGGAAGTCGCGTTCGACGTGGGCGAGGTTCTTGTAGGTGGCGATGACAGCGGTGGCGTCGAGGTCGGTGGTCGGAACGGACGTGCGTAGCACGTAGATGCCGTCGAGGGCGGCTTCGGCGTCGATGGCATCGGTGTCGCGGTGGTAGGTGAAGCTGGTGTCGGTGATGGTGCGGTGAAAGTGCTTGCCCACCTTGTATTTCCCGATAACTTTGCCGACCGCTTCGCCGATGCGGCCGGCGCCGGCCAGGGTGCCGCGGGTGGTCCGGTCGGCGATGGCCGCCAGGTCGGCCTCGGTGGCGGCGAGCAGCTCGCCGCGTTTGCGGGCGCGTTCGGCGGCCAGGGCCGGGTTGCGGCAGCAGATCAGCCGTTCACCGGGGTAGTCGGGGTGGGTGATCTCGGCGAAGTCCTGGGTATCGAACAGGCTCATCTGCAGCGGGCCGTCGTCGGCGATCAGCGCGGCGATCTGCGGGGCGCGCAGCGCGGTCAGCCAGCCGATCCCGCCGAGGTCGGCCAGCGCGGCGATGCGCGCGGTGGTGATCATCCCGCGGTCGCCGACCATCACCATGTTGGTCAGCGCGAAGGTGTCTTTGACGGCGGTGACCGCGGCGGTGAAGGCGGTCGGGTCGGCGGTGTTGCCGGGGAACACCGCGATCGCCACCGGTCGGCCCTCGGGGTCGGTGAGCAGCCCGTACTCGATCTGCTCGCACCCTTTTTTGCCGTCGCGGGAGTAGCCGCGGGCGGCCAGCTCACAGTGCCGTCCGGTCACCCAGGACGACGACAGGTCGAACATCGCGATCCGCGACGGGTTCACCGTCGGGTCCAGATGCCGTTTCGCTAACTGCTTTTCGATGCCGTCCTGGCGGTCGCGCAGCCAGTCCATCGCCGCGTAGATCTCGTCGGTGCCCGCGCCGGTGACTGCCAGGTCAGCACCCAGGGTGTTATCGGCCCAGCCGGTGCACGTGGACAGTTTGGAGGCCGGGGCCAGCACCCGGGACAGGATCAGCGCGTAGGCCAGGTCGCGGTGCCGGCCCGGTGGGCCCAGCAGGGCGGGCAAACCCAGGGTGCGCGCTATGGTGTGCACGGCTGCGACATGCCCGTGCGGCAGCGAGGACTCGATGCGCACCGCGTCGCCGGCGGCCACCAACGACCCCCCCGACAGGACAGACTCGATCGCGGTGATCGCCTCGGCGGGCAAGGCCGACAGATTCGCCAGCTGCTGATGTTTGACCTTGGCGCCCTCGCGGTAGCTGCGCCGCAGATACACCGACTGGTAGTCGCGCTGGCGTCCGGTTTTATCCACATGACTACTCTTGATCCTGGCCACATGCATCGCGCCGGATTTCTTCGTCACATCCAGCATCATAACTTGATTCGGCTGCATAGCATCAGCGACACGCCAGCAATTTTGGCTACACTATCGGGTAGCTGTACGCCATACCCGCAGACCACACCACAAATCAGCGCTCAAACACGCCGTAACTTCGGTCTAGAGGCGTCAGTCCTCAGACGCGCCGACCGACGACGGTTTAGCCGCGCGCGACATCCTGCTGTTGCCGCTGCGGGCTCTGCTGGCGCGGGCTCATGGCGATGTCGGGTCTTACAAGCAATTCAGGGATCGCTACCGGGACATGGCGAAAATGCTTGGCTTCGAGGGGCACATGGAGTGGGCCTAGGCGATGCCGTGACACCGGCTCGGTCGTGCGTGCGTCATGCTCGCGAAGTCGTCTGGTCAGCCGACGCCAGGGAGGGATGATGGCGGACCCGGAGGAGGGTCTCCCGCGACGCTGTTCGACCCAACTGGCGGGCCTTGATCCGCAAGAGCGCGGCAGCGCTTCCGGTACCGGCATCGTTCCGCTGCTCGAACGGTGCTGGGGTGCGGTGATCGAGGTAGCCCGCAAGCTCAACACCGACGGCGACCCCCGCCACGCCGACGTATGCGCCGCGCTGGGTATCCCGGCCGCCGACAGCGGCCTAGCGCCGAAACACCCGTTCGTCTGGCTGGATTCAGGTCGTGTCGCGGCCGGCCATATTCTTTCGCACCTCGGCCCGCACATCGTCCTCAGGGAGTTCGACACCAGTCTGCGCCTTGTACTGCTCAATCACCGACGCGACGGCTCCGTCCTCGGTGAGGCCGTCCGGCACCTCGATGGTTCGGTCGAACTGTTCCTTGGCTTGGGGACGGATCTCGACTTGAACGTCGTCTTCAAATCCCATGTGTCCCTCTCATTTTCGAGCGGTGGGCAGAACGCCGCAAACAGGCCGGTTACGGCCCCGATGTTGTGCAGACGTTGTGCGCGACAAACAAATAATGCGCTGACCTTGTGGTCCCGGCTGGGATCGAACCAGCGACCTTCCGCGTGTGAAGCGGACGCTCTTCCACTGAGCCACGGGACCGGCGCCGAGAGGCGAACGAGGTCGAAGACTAGCACGAACCGCAGGTCCGCAGCACTCGCCACCTGCGAACGACCTGGCCACCCGCCCGCCTCGACACGCACTGTACCAAGGGATTTGTGTGCGCCCGGTCACGTGCACTATCGTCGTCCTTCGCACCGGGCGACGATCTCGTCCGTTGCGCGCGGACGTAGCGCAGTTGGTAGCGCATCACCTTGCCAAGGTGAGGGTCGCGGGTTCGAATCCCGTCGTCCGCTCGAAGGTGCAAGTGGCATCAATCCCTGCGGTGGAGTGGCCGAGTGGTGAGGCAACGGCCTGCAAAGCCGTGCACACGGGTTCGATTCCCGTCTCCACCTCCAAATTCGACTCCCAGCGCGATTAGCTCAGCGGGAGAGCGCTTCCCTGACACGGAAGAGGTCACTGGTTCAATCCCAGTATCGCGCACCACGCTTTACCTGCAGGTCAGCCAAGCCAATTCCGCCATTGGTCGACTCCGATCGGCCCCATTCCCCCCATCTGCGGACACCCGCTGGCGGCGGTTTCACTTCAACCCCGACACCCAGACCTACCGCCGAGGAGCGCGCACCAGCGACCGGCGACACCTACACCGTCCCCGACAGCCCCGCCGATCCCGAGGCCGCCGCGCTTGAGCTGATCGTGCGCGTCCCTTCCGAGGTGCTCGGCCACGACAGCCCACCGACCGACGTGTTGCAGGACTTCGCTTCGCTCCTTGACGCCGAGGACTGCTTTGCCGGTATGTCCTGGCATGATGCCCGCCACGCCGCCTCCGTCATCATGTTCGATGCGATCAACCAGGCTGACGGGGCCGCAAGTCCTGCATGCGTCGGGCTGAGAGGGTACTCGACGGCACCGACAACATGACCTGGGACGACCGCGACGCCATGGCGCGGGCGCTGCGGATCGGCGCGGAGGTGCTCGCGCTGTGAACGACGACAAGGCGATCCTCAACGCGCGGGTCCGCGCCCACCGGGCGGCCTGCACCTGTCCAAACGCGGCGACACATTCACCCTGTACGACAGCGATAACCAGATCCTCACCGTCGGTGATTTGCCGTCGGTGGTGGCGCTGATGGCTGAGCTCCGCCAAAACACCGCGCCGCCCGCGCCCGGCCCGGAATGGCAGCAACTCATCGACGACTACCTGCCCACCCTGGTCGCAGCCGGCCAACCCGCCACCACCCTCAACCTGCGCCGCACACAGTTGGAGAAAACGGCCCGCCAGGTCGGCGGCACGCCCGCCGAGTTGACCGCCGACCGGCTGGTCGCGTGGCTGGGCGCCCAGGACTGGGCGACTGAGACGCGCCGCTCCTACCGCGGCGCCCTCCGCGGCTTCCTGCGCTGGGCATACCGCACCAAACGCATACCCAACCATCTGGCCGACGAACTACCCGCCGTGCGTGAGCATCGCGGGGCGCCCCGCCCGACGCCTGACCCGGTGTGGCGTGGAGCGCTGATCGCCGCCGACCCGCACGTACGGCTGATGCTGCGCCTGGCCGCCGAGGCCGGTTTGCGCCGCGGCGAAGTGTCCCGCGTGCATACCCGCGACCTCATCGACAGCATCGACGGGCCGCAACTGCTCGTCCACGGCAAGGGCGGCAAGCAGCGGATCGTTCCGATCAGCGACTCACTGGCCGACGCGATCCGCGGCCAAGCACCTGCGGGTGGCTGGCTGTTCCCCAACGACGACAACAGCAGCCATCTCAGCGCCCCCTGGATCGGCACACTCGTGAGCGACGTGTTGCCGCCTGACTGGACGATGCACCAGCTCAGGCATCGTTTTGCCTCCCGCGCGTACCGCGGCACCCGGAAACTACGCGCGGTGCAGATTCTGCTCGGGCATGAATCGGTCAACACCACCAGCGGTACACCGCGGTCGATGATGGCGAGTTGCGGGCCGCGATGACCGCCGCCCTCGACGACGCCATCTAACCGGGTTCTCCAACGAAATCCGCGAAGGAGTCGCGGCGGGCCGGACGCTCGCGACCCCGGCCCGCCCGACCCCGCGCCCGCGTGCGCGCCGTCCAACCGGCGCCGCAACCAGCAGGGCAAGACATCACGGGTCTTCTCTTGTGGCAAATTGCCACCAGAGACCTTAGAGCAAAGACAACAACGGTTTGTAGTAACGGCAAAACCTCCGGCCCCAAAAAAGGGCGAGAGCAGCCTCGCTTGATTGATGCACACACGCATGATCGCTACCCGCCCCCCCCACCTGCGGTGATGGGCAGCAGTAGGACCCTTGTCCAAATTGGACGAGGGTTGCTTTTTGCCGGGCAGTCTCGCTTGTTTAGCAGCCGCCGGGCGGGACAGACAACATCCGGAAAGCCGAACTCACCAAGCAGTCAGCACCGACACGACCCCACAACCAAAGACCCCGCTGCCCCGTCGGGCCAAAATTGCTGGGACTGAACAGGTGAGACACAATCTCAGCGCTCGCGCCCACCCGGTCAACGATCAGGAATTGGTTCCAGTCGCCGAGTATCGCAACGTAGTCGTCGGTGCCCATCGACGAGTTCTCGAACACGCCGCGCCCCAACAGGGTCGGCGATGAGTCCTGCAAAGACGGGAATTTCAACGCGCCGTTCGTGGTTTCGGCCTGCCGCCACTCGTTGATCGTCGGCAACGCCGCGGTCCACCGCGAATTGGCCTGCCAGCGCGGAGGCAGAGCGTTTTGCAGCAGGTAGGGGTCACCCGGGTCGAGGGTCTCACCACCGCCGGGGACGATGACCGACGGGCTGGCCGCCGCCAGCGCGGTGACGATGCCGAACGGCTCGTCCGAACTGTCCCCGGCGCCGGTGGTGAACGCGGTGGCGTGCAGGTTGTTGACGGCGTCCATCGCGACCGTCTGCAGCTCGGCGATGATTTCAGCGCATCGCCCTCAACCTCGACCGAGTAGGGGATGAACACCGTGTATTTGTGTGCGGTGACGGCGGGTTGCGCCAGGGTTGGTGAGCCGTCCCGGTTTCCGTTGCTTCGGGCAGCCATTCGGCGACCGACCCCTCGGAAGAGACGCCGCGCCACTGGGTGCCGGTGATCGTCACAGCCCGGGCGAGCGACGCGGACAGGGATTGGTCGCGCCGGCGTTGGTGACGATGATGGACGGGTCCAAACCGACCGGGACCATCGCACCGCCCTCGGTGCTGGTGAGGCTCATGGCGCGCTGCTGGTCGCGGACCTGCTCGACGCGCTGGTGCGCGGCGGCCTCTTGCGGGGTCCAGCGCAGATGCCCGTGGGTCGGGTCGAGGAGGCGTTTGACGAACGCCGCGGCGTAATCGTCATCCCCGGCCGCGGTGATCCAGCGGCGCGCCCAGCTGTCCCGTCGGGCCAGTGTTTCCGCGCGGGCGGCTCCGGTGTCGGGCAGCAGACCACGCGTGTGCAGACGGTCGAGGGTACGCACCGCGGCGTCACGCTGCTGCACGTCGACCGGGATCGGCGCGTCGATGTAGTCGGAGCGGCCCTCGGGGCTGCCGGATTCGGTACGCAACTGCCCCGCCTGCACGCGGCGCACCAGATTCCGGCCCGCCTCGGCGTCGCGGTGCTGCTGGTGCGCGGAGGTGTTCGCCGTGGGCGGTCAGCGCCTGGAATCTTTCGGCGTCCGGCCGACGAGGTCGCCGGTCGTGCCGTCGAGGAGTTCGCAGCGGCCGCGCGGGTCTCGTCGAAAGTCAGGGATTCGATGTCGTCGCTCATGTTGGTTCACCAATCGAGGAGTCGCATCCTGGCCTGCGCGAGGGAACGGGGAATGACAAACTGGGCTGCCGCCCGGATACCAGCGACGGCCGCGCCCTCGTAAGCAGGCATCGCGACCAACGACACTTCACGCAGGCTTGCTTCAGCCCTCACGACGACACCGTTCTCGCGGCGATCCCGCACCGCCGAAAACCCGATGGAAAACGAATCCAAAACGCCGTCGCGGACCAACGTCAAAACGTCATCGCCTTCGCGGGTGTTCGGGATCGCGAACTCGCCGTGCAAACCGTCGTCGCGTTCCTCAAGCGCAGTCGCTTTGCCGATTGGGAAGCGGCGTTGGTCGTGACTCGCCATCAGTTTGATTTTGTGGCCACGCATGGCGATGCTGCGCGCGAAGCTGCCTTTGATGAACATTTCCCGGAATTGCGAGCCGTCGAACTCGACGATGTCAGCGACCCGTTGATACGGCACGCAGACACCGAAAACCCTGCGGCCAACCTCGTCGGCGCGCAGTTCGGCGCCAGCGATCTCACGTCGCAAAATCTTGGACTCGCTCATCAGAAGGGGTCGCTTTCGGGGCAGCATCAAACCAGCGTGTTCGCATGGTGAGCGCCTGTCCGGGTTGGCCGTGGTGTGCGGTTCCGGCGTGGTGCGACATACCGAGCTTCGACACCCAGTGTAGCAAGTTGGGTCGCTGCAATCCTACTTTGCCGGGTCCATTTATCGAGGTAACAGGGCATATTTGCTGATCTTGATTCGGCTAAACATGCAGGTCGGAGACGTGAAACGACGCCCAGCAAAGTTGCGCAGCAAAGAAACGCCTTATTACACACAATCCTCAACCGTCGTCGTCAGCAGCCCACAATATATATGTTTACCAGCGCAAATAAGATTCCCAACCGCTCACCGGTTATTGCACACAAAATCAGCCATTGTTAGACAGGCCGTCAGAATCGTTGGAGCTAGCGCGTTGTTTATGCTGGTCAGCATGGCGATCCTGCACTTTGCCGTTATTGCACAGTCCATTTTTTTGTACCTAACACGGCTGGCCACAGTTAACTAAAATAAAGTGAGGGCAGTCGACTTTAAGCCAGCAAACAGCCATGATATTTGCCCATCCCCCCTACCAGGGCATTCGCGCCTTTGTCTTTGATGTAGCAACCATGTTATAAGGCTATCTAATATGATGAATCGCCGTGCTGACCTGCGGTTCTTTGTGTATTGCTACACAGCAAACACTATCGTTTGCCTTACAGTATGTCCTATGCATAGTTCCTATTGGGCCTTTGACCTCGTGTTTTGTTGGGGGTTTGCTGAGTCAAAGAACTTTATTCGGTGTCGAACCACATGAAGCGCAGCCAGTCCTCGTCGAACGCTGCGTCGAGGCGCCGCTGGTGGGCGTCGAGGCGACGCTCGAGGAGCACCAGTTCGAGGGCGTCGTATTGGCTGTCGTCGATGTAATCGTCGTCGTCGGTCATGCTGGTCCGGTGTCGCTGAGGATTTGAAAGTGTCCAACGCGTTGGACACTTCATCTTCGTCGATTCGTTCTCGGGTTCGTCTTCCTCGTAGAGGTCGGCTTCGATGTCGCCGACGCGGCCTTTGAGGTTGGTGACGTCGCGCCGCAGCTGGTCGATGAGTTGGTGGATTTGGGTGCTGGCAGTGTTCACGGGGTCCCTTTTCTGGTCCTTTCGTTGGATGGAGTCGTCGATGCGGGATTGAGCCCACGCGATGTGGGGGTCTGTGGTCATCGAGGGCAGGTCGTAGTGCGGGCCGCGGAGTATGCGGGCCTCGCCGTGGGCGTCGGCGACAACCAGGTATCTGCCGATGGCGCGGCCGGCCTCTAGAGCGTCGTCGAACAGTCGTTCCCCTTCTGCGTGGATGATGGCTCGCGACTCGTCGTCGGTGGTTGGCATTGGGGTTTCCTTTCGGTGGTGGTGGTGGGTGTGTCCGCAGCGCGGGCAGAGGACGCAGGCGGTGGGCCTGTCGCCGTAGACACGTTCGCCGACGACTTCGGAGGCGGGGATGGGCGCGGTCGTCCGTCGTTCCTTCCTTAACGGCATCGGTTCTCACTGTCTCAGTTGTTGCAGTTGTCTCACGGAGGGCCTTCTTCGGCCCCCCCGTAATCGAGGGAACGTTGTCGACGCGTTGAGACGAAGTGAGAACAGTGAGAAAAACGCAGGTACGCGCGTTTCTGCGTGGTGAGACAAGGTGCGCAAATCACGGGTTTTTTCATCACGCCGTCTCACCGCCCAGTGAGACAACTGTCGGCGTGTCGCACGCGACACGCCGTCTCTGGCCCGGGACAAACAGCGTACATTGGACCGCCCTGTAGAACGGGCGCCTAGGTGTGCCTTCGTTGATCAGCTCACCGCTCTTCACCAGATCATTGAGTGCGCGGTAGAAGGTGGCGCGCGGCAGGTCGACGCTGTCGCGTAGGTCTGCTCTGGTTGCTCCGATGTCGGCGAAGTGTGAGACGAAGTGCGCCAGCAGCGCGTCGGCGCGTTCGGTTGTCTCTCTTGGTCTGACTGCCGATTCGATGATGCAGCTGCCGGTGCCCTCGATCGGTCCGAGTTTCAGTTCGTGCCGGTCGACGATCGGTCCGTCTTTGCGTTTCTGTCGTCGAGGATGATGACCGTCTCGTCGAGGTTGACGGCGTAGACGGTGTCGGCGCCGGCTTCGAACGTGGTGGAGCCGCGGAATGTTTTGCCGTCTTTCCCGGCGTGGTGGACGCCGAGGATGACGCCGCGGCCGCCGGGTGTTTGTTGGCGTAGCCGGTGGAGCATGTCGACGACGAGGCCGCAGTCTTTCGCCGAGTTTTCGTCGGCGCCGACCATGCAGCGGGCGAGGGTGTCGAGGATGACGAAGTCGTAGCCGTTCCAGGTGATGAGGGCGGCGAGGTTGGCGGCGTCGATGGTGCGGGTGAGGTTGACTGGTTCGGGCAGTATGTCGAGGGTGCCGTCGTCGATGTGCTGGTGCCAGCCGGTTTCCCAGGCTTCTAGTGCGTCCTTTGAGCCCGAAGGCGCCTTCGGCGGCGATGTAGAGCACGCGGCGCTGCTCGGTGGCGCGTCCTTGCCAGGGCCGGCTGGTGGCGACGCTGGCGGCCCAGTCTTGGGCGATGAAGCTTTTGCCGGTGCCCCATTTGCCGTAGAGCAGGGCGACGGTGCCTTGGTCGATGACGTTGCTGATGAGGGGTTGCGGGTCGGGTAGGTCGCGTAGCGCGGAGCGGGCGAGGATGCGGTCGGCGTAGACGGGGGGCGCGTAATCGTCCGCGCTGTCTGCGGGGTTTCCTGTGGTTTCGTCGGGCGGTTCGGGTGGTCGTGGGACGTCGGCGTAAGGGTCGACATTGTTGTGGTGGTCAGGCGGCTCGGCGGGGTCGCTGTAGTGTTCGTGGTAGTAGCGTTCGCCGGCCTCGGTCAATTCGGATTTCGCCATCGTGGCTCCGCTCTTGCATGAGGGCGTCTATCCATTCCTGGGGTGAGTTTTCGTGCACGTCGAGTCCCCAGGATTTGAGGTGGCCGAGTAGCGCGCCGCGTGGCGGTAGGTGTCTGCCTGATTCGGCGATGGCTTTCCCGCGGGCGATGTCCTCGTTGGTCATGTGGCTTCACCGTTGCCGCGTCGAGGAGCTCTTGAATCCAGCCCTCAAGAAAGTGTTCGGCGCGGCCTCGGTCATCCTTCTCGACGTCGAGACTGCGCCGGCCGCGCTCGCCGCCGACACGCGCTCGGCGGCAGAGTGTCTGACTGTCCGTCGGCTTGGAAGTCGCTTCCCTGATCGTGGTGAAGTCCGTGAACGCGGCGCCGAATGCGACCTCGTCGTGGCGAAGTGCAGCCAGGGTCATGCGTACCGCGAGGATCTGGACTGTGTTGTTGCGTTCTTCTTGGTTCATGCCATCTACCCGCCGGCCAGCTCGTACAGCTCCTGGGCGAGGGCGCGATCTGGGCCGCCGCGCCGCCACAGGGCGCGCAGCGTGTCACGTCCCGCAGTAGCGGGGCGTAGCCGAGCTCGATCAGGTGCCGGGCGGCTTGCGCGCCGGCGTCGACCATCCGCTCCGACTCGGCCGCGGCAGCGGTGCCGGTCGTGGGCGGGATCTCGCCGACAGCCGCACGGCGGTAACGGCGGCATCCGCCGTGCTGCTGCCTACCGGTCGCCGGTTGTTAAACTGGACGTGGCTGCTGGTTCTGATGGGGGCCGGTGTGCTGGTGGTGTCGGGTCCCTCGGGAGTGGTGTCCCGGGGGCCGACTTCGTTAGGCGGCCCCTCGCGCGGCCATTAGGCCGCACCGCCGAACGGCTGCATGGCGTCGTCGAGTTCGTTGAGGTCTACCCGCACGAGCCGGGTTCCGCTGCGGTAGCCGGTCAGGCGGCCGTCGGCGATCATCTGCCGGATGGTGCGGTCGGTGACTTGCAGATATTCGGCCGCCTCGGCGAGTTTCACGTAACGGCGGCGGGGTGCGACTGTCGAGACATCTCGGGTTCCTTCGGCATCGGTAGAGATGCCGCCCACCCGAGGGTCTCGGAGACGGTACGCGCTAAATGCGCGCGCCAGAAATACTACCCGCTCAACTCCGCCAGCGGTCGCGTAACACGCTGAGTTGAGCAATAGCGTGTCTCGGTCGGCGAACCATGGCGTGTCCGGTGCCTGCACGGCCAGCGCCCGGCCCGCGTCAGCGAGATCGCAGACCGCGGTGGTTCGTAGTCTCTCCGACATCTGCGCCTCTGCCGCAGTCGCGGCACCGGATATCGATGCGCTCGCGGCGTCCCCCCAGCGGTTCTCACTACGGCGCTCACAGCGAGAAGTCGTCGCGTCTCGCTCCGGGCCGCCGAAGTCCGCGTGACGTGGCCTAGCTGCGCATCGACCCTGTCCCCGCCTATCGGGCGCCCGTCGTCGATCCACCCGACGGCGCGACGGTGCGCGCTGTCGCCGCACACCACCGCGTACTTGAACGCCTCAGCCACCCCGCACCGTTCTCTGCGAGTTTGCTTAGCAGCGCAGCGATTTCGCGGTCGCGGCCTTGTGCCGCGTGCTGGTAGCGCATCGCGGCCTGTGGCGTCGAATGACCAAGGCGGGCCATAAGTTCGGCGAGACTGGCGCCGGTGGCGGCGGCCAGACAGCACCGGAATGCCGTAAATCGTGGAAACGTAAGTCTTTTCGTCCCGCCGCGTCACGCGCCTTGTACCAGTGCCGGTACAGCGTCGACGGCTGAAGATGGCCACCGCCGTCAGCCGGGAAGATGAGCGAATCACGGCCCTTGTCAACATGTTTCGCGAGATGTGCTTCGATGGCCGGAATGATGTGCGGCGGGATCGCGACGTCACGCACGCTCGGCGTCAGATCTTGGGTGTGGTGATGGTGTAGGCGCCCTTCGTGCGTACCGCGGCACGGCGAATCCTAATCACTTCCGTCCGACGGGTCGATGTCGCCGCGGCGCAGCTCGACGGTCTTCGCCGAACCGAAGCGCACACCATGACGCGAGGGTGACCATGAGCCGAAGCCGCTCGGGCATCGCCGCAGTCAGCTCGGCCAGCTCCTCGACGGAAGCCGGGCCGGATCTTGTGTACCCGTTTGGCGCGGCCGGCGCCGACGATCCTGGCCGGGTTGGCGTCGATCAGCTCGTCGACCGACGGCGCTGCGCCATGATGGTGCGCAACAGCGCTGTAGGCGTGGGAGCGCATCGTCGGGCGGTCTGTCAGGGTCGCTGAGTACCATTCCCGAACGTCCTTCGGCTTGATGGCGCCGAGCTGCCGGTTACCGAACGTATCGAGCAGGTGGTCGTCGAGGATGTTCTGGTAGTGCTCGCGAGTGCGGGCCTTGATAGGTCGGCCGCGACCTGCCGGTTGTCCAGCCAGGGTTGAGCGTAGACACCGAACGTGATGCGCTCGGGCTTGCTTCGTCGGCCGGTCCCAGATCCCGCGGTCGATCTCTCTGCGCCGATCGGTCACCCACGCTTCGGCGTCGCTCGGTCGCGAACGTGCTTGGCGCGGTGTGCCGGATGCCGTCGGGGGCGGTGTAGCGGACCTGCTACCGACCGACGGCAGCTGACGGATGGTGCCGAAGTGACGCCGGGCTCTGCTGGCCATTGGCGCCCCTCCGTTCTGTCCGCGTGCCAATTCCGTGCCAAACACCATACCGGTGTGTCCACTTGCGTCCTGGTTGGCTCACGCGATACTGTGCAACATGTCACCACGTCAGAGGCCTTCTGCGCAGGTCAGACACCAAACACAAAAACCCGAGCAACCTACTTCAATCCCAGTATCGCGCACCAGCTCCACCGCAGCTCAAAGCACGTTTTCGAGTCAAGATCAGAGGCGCTAGCACACAACTAGCACAACCCCGATGAGTGCGACCGACCAGCTCATGTGACGGCGTCCCAAGCGCGGCTAGCGCGGTCGTAAAACAGCCTCGTAGAGGAGTGCCGCCCAGCTGGCGCTGCTACTCTCCCAACGCGGCCTTGAGCGCATCCTTGGCGCGCTCCTTTTCCTGCTCGACCGTCGAAGCAGCGGCGCACTTCTCATCCGCGAACGGAACGATTACTAAGCGCGCCGCTTCCCAGACCGCCTCGACGGCTCCGGATGCTTCTCGCATGTCTAGGAGGTCTAGCTTCTCGCGTATCGGCCAAGTCTCGGCCGCGATGAACTCCCGTTTCGTCGACTCTTCCCATGTCTTGTCCCGTGGGATGCCCTCCAGCCTCCCGCTGGAACTCGTATCGCGTCGCGTAGTTCGCGAGGCTGGTGACCAGTCTGATGGCGTCGGCTACTAAATCGATTCGCTCAGCGCGCCTCCGCTCTGACCGATCGGCCGTGATCTGAGCATCGACCGCGTCCGCTTGTGCTTTGATTGACGGCTTACGCCTTCCGCATTCGCTTTGATTTGACGGCCCACGGATCGGTAAGCGATCACGGCTGCCGCGAGGGCGGCACCAGCGGCAAGTGCGTTGACTATCAGGACCGCGTTGACATGCACACCCGCAACCGTCAGCAGCATCGGCAACCCCAGGAACGCGGCCGCTAGCAGCGCGACTGACCAGACAACGACCGCGACAGCGACGAGAGAACGAGTAGACACGCCACGTGACAGTAGTCGGTGGCATCATAGGTCGGCGATCACCTAAAAGGATGGGAGAGCACACGATGGCGGAAGAGTCGAGCGAGACTAGCGACGACTGGCCGAATGCTCTCCACCGAATCAATGAAACGCTCACGCAGATGTGGGCTGCGGCCGAGAGCCTGCGATTCGACGCCAACGCGGGCTTACTAGACGTATCGGATACGTTCAGGGAACACCTGCTGTACGTAACGTCCGTAGTCCTACAGCACGACCCCAGCGACCCCGATTGGCGACAGCGCAGAATCGCGCCCCCGCAGCGAACCAGCCCTAATCAGGCTGATCGAACCGCCTCATGCATTCGGAGCGTATTAGTCGGCTCCCCTTTCGGCGCTGGGCGCAGGTACGGCACCGGCGGCGTTCTCGTCGCCTTACATGGCCGTCCTTGCCGCGGATAACTCGAAAGGTGAAAACTGCGGTTTGACGCCCAACGCTGGGGTCTGGCGGGATGGATAAGGCCATTACCGACCGCCAAGTTCACTATGCAGTTTTGCGGCGACTATCGGTTGCCGAGGCCGAAGTTTTCTGGCCAGCCGCCAGCCGTCACGACGCGAACAACCGTGAATTTGTAACCGTCTCCGGGGGATTCACCTTCAGACGGCGGCACATACTGCGGGTAAAAGCACAGCAGGCTCTGCCCCGGCGCTAAAGGTATCTCCGGCCCGGTGTACACACCGCCTAGCAGCCATCCTTGATATGCGACCGGGAATGGGCGGGTGTGCGAGATAGGCATCCCGTTCTTCGAAGGCGGCGCATCAAGCACAGCCAGCCCGCGGTCAACGTTCGCGTTGCCCGTCACAACCTCGGATGTGGGCACGTAATCAGTCATGAATTCAGCTCACGATCGCGCTCTGCAGGTACACGATTCCGGCCGGCCGCAGAGCTGCGGTCGTCAGACGTTCCTCAACCCTGTAACCTATCGTCCCGGTCTGGAAATAGGTGTCGGAATAGCCGGGGTTCACCATTGTTTCGAGGCCTTTAC
Source organism: uncultured Actinomycetota bacterium (assembly GCA_963820985.1). GTDB lineage: Bacteria > Actinomycetota > Actinomycetes > Mycobacteriales > Mycobacteriaceae > Mycobacterium. The sequence goes on along the minus strand of CAWGCI010000014.1, from coordinate 155,055 downwards.
GGAGAATCACCCGCAATGATTTCGCAGCGTTCATGACGAAGATGTCACCGATGTCCACGTTCGTGCTGAGCACCACAGGGATGTCCCACAAGGATTGCAAAGTCGGAATTTCAGTCACCGGCGACGCGATGTTGATCAGGTAGCGGCCCTGCGAGTCTTTGAGTGATGATAGTCCGAACCACGTCGTCGGGGACATAATTATGAGGTCCGCGAAGCTTCGCACGTTCGGGGTTTCTCGGAGTATGAACGACGCCGCGCGCACCGCGTCGAGGTCGTTAGACGTCGACTCATACTGCAACGCAGCCATCGCGAATGTTTGTTTACCGTCGATATTAGCCAACCCTGTCAAGTTAGGGCCGTCGCCGTCGCCGTACAAAAACTGCACATTCTCCTGCTGGACAATTAATTCCTGAATAGTTTTTTGAAGGTACCCCGTAAGGTACGGTGCTCGTCCTCAGCCGCCTCAGTGGTGACAGACCCGAGCGCGCCGACCTTCTTTGGCCGGAACGTCATGCTCTCCCACGAAGACCCGATATCCGCGAAAGTACCGCCCTCCTCAAGGAAACTCACAGCACCCGGGTTCGTCGGATACTGCTCAACCGGCAACGCGACTTCTTCAGTTTCGATCGCGATCGACGGTATGAAATCCATGAGGCGCGGTTCGTTGTCGTAGATGTAGAAAACTGGGGCGTCGGGTAAAAGCACCGGCGGCAAAAGGCCACTGAATGTGGGTACACCCTCACTAATCGGCGACGCGCTGAAATCCTTGCTCACCGCACGGGATGCGAAATCGCCGGTTTTCACACGGACAGTGCACTGCTCCCGGGCGTTAAACGAACCGGCGAGTTTCTGCACATCGGCGTCATCCATGTCATATGCAGACGGCAAACGCGAAAGCTGCCGAGAGCCGTACGGCCACCTTTCATGCTCATGCATATTTCCGATGTTCAGCTGTTTCGAGAAACCGCACCACGGGCCGTCGCTGCCAGGTACGCCACTCTTGTACTGGGAGCGCCAATTCTGCATCGAACTCGCGCCAGAATCCCCGAACGACAGCGCTTTCTGACGTGTGCTGTACGCGGTTTGCAGTCTTTCCTGCTCTTGCTCCGCGCGGGTCATCACATGATTAAACCGTGATTCGGTGATCTTTCCGGACTGAAAATCACGGTTCGCGGCATCCACATCAGCCGTCAACGCCTTCCATTCGCGCGTCGAATTGTTCCCTATACATAACAAAAAATCCTTTACAGGAGAGCGCCTTTCTGGGCGCGAAAAAATGGGGTGTGCACGCGAACTGCGGAAACAGCTATGCGGGGGCGACCATCCCAGTCATTCCCGGCGGTGAACTTCCCGTCTCAGGCGCTCACCTGCGTCTCTCACGCAAAAATGCGTAGCAAAAACATTGTATCTTACGCATACGACAGAAAGTCAATACGCCGCAAGCTCACGATGGCGTGAACTTCCAGGCACCGATCATGTCGTCGATTTCGTCGGTGTCGCCGGGCAACGCCACCAATCGGTACCCGCACTCGTCGAATGCTGCCAGCTCGTCCAACCAGTCGTCACTGCTCATCGTCAGTCGTCACTGCTCATCGTCATCAGGCTTCCCGTAAGCCGCATGCATTTCGAGAAGGTTTTCCCACCGGAGCATGTTCTGCGGGTCGTCGGTAAGCGCGATGAACGCGCGCGCGGTGTCACACACGTGCATTTCTGGCAGCGTTTCGGCGCGGTCCTCATTCCGGAGAATAAACTGGGCGGCCTCGATCGCCAGCTGCATATTCTCGACAGTCGGCAGCACACCTCCCTGCCCTTCGAGATTCAACCTATCTAATGCGCTAATGAATGCGCCACCCTCAACTTCGATACTCATGACTCCTCCTTAACGATGCGCGCGTATTTCTCCGCCGCGATCTGACGCAATGTTTTCTGCGCATTCTCGCGCGCCATCACATCCGCCTCCGTCAGCGTCACACCCGGGTATTCCGGAAACAAGGGTTGCCGGTCAGCGCCGTGCTGAGAAGCGGCACCAATTCTGCGCTCAGGATCAAACATCATTCTTCTTCCTTTTTCCTGGTTGTGAAGCCGCAGCGATACGCGCCAGATCGCCCGACCGCTTCGGCACACTCAACGCGTGAATTTCCTTGAGCCCAGCCAGAATCTGCCGGGAGAACGTCCCGTGGGATGTCGCCAACCGCGGGTTGTCCATATTGCGCGCCAACTGCAAAACGGATTCGGCTATACCGCACCACGACGGGGCTGCGGACGAACTCTTCAAGCTCGGACCGTACTTGCTGCTCAACCAGGCCCATTTCGCCCGTCTGCATGACACTCAGCTTGATTGACGCGTCATCTACACCGCGTCGCTTCTCGCGCCACCCCTGCGCGTAGATCCGGCGCATCTCCCGGCACCCATCACACGGGCACTTCGAGTTGTGCGCTTTCGCTGGCCTAGCCATACGTTCAACTGTAAGCGCTTATAAGCGGATTGAGCAACGACACGCAAGTTTGCTACAAGCACCGCTCGCGTCTGCACGGGTTTGACGTGCGGCAACCAGCCGACCAGGGCGCCAGGTCGCCGCAGCTCAGGGCGGTTCCGGCCCTAACCGCTCACCCTGGACCGGGGATCGACACAAGAACAGGTGCCTAGCAGTCGGGGTCGATCGCGGGCGCTAGCGACCCGAACGGCCCCCGTCGCGCATCGCATTCGAGTCGCGCGCGACGCTTGCGCGCGTTCGCGGTCGCGTCGACATCAGCCAGCGGAGAGCGCATTGATCTGGCGGAGAAGACGGCTGAGAGGTTTTAGTGGCCGTCGACATCATCGGACGTGCGGTGTTTGCTGAACTGTGCGCGAGCAACGATCTCAGGCGACGCCTGGGTCGAAAGGGTCAGCCGAACTCTGCCATCGTACGCGAACTCAATTTGTTCGCGTTCTACGCGTTCGCGTTGGCGTCGTTCGCGCTGCGCCGCACTAGCCAGCGAGGCTGATGTGTCTTCGGATTGTTCCCACTCGCGTTGCATTGCAATCAGGTCAGCATTTGTGCGAACTGATGACGGTGGCACGGCCCCTGCGCATTCGAGACAGCGTATTGCTCCAGGCGGGGCATATGCGCTCGAACAGACGTGGCAGAGGCGGCGCATCACAGCATTCGATTGTAGAGCCCGCTGAATTGCGTTTTGCGCGTGGCGGATTCGTGCGTAAAGGTTGGGGTATCCACGAGCGCAACGTATTTGACCGCAGTAGACTGTAATTGTCAGCGAGACGTGCTGATTCCCACCATTTCTCACCTCAGGAGATACTCGAATGTTAGTTGCAATCATCGCCGCAATCGTCGCCACACTGCTGTTCGCAGTCGTGATTCTCGCGTCTGTGAAGGCGGCCACGAAATGACGCCAAACGCGTTGGACGCGCTCGCCTATGCGCTTGATATCGCCCGTGATATGCCGCGGAAGCTTCGATTCGACGGCGGTGACCCGAAGTACGTCACCAGAGTTCGCATAGTTCGCACCTGGGACGACGGCGTTTCTGAGCTTGAGGTCACTTCGTACCCAAGCGGGGAAACCACGATCGCATGGTCTGACGATGACGACGACGAGCGCGACGACGACGAGGACGTGTTCAACCCGTACCCTTCTCTGCGCTGGGGCCTGTGATGAGCACGATCCCTCACCGCGTGGTGACCGCCGCAATCGTCGCGACCTCCCTGTTGCGTTGTGGAGCAAAGTGACTCACGCCGAAATCGCGGAGCACCTTGACGCGATCCTGTTGGGGTTCTTTGCGATTGAGATCGCGATCAGGATCGTGTGCGCCGTGAAACGGCGTCAGTGGGATCGTTGGCTCGCGATCGACGCTGCGATCGTGGCGCTGGCGTTGCTGCCGATCGGGTTCCCGATTGTCTTGCGGGGTGCGAGGGTTGCTCATCTCGGCCGCCACGCTCAGCATCTGATGAGGCACGTCACGATCGCGCGCAGCGCCAAGCTGGTTCACGCGTAGAGCAGCCGCAAAAGAACAATCCCCCGAAGTTCGGGGGATCTGTCTTGGTTGTCGACGTTTACTCAACCTGCGGGTTGGTAGAGGCCGTCGTTTGGGTCCCACGCATGAAAACCGCAGGCGGGCATGTAGTTTGCGCACACTGGTGGCAGCCAGACTTGCTGGGGTGCTTGACCGTTGGGGCCGGGTGGTTGAATCCCCGGCTGACTAGGGTTGTTGTCTGTTGCGAACGGCGAGAGCGTGATCGCCAGCGCTGCAACGAGTTCGGTGAACAAGATGAGGGGTTCCTTCCTTCTGGGTGATCCGGTCCTGCCGGATGCCAGATGGTAGCGCCGACCTCACGCGTAGGTGCGTGCAACGTGCAAACCCTACAGGGACACCAGGTTTGGGGTGCCGCCGTCGTTTTCGGGTTCGGCGAGTTTCAAGAGCGTGCCCGCTAGGTTTTTCGCCTCGTCGGGGGTCAGCCAGAAATCACACAGCGGCGTCCCGTCGTCCCTGCGGTTAACCCGCACCTTAATTCGCGGGTCGTAACCTTCGAGCCAGGCGAGGACAATCCAGTCACTGGGTGATGCGATGGGTTCCATTTTCATCTCCTTTTCCCTTCAGGCGTTTCGGGTCGTTCGATCGCGGCCAGACGCTCTGTGACTATTGCTTGTCGTTGAGCTAAACACCTGTCGCAGAGGGTTGCTGACGCGCCGCCGCGCACTAGGCGCTTACAACCGGGGCAGCGGTAGCGGCTCATCTCTTCAATGCGTCCTTTCTAGGTGACGTACCCGGCTGCTGGACGCGCGGCTTGGTGACGGCTTGATCGCTGTTGCGATCGTTTTCGCTTCGCATCGCGAGCGATGCTCAGCCGATATCCAAAAAAATTCGAGTGTTTGATTTTCAACGGAACGGAACCAAAAGATGGTGGTAGCAACCGAGCGAAGCGATGGTTGCTTTGGTAGTGGTGGTGGTAGTGGAATCCAGACAAACGGATGACTCACGCGTGAGTCACGCGTCTTGTCACGCGTGACCATCAATCGCTTTCTCCTTTTTCGCGTTGGCGCGCTTTGCGTTCGCGCGCGAGCTTCCGTTCGCGCTCAACCCCTGCTCGGGTGAGTTTTTCCGGCCATTCAACCCACTGGTATCCGTCGTCAACAGCCACCCAGATCTTTTGCTGCATGAGATAACTTGCGGCGCGTTTTCCTCCGGTGATTCCGGCGACAAACCAGGATGGAATGTGGCCGTCGGTGAGGTGGTCCATGGCATATGAGCCGCATAGCGCGTACACACCCATTGCGACGGTGCCGTCGTTTGATCGTCGCCAAACGTCGTCAGAATGCGCTTTGTCATCGATGGGAAACCACATTCGCGCATCACTCGTCCTCGTCAGCGGCACCGGCGGGATGTCTTCGTACATCGGCTGGAGCTTCAGGAGCTGTTCGAGCGCGTAGTTGAAGCTGTCGCGAGTCTCTTTGATGAACACGGCTTGGTGGACACCCAACTCACGGGATTGAAACACCGCCTGGACTTCGAGCGAGCCTGTGGCGATCTTCCCGAACGCTAGGTTGCCGCGTTTATTCAACGCCTTCGGTTTCGGGATCGGCTTCGGTTTCGGCGGTGTAGGTGTTTCATTTGAAACGGCGTCAGCGGTTTCCTTCGCGGCCCGCCATGCGGTCGCCGCGCTCATCCCTAGCGCTGATCCGATCTCCCGGTACGACAACCCGAACATTTCGAGCGAGCGCACCATCTCGACGCGCTTCTCCATCGGCACGCGCAGCATGCAGTGGCCGAACTCGGCTTTGCAGTAGGAGTCCCAATTCGGAGTTTCCGAGGGCTTGCCAGGCGCGAACCTTGTGCGCCTTTTTGATGTCCGCCGCGACGGTGTCCAACCCGGCCTTGATTTTGTCTGTCAGCTCCCGCGCCTCAGCGAAGCTGACAGTCGGCCAGCTACTCATTGGCAGTCATCGACTTACTCACTTGATGCTTTACTCGTTTGCGGCGGGGTCGATGTCGCGCCCACCTTGTTCGAGCAGCGCCTGAAATTCCGTCTAAGTCGACAAGAATGAACTTCGGGCCGTAGCGGTAGGCCTTTGATCTTTTTCTCGTGCATCAACTTCCGGATAAACCAGGGAGTGCAATCGAAGTGTTCGGCGGCAGCGGGTATGCGCTTAAGGTTCGGCGGCTGCTGTGACGTTTTGTTTCGTGTCATAAAGCACAAGATAGACGCGTACCGCGACACTAGCTAACTTGCTAACACGCAAATTCTAGTTTAGTCAAATTGACTTGGCGTGGTATGCAGCGCGTTTGACGACGGCTTAAATAAAAAGTTTTTTGGCAGCAAACCCTAGAGCTATGCGTTCGCCATCTTCGACAGCAGTGCTGCTACCTCACGTCCACGTGACTCTGAAGCGTGCTGGTATCTCATCGCGGCTTGCGGTGTCGAGTGGCCGAGTCGCGCCATGAGTTCAGCGAGTGTCGCTCCGGTGACTGCGGCCATCGTTCCGCCGGTGTGTCGTAGGTCGTGCCATCTCAGATCGGTGCGCTTCGCCTTGCTGCGTGCTTTGTAGAAGTGACGCATCAGCGTTGACGGTTGTAGGTGCTGGCCGGACTCGTTCGGGAACAGCATCGCGTCAGCGTCAGCGCCGACGAACTTCTCTAGATGCTGTTCGATCGCCGGTATCAGATGCGGTGGGATATCAACGTCACGCACACCAGCATCGGACTTTGGTGTCGTCACGACGAACACATAATGTTCGTCTCGCTTGACGCGTACAGCCTGACGCGTGATACGGATCAGCTCGGCGCTCACATCGATGTCATGCCGTCTGAGTTCGATCGTCTCGCCGAACCTGAGCGCACACCACGACGCCAGCAACACCATGAGCTGCAGCCGCTCAGGCATGTCGTCAGCAATGACAGCCAGCTCCTCGACTGTGGCCGGCCGAATCTTCTTCACCCGTTTCGCCGACGATGCGCCGACGATACGGCACGGGTTCGCGCCGATCAGCTTGCTTCGTCGCGCTCAGCGCTGGCCATGATCGAACGCAGCAGACTGTACGCGTGTGAGCGCATCGTCGGACGCTTCGTCAGTGTCGAGCTGTGCCACTCCTGCACGTCTTTCGGTTCGATCGCCGATAGCACCTTCGTACCGAAAGTCGGCACCAGATGATCATCTAGGAGGCTCTGGTAGTGCTCGCGCGTGCGGAGTTTGATCGGTCTGCCGTTCACGTGACGATTCTTGAGCCAGGTGTCCGAGTAGTCGCTGAAGGTGATCTTCGGTCAGCTTCACAGCAGACGGGTTGTGCTTCGCCGACTCGATCTCACGGCGACGATCAGTCAGCCAGCCTTCGGCGTCGACGCGGAACTGAAACGTGCCGGGCGCCATGACACGCTTGCCGGCGTTGTTCGTATACAAGGCTTGGAACCGTCCTGACGGCATTTTGCGGATCGTGCCGAACTCTCGTTTGTTGCGTGCCATAATCACTCCTCTAGCACAATCTCTAGCACAACAGCACTTGATTTCACTTCACGATACTACACGACGCTGAGAGTGAACTTCGAGTTCAGACGGTGTTTCCGCAGCTTGGCGGTACTGGAAAATCTAATTCAATCCCAGTATCGCGCACCCGCGTTTTCGCAGCTCATGAGCGGTATTCAGAACTACTCACCAGTGTTCATGCACTAAGCCGGATGGCGGCGCGCCGCAGGCTGCGCTTGCCGTGTGGCCAGCGCCCTGCAGTACGTTTGTGCCGTATCGCCGGACTGGCGTCGTCCACACCTGCGCGCGTGCGCGGGACGCCGTGAGGAATATCCGCGAAGCAATGCCGAACCTTCCTAGCTGTTTCCCTGACTCGACGGGTGCCGAGTGGTGAGGGCGCTGCCCGCGTCCATGGAGCGCTGGACTGCGCTGTTATTTGTGGTCGGCGCGATGCTGTTCGCGCTCGGTGTCCTACTCTCCCTGCCACATGCCTGGCCGCCGCTGCTCTCAGCGGTCACCTACGCGACTGGGGCAGTGTTCTTCACAGCGGGCGCGGCGCTTCAGCTGATCCTCGCTCGTCGCGCACTACCCGAGGCTGCGCGGCGCTCGCTCCCGTTGCGGAGTCGCACCACCGATTGGTTGGCCGCGGCCATCCAGTTGGTGGGGACAGTGCTGTTCAACGTCAATACCGTGGCCGCCGCCCTAACCATCGGTGCGCACCCAGAGTTGGTAGACCTCGAGGTGTGGGTGCCCGACATCGTCGGTTCTTCAGCGTTCCTGGTGTCCGCGGCTATCGCGATGGCGCCCGAGGTCCGGGAGCGGCGGCATTCCCATGTTCGGTCCGCGTCTGCGCGGATCGCTTTTCTCAACCTGGCCGGCTCTGTCCTGTTCGGCGTCTCGGCGGTGAGCGCACTGGTGCTGCGCTCGGGAACCGACGTCAGTCTGAGGTGGGCCAACATCGGCACGTTCTTCGGTGCCCTTTGCTTTCTCGTCGCCGCATGGCTTTTTGGCTGGCCGCGTGCGGTCGCGCGATAACGCAGGCACATCTGCGCGGAAGTTCCCACCCGAGCCTTGGCCAAGCAGCGCCTCGTGCGCGCACCGTGCAGACGTCGGTTCAGTCCCCCAGTTGGGGGACGCACGATTCATCCCGTGCACTGGCTGGTCGGCGGACAGACACTCATCAACCGCGTCGGAATACTTATGTGCGGCTCCACTGAAGGGGACGGCCGGGGACTACAGGCGTGCCCGGCCCTCCCCGCCCCTGACATCACTTTCCGTGATGGCCGTGCCCATCAAAGGTGCTCCATCAGGCGAGACATTTCGCCCACCTCGAAATAGCTGGCCTCATGCGGCGGGTAACTCGGTCGCGGCTCAGGCAGCCGGAGGTGAATGTGCCCGATTGCCGTGATGAATGCTGGAACGGGCCAGTGATGATGAGTCACTTCGGGCGGTACTGATGCAGCCGCTGCGGCCTTGAATAAGGCTTGCTGTTTGGCGAGAGGAACCGGCGTCGAGGCGTGTGGCGTGGAACTGACCGCGGACGGAACTGGCTCAACATCCGGCGCCGGGGGATCGGGTAGTGGGTGGAACTTGGGAAGTAGGTGGAACATGACGGATGCCTTCAGATGATGAGTGGCTCCTACCGGAAGTCACGGTTATTAAACACATGTTAGATAGGCGCGATGACGTTCGCAACGCCCGCCGATGGCCCGACCGCGGTCAAAAGAGGTGTACAGATTCGATGACGTGCTGGCGCGACGCGCGCCAGTCCGGGACGTTTGACATAGCCGCCGGCGCAGGCGTGACTTCGTGGTAGCTGCGTTGAAAACCATTGCCGCAGCTAGCCTCTCACCGCTGACGGTTTCGTAGGCAATCCTCTACGCGGCGGTAGGGCCACGCCATGATGCGTGAGACGACGTCGTTTTCAGGTCGCGGTGGCTGGCCAATGTTGGGCGTAGATGGGTTACGGGAGCCAGCTCCGCGCGGTTTCGGACGCGATGCTCGATTTCGCGGATCGCTGCCCAGACCAGGGTCACGATTACCACCGCGGCGATCATCACGGCGAGGGCATCCGCGGAGGCGATCAGGACGGCGATGCCCGCAGCGAGCAAGAGCGCGCCGGCGACTGAATCGCGGGTTCCGGAGTGTCGATTGGTCGTGGTGTGCTGCATGTCTGCCTCGCTCGAAATAGAGTTCACCGTTTGATTAGCGACCTCGATAGCAACGCGTGAGCGATGGGAAGGCTGCCCAATCTCGGGGTGATGGTGACCCATTTCACTGGGGAGTTACGTCAGCCGCCATGGCGCCGACGCCGCCCACCTGCCGTCGGCGATTGGCGCTTAATGTTCAGGAGCGCTAATTTTCCTGGCGTGATGTTCTCAGCTGCTACTGCGGTCGCGCGGTGGATCGGCCCCTTCCTAACAGTCGCTGCCGCCCTTGCCAGCACTGTCGGCGTCGGTTTTCTTGCCGACCCGGTGCAGGTCGGTCCTGCCCCGGCGGTGCGCTTGGCCGATGATGCCAACCCGTTGGCCGGCATGCCCTTCTACGTCAACCCCAACTCGGCGGCTATCCGCGCCGCACAGCATGCCGATCCGCCGAGTCCCGAGTTGACCGCCATCGCCAATACGCCGCAGGCGTACTGGATCGTCCCGGGCTCTTCGGCGGCTACGGTCGCGAAGTACACCGGCGACGCGGCGGCTGCCGGCGCCATCCCGGTTCTGACGATTTATGGAATCCCCCACCGCGACTGTGGCAGCTTCGCTGCGGGTGGCTTGGGAACGGCCGACGACTACCGCGCGTGGATCGACGGCATCGCATCCGACGTGGGCGCTTCGCGGACGGCGATCATCCTCGAACCCGATGCACTCGCCATGGCCGACTGCCTCTCGGCCGACCAGCGCCAGGAACGCTTCGATTTGATTCGCTACGCCGTCGACACGCTGACGCGCAATCCGGCCACGGCCGTGTACGTCGACGCGGGTCACTTGCGCTGGCACAGCGCCGAGGACATGGCCGCCAGGCTCAACAAGGTCGATGTCGGCCGCGCGCGGGGCTTCAGCCTCAACACTTCGAACTTCTACACCACCGGGGACGAAATCGGTTACGGCGAGGCGATTTCGGCGCTCACCAACGGCTCGCACTACGTGATCGACACGTCGCGCAACGGCGTCGGACCGGCGCCCGACTCCGGGCTCAACTGGTGCAACCCCGGCGGCCGGGCGCTCGGCACTCCGCCTACCGCGGCCACCGGGGGCGCGCACGCCGACGCCTACTTATGGATCAAACGTCCCGGCGAATCCGACGGAACATGCGACAAAGGTGATCCGCCGGCGGGCACCTTCGTGAATCAGTACGCCATCGATCTGGCCCACAACGCGGGCCATTAGGAAGGCTCACGCCTAACCCCGCCGTCGACCTGAAATCAATTCCGCTATGGCATCCGAACTCATGCGATTTTCCCTTCAAGGTGTGAAACTTGTCGCGGTAACGGCACTCCCCCCGGGGGACCGGAAGGAATCGTTAACGTGAAAATGCCACTGTTGTCGGCCCAGGCCGTCCTAGCCGCAAACTCAGTAGTGCTCGCGGCAGCAGCCTTGGCCAGTATTCGGCGCCCTCGTTCTCGCCTCGTCCGAATAGTTGATCGGCTCTCCTCGGGGCGGCCCGATCTCCTTCAGCCGACCGCCGCCGTGGACCGACGAGCGGCTATGGATCTCCGTGCGGGCGAATTCCGCGGGCTACCGTGGTCTTGGGTTGACATTCCTCGATCAAAGGAGAGTCTGATGACGGCCCAGTTCCAGGTATACGAGGGCTCCGACCGAAAGTTCCGCTGGCATCTTATTGCAGCCAATGGGGAGGCCATCGCCAGCAGCCCAGTGGGCCAGAGCTACCCGTCAAAGTCTGCAGCCGACAACGGGATTCAGTCGGTCAAGACCAACGCGCCTGATGCCACGGTGGTCCAATTGGCCAAGCCGCCCGCCGCTCCTAAGAGTCCTCAGCGGACTCCGCATGAAATTGCAATGCAAAGACAGATCCGGCTAAACGGAATGGCACGGCAACGCCGCCAACCCATGAGGCTTCGATCAAGCCGTCGTAGCTGAAATCTTTACACTGCCATCCCCTGTCGACGCACGGATAGTTCTTGTCGGCGCCGCGATAGCTCGGCCACGCGGCGGCGCGCATTGCCTATGGTCGTTCGCACTACGAGCATCGGCGTGTGCGCCCGGTGGGCTGCGACGACAGTAGCTTGTTTGACGCCGGTCGCCTGGGCGCTCGCGCAGATTGCGCCGTTGATCCCGTGGAGCGAGTTTTGTGGAGGGGATTGTCACGGCCTGAGCCGATTCGCGAGCGGGAACGGTCGGGCGGTGCAACCATTCCTGGATGGACGAAGTCGATGCCGCCCAGGCCGTGGAGCTGATCCGCGCGTTGCGCGAACAACTGCATCAGATGGCGCACCAGCTGGCGTGGCTCGACAGTCAAGACGTCAGCGGCACCAACAGCCGGGCATCGGCCATCCGGTCTGAAGCTGCTGGCCTGCGGCGAGACATCAACGAGGCAAAGGTTTTCATTGACCGGCTACAGCGGCGCTACCTGAACGGCGACGCACACGCCCCGCGCCCCACGTCCGACACCAAGCGCTCGCTGAACGGTCGTGCCCATAGCGAAGTGACGGGCAAGGCCCGGATCCGGCCCGCGTTGTAGCGACATCAGCATGCTGGTCGTCGGCCCCCCACCGCCTGGCTTCGGCCAGTCTCTCGTAAGAGGTGGCGGTTATCTGCGGCTCAGAGCTTCGAACTCTGGACGCGTCTCGGCCATGGCGCGCAGATGCAAGTCAGGTGTGGCCTCTCAGGTTGCCGTCGGTGCGGGTGCGCCCTCCCATTGCCAAAAGTGCCCGTAACGGGCCGACCAAAGCTAGTCCGAACCACGTTGTGCTGGGAAGGATTCGACGACCTCGACCAGTTCATCGGCTGCCTCCCAGTTCAGCAGGTGTCCCGCGTCGGGCACCGTGACAAGCCGCGCGCCGGGTATCCCCGCCGCCAGCCGGCGCGAATGGCTCGACGGCGTCGTACGATCGGCGGAGCCGACCATCACCACCGTCGGCACGGCGATCTCCCCAAGCCGCGGGTAGCGGTCTTCGCGCGAGAAGGCCCGCACAATCGGTACCAGCGGTCCGTGGTCAGCCAGGTGCTGGCGTAGCCCCTCGCTGAAGGCGGAAATCATGGCCGGCGAGGGCCGCGCCCCGCATTGCGCGGCGCCCAACAGCACCGCAACGGTCTTGAAACGTAGAAGCACCTGGAGGATGCCGCTGCGCATCAATGGGATCTGTATTCGGTTCTGCGGCGCCCCATCCAGCACGCGACCCGCCCAGGTGGCGAATAGCACGAGTCCGCGCAACCGCCGACCAAGGTCGGGGTGGTCGATCATCGCGCGGATCGTGACGAATCCGCCCATCGAGTGCCCGACGAGCACGCCGTCGCGGATGTCGAAGTGCCGCAAGACGGCGGCGATGTCGACGGCCATGGGCTCAGATCCGATGCCGTCGGATCCCAGCGTGGAACCTCCGTGGCCGCGCTGGTCGAACGCGATTACACGAAAGCCCTTGGCCACCAGGTCATCCCACACGAAGTTCCACTCGGCGACGGTGGCGGTGTAGCCGTGGACCAAAACAACCGGCGGCCCTTGACCCGCAACCAACGCGCGCAACACCGTCCCGTCCGGCCGGGTGATCGGGATCTCCTCGCCCTGCGGCTCGGCCATCAGCCGTTCGCGGATAAACGGATCCGGGTTCCGGTCGATCCACGCGACGAAGGCTTTCAGGGCCCGCGCGCCGCCCCAACTCACCAAACCGAACAGCGCCGCGCCCGCCGCCGCTCTTCGGATCACGAAGGCATACCCGCCTTGATCGCGGCATCCTGCTTGCGGGCCAGATCGAGAACGAAGTCCGATGGCACCGGATCGTTCGGCGGGCTCTCGAACTCCAGGACGGCAAAGACTTTGCCCTCGGTGAACATCACGATCGCTTTGGCCTTGTTGCCGTCCGGCGATGGCCCCGCGGCAATCTGGCCGCCGGTGCCCACATCGGCGGGTGTCGGCGTTCCCTTCACACTCAGTTCGGAAATGGCCTTGGAGCTCTGGTCGAGCGCCTGCGCGGCCGCGGCGGCATCGGGATAGACATAGATCGTGTCGTCGATCTTGCGCGAGCCGGCCTGATTCATGAACACGCCCTCGGTTCCCGCCGGGTTAGGCACCGGTAGCGTTTGCGCCAGCGTGAAGGTGTCGTTCGGCGCGACGATGTCGGTGGGCTTGATGAGTAGGCCGCTGTAGTCCCCGGGCTGGGCGGCGGCACTGCTCGATGTCGGTGCCGCGGACGACGGCGACGCGGCCGAGGTGGACGCAGACGGTGACGTCGAAGTTGATGACGGGCTTGATGATTTGTTGCTTCCGCATCCCGCCACCCCACTCACCAGAATGCTCGCAGCCAAGCCGGCTGCCATCGCCGAGACTTTCATCTCCGTTGGCTCCTTTGGGGTTGCAGATTTGCGGACGTTTCGCGCAACATATCCGACCGCTTGCCCCAGCGGACGGAATTCATGCCGATTTCACAGGGGCGGCGGCGCCCAGCGGCACCCAGCTTCACTGCCGGCGGAATCGCTCGCGCAATTGCGGATCGTTCTCCCACCACAATCCCGACGGTTCCGCGGTTTCAGTGTCGGCCGCTTCCGCCGTGTCCAGCTCGGCGTCCACTTCGATCGCGTGCGCCTTGTCGTCACGGGATAACGCACGCATCAACACAAGCACGAACGGCAACCCCACCACGTCTCCGAGGATCCATAGGACGCCGGCCCCGATCGTCTGATCCAGCCGCTGATCAGGGCCCCAGTCTCGATGCAGCCCTGAGTAATACGCCGGAGCGATCAACGAACCCTGCCAGATGACCAACCCCAGCACTCCATCGCCGAGCGCCTCGGCCACCGAGATGAGCAGCGAGATCAGTTGAGAGTATTTGCGGGGCACAGGATCCGCTTGCAACCTGGCATAGAAGTAGCCAAAACCTATCGCCACCAGGAGGATTCGGGTAGGCGCGCCGACCCACTCGCTCTGCAGGGACACGCTGTACCAGGGCGTGAGGTAGAGCAGCCACGGCGTGGCCAGCATCGCCAGCGATGTGGTCAGCGGGTGGAAGAGCACCCGGGCAAGCCGGGTCGTCAGCAGCCAGTCAATGCGCCCACGGCCGGCCGGGTCCAGCGCGTCGCGCACCACGGTGACCGGCTTGCCCAGCGCGACGAAGAACGGCGCGACGTAAACCAGCAATAGCACCTGCAACGCGCGCATCCAGAACAAGTCGTAGGCGTAGGCGCCGATTGCGCTCAACGTGGCCAGCGCCCACAGCGCGATGCCGACACCAAAACAGCCCGCGTGCACCGGTTGGACCGGTTGCGCATCCTTTCGAGCGCGTCGGTAGCACCACGCGTACGCACCGGCCAGCACCACGATCACCGTCGCGGCGGTCAGGTCCACATGCCAGGTCGTAACCACGGCAGACCATGTCAGCGGCCCCAGATCGACGCGCATACGCCCAAGCGTATTGCGACTGCGTTGCCGCGAACCGACCCCGTTACGCCGCCGGCGCCTCGGATAGCTCCGACGACGGCACCGGCGCCCGATCGATCAGCAGCGATCCGGGCAACGCGCCGACCTGGCGGCGTTCCGGGATCTCCCAGATGTCGCCGTGGAGAACCCCGGGCAGGCCGGCCTCGCTGGCAATGAAGACGGGCGTCCTGCCCCGCGCGGCCTGATGGTGGTAGTCCCTGATCGCGGCGAAGGCCCACTTGCCCAACAGGCAGATCGAGACCAGGTTGGCAATCGCCATCAGCGCCATCGCCAGGTCCGCGAGCGACCACACCAGCGTGAGCTTGGACATGGCCCCGAACGCGATCGACCCCAGCGTCACCAGCTTGAGCATGTTGATCGCCCACCGGCGCCCGCCCAGGAAGAACAAGTTGGCCTCGGCGATCACGTAGTTGCTGAGCACTGACGAGAACGCAAAGAAGAACACCACCGACGTCATCAGCAATGTGGACCACGAACCGAGGTCTGCGGCGATCGCCTGCTCCGTCAGGGTCGCGCCGGCAACATCCGTGTGAGCCGGGTTGTAGAGCTCCGGCGCCGATGCCAGCACGATGAACGCCGTCGCGGTACAGATCACCATGGTGTCGATGAACACGGCGAGCGACTGGATCAGGCCCTGCTCCACCGGATGCGCCACCGTCGCTGCGCCGGCGATGTTGGGCGAACTACCCAGTCCCGCCTCGCAGGCGAACAGGCCCCGCTTCACGCCGGTGCACATCGCCGCGGCGATACCGCCGGCGAAACCGCCTGCCAGCTGCTTGATTCCGAATGCGCCGCCGATGATCTCCTCGATCATTCCTGGCAGCTCGTTGATGTTCACCGCCACGATCGCGAGCGCCAGCAGCGTATAGACCGCCGCAACCGTCGGAAGCACCATTCCTGCGAACGCGGCGACCCTGCGCACCCCACCGAACAGCACTGGCGCCGCCAGCACCGCCAAAACCACTGTTGTCCAACGGATGTCGATGCCATGCGACGACTCCAAGACGCCGCTGACCGCGTTGGTCTCCACCATGTTGAACGCGGTCGCGAACGACACCATCAGCAGCACGGCGTAGGCGACACCGCCGGTCCGCGAGCGCAGCCCACGCTGAATATAGAACGCGGGGCCGCCCCGGAACGCCCCGTCATCCGAGCGGACCTTGAATATCTGGCCGAGCGTGGCCTCGATCATCGCGGTCGCCATGCCGACCGCAGCCACCACCCACATCCAAAAGATTGCGCCGGGGCCACCGACGGTCAGCGCGATGGCGACGCCGGCGATGTTGCCGGTGCCCACCCGCGACGCAAGGCCCACGCAGAATGCCTGAAAGGAAGAGATCCCACCGTCTTGGCGGTGGGATCTCCGGAGCTGACGGAACATCCGCCCGAAATAGCGGATCTGGATACACCGGGTGCGCAACGTGAAATAGACACCAACCGCGATGAGCAAGTAAACGAGGACGTGGGAGTTCAGGACATTGCTGAGCGGATCGATCAACTGCTCCTGAAGGAAGTCCAAATTCGCTTTCCTCCCGCACGCTGAGCCGCCATTCGTCGCTGAATCATAAAGGCGAAATGTTGACGACAGGTTTCGTTAACCGGGCCCAGATAGCGCGGCTGTAAACAGCCGATCACAACCGCAGGTCCGCGGGCTGGCTATTGGGTGATGCCCGCCAGCGTCGTCGGGCAGTACACGTTGGCCGCGATCGCGGTGAACTGGGCGGCGTGCTCCTGTTGCAGACCGGGGTTCTCGGATTGGACCGTCCTGACGACCTCGGCCAACGGGTGGCCCCCGTGGACCGCCTTGCACACCCACCTGCCGGCCCCTATCGCCTTCACCGGGTCCGGAAACGTGATCCCGGCCGCGCGAAGCGTGGCAAGAAACGTGTCGTCGACACCATCGGCGTACGCGGGCGCCGCGGCGCCGACCATGGCGGCAAGGCTTGCCAGCGTGAGGAGGAGTTTCATGGCTTTTCGATCGTCGCAGAGTCGCGACAAACCCGCATCTCTTGCGGTGAACCGAGCGTGAACATCGGCGCCGTCAACCCCAGGTTGACAATCCAAATTTCGTCAACCTACAGTTGACGACGTGTCCGATTCGACGCCCATCGCCTATCCCGTCCGCCTCGACGAGCTGATCAACGCCATCAAAACCGTGCACAGCGACGCGCTGGACCAACTCGCCGACGCGGTGCTGGCCGCCGAGCATTTGGGCGAGATCGCCGACCACTTGATCGGCCATTTCGTCGACCAGGCGCGCCGCTCGGGAGCATCCTGGACCGATATCGGCAAGAGCATGGGCGTCACCAAGCAGGCCGCGCAAAAGCGGTTCGTGCCGCGCGCCGAGGCCAGCGCGATCGACCCCGACCAGGGCTTCGGCCGCTTCACACCGCGAGCCCGCAACGCCGTGGTCGTCGCCCAGAATGCCGCCCACGACGCCGCCAGCGCCGAAATCACGCCCGACCACCTGCTGCTCGGGGTGCTCAGTGATCCGGGCGCGCTGGCCCCCGTGTTGCTGCACCGACAGGACGTCGACACCGAGGCCCTGCGCGCATCCGTCGCGCCAGCCGAGGAGGCACCCGGCCCGGATGCCGGGCCACCGCAGCTCATCCCGTTCAGCGGCCCGGCGCGCAAGGCGCTCGAGCTGACCATCCGCGAGGCGCTTCGGCTCGGCCACAACTACGTCGGCACCGAACACCTGCTGCTGGCGCTGCTCGAACTCGAAGACGGCGCCGGCCCCCTGCACCGGAGCGGCGTCGATAAGGCGCGCGTCGAGGCCGACCTGATCGCCGCGCTGGAATCACTCAGCGGCGGCAAGAACGGCTGATCACGCCGCATACCGCTTCCCGTCGCACCCTCCCCTTCGCGGTCGCGGGTATGCGATTATGCGAAGATGCGCCGCTGGCTGATCGTCCTGCCCACCTTGCTGGTCGCCGGTGCGATCGTCACCGCGACCCCCCGCGCTTGGGCGGGTGACGCACCGATCGGCCATATCGGTGACACATTGCGGGTCGATACCGGCACCTACGCCGCTGATGTCACCGTCAGCAGCGTGCAGGCGTGCGACCCGCCACCGGGATTCGGCTACACGCGCGAAGGGGTCCCGGTCAAGAGCTTCCCCGGCAGCACGGCCGAGCGCGCCGACGTGACGATTCGTGCCGTCCGAGTGCCGAATTCGTTCATCATGGCGACCAACTTCAGCTTCGACGGCGTGACGCCCTTCGCCGACGCGTACAAGCCGCGGGCATCCGACGCGCCCGACGCGCTGGACAACGTGATCGTGAACGCGCCGCAAGGGTCGATCGTGCGCGGCGAAGTGTATTGGGACGCCTACCGCGATCCGGTCTCCAATGTCGTTCTGTTGGACCGGAAGACGGGCCAGCACCTCGCGCAATGGAACCTCTGACGCTCGCCGTCGGTATCGCCACCCGCGATTCCGTCGACGAGCTGGCCGTCGTGGCCGCACGCACGTTTCCGCTGGCATGTCCACCGTCGACGCCCGCCGAAAACATCGCGTCGTTCATCGACACCGACCTGTCCGCGATACGCTTCGCCGAGTATCTGACCGATCCGCAACGCGCGGTTCTCGTCGCGCGCCAAGATGGCCAGATTGTGGGTTACGCCATGCTGATTCGCGGCGCCAACGGTGACGCCGAGCTGTCGAAGATTTACCTGCTCGCGGATTTCCACGGCACGGGTCTGGCGACAATGTTGATGGACGCAGCGCTGGCTACCGCCGCCGACTGGGGCGCCCACAGCGTATGGCTCGGTGTCAATCAGGAAAACCAGCGCGCACAACGCTTTTACCTCAAGAGCGGCTTTAAGATCAGCGGCACCAGAACGTTTCATGTGGGCGCCGGTCGCGAGAACGATTACGTCATGGTTCGGGAGTTTGGTTGAACCCAGCGGCGGTGAGCGCCAACAGCCGAGAAATGGCGCGCAGGTACTTCTTTCGGTAGCCACCGGCCAGCATTTCCTCGCTGAAGATGGTATCCAGCTTCGCCCCGGAAGCCACCACCGGGATGCCGGCGTCGTACAGCCGGTCGGTCAGCGACACCAACCGCAGCGCGACATTCTGATCGTCGATTTCGTGCACACCGGTCAGGAACACCGCGCTCACGCCCTCAATCAGCGTCAGATACCGCGACGGATGCATGGTGGCCAGATGCGCGCAGAGCGCGTCGAAGTCGTCGAGCGTGGCGCCCCGCACCCCCGCCGCCCGCGCGGTCACGTCCTCGTCCGACAAAGGCTGGGGCGCCGGCGGCAGGTCGCGGTGCCGGTAGTCCGGTCCTTCAATCCGCACGGTGCTGAAAATGCTTGCCAGCGCGTTGATTTCGCGCAAAAAATCCTGTGCGGCGAAACGGCCTTCGCCGAGCTGTTCGGGCAGCGTGTTGGAGGTGGCGGCCACCGATACACCGCGCTCGA
The DNA here is from genome assembly GCA_963820985.1 of uncultured Actinomycetota bacterium. Taxonomy (GTDB): domain Bacteria; phylum Actinomycetota; class Actinomycetes; order Mycobacteriales; family Mycobacteriaceae; genus Mycobacterium. The sequence continues at coordinate 135,571 of CAWGCI010000014.1, read as the reverse complement.
CCAGCGACGAGAGCATCCGCGAGATCAGCGTGGTGTTGCCCGGATCGTCGAGTTCGAACTCGTCGATGCACACCGCCGTGTAGCCGGCCAGCAGACCGATGCATTCGACGAAGCCGAACACCCCGGCCAGCTGGGTCAGCTCCCCAAATGTCGCGAACGCCTTGGGATGAGCCCCGTCGTCGGGCATTTGGTAGTAGGCCGAAGCGAGCAGGTGGGTCTTGCCCACACCGAACCCGCCGTCCAGGTACAGCCCCACACCGGGCAGCACCGCGCGCTTACCGAACAGTCTTTTGCGGCCCGTCCGGCGCTCGCCGGCCTGCCGACAGAACTCCTGACAGGCCGCCACGGCCGCGGCCTGCGTCGGTTCCGCCGGATCCGGGCGGTAGGTTGCGAAACTCACCTCGGCGAACGTCGGCGGCGGCACCAGCTGGGCGATCAGCCGCTCGGGCGACACGGTCGGATGCCGATCCACCAGCCCGTGCATGCACGAACTGTAGCGGCGTGCTGCAATCAAACGCATGGCCGACGCACCGTTCACGTTGCTGGCATCGGGGCGCGCCGTCGACGAGGGCGAACTTCCCCACCTCTACGGCTATCCGGAACAACTGGACGGGATTTGGGTGCGGGCGAATTTCATCACCAGCGTGGACGGCGGCGCCACTGCCGACGGCACCAGCGGCGGACTCGGGGGGCCGGGCGACAAGTTGATCTTCAACGTGCTGCGCGAACTCGCCGATGTCATCGTGGTCGGCGCGGGCACCGTGCGGATGGAGGGGTACTCCGGCGCGCACCCGCCGGTCGCACAGCGCATGCACCGTCAGGCCCGGGGCCAAAGCGAAGTCCCGCAGCTGGCGATCGTCACCAAGTCGGGTCGCCTGGACCGGGACATGCCCGTGTTCACCCGCACCGAGGTGGCGCCGCTGATCTGCACCTGCACGTCGGCCTGCGACGAGACCCGCCGCCTGCTTGCCGGCGTTGCCGAGGTGGTCGACTGCTCCGGCGACGACCCGGCCGAAGTCGACGAGGCCGCCCTGCTGGCGACGCTGGGAGCTCGCGGAATGCGCCGCATCCTGACCGAGGGCGGGCCGATGCTGCTCGGCTCCTTCATCCAGCGTGACCTGCTCGACGACCTGTGTCTGACGATCGCGCCCTACGTCGTCGGCGGACTGGCCCGACGCATCGCGACGGGTCCCGGCCAGGTGCAGACCCCGATGCGCTGTGCGCATGTCCTCACCGACGACGCCGGCTTCCTCTACACGCGCTACGTCAAAGCCTGAGGCGAGCAGGTCGCTACTGTGGTCGACATGCGTCGGCACATCACGTCCACCGCGATCCTGATCGCGGTCACTGCCGTGCTGGCCGGCTGCGTCCCGGGCCTGGCCGCAGACCCACGCTTCGCCACCAACCGCGGCGCCCGACCGCAAGGCCAGGTGATCAACAAGCCGCCACCGGTGGGTCCGCCCCCGATCGCGGCACCCAAGAACGACTTGGCGTGGCACGACTGCACGCCGCGGCTTTTCGCCGACGCCGCGGTGCCCGCCGCGCCCGGCGTCAAGCTGGACTGCGCGACCTACGACGCCGACCTCGACCCCAACGGCGGATCCGGGACCCTGACCATCGGCGCGGTCCGGGCCCGCTCCGACCAGACCCCGCACGACGCCGGGCCCCTGGTCTTCACCACCGGCTCCGACCTGCCGTCGTCGACCCAGTTGCCGGTCTGGCTGTCGCGGGCGGGCGCCGACGTGCTGCACGCGCACCCGATCGTCGCCGTCGATCGCCGCGGCATGGGCATGTCGAGCCCGATCGACTGCCGCGACCAGTTCGACCGCCAGACGATGCGCGATCAGGCGCAATTCCAGTCCGGCGACGATCCGGTGGCCAACCTGTCCGACGTGTCCAATACCGCCACCACGAACTGCACCGACGCGATCGCACCGGGCGCGTCGGCCTACGACGACTCGCACGCCGCCTCCGACATCGAGCGGCTGCGCAACCTGTGGGACGTACCCGCGGTCGCGCTCGTCGGTATCGGCAATGGCGCCCAGGTGGCGCTGGCCTACGCCGGGTCGCGCCCCGAAAAGGTCGCCAGACTGATCCTGGACTCTCCGATTGCGTTGGGAGTCAACGCCGAAGCCGCCGCCGAACAGAAGGCCAAGGGTCAGCAGGCCGCCCTCGACGCGTTCGCCGCGCAGTGCGTCGCGGTGAACTGCGCGCTGGGCGCCGACCCCAAGGGCGCCGTCGACGCGCTGCTGGCCGCCGCCCGTGCCGGCAAGGCGCCGGGTGGTGCCTCGGTGGCACAAATCGCCGGCGCCATCACCACGGCTTTGGGCTTCCCCAACGCCGGGCGCATCAACGCCACCACCGACCTGGCGAACGCGCTGGCGGCCGCCCGCTCCGGTGAGGCCGGCCCGCTGACCAACCTGATCAATCGCGCCGACGCCACCAGGGATTCGGACGGTCAGTTCGTGAACTCGTGCAGCGACGCGCTCAATCGCCCGACCCCGGACCGGATTCGCGAACTGGTGGTCGCCTGGGCCAAGCTCTACCCGCAATTCGGCACGGTCGCCGCGCTCGATCTCGTCAAATGCGTGCACTGGCCCACAGCTTCGGCGCCGCAATCGCCGAAAGACCTCAAGATCGACGTCTTGTTGCTAGGTGTGCAGAACGACCCGATCGTCGGCTCGGAAGCGGTCGCCGCGACGGCGGCCACGATCATCAACGCCGGCGCGGCCAGCAAGCGGGTGATGTGGCAGGGCATCGGCCACGGCGCCAGCATTTATTCGCCGTGCGCGGTCCCGCCGCTGGTCGGCTATCTGGACAGCGGCAAGCTCCCGCGAACCGACACCTACTGCCCCGCCTGATCCTTCGCTCGGTCCTGACTGTCCGGCTCCTCCTCACCCGCCACGCGGCCGCATCGTCGCCGGACGGGCGCGCCGGTGTACGGTGCGCTGGTGACGGCAGCTGACTCGCCCCGTACCGGCCCACCGAGCACCTCGGCGATACTGCGGTCGGTGTTGTGGCCAGCGGCCATCCTGTCGGTGCTGCACCGCAGCATCATCCTCACCCTCAACGGCAACATCACCGACGACTTCAAACCGGTCTACCGTGCGGTGCTCAACTTCCGACGCGGCTGGGACATCTACAACGAGCATTTCGACTACGTCGACCCGCACTACCTGTATCCGCCGGGCGGCACGCTGCTGATGGCGCCGTTCGGGTACCTGTCCTTTACGCCGTCGAGGTATCTGTTCATCCTGATCAACACCGTCGCGATCCTGATCGCTTGGTACCTGCTGCTGCGGCTGTTCAAATTCACGCTGTCGTCGGTGGCCGCGCCCGCCTTGCTGCTGGCCATGTTCTGTACGGAAAGCGTCACCAGCACGCTGGTGTTCACCAACATCAACGGCTGCGTCCTGCTGGCCGAGGTGTTGTTCTTGCGCTGGCTGTTGGACGGGTCCGAAACAGGAAGAGTCGGGCACCAGTGGTGGGCCGGCGTTCGCGATCGGCCTGACGCTCACGCTCAAACCCGTGCTGGCGCCCGCTGCTATTGCTGCCACTGCTGAACCGCCAATGGCGGGCCCTGGTACCGGCGTTCGTCGTGCCCGTGGTCATCAACGTCGCCGCCTGGCCCTTGGTCAGTGATCCAATGGACTTCGTCACCAAAACGCTGCCGTACATCGGGGGCGTCCGGGACTACTTCAACAGCTCGATCGAGGGCAACGGCGTGTACTTCGGACTGCCGACCTGGCTGATCGTGTTCCTGCGACTCCTGTTCACTGTGTTGGCGATTGGCGCGATGTGGCTGCTGTACCGCTACTACCGCACCCGCGACCCGCTGTTTTGGTTCACCAGCTCGTCGGGCGTGCTGCTGCTGTGGTCGTGGCTGGTGCTGCCGCTGGCCCAGGGCTACTACTCGATGATGATGTTCCCGTTCCTGATGACGGTGGTGCTGCGCAACTCGCTGATCCGCAACTGGCCGGCATGGTTGGCGGTCTACGGCTTCCTGACGCTGGACGACTGGCTGATTTACCGATACATGAGGTATGGCCGCGCGCTGCACTACCTGAAGATCACCTACGGCTGGTCGCTGCTGCTGATCGTGGTGTTCACCGTGCTCTTGTTCCGCTATTTGGACGCCAAGGCCGAGGGTCGGTTGGAAGACGGGATTGATCCGGCGTGGCTGACGGTCGACCGCGAGCGCGCTAGCGTGGACGCATGACCCATCCGAAACTGGAACTGACCGACGACGAGTGGCGCAAGAAACTCACTCCGCAGGAATTCCAGTCCTGCGGCGCGCCGGCACCGAGCGGCCGTTCACCGGCGAGTACACCGACACCAAGACCCAGGGCGTCTACGACTGCCGGGCGTGCGGCGCCGAATTGTTCCGCAGCACAGAGAAGTTCGAGTCGCACTGCGGCTGGCCGTCGTTCTTCGACCCGTCGAGCTCCGACGCGGTGATCCTGCGTCCCGACCACTCGATGGGCACCACACGCACCGAGGTGCTGTGCGCGAACTGCCACAGCCACCTGGGCCACGTGTTCGAGGGCGAGGGCTATCCGACGCCGACCGATCAGCGCTACTGCATCAACTCGATCTCGTTGAAGCTGGCGCCGACGGACGCGTAATCCAGTGTGCGCGTGCGGCGACGACACGATCGTGCCCGCCGTCAGCGCACACTCAATTGTCAGTCCACCCGGGTGGCGTGCACTTCCCAGAACGGCGCGTGCACCCTGCCGTTGACCAGCCACGGTTCCATCGCGCGGAACCGCTCGAGGAGCTTCTCCGCCTCGGCGGCCATGTCGGGGTTGCGCGCGGCCATCATTTCGATCGTCTCGGCGCTCATGTTGACCTGGTAGGTGGTCCTGCCCAGGTAGGTGATCTCCCAGCCGCCGACCGGCAGCACGTCACGGAAGTCGCTCTCGGACAACGACCGCAGCATCGTGAAGCCGTTGACGTCGTGCTCGCCGAACTCGAACATGTACAGCCGCGCGCCCGGCTTGGTGGCCCGCCGCAGCGCCTGCGCGTAGGACCTCTGCATGTCCGGGTCGGTGCTGAAGGTGTGATAGAAGGCGCAGTCGACGACGGTGTCGAACCGGTCGTCCAGCCCCTCCAGCTTCGTGGCATCGGCCAGCTCGAAGTTGACCGACACCCCGGCCTTGCGCGCGTTGTCGCGGGCGCGCTCGATGGCCGCCGCCGACCCGTCGATGCCGGTGGCCGAGTAGCCCTTCGACGCGTAATAGATGGCGTGGTGGCCCGGGCCGGTGCCCGGGTCGAGCACCTCACCCTTGATCGCGCCCACCGCGACGAGCTGCTGGACCACCGGCTGCGGGCCGCCGATGTCCCACGGCGTGGCGGCGGGCAGGCCGTGCGACGTCCGCTCGTCGCGGTACATCTCCTCGAAGCGGGTCGGATCGGTCGGATCGAAAGGGGTTGTCAAGGCAGCGAGTTCACCAACTGCTCGACCGGCACCCGCGGGCCGGTGAAAAACGGCGTTTCCTCACGGGTATGCCGCCGGGCGTCGGTGGCCCGCAATTCACGCATCAGATCGACGATGCGGTCCAGTTCCGGGGCCTCGAAGGCCAGGATCCATTCGTAGTCGCCGAGCGCGAACGCCGGCACCGTGTTGGCCCGCACGTCCTTATACTCGCGGGCGGCCATGCCGTGCTCGGCGAGCATGCGGCGACGCTCCTCGTCGGGCAGCAGATACCACTCGTAGGACCGTACGAACGGATACACGCAGATGTAGTTGCCGGGCTCCTCGCCGGCCAGGAATGCCGGGATGTGGCTCTTGTTGAACTCGGCCGGCCGGTGCAGTGCCACGCTGCTCCACACCGGTGAGCAGGCCCGTCCCAGCGCGGTGGTGCGCCGGAAATCGGCGTAGGTCGCCTGCAGCGCCTCGACGCGTTCGGCGTGGGTCCAAATCATGAAGTCGGCGTCGGCGCGCAGGCCCGCCACGTCGTAGAGACCGCGCACCACGACGCCGCGCTCCTCCTGCTGCTTGAAAAACCGCGACGCATCGTCGATCGCTTCTTTCCTCGAGTCACTCGAGTCCTCCCCGAGTGCCCCGGGCCGCACGGAGAACACCGAGAACATCAGGTATCGCAGCGTCGAGTTCAGCGCGGCAAAATCCAGTTTCGCGTCGAGTTTGGCCATGAAACCTATCGTGCCACTTCCGCTTGCAGCGTCTCGACCGCACGCCCGGCCGCCGCGACGCACGCCGGTACACCGATGCCGTCCAGGTAACTGCCGGCCACGGCCAGTCCCGGAGGCAAGCCGGCCCGCACCTGCGCGACGAGATCGGCGTGGCCGGGCCCGTACTGCGGCATCGCGTCGATCCAGCGCTGCACCCGGACGTCGATCGGGTCGACGGTCAGGCCGAACACCGCGGCCAGGTCGTCGGCTGCCCAGGTCAGCAGTTCGTCGTCGGACGCGGTGTTCGCCAGGTCTTCACCGAACCGGCCGAAGGACAGCCGCAGCAGCTGGAACTCTCCCCTGGCACCCCATTTTTGCGAAGACAACGTGATCGCCTTGGCGTGCAACGGTTCTCCGCTGGCCACCAGCACGCCCGAGTTGTGCGGAAACGCGGTCTCGGCCGGCACCGCGAGCGCCACCACCACCGACGACGCGCTGGTTATCCGGCCGGCTGCCGCGGCGCTGACCGGAGCCAGGCCCTCGGTGAGCCGCACCAGCCGCGGGGCCGGAATCGCCAAAATCACCGCGTCGGCGTGCCAGTGGCCGCCGGCGTCGTCGTGAAGTTCCCAGCCCGGTTCCAGCCCGGACACCGCGGCTTGCACCCACCGCGGCCGGCTGCGCCGCACCAGTTCGTCGATCAGCACCTGGTAACCGCCGTCCAGCGCGCCGAACACCGGCCCGCCGCCGGCCGGCGGTAACCCCCGCCTTACCGCGTCTGTCAGGCTGGCCGCGCCGGCATCCAGGGCCGCCGCCACGCTGGGGGCGCCCGCACGCAGCCCGATCGTCGCCGCCGACCCCGCGTACACCCCACCCAGCAGCGGATCGACCGACCGGGCCACGGTCTGCTCGCCGAACCGGTCGGCGACCAAGTCGGCGACCGCGGGATCGCTGCCCGGCCGCCACGTCAGCGGGCGGTCGGGTTCGGCGTCGATGCGCGCGAAGGTGGCGTCATCGACCAGCCCGGCCACCGACGCCGCCGACGACGGAATCCCCGCGACGGTGTCCGCGGGCAGCGGATGCAGTGTTTGCCCGCTGTAGATCAACGGCCGGGCGCCGGTGGTGACCCGTTGGCGCGCCGACAGGTCCAGCTCGGCCAGCAGCGCCGGCATCTCGGGCCGGCGCAGCACGAACGCCTCCGCACCCAGGTCCATCGGCTGGCCGCCGACCCGCTCGGTGCGCAGCACCCCGCCGAGCTTCTCGCCGGGCTCGAACAGCGTGATGGTCGCGTCGTCACCGACGGCCGCACGCAGCCGGTACGCCGCGGTCAAGCCCGAAATGCCGCCGCCCACAACGTAATACGAGCGCGTCATAAGGAGTGGACCAGCGACACCAGCTCGGTCAGCACGCCGGGATCGGTCTGCGGCGGCACGCCGTGACCCAGGTTGAAGACGTGGCCGGCCGCGCCGGCGTCGACCGCGCGGCGCCCGTCGTCGACGACGGCGCGCGCGGCGCGCTCCACCACCGGCCACCCCGCCAGCAATACCACCGGGTCGAGGTTGCCCTGCAGCGCGGTGCCGGGCCGCACCCGACCGGCCGCATTGGTCAGCGACGTCCGCCAGTCCACGCCGACGACCGTCGGGCCCGCATCCGACATCGCCCCGAGCAGTTCGGCGGTCCCGACCCCGAAATGCGTCATCGGCACGCTGTATTCGGCCAGCGTGGCGAACACCCGGGAGCTGTGCGGCAGCACGTATTGGCGGTAGTCGGCCAGTGACAGCGTTCCCGCCCACGAGTCGAACATCTGGATGGCGTCCACCCCGGCGTCGAGTTGCCCACGCAGAAACGCGATCGTGAGGTCGGCCAGCTTGGACATCAGCGCATGCCAATTGGCCGGTTCGGCCAGCATCATCGCCTTGGTGCGGGCGTGGTCGCGGCTGGGACCGCCTTCCACCAGATACGACGCCAGCGTGAACGGGGCGCCGGCGAAACCGATCAACGGCACCTCGCCCAGCGCGTCAACCAGCAGCGAGACCGCCTGGCAAATCGGCTGAATCGCTTGGGGGTCAAGGGGTTTCATGGCATCGATATCGGCGGCGGTGCGCACCGGGTCGGCGATCACCGGTCCGACGTCGGGCACGATGTCCAGATCGATGCCGGCCGCGCGCAGCGGCACGACGATGTCCGAGAAGAGGATCGCCGCGTCGACGTCGTGGCGGCGTATCGGCTGCAGGGTGATCTCGCAGGCCAGCTCGGGCTCGAAACAGGCCGCCAGCATGCTGTGCCGTTCGCGCAGCGCCCGGTATTCGGGCAGCGAACGGCCGGCCTGCCGCATGAACCACACCGGCACGCGGCTCGGTTTGCGGCCGGCGACCGCGGCCAGATAGGGCGACTCGGTAAGGTCGCGACGGGTACTCATCAGCCTCAATGCTGCCATGACCCGTTAGGAGGGCGGATGCCGATCAGTTACGACGACTTCCCCAGCCTGCGCTGCGAACCCGGCGACACACCTGGTCAAGAAGGCGTGCTCAATCTGGTCCTGGACGCCCCCGGGCTGAACTCCGTCGGGCCGCAGATGCACCGGGACCTCGCCGACATCTGGCCGGTGCTCGATCGCGACCCCGACGTGCGGGTCGTGCTGGTCCGCGGTGAAGGCAAGGCGTTTTCCTCCGGTGGCAGCTTCGACCTGATCGAAGAGACCATCAACGACTACGAAGGCCGGATCCGCATCATGCGCGAGGCCCGTGACCTGGTGCTCAACCTGGTCAACTTCGACAAGCCGGTGGTCTCGGCGATCCGGGGCCCGGCCGTCGGCGCGGGCCTGGTGGTGGCGCTGCTCGCCGACATCTCGGTGGCCGGCCGGACGGCCAAGATCATCGACGGGCACACCAAACTTGGGGTGGCCGCCGGTGACCACGCCGCGATTTGCTGGCCGTTGCTGGTCGGCATGGCCAAGGCCAAGTACTACCTGCTCACCTGCGAGACGCTGTCCGGCGAAGAAGCCGAGCGGATCGGGCTGGTTTCGACCTGTGTGGACGACGACGACGTGCTGCCCACCGCCGCACGCCTCGCCGAAAACCTGGCGCTCGGGGCCCAAAACGCCATCCGCTGGACCAAACACAGCCTCAACTACTGGTACCGGATGTTCGGGCCCGCGTTCGAGACATCGCTGGGCCTGGAGTTCCTCGGATTCAGCGGCCCCGACGTGGCCGAAGGTCTCGCCGCGCATCGCGAGAAGCGCCCGGCGCGGTTTGCTGCGGGGCCGCAGGCCAGCCAGGAAGGCTGAGGGGCGTGGCGCGGCACGGCGCGCCTGTCGACGCCGGTCGGTCGATAGGTCTACCGTCGAAAGCTGTGACGTGCGTCGACGACGATGCAGAGCGCAGCGATGAGGAGGAGCGGCGCTCATGACCTCTGCCGAACCGGCCCCCTTCCGCGAGGCGGTCGCGGCGATGAACGCCGTGACCGTGCGGCCGGAAATCGAACTGGGCCCCATCCGGCCACCGCAGCGACTGGCGCCGTTCAGCTACGCGCTGGGCGCCGAGGTCAAGCACCCCGACCTGGACATCGTCCCCGAGCGCTCCGAGGGTGACGCGTTCGGTCGGCTGATCCTGTTGTACGACCCGGACGGCTCGGACGCCTGGGACGGCACGATGCGCCTGGTCGCCTACATCCAGGCTGACCTGGACTCCAGCGAGGCCGTCGACCCGCTGCTGCCGGAGGTGGCGTGGAGCTGGCTGGCCGACGCGCTGGGGTCTCGCCTCGAGCAAGTCACCGCTTTGGGCGGCACCGTCACCGCCACCACTTCGGTGCGGTACGGCGACATCTCCGGGCCGCCGCGCGCCCATCAGCTGGAGCTGCGGGCGTCGTGGACGGCGACCACCCCCGAGGTCGGCGTCCATGTGGAGGCGTTCTGCGAGGTGCTGGAGCACGCGGCGGGCCTGCCACCGGCCGGGGTCGCCGACCTGGGCTCACGGTCACGCGCCTGACATGGCCGAAGCGGCGGCCGATGGGGCCGGCGGCACCGAGCCCGACCACACCCCGCTCCCGCACCCCGCCGAGGGGGTCCCGGATCTCTCGGTGACCGCCAGCCAGATCGAGGCGGCCGCGGCGCTGCTGGATCGCGGGCACGGACCGTTCGCGGTGGACGCCGAGCGGGCGTCGGGTTTCCGCTACTCCAACCGGGCCTACCTGATCCAGATCCGGCGGACCGGTGCCGGCACCGTGCTCGTCGATCCGGTCAGCCACGGCATTGACCCGCTGACCGCGCTGCGGCCCGTGGCCGAGGTGCTCAGCACGGACGAGTGGATCCTGCACTCCGCCGATCAGGATCTGCCCTGCCTGGCCGAGGTCGGCCTGCGTCCGCCCGCGCTCTATGACACCGAACTCGCCGGCCGCCTGGCCGGGTTCGACCGGGTGAACCTGGCGACCATGGTGCAGTTGCTGCTGGGGTTCGGGTTGGCCAAGGGCCACGGCGCGGCCGACTGGTCCAAGCGCCCGCTGCCCGGGGGGTGGCTCAACTACGCGGCACTCGACGTGGAACTGCTCATCGAATTGCGCGCGGCGATCTCGTTAATCCTCGACGAGCAAGGCAAAACCGATTGGGCCGCACAGGAATTCGAATACCTGCGGGATGTGGGCCCCAGGGAAGTTACGCCGGCCGCCCGTCGGGAGCGCTGGCGCCGAACGTCGGGGATCCATCGGGTGCATGACCGTCGCGGCCTGGCCGCGGTCCGCGAACTGTGGACGGCGCGCGACCGTGTCGCCCAGCGCCGCGACATCGCGCCGCGCCGGGTGCTGCCGGACACCGCCATCGTCGACGCCGCCCTCGCCGACCCCAAGACGATCGATGACCTCGTCGCCTTGCCCGTGTTCGGTGGGCGCAACCAGCGGCGCGGCGCCGCAATGTGGTTGGCGGCGCTGGAAGCGGCCCGGGAAAGCCGGGACCTGCCGGACGTGGCCGAGCCGTCCAACGGGCCGCCGCCGCCGGCGCGGTGGAGCAGGCGCAAGCCGGAGGCCGCCGTGCGGCTGGAGGCGGCCCGGGCGGGGCTCTCGGAGGTGTCGCAGCGGGTGAACGTACCGATGGAGAACCTGGTCACGCCCGATTTGGTGCGGCGGCTGTGCTGGGACTGGGAGAGCACCGGCCAAACAGCCGAAGTCCTCGAAGCCGTCGATGAGTTTTTGCGCGCCGGCCAGGCGCGGCCGTGGCAGCGCGAACTCGTGGACCCGGTACTGGCGGCTGCGGTCACCCGGACCGTTAATCCAGATGCTCCCTGATCTCGGCCTCTGATACTGCGGACGTCCCCAGTGCCGCCACCCAGCCGGTGATCCGGCGGGCCACGTCCTGGTCGGTCAGCCCGAGGTCGGCCAGCACCTCACCGCGCGAGGCGTGGTCGTAGAACTTCTGCGGCAGCCCGACGTCGCGGCAGGGCACGTCGATCTCCGCTGCGCGCAGCGCGGCGGACACCGCCGAGCCCACGCCGCCGTGGACGCCGTTGTCCTCCAGCGTGACGACCAGTTTGTGCTGCACCGCCAGTTCGCGCACGGCGTCGGAGACCGGCAACACCCAACGCGGGTCGATCACCGTCACGCCGATCCCCTGGTTGTGCAGCCGCTTGGCCACCTCCAGCGCCATCGACGCGAACGCGCCGACCGCCACCAGCAGCACGTCGTGGTTCAACCCGCCGCCCGGCACCGCGAGCACATCTATCCCGTCACGGCGTTCAACAGCCGGAATGTCTTCGCCCACATCGCCTTTGGGGAACCGTATCGCCGTCGGGCAGTCGTTGACGTCGAGCGCCTCACCGAGCTCCTCGCGCAACCGGGCGGCGTCACGGGGCGCGGCCACCCGCATGCCGGGCACGATCCCCAGGATTGACAGATCCCACATGCCGTTGTGGCTGGCGCCGTCGTTGCCGGTGATCCCGGCCCGGTCCAGCACGAGGGTGACGGGCAGCTTGTGCAGCGCCACATCCATCATGACCTGGTCGAACGCCCGGTTCAGGAACGTCGAATAGACGGCCACCACCGGGTGCATCCCGCCCATGGCCAGCCCGGCCGCCGACGTGAGCGCGTGCTGTTCGGCGATGCCGACGTCGAACAACCGGTCCGGATAACGTTTCCCGAATGCCGTCAGCCCGGTGGGCCCCGGCATTGCGGCGGTGATGGCCACGATGTCGCGGCGCTTCTTGGCGTAGCCGATGAGCGCGTCGGCGAAGGTCGCCGTCCAGCCCGGGCCGGCCACCTTGGTCGCCTGCCCGGTGGCCGGGTCGAGCGGCCCGGTGGAGTGCATCTGCTCGGCCTCGTCGGCTTCGGCCGGCGGGTAGCCCATGCCCTTGCGGGTGACGACGTGCACGATCACCGGGCGCCCGAAGCCACGCGCCCTGCGCAGCGCGACCTCCACCGCGCGTTCGTCGTGGCCGTCGACCGGCCCGACGTACTTCAGGCCGAGATCGGTGAACAGCAGCTGCGGCGACAGCGAGTCCTTGATGCCGGCTTTGACGCTGTGCAGGAAGTGGTAGAAGGCCTCGCCGACCAGCGGCATCGCGCGCACCGTGTCGCGGCCCCGCTCCAACGCCTGCTCGTAGGCCGGCTGCAGCCGCAGCGTGGCCAGGCGGTCGGCGACACCGCCGATCGTGGGTGCGTAGCTGCGGCCGTTGTCGTTGACCACGATGATCACCGGGCGCCGCGACGCGGCGATATTGTTCAGCGCCTCCCAGCACATGCCGCCGGTGAGCGCGCCGTCGCCGACCACGGCGACCACGTGCCGGTTGCGGTGCCCGGTCAGCTCGAACGCCTTGGCCAGCCCGTCGGCGTAGGATAACGCCGCACTGGCGTGGCTGGACTCCACCCAGTCGTGTTCGCTCTCGGCGCGCGACGGATACCCCGACAGCCCGCCCTTCTTGCGCAGGGTTTCGAAGTCCTGGCACCGCCCCGTCAGCATCTTGTGCACATAGGCCTGGTGACCGGTGTCGAAGATGATCGGGTCGTGTGGCGAATCGAACACCCGGTGCAGCGCCAAGGTCAGCTCCACCACGCCGAGGTTGGGGCCCAGATGCCCGCCGGTGGCGGCGACCTTGTGGATCAGGAACTGGCGAATCTCTTCAGCCAGGTCGCGTAGCTGCTGCTGGGAAAGGTGCTGCAGATCGGCGGGTCCGCGGATCTGTTCGAGCATCCGGCTCAGTCTACGCAGCGACCGTGCAGCGGTCCCGTTGGAAGGTTCGCGATTTCGGGGTCGATATCCGCAAGGTGCGCCCTTGGTAGCCTCGATGCACGGTGCGCCGGGAAGCCTGGTCGGCAATGATGTTCGAGTTGTTCCCCGACCCCGGAGTACGCCATGGGCCCAGACGTTGACCGCACCACGCCGACGCAGACGTAACGTCTGCATGCGTGCCGAGCAACTTGTCGAGGACTTCCCGGTGGTCACCGTCGACTCCGACGCCCTCGATGCCGCCCGCCTGCTGGCCGAGCACCGCCTGCCCGGGATCGTCGTTACCGACAACTCCGGAAAACCGTTCGCGGTGCTGCCGGCCTCGCAGGTGGTCCGATTCATCGTCCCCCGGTATGTGCAGGACGACCCTTCGCTGGCCGGTGTGCTCAACGAATCCATGGCCGACCGCGCCGCGGACAAGTTGGGCGGCAAGACCGTCCGCAGTATGCTCCCCGAGCATCTGACCGACGTGCCTTCGGCGGACGTCGACGACACCATCATCGAGGTAGCCGCGGTCATGGCCCGGCTGCGCAGCCCACTGATGGCAGTAGTCAAGGACGACAGGTTGTTCGGCGTGATTACCGCATCGCGCTTGCTGGCCGCCGCACTCAAACCCTGACGCGTAGAGCCTTGATCAGACAGGAAGACCGATGAGCGTCGTCGCGGTCGTCGTCTTCATCGTCGCCTATGTCCTGATCGCGACCGAACGCATCCACAAAACGCTGGTGGCGTTGGCCGGCGCCGCACTCATGGTCACCTTCCCGGTGATCGATTCCGACGACGTGTTCTACTCCCGCGAGACCGGAATCTCTTGGGACGTCATCTTTTTGCTGTTCGGGATGATGGTCATCGTCAGCGTGCTGCGGCAGACCGGCGTCTTCGAATACGTTGCGATCTGGGCCGCCAAGCGTGCCCGCGGCTCGCCGCTGCGCATCATGATCCTGCTGGTGCTGGTCACCGCGTTCGCGTCGGCGTTACTGGACAACGTGACCACGGTGCTGCTGGTCGCCCCGGTGACGCTGCTCGTGTGCGACCGGCTGGAAATTGGTGCGGCGCCGTTTTTGATGGCCGAGGCGTTCGCGTCGAACATCGGTGGCACGGCGACCTTGATCGGCGACCCACCCAGCATCCTGATTGGCAGTCGCGCGGGCCTGAGCTTCAACGACTTTCTGATCCATATGGCGCCGGTCGTCGTCCTCATCATCGCCGTCTTCATCGCGTTGTTGCCGCGGCTGTTTCCCGGCGCATTCGACGTCGATCCCGAGCGGGTCGCCGACGTCATGTCGCTGGAAGAACGCGAGGCCATCCGGAACCCCCGGCTGCTCATCAAATCCGGCGTGGTTCTGGTCGCAGTGCTCGCCGGGTTCGTCGCACACTCGGTGATACACACGGCACCGTCCCTGGTGGCCCTGGTCGGTGCCGGCATTCTCATCGTGGTATCCGGGCTGGGGCATTCCGACTACCTGGCCGGCGTCGAATGGGAAACCCTGTTGTTCTTCGCCGGCTTGTTTGTCATGGTCGGGGCCCTGGTCAAGACCGGCGTCGTCAACCAGCTGGCACACGTCGCCACCCAGGCGACCGGGGGCAACGCTCTGGTGACGACGATGCTGATACTGGTGGTGTCGTTCGTGCTCAGCGGCGTCGTCAACAACGTTCCCTATGCCGCGACGATGGCGCCCATCGTCGCGCAATTGCTCCCCACCATCGGCGGCCATGTCAACCCGCAGGTGCTGTGGTGGGCCCTCGTCCTCGGCACCGACCTCGGTGGCAACCTGACCGCCGTCGGGGCCAGCGCCAACGTCGTCATCCTCGGAATCGCCCGGCGCGCCGACAGTCCCATCTCCTTTTGGGAATTCACCCGCAAAGGCGCGATCGTCACGACGATTTCGCTCGGGCTGTCCGCGGCCTACTTGTGGTTGCGCTACTTCGTTTGGGACACGGCCACGTGCGCTTGGCGCGGAAGCGGCCGAATAGTGCCCGGGCGATGACAAGGTTGTAGATCACGCCCACAACGAGATACGGCCACCACGTGCCGTGATCGCTGGCCACCCAGAACGCCTTGGCGGCCCAATAGGGCGGCAGGACACCGAAGGCGAGACTCCAGGTGGAGTGGATGAACCATGGCAGGCAGGGCAGGCCGGCGATCAGCGCGCCCAGCCTCGCCTGACCGCGTCAGATGACCTGGTCGAAGGCACTCCCAGCAGCAACAGCGGTCCCTAGGTAGGCAACAGGTACAGCACCGGATTTGGCCACACGCCCGACAGGTACAGGATCGGCAGGTTCATCACCGCCAGCGGAATCCTGGCCGCCAGGAACCAATCGCCGATCGAGGCGAACGGCAGCGAGGTGCTGAATCCCACCAGCAGCATCAACAGCGTTCCCAGCACCACTCCGACGACCATCGGAGCGAGATGGTACGCGGCCCAGTGCGCGAAGGAGGCGACCGCCACCGCGACCGAGAGGGAGATCGCTACCAGCACAGATAGTTTCGCCGCCAGGTATTCGGCGAACAGCAGCGGCGTGGAGATGAGCGGCGCCCAGCGTGCGCTCGTGCTTTTCGAAAAATACCGTGCCGGCGATGAAGAAGAACCCGATGATGGTGGTGTCGCCCGACAAGTTGTAGGGCTCCGCGGCTCGGCGCAGCCCGGGCGGCATCGGCAACAACACCGCCAGCCAGATCAGCCCGGAAAAGACGGTCGCGTGCAAGAACCGTTGCCGGACTTGAAGATTCAGCTCAGCCGCACAACGCTCTCAAACCGGGTCACTTCAACCGCCTGCCGGTGATCTCGACAAAGACGTCGTCGAGGCTGGCGTCCCTGCCATGGATGGTCTCGACGTGGCGCTCGCGCAGCAAGGCGTGAAACTGCGGATGGTCGGCCCGGCAGTCCATGGGGAGTTCGGCGGCCTCCAGGACCTTCCAGGCCGGTGAGTTTTTGGTAGTGGTTGGGCAGCTCGAACGACACGCCGATGCGCTGGTAGCAGTCGGATCCCCAATCCAGGCGGATCGCGACCCCACACCGCGGCCTAGCCACCATGTCCGCTGAGCAAGCCGATCAGCAGCTTCTGCGTGGTGGATTTCCAGGCGCCGCTCGGGCCGAGAAAGCCGAAGACCTCGCCGCGGCTGACGGCGAAGTCCATTCCGCGCAGCGTCGGCTCGGCGGCCCTCGGATACGTGAAGCTAAGCCCGCGGACCGCGATCACTTCGCTCTACTCGCGCGCGGATGCAGGTGGCTTAAGTTTCTGTATGGATTCGCAGTCCCTCTAGGAGCGCCTAGGCCGCCGTTGCCGCCCTTGCCGCCGGCCGTGCCGACGGTGCCGTCACCAGTAGCGCCAGTGGTGCCGTTGGCGCCGGTCGCGCCTTGGCCGCCCATCACCGCCGGTGCCGCCGTCGCCGTGCCTGAAAACTCACGACAACTCCACGAGTGTCGGCGAGCACGCGCCGCTACGCCACTGCCCCCACGTCGCCGCGGCAGCCGGGCCGCCCCCTTCCGGGTCGGGGGTCAGGAGCCGCCGCCGCTGCCGTTGGTTCCGCCGTTAGGCTTGCGATAAATTAATCTAGGCCGCTGTCGGCGTGTCGCGGTCTGGGGCTGAGGGTGTAGTTCCATTCACCGTGGAAGTCGTGGCGGGTCAGGATATTCGTGGTTTCAAGGGCTTTCATCTGTGTGTCAGGGATCTTGACACCCGTCGGGTAGATGTCTTGGTCGAGTTCGGCGTGGACGGTCAGCCCGGTGCTTGTGGTGGTTGCTGCGATGGTCTCGACGATCACTTCGTGGCTGGTCAATGGTCTACCGCGCCAGTTCATCGAGATGTGGGAGAACAAACGGTGTTCGATCTTGTTCCACTTGGAGGTGCCTGGCGGCAGGTGGCAGACGGTGATCGTCAGGCCGGTGTCGGCGGCGAGGGCGGCGAGTTCGGTCTTCCATTGCCGAGTGCGGTACCCGTTGGAGCCGCCGCCATCGGCGCTGATCAATAGTCGGGAAGCGTTGGGGTGCAGGTTCTTTCCTGCATTGTGCCACCATGCTCGGATGGTGTTGACCGCGAACGCGGCGGTGTCATGGTCGGTGCCCACCGCCACCCACCCGGTGTTCGTCCCCACGTCGTACACCCCGTACGGGTTGGCCTTGCCGAGCGTGGGGTCAATGAAGTCGTGAACCTTGACCTGCTCGGGCTCGCCTTTGGGCTGCCACTCCCGGCCACCGTTCTTGTAAGCCCCGACCAGCTCCTTCTTCTTGGTGTCGACGCTGATCACCGGGTCCCCGCCAGCCAGGTGGGCGGTGGCCTGATCGTTGAGGTAGGCGAACTGGGCGTCGCGGTCGGCGTGTTGGCCGCCCTCGGTGGTCTTGGCGTTGGCCTGCAGGCTGTAGCCCCGTTCCCGCAGCAACCGGCGGACCACGATATCGCTGACGTGGTGACCCTCGTCCCGCAACGCCGCGGTCAGGGCGCGGATCGATTTCGATGTCCACCGCAACGGCGACATCGGATCGCCCCTGGTCACCGGGTCGATCAACGACTCGAACGCGGCCACCAGCTCCTCGTCATGCGCCTCGGCGCGCTTGCGGCCCCCACCCGCCCGACGGGACCGACCGGCACCAGGGCCGCTCCCCTGGTCGGCTTCCTTGCGACCCCGGCGCACCGTGTCCGCGGCGACCCCGGTCGCCTCGGCCACCACAGCCACACCACTGGGCCCCAACTCGGCAGCCTCGGCTCCCAGCCACAATCGCCGTTGGAACTCCGACAAATGCGGTCGCATCACCGCATACCGCCGTGCCACCGAATCCGCCAGCTCCGCCATAGCACAACCGTAACGCCCGAAATCAACAAAACGACGTTATTTCATCACCAGCCCTTAGGGGTATCGCAGCCGAGGCTGCCGATCCCGCCGGGATCGTAGCCACCCCCGCCGTCGCCGCCGGTGTTAGCCGGGCTGGCCGTCGCTGCCGTTACTGCCGATCACGCCGCCGTTGCTCTGGCCGCCGCCGCCGCCGAAGCTGCCGACGGCGCCGCCGCCGCCTCCGCTGTTGGCGTAAGTGTTGCCATTGGCGCCGTCGCCGCCTGCCCCGCAGGCAGCGCCATTGGCCCCGGCGGCACCGTTGCCGACGGCGCCGCCGGAGGTGTCGGCATTGGCGCCGCCGCCGCCACCACCGCCGGTGCCGGCGCCGCCGGTGCTGCTGCTGCCGCCGGTAGTCACGACGACCGGGATGGTCTGGGCGGCACCGCCGCCGGCTCCGCCGGTGCCCGCGGCACGGCTGGCGGAGCCGGCCCCGCCGCCACCACCGCCGCCACCGCCGGTCGCGAAGTCTATGACGGCAGTACCGCCCGCGCCGCCACCACCGCCGCCGCCGCCTTTACCGCCGGTAGCCCGCCAGACCCGGCGGCACCGGCGCCGCCGCCGCCGCCGAAGCCGCCTGATCCGGTGGCCGCGCCGGCGCCCGTGGTGACGGCGGTGCCGCCGAGCCCACCGCCGCCGCCGGTCCCGCCGGTGCCGCCGGTCCCGCCGGTGCCGGTGCCGGTGCCGGCGGCGCCGCCGGCCCCACCGGCCCCGCCCCCGCCACCACCGCCGCCGCTGACCCCGTCGCCGGAGGCCACGGTGGCCGAGTTGCCGCCGCCGTTGCCGGCGTCGCCGCCACCGCCGCCTAGGCCGCCGTCACCGTTGGTACCGCCGCCGGGCGTGCCGCCGCCGGTGCCGCCGAGCCCGCCTTGGCCCCCGTTGCCGCCTTGGCCCCCGAAGCTGGCGGCGGTGCCGTCGCCGGTGCCGCCGTCGCCGCCGTGACCGCCCAGACCGCCCTGGCCGCCGGTGCCCGCGCTGCCGGCCGCGCCGCCGCCGACCTGGACGCCCGCCGCGCCGCCGTTACCGCCGGTGCCGCCCTGACCGGCGTTGCCGCCGGCACCGCCGGTGGTGCCGGTGTTGTTGCCGCCGTCGGCGCCGGTACCGCCCTGGCCGCCGGTGCCGCCGGAGCCGGCCTTTCCGCCGGCGCCGATGCCGTTACCACCGCTGCCGCCCTGCCCGCCGGCACCGCCCTGGCCGCCATTACCGCCGGTACCCGCCTGCGCGGAGGTCGTGCTGTCGGTGCCGGTGCCGCCTTGGCCGCCGCCCCCGCCGTTGCCGCCCAGGCCACCGGAGCCGTTGGTGCCGCCGGGCACCCGCGGTCCCGCCCTGCCCGCCGGCCCCGCCCGTACCGCCGTTAAAGCCGGTAGCACCGGCGGTGGTCGCGTTGGCTCCGGTACCGCCGTTGCCGCCGGTGCCGCCTTGCCCGCCGCTGCCCGCATTGCCCGCATGGCCGGCCCCACCGGCGCCGTTGCCCGCGGCTCCGCCGGCCCCGGCCGCCCCGCCGGTGCCGCCGGTGCCGCCTTGGCCGCCGGCGTTGCCCGCACTTGCGGTGCCGGTGCCGCCTTGGCCGCCGCCCCCGCCGTTGCCGCCCAGGCCACCGGAGCCGTTGGTGCCGCCGGCACCCGCGGTCCCGCCCTGCCCGCCGGCCCCGCCCGTACCGCCGTTAATGAGCCGGTAGCACCGGCGGTGGTCGCGTTGGCTCCGGTACCGCCGTTGCCGCCGGTGCCGCCTTGCCCGCCGCTGCCCGCATTGCCCGCATCGGCCGGCCCCACCGGCGCCGTTGCCCGCGGCTCCGCCGGCCCCGGCCGCCCCGCCGGTGCCGCCGGTGCCGCCTTGGCCGCCGGCGTTGCCCGCACTTGCGGTGCCGGTGCCGCCTTGGCCGCCGCCCCCGCCGTTGCCGCCCAGGCCACCGGAGCCGTTGGTGCCGCCGGCACCCGCGGTCCCGCCCTGCCCGCCGGCCCCGCCCGTACCGCCGTTAAAGCCGGTAGCACCGGCGGTGGTCGCGTTGGCTCCGGTACCGCCGTTGCCGCCGGTGCCGCCTTGCCCGCCGCTGCCCGCATGGCCGGCCCCACCGGCGCCGTTGCCCGCGGCTCCGCCGGCCCCGGCCGCCCCGCCGGTGCCGCCGGTGCCGCCTTGGCCGCCGGCGTTGCCCGCACTTGCGGTGCCGGTGCCGCCTTGGCCGCCGCCCCCGCCGTTGCCGCCCAGGCCACCGGAGCCGTTGGTGCCGCCGGCACCCGCGGTCCCGCCCTGCCCGCCGGCCCCGCCCGTACCGCCGTTAAAGCCGGTAGCACCGGCGGTGGTCGCGTTGGCTCCGGTACCGCCGTTGCCGCCGGTGCCGCCGTTACCGCCGTTACCGCCGTGGCTGAACAGCAGCCCGCGAGCGCCACCAGCGCCACCGGCCCCGCCGTTTTGGCCGACGCCGGCGTTATTGCCCGTGGTGCCGTTCGCGCCGGACCCGCCATTGCCGCCGTTGCCGCCGTTGCCCCAAATGAACCCGCCGGCCTGGCCGTTACCGCCAGCCGCGCCGGTGCCGCTCACGCCGTTGGTGCCGTTGGCGCCGTTGCCGAACAGAGCGCGCCCAAAAATGTCCAGGAAGGGCGAGAACGGCGCGGCGCCGACATCCGTGATGGCCGCCGCGTTGGCCGCCTCCACGGCCGAATACAGGTTCCCGCCCGAGGTCAAGGCCTGCACGAACGAGCTGTGAAACAGCCCCGCCTGCGCACTGGCCGCCTGAAACTGCTGGCCGTAGCTGCCGAACAACTTCGAGATAGCCGCCGACACCTCATCCTCGGC
The DNA here is from genome assembly GCA_963820985.1 of uncultured Actinomycetota bacterium. Taxonomy (GTDB): domain Bacteria; phylum Actinomycetota; class Actinomycetes; order Mycobacteriales; family Mycobacteriaceae; genus Mycobacterium. Next base: position 114,614 of record CAWGCI010000014.1, on the reverse strand, counting down.
CGCGGCCACCAGCGACGTCGTCGAGGGCGCAGCCGCCGCGCTGGCCGCCGTGATCGATGATCCGATCCCGGCCAAATCCTGGGACGCTGTGGCCAAAGTCTCAGGCACCGCGATCACATAAGACGACATCTGCGGCTCCGATCACTAGAGGGAGACCACCGTTACATTGGGTTATCGCCCCGACCGGCGCCCGCGATAGGGCCAAACGTCCTCATGTTTCAAATGTGTTTCAGATGGGTCTTTCTCGCAGCGTGCCGCTGACGGGGTTGGGTCCTTACCGAGGATCGGCTGATCACCGAGCCGCTGGGCGGTAAGCACTGGCTTGATCCGGGAGCGTTGGTCGATACCCAAGCCAGGCCCGACGACGGCGGTGACCGACTTGCCGCAGCCGGGTCTCAGCTGACGGGTTGGCCGTGCTTGCCGGGCTGGCCGGGAGTTCCGACGGGTGAGCCGGCCGCGGCGCCGGCACCGCCCTCGCCGCCCTCGCCGGGCTGACCGCCGGCGCCGGGCGCCCCGCCCATGCCGCCGTCGCCGCCGTTACCACCGATGCCGCTAACGGAGTCGCCGCCTTTGCCACCCGCCCCGCCGTTGCCGCCGACGCCGCTGGCCTTGGCGTTGCGCGACCCGCGATTCTGCTCGGTGCAGTGGTGACCAGCCATCGGTCTGCTGCTCTGTGAGCCACCTAATTCTCCTCAGTCCGCGTCAACCTGGTCCTTAAGCGGCGGACGGTCTGCCAAACGCACTAACTCTTTAGAAAATGCCCGCGTAGCCCGCCGTGGTGCGGCATGGCGCCTGGTCACGGCCGCGTTCGCCAGCACCCTGCCGTGCAACTCGCACGCCGGGCTACCCCCGCCCTCGACGACTATCACAACGCCTGGGCGGAGTGGGCGGCAACCAGCATCAACGAACTGGCAGACCGCTACTGCAAGCAGGCTCGATGATGCGGCGGATCACATCATCGCCATCGAGCGGGTGTTCTCCGGGCAGAACGCGTCGACGGGAAGGCGCCGTCGTGCTGACCGATGACGCAGGCCGGGAGGTGTCGAGCCGCTCTCAGCCGCTGGTTGGACCCTGAGCCCGGGGTTGTGCGCAATCGGATCGGCGCCCGCCGACGGCGGCGCCGCCGGCTGGGGTGTCTAACCGTTGTCGGACGATCGGCGGAGCCGTCAAGTCCGGGCTAGGCCTCCAACCAGAACGTCGTGATTTCCGCTATGCAGGCCGCAGCCGAAGCCGGGATCGCGGCGACCAAATCAGACAGCCTCGGCCGGCAACGGCTCACCCGCATGCGCGATTTCTATGCCTTCATGCTCGACGAGATACCGCGCTGCTCGAGCGCTCCGCGATCCTCTCGGGTCAACAGCGCGACGCATTCGGTGTGATGGGTCAGTGGGAAGGCGTCGAAGACCTTGATCTTCTCGACGGTGTAGCCGTGACCACGGTAGAGCCCGATATCGCGGGCGAAAGATGCGGCCTCGCAACCGATGTGCACCACGCGCGGAACCCCGGCCGCGGCCAGTAGGTCGACAATCTCGCGCCCGGCACCCGACCGCGGCGGGTCCAGCACCGCCACGTCTGCTCGTGAGGCGCTCGCGCGCTGCCCCGTCAGCGCCCGCCGCACCGAATCGGTCACCACCTCCACCTGCGGCAAGTCGACCAATGCGTCCCGCGCTGCCCGGGTCGCGGCGCGCGAGGTGTCGACGGTCAGCACCCGTCCGGACTCCTCCACCGCGGCACCGAGCGCCGCGGCGAAGACGCCCACACCGCCGTACAGGTCCCACACGGTCATTCCCGCGGCGGGCTGCGCCCAGTCAACGACCAGATCGCTGTAGAGCCCCGGCGCGTCCCGGTGCGCCTGCCAGAAGGCCGTCACCGGCACCCGCCAGCTGCGCCCACCCACCCGTTGCACCGCGTGGTAGTCGCCCTCGGCCACCGTGGTCGTGGTCCGCCTGCCCGCTCGCACGCTGCTCACCACGTGGCGGCGGCCGTCGTCGTCCAGCGCGATGTGCAGCTGGGCGTGCGGGGGCCACTGGGTGTCGGCCAGCCCGTCCAGCATTCCGGCCGGCAACTGCCCGCAGCGCAGGTCGGTCACCATCTCTTCGCTGTGGTAGCGATGAAATCCCGGGCGACGGTCCGGCCCGACATCCAGCCCAACCCGGGTCCGCCAACCGGTGGGGCCGGCAGCCGAAAGCGGTTCGGCTCCGGTGTCCGGGCCGTCCCAGCGATATCCGCCGAGCCGTTCCAGCTGGTTGGCCACGACCTGCGCCTTGAGCGCCCGGGCCGCGTCCGGGACCGCGAACGCCAGGTCGCAGCACCCGGCACCGTCCACCCCGGCGATCGGGCACAGCGACGCGATCCGATCGGCCGACGGCTCGATCACCTCGATAACCTCTGCGTGCCAATAGGATCCGCGGTCCGCGGTGACCCGCACCCGCACCCGTTCGCCGGGCAACGCATAGCGCACGAACACGACCCGGCCGTTGTGGTGCGCCACGCAGCTGCCGCCGTTCGCCGGCGCACCGGTGTCCAACGTCAATTCCGCACCAGCGGATGCGCGCTGCTGGTCGGAGGTCAAGGCGCCGCTCCTCTTCATCGCTTCGCTCTGCATCGTCGCCGGCGCGGGTCAATCGAATATTCCCCGCCGGGCGTCGCCCGGAGCGGCGTGCGGCTGAAACGTGTTGACCCGCTCCGACGAATTCAACTGCCAGGGAACCGAAGTCACCATCACCCCGGGCATAAACAGCAACCGGCCCTTGAGCCGCAGCGCGCTCTGGTTGTGCAGCGCCTGCTCCCACCAATGGCCCACCACGTACTCCGGGATGAACACCGTCACCACCGTGCGTTTGGACTCCTTGCTGACCCGTTTGACGTAATCGAGTATGGGACGGGTTATCTCACGGTACGGCGAGGCGATGACCTTCAGCGGCACGCTGATATCGCTTTCCTCCCACTTGTGCACCAGTGCACGGGTTTCCGCGTCGTCGACGCTCACCGTGATGGCCTCGAGCGCATCGGGCCGGGTCGCTCGCGCGTAGGCCAGCGCGCGCAGCGTCGGCAGGTGCAACTTCGATACCAGCACCAAGGCGTGGTTGCGGCTGGGCAAAACCACGTCGTGCTGGGCTGCCTCCTGCTGCGCCAATTCCCGGTTAACGGTGTCGTAGTGTTTGCGGATCATCTTCATGATGACGAACAGCGCGCTCATCGCGACGATCGCAATCCATGCCCCGGCAAGGAATTTGGTGACCAGCACGACCAGCAGGACCGCACCGGTGGCAAAGAAGCCGACCGTGTTGACCACCCGCGAGCGCATCATCTTGGCGCGAACTCTCGGATCGGTCTCGGTGCGCAGCAACCGGGTCCAGTGCCGCACCATGCCGATCTGGCTCAGCGTGAACGATATGAACACGCCGACGATGTACAGCTGGATCAGCGCGGTCACCTCACCACGGAACGCGATGACGAACGCGAGAGCCGCCGCCGACAGAAACAGGATTCCGTTGGAGAACGCCAGCCGGTCCCCGCGCGTGTGCAATTGACGGGGCAGATAACTGTGCTGGGCCAGTATCGAGCCGAGAACCGGAAACCCGTTGAAGGCGGTGTTGGCCGCCAGCACCAGGATGAGCGCGGTCACCGCTGTGATCAAGAGAAATCCGAGGTGGAAACTGCCGAACACCGTTCCCGCCAGCTGAGTGACCAATGTCTTCTGGTAGTAGTTCGGCGGGGCCCCGGACAGCTGGGCCGTCGGGTCTTCGACCATTTGGACGCCGATCGCCTTGGACAGCACGATGATGCCCATCAACAGGGTCACCGCGATTGCGCCCAGCATCAGCAATGTTGTTGCCGCGTTACGCGACTTGGGCTTCTGAAACGCTGGCACGCCGTTACTGATTGCCTCCACCCCGGTCAGCGCTGCGCACCCGGACGAGAATGACCGCGCGATCAGGAACGCCAGCGCGAACCCGGCGATGCTGCCGTTCTCGGCTTTCATGTGGAAACCGGCGGATTCCGCATGCAAATGGTTGTCCAACACAAAGATCCGGATGAGCCCCCAGCCGATCATGCACGCCACGCCGACGATGAAGGCGTAGGTAGGGATCGCAAAGGCCAGCCCGGACTCGCGCACTCCGCGCAGATTCATGGCCATCACCAGCAGAATGGCAGTCACGCAGAACCACACCTTGTTTTCGGCCACGACCGGGAGCGCCGAGCCGATGTTCGACATCGCCGATGCCGTCGAAACCGCAACGGTGAGAACGTAATCCACCATCAGCGCACTGGCCACCACCAGACCGGCGGTGTCGCCCAGGTTAGTGGTGACCACCTCGTAGTCGCCGCCGCCCGAGGGATAGGCATGCACGTTCTGTCGGTAGCTGGCCACCACCACCAGCATGACCGCGGCCACCGCCAGCCCGATCAACGGCGACAGCGCGTAGGCCGACAGGCCGCCGACCGAGAGCATCAGGAAGATTTCCTCCGGCGCGTAGGCCACCGAGGACAACGCATCGGAGGCAAACACCGGTAAAGCGATCCGCTTGGGCAGTAGCGTGTGACTCAGCCGGTCGCTGCGAAACGGCCGGCCGATAAGCAATCGGCGCGCAGCGGTCGAAAGTTTGGACACGAGAGCCAAGGGTAAGCCCGGCATGCCGGTCGCGTCGCCGTAGGCGAGAATGTTGTGCGACCGAGTCGGCTGGCCAAAGCACCGAGAGGACCTCAAGTGCGGGTAATTGTGATGGGGTGCGGCCGGGTGGGCTCTTCGCTCGCCGACGGGCTGTCCCGGATCGGCCACGACATCGCGGTCATCGACCGCGACAGCACGGCCTTCAACCGGCTCAGCCCGGAGTTCGCCGGCGAACGGGTACTCGGCCAGGGATTCGACCGAGATGTCCTGCTGCGAGCGGGCATCGAAGAGGCCGATGCGTTCGCCGCGGTGTCCTCCGGAGACAACTCCAACATCATCTCGGCGCGCCTGGCCCGGGAAACCTTCCGGGTGCAGCGCGTGGTCGCCCGCATTTATGACGCGAAGCGCGCCGAGGTCTACGAACGCCTCGGGATTCCTACCATCGCCACGGTGCCCTGGACCACCGATCGGTTGTTCAACGCGCTGACCCGCGAGAGCGAGACGGCGAAGTGGCGCGACCCGACCGGCACCGTCGCCGTGTCCGAGGTCGTCTTGCACGACGACTGGGTCGGGCACCGGGCCACCGATCTGGAGCAGGCCACGGGCGCGCGAGTGGCGTTCATGATCAGGTTCGGCACCGGCATCCTGCCGGAACCCAAGACGGTCATCCAGGCGGGCGATCAGGTCTATGTCGCCGCGATATCCGGCCGCGCCGCCGAGGCGGTGGCCATCGCCGCGCTGCCACCCAGTGAGGACCTAGGTTCGGGAGCCCACAAATGAAAGTAGCTGTCGCCGGGGCCGGAGCCGTCGGGCGTTCGGTCACCCGCGAACTCGTGGAGAACGGCCACGACGTGACGCTCATCGAACGCAACCCGGACCACGTCGACGTCGACGCGATCCCCGCCGCGCACTGGCGGCTCGGCGATGCCTGCGAGCTGAGCCTGCTGGAGTCGGTACATCTCGAAGATTTCGATGTGGCGGTCGCCGCCACGGGTGACGACAAGGTCAACGTGGTGCTCAGCCTGCTGGCCAAAACCGAGTTCGCGGTGCCGCGGGTGGTGGCCAGGGTCAACGATCCCCGCAACGAATGGCTGTTCACCGACGCCTGGGGCGTGGACGTGGCGGTGTCCACCCCGCGCATGCTGTGTTCGCTGATCGAGGAGGCCGTCGCGGTCGGCGACCTGGTGCGGCTGATCGAGTTCCGCAAGGGCGGGGCCAACCTGGTGGAGATCACCCTGCCCGATGACACTCCGTGGGGCGGCAAGCCGGTGCGCAGGCTGCAGCTGCCGCGGGATGCCGCGCTGGTGACGATCCTGCGCGGGCCGCGAGTCATCGTGCCGGAATCCGACGAGCCCCTGGAGGGCGGCGACGAGTTGCTCTTCGTGGCGGTCACCGAGGTCGAGGAGGATCTGCGCAAGCTGTTGCTGCCGGAAGGCCCGTCGCCCGGCGATTAGTCGCAGCTGGTGCCGGCCTCGAGTTCGGTGCTGCCGGCCAGGGCACGCTGCACGGCCTTGATCGCCACGTACGTCAGGAGCGCGGCCAACGCGGTCAGCGGCCAGCCCATCCCGATCCGCGCCACGCCCAGCCAGCCGGTCTGATTGGCGTCGTAGAGCGAGTGCTGGACCACGAAGCGGGCGCCGAACACCAGCACCCAGCCGAGCGAGGCGATGTCGAACGCGTACACCGCGCGGGGGACGCCCCGCCAGCCGCGATCACGGCCGGTGGACCAGCTCCAGAGGTAGCCGACAATGGGCCGGCGGATCACCACCGACACCGTGAAGACCACCGCCCACACCAGCGACATCCAGATGCCCAGCAGGAAATAGCCCTTGGATTGGCCGACGAGGTAGGCGATCAGCGCGCAGAAGCCGACGCCCATGAACCCGGCGAGCGCAGGTTGCACGGATTCGCGTCGAACCAGCCGCCACAGCAACACCAGCGCGGCCACGCCCAGCGCGCTTGCGATCGCGACGGGCAGACCCGCGGCGCTGGAAGCCGCCACGAAGGTCACCACCGGCAGCGACGAGTAGATGAGCCCACTCACGCCGCCCACCTGCGCCAGCAGGCGCTCGGGGTTGGCGCGGTTGGCGGTCACCGGCCCGTCATCGCTGCCGACGGTCACCGCTGAATTTCGTAATGCGGGTTGTAGATGGCCTTGGTGCCGTTCTCCAGCTTGCCCAGCCGGCCGCGCACCCGCAGCGTGCGACCCGAGTCGATGCCGGGGATCCGGCGTTGACCCAACCACACCAGCGTGACCGTGTCGCTGCCGTCGAAGAATTCGGCGCGAACCCCGCCGGCGCAACCCTTGCCGTTCGTCTCCACGCTGCGCAGCGTGCCCACCATCGTGACCTCTTGGCCGCGCTCGCAGTCGATCGCCCGCTGCGCACCGGTGCTCAAGACCTCGTCGGACAAGTCCTCGGAGTCGAGTTTCTCCGGGTCCTCCGTCAACCGCCGGGTCAGCCGGCGCAGATAACCCTGGGCCCCCATTGGCCCCTCCTGACACTGCTCACGCAGCTGTTTTTGTGTTCCACCTATTGTGTGCCAACGGACACCGTGGACCTGTTGGTTCCCCGGCGCCACACGGACCAAACCGACGTTATTGGACCTCTTGTCGACGCGCGGCAGTATCAAGGAATGTGTGTCGAACTGCACGGTGTCACCGCGGTGTTACTGCCCGGAACGGGGTCCGACAACGACTACGTCTACCGGGCATTTTCCGGCCCCCTGCAGGGCGTCGGCGCGGTTCTGCTGGCGCCGCCGCCGCAGCCACAGCAGTTGATCGACGGCTACGTTTCCGCGTTGGACGAGGCTGCGAGCGCGGGTCCGATCTGTGTGGGCGGCGTCTCAATCGGCGCCGCGGTGGCGACGGCGTGGGCATTGGCCCACCCCGAGCGCACCGTTGCGGTCCTGGCCGCACTGCCGGCCTGGACCGGGGCGCCCGAGTCGGCGCCCGCCGCTCTGGCGGCCCGGCATTCGGCGTCCCAACTGCGCCGCGACGGCCTGGCGGCGACGACCGCTCAGATGCGGGCATCCAGTCCACCGTGGCTGGCCGAGGAGTTGACCCGCTCGTGGCGGGCGCAGTGGCCACACTTGCCCGACGCAATGGACGAAGCGGCGGGCTACGTGGCGCCGAACCGGGCCGAGCTGGCCCGGCTGGCCGCGCCACTGGGCGTGGTCTCCGCCGTCGACGATCCGATTCACCCGCTGCAGGTGGGCGTCGACTGGGCGGCCGCGGCGCCGCACGCAGCGCTGCGCACTGTGACGCTGGATCAGTTCGGCGCGGATGCCTCGGCGCTGGGCGCCGCCTGCCTTGCGGCGCTCGCCGACGCGTCGGGCCCCGGCTAACCGCCGGTGCTCGTGCTGCGCAACTGCTGCATCGCCGACCCCTCGGCGCTGCGGCGTGCGGTCGGCTCGTTGGGTTGCTCGTGCGTGTCGGCTTGTTGTGTGGCCTGTTGAGCCGCAGCCTCCTGCAGCTGCGCCGCCATCGGCTCGGGCAGCTGCACCGGCAACGGCGTCCGTACCGGCAGCGGCGTGTCACCCCGGCGAACGACGGTGTCGGCCAACGCCTCCCGGGCCTCCTCGATCAGGACGTCGATCGTCTCGTGCGGGCCGTTGACGACGCAGCGGATCATCCAGCGGTAGCCGTCGACTCCGATGAAATGCACGACGCCGGCGGCGGTGCCGATCACTTCCCGGCCCCACGGGCCATCCCTGATGACGACCTTGGCCGAGTCCTTGCGAAGCGAGTCGGCCAGCTCGCCGGCCACCTCGCGCCACAGGCCGGTAGTCTTCGGTGCCGCGTACGCGGCGATGGTGTAACGACCGTTGGGTGTGATCACCCACACCGCGCTCGGTATCCCGCCCTCGGTCAGCTCGACCTGCAGCTGGCTGCCCTCCGGCATGGGAATCAGCACGGAGCCCAGGTCGAGCCGGGCCAGCTCGGCGGCCGCGGGATCGTCGAAGTCCTCGATATCGAATGGGCCGTCCAGCTCGCCGGATTCCTCGGAGCCTTGCTCCTCGGAAGCTGCCGCCTCAACGGGCGTGTCGTCTTTGTCTGAGCGTCTACCGAATGCCGCCATGAGCTCCGCCACTCCTCCTCATCGCTTCGCTCTGCATCGTCGCCGGCGGTCACAAACTCGCATGTCCGCCGGAGGAACCGTGGCCACCGTCGCCCCGGGATGTCTCGGCCAGCCCGGCTTCGTCGAACGACGAGACCTCGACCAGCTCGACCAACTCGACCCGCTGCACCAGCAACTGGGCGATACGGTCACCGCGATGCACGTCGATCGGCGCGACCGGGTCGAGGTTGATCAGCGAAACCTTGATCTCTCCACGGTAGCCCGCGTCGATGGTGCCCGGGCTGTTGACGATCGAAAGTCCCACCCGCGCGGCCAATCCCGAGCGCGGATGCACCAACCCAACCATGCCGAACGGGATGGCCACCGCGACGCCCGTGCGCACCAGGGCACGTTGCCCCGGCGCCAGCTGGACGTCTTCTGCGCTAAAGAGATCGACCCCGGCATCCCCGTCGTGAGCGCGGCTGGGCAGCGGGAGCCCGGGATCGAGGCGGACAACCGCCAGACTGGTCGACACGGGGCCACAGATTACCCTTGACCGCGTGTCCGATACGCGCGTCGCGCCGCACAGTGTGCGATATCGCGAGCGATTGTGGGTGCCGTGGTGGTGGTGGCCGCTGGGGTTCGCGCTGGCGGCGCTCCTCGCCTTCGAAGTCAACATGGGTGTCGGCGCCCTACCCGACTGGCTTCCGTACGCGACGCTGTGCACCGTGGCGGCCGCGACGCTGTTGTGGTTGGGCCGCGTCGAGATCCGAGTGACCGCCGCGGGCAACGGGGTCGAACTGTGGGCCGGGCCAGCGCATCTGCCGGTCACCGTGATCGCCCGCTCTGCCGAAATCCCGCGCTCGGCCAAATCAGCGGCGCTGGGCCGCCAACTCGATCCGGCGGCCTTCGTGCTGCATCGGGCATGGGTCGGCCCGATGGTTCTGCTGGTCCTCGATGACCCAGACGACCCGACGCCGTATTGGCTGGTGAGCTGCCGCCACCCGGAGCGGGTGCTGTCGGCCCTGAGAAGCTGAGTGCAGCTGTCAGGCTGCGCAGTCGGTACAGATCATCACGCCGTTCTTCTCGCTGGCCAGCCGGCTGCGGTGTTGCACTAAAAAGCAGCTCGAGCAGGTGAACTCGTCGGCCTGCTTCGGAATCACGCGAACCGACAGCTCTTCGCCAGATAGGTCGGCCCCGGGCAGCTCGAAAGACTCAGCGGATTCGGATTCGTCGACGTCGACCACGGCCGAGGCCGCCTCGTTCCGTCGTGCTTTCAGCTCCTCGAGCGAGTCCTCCGAGACGTCATCTGTCTCGGTACGCCGCGGAGCGTCATAGTCGGTAGGCATCTTCTCGTCCCCGTCCTGTCCCCTCTAAACCCGCTAAGCCCTCATTACCTCAAGCAACGCTTTGTACCAGCGTCGAACGCATCCACCAAATGATTCGTGCCCGTATCGCGGTTCATTCGAGTGTGATTTACGTCACACTTCCGCGTTGATCTCAGCAACTGCGCTTAAACAGGGCGTTTAGAGTGCACCTGTGGTCGCGCAAATCACCGAGGGAACCGCTTTCGACAAGCACGGTCGACCCTTTCGGCGGCGCAATCCCCGGCCCGCGATCGTCGTGGTGGTCTTCCTCGTGGTGGCGACGGGCGTGGCCTGGACCGTCGCGCTGACCCGGCCGGCCAAGGTGCACCGGGCCGAAGCCTGCAACCCGCCCCCGCAAGCGACGCAAACGACCGGGTCGGCGCCGGCACAGCTGGGCGAGCCGGCGTCGCGCAGCGAAATGATGGACGTCACGCCCGCCAAGCTCAGCGACACCAAGATCCACGTCCTCAACGCCAGCGGACGGGGCGGACAAGCCGCCGACGTCGCCGGCGCGCTCAAGGATCTGGGCTTCGCCCAGCCGACCGCCGCCAACGATCCGATCTACGCCACCGCCCGGCTGACCTGCCAGGGTCAGATCCGCTTCGGTACCGCCGGACAAGCCACCGCGGCTGCGGTGTGGCTGGTCGCGCCGTGCGCCGAGCTGTTCCACGACAACCGCGCCGACGACTCCGTCGATCTGGCGATCGGCACCGATTTCGGCGCGCTGGCCCACAGCGACGACATCGACGCCGTGCTCGCCACCCTGCGCCCCGGCGCCGACGAGCCGTCCGACCCCACGCTGCTGTCCAAGATTCACGCCAGCAGCTGCTGAAGTCAGTGCGGGATCGGCGCCAGGCCGTCGAATCGCTGCAGGGCCGCCAACAGCTCGTCGGCGATGCCCGGCGCCGCTGCCAGCACCAATTCCGCGACATTTGTGCCGGCCATACCCGGCCCGTCTTGCGCGGGCAACACCACCCGCGCCCCCGCCTCGGCCGCGATCAACGCACCCGCCGCGCGGTCCCACGCCTGCAGGCCGTGTTCGTAGTACGCATCCAGCCGGCCCGCCGCTACCATGCACAAGTCCAGCGCCGCGGAACCGATGCGACGCACATCGCGCACCACCGGCAGCATCTGGGCCAACAGGGCCGCCTGCGTGGTGCGGCGCCGCTGTGAATACCCAAAGCCGGTGCCCAGTAACGCCATTGACAAATCATCGACGTCGGTGCACCGCAGCACGTGTGTGCCGTGTTCGTCGGTGACGTGCGCGCCGAGGCCGCTGGCGGCCGAATACACCCGGCCCGCAACGACGTCGGCCACCGCGCCGGCCACCGAGACGCCGCCGACCTGCGCCGCGACCGACACCGAGTACGCCGGGATGTCGTAGACGAAATTGACCGTGCCATCGATGGGGTCAAGCACCCAGGTGACCGCGCCGGCGGGACCGTACGCCGGATCGGCGGGCCCGCCGCCCTCCTCCCCCAGGATCGGATCACCGGGCCGCAGTTGAGCCAGCCGGTCACGCAACAACCGTTCCGTCTCGGTGTCGACCACCGTCACCGGGTCGGTCGGGGTGCTCTTTGCCCGCACCGCACCATCACCGGCGGGGTCCGCGTGGGCGCCGAATACCTCGGCGCGACGACACCGCACGAACTCGGCGGCCTCGGCGGCCAGCGTCTCGGCCACCGAGCGCAGCCGCGCGGGCTCGTTCTCAGGTCGTGTCACCGCTCTATCGCATCACAGTTACGTGGGCATCTCAGACTGCCCAAGCGTCGACCGCATCCGGTTAAGGTGATCCGACAGCCCAAATCTCGCCGAGGAGATCCCGAGGAAATTCATGAGCAGCACCGACTCGACTGCGGATTCAGCGCAGCGCCGCGGCTTCGGCATCGACGTCGGCGGCAGCGGCATCAAGGGCGGAATCGTCGACCTGGACACCGGAGCGCTGATCGGTGACCGGATCAAACAGCTGACCCCACAGCCGGCCACCCCGAAGGCGGTCGCCGAGACCATCGCCGAGGTGGTCAACGGATTCGGCTGGACCGGACCGCTCGGGGTGACCTATCCCGGTGTCGTCACCCACGGTGTGGTCCAGACGGCGGCCAACGTGGACAAGGCCTGGATCGGCACCAATGCGCGCGAGGTCATCAGCTCCGAACTGAACGGCCACGACGTCACCGTACTCAATGACGCCGACGCGGCGGGGCTCGCCGAGGAGCGCTACGGCGCCGGTAAAGGCCACTCCGGCCTGGTCGTGCTGCTCACATTCGGCACCGGAATCGGGTCTGCGGTCATCCACAACGGGACGCTGGTACCCAACACCGAATTCGGGCATCTCGAGGTCGGCGGCAAGGAGGCCGAGCACCGGGCGGCGTCGTCGGTGAAAGAACGCAACGACTGGACCTACGAAAAGTGGGCCACGCAGGTCACCAGGGTGCTGATCGCCATCGAGAACGTGATGTGGCCCGACCTGTTCATCGCCGGCGGCGGCATCAGCCGCAAGGCCGACAAATGGATCCCGCTGCTGGAAAACCGCACTCCGGTGGTGCCTGCGGCCCTGCAGAACACCGCCGGAATAGTCGGCGCGGCGATGGCTTCCACCACCGACGTCACGCACTGAATTTTGCTCGGTGGCGCGGTCTTGGCGCGCACTGTCGTTACAATGGTCACCGCGGCCGCCCGACCGATAGCGCGCGAGTACTCACGCTGATATCAAAGCCGACATTCGACATAGCAGACACTTTCGGTTAAGCATGCCCAGACCCGCCGGAAGTGAGTCCGACCGAAGGGGTGTATGTGGCAGCGACCAAAGCAAGCCCGGCAACCGATGAGCCGGTGAAGCGCACCGCCACGAAATCTCACGGTTCTCCCGCCAAGACCGCCACCAAGCGACCGGCGGCGAAGGCCGCCAACGGGTCCGCCCCCGCGAAGCGGGCCGCCAAGACGGCACCCCGGGCCGCCAAGGCCGCCGCACCCGCCGTCGAGGAGGCCCCGAAGAAAACCCGCGCCTCGGCCAAGAGCGCCCCGGCCAAGGCACCGTCGGCCCGGGGCCGCCGAACGAAAGCCGCGGCGCCCATGGACGCTCCGGAAGATCCGGAGGCAACCCTGGAGGCGGTGGACACTGAGGTCGAAGAGGACCTGGACGTCGAACCGGACCTCGCCGAAGAGGACATCGAAATCGATGCCGCCGACCTCAACCTCGACGACCTGGAGGAGGAGGTCGCGGCCGGTGCCGTGGACACCGACATCGAGCCGGGCGACGCCGAGGACGGCGAAGCCCCCACGGCCGTAGCCGCCGTCGGCGGAGCCCCGCCGATGAGGACGAGGAGATCGCCGAGCCGTCCGAAAAGGACAAGGCCTCCGGCGATTTCGTGTGGGATGAAGACGAATCCGAGGCTCTGCGTCAGGCCCGCAAGGACGCCGAACTCACCGCATCGGCAGACTCGGTTCGCGCCTACCTCAAGCAGATCGGCAAGGTGGCGCTGCTCAACGCGGAAGAAGGAGGTCGAGCTGGCCAAGCGGATCGAGGCCGGTCTGTATGCCACCCAACTGATGACCGAGCTGACCGAGCGGGGCGACAAGCTGCCCGCCGCTCAGCGCCGCGACATGGTGTGGATCTGCCGTGACGGCGATCGCGCGAAAAACCACCTGCTGGAAGCCAATCTGCGACTGGTGGTTTCGCTGGCCAAGCGCTACACCGGGCGCGGCATGGCGTTCCTGGACCTGATCCAGGAGGGAAACCTGGGCCTGATCCGTGCGGTGGAGAAGTTCGACTACACCAAGGGGTACAAGTTCTCCACCTATGCGACGTGGTGGATCCGGCAGGCCATCACCCGCGCCATGGCCGACCAGGCGCGCACCATTCGCATCCCGGTGCACATGGTCGAGGTGATCAACAAACTCGGCCGCATTCAGCGCGAGCTGCTACAGGATCTGGGCCGCGAGCCCACGCCTGAGGAGCTGGCCAAGGAAATGGACATCACCCCCGAGAAGGTGCTGGAGATCCAGCAGTACGCCCGCGAGCCCATCTCGCTGGACCAGACCATCGGCGACGAGGGCGACAGCCAGCTGGGTGACTTCATCGAAGACAGTGAAGCGGTGGTCGCCGTCGACGCGGTTTCGTTCACGCTGCTGCAGGACCAGCTGCAGTCGGTGCTGGAGACACTGTCGGAACGCGAGGCGGGCGTGGTGCGGCTGCGCTTCGGCCTCACCGACGGGCAGCCCCGCACCCTCGACGAGATCGGCCAGGTCTACGGCGTGACCCGCGAGCGCATCCGCCAGATCGAGTCAAAGACGATGTCAAAGCTGCGCCACCCGAGCCGTTCCCAGGTGCTGCGGGACTACCTGGACTAAGCAACGTGGTCAAAGCCTTAAGAGCCATAGCGCTGGTGGCGCTCGCCATCGGGTTGGCCGCCCCGGCCTACGCGGACGGCACCGACGACGCATTCATCGCCAACCTCAACAGCTCCGGCATCAATTACGGGCCACCCGACAAGGCGATCCAGGTCGCGAAAACCGTCGTCTGCGGCACCCTCAACGACAACCCCAACACCAGCAACGCCGATCTGATCGCCAAGGTCACCGGCGCCACCAGTTGGGCGGCCAATGATGCCGCCTACTTCACCGGAGCCGCCATCCAGGCTTACTGCCCCCAGTACGGCCAGCCCGCTCCCAAAAAACCGGGGTTTCACCAAGCGGCAGCGCGGTAACCTTCACCAACAGCCGGAAACCCGCCTCACCGAGGCCTGCGGCTAGTCGGCAGCCACTAGCCGGAGTTCGGAGTCAATCACGTCACGATCGCGCACCGTGCGAAAGGATTAGGCCGCGATGCCGCCGGCTCAGCCCGCCGACCGCCCGACACCCGACAGCGGCACCTCGCCACGGCAGCCGCGGCGCAGCCGCCGGCTCGCCAGCGTGATCTTGGCCGTCCTGGTGGCGGTGGGTGTCATCGCCGCCGTCATTCTTGTCACCATCATCACCGGCCGGCGGCAACACGACGCGAACCGCCCTCTGATCGCGCCACCCGCCCCCACTGCACAGCCCACCAGCACTGCGCAGCCCACCGGCGCCCAGCCCCTTCAACTCGCATACGGTCCTCAAGTCACACTGCCGTTCACCGGCCTCAGCCGACCCGGCGACGTGGCGGTGGACGCCGCCGCTGACGTCTACGTCGCCGACTTCGGCACCAGCCGGGTGCTGAAACTGGCGCCCGGGTCGACCTTCCCGATCGCGCTGCCGTTCACCGGCCTCAACAAGCCGCAGGGTCTGGCGGTGGATCCCGCCGGCGCCCTCTACGTCACCGACCCCGGCAACAAACGGGTGCTGACGCTGGCGGCGGGCTCTGGCACCCAGGTCGTGCTGCCGTTCACCGGCCTCAACCAGCCCTGGGGTGTGGCGGTCGACGCCGCCGGCAACCTCTACGTCACCGACGTCATGAAGGATCGGGTGGTCAAGCTCGCCGCGCGCTCCACCACCCTGGCCGTGCTGCCTTTCACCGGCCTCAGGGCCCCCCAGAGCGTGGCGGTGGACGCTGCCGGCAACGTCTACGTCAGCGACTTCAGCAACAATCGCGTGCTGAGGCTACCGGCCGGTTCGGACACGCCGGCGGAGCTGCCGTTCACCGGCCTCAAGGGCCCCTACGGGCTGGCGGTGGATGCTGCCGGCAACCTCTACGTCGCCGACGATCTCAACAACCGGGTGCTCAAGCTCGCGGCGGGCGCGGCCACCCCGACGACGCTGCCGATCGCCGGCCTGAACAAACCGACCGCCGTAGCCGTGGACACCGCCGGCAACGTCTACGTCACCGACTACGGCAACGACCGTGTGGTGGAGCTGCCGGCAAGGTGATGCATCCGGCCGCTGCTCATCCCCCCGATGGCGGGTTCTTGATTACCGTCCCCCGAAGCTCCGCCCCAAGCTCGATGTCGTCGTAGTTTGCCCGTTTGCGCCAACCGCTGCCTGGCGACTCCGGTGGCTCCTCCGACTCGTCCGCACGGTCTTCGTACTCGTCCTCCTCGGGCTCCGCGTACGCCCCGATTTGCTGCTTCCTCTTGCGCCAACCACTGCCCGCCGACGAGACCGGCGGCGGCATCAACGGCGGCAGGGGGAAGTCGTCGGGGTCCAGCGAGTCCGTGTCGGTGAGCGGCGTCGCCGCCGACGCGAGTTGGACCGGCGCTTGCGAAGTCGGCAACAGGCCCACCACCGCGGGCGGCAGGGTCAGCTTGCCCATCGACACGCCCACACCGATGGCCGCCGTGGGTTGCGCCGACAGTCCCGCGGCGCCGAACGCACCCGCTCCCCCGGGCAGCGCTCCCGCGGCCGCCTGGCCCTCCGCCAGCCCCTGGCCGACGTCGCCGCCCACCGTCTGCAGCGACTTGGCCGCGCTCAACTGCGCGAAATAGCTGAGCATATTGACCGGAAAACCGGACGCGACGAACTGATAGGCATAGACGTTGGCCAAGCCGACCCAGCCCTTGGTCGGATCGAAGCCCTGGATCGCCGAGATGATCGACGAGATCGGAGAGCCGGCAGCGGACGTAGCCGCCAGGGTCGCCGTGGTCACCACACTGGCTTGGGCGGCCGACCCCGCCGGATCGGCAATCGCAGCCGGCGACGAGAACAGCGGCAGCGTGGTGGCTTGCGCCGAGGCCGCCAGATAACGACTCATCGCCGCCGAGTTGTTGGCCCACATGCCCAGGTATTCGTCTTCGGTTTCGGCGATAGCCGGGAGGTTGATCCCGAACTGATTGGTGGCCAACAGTTGCGCCAGCCGAGTCCTGTTGGCTCTGACCAGCGCGATCGGAACCACCGCCGCGCGAACGGAAGTGAAAGCCGCGACGGCGTCCTGCGCCGCAACGGCTATCTGCTGACATTGCTGCGCGGTGCTGCGCAGCCAGGCGAGGTACGGCTCGACGGACTCGGTCATGGCCGCCGCGGACGGCCCCTGCCAGGCCTCAGTCAGTGACGACAGCGCGGCCGCATTGATCCCGGCCGATTCCTCCAAACTCGCGCCGAGCCGCTGCCACGCGCCCGACGCTTCGATGAGCGAGTCCGCACCCGGTCCGGCATGAATCCGCGCGGAGATGACCTCGGGGGGCAACGCTGAGAAGTCCACGACATCTCACCTCGCAGACGCCGGGAACGATCCAGCGAAATCGCGCTGACGGTCGCATCCACAACTCACCCGCGGGGTCACGACCACCAGTGTGCAGGTTAGGTGGGCCATCACGGTACCGAGGCGCCCGATTCCGCTGCGGCACAAAAAATTCGGCAGCGCCGGCGACACCGCGACCGTAGTGTGACCGCATGCCAGCCAGCCGCATCGTCGTCTCGTCCGGATCCGACTTCGAATCGGTGGTCGGTTACTCCCGCGCCGTGCGGGTCGGCCCGCACGTGGCGGTCGCCGGAACAACCGGCGCCGGACCGGCCGGCGACATCGCCGCCCAGACCAGAGGTGCGTTGCGCAGCATCGAAGTTGCTCTCGGACGGGCGGGTGCGGCGCTGGCCGACGTGGTCCGTACCCGCATCTACGTGACCGATATTTCGCGGTGGCGCGAGGTCGGAGAAGTCCACGCGCAGGTTTTCGGCGAAACCCGTCCCGCGGCCACCATGGTCGAAGTTTCGGCGCTGATTGAACCTGAACTGCTCGTGGAGATCGAGGCCGACGCCTACGTGGAATCCTGAGATTCTGCGATCGGCGGGAACGCGCCATCGGGCCCCGGGCGGTAGGGCGTGACCTTGATCACGGCGCCCGCCGGCAGCGGACCGTACAGATGCGGGAACAGCATCGACTCCGGATCGGTGGGCACCCCGGGCTCCCAACGCACCGGTGAGCCAAGCGCCGCCGGGTCGATGTACAGCAGCACCAGGTCGGTGCGGCCGCGGTAGAGCCGGTTTGCCGGCAGATGCACCTGCTCGAGCGTCGAGAGGTGGATGAATGGGGCCTCATCGGACGAATCGCTCGGCTCGAATCGGATTCCGCCCCGGATACGGGCCTGCGCCCACTCCTGTTCCCCACACAGGTGCGCGAGTACGGCGGGAGTGATCGGCATCATAAACAGTTTGCCCGATCCGCGAGCGGGAATTCGTGAGAAACGACACACCTGATAACCGCCCGGGAACAACGCGAAAACCCAGAACGTCTGACACAGTTGAAGACACGCCAGAACGGAGACGCCATGAACGCAACTCTGACCACTCCCGAGCTGACTAGAGCCGACCGGTGCGACCGCTGCGGCGCAGCAGCCCGGGTCCGTGCCAAGCTGCCTTCCGGCGCCGAGCTTCTCTTCTGCCAGCACCACGCCAACGAGCATGAGGCGAAACTGACCGAGTTAGCCGCCGTGCTGGAGGTCAGCGGAAGCTAGTTAGGGCGAATCGCCCGTCGGTAATGAGGGCTGCGCTTGCCATCGTCGGCAATGCTGGGAGGGTATGAACGACCAACCCGCTAGGCCGACGCGCCACCACATCTGGCGAATCAGCCTGAGGACCCTCTCCAAGAGCTGGGACGACTCGATCTTCTCGGAGTCGGCGCAGGCCGGCTTTTGGTCATGCTTGTCATTGCCGCCGCTGTTGTTGGGAATGCTGGGCAGCCTGGCCTACGTGGCGCCGCTGTTCGGCGCCGACACGCTGTCCATCATCGAGCAACGCGTAATCTCCACGGCCCACAGCTTTTTCTCGCCCAGCGTGGTCAACGAGATCATCGAGCCCACCATCCGTGATATCGCCGGTGAGGCGCGCGGCGAGGTGGTCTCGCTCGGTTTTGTGATCTCGCTGTGGGCGGGATCGTCGGCGATGTCGGCCTTCGTCGATTCCGTGGTCGAGGCGCATGATCAAACTCGCGCTGCGCCACCCGGTGCGGCAGCGATTCTTCGCGCTGTTCCTGTACATCGTGCTGCTGATGTTCGTGGTGGTCACCGCGCCGTTGGCGGTGGTCGGCCCACGCAAAGTCGGCGAGCACATCCCGAACAGCTGGGCCAACGCTTTGCACTACGGCTACATTCCGACGCTGGTTTTCGCCCTGATGATCGGGGTGATGCTGCTCTACCGGGTGGCGCTGCCGGTACCACTCCCGTCACACCGACTGATATATGGGGCGATCCTGGCGACCACGGTGTTCGTGGTGGCCACCCTAGGCCTGCGCTTCTACCTGAGGTGGATCACCAGCACCGGGTACACCTACGGCGCGCTGTCCACGCCGATCGCGTTTTTGCTGTACGCATTCTTCGCCGGCTTTGCGATCATGATCGGCGCCGAACTCAATGCCGCCGTCCAGGAAGAATTCCCCGCGCCCAAGACGCATGCCCACCGGCTGCGCAACTGGCTGGTGTCGCGCGTGCGTGCGGCCCGCGCGACGCCGGATTCGCCGCCGGTGCAGCAGAATACGGTCACAGCGGAGCCCCCGAGCTGATCAGCCCTTCTTCATCGTGTCGTAGATCCGCTTGCAATCCGGGCAAACCGGCGAGCCCGGCTTGGCAGACCGCGTGACGGGGAACACCTCGCCGCACAAGGCGACCACGTGATTACCCATGACGGCGCTCTCGACGATCTTGTCCTTCTTGACGTAGTGGAAGTATTTGGGCGTGTCACTGCCGGTCCCGTCATCGACGCGTTCGTCGGCGTCGGTGCGTTCGATCGTCTGGGTGTCCATATCTGACATTGTGCCTCCTAACTCGCCCAAGCCGGAACCGATCTGATGTGGGACAGTGGAGTAATGAAGCGCGGCTCCAAGCTGGGTTTCGACGATGATGGTCACCCGGTACTGATCACCGCCGCCGCTCCCTCGTATGAGGAGGAGCATCGCGCGCGGGTACGTAAGTACCTGACCTTGATGGCGTTTCGCATTCCGGCGCTGATCCTGGCCGCGGTCGCCTACGGCGCCTGGCACAACGGTCTGATCTCGCTGCTAATCGTGGCGGCGTCGCTGCCCTTGCCGTGGATGGCCGTGCTGATCGCCAACGACCGACCGCCTCGCAGCTCCACCGAGCCCCGGCGATTCGACGCCGTCCAGCGACGCACCCCGTTGTTCCCGACGGCCGAGCGTCCGGCGATCGAGGCGCCGCGGCCTGTTGACCCCTTGGATCGGGAGTAGCCCGGGGTTCCGTCTGGCCCGCACCTGCCACACTTCTCAGCACTTTCTCAGGTCGTCGGCACATTTCTGCACTTCAAAGCGTGTGAGATGGCGCGCGGGTGGGAACTCTCAGAGCTGATCTGTCGTTAGACCTCATGACAGTACAAAGCGGATCGGGGAGGGCGTAATGGCCGAAGCCACCAAAAGGGCCACCACAAGCCGGGTTGAGGGCGATCTGGATGCTCAAAGCCCCGCAGCGGACCTGGTGCGCGTATATCTGAACGGCATCGGAAAGACGGCGTTGCTCAACGCCGCCGGCGAGGTGGAGTTGGCGAAGCGCATCGAGGCCGGGCTCTACGCCCAGCACCTGCTGGAAACCCGTAAGCGCCTCGGCGAGAACCGCAAGCGCGAATTGGCTGCCGTGGTGCGCGATGGCGAAGAGGCCCGCCGCCACCTTCTGGAAGCGAACCTGCGCCTGGTGGTTTCGCTGGCCAAGCGCTACACCGGTCGGGGCATGCCGTTGCTCGACCTCATCCAGGAGGGCAACCTCGGACTGATCCGCGCGATGGAAAAGTTCGACTACACAAAGGGATTCAAGTTTTCGACGTATGCCACCTGGTGGATCCGTCAGGCCATCACCCGCGGTATGGCCGACCAGAGCCGCACCATCCGGCTGCCGGTTCACCTGGTGGAGCAGGTCAACAAGCTGGCCCGAATCAAGCGGGAGATGCATCAGAACCTGGGACGTGAAGCCACCGACGAGGAACTGGCCGCCGAATCCGGCATTCCGGTCGACAAGATCAACGACCTGCTCGAGCACAGCCGCGACCCGGTGAGCTTGGACATGCCCGTCGGCTCCGAGGAAGAGGCCCCGTTGGGTGACTTCATCGAGGACGCCGAAGCGATGTCGGCGGAGAACGCGGTGATCGCCGAGCTGTTGCACACCGACATCCGCAGTGTGCTGGCCACTCTCGACGAGCGTGAGCACCAGGTGATCCGGTTGCGTTTCGGTCTGGACGACGGCCAGCCGCGCACGCTGGATCAGATTGGCAAGCTGTTCGGTCTGTCCCGCGAGCGGGTCCGTCAGATCGAGCGCGACGTGATGTGCAAGCTGCGCAACGGCGAACGGGCCGACCGGTTGCGTTCCTACGCCAGCTGATTGCCGACAACTCAAGCCAGTAAGCAGACGGTATGCCCGCCGCACCAGCGGCGGGCATACTGCTTGCCTGGGAAGCGTTAGACCCATTCACGCAGCTGGCCAAGTAGACTCAGCGGCAATGGAGGGTGCTGAATGAACGAGCTGGTCGATACCACCGAGATGTACCTGCGGACGATCTACGACCTCGAGGAAGAGGGCGTGACGCCGCTGCGTGCCCGGATCGCCGAGCGGCTCGAGCAGAGCGGGCCGACCGTCAGCCAGACCGTCTCCCGGATGGAGCGTGACGGCCTCCTTCGAGTCGCGGGCGACCGCCATTTGGAACTCACCGACAAGGGCCGGGCCCTGGCCATCGCAGTGATGCGCAAGCACCGCCTCGCCGAACGACTGCTCGTCGACGTCATCGGTTTGCCGTGGGAAGAAGTGCACGCCGAGGCATGCCGGTGGGAGCACGTGATGAGCGAGGATGTCGAGCGCCGGCTGGTTCAGGTGCTCGACAACCCGACCACGTCCCCGTTCGGCAACCCGATCCCGGGTCTGTTGGACCTGGGCGTCGGTCCGGAGTTCGGCTCCGGCGACGCCAACTTGGTCCGCTTGACCGAGTTGCCGGCCGGTTCGCCGGTCGCTGTCGTGGTCCGGCAGCTCACCGAGCATGTCCAGGGCGACATCGACCTGATCACGCGGCTCAAGGACGCCGGCGTGGTGCCCAACGCCCGGGTCACCGTCGAAACCACACCGACCGGCGGAGTCACCATCGTGATCCCGGGCCACGAGAACGTCACCCTGCCCCATGAGATGGCGCACGCCGTCAAGGTCGAAAAGGTCTAGTGGCGATCGCGAGCGCGGCGCAGCCGGGCGAAGCGGGTCGCCACCATCAGGTCTGAGTCACCCCGCCCGCCGGCCGAACGTGCGACGCGGCGGCAACCGCACCCCGAGGCGATCCGCAAGCCGGTAACCGGTGTCCGCGAGTCGCCGAATGTCCTGCGGCCGTAGACCGGATTGCAGCGCGGTGTCCAGCATGCCCGCCATCCGATGGCCCGGCTCGCAGCGCAGCGCCGCCTCCAGCGACACCCCGGCCAGCGGCCCGTCGCCGCGGGCGTAGGCGCTGAACGCGAGCAGCACCAGCGCCTCGACCCGCCACGGCGGCGGCAGGGTGCGCGCCAGCACCGCCCACAACGACTCGACGGCACCCGCGTTTTCGCCGACGGCAAGCGCATAGAGCATGTCGCGTACCTGCGGGTCGGTCAGCGCGCAACCCAGCCGCGCCACCTCGACGTCGGGCAGGGGTTGCCCGCCGGCGACCCGCGTGGCGGCGGCCACCGCGTTCTCGACGTCCCCGCGGCATAGCGGGCCCTCGTCCGCGGCCTTGCGCGTTGCCGCCTGTCGCTCGACGGCGGCGGCCAGTTCGGCGCTGCGCGTCGGGTCGTCGACCGCGATGACGGCCTGCAGGTCGGTGCGCCGCGGGTAGAGCCGTCGCCCGTCCAGCACCGCGGCAGCCGCCAGCGGCGACGCCGACGGATCGTCGACCGCGCCGCTCGAACCGCAGCCGTCCACGCAATGCCAGCGCCCGCCAGCGGCTACCCGGTCCACCACATGCGCCGTCCACAGCTCAATGTCGTGCTGCGCCAACGCTTCTGCCAATACCGTGCACAGCTGCCGATAGTCCTCGTTGCACCGCGGACAGTGCGCGCCGTCCGCGTCGACGATCACCGCGATCGCGGCCTCGGGCGCGGCGGCGGCGGCGACCTCGGCGAGGTGCTCAACCCTTTCGAGGAGTTCCTCGGAGAGGTCGACCCGCAGCACCGACCCCAGTTCGCCACCATCCAGCGACACCAGGACCAGTGATTTTTCCGGGACGAAACCGAGAACGGCGGGTAGCGCGGCGATTAACGCGCCGGGGCGGTTCAGCTCAAAGTCAGCTCGATGCTTGGTCATGAGCCTCAACGCTGACGACTCCGGCCGTCAACTCATGCCCGCGCACTGCGATCAAGCCGTCGTCTGTGGAGCAAGTTCGGACTGTGAGCCTTATCGTCTATCCCATGGGTTCGATGCAGGAGTACGACATCGTCGTGATCGGTTCGGGGCCGGGCGGGCAGAAGGCCGCCATCGCGTCGGCCAAGCTAGGTAAATCCGTCGCGATCGTCGAACGCGGCCGCATGCTCGGCGGTGTGTGCGTCAACACGGGCACCATCCCGTCCAAGACGCTGCGCGAGGCCGTCCTCTATCTCACCGGGATGAACCAGCGCGACCTGTACGGCGCGAGCTACCGGGTCAAGGACCGGATCACCCCGGCCGACCTGCTGGCCCGGACCCAGCACGTGATCAACAAGGAAATCGACGTGGTGCGCAGCCAGTTGATGCGCAACCGGGTCGACCTGCTGATCGGCCACGGCCGTTTCGTCGACCCGCACACCATCGCCGTCGAGGACCCCGCCCAACGCGAAACAACCACCATCACAGGCGATTACATCGTCCTCGCGACCGGCACCACGCCGGCCCGGCCGTCGGGGGTCGAGTTCGACGAAGACCGGGTGCTCGACTCCGACGGGATCCTCGATCTCAAGTCGCTGCCGGCCTCGATGGTCGTCGTCGGCGCCGGTGTGATCGGCATCGAGTACGCCTCGATGTTCGCCGCGCTGGGCACCAAGGTGACCGTCGTGGAGAAGCGGCAGGACATGCTGGACTTCTGCGATCCCGAGGTGGTCGAAGCACTGAAGTTCCACCTGCGCGACTTGGCGGTGACATTCCGGTTCGGGGAGGAAGTGACCGGGGTCGACGTCGGCGCCGCGGGCACCGTCACCACCCTGGCCAGCGGCAAGCAGATTCCCGCCGAGACGGTGATGTACTCCGCGGGGCGCCAGGGCCAGACCGACCACCTCGACCTGCAGAATGCGGGCCTGGAGGCCGAGGGCCGCGGGCGGATCTGGGTCGATGACAAGTTCCGGACCAAGGTGGAGCACATTTACGCCGTCGGCGACGTCATCGGGTTCCCCGCCCTGGCCGCGACGTCGATGGAACAGGGCCGACTCGCCGCCTACCACGCGTTCGGGGAAAACTGCGACGGCATCACCGACCTGCAGCCGATCGGCATCTATTCGATTCCCGAGATCTCCTACGTCGGAGCCACCGAGGTGGAGCTGACCAAGGAATCGATTCCCTACGAAGTGGGTGTGGCGCGGTATCGGGAGCTGGCCCGCGGCCAGATCGCGGGCGACTCCTACGGCATGCTCAAGCTGCTGGTGTCCACCGAGGACCGCAAGCTGCTCGGGGTGCACATCTTCGGCACCAGCGCCACCGAGATGGTGCACATCGGGCAGGCCGTGATGGGCTGCGGCGGCACCGTCGACTACCTGGTCGACGCGGTGTTCAATTACCCGACGTTCTCCGAGGCCTACAAGGTTGCCGCGCTGGATGTGACCAACAAGATGCGGGCGCTCAGCCAGTTCCGCCGCTAGCAGGGATCCCGGTAGTCCGTCGGCGCGCTGTCGCCGGGCCCGCCGCCCTCGGCGCGGGCCAGCAGCGCGGCGGTGTGTTCGTCGAACGGCGCCGAGTAGGACACGTTTTCCGCGCACCCACCGCCCTCGAGGCCACCGATCAGCCCGGTGACCGAGGAACCGCTGATCCACGGCGCGCCGCTGGTGCCGTCGACCAACCCTTCGCACGGCAATGAGGGAAACCCGCTGTCGGTCACCGCGGTGCTGGCCTGACAGCCGATGGGCAGGCCACCCACGCCACCCGGATAGCCGATCACGCTGACCCGGCTGCCCGCGGCGGGCGCCCCGGCCAGGGCCAGCGCGGAGCCGACGTGGGCTTCCAGCGTTCCGCCGCCGAGCCCGCTCACCCGCGCTAACGCGTAATCGGCACGCGGATCCTTGCCGGCGAGCCACCGGGGATCGAAGTACACCTCGTGCAGCATCCACATGTCGAAGTCATCACCTGCGAAACCGGGGACAAAACCCGCCGACAAGCCGCCGGACAGGCAGTGCGCGGCGGTCAGTACCAGATCTCCGCCCTTCGAATGCACCACCGAGGCCGTGCACGAGTGGCGGTCAGCTCCGCCGAAGAAGACCGCGCCCACCCGCGGGTCGGGGTCCACCGGACCGGCCACGCCACCGCGCCCGGGGTCAGCGAGCTGCTGCGCAGGTAAGCTGGGTCGTGGCTTGGGTGCGGGAATTGCCAACCCGTGACTAGTGGGTCGGCTGCACGACACCAGCAGCAGCGCCAAGCCTGCCAGCAGGCAAAGCAATACCCTCGTCGTGCGCATTGAGTCCCATCATGCCCGACCACCGACCGCCGACCGGTGGTCAGCCTGTAACAATCGCACTAATCGTCTTGCCGGCAAATTCACCACCGGCCACGCCGGGCGCGCGTTTTCCGAAGTTAGAGGGACACTGGTTACGGGCCCCCAGAGAGGAGGCAGCACCATGTCCGATGACCAAGACCGAGTCGACGAGCAGCACCCCCTGCCCGGACAGCCAGGCATCTACGAACTTGAGTTGCCGGCGCCCCAACTGGTGACGTCCGACGGCCGCGGTCCGGTGTTGGTACATGCCCTGCAGGGCTTTTCCGACGCCGGTCACGCGATCCGGCTGGCTGCGACCCACCTGAAGGCTGCCCTGGACACCGAGTTGGTCGCGTCGTTCGCGATCGACGAACTGCTGGACTACCGCTCGCGGCGCCCGCTGATGACCTTCAAGACCGATCACTTCACCAACTACGACGACCCGGAGCTGAGCCTGTACGCGCTGCGCGACAGCGTCGGCACGCCGTTTCTGCTGCTGGCCGGCATGGAACCCGATCTGAAATGGGAGCGCTTCATCGGCGCGGTGCGGCTGCTGGCCGAGCGCCTGGGGGTACGACGGACCATTGGCCTGGGCACCGTCCCGATGGCGGTTCCGCACACCCGGCCGATCACGCTGACCGCGCACTCCAACGACGGCGAGCTGATCTCCGATTTCCAGCCGTGGATCTCGGAGATCCAGGTCCCGGGCAGCGCCTCCAACCTGCTGGAGTACCGGATGGCCCAGCACGGTCATGAGGTCGTCGGATTCACCGTGCATGTCCCGCACTACCTGACGCAGACCGACTACCCCGCCGCCGCCCAGGCGCTGCTCGAGCAGGTGGCCAAGTCCGGGTCGCTGGAGCTGCCATTGACGGCGCTGTCCGAAGCGGCGGCCGAGATCCGGGCCAAGATCGACGAACAAGTAGAGGGCAGCGCGGAGGTCGCTCAAGTGGTGGCGGCACTTGAGCGCCAGTACGATGCGTTCATCGACGCTCAGGAGAACAGGTCGTTACTGAGACGCGACGAAGATCTACCTAGCGGCGACGAGCTTGGCGCGGAGTTCGAGCGATTCCTCGCCCAGCAGGCCGAGAAGAAGTTCGACGACGACGACCCCTCCTGACAAGTACGCCCTGACGGCCCGACGACGAGGTTGCGACATGCCCGAGCGAAAGCGCAATCTCCGTCCGGTCCGGGAAGTGACCACGCCGACGCTGCAGTTCCGCACCATCCACGGCTACCAGCGGGCGTACCGGATCGCCGGTTCCGGGCCGGCGATCCTGCTGATCCACGGCATCGGCGACAACTCCACCACCTGGAACGCCATCCAGGCCAAGCTCGCCCAGCGGTTCACGGTCATCGCGCCCGATCTGCTGGGCCACGGGCGGTCCGACAAGCCACGCGCCGACTACTCGGTCGCGGCGTACGCCAACGGGATGCGCGACCTGCTCAGCGTGCTCGAAATCGAACGGGTCACCGTCGTGGGTCATTCGCTGGGCGGCGGGGTGGCAATGCAATTCGCCTACCAGTTCCCGCATCTGGTGGAACGGCTGATTTTGGTTGGCGCCGGCGGCGTCACCAAGGATGTCAACGTGGCCTTGCGGCTGGCGTCGTTGCCGATGGGCAGCGAAGCCCTGGCATTGCTGCGGTTGCCCCTGGTGCTGCCGGCGGTGCAGACGGCGGGGAAGATCCTTGGCAAGGCACTGGGAACGAAGGGTCTCGGCAACGACCTGGCGAACGTGCTGCGGATCCTCGACGACCTGCCGGAGCCGACGGCCTCGTCGGCGTTCACCCGCACCTTGCGGGCGGTGGTGGACTGGCGTGGACAGATCGTCACCATGCTGGATCGATGTTATTTGACCCAGGCCATCCCGGTGCTGATCGTCTGGGGCACGCGCGACGTGGTGGTGCCCGTCCGCCACGCTTGGATGGCACACTCGGCGATGCCCGGCTCGCGCCTCGAAATCTTCGAGGGCTCAGGCCATTTCCCGTTCCACGACGATCCCGCCCGTTTCATCGACGTCGTCCAGCGCTTCATCGACTCCACCGAGCCCGCCGAATACGACCAGGCCGCGCTGCGCGAGTTGCTGCGCACCGGCAGCGGCGAACAAACGGTCACGGGGCCGGCCGACACCCGCGTCGCGGTGCTCAGCGCGATGGGTTCCGACGAACGCAGCGCCACCTGAGCCACCGTCCCCGGTCCGTAGAGTCGGGTTATGGCTATCGACGTGACGGTGTTGCGCGTTTTCACCGATCCGGACGGGAATTTCGGGAATCCACTCGGCGTGGTTGATGCCGCCCAGGTCGAACCTTCCGATCGGCAAGACCTGGCAGCCCAATTGGGCTACAGCGAAACGATATTGGTCGATCTTCCCGCCTTGGGGGCGAACACCGCGGCGACCACCGCGGACGCCACCATCTACACCCCCAGAACCGAGATCCCGTTCGCCGGGCACCCGACCGTCGGAGCGTCGTGGTGGTTGCGTGAGCAGGGTCTGCCGATTAACACGCTGCGGGTGCCGGTCGGCATCGTCCAGGTGAGCCACGACGGAGACCTCACCGTCATCAGCGCCCGTACGGAATGGGCCCCCGCGTTCGCCATCCACGACCTCGATTCGCTCGACGCCCTGTTGTCCGCCGACCCCGCCGATTTTCCCGACGACATCGCGCACTACCTGTGGACGTGGAGCGATCGGTCGGCCGGAGCACTGCGCGCGCGAATGTTCGCCTCCAATCTCGGTGTGCGCGAAGACGAAGCGACCGGGTCGGCGGCGATGCGGATCACCGACTACCTCAGCCGCGACCTCACCATCACCCAGGGCGAGGGATCGGTGATCGAAACCACCTGGAATCCCGAGGGCTGGGTTGGCGTGGCCGGCCGTGTCGTCAATGACGGTGTGCGACAAGTAAACTGACCGACGCTCGCGGTTCAGCGCTTTCGGTGCAACACCGCGGCGAGGTGGTCCTGCACCGGCTGGCCTACCGCGCCCATCCGCACCGTGTACGACAGCTGGTCACCTTCGACGCGCAGGGAACGGCCGAGCCCGGTCACTTCTTTAGCGGTCGGCGCCAATCCGATTGCGGTCGAGGACAACTCGATTTCAATGACACCGCCGGTCACGGAATACGTCCCCGCATCGATTTCGGTGATGCCGTTCGGGTGGGCAAGGACCAGCTCGACGCGACCCGGTTGCGACACACGCAGGTATCCCGTCTCGGCGTGCAGCGGCCGGCCGTCGGCCACCGCCTTCGTCTTTTGCGTGTAGACCAGAAACGGCTTGCCCACGTGGGAGAACACCACCTCTTCGAGGTACTCGAAGGTCTGGATCGTGGGGTATTTGCCCTCTCCCCTGCCGGTCCAGGTACCGAGCAGCGGCGCCAGCGCCTCGACATCGGGGTGCAGATCGGGCATGGGTCAGGTTGGGCTAGACACTTTGCGGTGGGCGCGCAGCGCTTCGATCTCGCGCTCGAAGTCGTCCGCCGATGAAAACGACCGGTATACCGACGCGAAACGCAGGTAGGCGACCTCGTCGAGTTCGCGCAACGGGCCGAGGATCGCCAGGCCGACCTCGTGGCTCGGGATCTCCGGCGAACCCGCCGCGCGCACGGTGTCTTCCACCTGCTGGGCCAGCAGATTCAGCGCATCCTCATCCACCTGGCGGCCCTGGCAGGCGCGGCGGACCCCGTTGATGACCTTCTCGCGGCTGAAGGGCTCCGTGACACCGCTGCGCTTCACGACGGCCAGGACCGCGGTTTCTACCGTGGTGAACCGACGCCCGCATTCGGGGCACGACCGGCGGCGTCGAATGGCCTGGCCTTCATCGGTTTCACGAGAATCGATGACCCGAGAATCGGGGTGCCGGCAGAACGGACAGTGCATGACCGCTCCTTCGCCGTGCCGACATCCTGGTCTCGCGAACCACCCCGAGCGTACCTGTGCGCTCCCCGATGGGGCCAATATCGTCGCGAGCCTTGGCGTAGAGCGGTTTTCGCAGTACACCGCCCTTGCCGTCAGCCGACCGGGGCGATCAAGGTCTGCCCGGCGGCCACCGTCGGCGAGCTCAAGCCGTTGAGTTCGCGGATCCGCTCGGCGACCTGCCGCACCGGCGCCTCGGGCGCCACTCGGGCCGCCACGTCCTGGAGGGATTCGCCGGTTTCCACCCGCACCACCCCGAGCCGGTCGGGCACCTGGGCAGCAGCGCCGGAATCGCCGCTGGCCAGCTGCCCGAAATGAGCGACCATGCCGAGCCAGAGAGTGATGATGCCGGCCAGTAAGGCCAGCCCCACCGTGGTCGCGAACGGGACGGGACGCCTGCGGTGAGGAGCGACGGACATCGCGACACCGCCACCGCGGTAATTTGCGGGCGCGCCGGCCGGCCTCGACGGCGCGGGCCTTCGCGACCCGGCCAGCCGATCCCGGTCCCAGTGCGGACCCGGGCCGGGCCTGTCGATCGGGCCCACAATTTGACGACGCACAGTCCCTGTACGCGCCGGGATTGCGTGGATGAGTGTCATCTGCCTACCTCCAGACCGTGTTTCTCGCTCGTGTGTTCGACTGTAGTCGTTCGCATGTTCGAATACCGAACATTTGAGCGAAGCGTGTCGCACGAGCAAAACGCTAGACCACACCACCGACAAGACTCCTCGGTCCCGCTACATCTCTAATAGGGCACAAATACCCAAATAACACGGTTGTTATTCATGTCGTCGGAGTCACGATCCGATGCCCGCGACACACCGGGTCGAACACATGTTTGATTCTTGGGCGTGCTGCGGCTACATTCAGTGCCATGGGCGACAGCAACGACACCTCAGCCACCGGCGCGCTCACTGAACGGCAGCGCACCATCCTGAACGTCATCCGCGCCTCGGTGACCAGCCGCGGCTACCCGCCGAGCATCCGTGAAATCGGCGACGCCGTCGGTCTGACCTCGACATCCTCGGTGGCTCACCAGTTGCGCACCCTGGAGCGCAAGGGCTACCTGCGGCGCGATCCGAACCGCCCGCGGGCTGTCGACGTGCGCGGCGCCGATGGTGCGCTGACGCCGCCGACCACCGACGTCGCGGGCTCGGACGCGTTGCCGGAACCCATCTTCGTGCCCGTCCTCGGGCGCATCGCGGCAGGCGGTCCGATCCTGGCCGAGGAAGCCGTCGAAGACGTCTTCCCGTTACCGCGTGAGCTGGTCGGTGAGGGCACGCTGTTCCTGCTGAAGGTGGTCGGCGACTCGATGGTCGAGGCCGCGATCTGCGACGGCGACTGGGTGGTCGTGCGACAGCAGAACGTCGCCGACAACGGCGACATCGTCGCGGCCATGATCGACGGTGAGGCCACGGTCAAGACGTTCAAGCGCGCGGGCGGTCAGGTATGGCTCATGCCCCACAACCCGGCGTTCGATCCGATCCCCGGCAACGACGCGACCGTGCTTGGCAAAGTCGTCACGGTAATCCGCAAGGTATAGCGCTCCGGCGCGGGACGTCAGTCGGCCCTGACGAAGCCGCTGGCTAACGCGGCATCCTCGCTGGCAAACCAGATTTCGGCGAGAGTGTCGTGGTAGAGCGCGCTGTCGGGCAGGTAGTACAGGCCGGAGTGGGCGCTTGCCTTGACGGGGTATCCGTCCGGCACCTGGTACGGGTCGGGCAACGGCATGTGGATCGTCGGGCGCCGCGCGGGGCCCGGACCCGACGGCGGCGGGGCAGCTTCGGCGGGCTCATCCGCATCGACGTCGTCCGCGGCAGCATGGTGCCGCCCGGTTCGCACGGTCTCGGCAGCCTCCGAATAGTCGGGTTCTGAAAAGACATCGTCGAGATCAGCGTCGTCGTCAGCGGCGGTTTCCGGAGGGCCCTCCGGGAAGACATCCTCCGGGTGGACGATGTCCGGAAGCGGCCCCTCCGAAAAGACATCGTCCGGGTAGGCGACCTCCGGAGGCGGCCCTTCGGAAAAGACATCATCCTCGGCGTCCGCATCCGGCGGGCCCTCCGAGAAGAGATCATCCGGGTAGGCATCGTCCGCGTGCTCCGCATCCGGAGCGCCGGATGCGGCGAATATGGCACGTGATAGCGCCGGATCCGCCACGACGGGGGTGGGAGTCGTGTCCACCGCGTCGGGATCGTCGGCGTCGAGCTCGTCGAAGCCCGACGGCGCTTCGCCGCCGAATGCGCGGTCGGGCGCGGCACCCTCGACCGCGACGGGCCACTGCCCGTCGGCGTCGTAGCCGACGTCGTGATCATCGTGGAAGTCGCGATCCAGCTGGTAGGCCCCGGCCTCAAGCGCCTCACGGCGGGCGTTGCGCCGGCGCCACCAGCCCAGCACCAACAGGCCCACCAGCACGGCCAGCAGCAGCGCCGCAATGGCAGCCACCAGCCACCACCACTGCAAGGTGAACTTCTTGGCGTGGGGTGCCGTCGCCGAGCCACTCGGCTGGTTCTGCCCCGCCACCTGCAGGCCCGACAGCAGTGGCGCCAGATTCGCCGGGTCTGTGGTGAACGTGTTGTTGGCGCGGTTCCACGCGATCTTGCCGCCGGTGAACTTTTGCGAGACCGAGTCACCGTCCGCTGTTTGATCGCCGACCGGAGCGCCGAGCTTGCCGGTGGGACCGCGAAGCTTATCCCAGGCGGCCTTCATGGCCCCGCGCACGACAAACGCGCCGTGGTCAGGTGTCCAGAAGACCACCGGCTTGTCGGCCGCCGAAAACGTGGCGATCCGGCTGGAGGGCCCGATACCGCCGTCCGATTCGTTGGCGATCGGGAAACCCAGGTCACTGCCGACCGGCCCGCCCAGCGATTCATACTTCGCCAGAATGTCGCTCTCGAGCGCATTCGCACCGGTTGCCGGGCTGAAAAACACCTTGCCGCCGACGAACGCCTGCACGATTCCGTCGCCGCCGATGGGTTGCTCGCCGCCCTGCTTGACGCCCAGCGGACCGTTGACGCCGCCGGCCGCGCGCCAGGCCATGTTGATGGCCGCGCCGGGATCGATCGCGACCTGCAGGCCCTTAAGCTGATCGGCCAGGGCTGCCGGCTCGGTGGCGAACTCCTTGGTCTTTCTGTTCCAGGACACCGCACCGCCGGTGAACTTCTGGGCGGTGACTTCGCCGTCGTAGGTCTCGTCCCCGATCGGGGCCCCCAGTACGCCGCCCGAGCTGCCGAGTCTGTCCCACGCGGCGTTGAGGGCGCCGCGTACGACGAACGCACCGTGGTCGGGCGTCCAGAAGATCACCGGCTTGTCGCCGGCGGAGAAGGTCACCGCCCGGCTGTCGGGTCCGGCCAGGCCGGGAACTTCGTTGATGGTCGGGAATCCCAGATCGCTGGTGGCCGCACCACCGAGCGCCTCGTACTTGTCCAGGATCGGCCCGTACATGTATCTGGCGCCGGTGTCCGTGGTGTAGAACATCTTGCCGCCGTCGAATTCCAGCGCGAATCCGCCGCCTATCGGGTAGACGTCACCCTTCCGGGCGCCCAGCGGTGAGGTGGCGCCGCCGGCCTTGTCCCACGCGGCCATCATGGCAGCCTCGGCGTCGCCTATCGGAGATGCCGCCACGGCAGGAGCCAGCAATGCGGCGGCTACCACCGTGGTCACCAAGCTGACCAGCGCACGTCCGACCAGCTTGCGCAATTGACCTCTCTGCCCGTTCACCAAGCCTCCCAGCCGACGGATACGACCTTAAACTGCGGCCATTCCCGTATCCCGCTCGCCCGGCGAGCGGAGGTACGCCCACAATAGGCGTTCCCCGCTTGGTCCGTGTTATTGCCGGGCTCGCATAACTTTGCTCTAGCGAACGATGATTGCCCAATCGAATCGAAAATAGTACGAAAACGGATACCTAGCCGATGTCGAATTGATGCCGTGTCACGTCAGAGTCGCGACAAACCGACGCCGGCGTTGCACCACAACAAGATTCCCGCACGCCACCGCCTCGGACCGGGCTAGACGTGGGCTAGACGCCCTTATACACCTAAGCCGCGGCCGATAATCTCCTTCATGATTTCGGTCGTCCCGCCGTAGATCGTCTGCACCCGAGCGTCGAGATAGGCCTTAGCAACCGGGTATTCGCGCATGTAGCCGTATCCGCCGTGCAGTTGCAGACAGCGGTCGATCAAATGCACCTGCTTTTCGGTGGAATACCACTTGGCCATCGCGGCCTGTTCGGCCGTCAGCTTGCCCTCCAGGTGCAGCGCGAGGAACTCGTCGACCATGATGCGCACCACGGTGGCCTCGGTGGCCAGCTCCGCCAGCACGAACCGACTGTTTTGAAAGCTGCCGATCGGCTTGCCAAAAGCCTTGCGCTCCTTGGTGTATTGCAGCGTCTCCTCCAGCACCGATTCCATGGCGGTGGCGGCCATGACGGCGATGTTGATCCGTTCCTGCGGGAGGTTCTGCATGAGGTAGATGAACCCCATGCCCTCTTCGCCGAGCAGGTTTTCGGCCGGAACATGCACGTCGGTGAACGACAATTCGGCGGTGTCCTGTGCATCCAGCCCGATCTTGTCCAGATGACGGCCGCGCTCGAAGCCCTCCATGCCGCGTTCCACGACCAGCAGCGAAAAGCCCTGCGCGCCTTTATCCGGGTCGGTCTGGGCGACCACGATCACCAGGTCCGAGTTGATCCCGTTGGTGATGAATGTCTTTGAACCGTTGAGCAGGTAATGATCACCCTGCTTAACGGCACGGGTCTTGATGCCCTGCAGGTCGCTGCCGGTGCCCGGCTCGGTCATCGCGATCGCCGTGATCAGTTCCCCGGTGCAGAACTTCGGCAACCAGCGTTGCTTCTGCTCTTCGGTGCACAGCTTCAGTAGGTACGGCGCCACGATGTCGTTGTGCAAGCCGAAGCCGATGCCGCTGTAGCGCCCGCGCGTAGTTTCCTCGGTGACGATCGTGTTGTACCGGAAATCGGGGTTGCCCCCGCCCCCGTACTCCTCGGGCACCGCCATGCCGAGAAAGCCCTGTTTGCCGGCCTCCAGCCACACACCGCGGTCGACGATCTTCGCCTTTTCCCATTCGTCGTGATACGGCGCGACATGACGATCGAGGAAGGCCCGATAGGACTCGCGAAACAATTCATGCTCGGGTTCGAAAAGAGTGCGCTGGTACTTGACGGCACTGTTCATGGCTGACCCTCCGGCGAACGGGAACTCTGCCGCCCAACATATACCAACCGGGCGGTTGGTCGGCGGACCGCCTGCTCCGGGTGGTCAGTGCGCGGCGAACTCCCGCAGGCTGGCGGCCAGCGCGACCGGGACGCGGGCCTTGATCCGCGTCCCGTCGGGGTTGTGCTCCGCCTGCTGCACCCGCCCATCGGCGTGCACCCGGGCCACCAGGTCGCCCCGGTCGTAGGGGATCACCACGTCCACGGCGGTGTCGGTGGGAGCGGCGAGCTCGGACATCCGCCGGCGCAACGCGTCGATGCCGTCGCCGGTGCGCGCGGAGACGAACGCCGCGCCGGGCAGGGCGTGACGAAGCTTGGCCAGCATCAGATCGCTCGCGGCGTCGATCTTGTTCACCACCAGCAGTTCATGGGGCGAATCCCCGTTATGGTCCGCGATCACCTCAGAGATCACCTGCCGGACCGCGTTGATCTGGGCCAGCGGATTGACGTCGGAGCCGTCGACGACGTGCACCAACAGGTCGGCGTCGACGACCTCCTCCAGCGTGGAGCGGAACGCCTCGACCAACTGGGTGGGCAGGTGCCGCACGAACCCGACGGTGTCGGTGAGCACAAATGGGCGTCCGTCTTCGAACTCAGCACGACGGGTGGTGGGTTCCAGGGTGGCGAACAGCGCGTCCTGGACCAGCACCCCCGCGCCGGTCAGCGCGTTGAGCAGGCTGGATTTGCCCGCATTGGTGTAGCCGACGATGGCGATCGACGGTGTCTCGCTGCGCAGCCGGCGGCTGCGCTGGGTGTCGCGGGCCTGCTTCATCGCGTTGATCTCGCGGCGCAGCTTGGCCATCCGCTCGCGGATGCGGCGCCGGTCGGTTTCGATCTTGGTCTCACCGGGACCGCGCAGGCCCACCCCGCCGCCGCTGCCGCCGGCGCGGCCACCGGCCTGCCGAGACATCGATTCACCCCAGCCACGCAGCCGCGGCAGCATGTACTGCATCTGCGCCAGCGACACCTGCGCCTTGCCCTCCCGGCTGGTCGCGTGCTGGGCGAAGATGTCCAGGATCAGCGCGGTGCGGTCGATGACCTTGACCTTGACCGCCTTCTCCAGCGCGGTCAGCTGCGCCGGGGACAGTTCACCGTCGCAGATGACGGTGTCGGCGCCGGTCGCCACGACCACTTCGCGCAGTTCGGCCGCCTTGCCCGAACCGATGTAGGTCGACGGGTCGGGCCGGTCGCGGCGCTGGATGAGCCCTTCGAGCACCTGTGAGCCGGCGGTCTCGGCCAGCGCGGCCAGTTCGGCCATGCTGGCCTGGTTGTCGGCGGCGCTGCCCTCGGTCCACACCCCCACCAGCACCACGCGCTCCAGCCGAAGCTGGCGGTATTCGACCTCGGAGACGTCGGCGAGTTCGGTGGACAGCCCGGCGACCCGGCGCAGCGCCGATCGGTCTTCGAGCGCAAGCTCGCCGATGCTGGGTGCCGGGTCTACAGGGCCCGTGTCGGGCGAATCAGGAAAAGTCATAACCACTTTCGATGGTGGCACGTCGCGGGTAGCGACGCATCCGAATTACAGTGCGTCCCACCAGGCGTCCGCGATCTCGCCGCGGGCTACCAGCACCGACGGTCCGCGCAAATAGCTGGTCGCGTTGGTGACGGTGACCACGACGTCACCGCCCGGGACGCGGACGGTGAGGCTGCCGGTGTCGGCGCCGTCGAAGGCCAGCGCGGCGACGCCCGCGGCGACCGTCCCGGTACCGCAGGAGCGGGTTTCACCCACCCCGCGCTCGTGCACGCGCATCCGGGTCACGCCGCCGGCCGGGGCGGTGAGCACCTCGACATTGACCCCGTCCGGGAATTGCGCGTGATCGAAGTCAACGGGCGCCGCGACGTCCAACGCCGCAAGTCCTTCGGCGGTCAGTTCCGGGTCCAGGCAGGCCAGGTGCGGGTTGCCCACGTCTATCGCCATGCCGGCGAACCGCCGCCCGCCGATCACGGCCTCCCCCACACCCAGCCGGTTGGCCTTGCCCATGTCGACGGTGACGTCGGCGTTGGTGGCATCGACGTGGTGCAGGGTGACCAGTCGCGGGCCCGCCAGTGACCCGACGACGAACTCGTCGCGGGCCTCCAGGCCGCTGGCACGCAGGTAATGCGCGAACACCCGCACACCGTTGCCGCACATCTGCGCCATCGACCCGTCGGCGTTGCGGTAATCCATGTACCAGTCATCGGCGCTGACCCCGTCGGGCAGGCGATCGAGCACGCCGGCCGCCGCGGCGGCAGCCGCGGTGGTCACCCGCAACACGCCGTCGGCGCCCAAGCCGCGGCGCCGGTCGCACAACGCGGCGACCCGGGCAGCGGACACGGCGACCCGAGCTTCGATGTCGGGCAGCAGCACGAAGTCGTTCTGGGTGCCGTGGCCCTTGGCGAATTCCACTTGATCAGGATACGTGCCGCCAGGCCTGCAAGGCACCGTCGACCAGGCTGGCGCGCTCTGCCACGTCGAGCCAGTGCACCCGGTGGTCGCGGCGAAACCACGAGCGCTGCCGTCGCACGTAGCGGCGGGTGCCCACGAACGTCTGCTCCCGCGCGTCGCGCAGCAGCTCGGCGGTGCCGCCGGCGTCCAGGGCCGCGATCACCTGGGCGTAGCCCAGCGCACGTGACGCGGTAACCCCGCCGCGCAGGCCGTCGCCCAGCAGCGCGCGCACCTCCTCGACCAGGCCCTGGTCGAACATCGCGTCAGTGCGCCGGGCCAGTCGTTCATCGAGAATTGTTGTGTCACAGTCTAATCCGACAATGGCGGTGTCCCATCGCGGTGCGCCGATGCGCGGCGCCGACGCGGCGAACGGCTGGCCGGTGAGCTCGACCACCTCGAGGGCGCGCACCGTGCGCCGGCCGTCGGTGGGCAGGATGGCCGCGGCGGCGGCCGGGTCGCGGCGGGCCAGTTCGGCGTGCAGGTCAGCCACTCCGACCTCGGCGAGTCGCTGCTCCCAGCGCGCGCGCACGGTGGGGTCGGTGGCGGGAAATGACCAGTCGTCGAGCAGCGACTGGATGTAGAGCATCGAACCGCCGACCACGACCGGCACCGCTCCCCGGGCCGCGATCGCCTCGATATCCGCGGTGGCGGCGTGCTGATAGCGGGCCACGGTCGCGGTTTCGGTGACGTGCAGCACGTCGAGTTGATGGTGCGGGATGCAGCGGCGCGCCGCGACGGGCAGCTTCGCGGTTCCGATGTTCATGCCGCGGTAAAGCTGCATCGCGTCGGCATTGACGATTTCCGCGGGGCAGCCGACGCGTTCTGCAAAGTCGAGCGCCAGCTGCGACTTACCGGTTCCCGTCGGGCCGATGATCGCGAGGGGTCTCACGGCTGCCAGACGCCGGCGAAGTACCCCACGCCGTAGGGCGCTCCCCGATAGAGCTCCTTGGCCGTTCGCGGGCCCGGCTCCGTCAGGCCGGCCAGCACCTGAAATGCGACCCGACCCAGGATCTGGCCGGGCAGCCGGCTCAGGGCGGTCACGTCACCGCCGGCCAGCGCGTCGTCAAGGGCCAGTTGCACCTCGGCGGCGCCGGGGTCGTAGCCGCCGGGGGCCCTTTCGGTCAGGGTGTTCGCGCCGTCGGCGACGACCAGCACAGCGATCGGTTCGGTCGCCCGGTCGATCTCGGCGCGCAGTTGCCGGCCGCGGGCCACCGCGCTGTCGACATTGTGGTCGCTGCGGTAGACGCGGACCTGCGCATCGGCCTTGGGCCGGGCCTGACCACGCACCCAGCCGGCGATCAGCGCACACAGCGGCAATGCGGCCGGTGACTGAGCTGCTCCTGGTGAGAGTCCGACCCGCACCTCTGCTCCGAAGCCCGCGAAGGTACCCACCGAGTCGGGGTCGATGACGGCGTCGGCACCGCCGGTTCCGATGACGATCCAGCGCGGCGGCAGCAAAGCGGCCGCCGCCAGCACCGCCGCCCGCAGGTCCGCCAGCTCGGCCGCCCTGCCCAATTCGGGGACGAGCACCGGCGCCGACGGAACGATCGCGATGGCGCTCAACACGCCACCAAACTAACGCCTGCGGAACTAGGTCTGTCCGACCGATCCCGGTGTGATGGCAGGGCTTTCCGCGCCGTCAACTGAAGGTCCGCCGATTTTGCGGTCCGACCCGGGTTCGGCCGCCATCGAGGCGGCCTCGCCGCGCGCCAGGCCAACGGTCGCGACGATGACCATCGTCACCGCCGCGATCAGCACAAACACCTCGGGGCCGTCGACGTCAAATGTCTCACTCAGCAAGATGACCCCGAGCGCACCGGCGACCACGGGCTTGCACACGGTCATTGTCGGCAACGAGGCGGTCAGCGCACCGGCGCGGAAGGCCGCCTGCTGGAAGATCATCCCGGCCAGGGCCACCAGGAGCCAGGGGAAGAACTCCCATGACCGCAGGACGGCCCCGACACCGCCTTCGGCCACCTCGACGATGCCCTTCGTCAGCACCGCGAAAAGCGCCAACGACGAACCCGCCACCACGGCCAGCAGCACCGCGGCCGCCGGACGACCACGCCAGACCCGCGCGGCCAGCACACACGACACCAAGACCGGGCCCATGACCGCGGCCACAATGGCCCAGGTCCCCAGCGACGCCCGCTCCTTCCCGGACTCCGGGTCCCCGACGATGATCACCACCGCCAGCGAACCGGCCAGTACTACCGCCCACGTCCACTCCCAGCGGGTCACCCGCTTATGGGTCAGCCGGGCATAGATCGGCAGGGCGAACAGCAGCGCCGTCACCTGCAACGCCGTCACCAGCACCACGGAACCCCAGGCCAGGGCCGCGGCCTGCAGGCTGTAGTTGGTGATTGCCGCCGCGCCGCCCAGCCACCACCGGGTGTCTCGCAACGACATGAGGAACAGCTCGAGGTGACCCACCTCTTTATCGGTGATTTCCTGAGCGGAGCGTTGCCGGATCACGTCGCCGATCGCGGAGAACAGCGCCGCGCATAGGGCGATCAGTGCCGCGATGTCCACCTTCGACATCCGCGCCCCCTCACTAGTGTTCGGAACAGCGTTCCCGCGGGAAGCCTTGAGTACACGCGCGGTTCGATAACAGTTCAACAAGAACTGTAGTGCTACCGGGCCGCGGCCTCGACCCCATCGACCTATGTAAAACCTATGCGCAACCTGGGTAAAGGTGAAGGTACAGCTAGGCGCGGCCGGCTGCGACGGCTGTGACCGGGGAACGGACGTCGGGTGCCGGCACGGGTATGCGGCCGGTGATGACGCGCCACTCCTCGTCGGCCGCCTTGCCGGCCGCCATAGAGGCGGCTTCACCGCGGGCCAGCGCCGTGGTCGCGACAATCACCACGATCACCGCGGCCACCAACGCGGTCAGCTGCGGGCCATCGGCGCCCAGCGTCTCACCCAGCACGGTGACACCCAGCAGCGACGCCACCACCGGCTCGGTCACCGTCATCGTCGGTAACGACGCGGTCAGTGAGCTGGCGCGAAACGACGACTGCTGAAACACCGTCCCGAGCACCGCGACCAGCAGCCAGCCATACAGCTCGGGCGTGCGCAGCAGCGCACCGAAACCCTGGCCCAGCACGTCGACGATGGCCTTGGTGAACACCGCGAACAACGCCCACGACGACGCCGACACCACCGCCAGCAGCACCGCCGCCACCGTGCCCGACCAGATCCGGGCACCCCACACGCAGAACACCATCGCCGGGCCGATCACCAGGGCCACCACGGCCCAGGTCTGGATCGGGGCCCGCTGGTAGCCGGCGGCCGGGTCACCGACCGTGACGAACACCGCCACCGCGCCGGCCAGCAGCACCGCCCACACCCATTGCCGGCGGGTCAACCCCTGTTTGGTCAGCCAGGCATAGACCGGCAGCGCGAACAGCAGCGCCGTCACCTGCAGGGCCTGCACCAGCACCACCGAGCCCAGGCCCAGCGCGATGGCCTGCAGCGCGGCGCTGACCACGGCCGCCCCTCCGCCCAGCCACCACTTCATGTCGCGCAACGACATCCGCAGCAGCTCGACGTGGCCGACCTGCTCGTCGGTGATCTCCTGCGCGGAGCGCTGGCGGACCACGTCACCGATGCCCGATACCAACGCGGCGACCAGCGCGAGCAATGCCGCGATATCCACTTTCGCGATGATGAACCCTTCCCCCGAAGGCCCCGAATGCGGTTCTCCGTCACGCTACCGGCCAATGCCCGCCGGTTCCGCTGCCCGACGCCGAGTTGTTACCCGGCCGTACACGCCGTGATATCAGCGGCCGCAACGAAGGTGCCGCGCGGGGCTCGCGAAGCTGCTTCAATACTGTTGGAACCGATGCGGGGGTCCGCATCGCAGCTTCCAACGACCGTACGAGGTGCCGCTTAGCGCGGCAGGTGCGCGGGATGGCGACCGCGCGTAGAAGACAAAGGGCAGGTGACAACCGCATGACCCCCGACCCCACCCCTCCCACCAGCACCAATGTTCCCCCCAAGCCGGCGCCACGGCCTGGACCGCGTCCCGGCGCCCGGCCGGCGCCGCGACCCCCCGCCTACCTGGTGGCAGCGCATACGCCCAGCGATCCGCACCAGTTCGGGCGCGTCGACGACGACGGCACCGTATGGCTGGTCACCGGGGCCGGCGAGCGCAACATCGGATCCTGGCAGGCGGGCGACCCCGAAGCCGCCTTCGCCTACTTCGGCCGTCGCTTCGAGGATCTGAGCACCGAGATCACGCTGATGGAGGAGCGGCTGACCTCGGGCACGGGCGATGCCCGCAAGATCAAGGCCAATGCGATCGCGCTGGGCGAGACGTTGCCGACGGCCTGCGTGTTGGGCGACCTCGACGCGCTCGCGGACCGGTTGACGAACCTGGTCGCGCGGATCGAGGTCATCGTCACCGCGGTGCGCTCCCGGCGCGACGAGCATCGGGCCGCTCAGACCGCTCGCAAGGAGGCGCTGGCGGCCGAGGCCGAGGACCTGGCCGCCAACTCGACCGAATGGAAGATCGCCGGCGACCGGCTGCGCGAAATCCTCGACGAATGGAAGACGATCACCGGCCTGGACCGCAAGGTCGACGACGCGTTGTGGAAGCGCTATTCGGCGGCCCGGGAATCGTTCAACCGGCGACGCGGGTCCCACTTCGCCGAGCTGGACCGGGAGCGTTCGGGGGTTCGGCAGTCCAAGGAACGCCTCTGCGAGCAGGCCGAAGAGCTGTCCGAGTCGACGGACTGGGCCGCCACCAGCGCCGAGTTCCGCAAGCTGCTCACCGAATGGAAAGCGGCGGGACG
Organism: uncultured Actinomycetota bacterium; assembly: GCA_963820985.1. GTDB lineage: Bacteria > Actinomycetota > Actinomycetes > Mycobacteriales > Mycobacteriaceae > Mycobacterium. The sequence continues at coordinate 72,709 of CAWGCI010000014.1, read as the reverse complement.
GACCACCAGGGAGGTCGACGACGCGCTGTGGCGACGCTTCAAAGCCGCCCAGGACTCGTTCTTCACCGCACGCAACGCCGCGACCGCGGACAAGGACGCGGAACTTCAGGTCAACGCCACCGCCAAAGAGGCGCTGTTGGCTGAGGCGGAAAAGCTCGACACCACCAACCACGACGCCGCCCGGGCGGCGCTGCGGTCGATCGCCGACAAATGGGACGCGATCGGGCGGGTGCCCCGGGAACGGTCCGCGGATCTGGAGCGGCGGCTGCGCGCCATCGAGAAGAAGGTGCGCGACGCCGGCGAATCGGACTGGTCGGACCCACAGGCGCAGGCCCGCGCCGAACAGTTCCGAACCCGGGCCGAACAGTTCGAACGACAGGCGCAAAAGGCAGCGACCGCCGGCCGGACCAAAGAAGCCGACGAGGCGAGGGCCAACGCCGAGCAGTGGCGGCAATGGGCCGACGCGGCCGCCGAAGCGCTGACCCGCAGGTCCTAGCGGCCGGGCTCCGGCTCCTCCGGAGGCGCCTCGGCGTCGGTGCGCTCGTCGGTTTGCAGACTGTCGAGCAGCGTCCGGGACTGCTGCTGCGCCACCACCCGCCGCCGTTGCTCCTCGGCCGCCAGTTGCACGATGGTGCGCGACCACACCACGCGGGCCCAGTGAAATGTCAACAGCAGCACGCTGATCCACGCGACGATCAGTCCTATGCCGGGGCCCGGATGCCCGGCGGGCGCGGTCTGGCGCGACCACACCGCCAACAGCCCGGCCCCGCTGGCTATCGCCGAACCGGCCAACGCGACCCAGGACAGCGCCCAGCGGCGCGTCATCAGCGCCAGCATGGAGAAACCGATGCCGAACACCAGCGCCAACCAGGCGAACACCCGCGAGGGCAGGGCCACCGCGGCTGGGCCGGCGCCGTGGCTGCCGAACAGCACGTCCCATCCGCGCACATTGCCGGTGTGCGGCAGGACGAACGATCCCAGCAGGACGAACACCAGGATGGCGACTACGACGGCCCGTGCGCCGGGCTCGATCTCACGCGCAACCCGGCGTTCGGCCGCTTCGATCTCGGTCCGGAAGGCGTCGAAGTCCCCGCCACTCATTGCGCACACGCGAGGGGTTCGACCGGGGCGGCGGACTGCCCGACACCGGGCATGCCCAGACCGACACCGCGGGGGCGCTGCCCGGCGGCGTGTGCATCACCGGCACGCGTGCCGCGGTGTGTCAGGATGCCCGCGTCGGCGATGAGGTGGTGCGGCGCCGCGTCGGTGATCACCGCGGTGACGATGTCGCCGGGCCGCACCCGGTGGTCGGCCGTGAAGTGCACCAGCCGGCCGTCGCGCGCGCGCCCGCTCATGCGCGCCGTTGCGGCGTCTTTGCGTCCCTCCCCGGTGGCGGCCAGCAGTTCGACGGTCTGGCCGATCAGTGCGCGATTGCCGTCCATGCAGATCTGCTCCTGCAGCGCGACCAGGCGTTCATAGCGTTCCTGCACAACGGCTTTCGGCAGTTGGCCGGGCAGTTCGGCGGCGGCGGTGCCCGGCCGCTTGGAGTACTGGAAGGTGAACGCGGCGGCGAATTCGGCCCGCCGCACCACGTCAAGCGTGGCCGCGAAGTCTTCTTCGGTCTCGCCGGGGAACCCCACGATCAGATCGGTCGTGATGGCGGCCTGCGGCATCGCCGCCCGGACCCGCTCGATGATGCCGAGATAGCGCTCGGCGCGGTAGGACCGCCGCATCGCGCGCAGGACCCGGTCGGATCCGGACTGCAGCGGCATGTGCAGGGCGGGACAGACATTGGGCGTCTGCGCCATCGCGTCGATGACGTCGTCGGTGAACTCGGCAGGATGCGGGGAGGTGAACCGGACGCGTTCCAGCCCGTCGATGCGTCCGCAGGCGCGCAGCAACTCGGCGAAGGCGCCGCGATTGCGGGACAGCGCCGGGTCGGCGAAGGAGACGCCGTAGGCGTTGACGTTCTGCCCCAGCAGCGTGACTTCGAGCACGCCGTCGTCGACCAGCGACCGCACCTCGGCCAGGATGTCGGCGGGACTGCGGTCGACCTCCTTGCCCCGCAACGACGGCACGATGCAGAAGGTGCAGCTGTTGTTGCATCCGACCGAGATGGAAACCCAAGCAGCATAAGCGGATTCGCGGGCGCTGGGCAACGCCGACGGGAACTGCTGCAGCGCCTCGGCGATCTCGACCTGCGCGGCCCTGTTGTGCCGGGCCCGCTCGAGCAGCGTGGGCAGCGATCCGATGTTGTGCGTGCCGAAAACGACGTCGACCCACGGCGCCTTGCGCAGCACCGTGTCCCGGTCCTTTTGGGCCAGGCAACCGCCCACGGCGATCTGCATGTCGGGATTGCCGCGCTTGCGCGGAGCCAGGTGGCTGAGGTTGCCGTACAGCTTGTTGTCGGCGTTCTCCCGGACCGCGCAGGTGTTGAAGACCACCACGTCCGCGTCGGCATCGTCGGCTGCCCGTTGGTAGCCGGCCGCTTCGAGCAGGCCGGCCAGCCGCTCGGAGTCGTGAACGTTCATCTGGCAGCCGTAGGTGCGCACCTGGTAGGTGCGCGCCGGAGCCGCCAGCGAAGTCACGGGGGAAGTCACGGGGCCATGGTACGGCGACCTGGGGCCACCGGATTAACCCGCAGCTAGACGCGGCGGCGTTCCCGTTCGGCGGCCAGCTCCGCGACGACGACCTCACCCGCCAGTGTCTGGCTGTACCCACGACGCGCCAGCATCGCCGCCAGCCTGCGGCTCACCCGCGTGTCGTCCTCGCCCAGCGCCTCGCGGCGCAGCCTGGCCCGGACCAGCTGCTCGGCCCGCTCCCGCTCGGCAGCGGCATCCAGGCCGCCCAGCGCCGTGGTGACCACGTCGTTGTCGACGCCCTTGGCGTGCAACTCGGCAGCCAACGCGCGCTTGCTCTTTCCCGAGTTCGCCCGCCGCGACCGCACCCACTGCTCGGCGAAGTCGGCATCGTCCACCAGGCCGGCGGCCGCCAGCCGATCCAATACCCGGTCACGGATGTCGTCGGGATAGCCGCGCTTTGCCAGCTGACCCGACAACTCGGCTCGCGTTCGCGCCCTCGCGGTGAGCAGGCGCAGGCACAGTGCCCGCGCCAGCTCCTCGCGAGGTGGCTCAGAAGTCGACGGGGGCGGGCAGGACGTCTTCATCGGTCACGACCGCGCCAATGCCGAGCTTTTCCTTGATCTTCTTCTCGATCTCGTTGGCAGTGTCGGCGTTCTCCAGCAAGAAGTTGCGGGCGTTCTCCTTGCCCTGACCGAGCTGCTCACCCTCGTAGGTGAACCAGGCACCGGACTTGCGGATGAAGCCCTGTTCGACACCCATGTCGATCAGCGAGCCCTCCTTGCTGATGCCCTTGCCGTAGAGGATGTCGAACTCGGCCTGCTTGAACGGTGGCGACACCTTGTTTTTGACGACCTTGACCCGGGTGCGGTTGCCGACCGCATCGGTGCCGTCCTTGAGCGTCTCGATCCGCCGCACATCCAGGCGCACCGACGCGTAGAACTTCAAAGCCTTTCCGCCAGTGGTCGTTTCGGGCGAATTGTGCACCATTACTCCGTCGACGAAGTAGTTGTGATTGCCCTCGACCTCGATGTCGTACCGATTCATCGATCGAGTGTGCGGCTTGACATGCACATCCAGCACCCGAGCCGGTACCAGCCGCTGCGTCGGCGCGACGAATTGGGGGGACACAGTGCTTTGACCGCAGAACCTGGGCAGCAATTTGTACTCCATAGACGGGGCCATGTAGGGCGCTATCAGCGCCTGGAACTTGGCCGATGCCGCTGTCGAGAACACCAGCACCGCCTTGCCGGCCGAGCCGGCGGAGCGCAGGCGCACATCCAATCCGTGATTGTCGCGCAGGTAGTCGCACAACCGTACCCGCGTACCTTCGGTCATGGCCTCCACACAGATCTCGATACGCCCGCTACCACCAGCGGTGCGTTGCTGGATTCCTTTGGAGCGCAGACTGAATGAGCCGTCATCCATGTACCAGATGGCCAGGGCCAGCGGGGTCAGGGCTTTGAGGTACTCCTCGGAGAAGACCTTCTTGCTGTCTCCGAGGTACACCGCGCGCCGTAACTCGGCAAGCTCTGCCAGTGGAGTGAAGTCGACAAAGCGCGCGCCTTTGGGATCCTCCCGCACCGTATGCCGGATATTGCCCATCAGTGCGGTCTTCCATTGCAGGTAATCGAGCTGCTTAGCGCCGTGTCCCAACCGGAATCGAACACCGTTGCGGTCGCGCAGATTGGGCGAGAGGTTCCCGTCACCCATCAGCGAACCCATCACCACCTGAAACTGCTGGTCGCTGAGCAGATGGGGTTCGCTAGCCAGCACCCGATCTCCGGTGTTGAGGTCGCCGGCTTCGGTCCAGCCACCGGGTGTGCGGATCAGGTGGTTGGGCGTGGCGGCGAACTGCGATTTGCCGTTGCCGTGGGATTTTTCGACGGTGAACTGCAGGAACTGTTCGGCAGGGCCGTTGTTGAACCAGTTCATGACCTTACGAGGCACGATCTGGTCGGTCGCGGGATCGTAGGACAACACCTCGACGTCCATCTTGTTGTTGACGATCTTGCCGATCTTCTCGCTACTGCCGTCGGCAAGGGTTACCCGGGTGGAGTAATTCATGCACCCGAACATTACGCCGATCTTTTCGCGGAGCTGGTTGATGAAGATCGCCGTGGTTCCCGAATTGTTCAGCGCGCCAGTCATTTTCCGCAGCGCCTGGCTCATCAGCCGGGCCTGCAGTCCGACATGGCTGTCCCCCATCTCGCCTTCGAGCTCCGCGCGCGGCACCAGAGCCGCCACCGAGTCGATGACCACGATGTCGAGCGCGCCGGAGCGGATCAGCATGTCGGCGATCTCGAGGGCCTGTTCACCGGTGTCGGGCTGGCTGACCAGCAGGGAATCGGTGTCGACGCCGAGCTTCTTGGCGTAGTCCGGGTCCAAGGCGTGCTCGGCGTCGATGAACGCCGCGACGCCGCCGGCCGCCTGGGCATTGGCCACCGCGTGCAGCGCGACGGTGGTCTTACCCGAGGACTCCGGACCGTAGATCTCCACGACCCGGCCGCGCGGCAGGCCGCCGATGCCCAGGGCCACGTCCAGGGCGATGGATCCGGTCGGAATGACCGAGATCGGCTGACGCACCTCGTCACCGAGGCGCATCACCGAACCTTTGCCGTAGCTCTTCTCGATCTGGGCCATCGCCAGCTCGAGAGCCTTCTCACGATCGGGGACTTGCGCCATGTTGCTTCTCCTGTAGTCGGTGTTCGAATGACCGGTGTCGGTCGGTTGGCCGTGACACTAGAGAAGGCCACCGACAAGTCGGTATCTCCGAATGATCACCACAGTAGACGAACACCTGTTCGATTCAAGTTCGACACGCCGCGTGTGGCAGTATCAGCTGCCGAAGAGCACATGAACATCTCCCGGGAGCTGTCCGACGTCTCCTCCTATGGAGGGTTTTTCGCGTTGACCGTGGGCTCAGATGATTCAGCCGCAGCGGGATGGCATCCGGTCGGCCAGTCCTACGCCGCCGGCTACGCGGATTTGATCGAAGCCACCGTCAGGCGCTACCGCACCAGCGAGTCGCGGATCGGCGCCTCTTTGGTCCACCTCGGCCATGCCGCCCGGCTGTGGTCGCCCGTCCTCGCCTGCGCTCTGGGCCACGGCGTCATCCCGGACCTGACCGGGCTGCAGCGCGCCGACGACGGGGCCCAGCTGCGGCTGCCCGAACCCGTCGGTGAGCGCCTGGCGCCTTCGCCGGAGTTGCTGTACCGCGCCGTCGTGCAACAGCACATGGAACCGCTCGAGGCCGGCCTGCGGGTGAAGCTGGCGCCCGGCCTGCTGTCCGGCAACATCGCGTCCGCACTCGTCGGAGCCGCAAAGGCAATGCGTGCGGTGCGACCCGACCTGCGCGAGTCGATCGCCGGCGTCACCCATTCGCTGCTGGACACCGGCAGACTGACCGGATCCGGGGTGATCATCGGCAGCGATCTGGGCTTCCGGCGTCGCAGCTGCTGCCTGTACTACCGCATCCCCGACGGGGGCACATGCGGCGACTGCCCGCTGTAGAGATCACCAGTCATCACCATTGCTCGCGGGGCACGTCGAAGTCGACGCACAACGCCCGCCAGACGTCGCGGGGCTCGACGCCGTCCTCGATCGCCTGCGCGGCGGTGCGGCCGCCGAAACCGGTGAACACGTGGTCGACCAGCACCGACGCCCCGTAAGTCGCGCCGAACCGCAAAACCACCCGGTCGTTGAACTCCGTCAGCCGCACGCCCGCCAACATACCGAGAGCATCATCCGGCCAAAGCCAGCGCCTCGTGGCACACCCGGACCGGATCGGCGACCTCGGCGATGCTGGCGGCGGCGGTTTGAGCGGCCTGGCGATATCGCGGTGACGACAGCACCTCGCCGGCCGCGTCCACCAGCGCCTCGGCGGTCAGCGGCCGAATGAGCCGCGCACTGCCCTGCCGTACCACCCGATTGGCCATCTCCCATTGATCCCCGCCGCCGGGCACCACCACCAGAGGAACCCCGGCCAGCAGCGTCTTGGCCACCATGCCGTGCCCGCCGCCGCAGATCACCACGTCGGCGTGCTGCAACAGCTCGGCCTGGCGTCCCAGCCCGACCGTCGCCCAGGGCGGCACCGCCAGCTCCGCGCCGTCCAAGCGCGACACCACCAGACGCGATCCCGCTGGCAGCGTCTCCCCCGGCGTCAGGCAACCCAGCGCCAGCTCCGCCAATCCGGTAGTCCCGGTCAGCGCGGTCGACGGCGCGACCACCACCACCGGTCCCGAGCCGGACGGGATCGCAAGCACCCGGTCGGTGGGCTCGAAGTGCAACGGCCCCACCACCACGGCCTCTTCCGGCCAGTCCGGACGGGGAACCTCCAACGCGGGCAGCGTGGCGATGAGGCGTCGCAGCGGTCCCGGGTCGACGGCCGGCAGCCCGATCTCGAGCCGGGCGGCCGCGCGCTGCTTGATGCCGGCACGCCACGACCGCGCGGTCAGGGCCCGCATCACGGCATCGCGCAACCGGCCCCGCACGCCCGTGCCCGGCGCCAGGCCGCTGCCGATCGGCGGCAGCCCCTTGGACGGCAGGTAGAGCGGATGCGGGTTGAGCTCGATCCACGGGATCGCCAGCAGCTCGGCGGCCATTCCACCGCCGGCCGTGATGACGTCGGAGACCACCAGATCGGGCGCCAGGTCGCGCAGCGCCGGCACGTTGAGCACGGCCATCCGCGCCGCACGGCGGTGGATCCTGGCGCCCGCGTCGACATCGTCGTCCAGCGCCGCGAGCCCGTCCAACTCGACGGTGTTGACCCCTGCATCGCGGGCGGCTTGGATCCACTCCACCCCGGTGAACAGAGTGGGCTCGTCGCCCGCTTCGGTGAACCGCCGACACAGCGCGATCGCCGGAAACGAGTGCCCCGGATCCGGCCCGGCAACGACGGCGACGCGCACCGCCCTACCCTGCCATAGCCGCCGAGTCGTACGCTGGCGAGCATGACCGACCTGTCACAGACATCTCCGGAAACTGATGAAAGTATCCGCACCGTCGAAGGTTTCCTGAACGCGCTGCAGGACGAAGACTTCGAGGGAGCCGACGCGGCGCTGGACGACAATCTCGTCTACGAAAACGTCGGGCTGCCGGCGATCCATGGCCGCCATCGGGCGATGAAACTCTTCCGCCGGATGGAAGGCCGCATGCGTGTCGAGGTGAAGATCCACCGAATCGCCGCCGACGGCGCCGCGGTGCTCACCGAACGCAGCGACGCGCTGATTTTCGGACCGCTGCGGCTGCAGTTCTGGGTGTGCGGCGTGTTCGAGGTGCACGACGGGCGAATCACGCTGTGGCGGGACTACTTTGACATGTTCGACATGGTCAAGGCGACCCTGCGCGGCATCGCGGGGCTCGCGCTGCCGTCGCTCAGAGCCAGTTTTTAGCGGCGGGGCAATCCACCGAGTTCGTCAAACGCCTGCGCCCAGCCGAGCAGCCGATCGGTAGCCTCGGCCAGCTCGGCGCGGTACCGCTGCTGCGAAGTCGCCAACGCGGTATCGCCGTTCGCTGACGACACCAATTGCGCTGCGGCGGTGACCATTTCGTTGTACTGACGCACACCTGAGCTCAACTGCGCGGTGAACGCATTGATCGTGGGCACCAGATACGACCGTGACGATTCCGAGTGGTGCGCCGCCCGCTCCATCGACACCACCTCGGCGGCGGTGGACGACATCGCGGCCGACGTCCGGTTGGCGGCTGCGCTCAAGTCGCGGATTTCGTCGGGCGGCAACATGGCACCGCGTTCCAGCACGCCCATCAACGAGAAGAACCCGCGCTCGGAGGCGCCCAGCGCGGACATCGCGGGTCGCGCGGCCGAACCGGGCGGGGGCAATCGCCGCGCGTTAGCCGGCCGCGGCGCCGGCAGCGGCTCCGAGCGCAACCAGCGGTAGCGCAGCAGCAGCAATGTCGCCGGAATCGCCTGCACGGCCGCGATGAAACCGGTGATCTGCAGCAGCAGCGCGAACCAGCCCCAGGCCGCCAGCACCGCGGTCGCCACCGCCCAAAACACGCACCCGGCGGCGAATATCAGGCCCCACCGCAGCGCGCGGCGGCGTCGGCGCAACAGTCGCGCCCGCGGATCCGCCGCGGCGCTGATCTTCGCTGCCACGAACTCGGCAAGGTCGGCGGCGGTGTCCAATCCACGCTGCAGCACCGCGTGCCGCGGCCCGCGCTGGGTAGCCTTCACCGCCATGCCGGATCGTCCGCCGTGCTATTGACCGAAAGGTTTCTCGGCCACCGGCCCGCCGGTGGTGCCGGTCGCCGGCGTGGCCGGGGTGGCTCCAGGAGAGGCAGCGGATCCGCCCGCCGGCAGCGCTTCGCCGCGCATCGAGGCGCGGATCTGCTCCAGCCGGGAATGCCCGGCCATCTCCACGCCGGCCTGCTCGACCTCGAGCATGCGGCCCTGCACCGAACTCTGCGCGAGCTCGGCCGAACCGAGCGCGTTGGCGTACCGGCGTTCGATCTTCTCGCGCACCTCGTCGAGGCTCGGGGTGTTGCCCGGCGCGGCGAGCTCACTCATCGACCGCAGCGACGCGCTGACCTGCTCCTGCATCTTCGCCTGCTCGAGCTGACTGAGCAGCTTGGTGCGCTCGGCGATCTTCTGCTGCAGCACCATCGCGTTGCGTTCGACGGCCTTCTTGGCCTGCGCCGCCGCCGACAGCGCCTGGTCGTGCAGCGACTTGAGGTCTTCGACACCCTGCTCGGCGGTCACCAGCTGCGCCGCGAACGCCTCGGCGGCGTTGTTGTACTCGAGGGCCTTGGCGGCGTCCCCCGCGCCGGTGGCCTGGTCGGCCAGCGTCAGTGCCTGGCGCACGTTGACCTGCAGCTTCTCGATGTCGGCCAGCTGGCGGTTGAGCCGCATCTCGAGTTGACGCTGGTTGCCGATCACCTGCGCCGCCTGCTGGGTCAGCGCCTGATGCGTGCGCTGTGCTTCCTCGATGGCCTGCTGAATCTGCACCTTGGGGTCGGCATAATCGTCGATCTTGGAGCTGAACAGCGCCATCAGGTACTTCCACGCCTTGACGAACGGATTGGCCATGAGTTCGCTCCGCCTTCGCTTCTCGTGTGGGCTCGATGGACCCGGGTCAGGCCCCAGCGCTTACCCTGCCGCTCAATTTATCGGTTCGGCGTGACTTCAGGCCACCGCCAGCGACGCGACCGGCGGAATAACGACCTTGGTGCTGGCATCGATGCTGGCGCCGCTCGCGCTTGGCACGCTACGAGCGTCACTTTCCGCGCGGGCCATCCGCTCGCCGGCCCCGATGAGCACCTCCGACAGCGGGACCTCCAGCGCGTCGCAGATCGCGTTGAGCAGCTCACTCGACGGCTCCTTGCGGCCGCGTTCGACCTCCGACAGATACCCGAGGCTTACCCTCGCCGAATCGGACACCTCGCGCAGCGTCCGGCCCTGCGAAGTCCGCACCAGCCGCAGCACGTCGCCAATGACTTCGCGCACCAATGACGCCATCGTGTCTCCTTCGTTCAGCGATCGTTATTAGCTGAACGCGGGCAGCGTCTGCGATGGTTCCCGTGATCAGTTGCTCGTTCTACGAACTTCCCGGACGGCCCCGACCACGTAGTCGACACCGGTGACCACGGTGAGCACTATCGCGATGCCCATCAGCACCGATGCCCCCACCAGAAACTTCCCCGGCTCACTCGCCCAGGGCAGCACGAACAACCCGATCGCCACCGCCTGGACCAGCGTCTTGAGTTTGCCGCCCCAACTCGCCGGGATGACGCCGCGGCGAATCACCATCAACCGCAACAGCGTGACCCCGACCTCGCGGGTCAGGATCACCACCGTGACCCACCACGGCAAGTCGCCCAGCATCGACAGGCCGACCAGCGCCGACCCGATCAGAGCCTTGTCGGCGATCGGATCGACGAACGCCCCGAATTCGGTTGCCATGCCGTAGTTGCGGGCCAGCAGGCCGTCGAACCGGTCGGTGATGCAGGCAACCGCGAAGATCAGGAAAGCGACGATGCGCGCGACCGTCTCGTGGCCATTCCCAACGAATAAGGCGCACAAGAAAATCGGGACCAGCACCAGCCGCACGCCGGTCAGGACGTTGGCAAGGTTGGCGATCCGGGCGCGGCCTGCCACCGAACCCGCTTGCGGCTGCCCCGACACCGCAACAGAATAGCCGGTTGAGCAGCTCACCCGTCCCCGATGTCGATACTGTTACCCGTGACCCAAAGTCCACGAGACAACCGGCCGGTGGTCCGCCGCGCGCGAACATCCGACGTCCCCGCGATCAAACACCTCGTCGACACGTACGCCGGAAAGATCCTGCTGGAAAAGAACCTGGTGACGCTGTACGAGGCCGTCCAGGAATTCTGGGTGGCTGAACATCCCGAACACGAAGGCGAAGTGGTCGGTTGCGGCGCATTACACGTGTTCTGGTCTGATCTCGGCGAGATCCGTACCGTCGCCGTCGACCCGGCGGTGACCGGCCACGGCATCGGGCATGCGATCGTCAAGCGGCTGCTCGACGTCGCTCGCGAGCTGCAACTCGGGCGGATCTTCGTGTTGACGTTCGAGACGGAGTTCTTCGGCAGGCACGGCTTCACCGAAATCGAGGGGACGCCGGTCACCGCCGAGGTGTTCGAGGAGATGTGCCGGTCCTATGACATCGGCGTCGCCGAATTCCTGGACCTGAGCTACGTCAAGCCAAACATCCTGGGAAACACCCGGATGCTGCTCGTGCTCTAAAAGTCGGGTTTGCCGTCGGATCCGTCGGCGTTGGCTGATCCAGCCCCGGAGCCCCGGATCAACGCCAGCGTTCCGGCCAGCTCGTCGGGTTTGACCAGCACCTCACGCGCCTTGGACCCTTCGGACGGCCCGACGATGCCGCGGGTTTCCATCAGGTCCATCAGCCGGCCGGCCTTGGCGAAGCCGACCCGCAGCTTGCGCTGCAGCATCGAAGTGGAGCCGAACTGGCTGGACACCACCAGCTCGACGGCCTGCAGGAACACGTCCATGTCGTCGCCGATGTCCGGATCGACGTCGGTGCGCTCGGCGGTGGGCTTGGCGGTGGTGACGCCCTCGGTGTACTCGGGTCCGGCCTGGTCTTTGCAGGCGTTGACGACGGCGTGGATCTCCTCGTCGGTGATGAAGGCACCCTGCAGCCGGACGGTTTTGTTCGCGCCCATCGGCAGGAACAGGGCGTCGCCCATGCCGATCAGCTTTTCCGCGCCGGCCTGGTCCAGGATCACCCGGCTGTCGATCAACGACGACGTCGCAAACGCCAGCCGCGACGGCACATTGGTCTTGATCAGCCCGGTGACGACGTCGACGGACGGGCGCTGGGTGGCCAGCACCAGGTGGATGCCGGCGGCACGGGCCTTCTGGGTGATCCGCACGATGGCGTCCTCGACGTCCCGCGGGGCGGTCATCATCAGGTCGGCCAGCTCGTCGACGATCGCGACGACATACGGGTAGGGCCGGTACTCGCGCTGGCTGCCCAGCGGCGCCGTGATGGCACCGGATCGCACCTTGGCGTTGAAGTCGTCGATGTGGCGCACCCGCGACGCCTGCATGTCCTGGTAGCGCTGCTCCATCTCGTCGACCAGCCACGCCAGCGCGGCCGCCGCTTTCTTCGGCTGCGTGATGATCGGCGTGATCAGGTGCGGAATGCCTTCGTAGGGCGTCAGTTCCACCATCTTCGGGTCGATCAGGATCATCCTGACCTCTTCGGGGGTGGCCCGGGTCAACAGCGACACCAGCATCGAGTTGACGAAGCTGGACTTGCCGGATCCGGTGGAGCCGGCGACCAGCAGGTGCGGCATCTTGGCCAGGTTGGCCGAGATGAAGTCGCCTTCGATGTCCTTGCCCAGCCCAATCACCAGCGGGTGATCGTCGCGCCGCGTCGACGGCGCGGTCAGCACGTCGGCCAGTCGCACCATTTCCCGGTCGGTGTTGGGCACCTCGATGCCGACGGCGGACTTGCCGGGGATCGGCGCCAGCATGCGGACGCTCTCGGTGGCCACCGCGTAGGCGATGTTCTTCTGCAGCGCGGTGATCTTCTCCACCTTGACGCCGGGCCCCAGCTCCACCTCGTAGCGCGTGACGGTGGGCCCGCGGGTGCAGCCGGTGACGGCAGCGTCGACCTTGAACTGGGTGAGCACCTCCCCGATGGCGTCGGCCATCTGGGTGTTGGCGGCGCTGCGTTTTTTGGGCGGGTCGCCCGCGACCAGCAGGTCCAGCGACGGCAGCGTATATAGCCCCTCGACGGAGGGCCGGTCCGGTTTGCGCGGGGAGCGACGGCGGGTCTTGGCTAACGACCGGTTCCGGGACCGTGGGCGTGTCGTCGGGTTCAGGGGTGATGTCGAGCATGTTGGCCGACGGCCAGGCCGACGGCTCCTCGTCCAGAGACTGGTCGTAATTCTCCTGGTCATCGAGCTCTTCGTAGGGGCCGAAATCGTCTTCGCCGGCGTATTCACGCTGGAGAAGCCGGGTGCCGAACATCGCCCGCATCACCTCGGGCACCTCGCGGATGGTGGTCCCGGTCAGCAGCAGCAGCCCGAACAACGCGCCGATGAACAGCAGCGGCGCCGCGATCCAGGGCGTCAACCCGTCCGACAGCGGCCCGCCGATGGCAAAACCGATGAATCCCCCCGCCCGTCGCCGCAGTTCAGGGTCTTCCGGCGAGCCCGACCACAGGTGGCGCAGGCCGAGAAGCGACAGGGCGATCAGGCTTCCGCCCAGGATCAGCCTGGGCCGCGTGTCGGGGTTGGGCTGGGTCCGCATCAGCACCACTGCCACCGCGGCGGTGACCACCGGCAGCGCTAGGACGGCCGAACCGATGAACGTGCGCAACACGGCGTCCACCCACGCGCCGGTCGGCCGGGCGGCATGGAACCACGAGCTCGCGGCGACGACGACGGCAAGACCCAGCAGGACCAGCGCGATCCCGTCGCGGCGGTGACCCGGCTCGATGTCGCGTGCCCGCCCGATCGACCGCGCCGCACCGCCGGTGCCCCTGGCCGCCATCAGCCAGGCCGCGCGCGCGGCGCGACCACACGTCAGCCCGGTGGCGACCAGCAGCGAGCGCTGGTGCCGCTGGGCGGGCCTGCGCGCCGGTTTGCGCGGCCTTAATGTTCGGGCCGGTCGGGCGTTCTTGGCTGGCCCGCGGCCACGCCGGGCCGGCCCGCCCCCCGAGGCGGCCTTTGACCTGCTCGTTCGGGTGCCGGAGCGGGTCGCGGTCTTACTAGCCATGCCCGCAAGCCTAGTCGCAAATACATCATCTGCACCACCCGCCACACTGGCAACCGAGGTTCATTGACCGGGCCCACCGCGGTCTACACAATGACTCGCCGTGATGCGCATTTTCCGTACCGTCTGCGTGGCCGCCCTCAGTCTGGCCGTACTAGCCGTGCTCGCCTCCTGCGCCGATCGCGGATCCGGGACCGCGTCGAAGCCGCCCAAGCCGTCCGCGCCAAGCTTCGACGGCATTTACCGGTTCGATTTCGACGGAAGCCAGCAACTGGCGGGCGGTGAGCCCAAGCCCACCAAATCGCGAACCCGGACCTACGCGCTGCGCTCGACATGCACCGACGCGGGGTGCATCGCGACGGCCACGAAACTGGCGGACGGCGACCCGAAGCGCAAGTCGGATCCCCCGGTCGACCTGGTGCTCGACTACGTCGACGGTCATTGGCAAACGGCGCTGCGCGAGGACGGCGCATGCAGCGACAGCGACGTCAAGGGCCCGTCGATCACCGCGTGGATCCTGCAACCCCAGCCCGACGGCACCCTGACCGGAACGTCCTACGTGGCCATGAACCCGAGTCCGGAGTGCGCCGTGGCGACATCCACGCCGGTGATCGTCACGCGCCAGGGCGACGTCGATGCGGCTGTTTCGGTTGCGGATCCCGGCAAACAGGCCGCCCGCTCACCGTCGGGGCCCGAAGGCCTCACCGGGCATTACAACGAGACCAGCGTTCTGCACGACTCTTCGTCGAAGCCCGGGTCGCGACGCGTTGCCGCGCAGACCATGTGCGTGCGCAACACCGACCAGTGCGCGACGTTCAAGTCCTATCTGGCCGAGGGGGCCACGGTGGTCAATTCGCTGCTGTTCAACAACGGCAAATGGCTGCTCGAGCAGCGCACCGAGGTCAAGTGCCCGGACGGCGGGACGGCCAAGACGGTGAAACACGAGGAATACGTTCTCCCGCAACCTGTCTCGCGTCCGCTGCCCAAGGTCAGCGGATCCGTCCGCTTCGATGCCGCGGACACGTGCCCCGCACAACAACTCGACATCTCGCTGGAACGAACGGGAGACTGACCGACCGGGCATCCGGCCGCGTGAGTAGGGTGGCGAGCGGTAAGGCGAACCCCTGCCGCCACCTACTCGCGGAACCCCTCAGGAGGCCCCAGCATGCCCGTCGTCGGCCCAGTCGTAGTCGTAGCCACCATGACCGTCAAACCCGAATCGGTGGACACCGTCCGCGACATCCTCACCAGCGCAGCGCCGGAGGTACACGACGAGCCCGGGTGCCAGCTGTACTCGCTGCACCAGACCGGCGACACGTTCGTCTTCGTCGAGCAGTGGGCCGACGAAGAAGCCCTCAAAGCCCACAGCACAGGGCCGGCAATCGCCAAGATGTTCGGCGCGGCCGGCGAGCACCTGGCCGGGGCGCCGGATATCAAGATGCTGCAGCCAATTCCCGCGGGCGACCCGGACTTGGGCCAGCTCCGAGGCCAAATCCGCAAGTGAGTGACCGCCCGCTCGAGGGAAAAGTCGCCTTCATCACGGGCGCCGCGCGCGGCCAGGGCCGTGCGCATGCCGTCCGGCTGGCGGCCGACGGCGCGAACATCATCGGGGTGGATCTGTGCGAGCAGATCGCCAGCGTGCCCTATCCGCTGGCCACCGCCGACGATCTGGCGGCCACGGTCAAGCTGGTCGAGGACACCGGCGCCCGCATCGTGGCCAAACAGGGCGACGTCCGCGACCGCGGATCGCTGTCCGCGACACTGCAGGCGGGCCTCGACGAGTTCGGCCGCCTGGACATCGTAGTCGCCAACGCCGGCATCGCCCCGATGCAGTCCGGCGACGACGGTTGGCGCGACGTGATCGACGTCAACCTCACCGGCACCTACAACACCATCAAGGCCGCGATCCCGACGATGGTCAAGCAGGGCACCGGCGGATCGATCGTGCTGATCAGTTCGGCCGCCGGGTTGGCCGGTGTCGGCAGCCCCGATGCCGGCTCGGTCGGCTATGCCGCCGCCAAGCACGGCGTGGTGGGGTTGATGCGGATCTATGCGAATCTGCTTGCAGCGCAGAACATCCGAGTCAACTCGATCCATCCGACCGGCGTCGAAACCCCGATGATCAACAACGAGTTCACCCGGGAGTGGCTCGCCAAGATGGCCGCCCAGACCGACCAGCCGCGCAGCTTGGGCAACGCCCTGCCGGTGGAAGTGCTGCAAGCCGAGGACATCGCGAATGCGGTGGCGTGGCTGGTGTCCGACCAGGCTCGCTATATCACCGGAGTGACATTGCCGGTGGACGCGGGCTTCTTGAATAAGTAAGCGATGCCGCGAAACCCGGTGGCGCAGACCGCCTTCGGCCCGATGGTGCTGGCAGCCGTCGAACAAAACGAGCCGCCCGGGCGCCGGCTGGTGGATGACGACCTCGCGGAGCTGTTTTTGCCGGCCGCACTGCGCTTGCTCGTCGGCGCGACCCGGTGGGGACCGGCCCGTCGCCTGATGATCCGCGGATCGGAGTTCACCGGTCCGGGGCTCTGGGCCAATCTGGCCTGCCGCAAGCATTTCATCGACGACAAACTCACAGCCGCGCTCAGCGACATCAAGGCGATCGACGCGGTCGTCATCCTCGGCGCGGGATTGGACACCCGCGCCTACCGGTTGACCCGTGAGGTCCGCATCCCGGTCTTCGAGGTGGACCTGCCGGTCAACATCGCCCTGAAGGCCAAGACGGTCCGGCGGGTGCTGGGCGAGCTACCCCGCTCGGTTCGATTGAGGGACTGCGCGCGGCCGCACCGGGCAGCCGGCTGGTGTTCACCTACGTCCGGCGGCACTTCATCGAGGGCACTGACCGCTACGGCACCCGCACGTTGTATCGCAACACCCGCCAGCGCCACCAGCTCTGGCGATTCGGCCTGGAGCCCGACGACGTCGCCGGGTTCATCGCCGAGTACGGCTGGCGCCTGGTGGAGCAGGCCGGTCCCGACGAGTTCGTGCAGCGCTACGTCAAAACCCGCCGGCCGCGACCTGCCGGCGTCGCGCTGGAATGGTCGGCCTATGCGGAGAAAATCTAGACCTCGATGACCGTCGGCACGATCATCGGTTGCCGGCGGTAGGTTTCGCCTACCCACTTGCCGACGGTGCGGCGCACACCCTGAGCGATGCGAACCGGATCGGTCACGTTGTCGGCCGCCAGCTGCTCCAGCTCCTCGGCGACCTTGCGCACGGCGGGCTCGAGTGCCTTGGGATCTTCGGAGAAGCCGCGCGAATGCAGGTGCGGCGCGGCCGCCGGACGTCCGGTGCCGCGCTCGACCACGACGAGTCACCGAGACGAAACCCGATGACAGGATGAGCCGCTCGCCCAGGGTGATGTCGCCGACGTCGCCGGTGATCAGCCCGTCGACGAACATCTTGCCGACCGGCACCGCGCCGGCGATCTTGACCTTGCCGGCCACCAGGTCGACACTGACACCGTTCTCGGCCAACACAATTGACTCCGGCGGCACCCCGGTGCCGGCGGCCAGCTTGGCGTTGGCGCGCAGCATCCGCCAGGTGCCGTGCACCGGCATCACGTTGCGCGGCCGCACCCCGTTGTACAGGAACAGCAGCTCCCCCGCGTATGCGTGGCCCGAAACATGAACGCGCACTTGCTGATTCGTGACGACCCGGGCGCCGATCTTGGCCAGCGAGTCGATGACGCCGTAGACCGCCTCCTCGTTGCCGGGGATCAGCGACGACGACAGGATCACCAGATCGTGCGCCGTCAGCGTGATGCTGCGGTGCTCGCCGCGCGACATGCGCGACAGCGCCGCCATCGGTTCGCCCTGGGTGCCGGTGGTGATCAGCACGACCCGTTCGGGCGCCATCATCTCGGCGGCGCCGATGTCGACCAGGTCGGAATCGTCGACCCGCAGGAAGCCCAGATCCCGCGCGATGCCCATGTTGCGCACCATCGATCGCCCGACGAACGACACCCGCCGGCCCAACGCCACCGCGGCGTCGATGATCTGCTGCACCCGGTCGACGTTGGAGGCGAAGCACGCCACGATGACGCGGCCGTCGGCGCCGCGGATCAGCCGGTGCAGCGTGGGGCCCACCTCGCTCTCCGACGGCCCGACCCCGGGAAGCTCGGCGTTGGTCGAGTCGCACAGCAGCAGGTCGACGCCGGCGTCGCCGAGCCGCGACATGCCGGGCAGGTCGGTGGGCCGCCCGCCCAGGGGCAGCTGGTCGAGCTTGATGTCGCCGGTCTGCAGGACGGTCCCGGCACCCGTGTACACCGCGATGGCCAGCGCGTCCGGAACGGAGTGGTTGACGGCGAAGTACTCACACTCGAAGACGCCGTGCCTGCTGCTCTGGCCCTCTTTGACCTCGACGAACACCGGTTTGATGCGGTACTCGCGGCATTTGGCGGCCACCAGCGCCAGGGTGAACTTCGAGCCGACCACCGGGATGTCGGGCCGCAGCCGCAGCAAAAACGGGATCGCCCCGATGTGGTCCTCGTGGGCGTGGGTCAACACCAGCGCCTCGATGTCGTCGAGGCGGTCTTCGATGTGCCGCAGGTCGGGCAGGATCAGGTCGACGCCGGGCTCGTCGTGGGTGGGGAACATCACCCCGCAGTCGATGATGAGCAGCCGGCCCAGGTGTTCGAAAACCGTCATGTTGCGGCCGATTTCGTTGATGCCGCCCAGCGCGGTGACCCGCAGCCCATCGGCGGCCAACGGGCCGGGTGGGGCGAGGTCTACGTTCATCGCTAACTCACCTGAGCACGGACGCCGCACGCATGTCGGCGGCCAGCGCGTCGAGTTCCTCCGGTGTTGCCGGCACTTGGGGCAGCCGGGGGTCACCGACATCGATACCCTGCAGCCGCAGGCCTGCCTTGGACATCGTCACCCCGCCCAGGCGGCCCATCGCGTTGCACAGCGGGGCGACCGCGACGTTGATCTTGCGGGCGGTGGCAATGTCCCCGGATGCGAAGGCGGACAACAGTTCTCGGAGCTGGCCAGCGGCCACGTGCGAGATCACGCTGATGAAGCCGGTGGCGCCCATGGCCAGCCAAGGTAGGTTCAGCGCGTCGTCGCCCGAGTAGTAGGCCAGTCCCGTCTCGGCCATGATCTGGGCACCGCTGTGCAGGTCAGCCTTGGCGTCCTTGATCCCGACGATGTTCGGGTGGGATGCCAGCACGCGGATCGTGTCGGACTCGATCGGCACCACCGACCGCGGCGGAATGTCGTAGAGCAGCACCGGCAGGTCGGTGGCGTCGGCGACGGCCGTGAAATGGGCGAACAGCCCCCGCTGGGGTGGCTTGGAGTAGTACGGCGTGACCACCAGCAACCCGTGCGCGCCTTCGGCCGCGCAGGCCTTGGCCAGGCGGATGCTGTGAGCGGTGTCATAGCTGCCCGCGCCGGCGATGACGCGCGCCCGGTCGCCCACCGCCTCCAGCACCACCCGCAACAGCTCGAGTTTCTCGTCGTCGGTGGTGGTCGGCGACTCGCCGGTGGTTCCCGAGACGACCAGGCCGTCGCACCCCGCGTCGACCAGATGGTTGGCCAGCTTCGCCGCGGCGGCGTTGTCCAGTGAGCCATCGGGGGTAAACGGCGTCACCATCGCGGTCAGCAGGGTTCCCAGGCGCGCGGGGGCGTCGAATCCGACGGTGGTCACGGTTCTCCAGGTTACCTGGCGGTACCAAACCCTTTTGCCACCGCCGCGAGCGTTCCTCAAGCCTCAGTGGCCAGCGGGCTGGTCGCGACCTGGGTGTCGTCGGCCAGCGTGGACACTTCGAAGTCGGCGAACACCGCCGGTGCGACGTCCGCGAGCTGTCGCAGGCACTCGATGGCCAGGCGGCGGATTTCCACATCGGCGTGCTCGCTGGCCCGCATGGCGATGAAGTGCCGCCAGGCCCGGTAGTTCCCGGTCACGACGATGCGGGTCTCGGTGGCGTTGGGCAGCACCGCGCGAGCGGCCTGGCGGGCCTGCTTGCGGCGCAAAAGCGCATTCGGTTGGTCGGCGAACTTGGCTTCCAGCTTGGCCAGCAGCTCGGTGTAGGCCGCGCGGCTGGCATCGGCGGCGGCGGTCAGGATCTGGCGCAGCTCGGGGTCGTCCTGGATGCCGGGCGGCACGACCACCTGCGAGTCTTTTTCCGGCACGTAGCGCTGCGACAGCTGCGAATAGGAGAAATGCCGGTGCCGGATGAGCTCATGAGTGCAGGATCGTGAGATGCCGGTGATGTAGAACGACACACTGGCGTGCTCGAGCACCGAAAAGTGCCCGACGTCGATGATGTGTTTGATGTAGCCGGCGTTGGTCGCGGTCCTGGGATTGGGCTTGGACCAGCTCTGATAGCAGGCCCGACCGGCGAACTCGACGAGCGCGGAGCCGCCGTCGGCGTCGGTGCTCCACGGCACGTCCGGCGGCGCCAAAAACTCGGTCTTGGCGATCAGTTGCACGCGCAGCGGCGCGGTTTCGGCCACGGCGCTCACCTTAACCCGGTGACGATGCGCGCCGCGGTGCGGCGCGAGAAGGAGCCGGGCAATCGAATCCAGCGGGGTGCTCAGTCAACGAGTCTGCACTGGTGGCATCGAAACTGCGCACCGGGCCTATGTCAGACCTGTTGGGGCGCGGTGAGCGCAGCCTCGGCGGCACACCCAACCCGGACCTGGCCCGACATCAGCAGCGGCAGCAGTGCGTCGCGTAACGCCGCCAACCGCGCGGATTCGGCCCGTCGCGCATGGCACAACTCACCCAGGGTCGTGATCGTCCGGGCCGCATCGGCGGACAACCGGCGCACGTCGGGCACCGGCACCTCGAGCAGGTCATGCGGCCGGACCCGCTGACGGCTGCCCGAGGTCCCGGCGACCATCTGCTGCAGCGTTTCGGGGACCTCACGGACGCGCAGCGCCGACAACAGGGCCGAGGTGTCGACATCGGTCGGCATCAGCACGACGAATTCCGCACTCGCCAAGGCCATTTCGGTGGGGAGAGCGACGACGTTCCACACCCGCGGAATTCGCGGGTTGAGCTTGGAAATCAACACGCACGGCGCCGGCAGCAGGAACTTGCCGCTCTTGACGGATCCGGCGTCGACTTTGTCGGGCCAGGCGCCGTCGTCGAACGCAGGAAAGCTGAAATAGGCTATCGCGTTGTCGAATTCGCGCGGATCGACGAACGTCGTCGATCGACTCGCCAAGCTGGACAACGGCACGTGCTCGGTCACGGACTCGACAGTGGCCAGCATCAAGCCCTCCGCAGCCGCGATCACGCGGTTGTTGACCGTGATCTTGTCGTCCAGCGCGCCGAGGAACGCAGCGACGCGGCGGCGCTCATGCGTCGCGACGGCCGGGATCGAAATGTCGCGCAGGATTCGTTGGTTGAGCAGGGGCTGGCCGGAGCCCGCCCGATGTTCGTTAAGCCGGCAGGTCTGTAGGGCGTAATACCAAAATTGCGTCTCCGCGGGGTCTTTCGCGCGGCATACCACTGCGTTGTCGGTGACCCAGACGTCGGAATCGCAATAGCGCAGGCTGCCGCAATACGATCCCACCCGACCCAGCACTATCAGCGGCCCCTTGGCGTTGTGGCGCGCCGCGAAACCGATGGCCCCATTCGAACCGTAAACGGGGAAGCGCCCGTTTGACTCCCGGGGCGGCGGAGTGGTCCCGTTGCTGAAGTCGAGATGATCTCCCAGCTTGACGTTCACCGCAGCCGCTCCACCTGCTCGCGCACCGTCTGCTCCAACCGCGCGGATTCGTCCAGCGCCGCAACCAAATCCTTGCTCAACCGCGCGACCTTGTCGCCGACGGCCTCCCCGTCGTCCTCGACCGCCGGAGCACCCACATACCGGCCCGGGGTGAGCACATAGTCGGCGGCCCGGATCTCGTCGATCGGCACCGACCGGCAAACCCCCGGAACATCCTGGTAGGAAACAGCTTTCGACCAGCTGCCATAGGTGTCACCGATGTTGGTGATCTCGTCGTCCGTCAGCACCCGCTCGGCGCGGTTCACCAGGTACCCGAATCGGCGTGCATCGATGAACAGCACCTGCCCGGATCGCTCGCCCTTGTCCATCGCGAAGAACCACACGCACACCGGGATTCCGGTGCTGCGGAACAGGTGTGCGGGCAGCGCGACAAGGCACGACACCAGATCTGCCTCGACGATCCGCGCCCGAATCTCCTTCTCCCCGCTGGTGTTCGAGGACATCGAGCCGTTCGCCATCACCACGCCCGCCGTGCCGCCGGGTGCCAGCTTGGACAGGATGTGCTGGATCCAAGCGAAGTTGGCGTTGCCGGCGGGCGGGACACCGAAGTGCCACCGTGAATCGTGCTCGTCGCGCGCCCAATCCTTGATGTTGAAGGGCGGATTGGCCATCACGTAGTCCATCTGCGTACCGGCGTGCTGGTCATGGGCGAAGGTGTCGCCCCGGGCCAGTTCCATGTTGTCGATGCCGTGCACGGCCAAGTTCATCTTCGCCATCCGCCAGGTCTGTTCGACGCTCTCCTGACCGTAGATCTCAGGCCGCTCGCCGTCACGCGCTGCGATGAACTTCTCGGTCTGGACGAACATTCCGCCAGACCCGCAGCACGGGTCGTATACACGCCCGCTCGACGGTTGGAGGACCTCGACCATCAACCGCACGACGCTTGGCGGGGTGAAGAATTCGCCACCGCGCTGCCCTTCCGCGCGAGCGAAGTTGCCGAGGAAGTACTCGTACACCTCGCCCATCAGATCCCGGGCGCCCGGCCCGCCGAATCGTGCGCTTTCCAACAGCTCGACCAGCTCGCCGAGCCGGCGCTGGTCCACGGTGTGATACAGCCGCGGCAGCAGATCGGCGAGCGCGGGGTTGGCCGCCATCACGGCCTGCATCGCCTCGTCGACCAGCCGATTGATGTCCGGTGATGTGGCGTTGTCGGCCAACAACTTCCAGTGCGCGTGGGAGACGTGTTTGAGGAAAACCAGCCCGAGGATGACGTCTTTGTATTGGCTGGACGACAGGGATCCGCGCAGTTTGTTGGCGGCTTTCCAGAGCGTGTCTTTGAGCTCTTTGCTCCTCGACGGCGCCATCAGCCGGCCCGCTTGACGGCCGCGCGCAACTCACCGGCCAGATCGCCGCGGCCGGACACCGCGACCGTTCCCAAGCCCAGCCACGACGCCATCGACTCCAGTTCGCCGGTCAGCGCCGCCGCTACCGCCGACCGTGGCGTGTCGGGTTCACCGAAGGCGCCCACCACACGCAGCGCGTCCGCGGTCCGGTCGGCCTTGAGGTCCACCCGCGCCACCAGCCGGCCGTCCAGCAGCAGCGGCCACACGTAGTACCCGTACTGGCGCTTGGGCGCCGGGGTGTAGATCTCGATGCGGTAGTGAAAGCCGAACAGCCGTTCCACCCGGGGCCGGAAGAAAATCAGCGGATCGAACGGACACAGCAGCGCGGTGCCGCGGTCGCGTCGTGGCACGGTCTGGCCGGCCCGCAGATAGGCCGGCGCGGACCAGCCGTCGACGTCGACCCGCTCGATCTCGCCGGCGGCGACCAGGTCGGCGAGGGCCGGCTTGACCTGCTGCGCGGCCAGCCGGAAGTAGTCACGGATGTCGGCCTCGGTGCCCACACCCAGCGCGGTGGCCGCGCGCAGCGTGAGCTCGCGGACGGCCTCGTCGTCGTCGACCTCGCGGGCCAGCACACCGGCCGGCAGCACCCGCTCCACCAGGTCGTAGTGCCGGGCGAAGCCCACCCGGGTGGCGGTGGTGAGCACCCCCGACGCGAACAGCGCCTCGGCCACCCATTTGGTGTCGCTGCGGCTGCCCCACCACGCTTTTTTGGGGGCACCCTCGGCCCAACGCGGCTCGGCGGCCAGATGCGCCTCGATCTGCCCGGCGGTGCTGGGCCCGAGTTCGGCGACGGCGGCGACGATCTTGTCGGCGAGTTCCGGGTTGGCCTTGACGATATGGGTTCCCCAGCGGCCGTGCCGGTACTGGCGCATCCGCCAGCGCATCAGCGGCCAGTCGTCGACGGCCATCAGCGCGGCCTCGTGCGCCCAGTACTCGGCCAGCAGCCGCGACGAGCGCGGGCCCCAGGCGGCGCGGTCCAGCACGTCACGGTCGTAGGGGCCGAGCCGGCTGAACACCGGCGCGTAGTGTGCGCGCACCGCCACCGACACCGAATCCAGTTGCAGCACTTGGATTCGCGAGATCAGCCGCTTCAGATGCGCGCGGGTGATCTTGCCCTCGAGCCGGGGCTCGCTAAAATCTTGGGCCGCAACGGCTGTCCGCCGGGCTTGCGCGGCGGACAGCCTATGGGTCCGGAGGGACACGGCGCCGAGAATACCGGTCCTCCGGCCGTCTCGCGCTTACCCCGCGCTGACTTTTTCGTCCTGCGGATTCTTCAGCTCGTGGTACGCCGACTCCAGAGCGGCCGGAACCCCGTCCAGGTCGCGGTATACGCCCAGCAGTTGCTCGAGGACCTGGATGCGTTGCTGCGTCGCCTCGTCCGCCGCGCGCCGGGCCTGCTCACGATACTGATCGGCCTGTTGCTTCACCTCGGGAGCTGCTCACGCTCCTGCTGGGCGTCGGCGCGCAGCCTGGTCAGTTCGGCCTCGAGCTTTTCCTTGGTTTGCGCATAGTCGTTTTCCATCGCTTTTTGCTGCGCGACCAAATCCGCCAGCAGCTCTTCGTGCTTGCGCTGCTCGGCCTGCACCTCGGCCTCGGCCGACGCGATCAGCGCGTCTGCCTCTGCCAGCGCCTCGGCCTGCATCTCGGAAACCTCGTCGACCGCGCGGCGCAGCATCTTCGCCATCCGCTGTTGCACCGCGTGCGGCGCGGGCGAAGTGTCCGTGAGCACGCCGACCTCATGGCGCAGCGCGGCGGTTTCCTCGCCGGATTCCTTGAGCCGGGCCCTCAGGCTCTCGACGTCGTCGAGCAGCAATCGTTGCTTGGTGGTCAACATCTCGATGTGGGCATCGACCGCGGACGGGTCATAGCCCGTGAACCTGCGAGAGAACGTCTTTGCGGGCTCGTTTATCACCGCCAAATTTTCCCCCTCCCTGGGAACGCTTGGTAGATCCTTGACCCCAACCCCCGGGTTCGAGTATGTCAGGTCACGGGGCGACAGTAGCTGTGGAACCGGTAGCGCAGCCCACGTCGGCTGGTCAGCCAGTCGCCCGTCTCCCTCAGCCACGCCTCGTCGAGCACCGGGGCGAGCGCGTCGTCGTCGTCGCGAGACAGGTCGATGTCCACCTCGGTGACCTCACACCGGGTGGCGTACGGCAGGGCCAGCGTGTAGATCTGCCCGCCGCCGATCACCCACGTCCCGGGTTCACTCAGGGCCTCATCGAGTGACCCCACCACCTCGGCGCCATCGGCCCTGAATCCAGCCTGGCGCGACAGCACAATGTTTCGGCGACCGGGCAGCGGCCGCACCGCAGCCGGCAGCGAATCCCAGGTGCGCCGGCCCATGACGACGGTGTGGCCCGTGGTCACCTGTTTGAAGTGGGCCAGGTCCTCCGGCACTCGCCACGGAATGTCGCCGCCGCGGCCGATCACGCCGGACGTCGACTGAGCCCACACCAGGCCCACCGTCATACAGCGACGGGCGCTTTGATCGCGGGGTGGGGATCGTAGTTCTCGACGACGATGTCGTCGTAGGTGTAGTCGAAGATCGAATCTCTGTGTGCCAGAACAAGTTTCGGGTACAGCCTGGGCTCGCGGCGCAATTGCTCGCGGACCTGTTCGACGTGGTTGTCGTAGATGTGGCAGTCGCCGCCGGTCCAGACGAACTCACCGACGTCCAAGCCGGCCTGGGCGGCCATCATGTGGGTGAGCAGCGCGTAGCTGGCGATGTTGAACGGCACACCCAAGAACAGGTCGGCGCTGCGCTGGTAGAGCTGACAGCTCAGCCGCCCGTCGGCGACGTAGAACTGGAACATCGCGTGACACGGCGCCAATGCCATCTGCGGGATTTCGCCGACGTTCCAGGCCGACACGATGATGCGCCGCGAATTCGGGTCGGTGCGCAGCAGCTCCAGGGCTGCGCTGATCTGGTCGATGTGCTCCCCCGAGGGTGTCGGCCAGGATCGCCACTGCACCCCGTAAATCGGCCCGAGATCGCCTGTGCTGCTGGCCCATTCGTCCCAGATGGTGACCCCGTGCTCATGCAGCCACGCGATGTTGGAGTCGCCGCGCAAGAACCACAGCAACTCGTAGACGACGGATTTGAAATGCACCTTCTTGGTGGTCAGCAGCGGGAAGCCAGCCGAGAGGTCGTATCGCAACTGCTGGCCGAACAGGCTGCGGGTACCCGTGCCGGTGCGGTCGGCTTTGGCGCTACCGGTCGCGAGCACCACGCGCAGCAGGTCCTCGTAGGGGGTGGCGATCGGCACGCGGTCAGCTTAGCGGCGATCGCAAGCGCGGCGAAGCCGGGCGCGGCGGGTCGACGCCGATTAATTTAGCGGCGATCGCGGGGAGTAGAACGAATGCCATGCCGAATATCAAAGACAGCGTCACTACTCCCGATGGCGCCTGCACGATCCACCTGTTCACCCCGGAAGGGTCCGGGCCGTGGCCCGGCGTGGTGATGTTCCCCGACGCCGGCGGCGCGCGCGAAACCTTTTACCAGATGGCGGCCAAGCTGGCCGGTTACGGCTATGCGGTGCTGCTGCCGGACGTGTACTACCGCAACGCCGACTGGGCCCCCTTCGACATGGCCAGCGTGTTCGGCGACGAGAACGAGCGCAACCGGCTGTTCTCGATGATCGGCAGCCTGACAGCGGACAAGATCACCGCCGACGCCACCGCGCTCTTCGACTACCTGGCCGCTCGCCCCGAGGTCGCCGGGGACCGCTTCGGCGTGTGCGGCTACTGCATGGGCGGGCGAATCACGGTGCTGCTGGCGGGCCGCCTACCCGAGCGGGTGGCGGCCGCGGCGTCCTTCCACGGCGGCGGCCTGGTGACCGACACTCCGGACAGCCCGCACCTGCTGGCCGACCGGATGACCGCCACGGTGTACGTGGGCGGCGCCGAGAACGACGCGTCGTTCACGGCCGACCACGCCGAACAGCTCGACAAGGCGCTCACGGCGGCCGGCGTGCGGCACACCATTGAGTGGTACTCGGCGGCCCACGGCTTCGCGGTCCCGGACAACCCGCCCTACGACGCAGCAGCTGACGAACGACACTGGGCGGCGATGACGGAGACCTTCGGTTCGGCGTTGCGTTAGCTGATCGCGTCGACCAGCAGCGTCGCTGCCACCATCGCCCCGTCGGTGCGGATCTTGCCCGCCACGCTGTTCGCCCGGGTGCGGGTTTCGGGGGCCAGCGTCGCCTCCAGCGCGGCCGCCAACGCCTCGTAATTCGCCGACCGGCCGTCATATGCGGCGCCGATGCCCATCCCGACCACTCGGCCAGCCCAGTACACCTGGTCCGCCCCCTGGGGCACGACCAACTGAGGTGCGCCGGCACCGGCGGCCGTCGTCGTCGTGCCCGCGCCACCGTGGTGCACGACGGCGGCCACCCGGCCGAACAGCGCCTGCTGGTTGATCTCGCCGACGGCAAAGCAGTCGTCCCGGTCGTCGATCGGGGCCAGGTCGGCCCAGCCCTGCGCGAGCAGCACGCGGCGGCCCCGCGCGCGGATCGCCTTGATCGCCATCCCGACGATGTCCCTCCCGGCGCGCAGCGACATGCTGCCGAAACCGACATAGACCGGTGGTGTGCCCGCGTCCAGGAAGTCCAGCAACTCGGCCGGGAGTGGGCGCTCGTCGGGCAGCAGCCACGCGCCGGTCTGGACGACGTCGAGGTCCGCCGGCTCCTGCCACGGGGCCAGGGTGGGGTCGGCCGCCAGCCATGGGTGCTCGGTGAACGCGTGGGTACGGACGTCGTCCACCGGGGGCAGGCCGATCGCCGCGCGGTGGCCGTTGAGTGCCGCGCCGAAATGCATGTTCGAGTTCTGGGCGTCCTGGTCCCACAGCTCCCGGTTGTCGATCAGGCCCAGGAACGGCCAGCCCGCATACGACGGTGGCGGGTGGTGCGGCGACGGCAGGTGTGAGGGCTGGTAGCTGGCGTAGACGTAGTGGATGCCCAGTTTCTCGGCCACCGACCGTGCGCCCGCGGAAGTCGGCAGCAGGTTGGTCGACACCAGCGCATCGCACCCCTCGGCCGCGGCGGCGACCGTGTGGAACTGTGCGGCGATCAAGTCGTCCAGGTGCCGGCGCAGCTCCTCCTCCGATGGCGGCGTCTCCCGGGTCACCATCGCGCGCACCGACTCCCCGAACGGCACCAGCGGCACGCCCAAACCGGCCAGCCGCTCGGCGAACTCCTCATCCGGCGGCGCGCACACTCGCACCTCGACGCCGAGGGCCTGCAGCTGCACCGCGAGTCCCGCCAGCGGTTCTACGCCCCCGCGCGAATCGTAGGTCGACAACACCACCCGCATTCGGTGGCCTAGCTCGGCGGCAGGTCCACCAGCTCGGCCAGCCGGGCCCGGTGACGGTAGGCGGTGCCGAAGGCCAACTGGTCACTCTTGGCTCGCTTGAGGTACAGGTGCGCCGGATACTCCCACGTCATCCCGATGCCGCCGTGCAACTGTACGCACTCCTCGGCGGCGCGCACCGCGATGCCGCTGCAGTAGGCCTGCCCGATGGCCGCCGCCGTGGCGGCGTCGTCGTCGCCGCGCGCGCACGTGTCGGCGGCATAGCGGGCCGCCGCGGTCGCGGCGCTCACGTCGAACCACAGGTCGGCCAGCCGGTGTTTGATCGCCTGGTAGGAGCCGATCGTGCGAGCAAACTGCTTGCGCTCCTTGACGTAGGCGAGCGTGGTGTCGAAGCACCACTGCGCCACCCCAAGTTGCTCGGACGCGAGCAGCGCCGCGCCGGTCTCCAGCGCCGCCGGCAGTGCGGCCTGTCCAGAGCCGACCCGTGACGACGCGGCACCCGAAAACCGGACATCCGCAAGGGGTCTCGTCATATCCAGCGCGAGCACCGGCGACACCTCGACTCCGGCCGCGGTCGCCGAAACCGTGTGCAGCTCAAGCCCGTCGGCGCCCGCGACCGGAACCACCAGCACGTCGGCTTCGGCCGCACCGGCGACGCTGCCGACCGTTCCGGTCAGGCCGTCGGCCCCGCTGCTCACGCCGGACACCGGGTCGCCCGGCGCGGCGGACAGCGGCGTCACCAACGCCGCCGTGACCGCACCCTTCGCCAGCGCCGACAGCGTCTGGGTCTCACCGGCACGCAACAGCGCCACCGTGGCGAGCACCGCGCTGGACAAGAACGGCACCGGCGCGACGGCCCGGCCGATCTCCTCCATCACGACCGCGGCCTCGCGGGCGCTGGCACCGGCGCCGCCGAGCGATTCGGGCACCAGCAGTCCGGCCACCCCAAGCTCGGCGGCCAGCGTGCGCCAGATATCTGAAAAGTCTTGTGGCACAGGTGATTCTGTGTCATAGGCCCGGGCCACCAACTCGGGCGGGCAGCGGTCGGCGAACAGCCGGCGAACGCTCTCCCGCAGCGCGTTCTCGGTGTCCGAATACAGCAGATCCGCGTAACTCATCGGTTCAAGTCCTTCCAGGCCACGTCCTTATCGACGCGATGCTCGCCGGGCAGGCCGAGGACTCGCTCGGCGATGGTGTTGCGCAAGATCTCCGAGGTACCGCCCTCGATCGAGTTGCCGCGCGCCCGCAGGTAGCGATATCCGGCCTCGCGACCGACCAGGTCGACCACTTCCGGCCTGCGCATGGTCCAGTCGTCGTAGCGCAGTCCCGCTTCGCCGTTCAGCTCGATTTCGAATCCCGAGATCGCCTGCGCCACGCGGGCGAACGCCACCTTCATGCCGGCGCCCTCCGGTCCGGGCTGACCCGTGACGGCCTGCTGCCGCAGCCGCTCCCCGGCCAGCCGAAGCACCTCCGCCTCAACCCACAGCCGCATCAGCTCGTCGTGCATGGCGGGATCGCGCAGTGCCGGCTGGTTTCGCCACGCCGCGGTGACCTTGCCGATGTGTCCGCCTTCGCGCGGAGCACGGGAGCCTGCCCCGATCGCGACCCGCTCGTTGTTGAGCGTGGTGGTCGCAACCCGCCACCCGCCGCCCTCGGGGCCGAGCCGATTGGCATCCGGCACCCGCGCATCGGTGAGAAAGACTTCGTTGAACTCCGCCTCACCGGTGATCTGGCGCAACGGCCGGACCTCGACGCCGGGTTGGGTCATGTCGCACAGGAAGTACGTCAGGCCAGAGTGTTTGGGCACCGTCGGGTCCGTGCGTGCGACGAGGATGGCCATGTGCGCATGCTGCGCCTGTGACGTCCACACCTTCTGCCCGTTGACGATCCAGTCGTCCCCGTCGCGGACGGCACGCGTGGCGGCCGCGGCCAGATCTGATCCGGCGCCGGGCTCGCTGAATAACTGACAGTAGATCTGTTCACCAGTGAACAACGGGCGCAGGAACTTTCGCTTCTGCTCATCGGTCCCGAACGCCGCGATCGTCGGCGCCGCCATGCCCATACCGATGTAGTTCTTGGGGGTGCCGCCTATCGGAGCGCCCGCGGCGGCCAGCTTGGCGTTCACCCGATCCTGAGCGGTGCGGGGCAGGTCCAGCCCACCGAATCCGAGCGGCAAATGCACCCAGGCCAGGCCGGCGTCGTACTGCGCGCCGAGGAATTCCCGCGGTTCGGTGGTCGCCGGATCGTGCTCGTCTAACAGCGCCTGCACCCGCGCGTCGAGATCCTCGTGAGCGTTGCTCATTTGCTGCCTCCCGGTCGCATCTGGTACCCCTGCGCGGGTCCGAGCAGCAGACCGCCGTCGATGACCATCGTCTCGCCGGTGATCCAGCTCGCCGCATCCGAAACCAGGAAGGCGACCGCGCCCGCGACGTCGACCGGCTCACCGATGCGGCCGAGCGCGATGGTCGACGCCAGCGGATCCTCGTGGTCCTTCCACAGCGCCTCGGCCAGCCGGGTGCGAACCACCCCCGGGGCAATGGCATTGACCCGGATACCGGGTGATAGTTCCAGCGCCAGCTGCTTGGTTACGTGGATCAGGGCGGCCTTGGTGGCGTTGTACATCCCCATCGCCACCGACTGGTGCATGCCGCCGATCGAGGCCGTGTTGACCACCGAGCCGCCGTGCTCGCCCATCCATGACTTGACGGCGAGTGAGGTCCACAGCAACGGGGCCCACAGGTTGACCTCGAAGATCTTGGTGAAGCGGGCGTGGTCCTGCTCGATCAGCGGACCGTACGCCGGGTTGGTTCCCGCGTTGTTGACCAGGATGTCCACGCTGCCGAAGCGCTCGAGCGTGAGGTCCACGCACGCCCGTGCGGCGTCCTCGTCGACGGCATGCGCGCCGACGCCCAGGGCCCGCTCACCGACCTGGGCCGCTGCCTCCTCGGCGGCCTGCTGTTTGCGGGCGGTGAGCACCACATTGGCCCCGTTGGCAGCCAATTGTTGGGCGATCGCCAGGCCGATGCCCCGCGAGGCGCCGGTGATGATTGCGGTGCGTCCGGTCAGGTCCTGTGAGGTCATGTCATACGCCTTTGCTCAACCGGTTGCGCCCGATTTGTCATGGAATGTTTTACGCGCGCGTCAGTGTGGTATGCGACAAAAATGTTAGCGAAATTAAACCTCATGAAACCATTGGTGGTCGCTGGGGCTGTCGCTGCAGCGATCAGCGCCGCTCCCGCGGCAGCAGCCGGCACTTTTGCGGCTGAACCTGCGATGACCGGACCGGCACCGACTCACGTTGTCTTCAAGGACGACCCGGGCGGCGGTGGCTGTGACGCCAACGGCAATTGTGGATCCGGCGGGGTGAACCAGGGTCCGGGCGGCGGTCCGGGCGGCCAGGGTTGTGTCCCGGGCGTCGGTTGCGGCTCGGGTGGCCAGAACGCCGGTCCGGGTGGCGTGCCGGGCGGCACCGGGTGCCTGCCGGGCGTCGGCTGCGGTTCCGGTCACGCATAACAGCCGGTCGACTCTCAGCGTCCCGGGAGCCTGGTGATCCAGGCCCGGGACGCTGCGGGGTCGATCACGTCGTCGAGTTCGAACGTGGTGGCGGCCCGCAGCGCCTTGCCGTGCTGGTAGGCCGCCTCGACGAGGCGATCGAACAGCTTCTGGCGTTCGAGCGGATCGGCCGCCGCGGCCAGCTCTTTGCTGAACCCCAGGCGGACAGCGCCTTCCAGGCCCATACCGCCGATCTCGCCGGTGGGCCAGGCGACCGTGAATTGCGGTGCGTGGAAGGATCCGCCGGCCATCGCCATCGCGCCCAGTCCGTAGGCCTTGCGCAGGATGATCATTCCCAGCGGCACCGTCAACCGCGCGCCGAGCACGAACATCCGGCCGAATCGTCGGACGGCGGCTTCTTTTTCCGCGTCCGGCCCCACCATGAATCCCGGGGTGTCGCACAGTGAGATCACCGGCAGCCGAAACGACTCGCACAGGCCCAGAAAGTCGCCGGCCTTGTCGGCCGCCTCGGCGTCGATCGCCCCGCCAAGGTGGTGACTGCTGTTGGCTATCAGCCCGTATGCCGCGCCCTCGGCGCGAACCAGCGCGGTGACGATCCCGACCCCGTAGTCGGGCCGCAGTTCCAACACCGAGTCCACGTCGACGATCGACTCGATGGCCCGGTGGACGTCGTAGGCGCGTAACCGGTTCTGCGGCACCACATGCCGGGCCAGTCGCGGATCCGGGGCCTCCCAGTCGTTCAGGCTGCCCTGGAAGTACGACAAATACTGCTTGGCCAGCGCGACGGCGTGCGCCTCGTCGCGGGCGACCAGGTGCACCACGCCGTTGTGCCGCTGCACGTCGATGGGCCCGATCGCCTCCGGTGGGTACACCCCGAGGCCGCCGCCCTCGATCATCGCCGGACCGCCCATCCCGATGTTGGCGTCCGGCGTCGCGATGATCACGTCGCACACCCCGGCCAACGCGGCGTTGCCGGCGAAGCAACGGCCGGACACGATCGACACCAACGGCACCTGGCCGCTCAGGCCGGCCAGCACCCGGAAGGTCGGCACATCCAATCCGGCGTGCCCGCCGACGTCGGTGTCGCCGGGCCGGCCACCGCCGCCCTCGGCGAACAGCACCACCGGCAGGTGTTTTCGCACGGCCAGGTCGAACACGCGGTCGGTTTTGGCGTGGTTGCGCATGCCCTGCGTGCCGGCCAGCACTGTGTAGTCGTAGGACACCACGACGGCCTCGGCCGCCGCCTGGCCGAAGCGGTCGGCGCCGATGGTCGCCACGCCGGCGACCAGGCCGTCGGCCGGCGTGTTGGCGATCAGGTCCTCTTCGGAGCGCCGGCTGCGTTGCGCGGCGATGGCCAGCGCGCCGTATTCGACGAAGCTGCCGTCATCGACCAGGTCGGCGATGTTCTCCCGGGCGGTGCGGCGACCCTGGTTGTGCCGCTTGGCAATTGCGGCCGGGCGGCCCTCGTCGCGGGTGAGCAGATGGCGCTGGGCGACCTCGTCGAGGTCGGCTCGTTGCCCGTCGAGATCTATTGCGGCGGAAACGGATTCGCCGTCGGCACCCGCGCCGGTGCGGGTGTAAACCAGCAGTGGGTCCCCGGTTCCGACGACCTGGCCGACGACCACCAGGCTCCGCACTGTTCGCAGTGCGTCAGGTGCGACGAGCACGTGCTGCATCTTCATTGCCTCGAGCACCGCCAGTTGCTCGCCGGGCGCGAATTCGGCCCCCTCGGGCGCCAACTCGACCACCGTGCCGGCCAGCTGAGCACGCAGCGCTTCCTCACCCGGATACAGTTCGACCGCCGTGACCCGGGTGTCGTGCTGGTGAGACAGCGCCGCGGTCGCCAACTCGGGAAGCCTTTCATCGAGGAAACTCGTCGTCACCCAGCCCGACTGAAGTCGGCTCTCGGACAGCAGTTCTCGCAGGAACCCGATGTTGGTGCGAATGCCCTCGATGCCGAAATCGGCCAGCACGGTCCTGGCCTTGCGCAGTGCCGCGGGGAACTCCGGGCCGCGCACGTGCGTGGTGACCTTGGCCAGCAGTGAGTCATACCGCGGACTGGGGGTCAGCCCGGGACGCCCGTAGGTGTCGACGCGTACGCCAGGGCCGCTGGGCGGCGAGAACATCGTGAGTGTGCCGGCCGACGGCAGGACGGACCCGTCGGCGGCGAAAGTCTCCATGTTGACCCGCGTTTGAATCGCGATGCCCTGTCGCGCGGCCGGCTCGCCGATGACTTCGCTACCGTCCGAGGCGATTCCAGCCGGCAATCCTAGTTGGTAGTACGACGCGCCACCGGCGATGGCGAGTTGTGCGGCAACCAGGTCGACCCCGGTGGTCTGCTCGGTGATCGTGTGTTCCACCTGGATGCGTGGGTTCACCTCGAGGAAGACGAACTTTTCGCCGGCGACCAGGAATTCCACGGTGGCCAGCCCGCGCAGGCCAACTTTGGCGCACAACCGGGCCGCGGCCTGATGCAGGCTGCGGCGTAGCGCATCCGACAGGCCCTGGGCGGGAGCGATTTCCACCAGCTTCTGATAACGGCGCTGGATGCTGCAGTCACGGTCACCGAGAGACAGCGCATGCGTTTGATGCCCGGCCGGTGCCGCGACGACTTGCACTTCGAGGTGTCGCGCGCCGTCCAGCAGCGCCTCGGCGAACAGCGCCGGATTGCCGAAGCCAAGTTGCGCCTCCGCAGCGCACTGGCGGTAGGCGTCGTCGATCTGATCGGCGGTGTCCACCTTGCGCATTCCG
Source organism: uncultured Actinomycetota bacterium (assembly GCA_963820985.1). GTDB lineage: Bacteria > Actinomycetota > Actinomycetes > Mycobacteriales > Mycobacteriaceae > Mycobacterium. Next base: position 38,239 of record CAWGCI010000014.1, on the reverse strand, counting down.
CGGCCGCCACCGCCGGCTAGCGCCTTGATCATGATGGCGCCGTCGTGCGCGGCGAAAAACGTGCGGACGTCTTCGACGCTGCTCGGCCCTTCGGTCGCCGGCAGCACCGGCACGCCGACGGCGATGGCGGCGGCACGGGCCGAGGACTTGTTGCCGACCCGATCGAGCACGTCGGGGTCCGGGCCAACAAAGGTGTACCCGGCCGCCTCGCAGGAGCGGGCGAATTCGGCGTTTTCGGAGAGGAATCCGTAGCCGGGATGAATCATTTCGGCGTCGGACTTTTTGGCCGCCGCCAGTATCGCCGCCTGATCCAGATAGGCGTCGGGGCCGGTGCCGGGCAATCCGATCGCTTCGTCGGCGGCGTGGACGTGTGGGCTGTCGGCGTCGTCTTCGGCGTAGACCGCGACCGTTTGGGTACCCAATTCGGTTGCGGTGCGGATGATTCGGAGGGCAATCTCGCCGCGGTTCGCGATCAGCAGGGTCATCGGAGCGGGTCGCCCCACTGTATCTGTTCGCGGAGTGCGCCCTTGAGCAGCTTACCGCCGGCGTTGCGCGGCAGTGCACTGGTGGCGATGGTGACGTATTGCGGCACCTCGTAATCGGCGAGCTGCGCGCGGCAGTGTTCGAGCACCGCCCCGACGTCGATGTGCTCGCCGAACAGCACGGCGCCGACCTTCTCACCCATGACCTCGTCGGGCACCGCCAGCACGCAGGCGTCCGCGACGTTGGGGGCCGACAGCAGCGCGGCCTCCACCGCGACGCTGGAGACGTTCTCACCGCCCCGGTTGATGATGTCCTTGAGCCGATCGACGATGTGTATCCGGCCCGCGCCGTCGACGCGCACCACGTCGCCGGTGTGCAGCCAACCGTCCACGAAGGTGGCCGACGTGGCCTCCGGCCGATTCCAATAGCCGGCGGTCACATTGGCGCCGCGCACCACCAACTCCCCCACACCCGGCTCGTCCCCATCGAACGGGATCACCGCGAGATCCACTGAGGGGACCGCATATCCGACCGAGTCGGCATGCTCGACGGCATCACGGTCGGGCAGCACGGTCATCAACGAGGCGCTCTCGGTCATGCCGTACCCGTTGAACACCGTGGCGTGCGGAAACCCGTCCTTCACCGAGCGCACCAACGACGGCGCGATCGGCGCGCCGCCGTAGCCGACCCAGCGCACACCGGAGACATCGGCGTTGGGAAAGGCATTGTGGCGCAACAACAGCGCGTACACGGCCGGGACGGTGACCATCAGCGAGACTCGCTCGGCCGGCAGTGTGGCGATCATCTCGTCCAGGTTGAGCGCGGGCATGATCACCGAAGCGCCCCCGAGCCGGGTGGCTGCCAGAAGCTGTGAGTTGCAACCGGTCACGTGAAACAGCGGCACAGAGATGAGGGTGCGCAAGCCCTCACCGACATCGGGTGTCAGTCCCAGACACCGCAGCGAGTTCTCGGTGTTGGTCAGGAATGCCTCATGGGTGGTCGGCACGCCCTTGGGGTGACCCGTGGTGCCCGACGTGTAGAACAGCGCGGCCAGGTCTGCACTTCCGAGTTGCTCGGTCACGTAGGGTTGGCCGTCGGGCAGCGGCGTATCCGCAGCCAGGTCCACGTGTGCACCGCAGTCGGATAGCACGAACTCGACCTCCGGTTGCGCGGAGCGGGTATTGACCGCCACCACAACGCCACCGGCCATCACCGTGCCCCAAAACGCCAGCACCCAATTGATACCGGCCGGGTACCGTACGGCGACCCGATCGCCGGGTTTCAGGCCGCCCGCACGCAACCCGCCGGCGACCCGGGCCGCGCGGTCCCACAGCTGCCGATACGTCAGCCGCCCGGCGCCCAGCTCCACCACGGCTTCGCTGTCGGGGCGGTTGTCGACGTGCTCGGTCAGCATGTCCAGCAGCGTGGACGGGAGTCCCTCGTAGTGCGGAACCCCCTCGGCGTCGCGGGACACGCCGGTCGCCGAGAAGGGGTTGTGGTCACGCGGGATCTCGGTTACTTGGGTCATGTCCCGTACCTTCCCGTCACCCCATCAGCGTGTACCACAAACCGTAGGGCAACCGGTCAGGTCAGCGCGAACTTGACGTAGCTGTCCACGTCCGATGCGTGCAAGATCCACCGCCGCAACGCCGGAAGCTGCGGTTCAGCGCTGGCCGCGTCGACGACCTCCGGCCGGACAACGTCGTAGGTCTGCCCGTTGTCCGTAATCGTCGCTGATCCGGCGGCGAGGACGTTGCGCAGCCAGTCGACGTCGGAGCCGTACGGCAGCGGCACGATGATGCCGTCGGGGACCTTGACCGCGACGACCGGGGTGCAATAGGGCTTTCCCGAATTCCGCCCGGTGTGCGCGATCACCGCCGCATACCAATAACGACGGCCCGCCAGCGCCATCATGGCCGGGTTGAGCACGTTCTTGTTGAAGCTGCGGACCGAGTCTCGGACGCGCGGATTCTTGTAAGTGGGCATGTCTACAGACGCTGCTCCGCCACCGCGCGTTGGGCCAGGGACCTTGGTCACCGGTCGCTGGCTATCCGGTGTCCTATCGTGATGGCGGTGAGCAACGACTCCGCCGTGACGCCCGAGGCGTTCTTCACCGTCGACGGCGACTCCTACCTGCCGGGCGTGATGACGCGAGGACCGTGGGGGGCGGCGCTGGGCGGTCAGAACGTCGGAGGGCTGCTGGCGTGGGGAATAGAGCGATCCGGTATCGATCCTGACCTTCAGCCGGCGCGTTTCACGGTCGACCTGCTGAGTCCGGTTCTGCCCGAGCCGGTGCGGATTCAGACCACGGTGCAGCGGGAAGGCCGGCGCATCAAGCTCGTCGACGGCACGCTGCTGCAGAACGGCAAAACCGTCGCGCGAGCCAGCGCCCTGTTCCTGCGACGGGGTGAGCACCCCGAGGGGGAAGTGTGGTCCGCCCCGATGGAGATGCCGCCGCTGCCTACGCAGACCGACGGCTTCCCCGCGGACATGCCCTTTCTCATCTGGGGATACGGGGCCACCTTCGCGGGCAGTCCCGGTATCGCGGCCGGCGAGTGGGAGCAATCCCACTCCCGGAAGTTCGCGTGGACGCGAGTATTTCGGCCGATGGTTGAGGGCCACCCGCTCACACCGTTCGTCCGGCTGGCTTTCGTCGGTGATATCACGAGTTCGCTCACCCATTGGGGCACTGGCGGATTGCGCTACATCAACGCCGACTACACCGTCACCGCAAGCAGGCTTCCCGACGGTGAATACCTCGGGCTCGCGGCTCAGAGTCACTACGGCACGGCCGGTGTGGCCACCGGCAGCGCGACCCTGTTCGACCGGCACGGGCCGATCGGCACCAGCTCGGCGCTGGCCCTGGCCCAGCCCGCGGGGTCGTTCCAGCCGGCCTATGAGTAGGCCAGGCGTAAGTCAATCCATCAATTGGGCGGCGACCGTCGCGCCGAGTTCCCAACACGATTGCAGGTCGTCCTTGCTCGGCTTGCCCGACACCAGCACGTACTCAGCGGCTTTCACCCACCCCAGGCCGGTCGTGATGGCGGTGACGCCTTTTTCGGCGCCCTCGGTGCCCTGGTTGCCGTGCATGTACAGGCCGAACGGGCGTCCCCGGGTCGAGTCCAGGCAGGGGTAGTAGCAAACGTCAAAAGCGTGCTTGAGGGCGCCGCTCATGTAACCCAGATTGGCTGGCGTACCGAGCAGATAGCCGTCGGCCTCCAGCATGTCGGTAGCCGAGACGGTCAGGGCGGGCCGCCGCAGCACCTCCACGCCCTCGATCTCGGGGTCGGTCGCTCCGGCCAGCACGGCCTCGAACATCTCCTGTGTGTGCGGCGACGGCGTGTGGTGCACGATCAGCAGTGTTTTGCTCATTAACGACCCTGCAACGCTCGGTGTATTTCCAAGGCAGTCTTCATCGCTTCGCGGGCGCGGCGCCGATCCCCGGCATAGTCGTACGCCCGGGCCAGCCGGTACCAGCGCCGCCAGTCGTCGGGGTCGCCCTCCACCTCGGTGCGCACGGTGGCGAACAGCGCGTCGGCCGCGTCGCGCTCGAAGCGCCCCGAAGGCCGTCGCGGCAGCGCGCTGGTATCGAGTTCGAGGCCGTCTTCGGCGATCAGGCGGGCCAGCTTCTGATGGGCGAATCCGGCTCGCAGCGTGGCAATCATCGCCCACAGCCCGATGAACGGCATGAGCAGCAGCGCCAGCCCGAGGCCGACGGCGGCCGGGCGGCCGGAGCCGATCAGCGCGACGGCCATGCGACCGAGCAGGACCAAGTACACCAGCATCGCGACGCACAGGAAGGCGATGAGCAACTGGGTGCGTAGCGTCTTGGTCATTGCAGGTTGAGCAGGGGCTCGATGCCCACCGTGAGGCCCGGCCGTTCCTTGATGCGGCGCACCGCCAACAGCACTCCCGGCACAAACGAGGTGCGGTCCAGGCTGTCGTGGCGGATGGTCAGCGTCTCCCCCTCGGTGCCGAACAAGATCTCCTGGTGGGCAACCAGTCCGGCCAGCCGCACCGAGTGCACCGGGATGCCGTCGACGTCGGCGCCGCGCGCACCCGGCAGGCCGGAGCTGGTGGCATCGGGGTTGGGCGGCAAGTCTTTTCGGGCTTCCGCGATCAGCTTCGCGGTGCGTGCGGCGGTGCCCGACGGGGCGTCGGCCTTGTGCGGATGATGCAGCTCGATGACCTCCGCCGAGTCGAAAAAGGGCGCGGCCTGCTTGGCGAAGTGCATGGACAGCACCGCACCGATCGCGAAGTTGGGGGCGATCAGCACCGATGTTTCGGGCTTGGCGGCCAGCCAGGACTCCACCTGTTCGAGGCGTTCGGCGGTGAAGCCGGTGGTGCCGACGACAGCGTGAATTCCGTTGCCTATCAAGAACTCCAAGTTGCCCATCACGACGTCGGGGTGGGTGAAGTCGATGACGGCCTCGGTGTTGGTGTCGGTGAGCAGGCTCAGCGGGTCGCCGAGGTCGACCTCCGCGGACAGGGTCAGATCGTCGGCGGCCTGCACCGCCCCCACCATCGTCGACCCGACTTTGCCTTTGGCTCCCAACACACCTACCCGCATGGTCTTCACCCTAGACCGAGCGGTTTTATCCACAGTTGACCGTTCATCCACAGGTGTCGGGTTTGCGGGTGATTCGTGTCAGCGGACGCGAATAGAATTCGAACATGCTTTCGATCGAGGTCCCTGCCGAGGCGACCGCCGCCCTGGAGGCGCTGCACGCCGCGGTGGCAGTCCTGAGCGAGCTGGATCTCGACCGCCTCGAGCCCCGTGCCCGGTTGCACCTGCTTGCGGAAATGGAAACCGCTAGCCGGCGGCAGACCGCGCAGGGTCACGACGTGATCGGCGGCCTGGCGCAAGAGGATCCCGCCGAGCTCGGCGGGCCGCCCCATCAGGTGATCGCCGACTGGCTGCGCATCAGCCGCACTGAAGCGCGCCGGCGGATTCGCGACGTCGCGCAGCTCTCGCCGCGGCTAACGCTGACCGGCCAGGAGCTGCCACCGGAATTGCCGGCCACCGCCCAGGCGTGGCGAAAGGGGTTGCTCGACGGGCAGCACCTGCGGGTGATTCAGACGTTCGTTCGGGACCTGCCCGATGAGACACCGGTCGCCATCGTCGAGCATGCCGAGCGGTTTCTCGCCGAACAGGCTGCCGTATTGCGGCCTGACCAGCTGGAAAAAGCGGCCCACCGCGCTGCCCTGCTGATCAACCCCGACGGCAGATTTTCCGACGCCGATCGTGCCCGGCAGCGCGGCTTCACGTGGTCCGCTGAGCGCGCTGACGGGATGAGCGTCGGCAAGCTGGTCGCCTCCCCCGAATTGCGCGCCAACATCGACGCTTGGTTGGCGAAGCTTCGCCGCGCCAGGTATGTGCAACCCTGACGATGTAAGACCCTGTGTCACTGGCGAACCCACTGACGAGGCGGTAAGCACAGACACACGTACCCCCGCGCAGCGTCAACACGACGCACTCAATGCACTGGTCCGCGGCCAACTCGGCGATCCGAAACTGGGCCAGCACAATGGACTTCCGGTCACCATGATCGTGTCCACCACCCTGCAAGAGCTGACGTCCGGCGCGGGCCGCGCCGTGACCGGCGGCGGCACCGTGCTCCCCATGCGCGACCTCATCCGGATGGCCAGCCACGCCTACCACTACCTCGCCGTCTTCGACCAACACTCAGAACGTCCTCTGTATCTGGGCCGCACCCGCCGCATCGCCTCACCGGATCAACGAGTGGTCCTCTACAACAAAGACCGCGGTTGTACGGCGCCGGGGTGCGACGTGCCAGGCTACTGGTCAGAAGTCCACCACATCGACGACTGGGCCACCGGCGGCAAGACGGACATCGACAAACTTACCTTCGCCTGTGCGGCCAACCACAAACTCGTCGGAAAGGGCTGGACGACAAGGAAACTCCCCAACGGCCGCACCGAGTGGATCCCGCCACCGCACCTCGACCGCGGGCAGAAGCGCACCAACGACTACCACCACCCCGAGCGAATGTTCGAGGACGACGAACCCGGTTGACGCGTGGCTACGTCTTGAACCGCCCGGCGAACCCGCGCAGCGGCAAGTCGGCGCTGGTGATTAGGCCGGGGCGCGCGGCCACGACGGACTTGATCGCTGCCAGCGCGGGCATGCCGGTGACGGTCATGCCGATGGATGCGAAGTTGTCCGGATTGGACAGGTCCACCCCGGGCTTGGGGAAGATCATGTGCTTGTTGTAAACACACGGGTCGCCCTTGATCTGAGTGATGTAGCAGCCCTTGATATTCCAGCTGGGATCGGTGTGTGGCGTCATCTGCCATTCCAGGTGCGTCTCGACCCGCGGAACACCGTCCACGATGCCCTGGTACTTGATGTAGTTGCCGCCCAACGAACCCTTGGGCAGCGTGTACCAGCCCAGTTCGACATCCTTGGTGCAGGCGCCCAATTCGTAACTGAACTTGACCTCATCGAGTGGCAGATCGAAACAGTCGGCCATCATCAACACGCTGTCGGCGAAGACGCGGGTGTACTTCTCCAGCTTCGACGGGATCGAAGGATCGTCGACCGGCAGTCCGTAGCCGACCTCGATCCAGGTGTCCTTGGAGTGGTGGCACGACACGTCGACGGACTCGATGGTGGTGACGTTCTCGATCTCGGCGACGTCGGCCGAGCACACCACGCCGAGGATCTGGTTCAGCCCCGGGTTCATTCCGGTGCCGTAGAAGGTTGCGCCGCCCTTTTCGCACGCCTCCGCCAGGAGCTGGGTCACCGGCTTGCCCGACGGGTGCGGGTGGTTCTTGTCGCGATGCCACCCGGTGATCCAATCGGCGGTGGTGACGATATTGATCCCCGCCTCAAGCACTTTGACGTAGAGGTCCTCGTCGGGGAACACGCCGTGGAACGTCAGCACGTCCGGCTTGGCCGCGATGATCTCCTCGATGGTGCCGGTAGCCGTCACGCCGTTGGGCTCGATTCCCGCGAGCTCGCCGGCATCGCGCCCGACCTTTTCCGGTGAATAGCAGTGCACCCCAATGAGTTCGAGGTCGGGCTGGAGTGCGATCCGCTTGATCATCTCCGAACCGACATTGCCGGTGGCCACCTGGAAAACGCGAATCATTCGGCTTCAGCCTTTCTGGGATGCTGCGTACACTTCGGCGGCGCTGCCACCGATGCCGTCGGGATAGAACTGCTTGGCCCACTTGCGAATTGCGGTGAAGCCCTCGTATTCGTCGGGAGCCAGCGCGGGTGGGTCCGAGTAGCGCTGGTGCGACCAGATGTGGATGTCCTGTTCGAACTGCCGGATGACTTCCTGTCCGAACTCGTGCGCCCTCGACTCGGCCCGCTCCGGATCCTTGCTCGGCTTGCGGCCGATGTAGACCATGAACCGGACGTCGGAGGTGGATTCGTCGACCGGGGTGATCGCGGAGATAGTGCGGTTGTCGACCATGCCCCAGCTCTTGGTCACCGCGACGCCGAGCCCGCCGTTGATCGCCTCCACGCCGCTGTTCACATCCTCGATCAACTGGGCGTCGTCGCCCTCGAAGGTGATGGTGAAATCGACGTAGGACACCGCGTCGTCGAAGTCGTGGCGGGTGAAGATCGGCACGATCGGGGTGTTGTGCACGTACTTGAAATGCGCGAAATCCACCCCGTTCTCGAGCACGTACTGCGGATGCAGTTCCAGGCTCGCCCGGTACAACCTCTGCTGCGGGTAGTAATCCGCGGCACTGCTGCCGTCGCCGAAGCCGGCGAACACATCCGGCGCATCGAAGAACGGCAAGCGTCCCTCCACGTCGTGCCAGATGTAGACCGATTCGTTGCACTCCACCACGGGGTAGGTGCGGACGCGTCGGCCGCGGTTGGGGCGGTCCTGGTAGGGGATGCACACGTTGCGGCCCTGTTGGCTCCACTGCCACCCGTGGAATGGGCACTGCAGCACCTCGCCGACGACCTTGCCGCCGTAACCCAGGTGCGCGCCCAGGTGTTCGCAGTAGGCGTTCATCACGGTGAGCTGGCCGGACTCGGCCCGCCAGGCGACCATCTCCTGGTCGAAGTACTTCATCGTGTGGACGTCGCCGACGCCGATCTCGTCGGACCAGGCGACCTGGAACCATCCCGTCGGCTTCATCGACAACGGCGGCTTGGCCATCCGGGTCTCCTCCCTAAAGTCAGAATCAGAGTACCCTCTATGAAAATGTTAGTCGAGGCCATAGGATCGACCAGATGACGGGGACCGGAGTCGCCGGCCGACGCACCAATCGGCGTGGCCACGCGACCCGCGAGAGCATGCTGGAGGCCGCGCTGAAGTCGCTCGCCTCGGGCGACCCTGGCTCCGTGTCGGCCAATCGCATCGCCAAGGAGATCGGCGCCACCTGGGGTGCGGTGCAGTATCAGTTCGGCGACACCGACGGCTTTTGGGCCGCGGTGCTGCACCGCACGGCCGAGCGCCGCGCCGCCACTTTCACGACGCTGTCGACGCCCGTCCAGCCGGACGCGCCCCTGCGTGAGCGGGTCGGAACCATCATCGAAACGCTCTACCGCGGCCTGGCGTCCGCGGATTCGCGCGCGATCGAAAACCTGCGGGCCGCGCTGCCTCGAGATCCCAAGGAACTCGAGCGCCTGTACCCGCGCACCGCCGCCGAATTGTTCTCCTGGGGCAAGAGCTGGCTGGAGACCTGCGAGAACGCCTTCGCCGGCCTGGACGTCCAACCCGACCGGGTACGCGAGGTGGCAGCCCTGATCCCCGGCGCGATGCGCGGCCTGGTGTCGGAACGCCAACTGGGCTCTTACGCCGATCTCGGCATGGCGCGGCGAGGTTTGATCAACGCTCTGGTTGCCTACCTGGAAAATTCGGGGGTGAAATAAGTGGAATCGCTAGTTCTCGCCGTGCCTGAAAATCAACTCAACGATCTTCGACAGCGTCTCAGCAACGCCCGTTGGCCAGCCGAAATCAACGGTGCAGGTTGGGATTACGGCACCGACCAAGCGTTCCTCAAGACCGTGGTCGACCATTGGGTGCACCGCTACGACTGGCGTGCCACCGAGGCCGAGGTGAACGCCATAGGCTCTTTCGCCACCGACGCCGCCGGGCAGCGGGTGCACTTCCTACACGCAAGGTCTGACGACGAGGATGCGGTCCCCCTTGTCATCACGCACGGCTGGCCGGGCTCGATCGTGGAGTTCCTGGACGCACTGCCGTTGCTGCGGCAGCGATTCCACGTCGTCCTGGTGTCGATGCCCGGCTACGGGTTCTCCGGTCCCACACGGGAGCCAGGCGTCGACGTCGCCCGCATTGCCGCCGCGGTCGCCGACGTGATGGCCCAACTCGGGTATCCGCGCTACGTCGCGCAGGGCGGGGATTGGGGCGCACTCGTCACGCGCTATCTCGGCGAGCACTACCCGCAGCAGGTGGCCGCGATTCACACCAACATGCTGTTCGCGCCGCCCGATCAGCACGATCCCGAACTGTTGGCCAACATCTCCGAATCAGAACTGGCGGCCTTCGCGGCCAGTGCCGAACGAACCAAAGACGGCACCGCTTACATGGAACTGCAAGGGACACGCCCACATTCGCTGGGCTTCGGCCTGGACGACTCACCCCTCGGCTTGGCCGGGTGGATTCTGGAGAAGTTTCACGCCTGGTGCGACATCAGAGACGGCATGCCCATCACCACAGATCGGCTCATCGACAACCTGATGTTCTACTGGCTCACCGGCACCGCGACTTCCGCGGCGCGCCTGTATTGCGAATCCAAGCGCGCCGGCACGGGCGCGCTCAGTGAGTGGACCGGTCGAGTCGACGTCCCCACCGGATACGCGGTCTACCCGTACGAGCTGTTGCGAACTCCGCGCGCCTGGGCGGCGGCGCGATACAACCTGGTCCATTACGCGGTGCAGGACCGCGGTGGTCACTTCGCCGCATTCGAGCAACCGGCCATCTTCGCCGCCGATCTGGCGGCCTACGCCGACGTGCTGGCCGAGCGGAACATCTTCTAGACGTCGAGCACCAAACGGTCGCCTTTTGCGCGCGACATGCAGACCAGCATCTCGTCATCACCCACGACGGTGCGGCCTCGGTGATCAACCTGTCCGGCAAGCACTTTGACCTTGCACGTCCCGCAGTAACCCTGCTGACACGAATACGGGGTCGTCGGATCGTGGTCGAGCATGACGCCCAGGGCCGACCGATTCGCCGGGACGTTCAGCAGCCGCTTCGACCGCGCGAGTTCCAGCTCGAAGGGAGCTCCGTCGACCACCGGCGGCGGGCTGAACCGCTCGTAATGCAGTGGCGCGTCGGCATGTTCGTTACGGGCCACCCGTACCGCGTCCAGCATGCCGGTCGGCCCGCACACGTACACGGCCGTCGTCGGCCCGGCGCCGGCCAGCAAGTCATCGACGGTGGCGACGCGGCCGCGTTCGTCGTCGGCCCACACGGTCACCCGATCGGGCGCCGCGGAAGCGCAGGAGACCACCTCGTCCAGGAACGGCATGTACTCGCGGCTGCGACCGGCATAGATTGCCCGCCAAGAGATTCCGCGCTGCTGAGCCACCTGGATCATCGGCAGGATGGGTGTCACGCCGATGCCGCCGATCACGAACAGCGCGTCGTGCTCGGCGGTGCCGAGATAGAACGCGTTGCGTGGACCCTCGAAGGCCAAGGTGTCACCTACGTCGAAACAAGCGTGCATCTCGATCGAACCGCCGCCGCCGTCGGCGATCCGGCGCACGGCGATGCGGTAATCGGTGCGGCGCCCGGGCGGACCGCAGAGCGAATATTGCCGCCGTCGGCCCGAGGGCAGCGTGACGTCGATGTGCGCGCCGGGCGTCCAGGATGGGAGCAGTCCGCCGTCGGGCTCGGCGAACGTCAACGAAACGACATCGGGGGCAACGAGTTCGCGTTTGGTGACCACCGCGGATTGTGTGCGCGCCACCGGCCGCACCCGGGACGGCGTCCACCGCGAGGCCAAGGCGAATCCGCCGAACAGCGCGCGCACACCCCATAACGCCGTGGCGAGGCGATCGTGGTCGCGCCGGCCGTAGAGGTCGGGTGGCCTACTCGTCCAAATGCTCACTTCTGCCTAATGTCGAAGCGCGCCAAGAGCCGGATCATCGACGGGCTGATTCGGCGCATCGCGTAGCCGATCCTGGCTTCCGCGGCGACCGGTAGCACCGGTGGCCCGGTCCTGACGGCCTTGACGATCGCCTTGGCTGTCGCTTCCGGCGTGTAGTTGCGGCGCCGGTAGGCCGCATCGGCCTTTTGGCGGGCGCGGTCCTGCTGTTCGGCCGTCATCCCGGCGTACACAGTGCTTTTGGCGATGTTGGTGTTGACGAAGCCCGGGCAGACCGCCGTGACGGTGATGCCCTCGTCGGCGAGGTCGGCACGCAACGATTCGCTGAACCCCAGCACCGCCGCCTTCGTCGTGCTGTAGGCGACCATGGATTTCGACGGCAGGAACGCGGAGGCCGAGGCGATATTGATGATCGATCCGCCTTCGCCGCGCTCGACCATCTGGGCCCCGAACGCCCTGCTGCCGGCGATGACGCCGCGGACATTGATGCCCATGATGGCGTCCCAGTTCGCCGAGCTGGTCTCCAGAAACCGGCCCGCTACCGCGATGCCGGCGTTGTTGACCAGGATGTCGACCACGCCGTGGTCGTTACGGACCCGTGCGGCAAGATCATTCATTGCCGCTTCGTCGCTGACATCGGCCTGGTACACCGCGGCCTCGGCGCAGGCGGCGCGCACGGCATCCGCGGTCTCGTTGGCCGAGGCGAGATCGCGATCGACGATCACCACCTCGCGAGCGCCCTGACGGGCCAGCTCCACCGCGGTGGCCCGGCCGATGCCGGCGCCCGCGCCGGTGACCAGCGCGAGTTTGCCGCGCACTTCGCGTGGACCGCCGCGCACGGCCGGCTCGTCCGCCGGGGCGGCGGCGCCGCTGTTCCGATCGACCCATTCGCCGGTGAGCCGGGCCACGACGTCGGGCCGCGAGGTCACCACCCAATGCCCGCCTTCGATCGGGATGACCCTGCCGCCGTGCGGAATTGCGCCGGTAAACCGTTGCAGGGCGGGCGTCACGAAGATGTCCTTGCGCGGCACCAGAACCTGCACGGGGACGGTGGTCCGCGGCAGCCGCGACGGCCGCGACAACAACGACGCAAGCATGTTCTGCCGGTACAGGTGAAGCCCGTTGATGTAGTCGGCGATCGAGCGCTGCGTCGCGGTGCGCCGGCTGCGGGCACTCGACCGGCCGATGCGTTCAAACGCCTCAACGATTTTCACCAACAGCCGGGAGCGCGCTGCCAACTCCGGCACCACCGGGCACAGAAAGAAGGCGATATAACTCGAAGCCACCAACTGCCGGGCGACGCGCGCCGCCGCCCGAGGTGTTCGCGCCGATCGCAGGAACTTGCCCGAGTACTGCAGGTGCGGCCCCGAGATCGAGGTGAACGAGGCGATTTTGCCCATCACCGATTCGTCGGTGACCGCCGCCCACGCCTGAATCGAGCCCCAGTCATGAGCCAGCAGATGAACCGGGCCGACCCCCAGGCTGTCGATCACCGCACCGACATCGGCTATCAACTGCGGAAATCGGTAACCGGATCGCCTTGCCGGACAAGAGGATTCGCCTGCTCCGCGCACGTCGTACGCGATGACGTTAAATCGGGCGGGGTAGCGCTGACTGAGTTCTTCCGCCACGCCGTCCCACACATGGTGATTGTCGGGCCAGCCGTGAATAGCCAGGATGGTCGGACGCTTCGAGTCGATCGCGGTGTAGCGGTGGACGGCCAGGGTGACGCCGTCGGACGCGGTGATGATGTCCATAGTTCAGTGCGACGCACGCGCGGCCGGCGACACGGCCAGGTAGTCGACGGCCCGCTGCAGCCCGCCCAGCTGGGACGGGTGAAAACCCGGCTTGTAATAGTCAGCGACGACCCGCACCAATCGCAGCGGCCCGGGCACCAAGCCCCGGCGCGCGGCCCGCAAGTAGTCCCGCCAGCGCGGCCTGGTCCCCGGCGGCAGGTTCGGATCCACCGAGTACATGAAGCGCACCCCGCGAATCCACAACAGCAACATCACCGGGCCGACGGCCAGCTGGGTGCGCGCCTGGCGCCAGTACCCGCCCCGCAGATGGTTCATGGTGTCGAAGGCGACCGCCTTGTGCTCAACCTCTTCGGCCCCGTGCCAGCGCAGCATGTCCAGCATCACCGGATCGGCGCCGACCACATCGAGCTGCGGCGAGCTCAGGATCCACTCTCCCAGAACGGCGGTGTAGTGCTCGATTGCCGCGATGAAGGCGACCTGCTCCAGCAACCAGCCGTGTTGGCGCCGGGCGCTGCGCCGGGGCTTATCTTGTCGTGGATCGCCCAGCAACCTGTCGAACAACCACCTGATCTGGTCGGTAAACGGCGTCACGTCGACGCCGCGCGCGGCAAAGTGGTCGAGCACTTTCGCGTGCGCCTGGGAATGCATCGCCTCCTGGCCAATGAATCCCTGCACGTCCAGCCGCAGCTGATCGTCCTTGATCAGCGGCAATGTCTTCTTGAAGACCTCGACGAAGAATTCCTCGCCGGCGGGCAGCAGCAGGTGCAGGACGTTGAGGACATGGGTGGCCATCGGCTCGTTGGGCACGTAGTGAAACGGCAACGAAGCCCAGTCGAAGCCGACGTCGCGAGCCTCGAGGACGAGGCGTTCTGCCTGATCTTCGACGGTGAACATCATCGCAAGTATAGGCACTCGACCCATATATGCGAAACCGCCGGTACCGGGTTCTTTCTTACGCCCGGCGCAGATCGTACTGGTCTCGGTCGGGGTTTGCCAGCATCCCGCGGTGTTCGGCCGGCGTGAGAGGCCACACCTCGGGCACACCGTCTTTATTCAGGTACCAGCTGTTGCAGCCGGTGGTCCACACCGTGTCGGGCATCGCGGCCCGCAGCTTCGCATTGAAGCGCTCGGTCGCCGACGCTGTCGGCTCCACGGTGTCGAATTCGCGGCGGCGCCAGCCGTCGATCCAGCCCACGATGTGGGCGGCCTGCGATTCGGCCACGGCCGTGAGGGTGAGGTTTCCCACCGGACTGTGCGGCCCGAGCATCATGAAGAAGTTGGGGAAGCCCGACAGCGCGACCGTTTGGTAGGCCCGGGGACCGTCGCGCCAGACGTCGTTGGCGCAGATCCCGTCCCGGCCGATCAGCTCCATCGGCCGGAAGAACGCGTGGGTGTCGAATCCGGTGGCCAGCACGATGATGTCCGTCTCGTGCAGCACACCGTCGTCGGTGACAATCCCCCGTCGTTCCACATGATCGATGCCGGCGGTGACCAGCTCGACATCCTCGCGCTGCATCGCCCGGTAGAAGCCATTCGACATCACCAGTCGTTTGCACGCCGGCGTGTAGTCGGGAGTCAGTGCCCGACGCAACTCGGGGTCACGCACCTCCCGGAGGCTGGCGCGGCACAGCCCTGCCATGATCTTGCGCCGAATGCCCGGCTTGGTCAGACCCACCGCGAAGAAGTCATACGCGAGGCTGTATCCCCGGTAGGCCAACCAATCCAGCCACGGGATCTTGCGGCGGGTGATGCCGGTGAACCTGCTGTAGCGCGGATTGGCCAGCCGCAGTACCCATTGCGCGGTGCGTTGGAACATCACCAGCCGGCTCGCCACACCGGCCAGTCCGCAGATGAGTTGGACGCCGGTAGAGCCATTTCCGATCACCGCGATTCGGCGGCCCTGCAACACCACATCGTGATCCCAGCGTGCCGAGTGGAAAACGTCGCCGTCGAAGTCTTCCAAACCGGCGATGGACGGCATCCGGGGATGATGCAGGACACCGGTAGCCGAGATCAGGAAATCTACGGTCGATTCCGATCCGGAGTTCGTACGTATCACCCACCGGCCGTCGTCGAATCGGGCATGGACGATTTCGGTGCCAAACCGAATCCGGTCCCGGAGCCCGAATCGGTCGGCGACGCCGGAGAAATACGCCTGGATTTCGCCACCCGGCGAGAACAGGTGCGACCAGTTGGGATTGCGCGCGAACGTGTACTGGTAGATCCGCGATGGTATGTCACAGACCAGGCCGGGGTAGGTGTTGTTTCGCCACGTGCCGCCCACCTCGTCGGCCTTCTCGAAAATGGTGACGTCGGTAATTCCACTGCGCAGCAACGCAATTGCGACGCAGATCCCCGACATGCCCGCTCCGATGACGGCGACGGCCGGATCGCGTCTCGTCATCGAGCTATCTGGATTCCGCACGTTGCTTGAGGCGCTGCAGGGTGAGGCGGATGTGCTCGGTGTTGGCGGCCACCCGATCGGTGACGCCGGTGGCCCGGCCGGCAAGCTTGGCGAACCAACCAGGGCGCCGGTCCCAGGTGCTCTCGGTGACGCGGCAGCCGCCGTCGGCGGCGACGATGTCGTATTGCCAGCGCGCTATGGGAAACACGGTGTGCCGCACGTCGAATGCGAAGACTCGACCGGGTTCGGCATCGGTCACCGTGCACTTCGTGGTCCAGCGCCGACCACTGTTTTGGTTGCGACCGACGAAGACCGCCCCCGGGGCGACCGAACTACCCTTGCGCCACTCCATCGCCACGGTCTCCTCGGCGAGTGACGTCAGCGTCGGCAGGTCGGTGATGAGCCCGTACACCACCTCGGGACGTGCGTCGATCTGCAAGCTGGCAGTCGCTGACGGCTCTGTCATGCGGTGATCATAGGCCTAGATAGGTGCCGCCCCACGGAGATGCTCGAAGATCAGTGATGTCTGGGTACCTGCGACGTCGGCGTCGGCATTGAGGTTCCCCACCACGAAGGAGCGCAGGTCCTCGGTGTCGCGGGCAGCGACGTGCAGGATGAAATCGTCGGCGCCGGCCAGGAAGTAGACGTCCATCACCTGGCGTCGTTGCCGGATCTGCTGGATGAAGCTGCGAATCTTGCCGCGTGCGTTGGACTGCAGGCTGACCGAGATCATCGCCTGCAGTGGCAATCCCGCCGCCACCGGGTCTATGTCGGTGTAGAACCCGCGTATGACGCCGAGGTCGACCAGCCGCCGAACGCGGCCATGACACGTTGACGGCGCGATCCCAACCGTCTCGGCGAGCGCGTTGTTGGTCATCCGGGCATCACCGTGCAGCAAACTCAGGATCCTGCGGTCCACCTCGTCAAGCTCAGGGCGCCGAACATCCTTCGACATATCACCCTGCCCGCCTGACGGCTTCGTTAATTTATCAGGCATGCAACCAGTCTATAGAATTATCATCAGCATATTTGCAGTCAGCTCGTACGTTCTTCAGACTTGAAACATGCGCATCGGCATTCCGACCGAGACCAAGAACAACGAGTTCAGGGTGGCCATCACCCCGGCCGGCGTCGCCGCACTGACGCACCGCGGCCACGAGGTGCTTGTCCAGGCCGGTGCCGGAGAAGGGTCGGCGATTGCCGACACGGAATTCAAGGCGGTGGGCGCTCACCTGACCGCCACCGCCGAAGAGGTGTGGGCCCGCGCCGACCTGCTGCTCAAGGTCAAGGAACCGATACCCGCCGAGTACGGACTCCTGCGCCGCGGCCAGGTTTTGTTCACGTATCTGCATTTGGCCGCTTCGCGTCCGTGCACCGATGCGCTATTGGCTTCCGGAGCAACGTCGATCGCCTACGAGACCGTCCAGACCGCCGATGGGGCGCTGCCGTTGCTGGCACCGATGAGCGAGGTCGCCGGGCGACTCTCCGCGCAGGTGGGGGCCTATCACCTGATGCGGACCCAGCTCGGGCGCGGCGTACTGATGGGCGGAGTGCCCGGCGTCAAGCCCGCCGATGTCGTGGTGCTCGGCGCCGGCACAGCGGGCTACAACGCTGCCCGGGTCGCGGCCGGCATGGGAGCAAGCGTCATGGTTCTGGACGTCAACATCGCCAAGCTTCGACTGCTCGACGCGGAGTTCGCTGGCCACATCGGCACTCGCTACTCCTCGGCGTACGAACTCGAAGGCGCCATCAAACGTGCCGACCTGGTGATCGGAGCCGTCCTGGTGCCTGGCCACAAGGCCCCCAAGCTGATCTCCAATTCGCTTGTTGCGCAGATGAAAACTGGCGCGGTGCTGGTGGATATCTCCATCGACCAAGGCGGTTGCTTCGAGGATTCCCGGGAGACCACCCACGATCAGCCGACGTTCGCCGTGCACGACACAGTGTTCTACTGCGTGGCGAACATGCCCAGCGCGGTACCGAAGACGTCGACCTTCGCGCTGACAAACGCGACCATGCCGTATGTGCTCAAGCTGGCTGACCAGGGCTGGCAAACCGCATGCCGGTCGGATCCCGCTCTGGCGAAAGGCCTTTCGACGCACGATGGCGCGCTGTTGAGCGAACAGGTCGCCACAGATCTGGATCTGCCGTGCACCCCGCCGGCGAGCGTGCTGGCCCGACCCTAGAGCGGACGCATGTCCGGATTGAGGTTTGCGACAATATCGGCCACCGGACCCGCGCAGGCCTGCCGATAGTTCGTTCCCGCCCACAGGGTGGTTCCGTCTGGATCGTCCACGTCAACCGCCGCATCCCGTATCGGCTGGGTCAGCTGGTTGACCTCCGGGTACCCCAACGGCGCGACATTGTCGAAGAGGCGCGTGAAGCGGTTCGCCAGGCCACGCGCGTACCGCCCGGAGAACGCCCGGGTGACAATGCAGTCGCGGAACTCCGGATGCTTCAGGGTGGCGCGGTGCGTGGCATTGGTGCCGGCTTCGTCGGCCAACAGCAGGGCGGTACCGACCTGCGCGGCCACCGCTCCCCTGCTCAGCACGGCGGCGACATCCTCGACGGTGCCCAGGCCGCCCGCCGCGATCAGCGGGATATCGCGATGGGCGCGGCCGATCCGATCGAGCAGTTCACGAAGCGACTCGGTGCCGGGCTCCATGTCCGGGGCGAACGTGCCGCGGTGACCGCCGGCATTCGGCCCCTGGACCACCAGGTTGTCCGCGCCGGCGGCGATGGCCACCCCCGCCTCGTAGGCCGACGTCACCGTGACCGACACCAGGATGCCCAGCGCGCCGAACCGGCGAACGATGTCCGGTGAAGGCGCCCCGAAGGTGAAGGACACCACCTCGGGACGGACGTCGGCGACCACCTCGAGCTTGCGCTGCCACTCGTCGTCGTAATCCCAATCGGGGTGACCGACCTCGACGTGGTAGTGGTCGGCTACGTCTTCGAGTTCTTCTGCGTAGTAGTCCAGTTGCGCAAAGTCGACAACACTGGGTTGGGGCACAAGCAGATTGACGCCGATCGGGCCGGTGGTGGCTGCGCGTGCCGCCACGATATCGGCGGCTAACCGCTCGGCGCTGAGGTAGCCGCCGGCGACGAAGCCCAGGCCGCCCGCATTCGACACCGCCGCCGCCAGCGCAGGAGTACTGGGGCCGCCCGCCATCGGCGCGCCCACGATCGGCACCATGAGGTCCCAGAAGCCCAGTACCATCGGGCTAATTTACCATCGCCCGAAGTTGTTGTGGCAGCGATCGTTTCGAGCGATACGGGCCAAGAACGGCAGCGCCGTAGGGCTTGCTCAGCAATCGGCGGGCCACCGCGTTGACCTCGTCGAGGGTGACCGCGTCGATTTGCTGCAAGGTGTGCTCGATGCTGCGGTGCGCGCCGTAGTTGAGCTCGCTGCGACCGATGCGGCTCATCCGCGAGCTGGAATCCTCCAGGCCCAGAACCAGCCCGCCGCGCAACGAGCCCTTGGCGATACGGCATTCGGCCTCGGTGATGCCGTCGCGCGCCACCGACGCGAGCACGTCGCTGGTCACTTTCATGACGTCGGCGAAACGCTCCGGCAGGCACGCCGCGTACACCGACAGCGCGCCGCTGTCGGCGAAGATGTCCAGCGCGGAGTAAATCGAGTAGGCCAGCCCGCGGGATTCGCGAACCTCTTGGAAAAGCCGAGAACTCAGCCCGCCGCCCAGCGCGGTGTGCAGCACCGACAACGCCCAGCGATGCTCCCAGCCGCGCCCGGGTGTGCGCACGCCCAGCGACATGTGGGTCTGCTCTGCATCCCGGTTGACCAGCGCCAACGTCGGATTGCCGGTGACCCGTCCAGAACCCTTGCGCGGCGCGACGGGGTGTCGCCCGCGGACCAGACGCGACCCGAAGTGCTCGCGCACCAGCGCGAGGACGTGCTCGTGCTCGACGTTGCCGGCCACCGCGACGACCATCCGCTCCGGCGTGTAGCGCCGCACGTGAAACGAGTGCAGTTGGGCCCGGGTCATCGCCGACACCGATTCCGCGGAACCGATGACGGGACGGCCCACCGGGTGATCGCCGAACAACGCCGTCAGGAAGATGTCACCGAGCGCGTCCTCGGGGTCGTCGTCGCGCATCGCGATCTCCTCCAGGACGACATCGCGTTCGAGTTCGACGTCGTCGGCGGCGCATTGCCCGTTGAGCACGACATCGGCGACCAGGTCGACCGCCAGCTCCAAATCGCTGTCGAGCACATGCGCGTAGTAGCAGGTGTGCTCCTTGGCGGTGAACGCGTTCAGCTCCCCACCAACGGCGTCCATCGCCTGCGCGATGTCGACGGCCGTGCGCGTCGGAGTCGACTTGAAGAGCAGATGCTCCAAAAAGTGTGCGGCCCCGGCCACGGTGGCACCCTCGTCCCGCGAGCCGACACCGACCCAGACCCCCACCGACGCCGAGCGCACCGCGGGCAGGTATTCGGTGACCACGCGCAGGCCACCCGGCAGTGTGGTGCGCCGCAACGCGGCATGGTTTTCGGGTTTCGCTGCGGCGGTGTGAGTGCCCCGCCGCAGCGCGGGATCAGCTGCTGGCCTTCTAGACTGAGCTGGCGGCATCGGCTGGTGCGGCCTCCGGGGCAGGGTCGGCGGGGGCGGCGCCGTTATCGGCCCCGTCTTCTTCGGACACCAGGACCAAGGAGATCTTGCCGCGCTTGTCGATGTCGGCGATCTCCACCCGCAGCTTGTCGCCGACGTTCACCACGTCCTCGACCTTCGCGATGCGCTTGCCCCTGCCGAGTTTGGAGATGTGCACCAAACCGTCGCGTCCGGGCAGCAGCGAAACGAATGCGCCGAAATCCGTTGTCTTGACCACGGTTCCGAGGAACCGTTCGCCGACCGTCGGCAGCTGCGGGTTGGCGATGGCGTTGATCCGGTCGATCGCGGCCTGCGCCGAGGGGCCGTCGGTGGCGCCGACGAACACGGTGCCGTCGTCCTCGATGGAGATCTGCGCGCCGGTCTCCTCGGTGATGGCGTTGATGACCTTGCCCTTGGGCCCGATGACCTCACCGATCTTGTCGACCGGAACCTTGATGGTGGTCACCCGCGGTGCGTACGGGCTCATCTCGTCGGGCGCGTCGATGGCCTCGGCCATCACCTCGAGAATCGTCAGGCGCGCATCTTTGGCCTGGGCCAGCGCACCCGCCAGCACCTGCGACGGAATGCCGTCGAGCTTGGTGTCCAGCTGCAGGGCGGTGACGAAATCCTTGGTGCCGGCGCACTTGAAGTCCATGTCGCCGAAGGCGTCCTCGGCGCCGAGGATGTCGGTCAGGGTGACGAAGCGACGCTCGGTGGCACCGTCAACATCCACGTCGTCGGACACCAGGCCCATCGCGATGCCGGCCACCGGCGCCTTGAGCGGCACACCGGCGTTGAGCAGCGCCAGCGTGGCCGCGCAGACCGAACCCATCGACGTCGAACCGTTGGAACCCAGCGCTTCGGACACCTGGCGGATGGCGTAGGGGAACTCTTCGACACTGGGCAGCACCGGAATCAGGGCCCGCTCGGCGAGCGCGCCGTGCCCGATCTCGCGCCGCTTGGGCGACCCGACCCGGCCGGTCTCGCCGGTGGAGTACGGCGGGAAGTTGTAGTGGTGCATGTACCGCTTGGAGGTCTCCGGGCCGAGCGAGTCGATCTGCTGGGCCATCTTGACCATGTCGAGCGTGGTCACACCCAGGATCTGGGTTTCGCCGCGCTCGAACAGCGCGCTGCCGTGCGCCCGCGGAACCACCGAGACCTCGGCGGACAGCGCGCGGATGTCGGTGATGCCCCGGCCGTCGATGCGGAAGTGATCGGTCAGGATGCGCTGGCGCACCAGCTTCTTGGTTAGCGACCGGAACGCGGCGCTGACCTCCTTTTCCCGCCCCTCGTAGGTGCCGGCCAGCCGCTCGAGCACCTGAGCCTTGAGCTCGTTGGTGCGCTGATCGCGCTCGGCCTTGCCGCCGATGGTCAACGCGGCGGACAGCTCGTCGGTGGCCACCGAGGCCACCGAGTAGTAGACGTCGTCGCCGTAGTCGGGGAAGGTCGGGTAGTCACCGGTCGGTTTGGCGGCCGCCTCGGCCAGCTCCTGCTGCGCGGTGCACAGCGCGGCGACAAACGGCTTGGCCGCCTCCAGGCCCTCGGCCACCACGCTTTCGGTCGGTGCTCCGGCGCCGCCCTCGACGAGTTCGATGACGTTCTCGGTGGCCTCGGCCTCGACCATCATGATGGCCACGTCACCGTCGTGAGTGCGGCCCGCCACCACCATGTCGAACACGGCCCGCTCGAGCTGCTCGACGGTCGGGAACGCGACCCACGTGCCGTCGATCAGCGCGACCCGGACAGCGCCGATGGGCCCGGAGAACGGCAGCCCACTCAACTGGGTGGACGCCGACGCGGCGTTGATCGCCAGCACGTCGTACAGGTCGTTGGGATCCAGGCTCAGGATCGTCACCACGACCTGGATCTCGTTGCGCAGACCGTCGACGAACGACGGGCGCAGCGGGCGGTCGATGAGCCGGCAGGTCAGGATCGCGTCGGTGGACGGCCGGCCCTCGCGGCGGAAGAACGAACCCGGGATGCGGCCGGCGGCGTACATCCGCTCCTCGACGTCAACCGTCAACGGGAAGAAGTCGAAGTGCTCCTTGGGACTCTTGCTGGCGGTGGTCGCCGACAGCAGCATGTTCTCGTCGTCCAGGTAAGCGACCACAGCGCCGGCGGCCTGCTGGGCCAACCGGCCGGTCTCGAAACGGATGGTGCGGGTGCCGAAGCTCCCGTTGTCGATGGTGGCGGTCGCCTCGAACACGCCCTCGTCAATTTCAGCTACAGACATAACGTTGTCCGTACAGCCTCTCTGCAGTAATTCAGCTTTTTCGCGTGGTCACGCGCGAACTGAGAGGCGGCCTAACAGGAGAGTCTGAATACGGCTACGGCCATTCGATCGAAGCGGCCGGCCTCCCAGATCCGAAGGAGCCCGGCAGCCACTACCGAAGACCGCCCGAATACAGACCCGGCCGCTCCCCTATTTACGCGTAGTGACACGCTGGAACGGCACGCGCGGATCTGCGCGAACCGCACCGTTTGCTCGGGCCGAACCGGCCCAGAACGCTCCTACTCTACACGGACGACCTGGTGGGTCAGCGACGCAGACCCAGCCGCTCGATCAGCGAGCGGTAACGCTCCACATCGATCGAGGACAAATACTTGATCAGCCGCCGCCGCCGGCCCACCAGCAGTAGCAGCCCGCGCCGCGAGTGGTGGTCGTGCTTGTGCAACTTCAGGTGCTCGGTCAGGTCGGCGATTCGCTTGGTCAGCAGCGCGATCTGCGCCTCCGGGGAGCCCGTATCGGTGTCGTGCAGGCCGTACGTGCTCAGAATCGACTTTTTCTGCTCGGCGGTAAGCGCCACGAAAATATCTCCATCAATCGGTCCGCGATCAGGGATTTCTTTCAGCGCGGCCACCGCGAACCGCAGCACGCGCCGATGTCGTCGGGCAGTTTAGCAGTTTTCCCGGTTACCCCGCGCCCAGCAGTTTGCGCGCACGTTCGGTGTCCTTGCCCATCGCGGCGATGAGCTCTTTGACCGAGTCGAACGTGCGCTGCCCGCGGATGCGCGCAACGAAGTCCAGGGCGACATGTTGGCCGTACAGGTCGGCGGCGGTGTCCAGGACGAACGCCTCCACGGTGCGGGTGCGTCCGGAAAAGGTCGGGTTGGTGCCGACGGACACCGCGGCCTGATAGCGCTCACCCGGGACGACGGTGCCGGTCACCGGTCCGTGCCCGAGCACGGTGAACCAGGCGGCGTACACCCCGTCGGCGGGGATGGCCGAGTACATCGGCGGCGCCACGTTGGCGGTGGGAAAGCCCAGCTCGACGCCGCGTCCGTGGCCCCGGACGACGACGCCCTCGACGCGGTGCGGACGGCCTAGTGCCTCGGTGGCCGCCACCACGTCGCCCGCGTCAACGCAGGACCGGATGTAGGTGGCGGAGAACGTCACCGTCTCGTTGCTGTGGTGCTCGGACAGCAGAGACATCGACTCCACCGCGAAGCCGAACCGCTCGCCGGCCTTGCGCAGGGTGGCGACGTTGCCGCCGGCCTTCTTGCCGAAGGTGAAGTTCTCACCCACCACCACCTCCACCACATGCAGGTTCTCGACCAGCAGCTCGTGGACGTAGCGCTCCGGCGTGAGCTTCATGAAATCGGTGGTGAACGGCATCACCAGAAACACGTCGATGCCCAGCTCCTCGACCAGCTCGGCACGCCGGGTCAGCGTAGTCAGCTGCGCCGGGTGACTGCCCGGATAGACCACTTCCATCGGGTGCGGGTCGAACGTCATCAGCACGGTCGGCACGTTGCGTGCGCGGGCGGCCTTCACCGCATGCGCGATCAGTTCGGTGTGCCCGCGGTGCACGCCGTCGAACACCCCGATGGTGAGCACACATCTGCCCCAGTCCGTGGGGATCTCGTCCTGTCCCCGCCAGCGCTGCACGACCGCAAGCCTACGGTGTCAGACCAACGGGTTGCCGAACGAGATGCTCCGATTAAGCGGGAGTTGCCTAAACTTTCTGGTTGTGAGGGCTGACGGAGAGCGTGGCGGTCTCACCCCGGTTGCCCAGGATTATCTGAAGGTCATCTGGACAGCCCAGGAATGGTCCCGGGAGAAGGTCAGCACCAAGATGCTGGCCGAGAAGATCGGTGTGTCCGCCAGCACGGCCTCCGAGTCGATCCGCAAACTGGCCGAGCAGGGTTTGGTCGACCACGCGAAGTACGGCGCCATCACCCTGACCGAAGCGGGGCGGCGGGCGGCGTTGGCGATGGTGCGCCGGCATCGGCTGCTGGAGACCTTCCTGGTCAATGAACTCGGCTACGCCTGGGATGAGGTGCACGACGAGGCCGAGGTGCTTGAGCACGCGGTGTCGGACCGGCTGGTGGCCCGAATCGACGCCAAACTCGGGTTCCCGCGGCGTGACCCGCACGGTGACCCGATCCCGGCGACGGACGGACAGGTGCCGACGCCGCCGGCACGTCAGCTGTGGGCTTGCGATGACGGGGACACGGGGACGGTCGCCCGGATCTCTGATGCCGACCCGGAGATGCTGCGCTACTTCGCCAGCGTTGGCATCCAGTTGGACGCGCGGCTGCGCGTGCTCACCCGTCGGGAGTTCGCCGGCATGATCTCGGTGGCATTGGAATCCGACGGCACGCAGAGCACCGTCGAACTGGGCAGTCCGGCCGCCCGGGCGATCTGGGTCGTGGCCTAACCAGCTAGCAAGCCCTTGGCGATGTGGGTGACCTGGACCTCGTTGCTGCCCGCGTAGATCATCAGCGACTTCGCATCCCGGGCCAGCTGCTCCACCCGGTACTCGGCCATGTAGCCGTTGCCGCCGAACAGCTGCACGGCCTCCATCGCGACCTCGGTGGCGGCCTCCGACGTGTACAGCTTGATCGCCGATGCCTCAGCCAGCGTCAGCGGGTTCCCGGACTTCTGCCGCTCGATGATCTGAAACACCATGTTCTGCACGTTCATCCGGGCGATTTCCATCTTGGCCAGCTTGAGCTGGATCAGCTGGAACTGGCCGATGTTCTTGCCCCACAGCGTCCGCGTCTTGGCGTAATCCACGCACAGGCCGTGGCATTCGTTGATGATGCCCAGGGCCATCATCGCGATCCCGACCCGTTCGGCGGAGAAATTGGCTCGCGCGCTGTCGCGGCCGTCCCCGCCATCGTGCTGCTCACTCTCCCCCAGCAGCCGGTCGGGAGTGAGCCGCACATTGTCGAAAAACAATTCGCCGGTCGGCGAGGACATCATGCCCATCTTCTTGAACGGCTTGCCCTGGGTCAGGCCGGGCATTCCTGCGTCGAGCACGAACACCAGCACGGGACGGTTCCGCTTGTCCACCGACTGGTCGCCCTCGTCCAGCTTCGCGTAGACGATCAGCACGTCGGCGTAGGGCCCGTTGGTGATGAACGTCTTCTGCCCGTTGAGGATGTAGGCCCCGTCTCCATCACCGGAGCGCTTGACCGTAGTCTTCATGCCGCCGAACGCATCCGAGCCCGAGTCGGGTTCGGTGATCGCCCAGGCCGCAATCTTTTCCAGCGTCATCAGCTCGGGCAGCCAGCGCTCCTTCTGGGCCAGCGTGCCGCGGCTCATGATGGTCGTCGCGCCCAGGCCGAGGCTGACGCCGACCGTGCTCAGCAGCCCGATGCTGACCCTGGCAACCTCGGAGACCAACACCGCAACCATCGAACCCTGGGCGCCCATTCCGCCCGAATCGTCCGAGCTGTCTTGCTTTTCCGGGCTCTCGGTTGCCCGCGCGCCGCTCTGCTTGGCGCGCTCCCGGTCGAGCATCTTCTTCACCGATTCGGCGGCCATGACGTCGAGGCCGAACTGGCTGAACAGCTTGCGCGCGATCGGATACGGCGACAGCTGGCCACTTTCCAGTTCGTCGAGATGCGGCCGGATCTCCTTGTCGACGAACTGACGGACCCCATCCCGGACCATCAGGTCGGTGTCGGACCACTCGAACATGGGCTCAGCGCTCGGCGCGCTGGTAGGCGGTGACCACGGCGGCCCCGCCCAGCCCGATGTTGTGCTGCAGCGCGGCGGACACATTGTCGACCTGACGCTTGTCGGCGGTGCCGCGCAACTGCCAGGTCAGCTCGGAGCACTGTGCCAGCCCGGTCGCGCCCAGCGGGTGCCCCTTCGAGATCAGCCCACCCGAGGGGTTGACCACCCAACGGCCGCCGTAGGTCGTCTGGTTGTCATCGATCAGCTTGGGCGCCTCGCCCTCGCCGCACAGGCCCAGCGCCTCATACAGCAGCAGCTCGTTGGCGGAGAAGCAGTCGTGCAGCTCGATCACTTGGAAGTCATCCGGGCCGAGCCCGGACTGCTGGTAAACCTGTTGGGCCGCTTGCACATTCATGTCGTGGCCGATGATGTTGCGGGCGCTGCCGTCGAAGGTGGACTCGAAGTCGGTGGTCATCGCCTGCCCGACGATCTCCACGGCCTGCCCGGCAAGGTTGTGCCGGGTCACGTAATCCTCGCTGGCCAGCACCACCGCGGCCGAGCCGTCGGAGGTGGGCGAGCACTGCAGTTTGGTGAGCGGGTCCGAGATCATCTTCGCGGCCAGGATGTCGTCGAGGGAGTACTCCTCCTGGAACTGGGCGTAGGGGTTGTTCACCGAGTGCTTGTGGTTCTTCAGACCGATCTTGGCGAAGTGCTCGGCGGTGGTGCCGTATTTCTTCATGTGCTCGCGGCCGGCCGCCCCGAACATCCACGGCGCCACCGGAAGATGGAACTCGTCGATCTCGTTCAGCGCCTTGACGTGCTTGCCCATCGGCGATTCGCGGTCCTCGAAGCCGCCCTGCAGCGGTCCGGGCTGCATCTTCTCGAAGCCCAGCGCCAGCACGCAGTCGGCCAGCCCGCCGCGGATGGCCTGCGCGCCCAGGTACAGCGCCGTGGACCCGGTCGAACAGTTGTTGTTGACGTTGACGATCGGGATGCCCGTCATGCCCAGTTCGTAGAGGGCACGCTGCCCGCTCGTGGAGTCGCCCGCGACGTAGCCGACGTAGCCCTGCTCGATCTCGCTGTAGTCGACCCCGGCGTCCTGCAGCGCGTTGGTGCCCGACTCCTTGGCCATCTGCGGGTAGTCCCAGCCCTCGCGGCGGCCCGGCTTCTCGAACTTGGTCATGCCCACGCCGACCACGTAAACCTTGTTGGACTTCTTACTGGACATCTGTGTCCCCTTCCGAACGGCTGCGGGTTTCAGTCTGCATCACAGCGTCGCCGGACGTAACACCACCACCGACTTGGTCCGCAAACCTTCGTCGCGCAGCAGTGCGATCACCCGGCCGTCGGCGTCGCTGGCGGCGTAGACGCCGTCGATACCGGCCTCGATACCGGCCGCAGCAAGCGGCCTGCCGTGCCTGGTTGCCTCGGCCTCCGCCGCGGTGAGGTCGCGGCGCGGAAACAGCAGCAGGCAGGCTTCATCGAGGGTGTGCGTCAGCCGCGGACGCTCGGCCAGCTCGTCGAGTGCGCACGCCTGGTCCAGCTCGAAGCGGCCGACGCGGGTGCGCCGCAGCGCGGTCAGATGCCCGCCGACGCCGAGCGCAGCGCCGAGATCGCGGGCCAGCGCGCGGATGTAGGTGCCCGATGAGCAGTCGACTTCGACATCGAGGTCGACGAGCTGCTCGTGGGATCGGACGGCCAGCATTTCGAACCGGTCGATGCGCACCGGCCGCGCTTGCAGTTCGACGGCGTGACCCTCGCGGACCAAGCGGTAGGCACGGCGGCCGTCGACCTTGATCGCGCTGACCGCCGACGGCACCTGCTTGATGTCGCCGCGCAACCCGGACATCGCCTCGGCGATATCCGCGGTTGTCACATGCTCAGCCGAAACCGATTGCAGCAGTTCACCTTCGGCGTCCTCGGTGGACGTGGTCTGGCCCAGGCGAATGGTCGCGGCATACGACTTCGAGGCACCGGTCAGCAGGCCGAGGATCTTGGTGGCGCGCTCCACCCCGATCACCAGCACACCGGTGGCCATCGGGTCCAACGTTCCGGCGTGCCCCACCTTTCTGGTCGAAAAGATGCGCCGACAACGCCCGACCACGTCGTGACTGGTCATCCCGGCCGGCTTGTCGACGACGACGATGCCTGCGGTCATAGCACGATGGCGGTCAGCACCAGCCCGCGCTCAACCGACCAACGGCCCCGCAGCGCGCTCAGCGGCGGACCCGACAGCGCCTCGGGGTCGATCAGGATTTTGGAGACGAACACTCCGGCGCTCGGAGTGGCGGGGTCGACGTCGAACACGATGCGCGCATCCTCGAAGCCCAGCCAGCGCTTGGTCAACGGGAACCACGCCTTGTACGTTGCTTCCTTGGCGCAGAACAGAATCCGATCCCAATGCAGGCGCTGGGGCAGCGCGCCAATTTCATGGCGTTCCTCGTCGAGCGC
The DNA here is from genome assembly GCA_963820985.1 of uncultured Actinomycetota bacterium. Taxonomy (GTDB): domain Bacteria; phylum Actinomycetota; class Actinomycetes; order Mycobacteriales; family Mycobacteriaceae; genus Mycobacterium. The sequence goes on along the minus strand of CAWGCI010000014.1, from coordinate 9,560 downwards.
GATCGCGTCCAGCACACCCTGCGGCAACACGTCGTGCGGTTCGGCGTCGATTCCCACCGAGCGCACCGCGGCGCTGCGCCCCACCACCGCGCCGCGGTAGCCGGTGCAGTGCGTGAGGCTGCCGACCACCCCGTCGGGCCAGCACGGTTCTCCCTTGTCGCCCTTGAGGATTGGCACCGGCGGCACACCGAGCTCGCCGAGTGCGATGCGGGCGCAGTGCCGGACGGTGATGAACTCGTTGCGCCGCTTGGCAACCGACTTGGCGATCAGCGGCTCCTCTTCGGGCAGCGGGGTCAGGCCCGGCGGGTCCGAATACACCTCCGCATACGCCAGGCCCTCGGATGCCGAATCGGGCAGCACGGACGACACCAGCGTGCCCGCCGTCATCGGGACTGCCGCTGCCGGATTCGCTCCCGAACGTTCTGAGCCTGCGTCTTCATTTCGGGCGTGATCACGAAGTGACCGCCGAAGTCGTTGAGGTATCCAGGCGCGTACTGCGGGTCCGGCAGCACCTGGCGCATCCAGGAGTACGGCTTGCGGCGCCGCCATTCGCGCGGATAACCCACCGACACCTCTTCGAATCGCACGTCGTCGTACCAGGTGGTGCGCGGAATGTGCAGATGCCCGTAGACCGAACAGACGGCGTTGTAGCGGGTGTGCCAATCGGCGGTCTTGGTGGTTCCGCACCACAGCGAGAATTCTGGGTAGAACAGCGCGTCGCAGGGCTGTCGCACCATCGGAAAGTGGTTCACCAGGACGGTAGGTGTCATCCAGTCGAGCTGTTCGAGGCGGGCGCGGGTGCTGGCCACCCGCTCGCGGCACCAGGCCTCCCGAGTCGGGTAGGGCTCGGGTGAGAGCAGGAACTCGTCGGTGGCCACTACGTTGCGCTGCCGCGCGATGGCCATACCTTCGGCTTTGCTGGTCGCCCCCTGGGGCAAGAAGCTGTAGTCGTAGAGCAAAAACATCGGCACGATCGTGGCCGGGCCGCCCCGCTCGGTCCACACCGGGAACGGGTGCTCGGGCGTGACCACGCCCATCTCGTCGCACAGGTTGACCAGGTAGTCGTAGCGCCCGCGGCCAAAGATCTGCACCGGGTCCCGGGTGGTGGTCCACAGCTCGTGGTTGCCGGGCACCCAGATCACCTTGGCGAACCGCCGACGCAGCAGATCCAGGGTCCAGCGGATCTCGTCGGTGCGTTCGGCGACGTCGCCGGCGACGATCAGCCAATCCCCCGGCGAGGACGGGTGCAGCGACTCGGCCACCGGCTTGTTGCCGAGGTGACCGGTGTGCAGGTCGGAGACCGCCCACAGTGTCGGCTGTCCGCCGTTGCTCGCTTCCACGAGTAACCAGACTAATGAATTCGCGGATCAGGCCCCGCCCGCCGGGCTAGAACAGGTTCCTGCAGTGGCTGTGACGCCTGCCACGCGACTTGTATAGTCCGGGCAGGGAACCGCCAAGGCAGGGGGCGTCATGTTGACCAAGTTGCGCCTGATCGGAGCGTTCAGTGCGGTGCTCACGGCGGTCATCGGCGGCACGGTGGGCTGGCGGGGCGCACCGCCCGCGCCCACCGGGGGCGAGACCGTCCAGCTGCGATCGACCGCCCTGCCGATGGAAACACCCGAAACCACGATGAAGAGCCCGATCGTGGCGACCACCGACCCGCGGCCCTTCGACGCGTGCGAGGACATCCCCTTCGACGCCCTACAGCGCCTGGGCCTGGCGTTCACCCCGCCCGAACACGAGGACGGCCTGCGCTGTCACTTCGACGCGGGCAACTACCAGGTGGCCGTCGAGCCGATCATCTGGCGCACCTATGCGGCGAGCCTGCCGCCCGACGCCCTCGAGACCGACATCGGAGGCCACCGCGCCGCGCAGTACTGGGTGATGAAGCCGACCTACCACAACAGCTTCTGGTTCTACTCCTGCATGGTGGTGTTCAAGACCAGCTACGGCCTCATCCAGCAGGCGCTGTACTACTCGACGGTCTACTCCAATCCCGAGGTCGACTGCATGTCCACCAACCTGCAGCGGGCCAACGACCTAGTGCCGTACTACAAGTTCTAGTGACAGCTATTCACGCCGCGGAGCCCAGGCTGCGCACCCTGACGAAAGCCGGCGGCCAGGCCGCCGGAAGGGCCGTCGGCAGAATGCTGGGTCTGCCGCCGCCGACCACCCGCTACACCGTGAGTAGTGTGCGCGTCCCGATGCGCGACGGCATCGCGCTGGCGGCCGACCACTACGCGCCGGCTATGCCATCTGGGTCCCGCCCCGCCGGCACCGTGCTGGTCCGCGGCGCCTATGGGCGCGGGTTTCCGTTCGCGCTGACGTTCGCCAGGCTGTACGCCGCCCGCGGCTACCACGTCGTGCTGCAGAGCGTGCGCGGAACATTCGGCTCGGGCGGAGAGTTCGAGCCGATGGTCAACGAGGCCGCCGACGGCGCCGACACCGCGGCGTGGCTGCGTCAGCAACCCTGGTTCACCGGACGGTTCGCCACCATCGGAGTGTCGTACCTGGGATACACCCAGTGGGCGCTGCTGTCGGATCCACCGCCGGAACTGGCCGCGGCCGTGATCACCGCGGGCCCGCACGACATGTTGGCGTCGGTGTGGGGCACGGGTTCGTTCGCCATCAACGACTTCCTGGGCTGGAGCGATCTGGTCGCCCACCAGGAGGACCGACGCATCCGGACCTGGATCCGTCAGACGCAGGCCACACGTGTGGTGGCGCGCGCAGCCGCCAAGGTGCCGATGGGTGCAGCGGCCCGGGCGCTGCTCGGCGCGGGCGCGCCGTGGTTCGAATCGTGGGCAGAACACAGCGACGCCGACGACCCGTTCTGGGATCGGATGCGGCACCACGCCGCGCTGGACCGCGCAGAGGTACCGGTCCTGCTGGTGGGCGGCTGGCAAGACATCTTTCTGCGCCAGACGCTGCAGCAGTACCGGCAGCTGCGTGACCGCGGTGTCGACGTCGCGCTGACGATGGGCCCGTGGTCACACACCGAGCTGCTCACCAAGGGGCTGGCCATCAGCGTCCGGGAAACCCTGGACTGGCTGGGCACCCACCTGGGCGGCGGGCCGGCACGGCGGCCCAGCGCGGTCAATGTGTTCGTCAGTGGCGTCAAGGGCCAGGGCTGGCGCAATCTGCCTGCCTGGCCGCCGGCCACCACCGACCGCGCGCTGTACCTGCAGCCCGGCGGCCGCCTGGCCGACACCGCGCCGGAGGCGAGCGCCGCACCGGCGACATTTCGGTATGACCCCGCCGACCCGACGCCCACCACCGGCGGCCCACTGCTGTCTCCGAACGGCGGTTACCTCGACGACAGCCGGCTCGCGCTGCGCGCCGACGTGCTCGACTTCACCGGCCCGACCCTCACCCAGGATCTGTACGTGTACGGGAACCCGGTCATCGAGCTGGCGCACACCTCGGACAATCCCCACGCCGACCTGTTCGTCCGGGTCAGCGAGGTCAGCGGCGTCGGGGCCAAGGGCCGATCCCGCAATGTCAGCGACGCCTACCGGCGCCTCGGCGCCGCGCAGGAAACGATCAGCATCGAACTCGACGGCATCGCCCATCGCTTCGGCGCGGGCTCACGCATCCGCGTCTTGATCGCCGGCGGTTGGTTCCCCCGCTACGCACGCAACCTCGGCACCGACGAAGCGGTGCTGACGGCCCGGGAACTGAAGCCGACGACGCATTCCGTGCACTTTGGACGTTCCCGGCTGCTATTGCCCGTCGGCTCAGCCGACGGCCTCGCGGACCCGGGTCGCGACATCGGCTAACACCGTGTCGTCGTGCACCGGCGCGGCTAACGCGGGGCGCACGGGCAACGTCTTCAGTTGCACCCAGCTTTTGCAGCCCGCGTACTCGGAGGTGCGCTCCAGGCGTACCGGCTCGATCAGTGGGATCGCGCGACACCACCAACACCGCCAGTTTGTGTTTGGGCCGGAAGTCGAGCCGGTCGGCGCGCACCGACTCGGCGGTCCAGATATGCAGATCCTCGATCGCGCTCAGCTTGTCCGGGCGGTTGACCGGCAGCGCCGCAACGACTTTCGCCGCGGCCCGAACCACCAGGTGCTCGTCGTCGCTGTCGGCGGCGGCCGCATCGAGCAGGTCGCGGTGCTCGGGCCGGACCCGTTCGGCGTGGCTGTGCGCGACCGTCGGGAACAGCAGGAATTCCTGGGCCGCCACCTCGAACCGCTTTTCCCCGATCCCGCCCTTGCGCAGCAGCACCCGCTGGCGACCGTCGAGCAGCGCATGCACCACCGCGCTCCACTCCTTGAGCGCGGGGTATGTCATCCGGCCGCCAGTCGCCGCAGCGGCGGGACGGTCTTCGGCGGCTGGCGTCGCGGCGGCAGGCTGCCCAGCAATCGGGTCGTGGTCGCGGTGACCTCGGCGACGGCGGCCTCGAACGCGTCGGCGTTAGCCGCCGACGGATGGGTGATACCGCTGACCTTGCGGACATACTGACGCGCCGCGGCCGCGATCTCTTCGGCCGTCGCGGCGGGCTGCAACCCGCGAAGTTCGGTGATGTTACGGCACATGCCAACCACGATAGGGCCGCCGCTACGGTGAAACACATGACCGACGACATCCTGCTGATCGAAACCACCGAGCGGGTGCGCACCCTGACCCTCAACCGGCCGCAGTCGCGCAATGCACTGTCGGCGGCACTGCGGGACCGGTTTTTCGGGGCCCTGACCGACGCCGAGCGCGATGACGACGTCGACGTCGTCATCGTCACCGGCGCGGATCCGGTGTTCTGCGCGGGCCTGGACCTCAAGGAACTGGGTGGGCAGTCGGCGCTGCCGGACATCTCGCCGCGCTGGCCATCGATGACCAAGCCGGTGATCGGCGCGATCAACGGCGCCGCGGTCACCGGCGGGCTGGAGCTGGTGCTGTACTGCGACGTCGTGATCGCCTCGGAGCAGGCCCGCTTCGCCGACACCCATGCGCGCGTCGGGCTGCTGCCCACCTGGGGCCTGTCCGTGCGGCTGCCGCAGAAGGTGGGCGTTGGCCTGGCCCGGCGGATGAGCCTCACCGGGGACTACCTGTCGGCCGCCGACGCGCTGCGGGCCGGCCTGGTCACCGAGGTGGTGCCGCACGACCAATTGCTCAACACCGCCCGCCAGGTGGCGACCACCATCGTCGGCAACAACCAGAACGCGGTGCGGGCGCTGCTGGCCTCCTACCACCGCATCGACGAGTCACAGACCAGCGAGGGACTGTGGCTGGAAGCCATGGCGGCCAGGCAATTCCGGCCCAGCGGCGACGACATCGTCGCCAACCGCGAGGCCGTGCTGCAACGCGGACGTTCGCAGGTGCGTTAAGTCCGGCTCAGCGAATCCGGATCTCGGTCGCGCTGTCGAAGAAGCGCACCTCCTGCGGGTGCGGCACGATCGACAACGAATCGCCCACGGCCACCGCGGTGCGCCGGTCGGTGCGGAACACGATGCGTTGCGCGCTTGACGACCACCCCTGCTGGCTGACCGGCGTTGCGTAGACGAACGATTCGAAGCCCAGCTCCTCGACCAACTCGACCTGGACGGGCAAGGATCCCGGAGCGCCGGCGGCCGCCACGTCCCAGGACTCCGGCCGGATGCCGATCAGCACCCGGTCCTTGCCGGCCGCGGAGCGCGGAACCGCGATCGCCAGATCCGGTGAGGTCACCATGCCGTCGGTCACGGCGGCGTCGATGAGGTTCATCGCCGGCGCCCCGATGAACGTGGCGACGAACGTGTTGACCGGATCGTCGTACAGCGCCCGTGGGGTGTTGACCTGTTGCAGCACACCGTCTTTGAGCACGGCGACCCGGTCACCCATGGTCATCGCCTCCACTTGATCGTGCGTGACGTACACGGTGGTGGTACCCAACCGCCGCTGCAATCCCGAAATCTGCGACCGGGTGCTCACCCGCAGCTTGGCATCGAGGTTCGACAACGGCTCGTCCATGCAGAACACCTGGGGCCGCCGCACGATCGCACGTCCCATCGCCACCCGTTGCCGCTGCCCGCCGGAGAGCTTGGACGGCTTGCGGTCCAGCAGTTCGGTGAGTTCCAGCATGTCGGCCACTTCGAGCACGCGGCGGCGGGTATCGGCGCGGGACATGCCGTGGTTTCGCAACGCGAACCCCATGTTCTGCGCCACGGTCATATTCGGGTACAGCGCGTAGTTCTGGAACACCATGGCGACGTCGCGCGCCCGCGGCGGCAGCTGCGTCACATCCACCGCGCCGATCGTGATACGGCCACTCTCAATATTTTTGGGGGTTCCAGCCCGGCGAGCATGCGCAGGGTGGTGGACTTGCCGCAGCCGGACGGGCCGACGAGTACCAGGAATTCGCCGTCGGCGATGTCGAGGTCCAGGTTGTCGACGGCGGGCGCGTCGGCACCCGGATAGCGGTGGGTGACTGCGAAATAGCGGACTTCAGCCATGGTGGAAGCCCGGCAGCTTTCGCTTGATCTGGCGGTCGAGGACGACCTGTAGCTGTGAATCGATGTCAGTGAAGGTTGCGGTCACGTCGGATCCCTTCAGTCCGATGGATTCCAGCCCGGCGGCGATGATGCGATCGGCGCCGGGCAGGAAAACGCGCGCGTAATCCTGCGGGCGGGTATGCGGGAGCTGGTCGACGGCCACGCGGGCGCGCGGGTTGTCGGCGAGATATTGCTGTTGGCTCGGATCACCCGCGACGGACTTTCGCACCGCGAGGTAGCCGGTGCGCTGGCTGAAATACGCGGTGCTGGCCGGGCTGGTGACGAAGGCGATGAACTTGAGCGCGTTGAGTTTTCGCTCGTCGGACAGCCTGGCGGGAATCGCCAGGCCCGCCCCGCCCGTCGGGCAGCCGGGCGCTCCGCCCGGTCCGGTGGGCAGCGGCGCGACACCGAAATCGAACCTGGCGGCGTTGGTGATGCCGACCAAAGCTCCGGTCGACGCCACCGTCGAGGCCAGAATGCCGGTGGCGAACTCGTTGGCGGTGTCGTTGGATATCGCGGCGTAACCCTTGCTATGGACGGAATCCCGCAGAAAGTTGCCCGCCGCGATGGTCGCCGGGTCGGTGAACGTCAACGTCCACTTGTCGGAGTAGGCGCCGCCGAACGCCCAGTTCGGCCCCTCGAACGTCCAGGAAATCGATTGGGCATTGGCCCAGCCGTGCGCCGATCTCCCGTCGCCGACCACGCGCTGCAGCTGCGGGCCCCATTCGCCGAACTCGCGCCAGGAGTTCGGTCCGCGATCCGGCAGGGAGGCCGCTTCCCATGCCGGCTTGTTGTAGTAGAACAGCGGCGTCGAGCGCGCGTAGGGCAACGCGTAATGCTTGCCGTCGAACTCGTAGTCGGCCAGCAGCGAGTCGACGTAATCCGCGGTGTCCACCCCGGCCTGGCCGAACAGGTCATCCAGTGGGGCGATGACGCCGGACAGCGCGAAATGGAACCACCAAATGTCATCCAGGACAACGACGTCGGGCACGTCGGCGCCGATCAGCGCCGCGTTGAACTTCTGCGCCACTTCGTCGTAGTCCTTGCCCGCGTCGATCAGCTTGACCGACAACCCGGGAAACTGGCCCTGAAAGCGGGCGATGAGTTCCTTTTCGACGGCGGTGGACTGGCCAGGATGGTTGGACCAGAACGCGATCGGACCCGAGCCGGTCTTCATCGGGACGCGACCGCCCATCCCCGCACAACCGGCCGTGACTGCGGCCAGTGACAGAAACGAGCGGCGGCTCAACGCGTCGATGGCGCCCATGTCAACCCTTGACCGCGCCCGACGTCAGGCCCTTGATCATCTGCCGTTGCAGGACGATGAAGATTAGCAGGATGGGCAGCATCGCCAGCAGCGTCACCGCCATCACCGGGCCCCAGTTGGTCAGGCCCTCGGCTTGCTGCAGGAAGGTCAGGCCCACCGGCAGGGGCGCCACCGATTCGTCGTCGGACATCAAGAACGGCCACAGGTATTCGTTCCATTCGTTGACCACCGTGATGACGCCGAACGCGACCATGGTCGGCCCCGACATCGGCAACACGACCCGCAGCAACAGCTGCCACCAGCGCGCGCCGTCCATCCGGGCCGCCTCGATGACTTCGGCGGGCAGCGACAGAAAGTGGTTGCGCATCAGGAAGGTTCCGAACGCGACACCGGCAAGGGGCAGGATGATGCCCGGAAAGGTGTTGCGCAGACCCATTTGGGAGATCAACGCGTAGTTGGAAATCACGGTGATCTGGTTGGGCACCATCAACGCGGCGATGATCACCAAGAACACCGCGGTCTTGCCCGGGAACTCCACGAACACCAAGCCGAAAGCGCTCAGCACACCGAGAACGAACTTTGCCGCGGCCAGCGCCGAGGTGATGATCACCGAGTTGCGCAGGAACGTCCAGAACGGGATCTGCCGGGTGGCGGTCGCGTAGTTCTGCGGATGCCAATGCGGCGGCCACCAGGTGGTCGGCTGCGAATAGACGTCGGGCGGCTGCTTGAACGACGTGAACAAGACGAACAGCAGCGGCCCGGCGATCAGCACGACGACCACCGACATCGCCGCATAGCCGAGCAACCGTACGCCCCTCACTGCCGCAGCTCTCGATCCATGACGCGCACCTGGTAGTACGTGATGGCCAGCAGGACCAGGAACATGATGGTGGCGACGGTGGCGCCGTAACCGGCCCTGAAGTTACGGAAGGTCTCCAGATACACCTGGTACACCATGGTCGTGGTCCCGGTGCCCATCGGCCCGCCTCGGGTCATGACGTTGATGACGTCGAACACCTGCAGCGAGTTGATCAGCACGGTGATCGACAGAAAGAACGTCGTCGGGCGCAGCTGGGGCAACAGCACCCGGCGGAAGGTGGCCCATCGGCTGGCGCCGTCGATTTCGGCCGCCTCCAACAGGTCTCGGCGCACTCCTTGCAGCGCGGCCAGATAGATGACGAAGGTATAGCCGAGGTTCTTCCAGATGTAGGTGACCGTCACCATGAACATCGCCCAGTGCGGGTCCTGATAGAAGTCGGGCACGCCGACACCGACGCGGTGCAAAAGGTCTTGCACCAAACCGAAATGCGGGTCGAAGACGAACTGCGCCGCCAGGCCGACCGCGGCCCCGGAGATCACGAACGGCGCGAACACGGTCGAGCGCACCAGGTTTCGCCCGCGCAACGGTTGATCGAGCAGCATGGCCAGCACCAACCCGAGCACCATCGAACCGATCACCGCCGCCACCGTGAACACCGCCGTGTTGAGCACGACCTGGCGGGTGTCCGTCCGAGTGAACCACTCGACGTAATTCGACAACCCGACGAACTGCGCCGTGGGATCGGAGATATTCCAGTCGAAAAAGGACAGCCGGATGTTGTCGGCCAGCGGGCGGTAGATGAACAGCAGCAACAACGCCAGATTCGGGCCCACCAGGACGACGAACAGCGCGTAATCGCGCCACGACCGATGCCGCGCCCGCTGTGTTGTCACCGGCGCAAGTCAGCCAAGCGCAGCGCGCAGGGAGGCGACGACGTCTTCGATCAGCCCCGCCGTGGAATAGCCGGCGGCCAGCCGATGGCCCCCGCCGCCGAACGAGGACG
>CAWGCI010000013.1:0-407229 GCA_963820985.1 uncultured Actinomycetota bacterium | reverse complement strand
GCCCACCAGGCTTGCATCGACAAATCCCGGCGCGATTTGTACAGACGCGAAATAGCCCAGTGCGAGGCGAGTCCCAATCACGGACAGGTGGGAGTTTGTGGGTACCGGTGCCAAAAGTGTCCGCCCCAGGCGAGTCGGCAACTCTGTAACAGGAAGAAAGATGAACGGCGCGGGCGCCGGTCAATCACGTTTTGGTGCAAGCGGATTCACGCCCGGTCAAACATGGCACGGCCAAGACGGTGAGCAGAGCATGCACCCGAGCCGTGACCAGTGCCAGGGCGCGCCGACCAGTCATCACCCGCGCCGTACAGCAAACCCCGGCTGCTGCACGGATGGCGACCATAGCGACCACCCTGCTCCAAAGCCATCGAACACACGAGCGAACGCGTGCATAACAAGCGAGCTGATCTTGATGCCAGCGCGGTCCAAGCCACCCCCAGGCGCCACCCTCGGCATAAGGCCTGGTCGAGAGGCCTGGGGGTGCAGCAATCTCTACCGGGGCCCAAATTTCACCCTGGCAGCCACCGGGATTTGTCGCCAAGAGAATTGAAAGTAGCAGTGTTACAAGGCTTTTCGCATATCGCATATATGCGATTTGCATTGAAAAAGAACAGCTTTGGAGATTAGGTGACAACGAAGCATGGGACGCGGCACTGCTATAACGATGGTTGTCGATGCGAGGATTGCACGGCCGCTAATGCCGCCTACCAGCAGAGGTACCGTGAGCGCCCTGTGATCGTGCCTCTGTCGGCGCCTGTAACACCCCAGACCTTCGAACCCGGCCCTGTCGAGTCGGGTGTCGAGGAAGAGATCGCGGGGCTGGCCGAAGCGCGCCCTGGACTCGCTCAAGCTGCACTGGCTGTGGCGCGAGTCCTGGATAACCCGAGGGCGGTTTCGAGCCAGCCAGCCGCTGCGAAGGTGCTGACCACGGTGCTCGACAAGCTGCATTCGGTGGGGGCGCAGAGTCGTCGCGGGCGGCGGGCGGCGGTGCGGACGTTGAGCGAGCGGGGCGGTGCCTGATCCGGGAAATACGCACTTATGCTTGCGCCGATGACAAACCCAGCGTGGTGGGCCTTCGTCTCATCCGCCTGACGGAGGTCGCCGCATGATGGTGCCGGGGATCGGCGGTCCATAGCCTTTCTCTGCCGGCTTATCCCGCTGGGCCTTACGTGCTCCCGGTGGCATCGGCGGGACGAACATCGGGATCAGTGGAGCGCCCTCGGCTGTCGTTGCCACCAACGGTGCCTCTGCGGCGGCCAGCTGGATCGGGGAGGTGACCGCCGAAGGCGGGACCACAAGGTTGCCGACGTACATTCCCCTGCCCACAGAAGCGGTGACAGAAGTCTGCACTGCACTGGTCTCAGCGGCGGGTGCAATGGCAGCGACATTGGGAGCCCCTCCCACGGCCTCGGGACCGGTGACGTTGTAGGCAAGGGCCAGATTGCGGGGGGTAGCGGCCAGGACGTCTGGGTACTGGCCGGGGACGAAGTCATGACCTCCGAAGAATGTACTGGTGAGGTTAAACGGGAACCCGCTCTGGATGACGCTGTCCGCCTGGAGAATCAACAACGCGATGGTGGGATTGGCGAAAATCGAATCCAGGAATGGGATGTCGATGGCTTGTGCAGTGGTTACCGCCGCGCTCTGTGCGGCCATGCCAGCTGGGTTGGTGGTGGTGGAAGGAGGCGTGAACGGCTGTAACGTCATGGTCTGCAGGCTGGTGGCATGATAGCCCAGCATGGCGGTGGTGTTACCCGCCCACATCTGCATGTACTGGGCCTCGGTGGCGGCGATGGCGGGGAAGTTGATGCCGAAGATGTTTGTCGCGATCAGATGAGCCAGCATCGTGCGGTTGGCGGTGACGGCGCTGGGATGCACCATAGCTGTCCGGGTGGCGACGAACGAGCCGGCCATGGTGGTAGCCGCCATCGACATCTGAGCGGCCTGGCCTGCGGTGGTGTGTAGCCAGGAGACGTAGGGGATGGTGGACAGGGTCATCGCCGTCGCTGATGGTCCGTGCCAGGAAATGCCCGCCACAGTGGAGGCGTAGTCAGCGGCGGTCTGTCCCAGCTCGACCGCCAGCTGGCGCCAGACGTTGGCAGCGGCGAGCAATGATCCGGGCCCCGGCCCTGAATGAATCAGCGCTGATGTGATCTCGGGAGGAGCCCAGAAGTCCACGCCTACCCCGTCAAAGCTCCGAGAGTTGCCGACTCGCCGGGGGGCGCAGACTTTCGAAGCCAGAAGTTACCCACAAACTTGGCCCACCTGTCCGTCAATGGGGCTCGCCCCTCGCAATCGCCCAGTTGGTATCTGCGCATGGGGTCATCGCGCAGGAATTCGTCGATGCAAGCCTGGTGGGCAGCGGGATCGGTGATGCTGACGCAGGGATTGTCGGCGTGTGCTTGTGCTGGTGGAATGCAGAGGGGTGCCAGTGCTATGACCGCTGCCGCCGACACGCCCATTATTGCCCTCTTAATCAGCTCCTCCTTTCCTGAACCCCTTGGACTGTTGTAGCACTGTCCGATGCCACGGCGTATCCATCGTTCACCTTCACCACAAGGGCAATGGTCACGCCCCCGAATATCTCACGGCGACTGCACCCTTTGGGGCACATTCTGCCGTGGCTTTGCTGCCTTCAGGCACTATCGCCGGCGGGCCACGTGACGGTTCATAACATCTACAACAACGCAAACAAGGTCTTCAATCTCTACAAGGGCCTCCTTACGTGGGGACTCGGCAACGTCGGACCGGCGTCGATGCTGCAGGGCGGAGCGCCGTGCAGCGCCCTTGATCTTGGCGAGGAGTTGCTTATCGAGGCCTAATGGCCAGAAGTACGACTTTGGGCGAAACGAGAGGTCGATCGGCTCGCTCTGGCTCACCCCAGTCACTCTAATCCGCTAGCCGCGTCCGGCCGACGCAGCTCAATTAGGGTGCCGCTTCTCCGTAGCGCTGTATGCGACGCCGTGCGCTTTGAGCCACGCGTCTAACCATGGAGACGGAATAATAGTCCCGTCTTGGTAGCGCTGAGCTAAGAGTTCGACGAGGTCGTCGTCGTCATTGCGCCAAGTGCCGCACGCAGACGTCCAATGTGCTCCGGTGCGACGTGGTAGGTGTACTCGAGGTCGTCGCATGGCCACTGGGTGGATTCCAAACCCTTGACGGTGTTAAAGGTACGGCCGACTGGGCTCTGCTCAGATCCTTTGTAACGCATGAGTCCTCCTGCTGGCGGCCAGTGACAGTGATGGAGGTTAGTCGTCACAAGCCAGCTCCGCTGCGACCACAGGCAATCTACCAGGTGAGGCACGGTTTTAGCTCATAGCTAGTACTTAAGTTGCGCATAGCGGCGACTATTGTTTACCCCCGCATCATGTGTCTCATGAGTGAAACATCTGAAACCCCAACTGTGCGGACTGCTACCGCAACAGCCCGCCGCCTGCCGCCAGCCGAGGTCGTACATCCCGGACCCCCAGGGTCTTCCAATTCGCGGCCTGGGTCGCGATCGTCGCCGGGATCGTGTTCATCGTCTCGGTCATCTTCTTCTCCGGCTTCGCCCTCGGGAAGCATTCGGGTCACGGCGGCCACCACGGCCACAAGCACCACGCGATGATGGGGCACCCGCACCGATTCGGTGGCCCAGGTGGTCCCGGTGGTCCCTGGGGGTGCACCCGGGGCAGTCCCGCCGGGTGCACCTGCGTCCGCGCCTCCGGGCGCCCCTGGACCCGGTCAGATCCCGTCGTCGGTCTTGCCGTCGCACACGGCCGACGCCGTGGCGGGGGCTGCCAGTCGGAAACGTGCTCACGGGGTAATAGGAGGACCCCGGCGGGCCACTAACTCACACCGAGTAGCCCGGCGCTCCCCTGAGCGCCGGGCTACGCGGTCTTTCCGGTCAACCGTCACCTAGCGCCCATCGGTCAATTCACAGCAAGTTTGTTGCCGGAGACGTGTTACGGGAGTGCATGGGCCGGGCAATATTCAAGGCATGAGTGAAACACCCGAACCCTCGACCCCGCCGACCGCCGTCGCCGCCGCTCCCGCCCCCCCCGCCGGCGCCGCGGGCCAAGCCGCCGCGGCTCTATGTGGCCGCGGCGTGGGTGGTGATCGTCGCCGGGATCATCTTCATCCTGTCGGTCGTGTTCTTCTCCGGCGCCATCGTCTTCGGGCATCACCACTGCCACCGCCATCACCACGGCATGTTCAGCCCGGCGGTCCGGGTGGTCCCGGCGGCCCGTGGGGCGGCCCGCCGGTGGGGTACGGACCGTGGCAGCCCGGCTTCCCCTGGCGGTCCGGTGGCCCCGGCACGGCTCCTCCGCCCTTCGGCGGACCTGGTGGTCCGGGCGGCCCGTTTCGCGGTCCGACCGGTCCCGGTGGTCCCGGCCAGTTGCCGACGAGCGCGCTCCCGCTCCCAGCCCGTCGCCGCGTCCCTAGCGCGCGTAACTTGCCGCACCTGATCTCGTGCCCTTCGACTGCCGCCACAAGCAGGGGCATGCTGACCGGCGTGCCCGTTCGGTCGTGCGACGTCAAGCTGAAAGCGTCTGAGGCTGATTCGGATTCGCGTGTCGGGGTACTCATTCGCACGTCTCGGACTTGAAGTCGAACCAGCCCAATTAGCGAGGAGAAAGCGAAATGACGGAGCGCTTCACCACCACCGATGCCGGCATTGCCGCACCCAGTGACGACCAGTCGTTGACGATCGGCCCCGACGGTCCGATCCTGCTGCAGGATCACTACCTGATCGAGCAGATGGCGCATGTTCAATCGGGAACGCATCCCCGAACGCCAGCCGCACGCCAAGGGCGGCGGCGCCTTCGGTCACTTCGAGGTGACCAACGACGTCAGCAAATACACCCGGGCCGCGGTGTTCCAGCCCGGCACCAAGACCGACATGCTGGCCAGGTTCTCCACCGTCGCCGGCGAGCGCGGCAGCCCAGACACCTGGCGGGACCCGCGCGGGTTCGCGCTGAAGTTCTACACGACCGAGGGCAACTTCGACATGGTCGGCAACAACACGCCGGTCTTCTTCATGCGCGACCCGCTGAAGTTCCAGCACTTCATCCGCGTCGCAAAAGCGCCTGCAGGCAAGCAACGTGCGCGACCACAACATGCAGTGGGACTTCTCGGAGCCTCTCACCGGAGTCCGCGCACCAGGTGACCTGGCTGATGGGCGATCGCGGTATCCCCAAGAACTGGCGGCACATGAACGGCTACAGCAGCCACACCTACAGCTGGATCAACGCCGGCGACGAAATCTTCTGGGTGAAGTATCACTTCATCACCGACCAGGGCGTCGACTTCTTGACCCAGGAGGACGCCGACCGGCTGGCCGGCGAGGACGGCGACTACCACCAGCGGGACCTGTATGAGGCCATCGAGGGCGGCGACCACCCGAGCTGGACGCTCAAGATGCAGATCATGCCGTTCGAGGAGGCCAAGACCTACCGCTTCAACCCGTTCGATCTGACGAAGGTGTGGCCGCACGGCGACTATCCGCTGATCGACGTCGGCAAGATGACGCTGGACCGCAACGTCACCGACTACCACACCGAGATCGAGCAGGCCGCGTTCGAGCCCAACAACATCGTGCCCGGCACCGGGTTGAGCCCGGACAAGATGCTGCTGGCCCGCGGCTTCTCCTATGCCGACGCGCACCGGGCCCGGCTGGGCACCAATTACAAGCACATCCCGGTCAACTCGCCGAAGGTGGAGGTGAACAGCTACTCCAAAGACGGGGCGATGCGGATGCACAACGTGACGGATCCGGTGTATGCGCCCAACTCCTACGGTGGGCCGAAGGCCGACCCGGCGCGGGCCGCCGAGGTGCGGTGGATGGCCGACGGCGAGATGGTCCGCGCCGCGTACACGCTGCGCGCCGAGGACGACGACTGGGGACAGGCCGGTACCATGGTCCGCGAGGTCCTGGACGACGATGCGCGAGACCGGTTGGCCCACAACATCATTGGGCATGTCTCGAAGGGTGTCAAAGAGCCGGTGCTGTCACGGGTGTTCGAGTACTGGCGCAACGTCGATGCCGATCTCGGCAAGAAGGTCGAAGAGGGAGTCCGGGGCAACCTGGGGCAGTAGGAGGCGGGCGCCGCGCCTGGCATGATCGAGAACCATGACCATTGAAGTCGTTTACACCACGGAATCCACGGCGACCGGCGGCGGCCGCGACGGCCACGTGAAGTCGGCGGATGGCCGCATCGACCTGGACACCCGGCCGCCGAAGGCGATGGGCGGCAGCGGCGAGGGCACCAACCCCGAGCAGCTGTTCTCCGCTGGCTACGCCGCCTGTTTCCTGGGTGCGCTGCGCCTGGTAGCGGCAAGTCAAAGGTCAAGCTCGACGACGCCACCAACGTCACCGTCGAGATCGGATTCGGCAAGGACTCCGAGGGCGGGTTCGGGATCACCGGCAAGATCGTCGGCTACCTGCCCGGGCCTGGACGAAAGCGCCGCCAAGGACCTGGTGGAGCAGGCGCATCAGGTATGCCCGTACTCGAAAGCCACCCGCGGCAACATCGACGTCGAAGTCTCGGCCAAGGTCTAGCGCGGTCGGATCCAGCGATGCGGATCACCCGGATCCCTGTGGCGGCGGGCAGCCTCGTTCTGGGCCTTGGGGCAGCCTTCGGGATTCCGGTCGCGGTCCCTATTGCGGAAGCCCACCCGTCGGAGCCGGGAGTGGTGTCCTACGCGGTCCTCGGCAAGGGATCGGTCGGCAATATCGTCGGCGGTCCGATGGGGTGGGAGTCGGTGTTCACCCAGCCGTTCCAAGGGTTCTGGGTCGATCTGCCGGAGTGCAACAACTGGGCCGACATCGGGTTGCCCGAGGTGTACAACGACCCCGACCTGGCGTCGTTTAACGGAGCCACCGCGCAGACGTCCGCAACCGACCAAACTCACTTCGTCAAGCAGGCCGTCGGGGTTTTCGCCACCAACGACGCCGCGGGCCGGGCTTTCCATCGGATAGTGGACCGAACGGGGGGTTGCTCGGGGCAGACCACCGCAATGCACCTGGACAACGGGACCACGCAGGTGTGGTCGTTCGACGGCGGGCCGGCGGCCGGTGCCGATGCGAACTGGACCAAGCAAGAAGCGGGCACCGATCGCCGCTGCTTCGATCAAACCCGGCTGCGTGAAAATGTGTTGCTGCAGGCCAAGGTCTGCCAATCTGGCAACGCCGGGCCTGCGGTCAACGTGCTGGCCGGCGCCATGCAGAACGCGTTGGGTCAGTAGCGAATGAATTTGGGTACCCATCTGAGCCGTGCAGCCAAAGCAGGCGGGACCGGGAATATGTCGGTGCCATCTGTTAGATGAAGTGGTGGCGGCTATCGTTCGGTTAGCTGCGCACCCGGAGGGATCGTGATATGACGCTCGCCGCCAGCAGCGCCGCGGCCTCCCCCCTGGATACCTTCTGCCCCGCCGAAGCGGAGGTGGCCTGTTCCTCGACGGCCGCGCAGTACATCGCCGACGGTTGCCTCACCGATGGACCGCTGGGCCGCGTCGGCCTGGAGCTCGAGGCGCACTGCTTCGACCCGATCGATCCGTACCGCAGGCCGCGCTGGGAGGAAATCACCGAGATACTCGGGCTGCTACCCGCGCTGCCCGGCGGCAGCGCGGTCACCGTGGAACCCGGCGGCGCCGTCGAACTGTCCGGCCCGCCCGAAGACGGCGTCGTGGCGGCCATCGCTGCGATGAACAATGACCAGGCCGTGTTGCGAAAGGCCTTCGCCGACTCCGGGCTCGGGCTGGTTTTTCTGGGCGCGGACCCGCTGCGGTCGCCCCAGCGGATCAACCCCGGCGCGCGCTACCGCGCCATGGAGCAGTTCTTCGCCGCCAGCGATTCCGGGGAGGCGGGTGCGGCGATGATGACGTCGACGGCCTCGGTTCAGGTCAATCTGGACGCCGGGCCGCAGGCCGGCTGGGCGGCGCGGGTGCGGCTGGCGCACGCCCTGGGGCCCACGATGATCGCGATCGCCGCCAACTCCCCGATGCTGGGTGGCGAGTTCTCCGGTTGGGTCTCCACCCGGCAGTGGGTGTGGGGCCAGATGGACTCGGCGCGCTGCGGGCCGATCCTGGGGGCCAGCGGCGACGACCCGGGGACCGACTGGGCGCGCTACGCCCTCAAGGCACCGGTGATGCTGGTGCACAACCCGGACGCCGTGCCGGTCACGCACTGGGTGCCCTTCGCCGACTGGGCGGACGGCCGGCAGTTGCTCGGCGATCGCCGGCCTACCATCGCCGACCTGGAATACCACCTGACCACGCTGTTCCCGCCGGTACGCCCACGGCAGTGGCTGGAAATCCGCTACCTCGACAGCATGCCGGACGAGTTCTGGCCCGCAGTGGTGTTCACGCTGGTCGCCCTGCTCGACGACCCGGTCGCCGCCGACAAAGCGGCGGAGGCCGTCGAACCGGTGGCCACCGCGTGGGACAACGCGGCCCGCCTCGGTCTCTGTGATCGGCGGCTGTACGAGGCGGCCAACCGCTGCGTGGCCGTCGCCGCCGAAAAGGCGCCCGCCGAGCTCAACGACGCGATGGAGCGACTGGTCCGCTGCGTCGAAAAGGGCCGCTGCCCGGGAGACGATTTCGCCGACCAGGTGATCGAACACGGCATTGCGGCTGAGGTTTCGCGGGTCGCGCAGTCGGCGCAAGGGGGGCTGTGACGTCTGCTGATGATTCCGACCCGCTGCGCCCGGCTGCGCCGCGCTTGCGATCGTCATCCCGGGAAAGGCTTGCCGACGATTTGGCGCGGGCGCGCACGCGCACGCTGCGGCTGGTCGATTTCGACGACGCCGAACTGTGCCGCCAGTACGACCCGTTGATGAGCCCGCTGGTGTGGGACCTGGCGCACATCGGTCAGCAGGAAGAGCTGTGGCTGCTGCGCGGCGGTGACCCGAACCGGCCCGGGATTTTGCCGCCGGCCGTCGAAGGCCTCTACGACGCCTTCGAACACTCCCGCGCCAGCCGGGTCGATTTACCGCTGCTGTCTCCGAAGCGTGCGCATTCGTATTGCCGCACAGTGCGATCCGCCGTGCTCGACGCCCTCGACGTGCTCCCGGACGACGACGGCGAATTCGTGTTCGGCATGGTGGTCAGCCACGAAAACCAGCACGACGAAACCATGCTGCAGGCGTTGAACCTGCGCACCGGTGCGCCGCTGTTGTCCGACACCGTCACGCTGCCCGCGGGCCGGCCGGGGCTGGCCGGAACGTCGGCGCTGGTGCCCGCCGGGCCGTTCGTGCTGGGCGTGGACGCCGCCAGCGAACCGTATTCGTTGGACAACGAACGCCCCGCCCACGTCGTCGACCTGCCGGCGTTCCGGATCGGCCGGGTTCCGGTCACCAATGGCGAGTGGCGACACTTCATCGACGACGGCGGTTACAGCGAGCCGCGCTGGTGGTCCACGCGCGGCTGGCAACACCGCCAGACCGCGGGCCTGACCGCCCCGCAATTCTGGACTTCCGACGGCCGCACCCGCTTCGGCCACGTCGAAGACATTCCACCCGACGAGCCGGTGCAGCACGTCACCTACTTCGAGGCCGAGGCCTACGCGGCCTGGGCCGGCGCCCGGTTGCCCACCGAGTCGGAATGGGAGAAAGCCTGCGCCTGGGACCCGGCGACCGGCACCCGGCGCCGCTACCCGTGGGGAGCCGAGGCGCCGTCGGAAGCCCGCGCCAACCTCGGTGGCGGCTCGCTGCGTCCGGCGCCGGTCGGCGCCTACCCGGGCGGCGCTTCGGCCTACGGGGTCGAGCAGATGCTCGGCGACGTCTGGGAGTGGACCAGCTCACCGCTGCGGCCCTGGCCCGGGTTCGTCCCGATGATCTACGAGCGATACTCGCAGCCGTTCTTCGACGGCGACTACCGGGTGCTGCGGGGCGGATCGTGGGCGGTGGAGTCCGCGATCCTGCGGCCCAGCTTCCGCAACTGGGACCACCCGTACCGCCGACAGATCTTCTCCGGCGTCCGGTTGGCTTGGGACGTCTGATGTGTCGTCATCTCGGCTGGCTCGGGCGCGAGGTCACGATCTCCTCACTGGTGCTCGACCCGCCGCATTCGCTGCGGGTACAGTCCTACGCCCCGCGCCGGCAGAAGCACGGCCTGATGAACGCCGACGGTTGGGGGATAGGGTTTTTCGATGCGGAGGTGCCCCGGCGCTGGCGCAGCCCCGCGCCGCTGTGGGGCGACGTGTCGTTCGACTCGATAGCGCCCGCGCTGCGCAGCCACTGCGTGGTGGCCGCGGTGCGCTCGGCGACCGTCGGCATGCCGATCGAAGCCAGCGCGACCGCCCCGTTCACGGACGGCCGATGGCTGTTGTCGCACAACGGCGTCGTCGACCGTGCTGTGCTACCGACTGGCTCGGCCGCCGAATCAGTCTGTGACAGCGCGATACTCGCGGCAGCCATCTTCGCGCGCGGTCTGGACGTGCTGGGTGAGACGATCGCGCAGATCGGGGACGCCGACCCGGATGCCCGGCTGAATGTATTGGCCGCCAACGGCTCTCGGTTGTTGGCCACCGTCTGGGGCGACACCTTGTCCATCCTGCGCCGCGACGACGGGGTCGTGCTGGCCAGCGAGCCGTACGACGACGAATACGACTGGGAGGACGTGCCGGACCGCCACCTCGTCGAAGTCACCGCAGGCGGTGTCGTGTTGACGCCGCTGGATCCCCCGAAAGGACCTTGATGACACTGTCGCTGGCCAACCACCTCGCCGCCGACTCGGCGTATCGTGCATTGCGCCGCGATGTATTCGAAGGCCTACAGAAGACGCCGAAGTCGTTGCCGCCCAAGTGGTTCTACGATTCAGTCGGCAGCGACCTGTTCGACCAGATCACCCGGCTGCCCGAGTACTACCCGACCCGCGCCGAGGCCCAGATCCTGCGTTCCTTCTCGGCCGAAATCGCCTCCGCCAGCCAAGCCGACACCCTCGTCGAGCTGGGCGCCGGGACCTCGGAGAAGACCAGGCAGCTGCTCGACGCGCTGCGCGACCGCGGATCGCTGCGCGGATTCGTGCCGTTCGACGTCGACGCCGGCATGCTGTCGGCGACCGCGACCGCCATCCAGCGCGAGTACCCGGGCGTCGAAATCAAGGCCGTCTGCGGCGATTTCGAGGAACACCTGACCGAGATTCCCGAAGGCGGACGGCGTCTGTTCGTGTTCTTGGGCTCCACCATCGGCAACCTGACCCCCGAACCACGCGCGGAGTTCCTCGCGACCCTGGCGGCGGTGATGCGACCGGGGGACACCCTGCTGCTGGGCACCGACCTGGTCAAGGACACCGATCGGCTGGTGCGGGCCTACGACGACGCCGCGGGGATCACGGCCCGGTTCAATCGCAATGTGCTCGCGGTGATCAACCGAGAACTCGACGCCGACTTCGACACCGACGCCTATCAGCACGTCGCCCGCTGGAACACCGAAGAGGAGCGCATCGAGATGTGGCTGCGCTCGCAGCGCCGCCAGCGGGTGCGAGTCGGTGCGCTCGACCTGACCGTCGAGTTCGCCACCGGTGAAGAGATGCTGACCGAAGTGTCGTGCAAGTTCCGTCCTGACGGGGTGAGTGCCGAATTGGCCGGCGCGGGGCTGCGTCGGTCCCGGTGGTGGACGGACGACGCCGGCGACTTCGGGTTGTCGCTGGCCGCCAAGTGAGCGAGGCGCTGGCCGACCGATGGCGGGCGGCGCGCCCACCGTTCGCCGGTCTGCACCTGGACAACGCCGCATGCTCGCGCCAGAGCATTGCCGCGATGGACGCCGCCGCCCGGCACGCCGTGCACGAGTCCGAGGTCGGCGGATACGTTGCGGCCGAGGCCGCCGCGCCCGTGCTGGATGCCGGACGCGCCGCGGTTGCCGCGCTGTGCTGCGGTCCAGATGCCTCCAATATCGAGGTGCTGTTCACCACCGGCTCACTCAACGCGCTGGACCTGCTGCTGGGCAGCTGGCCGGCCGAACACCGGACGCTGGCCTGCCTTCCCGGCGAGTACGGCCCCAACCTGGCGGTGATGTCCGCGCACGGATTCACCGTGCGCACGCTGCCGATCCGCGACGACGGCAGGCTGGCGCTCGATGACGCGGCGTATCAGCTCAACGAAGACCCGCCCGATCTGGTCCACCTCACCCCGGTGGCCAGCCACAGCGGAGTGGTGCAACCGCTGGCGATGGTCGCGCAACTCTGCCGCGAGCTGGGGTTGCCGTTGGTCGTCGACGCAGCCCAGGCACTGGGACAGGTGGACTGCGCGGTGGGCGCCGACGTCACGTACTCGTCGTCGCGCAAGTGGATCGCGGGACCGCGTGGTGTGGGCGCGCTGGCCGTGCGGCCCGAGCTGTTGGAGCGGTTGACTCCCAGGCTGCCGGCCCCGAAGTGGGCCCAGTCGCTGACGGTCGGCCAGCAGCTCGAGTTCGGTGAGGCCAATATCGCTGCACGCGTGGGGTTTTCGGTGGCACTGGGCGAACACCTGGCCTACGGACCGGAGGAGGTACGAGCCCGCTTGGCCGAGCTGGGCGCCGCCAGCCGGGCCGCGCTGGTCGACGTGCCCGGGTGGCGGGTGGTCGAAGAGGGCGAGGAGCTCAGCGCGATCACGACGCTTGCGCCTCCAGACGGCGCCGACCCGCTGTCGGTGCGCGAGTGGTTGCTCGTCGAGCGGCGGATCGTGACCACCTACGCCGGGGTGCAGCGCGCGCCCCTGGAGATGACGGCGCCGGTGCTGCGGATCTCGCCGCACCTGGACACCACGGCGCAGGATCTGGAGACCTTCGCCGAAGCCCTGATCGCCGCGACCGCGGCGGTGGCTGGGTGACTAGGTGATGCCGAGCGCGCTAAGCCTTCTGCGCGGTGAGCAGGTAGGCGGGCAGCATCATCCGGCCCTTGTCGTCGCGGTCGTGCGGCGGGAAAGGTCCCTCCGGTCCGGATGGAATGTTGGCGTGGATGTAGGCCGGCCGAATGTCGTCGACCTCCCAATACTTGCTCACCGCGGAGCGCAGTTCGTCCTCGTCGACCTCGTTGGGCTTGGTGTCCCACTCCGCCGGGAAAGCGCCCTTGGCGAATACCAGCACGTAGTAGCGGGCACCAGGGGCGGCCGCGCGGTGCACCGAGCTCAGGTAGCCGTCGCGTCCCTCGATCGGCAGCGAGTGAAACAGGGTGCTGTCGATCACCGTGTTGAACCGACCGTCGTAGCCGGTAAAGGCTGTGATGTCGGCCCGCTCGAAACTGGCCGTGCTCAGCCCGCGTTCCTGTGCGGCCTTGGTGGCCGCGTCGATGGCCGTGGGCGAGTTGTCGAGGCCGACGACGGTGTAGCCGTCCGCGGCGAGTGACAACGACAGCTCGGCAACCCCGCAGCCGGCGTCCAGCACGTCGCTGCGGACCTTGCCGGCCGCGATCAGCGTGGCGAGCTCGGGCTGCGGTTCGCCGATGTTCCACGGCGGCGGGCCCTCGAACTCGCCTTGTTCCCGGTACGCATCGTCCCAGTCGGGTAGCTCAAAACTCATGTTTCCCAACCTACCCGCGGCTACCAGGTGTGCACCGGCTCGTTGGCGTGCATGTGCTCGCAGTACCGGCGCAGCATTTCCGCCAGCGCCGTCCGGACGGGTCATCCCGCGGTCCTGCAGGGCATGCACGGTCGACACTTGCCACCACGCGCCGTTGCGGCCCGTCTCGGCGCGTCCTTCGATGACGCCGAGGAGCCGGTCGCGCACATCGGCATCGACATCCCAGCGGCGCAGCCCGTCGTGCGCCATCGGCAGCAGCGTGTCCAACACCAGTCGCTGGGTCGTCACCTCGCCCAGGCCCGGCCACTGCAGTCCGCGCGTCCATGCCATGCTGGGCTGCCTGCAGGAAATTTCGTTGTGCCGCAGAGAAACTCATGAGGTCCCACAGCGGGTTGGTCGGCTTCGGAGAGGCTGCGCAGCAGTCCGTAGTAGAAGGCCGAATTCGCCAGCATGTCAACGACAGTCGGTCCGGCCGGCAAGACCCGGTTCTCCAGCCGCAGATGCGGACGCCCGTCGACAACGTCGTACACGGGCCGGTTCCACCGGTAGACCGTCCCGTTGTGCAGGCGCAATTCGGAAAGCTGCGGGATGCGTCCCGCGGCCAGCTCGGCGACCGGATCCTCGTCGGAAACCTCGGGCAACAGGGACGGGAAGTAGCGGATGTTTTCTTTGAACAGGTCGAGAATCGACGTGATCCACCGTTCGCCGAACCACACCCGCGGCCGCACGCCCTGGGTCTTGAGTTCCTCGGGGCGGGTGTCGGTGGACTGGGTGAACACCTCGATACGGGTTTCCGACCACAGGTGGTGACCGAAGAAGAACGGCGAATTCGCGGCCAGCGCCAGCTGCGGGCCGGCCAGCACCTGGGCCGCGTTCCAGTTCGCGGCGAAATCCTCCGGAGCGACCTGCAGATGCAATTGCACGCTGGTGCAAGCGGATTCGGGTGCGATGGACGCCGCGTGCCAGCTCAGCGGCTCGGGGCCGAAGATGTTGATCGGGATGTCCTCACCACGGGCGGAGAAGATCGAGTCGTTCAGCGCCGTGTAGCGCGTTGATTCGCTCATCCAGTTGTCGCGCAGATGCTCGGGCATCAGCGTCGGCAGGATTCCGATCATCACGATGTGGGCCCCGCCGAGCCGGCCCCGGAGCTGGCCTTGGCCTCGGCATCGTTCAGGCTGGCGCGGATTTCTGCCTCCAGGTCCACACTGGTGCGCCCGGACAGCGGCCGCGGCGGCACATTGAATTCGATGTTGTAGGCGCCCAATTCCTTTTGATAGGCCGGATCCGCGATCGCGTCCAACACGAATCGATTCGACATGGCGGGTTGATAGTCGGCGTCGACCAGGTTGCATTCGATCTCCATGCCGGTGAGTGGCCGGTCGGAGTCGAACCTGGACTGGGCAAGCATCGTCTCGAAGACGTCCAAACAAAGCTGCACCTTGCGCCGGTATTCGCGGCGGTGTCCGTGGTCGTACGTGGTGCGCTTGACCTCTTCGCCCACAAGGCCGATGCAACAGGGTTACGGTCGGTTACGCAAGTGAGACGATTACCCGGAGTGTCCGATCTCACCCCGAGGAGCGCAGTTGGCCGACTCCGCTGATCCTGAGTTCATAGCCGCCATCGACCAGGGCACCACCAGCACCCGGTGCATGATCTTCGACCACGACGGTGCCGAGGTGGCTCGCCACCAACTCGAGCACGAGCAGATCCTGCCCCGCGCCGGCTGGGTCGAGCACGACCCGGTCGAAATTTGGGAGCGTACCTCCTCGGTGCTGACGTCGGTGCTGAACCGGGCCGATCTGGCTCCGAAAGACATTGCGGCGCTGGGAATCACGAATCAGCGTGAGACGACGCTGGTATGGAATCGAGCGGACCGGCAGGCCCTACTACAACGCGATCGTCTGGCAGGACACCCGCACCGACCGCATCGCGTCCGCGCTGGACCGCGACGGCCGCGGCGATGTCATCCGCCGCAAGGCCGGACTGCCGCCGGCGACCTACTTTTCCGGCGGCAAGCTGCAGTGGATCCTGGAGAACGTCGACGGGGTGCGCGCGGCCGCCGAAGCCGGTGACGCGCTCTTCGGCACCGCCGACACCTGGGTGTTGTGGAATCTGACCGGCGGTCCGCGGGGCGGCGTGCACGTCACCGATGTCACCAACGCCAGTCGGACGATGCTGATGGACCTCGAGACGCTGGACTGGGACGACGAGCTGCTGTCGTTCTTCTCCATTCCGCGGGCGATGCTGCCGGCGATCGCCCCGTCGTCGCCGGTGGAGCCGTACGGTGTCACCCGCGACAGCGGGCCCGTCGGCGGCGAGGTGCCGATCACCGGCGTCCTCGGCGACCAGCACGCCGCGATGGTCGGTCAGGTGTGTCTGGCCGCGGGGGAGGCGAAAAACACCTACGGCACCGGCAATTTCCTGCTGCTGAACACCGGTGAGACGATCGTGCGATCGGACAACGGCCTGCTGACCACGGTCTGCTACCAGTTCGGCAACGCCAAACCCGTGTACGCGCTTGAGGGTTCGATCGCGGTGACCGGTTCGGCGGTGCAGTGGCTGCGCGACCAGCTGGGCATCATCAGCGGCGCGGCGCAGAGCGAGTCGCTGGCCCGTCAGGTCGACGACAACGGCGGGGTGTATTTCGTGCCGGCGTTTTCCGGCTTGTTCGCCCCGTACTGGCGCTCGGATGCCCGCGGCGCGATCGTGGGGTTGTCGCGATTCAACACCAACGCGCACCTGGCGCGCGCGACGCTGGAGGCGATCTGCTATCAGAGCCGCGATGTGGTGGACGCGATGGCCGCGGATTCCGGTGTGCGCCTTGAGGTGTTGAAGGTCGATGGCGGCATCACCGGCAACGACCTGTGCATGCAGATTCAGGCCGACGTGCTCGGTGTCGACGTGGTGCGGCCGGTGGTCGCCGAGACCACCGCGCTGGGCGCGGCCTACGCGGCGGGCCTGGCGGTCGGGTTCTGGGCCGACCCGTCGGATCTGCGGGACAACTGGCAAGAGGACAAGCGCTGGACGCCGGCCTGGTACGACGACCAGCGCGCCGCGGGCTATGCGGGCTGGCGCAAGGCGGTACAGCGGACCCTGGACTGGGTCGACGTCTCGTAAGCCGTTGCTGCGCGACGCGTGCCGCCGGCACGTCGCGGCTGGCGACGTGAAAATGCCCGCCGGCAGTCTCGCCGGCGGGCATTTCACTTACGGGTCAGTCCTCGCCGAGGATGCCGTAAACCTCGCGTCGCGCATTGTTGAGAAGCTCGACGATGCGCTGCTGCTGTTCTTCGGTGGCGGTGTGCGCGGACTGCGCAACCGCGCCGAACAGCTGGCCAATGGCGGCCCGCAGGTTCACCTGTCCCGGGTCGGCGCCCTCCGCGATCTCTTCCCACGGCGGGGTCTCGACCTTCTCGGCGGCCGCGCGGCCCGTGTCGGTCAGCTCGAAAAGCTTCTTGCTGCCGTCGGTTTCGCTCGCCGTGATCAGGCCTTCGTCGTCCAGCAGCTGAAGCGTCGGGTACACCGAGCCGGGGCTCGGCTTCCACAGTCCGTTGCTGCGGTCGGCGATCTGCTGGATCATCTCGTAGCCGTGCATCGGCCGCTCGGCCAGCAGCTTCAGGATGGCCGCTCGCACGTCGCCGCGCTTGCCACGGCCGGGGCCACCGCGGCCCCAGCCGCCGCGCCTGCCGCCGCGACCGAATCCGGGACCGAAACCTGGGCCGAAACCCGGGCCGAAGCCGGGTCCGAAGCCGCCGCCGAAGCCGGGGTCGAAGCCCCTGCCACCGGCGTGTTCGCGGAGGTGTTCGCGGAATTCGTGTCGAGCTTGCCGCCGTGCGGCGTGCAGGCACGTCGGTCCACGGGGCCGGGTCCGAAGCCGAATCCGAAGCCTGGCCCGCCGGGGAATGGCCCGTCGCCAGGGGTGAATGGGTTGCTCATGTGTGTAGTCCTTAAGTCTCAGGGAAGCGCCGTGATCGCGCTTCCGGTGTATCACAGAGTATCACGATATATCGTAAACTATCGCGATGCAACCCCTGTCGAGATCCCGGCCTGTTTGCATCCAGCAGCGGACGGGTAGCACCTGTCGGGTGAACGGCAATAATCACCACCTGGCAATCGACCACCGCGCCGGCGGCGCGACCGAGCCAGCGCAGGTCGACAGCCGCCGCGCGCGAGGCTTTGGCCGTGGGTCAACTGGGGGTTGGCGCTGACCACGGTGCCCGGCCGCCGCGATCGTGATGCTCTTCGCGCTCGGCGCGGTGATGAGCACCGACGCCTGCACCGATCACAGTTGTCCCGGTCTGGGCCGAGGGCATCGACTTCGGCGTCGCGTTCTACGGCGCGCCGGCGGTGGCCCTGGTCGTCATCCTCGTCTCGTTCTTCACCGCGAAACGCCGAGGCGGCATCGCGGTTCCGTTGTGCGGATGGGCGCTGCTGGTCGCCGATGTCGTCATCATGGCGGCGACGGTGGCCCAGTAAGTCGCCCAGTCGAGGTCGAGGATCAGCGCCGATAGGCCGGCATATTGTCGGCGAGTTCGTCGAACAATGCCTGGTTCAGGGAGAAGGCGACCTTCACCTCGTCGACCGCGCGATCGATTTCCTCGGCGTCGAGGCTGAGCCCGTCGAGTTTGGCCCGGTAGGAATCCTTGTAGGGCTTGGGCCGCATCGGGAATTCGTAGAAGGCCAACCCGGCGCCGCCGAGATCGAAGGTGCGGTCGAGGATCTTGCCGATGGCCTGGCCGCCGGAGAGGTCGCCCAGGTAGCGGGTGTAGTGGTGCGCCACCAGGGCCCCGCCCCAGGACGCGGTCGCGACCCGGTCGCGGTAGGCCTGGGCGGCGGGGGATTCGACGTGGTGGGTGGCGCCGGGTGCCCAGTGCGCCAAGTCGGCGTCGATGGCCGACAGCCGCTCCAGCGCCGGGTCGTACACGGCGGCGACCAGCGGGTCGTCGCGGCGGGCCCGCACCGCGTCTTCCAGCGCGCCGTAGACGACGCGCAGGCGCCGCAGGTAATCGGCATAGCCCTGGCCATTGATCCGGCCGGCAAGCAGCTCCGAGACAAACGACGACTGTTCGGCGGCGTCGTGCTCTGTCGTCGAGCCCTCTTTCATCGCCACGGAGAGGGGTGGCACGCGCTTGGCGGCGTTCAGTGACATGCCGGTTCCAAATGGTCAAGTGGTCAGGCGGCGCTGCAGTCCGCTTGCGACGCGAGCGGCGATGCCACCGCGATTACAACAGCTTTAGTCCGGCGGTGCGAATCCGCCGGTCTCTGTCGCGGGGCCTGGCTCCGGCCCTGGCGCGGTCTGTGGCTGCGGTTGCGGAGAAGGCGGCGGCACAGCACCTGGCCACGGCGCAGCCCGCGGCGGCCCTGGCGGCGGTCCGATGGGCGGCCACGGTGTCGGTCCGCGAGGCGGCCAGGGGCCAGGGGGCATCGGACGAAGTCGCGCCAGTTCGCGGCGGTGTCGTTCGGCGAGCACGGCGGCGAGCACCAACTCCGGCGGTGCACCGGGCGGCGGCGGCGGGGCGATCCGCGACACCACATCACCGGCGATCCGGTAGGCCATCTGTTGGCGCAGCTGCGGATCGAGTTGTGATGCGCGAGAAAGAA
Organism: uncultured Actinomycetota bacterium; assembly: GCA_963820985.1. Classification (GTDB taxonomy): domain Bacteria; phylum Actinomycetota; class Actinomycetes; order Mycobacteriales; family Mycobacteriaceae; genus Mycobacterium. The sequence continues at coordinate 388,156 of CAWGCI010000013.1, read as the reverse complement.
ATTGGCGTGCGACCTCGGCCCGGTCGGCAGTCCAGGCCCGACAGTTGCAGCGACGACGCCCACCAGGCCAACGACGGCGGCATCGCCGGCGGCGCCGCCAGCCGAGGACCGCGTTCGCTGACCACCACGGTGCCGGCGAAGATGTCGCCGATACGTTTGGCCTTCGGCGACAAGATGCTGCAAATCACCGCGGGACTTCCGGCGAGCGTCCAGATCTCCACCACCGACGCCAGCGCGCGAAACAGCGCCTGCCGGAAGCGTTCCGGGCCGCCGTCGTCGGACACCACCCGCAGGCCCATCGCCATCTTGCCCAGTGACCGTCCCCGCGTCGCGGTCTCGAACACCAGCGGATATCCGACCATCACCAGCATCGTGAAGATGATGACGATCGCCGTGGTCAGCGCCTCGTCGAATTGGGTCAGGGTGGCCGCCCACAACAACAACCCGACCACGTAGCCGACGACTATCACCGTGATATCGATCAGCGCGCTCACCGCCCGCACCGGCAACTGGGCGATCTGCACGTCGAGCACGACGGCGTCGCCCGTCACCACCTCGGACATACCACCGAACGGTACAGGCTTTGCGCCTGCGGGCGGCGACACCCGGGTGAGCTCAATTAGGCTGCGCAGGGTGGATGTCGACGCGTTCGTGCTGACCCATCGCGGTACCTGGGACCGCCTCGACCAGCTGGTCAAGCGACGCCGGTCGCTGACCGGCGCCGAGGTCGACGAACTGGTCGAGCTCTACCAGCGGGTGTCCACCCATCTGTCGATGCTGCGATCGGCCAGCACGATCGGGTCGGACTCGCTGCTGATCGGCCGGCTGTCGAGCCTGATCGCGCGCGCTCGCGCCGCGGTGACCGGAGCGCATGCCCCGCTGAGCAGTGCGTTCACCCGCTTCTGGACGGTGTCCTTCCCGGTGGTCGCCTACCGCGCGTGGCGGTGGTGGCTGGCGACGGCCGTGGTGTTCTTCGCCGTCGTGGCGGTGATCGGTTTCTGGGTGGCCGGCAATCCGGAGGTGCAGTCCGCCCTCGGAACACCAACTGATATCGACGAATTGGTCAACCATGACGTCTCGTCGTACTACAGCGAGCACCCCGCCCTGGCGTTCGCCCTGCAAGTCTGGGTGAACAACTCCTGGGTGGCCGCCAAATGCATCGCGTTCTCCGTCGTGCTGGGACTGCCGATCCCTTTCGTGCTGTTCCAAAACGCCGCCAACGTGGGACTGATTGCCGGTCTGATGTTTCACGCCGGCAAGGGCGACATCCTGCTGGGGCTGCTCGCTCCGCATGGGCTGTTGGAGCTGACGGCGGTGTTCCTCGCCGCGGCAACGGGGATGCGGCTGGGGTGGTCGGTGATCTCGCCCGGTGACCGTCCGCGCGGACAGGTGCTCGCCGAGCACGGCCGCGGCGTCGTGTCGGTCGCGGTGGGGTTGGTGGCCGTGTTGCTGGTCTCCGGCCTGATCGAAGCGCTGGTGACACCGTCACCGTTGCCGACGGCAGTTCGGGTCGGCATCGGAATCGTCGCCGAACTGGCGTTCTTGTCGTACATCGTGTACTTCGGTCGTCGCGCGGCGAAAGCCGGCGAGACCGGCGACATCGACGACGCACCCGACGTCGTGCCGACCCGCTGAGCCACGAGCGAAAACTAAAGCCGCCCGGTCGCTTTCATCGCCAGGTAGTGGTCGGCAAGGGCGGGCGCGAGTTCCGCTGGGAGCCGCGTCGACGACCTCCACCCCGCTGCGGCGCAGTCGCGACGCGATCGCGTGCCGATCGTTGCGGGATCGTTCGGCGGCGGCCGCGTCGTACACCGCGGCCGCATCGGAACGCGCGGCGGCCAATTCGTCGACGCGCGGGTCGGCGACCGCGGCGACCATCACGTGGTGTTTGGCCGACAACCGCGGCAGTACCGGCAGCAGACCCTCGTCCAGAGCGGTCGCGTTGAGGTCGGTCAGCAGCACCACCAGCGACCGTCGTCGGGTGCGCCGCAAAATGGTGGCAACCATTGCGCGCCAGTCGGATTCGACGAGTGTCGGTTGCAGCGGGGCCATCGCATCGACCAGCTGGGCGAGCAGTTCGGTGCGCGACGCGCCGAACACGCCGGCCCGGCTCACCCGGTCGTGGGCGAGGAAGTCGACATGGTCGCCGGCTCGCGACGCGAGAGCGGCCAGCAGCAGTGCGGCGTCCATCGACCAGTCCAGCCGGGGCCACCCCGCGGGATCGGCGGCGGTCGGATCGACACCGACGCGACCGGCCGCCATGCGACCGGTGTCCAGCACGATGACGACCCGCCGGTCGCGTTCCGGCCGCCAGGTGCGGACCATGACGTCGGCGCGACGCGCGGTGGCGCGCCAGTCGATCGAGCGGACGTCGTCGCCGACGACATACTCACGCAGCGAATCGAATTCGGTGCCCTGCCCGCGGATCAGTGTCGGCAGCAGCCCGTCGATCTCGCGCAACTTGGCCAGCCGCGACGGCAGGTGCTTGCGCGACAGGAACGGCGGCAGCACCCGGACCTGACCGGGCACCGGCTGCGAACGCTGCCGCCCGGCCAACCCCAGCGGCCCGATCGATCGGGCGGTGACCGCCGCCGCACGCTGATCGCCGCGGCGAACCGGCCGCAGCACGGTCCCGACGTGCTGGTGCTGCCCGGCGGCGATGTTGACGGTGTGGGTGCGCGGCTGCGCGCGCGCACTCGGTGGCCAGGCGTCGCGGATCTGGCCGCGGAATCGGCGCCGGCCGTCGTTGTGGATCAGCAGCCCCGCGTCCACCTGCTGGCCGAGCCGGGCCGACGTGTCCGGCGAGCGGGTGTAGTGCAGTCTGCGGGGGCTGGCCGCCAACCCGATATCAACGGCCACCAGCCGTCGCCAGCGCCACCAGCAGACACGACGAAAGACCTTGCCGGCCAAGGTGATAGCGCGATCGGCACGATGCAGATCAACGCCACCAAGCCGGTGCGCCCGGTCAGGATCACTAGCGGGGCACCGGAGCCGACGCCAGAATTCCGTCGAGCACGCCGTCGGGTGTGGCGCCTTCGAGTTCGGCCTCCGGGCGCAGCATGATCCGGTGCCGCAGTGTCGGGCGGGCCATCGCCTTGACGTCGTCGGGAGTGACGTAGTTACGCCCGGACAGCCAGGCCCAGGAGCGGGCGGTGCCCAGCAATGCCGTCGCCCCACGTGGCGATACGCCCAGCTGAAGCGCGGGCGAGGAGCGGGTGGCCCCGACGATGTCGACGATGTAGCCGAGCACCTCGTCGGCGATGAGCACCTTGCGCACCGCATCGCGGCCGGCCGCCAGCTCGGCGGGCCCGGCCACCGGCTTGATCGCGGACAGATCGCGCGGGTCGAAGCCGTGCGCGTGCCGGGCCAGGATGGCGATCTCCGAGTCGCGCGACGGCAGCGTCACGTTCAGCTTCAGCAGGAACCGGTCCAGTTGCGCCTCGGGCAATTGGTAGGTGCCCTCGTATTCGATCGGGTTCTGGGTGGCCGCGACGATGAACGGGTCGGGCAGCGGCTTGGGTTCGCCGTCCACACTGACCTGACGCTCCTCCATCGCCTCGAGCAGTGCGGCCTGTGTCTTGGGCGGGGTGCGGTTGATCTCGTCGGCGAGTAGCAGGTTGGTGAACACCGGACCCGGGCGGAACGCGAACGCGGCGGTGCGCGCGTCGTAGACCAGCGAACCGGTCACATCGCCGGGCATCAGGTCGGGGGTGAACTGCACCCGCTTGAACTCCAGTTGCAGTGCGGCGGCCATGGCCCGCACCAACAGCGTCTTCGCCACTCCCGGAACACCTTCGAGCAGCACGTGGCCGCGACACAGCAGCGCGATCACCAGGCCGCTGACGACGCCGTCCTGCCCGACGACGGCCTTGGCGAGCTCGGCGCGTAACGCCAGCAGCGCGTCACGCGCTGGGTCAGCGTGCGGGGTCTGGGCGGGATGTGCTTGCGGCGTGGAAGGGGACTGTGTCACGAGCGGGTGACCTGCCTTTCGATTTCGTCGAGTGCACGCGCGAGTTGTAGTAGGTCATTGTCGGTGGCCGGTGGCGGGCCAAACAGGTGGTAGGACACGAAGTTTGCGTCGGTCCCGCTGCGCTGGGCCACGGTCGTCACCACCACCGGCGCGGGCGCGCCCGTGCCCAGGCCCAGCCGGGGCAGCAGCCGCTGCAGCGTCGCGGTGCGCAGCGCGTCGGCGGCGCGGTCACGTGCCCGGCGGGACCGGTAGAGCCGGCCGCGGCCCTCGACCGTCTCCGATGCGCGCACCACGACGGGCAACTCCTCGGCCACCAGCGGACCGATCCGTCGTCCCTTCCACAACGCCACCAGCAGCACGACCAGCGCCAGCTGCCAGACGATCCAGGTGACGTTGGCCGGAATCAGGTCGTAAATCGATGTCGGAGCGGAGTTTTCACCCTCGATGCGGTGCGGCGCGTACCAGATGAGGCGGGGCCGATCACCCGCGAGGTTCATCGCCAGCGCGGCATTGCCCGCATGCAGCAGGCCGTCGTTGGTCATGAAGTCGGTACTGCCGACCACCGTGACGGTTCGGCCGCCGTCGCGATAGCGGATCAGAGCCCCGTCGTAGCACCGGGTTACCGCCCGGCCTCTTGGCCTCGGTAGGTGTCGCTCGGCCCGAATCGAACTGATCCGGCTTGATTAGCCTCGCGCAGGCTGCAATTCGGGTTGCTGTCGAAAGTGTTGGTGGTCGCCTTGCTCAGATCGGGGGCCAGTGCCTCGCGGGTTCGTGCCGTGGGTTCCACCAGGAGGAGATCGCCGGGGGCTCGCGCCAGCCGGTCCAGCAGCGTGTTGTCGGTCAAGTACTCGCTCTCCGCCACCAGTATCAGCGTGTCGGGGCGCGCCGCCTTCTCGACGTCGGCGATGCCGTCGGCCACGACAACCTCGACGCCGTTGTCGCGCAACAGCGTCACCAGCGCATGGGCACCGTCGGGTTCGGTTGACTCCGGATCCATCGGGAGGCCGGGTCGCGGCGCGGTCAGGTAGGTGCTGATCGCCGCCATGGCCGCGAGCACGACCAGCGTGAGCAGCGGCCACCGCCACGACCGCCACCGGCGCGACGTGGTCACCGTCGTCGACTCCGGATGCACCCACTGTGGCGGTCGCCATCACCGGACCTGAGCCCATGAGTCGGACGCCGCGGCCTGCCCGGCCGCCGGCGCAGCTGGCCGGTGATCGTGACCGCAGGTGGTCGTCGAGATCGGCGATCATCTGGTAGGCGGCCTGGGTCCCGGGTCGCTCGCCGTAGGTGACGTCGTTGAATGCCGTTGCTGCCTGGATAATTCGCCCGCCAGATGCGGCAATACCGCGCCGGCGTCGAGGGCCAGTTCGTTGGCGGTGCGGCCGGGATTCGGATTGAGCACTCCGGCCTCCTCCAGCTGGCGGGCGACGGCGCGCAGCCGGTGCCGAATCGCTGCGGTCCAATTTCCTTCCGCTGCAAAGCGTTCAGCGGTAGCGCGGTGTTGTGCCGCGGTGAGCGGAGCGGTTTCGAACAACTGGTAGTCGCCGCCGCGCTTGGTGCGCATGGTGCGTCGCGCGACGTGGATGGCGACCGCCACCGCGACGGCCAGCAGGATAAGCAGCACCGTGGCGGTGAACCACCCGCCCGGTATCTTCGAGGTCTTCTCCAACAGCCGGTACAACTTCTCGCTGAGCCACTCGTCGAGTTGTTGTGCCGCAGAGCCTCTGGAATAGATCGGTTTGTCGAGCTCGTTCTGTGCGGCCTGGTGTGCGGCATCGCGGTCGATGTCGATGGAAGGCACGGTCAGCTGGTCCTCATACCGGCCGCGTCAGCCAGAGGTAGTCGGTGGACTCGGTCGCGTAGGGGCCGCCGGCGGCGCCGGTCTGCAGCACCAGGTCGAATGCCTCGGCGCGCATTCGGCGGTCGGTGTAGAGCAGCACGATGACTCCGGCGTTGAACGGCGCGGTGATGATCTGGCCGATCGCCGATCCGATGGACGCGATCGTGGTGCCGATGAGCACGGCACTGGTGGATCCGTCGCCGGACAGCATCATTGGCCGCCGATGCTGAACGGTGCGGCGACCGCGTCCGCGACCACGGTCGCCAACAATGACGTCAGCAGCCGGATACCGAGCACTCGCCAGAAGCTGTTGCGCACCAGCGTAAAGGATCTGGTGATCGCATCGATCACCGGCAGCCTCTCCAGCACGATCAGCACGGGCGCGAACAGCACCACGGTGTACAGATAGACCAGCACCGCGCGCCATCAGCGAGCAGCAGCGGAAATCCGAGGAGGACCGCGGCCGCTGCGTTGCCGACGGCCGCGATCACCGCGACGATCACCACGACCAGCCCGATAAGAGCCGCCACCACCGCGGCCTTCCAGCACCGCCAGCCCGAGCAACGCGGGGATGCCGCCCACGAATCTTGGCCCACGTCTCGCCGATGGTGATCGGCGACCCGAACACCGCCCGGCCGACGATGACCGTGAGCATTCCGGACAGCAGCATGCCGCCCAGCCAGGTGACGAGCACGCCGGCGGCCAAGGACGTCATCAACGTGCCCAGCGACCCCCCAGCTCGGCTCGTCGGGACGTTGCGTTGCGATCCGGCCGTAGGCGGCCAAGGGTCCAAGCGTGGCGGCCAGCGAGATGATCTGCATGAGCACGACCACCATCGCGGTCAATCCCAGCGTCGCCTTCGGATTGGCCCGGATGTAGCCGACCGCGCCGTTGAAGATGTCGCTCAGGGTCAACGGCCGCAGCGGGATGATCCCGGGTTTGACCGCCCACGGGACCATTCCCGGGACCGGCGGTGGCGAACCATACGGGCCTGCGGCGTAGCCCGGCGGCGGGCCGTAGCCGGCGGTGGGCCATAGCCAGGTGGCGGGCCGTAGCCAGGCGGCGAGCCCGGCGGCCGGATGCCAGCCGTAGCCGGGCGGCGGATCGCCATACCGGGTGGCGCGCTTACCCCGGCGGCGCGTACCCGGGGGGTACCCGGTCGGCGGGCCGACCGGGTAGCCAGGCGGCAGCGTGCTCACCGGGTGCAGCGACCGTCGTCGTTGGTCATGGCGTCCATCCTGTCCATCCTGCCTTTCCTTTCGCAGCCGGGGGTATTTCCACAGTCGCTGGCCGCAGGTCGGCCGTCTCGAGTGCCGCTGGCGCGTAGCGTCTGGTCCATGGCGGAACTCAAAGCCCGGCTGCGGGCGGATCTGACCCAGGCGATGAAGTCCCAGGACAAGTTGCGCACCGCGACCCTGCGCATGCTGCTGGCCGCGATCCAGACCGAGGAAGTCTCCGGCAAGCAGGCCCGGGAACTCTCCGACGACGAGGTGATCAAGGTGCTGGCCAGGGAATCCCGCAAGCGCGGCGAGGCGGCCGAGATCTACACCCAAAACGGCCGGGGTGAGCTCGCCGCCAACGAGCACGCCGAGGCCCGGGTCATCGACGAGTACCTGCCGACCCCGCTCACCGAGGCCGAGCTGGCCGACGTTGCCGACACCGCGATCGCCGAGGTGGCCGAGGCGCTCGGGGAGCGGCCCGGCATGAAGCAGATGGGACTGGTCATGAAGGCGGCCACCGCGATCGCGGCCGGCAAGGCCGACGGCGCGCGGCTGTCGACGGCGGTCAAAGACCGTCTGTAGCTGCCCGATGCGCGTCGTTTGCCCCGGTGGCGCCCGGGTATCCGTGCAGGTATGACCAACTTCGGCTATACCTTGATGACGGAGCAGAGCGGCCCCAAAGACCTTGTCCGGTATGCGGTTTCGGCTGAACGAGCGCGGTTTCGACTTCGAGGTCTGCAGCGATCACTTCTCACCGTGGCTGACGTCGCAAGGACATGCGCCCAATGCGTGGGCGGTGTTGGGCGCGGTGGCGCAAGCGACCGATCACGTCGATCTGTACACCTACGTGACCTGCCCGACGATGCGGTATCACCCGGCGATCGTCGCGCAGCAGGCGGCGACCGTGCAGATCCTTGCCGACGGACGGTTCACTCTGGGATTGGGCAGCGGCGAAAACCTCAACGAACACGTGGTCGGTAAGGGCTGGCCGGCCATCGAGCGTCGGCAGGACATGCTGCGCGAAGCCATCAAGATCATCCGCGAGCTGTTCGGCGGCCAGCTGGTGAACTGGCGCGGCGACTACTTCCAGGTGGACTCCGCGCGACTGTGGGACTGCCCGAGGTGCCGGTCGGCATCGCCGTCGCGATGGGGGGCAAAAAGGCGATCGACAGATTCGCCAAACTCGCCGACCATCTGGTCGCGGTCGAGCCCAACGGAGAACTCGTCGACGCGTGGCACGCCGCGCTGCCAAGCCACCAACGGCGCGGGCGCCCGGCGGGTCGTCGGGCAGATACCGGTGTGTTGGGATCCCGACCGCGACGCGGCCATCGAACGCGCCCACGACCAGTTCCGCTGGTTCGCCGGCGGCTGGAAGGTCAATGCCGATCTACCCACGCCGGCCGGTTTCGCCGGCGCGACCCAGTTCGTGCGCCCCGAAGACGTCGCCGAAAGCATTCCCTGCGGGCCGGACCTGGACGCGATCGTGGACGCTGTCCGGCCCTACTGGGAGGCCGGCTTCACCGATATCGCGCTCGTCCAGATCGGTGGCGACGCACAGGAGTTGTTCCTCAAGGAAGCCGCCGAACCGCTGCTTCAGGCGTTACGCGCAGCCTCGAATTAGGCCGCGTGACAACGCGTTTGGCCGGTTGCCGCTCGGGTATCCGATTAGATGTCAAATCAATTGCAAGGCAAGAAAATCGCCATCCTGGCGGCGGACGGGGTGGAGAAGGTCGAACTCGAGCAACCGCGCGCGGCATTGGAACAGGACAGGCGCGCAAGTCCAGCTGCTGTCGCTGAAATCCGGTGAGATTCAGGCACGCAACCACGATCTGGAGCCGGCGGGCACGTTCCCCGTCGATCGGGTGGTGTCGGATGCGTCGGTCGACGAGTTCGACGGGTTGGTACTGCCGGGCGGCACGGTGAATCCTGACAAGCTGCGACTGGACAGTTCGGCGGTCGCGTTCGTCGAGAACTTCGTCGAGTTCGGGAAAGCCCGTCGCCGCGATCTGCCACGGTCCCTGGACATTGGTGGAGGCCGGCATGGTGGCCGGGCGCACGCTGACCTCGTATCCGAGCATTCGCACCGACCTGCGCAACGCGGGCGCTCACGTCGTCGATCAGGAGGTCGTCGTCGACGGCAATTTGATCTCAAGCCGGTCGCCGTCGGACCTTCCGGCATTCTGCTCGACGATCATCGAGCAATTGGCCCGCGTCGCTACGGGCTAGCGCAACGCATTCCGGTTTAGACCCGTGGTTTGCGGGCATTAGTCAGGTCATGCCGTGATCGGCCACGGCGAACCGACTGAAAGGCCCGCGCTTGACCACCACGTATCCCGCCCCGGTTGGCGCCTCGGCAGTTGCCGAGGTGTATCAGCCGCAACAAGATTCGCGGCTGCTGGTGGAAACAATGGAACGAACGGCGATCGTTGCCGGGACGGCGGGTACTTGATCTGTGTACCGGGAGCGGTTACGTCGCGATCGCGGCCGCCGAATTGGGCTGCGCCAGCGTCACCGCCTTCGACATCTGCCCCACGCCGTGCGATGCTCGCGCGACAACGCCCTTGATGCCGGGGTCGAAGTCGACGTTCGGCAGGGTTCGTGGACAAGGGCTTTCGACTGTGCTCCGTTCGAAGTCGTGGTGTCCAATCCGCCCTATGTGCCCACTCCGCCGGCTGACGACGGAGACGTCATCCCGTCGGATGCCGGCCCGTCGTGGGCGTGGAATGCTGGTCCCGACGGACGGCTGGTGCTGGATCCACTGTGTGAATCGGCGTCAAACCTGTTGTGCACAGACGGGTCCCTGTTGTTGGTGCAGTCGGCGTTCGCCGGCGTGCAACAATCGCTGGATTCGTTGCGGGCAAGCGGTTTGGACGCCGACATGGTTGCGTCCCAGTGGATTCCATTCGGCCCGGTGCTCTCGGCGCGAGCGAAGTGGCTGGAGGACACCGGCCGTGTGCGGCGCGGCTGCCGCGAAGAGGAGCTGGTGGTGATCCGGGCGGACAAACCATGACCGGCACGCGGGTACAGGTGATACCCAAAGGCCCCGTGCTGGTATCCGGGCCGGTCCGGATCGAAGTTCCCGGCGGCCGTGTCGTGGAATCCGACCGGTTCATGGTGGCGATCTGCACCTGCGCGCGCAGCAAGGAGTATCCGTTGTGCGACACCAGCCATCGACGCTGCCGGTCCGTCTCGACAGCGGATCAGGCCAGCAGCTAAGCCGAGCGGTCGCCGCAACGACGACTGATCCAGCTTCCACGCCGCCATCATGTTGTCCGCCAAGCGATTTTCCACGACGGCATGCGCACGTATCCCGAACACGACGTCGCGGTCGAGGTTCGGTTCGCGGGCAACCAGATCACCGACCACGTCGTGGCGCACCACCTGTTCGTGTACCGCGTCGGCCTCGACATGCTCGCCGTAGAACGCGATGCAGGCCGGCGGTGCGTCCAGTCGCTGCAGGGCCTGGACCATTCGTCGGGAGCCCGGCGGCGAGGTGATTTCCGTCGCGGCGAAATGTCCGATTGCGGCGCCGCGCAACCAGCGGTGCAAGCCGAACAGCGACATCAGGTTCACCACGGTCAGCGATTCGGCGGGGACGGCGTCGAGGTAACCGAGATACGTCGGGTCCAGTTCGGCCGCGGTCAATAGATCGGCGAAGAGCTGCTGATGCAGGCGCGGGCCCTGCCCGGCGCCGTATTCGTCGAATTCGATTGCCACGAAGGCCGCCTTGGCGGTACCCGTCAACCGCGGAATCGCCCAGGCGTGCGGGTCGCCCTCCTTGAGGTGGTAGAGCGATCTGTGCGCGAAGTACTCGCGCGTCTGCTGCCAGCTTCCGGTATCGCGCAGATAGTACGAAGGACCGGTCCCGTCGAAGGGCTCGACAGAGATCGTCATCCATTTCGAGCGCCGCGGTGTGGCCGGGTTCGATCGGCCCGACGTCGCGGCGTACCCCCGCCAGAAAGGCGTGCTCGAGTTCGGCGCGTAAGTGCAGCAGTGCGGGGTTCCACTCCCAGGTCGCATCCACGCCGGCGAATCCTCGGTAGTGCAGCTCGTAACACATGAACAAGGCCAGCTGCAGGTCAAGACCGTACGGGATCCGAATCACGCACCGACGCGGTGATGCGGGCGAGCTGGTTGCGTGACGCGGGCCCGGTCAGGGTGCGACGGACGGCCATCGACAGCGGTCCGTGTGCCGCAGGCAGGACGGGCTCGATGCTGATCGATGCGCGGGTCACGCGAGTGGTCGTACCCGCTCAGGGCGCGCGCAAACGGTCGGGTCAGCGATTGACCGCTTCGGCGGCTGCCGGGCAGTCGAAAGCTGATTTCGAGCGTTGTTCCGGCTGCGGTGCAGTGCAGTTCGACCGAGCTCGCTGATGGCCCGCATCAGCGGCAGGCCCCGCCCCCCGTTGCGGGGTTGGGCGGCCGGTGTCTTCCACGAGCCCCGAATCGCCGACCCGCGCGTGGACCTCGCCGTCGACGGCCTCGACCTCGACCAGCATCGTCCCGACGCTCGTGCCCGCGGTATGCATGCTCGACACTGTTGGTGCACGCCTCGCTGATGACGAGCACGATGTCGGCGGTCAGCTCATCGGGGACGTCGGCGGCGCGTAGCCAACCGGCGAGCCGACGCCGGATACCCGCCAATTTGTCAGCGCTGGCTTCGCTTTCGATCCGAAGCGGCACCAGCTCGTGCCGGTAGATCACCATCGCGACATCGTCGTCATATCCCGCCGCGGGAGCCAACTCACCAAGCACCGCATCCGCCACCGCGTCCAGCGGCAACTTCATCGTGTCCACCAAAACATCTGCCGCACGGGCGATTCCGTCGTCGATCGACTCGCGCTTGCGCTCGACCAAGCCGTCGGTGAACAACATCAGTGTCGAGCCGGGCGGAAGCAGCTGGGAGACTTGCGGGCGAGGTCCGTCGCGGCGCACCGCGAGTGGCACCGATCGTGCATCGGTCAACACGATCGTCCCGGATCCGGCCGCGGCGAGCATCGCGGGCATGTGGCCGGCGTTGCTGTACTGCAGTACTCCGGATTCGGTGTCCAGGATCGCCAGGAACACGGTGGTGCAGTACGCATTTGGAATGAGCGAAGCCGCTGCGTCGAGTTGTTCGAGCAACACCGCGGGCTCGGCGCCGGTGAGCAACAGTGCGCGTGCCGAGCTGCGCAGCTGACCCATGATCGCGGCGGCCGGCAAGCCGCGGCCGACGCAGTCACCGACGACGATGCCGATTCGGTGATCGCCGACAGGCAGCACGTCATACCAGTCGCCGCCGATCTCCAACGGCGGGACAGCGGGTTCGTAGCGGACCGCAAAGCCCGCAGGCGGCTGCAGCGGTGGCAGCATCGCTCGCTGCAACGTCATCGCCGTTTCGCGCGCACTCTCGAACTGGCGGACATGCTGCATCGCCAGACTGAGGTGACCGATCAGCACCGTGGCCAGCAGCCGATCCTCGCCGCTGACCCATCGAGGTACGCGAAGCTCCAACCACAACGCGATGTCTCCCGCGCCCGACAGCACCGCGACCAATCCCTTTGCCTTACCCGGAGATTCGGGCCCATCGACCGCCTTGGCCGTCAGCGGCAGCTGGTGTCGTGCGAACTCGAATATCATGCGCAACCACGGATCCAGTTCGCGCCACGTCGATTCGTGTGGCTCGCCCGCCATCTGGACGGTCGGTTCGCCCTGGGAATGCTCGCCGGGCGGCCACATGACCGCGACCACACGCTGCACGTCGACCGTCGTCCGGCACTCGTCGAGAGTGATCGACAGCACCTCGTCCACGCTCTTGGCCACGCGCCACGGCGGTGGCCAGCCGAAGTACCGCGCTTTCCCGGGCGGCGAACGCCCGTTCCGCGGTGATGTCGCGAATGGTTCCGACGTAGACGTCTTCGTCGGTGCCGGTTCCCCTGACGGCGTTGATGCTCACCGCCACCCAGGCAAGGTGGCCGTCCTTGCGGCGAATCGGTGTCTCGTAATCGGCGCTGCCGTGGCTGCGGACCCGGGCTTGCTGTTCAGCGGCGGTCTTCTTGTCGACCAGCCACGGGTGCGGCCAGCGGTACGGCAAACCCTCGGCGGGATAGCCGAGGATCTCGGCGAAGGCGTTGTTCATGTCGACCACCGCGCCGTCGTGGTCGGCGACGAAGAACCCCTCTTGCAGGGAATTCACCAGGGCGGTGCGGAACTTGTCGCGGTCGGCCAGATCCTCGGCGCGGGCCCGCTGTTCGGCGTAGCGCCTGGTGCCGTCCAGGAATCCCCGGGTCGCGATATCGAGCGGGGCCAGCGTCTGCAACAGGAATTCCAATCCGACCGGCGCGTCGACCCGGACGTCCTGCGAGAGTTCGAGAATCAGCCGGACGTGGTGCTCGACGATGTCGAGCATGCTGACCTGTTCCTGCAGGGCGCGGCGGCCGAGTTCATGGCCGACGGCCAGGCTGTCCTCGTCGCGCGGCAGCTCGCAGAGTACGTCCGCAGCGCGGCGCGCGTCCAGGTGGCTGCGCCGCAAGTCGCTCTGCGTTTCGCGTCATGTCGAGGCCCCCCGGTGACGTGCGGCGAGCACCATGGCGTCGTCGGATTCTTTCGCATGTTTAGCCAGGATCTGCTCGGCAATGGCCGTGGCCGGGGCGGCGAAGTCGATGTGGTCGAGGTGGTCCTCGGCGATTCCGTCGCTGGCGATGATGAGCAGATCGCCGGTGCGTATCGGAACCACTTGCGCCGGAAAGATTTCCGGTATCCGGTAGCCGACGATGCCGGCGGCCAGGCGCGCTGAAGAACGGATCTTGACACCCATGGCAGCCTTGGCGACCAGGTTGGCCGTGACATTGCCCACCCCGGTCCAGTACAGCTGGTCGGCCTCGAAAATCGATCCGTGCCAGGGTCATCGCGGCCCCCCTGGTGCCCTTCAGCACGCGGTGGCAGAGCTGGACCAAGACTTCGACCCGTTCGCCGCGGGCGTTCGCTGAGCGCTTCCGCGGCGGCGATTGCCGCATTCGCGGCAGACGGGCCGTGACCAAGGCCGTCCACGACGCCGAACAGGGCACCCTGACCCTCGATGCCGGCCGCGATCGCCTGATCGCCACAGACATGCTCGCCGGGGCGTGGACGTCCCGCCGTCGCCCATTCGATCGGCCCCCATCGGCCCTGTTCACGCACGAGCCGGAACCCATTTCCACATCTCGATGACCGTTCCGCGTCCGAGTTCGGATTCCACGATCAACCGGTCCATCAGGCGACGCGCACCGGGCAAGCCGAGACCTAGCCCGCGCCCGGTCGAATATCCGTCTTCCATCGCCCGCTCGATGTCGGCGATGCCGGGGCCCTCGTCCTCGGCGCGTATCACCAGCGCCTTGCGGCCCTCCCGGTCGGCCACCGCCACCCGAACCGCGCCGTGGCCGGCATAGCTGGTGATATTGCGTGCGACTTCCGAGATCGCCGTGGCGATCATGGTGACGTCGGTCAGAGAAAATCCAAGATCGAGGGCTAGCTGGTGCCCGGCTTTGCGGGCGTCCACGATGTCGTCGGGGTTGTTGATCGCGACGACGATCTCACCCGCCACCGTCGCGCCCGATCGTCGATTTACCCAGTCCCAGTTTGCGATTCAGCAGCGCAAGACCTTCCTCGAGGTCCAGCGCGGTGTTCATGTCGTCGAACGCCAGGCCCAGCTGGACCATCGCGAAGGCCACCTCCGGCTGCAGGCCCACGATCACCGTGTCGGCGCCGCGCAACCGGGTCATGTGCGCAATCGTCCGCAGCGACCGGGCCGCGAAGGAATCCATCACGTCGATGGCGGTGACGTCGACGATGATCCCCTGCGCGCGGAACCGGCTGACCCGCTCCATGAGGTCGTACCGCAGCCGCTCGGTGTCGGAGTCGGTGAGCGCGGCCTGCACCGTGGCGATCAGAATCGCGCCCTGTTTCAGGATTGGAACTGGCATGAGGCTGGCTGCGTTGGTGGTGCGTTAGCCGGTCTGCTCGCCGGTGCGGGTGACCTCGTAGCCCAGCAGGCGCTCGGCTTCTTCGATGCCGCCCTGCAGGTCGCCGACGGCGTTCATCTTCGACAGGTCCAGTCCGATCGTCACCAGCGTCAGGGCGATTTCGGAGGACAGCCCGGTGATGATCACGCTCGCGCCCATCAACCCCGACGCGTCGACCGTCTGCACCAGGTGGTTGGCCACCGTGGAGTCGATGGTGGGCACACCGGTGATGTCGATGACGACCACCTTCGCGCGGTTGGCCCGGATGGCGCGCAGCAGCTGTTCGGTGACCTGCCGGGCGCGCTGACTGTCGAGCACGCCGATGATGGGCAAAATCAGCAGCTGTTCGCGCACCTGCAGCACCGGCGTGGACAGCTCGCGGATGGCCTCCTGCTGCTGGCGGATGATGCGCTCGCGTTCCTGCACGAAGCTGACGCCCACGGTGTTGGCGATCCGGTTGGCCGCCGGCTCGTAGGCGTCCAGAACCCGGTTGAGCATGTCGAACTCGGTCTGGTACTTCTCGAACAGCGAGCGGGCCAGCACGTCGCGCAGCAGCAGCACGATGCCGAGGACCTCGTCGGTTTCCACGCCCCGCGGGATGATGCGTTCGGACAGGTCGCGCGCGTAGTCCTGCAGCGCCTCGACGCTACCGGTCTCGAGCACCTCGACGTAGTTGTCGTAGACGGCGGTCGCCTCGGAGAAGATCTCCTCGGGCGTCATTGCCGTGAGCAGTTCGGCCGCGGTGATCCTGCGGGCCCACTCTTCGCGCAGCACCGGTTCGATTTCGCCGCAGGTGTTGGACCAGCTGCGGCAGCAGGCCCTCGCTGGAGATGCCGGCCGTCTGTGACGTCGCGCTGGTGTTGGAGTCTGTCGGCAGAATCTGACATGTGGCCTCCCAAGGCCTCCCAAGTGCACCCAAGTGTGTACAGCGCTCCGCAGGGCGCAGGTCCTATGGGGAGACTATCCTGGCGGCGGCGCGCGCCGTGTTGAGGGCTTCTTCTTCGCGCAGTTGGTCGGGCGGGTTAGGCTTGCACCACGCTTAAGGACTTGAAGGCACGGACGAAGGATCGCCATTGTCAGCTCCCGATTCGATCACCACGCTGGTTGCGGACCACGAGGGGGTCGCCGTGGTCAGTGTCAGCGGCGAAATCGACCTGGTCACCGCGCCTGCCCTGGAACAAGCCATCGGCGCAGTCGTGGCCGAAGGCCCGACCGCGCTGGTCATCGACCTGTCCGGGGTGGAGTTCCTCGGCTCGGTGGGACTCAAGATTCTGGCGGCGACGTACGAGAAACTCGGCGATTCCGCTGAGTTCGGGGTGGTGGCGCGTGGCCCGGCGACTCGACGGCCGATTCACCTGACGGGTCTGGACAAGACCTTCCCGCTCTATCCGACCCTGGACGACGCCCTGACCGGCGTGCGTGACGGCAAGCTGAATCGCTAACGCGGTTACCGGGTTCTATTTGCCTCAGCGCGAGTTCTGCCAAAGCTCAGAATTCCGGTGAATCAGAACACCCTGAACTGGCGAACGATCTCCACGTTGATCGGTCCCCTTCGGCCTGCACTCCCAAGGCTTCCCAGGTGCCTCGTTGAGTCACCCATCGGACGAACGCCTCGGGGTCGGAATTGACGCGGGCGGCTATGTCGGCTAGGTCGGCATCGCCGATGCGCAGTGTGCGGCCCCTACTCGTGCTTCCGTCGAGGTTTATCTCGACCGCATTGTCCATTCGCGCTAAGAGGTCGGCGTTCTGCTGGGGCAGCGCCGCCTCGATCCAGTCGAGAGTGGGTGCCAGCCGCAAATCGTCGGACGGCGCTTCTCCGCTCAGTGGTCCTCCCGGGGCCAAGAGGTCGTATCTGATGTGTACGAAATGTTCGAAGGCGAACGCGTTCGCGATGGCCGACGCCGGGTAGGTCCCGACGTCTCCCAGCGGCACAGTGACGTCTTGGACGTCTTGATCCTGCAACGCGGCGAGTACCTCGAGGCCTTTCGAGCTGACCGCTTCGTAGTCGGCCACAATCTGTTCGTGCGTCAAGTTGCGACGCGACTCGACATACAGGTCTGCTGCCCGTTCGGCGGGCAGTGCCTCCGGGGTCGGGCAGCCTCGACGGGTCCACCGCCAGCCAGAAGCTGCAGGCCATGTGCGACAGCACATCCCGCGCCGACCAGCCCGGGCACCCGCTGGCCTTCGACCATGCGGAGTCATCCAGCTCGCGGGCCAGCGCCAACACAGTCTCCCGGTCGGCCTCGACAGCTTTCAGCGCTGAACTCATGTCCTTCTGGCAGTGGTCCTCCTTGTGATTCGATACTGGATCCGGTACCCGGGCTCTTGAGCACTACACTAGAAACCTACATACCGTCTGTATGAAGATACATACGGTATGTATGAAAGGCAAGATCTGATGGAGCGAACGCGCCGCACGCAAGCCGAGCGAACCGCGGAGACGCGCGAGGCGCTGGTCACGGCCGCGCGGTCGCTTTTTGCCGCCGACGGCTTCGCCGATGTCGCGTTGGAGACGATCGTGCGCGCGGCGGGCGTCACCAGAGGCGCCCTGTACCACCACTTCGCCGACAAGACCGAGCTCTTCGCGGCGGTCTTCGAACAGGTCGAGGCGGAAGTAGCCGCGCGCATGAGCGAGGCGATCATGGCCGCCAACCAGACCGACCCCGTCGAAGTCATGCGCCTGGGAGCGGACTTCTGGCTTGATGCCTGCTCCGACCCGGAGGTCCAGCGGATCGTCCTGGTGGACGCCCCTGCGGTGTTGGGCTGGACACGGTGGACCGAGATCGGAAACCGCTACAACATCGGGATGGTGCGGGATCTGCTCAAGAGCGCCATCGAGGCCTCCCTTATCCCGCCGCAGCCCGTCGAGGCGACCGCGTTGACACTGCTGGGCGCGATGCGTGAAGCGACCCTCTACGTGGCACGGGCCGAAGACCACGCGCCGGCACGCCGGGAAGCCGGCGTCGTCATGGAGCGATTCATCCGTGCGCTGAGCGCCGACTGAACAGGGTGGGGCCGTGCGATGATCACGGCCATGGATGTCGATCATCCTGAAGATGATCAGCGGTGGGACCGACGCCAGCGCGGCGAAACCGAAATCGAACGGCTGGACCGCAACTGGAACAGCCTGCTGCAGGAACTGCGGGTAGTCCAGACCGGAGTGCAGCTGCTCACCGGGTTCCTCTTGACGCTGCCGTTTCAGCAGCGATTCGACGTGCTCACCGAGCACATGCGGATGGTCTATCTGGCAACCGTCGGCTGTTCGGTGAGCGCGACGGTGCTGCTGATCGCCCCGGTGGCCACGCACCGCTTGCTGTTCCGGCGGCACCGGCTGCAGGTGCTGGTGTCGGCGGCGCACCGATGCGCCTACGCCGGCCTGGTGCTGCTCGGTGCCGCGCTGACCGGGTGACGGTCATCGTGTTTACGGCGGTGTCCGGGCGCACCGCGGGCGTGGTGGCCGGGATGTCTGCGGTCGCGCTTTTCAGCGTGTTCTGGCTGGTGATGCCGCTGTTGCTGCGCGGCCGCGAGTTCTAGTCGCCGACGCACCGGCCTCGCAAACTGGTGCTTGTAGATATAGTATCTATAGGATACATATGATGCCATATCAGGAATGCTCGCCCTGGACGTCGGTGGGATCTTTGCCATGCGAATGGCGTTGGCCTGCAACCTATCTCGCTGGAGTGATGATGGCTTACACCGGAAACTGCCCTGTTGAGCGTCCCACCGTCCTCGGCCTGGTTGCCGCCGCGATCTGGCTGGTGGCCTGGGGACTTGGTGGTTGCTGCCGTGTCGGTGGCTGTTGGCCCTGGTCGCGCCCTGGTTGGGACTGGCCTGGAATCTGCATGCCCGGCTCCGGGCTGACGAACTGCCCTTCCCCGGCGGCGGGGTCCCACTCACCGCTGGCTGACCTGCGCTCGGCCGGATTTCCCGCGGGCTGGTTCCCTTGATCGTCTCGTGTGCAATTGAATTGTTTCGTCTTGCTTCCCGGGTGTGGATTGCACCTCGATCGGGTACCGCCTGACCTACGGGTGACTACAGGGAAGTCGGTCGACCCGCCCCTGCGTAGGAAAGGAACGCCCATGTCGACCGCTAGCGACTACGACGCACGCCGCGTGTCCGACGTCGAGACTATGGACAGGAATGGTCTCCGAGAGCTGGCGCCCGCTCTGCCCAAGTCATCCGGGGTAATCGTCGACGACGACGCGAGCGATGCGTCTTTTCGAGCTGCCCGACGCGGATCTCTCGGGTGAAGAACTGGTGGTGACGGTGATTCCCGCCCGCTCCGACGAGTTCACCTGCTCGAGCTGCCATCTGGTGCAGCACCGCAACCGGTTACGCAGCGCCGGCGGTGTGCCGCCGATCTGCGCAGACTGCGTCTGATCATCGCTCTCCCGATCTGACCCCCATGCACGGAGCGGTCGTGCCACGAACGGCTCCGACTTTGATGCCTTGACCGATGCAAGCACGCATGCTCTCCTATAACTAGAAACGGACCATTTCTGGATCGTTGGATAGGGGTCCTCAGCGTGCCAGCACCTCCACCGGGTCTGCCCGCTCCCCGCATCCTTCGGCCGGCCTTCGCCGCAGCGTATGCAATTGCCTATCTGGTGGGCGGTGAGCGCCGGATGCTGCGCCTCATACGTCGATACGGGCCGATCATGACGATGCCCATCCTCAGCCTGGGCGACGTTGCGATCGTGTCCGACCCGGAGCTGGCGAAGCAAGTTTTCACCGCTCCGACCGACGTGTTACTCGGGGGAGAGGGCGTCGGTCCCGCGGCGGCGATCTACGGGTCCGGATCGATGTTCGTGCAGGAGGAGCCCGAGCACCTGCGACGACGCAAGCTCCTGACGCCTCCGCTGCACGGCGATGCGCTGAGCAGTTACGTGCCGATCATCGAGGCCTCCACCCGCGCGGCGATGCGCGGCTGGCCCGTTGACCGTCCGTTCGAGATGTTGCAGGCGGCACGCTCGCTGATGCTGGACGTGATCGTCAAGGTGATCTTCGGAGTCGACGATCCCGACGAGGTCCGGCGACTGGGTCAGCCGTTCGAACGCCTGTTAAGCCTTGGTGTCTCAGAGCAATTGACGGTCCGTTACGCGCTGCGCCACTTCGGCACCTTGCGGGTGTGGCCCGCTCGGGCCAAGGCCAACAGGGCGATCGACGACGTCGTCATGCCGCTGATCGCGCAACGGCGAAACGATTCACGCTTGGCCGACCAGGCCGACATTCTGGCGCTGCTCATGCGTGCCCGCGGAGACGACGGAGAACAGTTGTCGGACAGCGAGATCCGCGACGACCTGATCACCTTGATGCTGGCGGGCCACGAAACCACCGCGACCACGTTGGCGTGGGTCTTCGATCTGCTTCTGCACCACCCCGATGCGCTGCGACGCGTGCGATCCGAAGCCATCAGTGGGGAGGAAGCCTTCACGACGGCGGTGATCCACGAGACGTTGCGAGTGCGCCCGCCCGCGCCCCTCACCTCCCGCGTCGCCGCCCGACCCGTTGAAATCGGCGGCTACCGCGTCGATGCCGGCACCCGAATCGTCGTTCATATCATCGCCATCAACCGCAACGCCGACACCTACGAACGTCCACACGAGTTTCGTCCCGAACGATTCCTCGGTACCCGACCGCAGACCTACGCTTGGGTTCCCTTCGGGGGCGGCGTCAAACGCTGTCTGGGAGCAAGCTTTTCCATGCGAGAGTTGATCACCGTCATACACGTGCTGCTGCGCGAAGGCGAGTTCAGCGCCGTCGACGAAAAGCCCGAGAAGATCGTGCGGCGCTCGATCATGCTCGCGCCCCGCTACGGCACCAGAGTGCTTTTCCGTCCCTGCGCAGGCGAACATGACTGACACACCAGCACACCCGGACTTCGAGGTCGCCATTATCGGAGCCGGCCCCGGCGGCATCGCGGCCGCCGTCAAGGTTGCGGCGGCCGGCATCGACGACTTCGTGATCATCGAACGCGCCGACGATATCGGCGGTAGCTGGCACGAGAACCACTACCCGGGCCTGAGCGTCGACATCCCGGCGATCGCTTACCAGTATTCGTTCGCCCGTAATCCCAATTGGAGCCGCGTCTTTCCCCGCGGCGCGGAGGTCAAGCGCTACCACGTGGACGTGGCCAAACGGTTCGACCTGTACCGGCGGGCGCGGTTCAACACCCACGTCGTGTGTGAACAGTGGGATGACGCGGCCGCCATGTGGGTGCTGCACACGCAGACAGGCGAGTTCATCACGGCGCGGTTCTTGATCAGCGCCGTCGGCGCGTTCATCCGGCCCAAAGCCGATCCCGGAATCCCAGGATGGCAAGCATTCGAAGGCAAGATCCAGCGGCCGGCAAGTTGGGACCACGATTACGAACTGGGTGGCAAGCGGGTCGCGGTGATCGGTACCGGCGCAAGCGCCGTGCAGATCATCCCGGCCATCGCCCCCAAAGTTGAGGCGTTGACGGTCTTCCAGCGCACACCGGTGTGGGCGCTGCCCAAACCCGACTACCGCATCTCAAAGTCCTTGCAGCGCATGCTGGCTGTTCGTGGCGTCCAGCCTGCAGTGCACGGTGTCGCGCTGGGCGTCGTCGATCTCGTGCTACGCGCCGTGAGCGGATTGCCGCAGCCGGTTATCCGTCCCGTCCTGGACGGCTTCGACCAGACCACCATCGCGGCCTACCGGCGCTACCTCAACCGCATCATTTCTGACCCCAATACCATTGCCGCACTTGCGCCTAACTTCGGCATCGCCGCGAAGCGCCCGACGCTGTCAAACCACTACCTGCAGACCTACAACCGGCCCAACGTCGAACTCGTCACCACACCGATCGGCGAGATTACTCCCCACGGGATTCGCACCCGCGACGGTCGCGACCACGGCGTCGACGTGATCGTCCTGGCGACCGGCTACGAAGTATTCTCCGACCCCGAAACATACCGGCCCGGAACAATTCTGGGCCGTGACAACTTCGACCTGGCCGATTATTACCATCAGCACGGACTGCAGGCCTACCAGAGCGTGGCCGTGCCCGGACTGCCCAACCGCTGGACCCTCGTCGGCCCGTACTCCTGGACCGGAAGCGGATGGCACGCATTCGTCGAGATGACTGCCGATCACGCGGTTCGCGCGATCAGCGAGGCTCGCCGCCGTCGGGCCACCCGCGTCGAGGTCCGGCAAGCGATTCACGACGCTTACCACGACCTGATCGTGAAGCGCTCTCGCGCACTGCGGTACTACTTCAACGACCTCAACGGCCACGTCCCGACGTATTACCGTAATTCTCAAGGTGATAGCACCTACGTCCGCCCGACCGGCTTCTTCGCGGCCAGTCGTGCCAATCGCCGGTTCTCCTTCGACGACTATCACTATGTGCAGGCGCGCGACGGTGCGTCGTTAGCGGTACAACGATGGGCGAGGTAGCAGAAACCAAGCCCGAAACCGCCACCGCGGTCTTCCGATTGCTCGCAGGTGGCTCCCCGGAACCGCTGCCGCGCCACCGCCACGGTCTGTCGCGCGACGACATCCTGCAAGCCCAGCGGGTTCGAATCACCGCTGCCGCAATCGAACTCTTCGCCGCCGACGGATACGCGGCCACCTCCGCGTTGACCATCGCCAAACGCGCCGGCGTATCGAGCAAGACCTTCTACCAGCTGTATGCGAGCAAGGAGGATCTGTTCCTCGACGCCTATCAGGCGGTGGGCGTGGTAGTTCGAGAGTCGGGGCTCAACGTGCCGAACGGCGGAGCGCGACGCATCGAACCGGGTGAGATCGCGGACTACGCCGCGAGAATCCTGGCGGTGATCGCCGCGGCGCCCGCCGCTGCCCGCGTGTTCTTCCTCGAAGCGGTCGGTGCGGGGCGGCGGGTGCGCATCCGCCGCAACGAAGCCATCCGCGAATTCGTCGATGCGATAGCGCCCGCCATGTGCGACCTGCGCAGCCGAACGGATCCCGCATTGCCACCGCTCACCGACGAAATGTGTCACCTGGTCGTGGCCGCCGGTACCGAGTTGATCATCGAATACCTGGCTGACCACGAACCAACAACGCTGCCCCACCTGGCACCCCGAATCGCGGAGTTGGTCAGGTTGGTCGTCATCCCTAACTACCGGCCGGACGAGTGAGGAAAAGGGCCGGACGAGAAGAGCTGAAGCTCTTGCCCCGGTAGGCTCCAGCCGACTGCATGGCCGCACTTGGTGGTGAGCGTTGGCAAGCAATTCAGAGTCGGGGTCCCCCATGAAGGTACTTCTATCTATCGCGGCGGTTCTGGTGAGCGCCACGGCCCTCGCCGCGACCGCGCACGCAGATCCGAACGATGCGCAGTTCCTCAAAAACATCCGCGACAACATGGGCAGACAGATCACCGACTCCCAGGCGCTCATCGCCTCGGCGCACGAAATTTGCTCGGAGTTGCAGGCGGGCAAGTCCGCGGACGAAGTCATAAGGGGCGTCCGGCTCGGCAACCAGGATTGGGACTACAACGAAGCGGGCTACTTCGTCAGCGCAAGCGCCGAGGCCTACTGCCCGGACAAGATGGCCAGCGAATAAGCCCGACGCTTCGCCTGCCCCCGGGGGGCATCAATCAAATTTGCTGGTGTATTGCGGGCAGTGAGCCCCCGTCGCCGCACCCATTATTCTGGCGATAGAAACATCTTGTAACTGCGGGAGTCCGATTTCGCATCGGCGAGGGTTTGGTCGAACGTCATTCCCCTAGACCCAGTCCGTACAAACCGCGCGGCCGATTTGGACCATCGTTGGGTCCGAGCCGCTGGGCCAGGTGACCCCTTGTCTTTGAGCGCTTGCAGGTAACCGTCATCGGTCGAGTCGGGCGGGGCTCGTTCCAGTCGCTGGCTCCAGGCGGGTACGCGCCCTACACAGGCTGTCGGCGTTGATTCTGGCGGCCTTTTTGGGTGCCAGGGGGACCGAGGTGGGGTTTAATCTCTCCGGTCCCCCTGGCGGCCAGTGGCCCAGCAATCCTTCCCTTTCACTAGTTACCGCCACCAGCCTCAGAATTCAAAATCAGTGTGGGCCGCGCTCAGGGCGGAACCGATACCCGCCAAATCCGTTGCCGTCGTGGTCATTGCCTCCGGGGCCACGATCACATACGACATCCCGCACCTCCAAGCAACCCAGGACAACCTAGCCGTTGGCTGACGAATCGGTGACACGCAGATCGTACCGCGCGAGTCCCGGCGCGAGAACCCCGGAAGAGATGTGCGGAAGCTAGAAACCGGGGCGGCCCAGGAAGCAACCAACCCGCCCCAGCTGGGCGCGGTGCGGTACCGCGCCATTTATCGCCAGCGCTGCTCGACGACGAATGCGAAAGTTTAGGGTGGGCAGAGAAGAGAGCCACAAGAAAGGTAAAGACTGTCTTCCCTGCCCGTGCCGCAATGCGGGGAGAATAGCCCGCTCTACAGCGATGCCGGGTGAACTAGTCCCGGCGATCCCGCCTGCCAAGGTACGGCACGAACCCAATTGGGCGGGAAGTTTACTTTTATCCAGACAGGCCGACCGAAACGGTCACGGAACCACCGGTAATTGTGGTAGCAATAACCGCTCTTAAGCTCGGGACGGTCCTGCGGCTGGATCCTGTTGGGCGTGCGTGTCGCCGCTCAAGTAGTGGCACCGTAGCCGATCGATGTGCTCACCCACCTCCCCCTGCCCCCGGTGCGGCTGCACTCCCCGGGTATACCACCGACCGGGCACGAAAGTGGTTGCCTATCGAAGGATCGCGTGATGGGCGTGAATCGTGGTGCTGTACAACGGTGTATCGAATACCACTGCGGGATAATAGGTTACGAGCTGTCGGCGCTTTGTAGCGAGTTGGCCGTACGGTCAACAACGACGTGAACGCAGGTGCCAAAGATTTGGCGCCTGATCGTAGCGTGACCGGCCACGGCGGCAAAATCATCCGCAGTGCCGCAGCAAACCCAACGGAGCTGGCCTACCGCTTGGGGTGGTCGGCAAGTCAGCGCATTGCCCCCGAACAGCACTACACTTGAGCCTGCCGTGGCACGTGATTTGGGGAACCGTGGCACGTGATTGTTTGGGGGAACCATGAACAAGAACGACTTTGAGACAGCCGTGGGCGAGGCGGCGCAGGATGCGGTTTGGAAAACGCCGCATCCGCTTACGCACTGTTTAGCCGATGATGACCAGCGCCGGGAGCAATACCTGCGTGAGTACCAACTGTCGGTCGGTCGCCAAGTGCTTGCGGCGATAGAGAATCTGCGGCCTGCGGTCCGTTTCTATTGTCTCGGATGTCCCTTTAATGCGCCTGCGTCTGATTGACGGCAGAGAGTTGACCAAGCTGATGGTCGGTACACCGCATAGCTGACCACCCCGCCGCCGAGGGTTAGGTTGCCGCATTAACATCGTCCATCGTGAGGATGGTCCAGCGCGCACGGAAGCCACGTGAGCGGCTTGCCTAAGATCGTGCGCCGGTTAGCTCGGGAACCCATGGCAGGCCCTCCACCGGAGAGAGTGTCAGCCGCGCGAGCAGATGGGGGATCTCAACTGCAGCCGCTGACACTGAATCCGCAGGAGAAAACGTACCCGGTACGTTGGAGAAAATTGCCTAGCGATGCTAGATAAGTCATTTACCAGCGATTATGCTGGTCGGGGTGGCGGGATTCGAACCCACGGCCTCTTCGTCCCGAACGAAGCGCGCTACCAAGCTGCGCCACACCCCGCTTGAAGCCTCGACAGCCTATCGCACCGGCCCATCGACTAGCCAAACCGCAAGGCAGCGCACCACCGGGGCATCAGCCCCAGGCGCATAACCGTTCGAATTCGATCAGCGCCTCGGCGGGTCCGCTGGGATCAAGCCCCTGGGCGCTGACCCACCCGTCGCTGAAGTAGGTGTCGGCGTAGCGGTCGCCGCTGTCGGCAAGCAGCGTGACCACCGAACCGCTGCGGCCGTCGGCCACCATCTCGGCGAGCAGCCCGAAGGCGCCCCAGCGCGTACAGAAATAACGAGCGCGCCAACCGGGTGTTTGAGGCTGCCGGTGATGTGGGTCGTCTCGTCTTTGAGATACAGCTCGATTTCGACGTTCGTGCCTCAGGCCGACGGCAGCGGGTACCGCAGCAGGTGGGTGTCAGCGCTACGACGGGCCCAAAACCTTGAGGGCCTCGATCAGCCGGACCGCGTTGTCCGTCCAGCAACGCGAGCGGCTGCGGACCCGATCTGGGTCCGGTGGTTCAACGCAACGAAGCTGCTGGCTGAACACGGCCCCGGTTGCTGCTGAAGTCTCGGCCGCCGTTCGGGGTGGCGATCAACGTCAGCAGGGTCGCCTCGGGCCGGCAGCAGAATCGCACCGGCGCGAACGGCGAGGTGCCGATACCGGCGGAGACATGCAACCGCATGTCGGCACCCCAGCGGGACGGGCCCTTGGCCCGGGTGCGGTCCAGGCCGCAGTTGGTCACCAGGGCCCCATAGAACGGCAGGCACAGCTGCCCGCCGTGGGTGTGGCCGGCCATCACCAGCTGGTAGCCGTCGGCGGCGAAGCGGTCGAGCACCCGCGGTTCGGGCGAATGCGTAAGCCCCAGCCGCAGGTTCGCCACCGGGCTCGCGGGGCCCGTGATCGCGTCGTAGCGGTCCCGGTCGATGTGCGGGTCGTCCACGCCCGCCGCCGCGATGTGCAGACCGGCCACCTCGAACTCACGGCGGGCGTGGGTGAGGTCGAGCCAGCCGCGCTCGGTGAACGCCGCCCGCAGGTCCTGCCAGGGCAACGGCTCGCCGCGAACCCGGTGACCGGGGTCGGTCAGGTAGTTCACTGGGTTCTTCAGGCGCGGCCCGAAGTAGTCGTTGCTGCCGAAGACGAAGACGCCGGGCCGCGACAACAGGTCGCCCAGCGCCTGGACGACGGCCGGCACCGCCTTCGGGTGCGCCAGGTTGTCGCCGGTGTTGACCACCAAGTCGGGCTCCCAGCTGGCCAGCTCACGCAGCCAAGCCTGCTTGCGGCGCTGATTGGGCGTCATGTGAAGGTCGCTGACATGCAGCACCCGCAGCGGTGTGGAACCCGGCGTCAAGACGGGCATGGTCAGCTCGCGCAGCACGAACGCGTTGCGCTCGACGATCGCGGCGTAACCGATCCCGGCGACGGACGAGCCGAGCGCGACGGCGCCGGTGCGTATCAGGGCGGGCAGAACGTCAGCCATGCAGGCAGCCTACTGCCGCTGCGCGCACCGCCGCCGCTATAGCCGGCTACGGCGGCGGTGGAGGTGGCGGCGGAGCCAGCAGCGGAATGGTGATCGGCGGCAGGCCCGGAATCTCGACCACCTGCGAACCGACCGGGACCGGTACCCCTGGCATACCTTCCGGCGGCGGCGGCGGTGGTGGCGGCGGGATCCCGTTGCTGACCTGGATCGTGATGATCGAACCCGGAATTGTTTGGCCGTTGGGAGTCGTCCCGACGACTTCGCCGAGCTTTGCGGTGCTGTTGACCGAGTTGGTTTGGTCGGCCACCGGGAAACCGGCTTCCTTCAGGCGTGAACGCGCCGCGTCCACCTCCAGACCGGCAACGCTGGGCACGCGTGAAGCCGGGGAGCCGTCGACGTAGCGGGGGTCGGTGGGCGGCAGCTTCACCTCGCCGAAGCTGGTGGCGATCGGTTTCATCGCGGTGAACCACGTCCGGGCCGGCTCATTACCGCCGTACAGGTCACCGTCGCCGCAGTGGCGCAGCGGACCGGAACACAGATCCGTGGGATTGGGCGAGTCGTCGTAGATGTAGTTCGCCGCCGCGTAGTGGCTAGTAAAGCCGACAAAGCCGGATGAGCGGTGAGCTTCGGTGGTGCCGGTCTTGCCCGACACCGGCAGGTCCCAGCCGGCCGCGCCGGCCGAACCTGCCGCGGTGCCGCTGCCGAGCGCGTCTTTGCTCATCGCGTTGGCCAACGTGTTCGCCAGGCCCTCGGGCACCACCTGGTCACAGGTCTCGGTGGTGACGGCGACTTCGTTGCCGTTGCGGTCGATCAGCTTGCCGATCGGGCTGGGCGGGCACCACACGCCGCCGGAGGCCAGAGTGGCCGCGACGTTCGACAACTCGAGCGCATTTAACTCGATCGGGCCCAGGGTAAACGAGCCGATGTTCTGCCGCTTGACGAAGTCGGCCAGGCTTTCGTTGCTGTCCGGGTTGTAGTCGCGGGCGGTGCCGGGATTGGCGTAGGACCGCAGGCCCAATTTGATCGCCATGTCCACCGTGCGCGTCACCCCGACCTGCTGGATCAGCTTGGCGAAGGCGGTGTTGGGCGAGGTGGCCAGTGCGTCGGTCACGTTCATCGAGCCGCGGTAGTTACCGGCGTTGACGACGCACCAGGTGTCCTTGGGGCAACCCTTGGCCCCGCCGCTGCCCATGCCCTTGGCCTGGAACCGGCCCGGCACTTCGAGTGTGGCGTTGATGCCCATGCCCATGTCCAGCGCGGCGGCGGTGGTGAAGATCTTGAAGATGGACCCGGCCCCGTCGCCGACCAGGGAGAACGGCTGCGGTCGCATGGTCTCGCCGGCGTCGGTGTCCAGCCCGTATTTGCGGTTGCTGGCCATGGCCATCACGTGGTGGGAGTTCTTGCCCGGCGCGATCACGCTCATCACGCTGGAGATGCCCGACAGGGTCGGGCTGGCGAACTTGTCGATGGCCGCCTTGACCGGGATCTGCACGTCGGGGTCGAGCGTGGTGCGGATCAGGTAGCCGCCCCTGGCCAGCTGCTCCTTGCTGATGCCGGCGCGCGACAGGTACTCCTGGACGTAGTCGCAGAAGAAGGCGCGGTCGCCTGCCGCGATGCAGCCCCGGGGCAGCTCGTTGGGTTGTGGCAATATCCCCAGCGGCTGGGCCTTGGCGGCGCGCAATGCATCGGCCTCCTGGGGCAGGTTCTCGATCATGGTGTCCAGGACCAAGTTCCGCCGGGCCAACGCGCCCTCGGGGTTGACGTACGGGTTGAGTGCGCTGGTCGACTGCACCATGCCCGCCAGCAGTGCTGCCTGTTGCCAGTTCAGGTCGGACGCGTTGACGCCGAAGTAGGTCTGCGCGGCGTCCTGCACGCCGAACGAGCCGTTACCGAACGAGACCAGGTTCAGGTAGCGGGTCAGGATCTCCGGCTTGGTGAAGGTCTTGTCCAGCGTGAGCGCCATCCGGATCTCGCGGAGCTTGCGCGCCGGGGTGGTTTCGACGGCCGCGCGCTTCTCGGCGTCGGTTTGGGCGGTGACGAGCAGCTGGTAGTTCTTGATGTACTGCTGTTCGATCGTCGAGCCGCCGCGGGTGTCGACGTCGCCGCGTGCATAGCCGGCCAGTCCGGTTAAGGTGCCCTTCCAGTCCACACCGTTGTGCTCGGTGAACCGTTTGTCCTCGATGGACACGATCGCCAGCTTCATCGTGTTGGCGATCTTGTCGGTGGGTACCTCGAAGCGCCGCTGCGAATACAGCCACGCGATGACGTTGCCCTTCGTGTCGACCATCGTCGACACCGCGGGCACCTGACCCTCGAGAAGCTGGGCCGACCCGTTGGCGACCACTTCCGAGGCGCGGTTGGACATCAGCCCTACGCCACCCGCGAACGGGAACATCAGGGCGGTGGCCACGACACTCGCCAGCAGGCAGCACCCAGCGAGCTTGAGGACCGTGAGGACGGCCGGGGGGCGCTCCGCCATGCGTACTACCCTAACCGCCCGCCGTGAGGTCGACCTCCCCTGAGATGTCGAAAAACCTCCCTACCAGGTGACCAGTGGCCGCTTCACCGGCCCCCGGACCGATATTTTCGCCTGCGTTACTGGTCAACCGCCCAAAACGGGGTGGCAGCCTTACTGTTGGCCTCACGGTTTGCACCGAGACGGCACGCCCGTCCCAGAAAAAGCTTTATCAGACTGTTGCACAATTGGCACCTGACCACCTAACTTAGACACACGGTGAGATTCAGGTAACACCGAAGTGCATAGTGTGGCCTAGGCCGCAGCTGATCTGCGCTCGAGGAGGGCGGTCGCTAACCGCGACCGGGAGGAAGGAAACAGCTCGTGTCAGGAACGCGGCCTGCCGCGCGACGAACCAACCTGGTGGTCGCTACCAATACCACGCTGCGCAGTGTCGACGCGGATGAGCGGATCGCCTGGGTGTCCAAGGCGCTGTGCCGAGCCACCGATCCCGACGAACTGTTTGTCCGCGGAGCCGCCCAGCGTAAAGCTGCGGTGATCTGCCGTCACTGCCCTGTTATGCAGGAATGCGGAGCGGACGCGCTGGACAACAAGGTCGAATTCGGCGTTTGGGGCGGGATGACCGAGCGCCAGCGCAGGGCCCTGCTCAAGCAACACCCCGAGGTGGACTCGTGGGCGGACTTCTTCGACAAGCGCAAGCCGCGCAGCGTGGGCTGACGCTGTCCTGCCACGCTTCATCATTGCATTTCTGTTACAGCAACAACGAAATAAGTTCCAATTGGCTTGCGCCCAGCAGGAACTGATGCGTGTCGAATTGCGTTGAGTAGAGCCCCAATTGGGCTCAGATCGGGCTCACGCTTCAGCGGGCCTGGATTAGCCGGTGGCGGTGATCTGATCGGCGAGCGCGCGAAGCGCCTCTAGATCACTGACATCGAACGGCAGCGACGGCACCCCGATGACCGGCACGTTGGGGTTGGCTCCGGTGAACCGGGACAGCAACCGGACCTCGCGCTTGGCGGTTTGTCCGCGGTCGGCGTGGATTTGCAGCACGGCCGCGGACAGCTCAGTGGATGCCGAGTCTGCCTCACTGGCCTTCAACGTCTCGGTTCCGTCGATCGCCCGCTCGACCGGCAACGAACACAGCATCGGATGGGTGCGATTCAAGACCAGTCCCGCCAGCGGCATGCCTTCTTGCGACAGCCGGTCGACGAAGAAGGACGCCTCGCGCAGTGCGTCGGGTTCGGCCGCCGATACCACCACGAATTGGGTGCCACGCCGTTTCAGCAGCGCATACGTACGATCGGCTTTTTCGCGGAAACCACCGAATGTGGCGTCCAGCGATTGCACGAAATCCGCCGCGTCGGAGAGCATCTGCGAACCGAGCACGGTGGACAGCGCCTTCATTGCCAATCCCATCGCGCCGGTCACCAATCGGCCGATACCCCGGCCAGGTGCGAGCAGCAGTCGCCACAGCCGGCTATCCATGAAGCTGCCCAACCGTTGGGGCGCATCCAGGAAGTCCAGCGCGTTGCGTGAGGGCGGCGTGTCCACCACTACCAGGTCCCAGCGGTCCTGGGCCAGCAGCTGACCGAGCTTCTCCATCGCCATGTACTCCTGCGTCCCGGCAAGCGAAGTGGCGACGGTTTGATAGAACTGGTTATCCAGAATCGACTGTGCCCGTTCGGATCCGGAGTACTGGACCACCATTTCGTCGAACGTGCGTCGCATGTCGAGCATCATCGCGTGCAGTTCACCGGGAACTTCGGGGGCAAGCGGTACGCGCTGGGGAGCGTTGCCGAGATCGTTGACGCCCAATGCTTGTGCCAGCCGCTTGGCCGGGTCGATCGTCAAAACGCATACAGTACGGCCATATTCGGCCGCGCGTAGCGCCATCGCAGCCGCCGTCGTGGTTTTGCCGACACCACCGGCGCCGCAGCACACCACCACCCGGTTAGCGGTGTCGGCCAGGATAGCCGCCATATCAAGGGTTTTCGGTGTTGTACTCATCGCACTCCCTGCTGTGCAAGCGATTCCGACAGCTCGTAGAGGCTACCGAGGTCCACGCCGTCCGAGATCGCCGGCAGTTCCAGCCGCGGTACCTGTAGCGCATCGAGCTGCTGGGCGTTCTCGGCTCGTGCGGTGATTCGGGTCGCGTGCTGGATGGTCTCGGTCAGCAAGCCGGCGAAGTCGCTGTCGGACAGCTTGATTCCGGCCTTCGCCAACCCTTCGCGCACCGAGTCGGCATCGACATCGCCTTCGGCGGCCTTGGCCAGGTCGGTGGGTTCGAGGAGAGTCGGGATATTGCGGTTCACGATCACACTGCCGATCGGCAACTTCATCTCCGCGAGTTCCTCGATGGCTTCCATCGTCTCCTGCACCGGCAGGGCTTCCAGCAGCGTGACCAGGTGAATAGCGGTCTGGTCGGAGTGCAGCAACTTGACCACGCCCTCGGCCTGCGAGTGCACCGGGCCGCCCTTGGCCAGATCGGACACCGCCTTGGTGACATCGAGGAAGCGTGCGATGCGTCCGGTGGGGGGTGCATCGACCACGATCGCGTCGTAGACCGGCAGCCGGTTCTTGTCGACGCCGTATCACCGTCTCCTTGATCTTGCCGGTAAGCAGTACGTCACGCAGGCCGGGCGCGATCGTCGTCGCGAATTCGATTGCACCGATGCGGCGCATGGCGCGGCCTGCGATGCCCAGGTTGTAGAACATGTCCAGGTATTCCAGGAACGCGGCTTCAATGTCCATGGCCAGGGCGTTGACCTGTCCGCCGCGCTCCGCGGTCGCGATCTTGAGCTCCTGGTACGGCAGCGGTGGGACGTCGAACAGTTGCGCAATCCCTTGACGTCCCTCAATTTCGACGAGGAGGACTTTGCGGCCTCCTGCTGCCAGGGTCAGTGCCAGTGCCGCCGCGATCGTCGACTTGCCGGTGCCGCCTTTGCCAGTCACAAAATGCAAGCGGACCTTCGACAAGCGCGCGGGCCAGGCGGCGGAACTACCGCCGCTAGATGTCTTTGCCACCATCGCATGCTAGCCCGCGTGCCCTGCCGTCCTTCGCAAAGCGGCTGGAGTACTTCCGACGCCTGCTCGTGCGCCCGATAAGCTGCCGTCATGAGCCAACCCACCGCTTGGGAGTACGCCACCGTTCCGCTGCTTACGCACGCCACGAAACAGATCCTCGACCAGTGGGGCGCCGATGGCTGGGAGCTGGTGGCGGTGCTGCCCGGGCCGACGGGTGAGCAACATGTCGCGTACCTGAAACGGCCGAAATGACCGCTGGATCTGCCAGGGCCCGGCTCGAACAACTGGGTGTCGTGCTGCCGCAGGTAGCGGCGCCGTTGGCGGCGTACCTTCCGGCGGTGCGCACGGGCAACCTGGTCTATACCTCCGGCCAGCTCCCGATCGAGGGCGGAAAGTTGGCCGCAACCGGCAAGGTCGGCGCCGAGGTAAGTTCGGAGCAGGGCAAAGCCCTGGCGCGGATATGCGCGCTCAATGCGCTTGCGGCGGTGGGGTCGGTGGTGGATATCGACACAGTGGCCCGGGTGGTCAAGGTGGTCGGGTTCGTCGCCTCGGCACCGGATTTCAACGGTCAGCCCAACGTCATCAACGGCGCCTCCGACCTGCTCGCCGAGGTATTCGGCGACAACGGCGCGCACGCGCGCTCGGCGGTCGGTGTATCCGAATTGCCGCTGGACGCCCCCGTTGAAGTCGAGCTGATCGTGGAGGTCGGCTGACATCCGATGTCCGATACAGCCGAGCGCGCTGAGTCGCTGTCCCACCCCGCATACGGCCGGCTGCGGCCGGCGACAGACACTGCCTCGGTGCTGCTGGCCGACAATCCCGGTTTGCTGACGCTGGAGGGCACCAATACCTGGGTGCTGCGTGGTCCGGGTAGCGACGAGTTGGTGATCGTCGATCCAGGGCCAGACGACGACGAGCACATCGCGCGGGTTGCCGCGCTGGGCCGCATTGCGCTGGTGCTGATCAGCCACCGGCACGTCGATCACACCGACGGCATCGACAAGCTGGTCGAGTTGACCGGCGCACCGGTGCGGTCGGCGGGCAGCGGGTTCTGCCGCGGCCTCGGTGGAGAGTTGATCGACGGCGAGGTGATCGATGCCGCCGGGCTGAAGATCACCGTGATGGCGACCCCCGGCCACACGGCCGACTCGTTGTCCTTCGTGCTCGACGACGCCGTGCTGACCGCGGACACGGTGTTGGGCCGCGGCACCACGGTCATCGACAACGAAGACGGCAGCCTCGCCGACTACCTGGAATCGCTGCGGCGGCTTCGCGGCCTGGGCCGGCGCGCGGTGTTGCCCGGGCACGGGCCTGACCTGCCCGACCTGGAAGCTGTCGCCGCCGGGTACCTGGCGCATCGCCACGAACGCCTGGATCAGGTGCGCGCCGCGTTGCGGGATCTCGGCGACGACGCCACCGCCCGCCAGATCGTCGAACACGTCTATGTCGACGTCGACGAGAAGCTCTGGGATGCGGCCGAATGGTCCGTGCAGGCGCAGCTGAGCTACCTGCGCCCCTGAACTAGCGGACTCATCGGGCTCGGGGTTGGATTTCTCGCTCGGTTGCGCCCGGGCTTACCTCGCTCGGCGGGCCAGCCTTTCGGAATCCGAGATCAGCACGCTCTTGCCCTCCAGCCGGATCCAGCCGCGATGGGCGAAATCGGCCAGCGCCTTATTCACCGTCTCCCGGGAGGCGCCCACCAGCTGCGCGATCTCCTCTTGAGTCAGGTCGTGGGTGACCCGCATCGCGCCACCCTCCTGGGTGCCGAAACGCTGGGCGAGCTGCAGCAACTGCTTGGCCACCCGGCCGGGCACGTCGGTGAAGATGAGGTCGGCCAGATTGTTATTGGTCCGCCGCAGCCGTCGGGCCAGCACCCGCAACAGCTGCTCGGCGATTTCGGGACGATCGGCGATCCACGCCCGTAGCGCGTCGCGGTCCATCGACACCGCCCGCACCTCGGTGATAGTGGTCGCGCTGGAAGTCCGCGGTCCTGGGTCGAAGATCGACAACTCGCCGAACATGTCCGACGGACCCATGATGGTCAGCAGATTCTCCCGGCCGTCCGGCGAGCGGCGCCCGATCTTGACCTTTCCCGAAATGATGATGTAGAGCCGATCGCCCGGCTCCCCTTCGGCGAAAACCGTGTGTCCGCGGGGGAAGTCGACGGGTTGCAGCTGTTTGGTCAGTGCGGCGACCGCAGTCGGTTCTACCCCTTGGAAGATTCCTGCCCTTGCCAGGATCTCGTCCACGTTGCCTCTTCAGCTCTCCAACGAAGTGATATGGTGCAGGCCAACCTCTTACGACTGGCCTGAATCAGAGGTTAGGCCAATCGGTTCGACCTGCCAACGCTACACACGATTGACGTGTCGAGTCGCCGTAACCTCGGGATTGGCTCGGGAATGCTTGTGCATCTGCGTCGGCAAGGCGGCCTCGTCGTAGATGTCGAGGTCGCCGGCAAATGACGGTGCGGCGTCATCCGGCCTGGCGTGGCGGCCGGGCGGCGGGGAATCGAGGCTTCGCTGGGCCTGGCGTCGATGCAGATAATCCAGTGCCTCCGGCATGCCCTCCCGGGCCAGCGTGTGCACATCGACGGCGTCGGCGTTCTCCAGAAACTCGTCGACGTCGGTCGCGGTGACGCTGTCCTGGGCCGAGCTCCCTCTCGAGGCGCCCGAGCCCCAGCGTTGCGAGCATAAGCAGCCCCGGAACGAGGGCGGCCAGCAACCATGACACTAGGAGAGTAAACATGGCCTTGCATCAACACGAGGTCTCGGTGAGATCACGAAATCAGTACTCTGTCGTAGGTGACAGCGGCAAAGTCGTCCCGGCGCTCCAAGTCAACGCCGGCCAAGCCCGCAGCCGACGCTGGCCCGGCGCTGGGCGGGCGAAACCCGGCTCGGTTTGGTGCGACGGGCCCGGCGCATGAATCGCGCACTGGCGCAAGCATTTCCGCACGTTTACTGCGAGCTTGATTTCACCTCGCCGCTGGAGCTGACGGTGGCCACCATTCTTTCGGCGCAGAGCACCGACAAACGGGTGAACTTGACGACGCCCGCGTTGTTCGCGAGATACCGGACGGCGCTGGACTACGCGCAGGCCGACCGCACCGAACTCGAAAGCCTCATCCGTCCCACGGGTTTCTACCGCAACAAGGCGACCTCGCTCATCGGCCTCGGGCAGGCCCTGGTCGAGCGGTTCGACGGCGAAGTGCCGGCGACCATGGCCGAGCTGGTCACGCTGCCCGGGGTGGGGCGCAAAACCGCCAACGTCATCCTGGGCAACGCCTTCGATATCCCGGGAATCACTGTCGACACACATTTCGGGCGCTTGGTGCGGCGCTGGCGATGGACCGCCGAAGAGGACCCGGTCAAGGTGGAGCACGCGATCGGCGAACTGATCGAACGCAGTGAGTGGACCCTGCTGAGCCATCGCGTGATCTTCCACGGCCGCCGGGTGTGCCACGCCCGCAAACCCGCCTGCGGTGTCTGCGTGCTCGCCAAAGACTGCCCGTCCTTCGGCCTCGGTCCCACCGAACCGCTGCTCGCCGCTCCCCTGGTGCAGGGCCCGGAAACCGAGCACCTGCTGGCGCTGGCCGGACTGTAAGCAGGGGTCCGGAGCACTTCGAACTTGAGCAAGACCTTGACCAGCAAAACCCGTTGGACCCTCGCAGTCCTGGCGGTGGTGGCGGCGCTGATCGCGGCGCTGGTTGCCCAGCTGCGCGATAACCCGGCAACGACCGTGACGCCCCAGACAGCCGCCGATCGCGAACACCGCGACGCCGACACCCCGGGCGCGCTGGCGGGGCCGCGGGCAAAGGCGGACCTGCCGCCGTGTCCCGCCGCGGGTAACGGTGCCGGCCCGGCAGCGTTGCGAGGTGTGGTGGTGGAATGCGCGGCGGACGGATCACCAATCGACGTCGGCGCGCGCGCTGGCCGGACACCGGGTGGTGCTCAACCTGTGGGCGAGTTGGTGCGGGCCGTGCATGCGCGAACTGCCGGCGATGGCCGAGTACCAACGACGGGTGGGGCCCGACGTGATGGTGGTGACGGTGCACCAAGACGAGAACGAGACGGCGGCGTTGCTGCGGTTGGCGGAGCTCGGTGTTCGGCTACCGACTTTGCAGGACGGTCGACGTCTGGTCGCGACGGCGTTGCGCGTCGCAAATGTGATGCCAGCGACGGTGGTCCTGCGGCTGGACGGTAGCGTTGCGCAGACGCTGCCGCGGGCTTTCGCGAGTGCCGACGAGATCGCGGCGGCGGTCGGAAACGAAGCTGGATAAGCGGGATAAGTGATACCCAACGGAGGCGCCGGTGAGTGCAGCGGTTCCCCTGACGCCGGACGTTGGCCCGTCCTGGCTGCGCCCGCTCGTTGACAACATCGCACAGATACCGGATGCGTACCGGCGCCGGCTGCCGGCCGATGTGCTGGCGATGGTGACCGCCGCCAAAGCCGTGTCATCGGTCCGCCGCAACAGCCGCGAGGCCGCGGTCCTGGTGTTGTTCTCGGGTCCGGAGACCGGCCCGGCCGACGGCGACCTTCCCGACGATGCCGACCTGCTGTTGACGGTGCGCGCCTCGACGTTGCGGCACCATGCGGGCCAGGCGGCTTTCCCCGGCGGCGCATCGGATCCCACCGATGACGGGCCGGTGGCCACCGCCCTGCGTGAAGCCCACGAAGAAACCGGGATCGACGTCAGCCGGTTGCATCCACTGGTCACAATGGAACGGACGTTCATCGCGCCGTCGCAGTTCCACGTCGTCCCGGTGTTGGCTTACTCACCGGATCCCGGGCCGGTGGCCGTCGTCGACGAGACCGAAACGGCGATCGTGTCGCGGGTTCCGGTGCGCGCCTTCATAAATCCGGCCAACCGGCTGATGGTCTACCGCGGCGACCTCGGCCGCCGCTGGGCGGGCCCGGCCTTTCTGCTGAACCAGATGCTGGTGTGGGGATTCACCGGCCAGGTGATCTCCGCGGTGCTCGACGTGGCCGGCTGGACCAAGCCTTGGGACACCGACGATTTCCGTGAGCTGGATGAGGCGATGGTGCTGGTCGGCGAACAGGGCGGCTCGCGATGAATTCGATGACGCCGTCGCAGTGGCTGGATGTCGCCGTCCTGGCGGTGGCCTTCATCGCGGCCATCTCGGGTTGGCGCTCGGGTGCGCTCGGCTCGCTGCTGTCGTTTGTCGGTGTGCTGCTGGGCGCGATAGCGGGTGTGTTGCTGGCGCCGCACATCGTCGCCCACATCGCCGCGCCGCGCGCCAAGCTGTTCGCCGCCTCTATTCCTCATCCTGGCGCTGGTGGTCGTCGGTGAGGTCGCCGGTGTGGTGCTGGGCCGGGCCGTCCGCGGTGCGATCCGCAGCAGCGCAATCCGATTGGTCGACTCGATCATCGGGGTGGGCGTGCAGCTCATCGTGGTGCTGACCGCGGCCTGGTTGTTGGCGACGCCGCTGACGCAGTCCGAAGGACCAGCCCGAGCTGGCTGCCGCGGTCAAGGGTTCGCGGGTGCTTGCTTCGGTCAACGAGGTTGCGCCGCCGTGGCTGAAGGCGGTGCCCAAGCGGCTGTCCGCGCTGCTGAACACTTCCGGCTTGCCTGCGGTGCTGGAGCCGTTCAGTCGCACCCCGGTGATTCCGGTCGCGTCACCAGACCCGGCGCTGGCCAGCAATCCGGTGGTGCTGGCCGCCCAGCCGAGTGTGGTCAAGGTTCGCAGCCTGGCGCCCAGCTGCCAGAAAGTGTTGGAGGGCAGTGGATTCGTGATATCGCCCGACCGGGTGATGACCAACGCGCACGTGGTGGCCGGGTCCAGCAGCATCCAGGTGTACGCCAGCGGCAACCCGCTCGACGCCACCGTGGTTTCCTACGACCCGTCGGTCGACATCGCTATCCTCGCCGTGCCGAACCTGCCGCCCCCGCCGCTGCCTTTCGCCCAAGCCGAGGCGAAATCGGGCTCCAGCGTTGTGGTGCTGGGTTATCCCGGAGGCGGTAACTTCACGGCGACACCGGCCCGGATTCGCGAGGCCATCAAGCTCAGCGGGCCCGACATCTATCGCGATCCGGCGCCGGTCACCCGTGATGTGTACACCATCAGAGCCAATGTGGAGCAAGGCAATTCGGGTGGACCGTTGATCGATCTCAGCGGTCACGTGCTTGGCGTGGTTTTCGGCGCGGCCGTCGATGACGCCGACACGGGTTTCGTGTTGACGGCCGGTGAAGTGTCCAGCCAGCTCGAAAAGATCGGTGACACTCAACCGGTGCCGACGGGGGCCTGCGTCAGCTGAGCCGCGGCCCGTGCACCTGCTCGAGAAACTTCGTCAGGTGCCTGTTGGTTTCTTCGGGCGCTTCTTCGTGGCTGAAATGTCCTGCGCCGGCGATGGATATGTAGCGTCCGTGCGGCGCGTAGCGCTGAGTGCGGTCGACGGGATCGGCCAGCACGTAGGGGTCGGCGTCGCCGCGTAGGTGCAATATAGGGACGCTCGGGCGTTGACTCATTGATTTCATGAATCGCCGGCCCTCGTCGCGCAGCTGGCTGCGCAGCGCCCAGCGCTGATACTCCAGCGCGCAGTGCGCCGCCGCCGGGATCCGTATCGCCTGGCGCAGATGGCCGACAGTTTGGGAGAAGTCTTCTGACGCAACCC
Source organism: uncultured Actinomycetota bacterium (assembly GCA_963820985.1). Classification (GTDB taxonomy): domain Bacteria; phylum Actinomycetota; class Actinomycetes; order Mycobacteriales; family Mycobacteriaceae; genus Mycobacterium. The sequence continues at coordinate 348,858 of CAWGCI010000013.1, read as the reverse complement.
ATTTAGCACTGCTACGGCTGCGGACCAGACGCTCGATCTCCGCCGCATTGTCTCTGGTCAGCAAGCGCTCCGGCCAGATCGGCACCTGGTAGCGCAGCAGCGTCGGCAGCAGTGCGTAGCCCTGATCGCGCCGGGTCAACGTCGATTTTCGTAGGGCGGCTGGGTGCGGCGAGCTGATCAGCGCGATGGCGCGCACCAGCCGCGAATGCAGCAGCGCGGTACTCCAGCAGGCCAGCCCGCCGTCGGCATGGCCTACCAGCGTCGCCGACGAGTGTCCGAGCGCGCGGATCAGCCCGGCGGTGTCGCCGGCCAGCGTCCAGCCGTCATAGCCCCGGGGTGGTTTGTCGCTGCCGCCGTAGCCGCGCAGGTCCACTGCGACCACTCGGGCCCCGGTCAGCCCGCGCAGCTGATGACGCCAGGACCACCAGAACGAACCGAAACCGTGCAGCAGCATGACCAATGGCCGGGCCGTGGCGGGCGTGCTCACGTCCTGGCCGGGCACGGCTGCTACGGCTTCCACGACGTGGAATCGGATGCCGTTCGCGTGCACGTCCAGATGACGCCACGGCCCCGCGATGCGGGTTACCGACGGATCCGGTGCCGGCATCTACCAGCCCGTGGGATCGGCGGGAGCGTTGCCGCCCGAACTGCCGTCGGAGCCGGCGAGCTTGGCGGCCGAGGCCTTGTCGTGGCCCGGAGTAAGCGCGGTGCGTGTCTCCTTGACGGACTCGATGGTCTGCTGTGGTCCGCGGATCCGGCGGACCTTCAAGAAACCCAACAGCGCCAGCACGGCCCCGACCAGGACCATGGCCCCGAACACGATCAGGAACGCCACCCAGCGCCACAGCCAGATTGTTGAGCAGCTCGGCCAGGAAGAAGAAGAAAAAGAAGGTGGAGTAGAACAGCACCACCAGCGCGGCGATGAAGTAAACGCTGCCGGTCAGACCTTTCTTCACGTCGCGGGTGATCTCGGCGCGGGCCAGTTCGACCTCCGCGCGCACCAGTGTGGACACCTGGGTGGTCGCGTCTTTGATCAGATCACCGATCGACGGCTCAGCGGGCCTGGCGTGCGGGTCGGCCAGTGGAATCGTGGTCAGCGTGCTGGGCACACCGTTGTTGCGGTCGGCTTTGCTCACAGACGGTCCTCTTTCGTTTGATTGCCCGGCTCGCGCCGTCGCGGTTCATGTTGCCATGCGCTGCGGTGCCGGACGAGGCCAGCCGACCACCGCGTTTGGGCGCGCGAGACGGCCCGCTCAGGCGGGGGACGGTTGCAAGGCTAAGCGAGGCTAGAGGTGGCTTGCGGCGAAGTCCGCCCCCTGGTCAACAGCGCCGTCCTGATATGCGGACGCGTTATGCGCGCCGAATTCCAGCCCGTCAGAGCAAATCGGGTCATCGGGGACGCACAACTGATCCGTTTTGCCCGCATACAGTGGGCCGATCACGACGGGCGGCTGGCCGAGGAAGTTCATCGCCCGAACATTTGGTACTCCGAAGAGGACCACCGCGGCGACGTGCTGAGCCACCTCGGGCTGCAGCGGCTTCGGCACGGTCGCGGGGTCGACCCCATCCGGTACCACGCCCGAAGTGACGAAGCCCATCACGGCCGCGCCCTGGGAGTATCCGCCGAGCACCATCTTGGTATTCGGGCACTGCGAGGCCATGGAGACGACATGTGCGCCGGCGTCTCTGATGCCGTCGACGCCCGTGGGCCAATCGTCGGTGGCGGGGTAGCTGACCGCATACACCTCGACCGATTTCCCGCCAACACGGGAGCGCAGCTTGTCGACGAACGCCTCCCCGACGGGGCCGACCCCGGGTGGTTCGTCGGTACCGCGAGCGAACACCACCTGAGAGGGCGGACACGAGGCGGCAGACGCGGGGGGAACGGGGGCGCTGAACAGCGCCCAGGGCGCAAGGACCGCAGCTGGGAGGAGTCGAATGATTTGCCTTGTACTGAGGTTCAACACGTGCCCCGTTTTACACCATCACCATTTGACAAAGTTTCTGAGGTCCCGATTCCCTTGGGCCGGAAGCGAATCAACAAAGCGCTGCGGCGAGCGCGGCGACCTGGTCGAACGCGGCCCAGCCACTAGACTGACCACGCTCAGATGTCCGGCCGTTTGATGGGAGTGTCGCTTTGCAGACGGGGCACCGCCGCGTTGTCGCAGCGATGGTGACCGCACTCTTGGCCCTGGTCGGTATGCCTGGCAGGATCGCGGCCGCCGACGCCAGGCTTCCGATGGGTGGCGGCGCGGGCATCGTCATCAACGGGGACACGATGTGCACCCTGACGACCATCGGTTCCGACAAGGCCGGCGAACTCATCGGTTTCACTTCGGCGCACTGCGGCGGCCCAGGCGCGCAGGTCGCCGCCGAGGGTGCTGAAAACAGGGGCATCCTGGGCGTCATGGTCTCGGGCAATGACAACCTCGACTATGCGGTGATCAAGTTCGATCCGGCCAAGGTGGCGCCGGTGGCCAACTACAACGGCTTTGTGATCAGCGGCGTCGGCCCGGATCCGACCTTCGGCCAGATCGCCTGCAAGCAGGGCCGCACGACCGGCAACTCCTGCGGCGTCACCTGGGGTACGGGAGAGACTCCGGGCACCCTCGTCATGCAGGTCTGTGGTCGGCCCGGTGACTCCGGGGGGCCGGTGACCGTCAACAATCTCTTGGTCGGCATGATCCACGGCGCGTTCAGCGACAACCTGCCGACCTGCGTCATCAAGTACATCCCGCTGCACACCCCGGCGGTCGTGATGGACTTCAACTCGATCCTGGCCGATATCAACAGCAGGAACCGGCCGGGAGCGGGGTTCGTCCCGGTAGCGGTCTGACAGGGACTTCGCTAGCCCGCGCTATTTCGCGGCGCGGATCGCGTCGAACACGCTGGCGTCGACCAACGTCGACGTGTCACCCAGCTCGCGTTTTTCGGCGACATCGCGCAACAACCGGCGCATGATCTTGCCGCTGCGGGTCTTGGGCAGTTCCGGCACGATGTGGATCTCGCGCGGCTTGGCGATCGGCGAGATCTCCCGGGCCACCTCGCCACGCAGCTCGTCCACGGTCCCGTCGTGCGGCTGGTAGTTGCCCCGCAAGACGACGAACGCACAGATGGCCTGACCGGTGATGTCGTCGGTCACTCCGACCACCGCCGCCTCGGCGACCGCGGAGTGGCCGACGAGCGCGGACTCCACCTCGGCGGTGGAGATGCGGTGCCCGGCCACGTTCATCACGTCGTCGATGCGGCCCAGCACCCAGATCGCGCCGTCGGGGTCGAAGCGGGCGCCGTCGCCGGCGAAGTAGTAGCCCTGCTCGGCGAACTTGGACCAGTAGGTTTTGCGATAGCGCTCGGGGTCACCCCAGATGCCGCGCAACATCGAGGGCCACGGCTGGTCGATGACCAGGTATCCGGTGACGTGCGTTTCGCCTTCGATGTCCGGCGGCAGCGGGTCGCCGTGGTCGTCGACGATCTTCGCCGAGATCCCGGGCAGCGGCGTCATCGCCGAACCCGGCTTGGTCGCGGTGACCCCGGGCAGCGGCGAGATCATCGCGGAGCCAGTCTCGGTTTGCCACCAGGTGTCCACCACTGGGACCTTGTCCGCGCCGATCACCGCGCGGTACCAGCGCCACGCCTCGGGGTTGATCGGTTCGCCGACAGACCCCAGCAGCCGCAGGCTGGACAGGTCGTGGGCATCGGGGATCTCGCGGCCCCACTTCATGAAAGTGCGAATCATGGTCGGCGCGGTGTAATAGATTGTGACGCCGTACTTCTCGATGATCTGGAAGTGCCGATGCTCGTCGGGCGAATTGGGCGTGCCCTCGTAGAGAACCTCGGTGACACCGTTGGACAGCGGTCCGTAGACGCCGTAGGTGTGCCCGGTGACCCAGCCGATGTCGGCGGTGCACCAGAACACGTCGCTTTCGGGTTTGACGTCGAAGATGGCGTGCATCGTGTAGGAGGCCTGGGTCAGATAGCCGCCGCTGGTGTGCATGATGCCCTTGGGCGTGCCGGTGGTGCCCGACGTGTACAGCAGGAAGAGCGGGTGCTCGGAGTCGAACGCCTCCGGGGTGTGTTCGGGTGACGCCGAGTCGACGACGTCGTGCCACCACAAGTCGCGGTCGTCGTTCCAGGACACGTCAATTCCGGTGCGCCGCACCACCAGAACGTGTTCGATGGGGCTGTCCGGGTCTGAAACCGCCTCGTCGGCGGCGTCCTTGAGCGGCGCCGGCTGGCCGCGCCGGAATTGCCCGTCGCTGGTGATCAGCAGCTTGGCTTGGGCGTCGGCGATCCGGGCCCGCAGCGCGTGCGCGGTGAAACCGCCGAAAACCACGCTGTGCATGAGTCCCAGCCGCGCGCAGGCCAGCATCGCGATCACCGCTTCGGGGATCAACGGCATGTAGATGGCGACGCGGTCGCCGGCCACGAGACCGAGGCCGGTCAGCGCGTTGGCCGCTTTGCACACCTCGGTGTGCAGATCGGAATAGGTCAGGGCGCGCTGGTCGCCTTCCGGCTCGCCCTCCCAGTGAATCGCGACCCGGTCGCCGTGGCCGGCCTCGACGTGGCGGTCGACGCAGTTGTAGGCGACGTTGAGCTTGCCGCCGACGAACCAGTTGGCGAAGGGCGCCTCCGACCAGTCCAGCACTTCGGCGAACGGTGTCGCCCACGACAGCCGGTTGGCCTGCTTGGCCCAGAAGGCCAGCCGGTCTTCCTCGGCCTCGCGGTAGTGCTCGGCACGAGCGTTGGCCTGCTCGGTGAAGTGTTCCGGCGGTGGGTACGAGGAGGGGTGTTCGGTTGTGGTCTCGGTCACGGGTGTGAGCCTAACTCCGCGGAGATGTGGATGCTCGTGCCAATCTGCAGGTATCGCGCATCGGTTTGCCGGATAATCCCGGTGTGCCCGGATCTCCTCTGGCCGCCTTTGCTGCGGCCGCCGCAAGTTTCGCAGTCAGCACCATGCTGGGGCCTCCCGCACGTGCGGTGCCGATCGCTACCGGCGACGAGGGGACTCCCTGTTGGGGAGAGCAGATCGCCGTGAATGCCTCACCGACGGATAGCGCGGCGGGCCACCGCAGGGTCATCCTGACATTCAGCCTGGTGGGCGGCGAACCGTGCACGCTCACCGGCTACCCGTCGGTGGACTCGGGCACCGGCGGGCCGACCATTCATGCCGAGCCCACGCCGCGCGGCGACATGGGTGGCCTGCCGGCCGCGGTCGACGAGCCGCCCAGTGTCATCCTGTCGGTGTCGACCCAGGCGCAGGCCATCGTGGAGGGCATGGCCGTCGACAGCAGCGGCAGTGCGTGCCCCCGCTACACCGATCTGCGCATCAGCCCGCCCGCCATCAACATGGTGTTCACCGTCCCCGCCGCCATCGAGGCCTGCCAACTGCAGGTACACCCGGTCACCGCGGGCTGACCCGGGTAGGCCCTAGGGTCGCTGTCATGCGTCGGATGCGGGCCGCGCCGGCCGTCATTGCAGCAGGGCTGCTGGCCCTGCTGGCCGCGGCCCCGTTGGCCGGCTCCCTGGCCGGCTGCGGTGGCGGCGTCCTGAGCCCTGACGTCGTTGTCGTCAACGGCGGGGAACCGTCGAACCCGTTGATTCCCACCACCGCGAATGACAGCTTTGGCGGCCGGATCATCGATCGGTTGTTCGCCGGCCTGATGTCCTTTCATCCCGACGGGAAAACCTCCACCGAGGTGGCCCAGTCGATCGAGACCACCGACGACGTCAACTACCGAATCACCCTTAAGCCGGGCTGGAAGTTCACCGACGGCTCTCCGGTGACGGCGCACTCGTTCGTCGACGCATGGAACTACGGGGCCCTGAGCACCAATGCCCAACTGCAGCAGAGCTTTTTCAGCCCGATCCAGGGATACGACGACGTCGCCGCGTCGAAGCCCATAATCACCATCATGTCCGGGCTGCACGTGGTCGACGACCTGCAGTTCACCGTGCGGCTCAAGGCCCCGACCATCGACTTCACCGTGCGCCTGGCGTTCAGCCCGTTTTATCCGCTGCCGCAAGCGGCATTTCGTGACATGGCGGCATTCGGCAGCAACCCAATTGGCAACGGGCCCTACAAGCTTGCTGATGGCCCGGACGGGCCGGCCTGGGAGCACAACGTCAAGATCGATCTGAGACCCAACCCGGGCTACCACGGCAATCGGATCCCGCACAACAAGGGGCTGCGGTTCGAGTTCTACGCCAACCTGGACACCGCCTACTCCGACCTGCTGTCCGGCAATCTGGATGTGCTGGACACGATTCCGCCGAGTGCGTTGCCGATCTACAAGCGCGAACTGGGTGGCAACGCGACCAGCGGCCCGGCCGGGATCAACCAGAGCCTCGACACGCCGCTCCGGCTGCCGCATTTCGGCGGCGAGGAGGGCCGGCTGCGTCGCCTGGCCCTGTCGGCTGCCATCAACCGTCCGCAAATCTGCCAGCAGATATTCGTCGGAACACGCACTCCGGCCCGCGATTTCACCGCCCGTTCACTCCCGGGGTTCGATCCGAACATTCCGGGCAGCGACGCGTTGGATTTCGATCCCGATCGCGCGCGGCGGCTATGGTCACAAGCCAACGCCCTCTCGCCATGGAGCGGCCAGTACGCGATCGCCTACAACGCCGACGCAGGCCACCGGGAGTGGGTGGATGCGGTGGCCAACAGCATCAAGAACGTCTTGGGTATCGACGCGGTCGGCGCGCCGCAGCCCACCTTCGCCGGATTCCGCACGCAGATCGTCAACCGCACCATCCAGACAGCCTTTCGGGCCGGGTGGCAGGGCGACTACCCGTCGATGCTGAATTTCCTTGGCCCGCTTTTCGTCACCGGTGCGGGTTCCAACGACGTCGGCTACTCCAGCCGGGACTTCGACGCGGCGCTGACGGCAGCCGAATCCGCGCCCACGCTGCAGGAGTCTTATGCGCTGGCCAACACCGCGCAGCGAATCCTGCTGCACGACATGCCCGTTATTCCGCTGTGGAACTTCATCAGCGTGGTGGGCTGGTCTTCGGGGGTGAGCAAGGTGACGGTCACCTGGAATGGCCTGCCCGACTACGAGAACGTCGTCAAGAGCTGAACCGCGCTGAAATGGGCTGGTACATCGCGCGCAGGATCGCTGTCATGGTGCCGGTTTTCTTGGGCGCCACCCTGCTGATCTACGGCATGGTCTTCCTGCTGCCCGGGGACCCGTTGGCGGCGTTGGCCGGCGACCGGCCCCTGACTCCGGCGGTGGCCGCGCAACTGCGTGCCCGTTACCACCTCGACGAACCTTTCCTGCTGCAGTACCTGCGCTATCTGGGTGGGATCCTGCATGGCGACCTGGGTCGTGCCTATTCCGGTCTGCCAGTTAGTTCCGTTCTCGCGCATGCGTTTCCGGTGACCATCAGGCTGTCGCTGATCGCGCTGGTGGTCGAGGCGGTGCTGGGGATCGGGTTCGGCGTCATCGCCGGATTGCGTCGGGGCGGGATCTTCGATTCCACGGTGCTGATCGCCGGGCTCATCATCATCGCGGTCCCCATCTTCGTGCTGGGCTTTCTGGCGCAGTTCGTCTTCGGGGTGCGACTGGGAATCGCGCCGGTCACGGTCGGCGAACGTGCGACATTCTCTCGGCTGCTGCTGCCCGGGATCGTCTTGGGCTCGGTGTCATTCGCCTACGTGGTGCGACTGACCCGCTCCGCGGTGGCCGCCAATGCGCACGCCGATTATGTCCGCACCGCCACCGCCAAGGGGTTGTCGCGGCCCCGGGTGGTGACGGTTCACATTCTGCGGAACTCGCTGATCCCGGTGGTGACTTTCCTCGGCGCCGATCTGGGCGCGCTGATGGGTGGAGCCATTGTGACCGAGGGCATTTTCAATATCCACGGTGTCGGCGGTGTGCTGTATCAAGCGGTCACCAGGCAGGAGGCGCCGACCGTGGTGTCGATTGTCACGGTGCTGGTGCTGATCTATCTGATCACCAACCTGCTCGTTGACCTGCTCTACGCCGCCCTGGACCCGCGGATCCGATATGGCTGAGCACAGCGGCTTTTGGCGTGAAACATGGCGCGGGCTGCGCCGGCGGCCGAAGTTCGTCGTCGCCGCCCTGCTGATCCTGTTCGTTGTCGTCGTCGCGTTGTTTCCGGCGTTGTTCACCGGAACCGATCCCGACTACGCCGATCCCGGCCAGAGCCTGCTCGCCCCGTCGGCGGCGCACTGGTTCGGCACCGATTTGCAGGGCCACGACATCTATGCGCGCACTGTTTACGGCGCGCGGGCTTCGGTCACGGTCGGGCTGGGGGCAACCTTGGCCGTATTCGTCGTCGGCGGGGCGCTGGGTGCGCTGGCCGGCTTCTACGGGGGTTGGGTCGACGCCGTGGTCTCCCGCATCACCGACGTATTCTTCGGGCTGCCGCTGCTGTTGGCCGCCATCGTGCTCATGGGTGTCTTGCACCACCGCACGGTGTGGACGGTGATCGCTATCCTGGCCCTGTTCGGCTGGCCGCAGGTGGCCCGCATCGCCCGCGGCGCGGTGCTAGAGGTGCGCGCCAGTGACTATGTCTTGGCGGCTGAAGCATTGGGGCTGAGCAGGTTTCAGATCCTGCTGCGACATGTCCTGCCCAACGCCCTAGGCCCGGTGATCGCGGTGGCCACCATCGCGCTCGGGCTTTTCATCGTCACCGAGGCCACGCTGTCCTACCTCGGAGTGGGACTTCCGACGTCGGTGGTGTCCTGGGGCGGCGATATCAACACCGATCAGACTCGGCTGCGGTCGGGATCGCCCATACTGTTCTATCCGGCAGGCGCACTGGCGATTACGGTGCTCGCGTTCATGATGATGGGTGACGCCTTACGGGACGCGCTGGATCCGGCATCGCGGGCGTGGCGGGCATGACCGCGCCGCTGTTGTCGGTCGAGGGGCTGGAAGTCAGGTTTGGCGACGGTGAGCCCGTTGTTCGCGGGGTGGATCTGACGGTGCCGCGCGGTCATACCGTCGCGATCGTGGGCGAATCGGGATCAGGGAAATCCACCACGGCCGCTGCGATTCTCGGGCTGCTGCCGCCCGGCGGTCGAATCACCGCGGGCCGCATTGTCTTCGATGGCCTCGACATCACCTCGTCTGACAGCAGGGCCGACCGCAAGCTGCTGCGGTCGATCAGGGGGCGGCGCATCGGCTATGTGCCTCAAGACCCGATGACCAACCTCAACCCGGTCTGGAAGGTCGGCTTCCAGATCTCAGAAGCGTTGCGGGCCAACACCGACGGACGTGAGACGCGACGACGGGCAGTGCAGCTGCTCACCGAGGCCGGTATGCCGGACGCGGCAACGCAGGCCGGCAAGTACCCGCACCAGCTGTCCGGCGGCATGTGTCAGCGGGCGCTGATCGCCATCGGGCTGGCCGGCCGTCCGCAACTGCTGATCGCCGACGAGCCGACCTCCGCGTTGGACGTGACCGTGCAGCGGCAGGTGCTCGACCACCTGCAGCGCCTCACCGACGAACTGGGCACCGCGCTGCTGCTGATCACCCACGATCTGGCGCTGGCCGCCGAACGAGCCGAGTCCGTTGTCGTCATCCATCACGGAGTGGTGGTGGAATCCGGCCCCGCGCAGTCGATCCTGCAGAACCCGCAGCACGACTACACCCGGCGACTGGTGGCCGCGGCCCCGTCGCTGGCGCGTCGCAGGACCCGGCCGACTGTTGACGGCTTTGACACCCAGGACATTCTCGTCGCTTCCGAGCTGACCAAGGTCTACCGCGCGTCTGGCGGTGCACCGTGGCGGCGCGCGGAGGTCCGGGCGGTGGACGCGGTGTCGTTTAGGCTGCGGCGGGCCAGCACGCTGGCGGTCGTCGGTGAGTCGGGGTCGGGGAAATCGACCCTGGCGCGGATGGTGCTCGGTCTGCTGCAACCCACGTCGGGCACAGTAGTTTTCAAGACTAGCCAGGGCATTCAGATCGTGGGCGAACTCGATCGGGACGGGGCATTGGGTTTTCGCCGGCGAGTCCAGCCGGTGTTCCAAAACCCTTACAGCAGTCTGGATCCCATGTACTCGGTGTTTCGCACCATCGAGGAGCCCTTGCGGATCCATCGAATCGGTGACCGCAAGCAGCGCGAGCAGGCGGTGCGCGAGCTGATCGACGAGGTGGCGCTGCCGTCGTCGGTGTTGGGCCGGCGGCCCCGTGAGCTGTCGGGTGGCCAGCGGCAACGGGTCGCGATCGCCCGGGCGCTGGCGCTGCGGCCCGAGGTGCTGGTGTGCGACGAGGCGGTCTCGGCGCTCGACGTTTTGGTGCAGGCGCAGATACTGGACCTGCTGGCCGATCTGCAGGCCCGACTGGGCCTGACCTACCTGTTCATCAGCCATGATCTGGCGGTGGTCCGGCAGATCGCCGACGACGTCCTGGTGATGCGCGCGGGCCGGGTGGTGGAGCAGGCGCCCACCGAGGCGGTGTTCACCCAGCCCAGCCACGAGTACACCCGTCAGTTACTGAAGGCCATTCCCGGCGCGCCCGCACCTCCCGGGTAGGAGCGATCGCAAGCGCGGCGAAGCCGGGCGCAGCGGGTCGCGACCGTCGGGTGGGAGCGATCGCAAGCGCGGCGAAGCCGGGCGCAGCGGGTCGCGACCGTCGAGTGTAGGAGCGATCGCAAGCGCGGCGAAGCCGGGCGCAGCGGGTCGCGACCGTCGGGTAGGAGCGATCGCAAGCGCGGCGAAGCCGGGCGCAGCGGGTCGCGACCGTCGATTAGGTTGGCAACCTGTGACCGCTGACGCGCTGGCTCCGCTGATGGAGTTGCCCGGGGTCGCGGCTGCCAGCGACGAGGCCCGTGACGCGCTGGGCCGGGCGCACCGGCACCGGGCCAACCTGCGCGGCTGGCCGGCGACCGCCGCCGAGGCGGCGCTGCGGGCGGCGCGGGCGTCATCGGTGCTCGACGGCGGTCCGGTGCGGCTGGATGAGCAGGCCGCCGCGGTTACCCATCCGGTGTTTGCCGGCGCGCTGAGAGTGGCTCAGGCGCTGGAAGGCGGCGCGGGCTCGTTGGTCGGGGTGTGGCAGCGGGCACCGTTGCAGGCGCTGGCGCGCCTGCACATGCTGGCGGCAGCCGATCAGGTGGACCACGATCGGCTGGGCCGCCCACGTGCCGACGGCGAAGTCGGCCCGCGGCTGGAGCTGCTCGCCAACGTCGTGACCGCGCGCACGCGGGCGTCGGCACCGGTGGTCGCCGCGGTCGCGCACGGAGAGCTGCTGACGCTGAAGCCGTTTGGCAGCGCGGACGGGGTGGTCGCCCGGGCGGTGTCGCGGTTGGTGACCATCGCCACCGGACTGGACCCGCACGGACTGGGTGTACCCGAGGCGAGTTGGATGCGCCAACCGTCCGATCTATCGCGACGCCGCGCGCGGATTCGCCGACGGAACACCCGACGGTGTGGCGGCGTGGCTGGTGCTGTGCTGCCGAGCGCTGCAGGCCGGCGCGCAGGAGGCTTTGACGATTGCTGAATCGATTGCTGAGTCGTCCAGCGGAGTACCTGATTCAGACGTGTGAAGCGGGCGGCGTTCCGAAGAATTCGGAGCGCCGCCCGCTAACACGGATCTCGGTTACCAAGCGTGCATCTTTGGGCTGCGTGGGTGGCCTCGGCGATCTTGCGACGCTTCCGGCTGCAACCCCACCCAAAGGGCCGTCGACGCCTTCTACTTTTCGCAATTACGCAGGCCCGCAACACTTCTGCCATTATCGCGGCTATGACTCCGCGTGGGTGCCGGGACCCGTGCTGGGCGCCCGTATCGGGAGATCGAACCTTCTCTTCCGGATCGACCTAGGCCTCAACGGGCTTCCGTGGTTCCTTTGTACCCCTAGACCCTTAACACAGCAAGGCCTATTTCTGTGAAAGTTGCGAAGGCGGCTCGGAGCGGGTGCGTTTTCTGTTTGCTGCGAGCTAGAACGCAAAGCGTCGCAGCAACGAGTACGTGACCGCGCCGGCGGCCAGCGCGGTGATACCCACCGCGGCGGTGGTCGCGATCGCGGCGCCCGAAGGTGCCGGGATGCGGTCACGCAGCGACACCGGCCGCGAGAAACTCAGCACCGGCCAACCGCGCTCGTTGGCTTCCTTGCGCAAGCCGCGGTCGGGGTTGACCACGCTCGGGTGGCCGACGACCTCGAGCATCGGCAGGTCGGTGATCGAGTCGGAGTAGGCGTAGCAGTGTTCCAGCGGATAGCCCTCACGGGCGGCCAACTCGCGGATCGCCTGCACCTTGCCTTCGCCGTAGCAGTAGAACGCGACGTCGCCGGTGTACTTGCCGTCCTCGACGACCATTCGGGTCGCCATCGCATGGGTTGCACCGAGCGCCCGCGCGATCGGCGCCACGATCTCTTCCCCCGACGCCGACACCACGACGACGTCGCGGCCGCACAGCTTGTGCGCGGCGATCAGGTCCGCGGCTTCGGCGAACACCAACGGAGTCACGATGTCATGCAGGGTTTCGTTGACGATCGACTTGACCTGCTCCGCATCCCATCCGGTGCACATGTTGGCCAAATGGGTGCGCATCCGATCCATTTGGTCATGATCGGCACCGGAGAGCAGAAAGATGAACTGGGCGTAGCTGGACTTGAGCACGGCGCGGCGGTTGAGCAGTCCCTGGTTGAAGAACGGTTTGCTGAACGCCAGCGTGCTGGACTTGGCGATGATGGTCTTGTCCAGGTCGAAGAAGGCGGCGGTGCGGGCGCTGGAAGCGGTGTTTGCCGCCGTTTCGGGCGAGGTCTGCTGATGCGCGGCCGAGTCAGAAACGGTCACCAGCCCAGCATAGGTGGACAACGTGACGGGGCTGCGGGCTTGCGCGCAAAACGCCGGATCAGGACAGATAGGATAGGCGGTGTTTTCGCGGCTCACGGTGTTTTTTTCATTTTGCGAGCTACTTGCGTCAGTCCGCACTGTCATGTGTATAGTAAGCATTACTCGGCCCTGAGCCGAGGGTGTATCAGCCCGACCCCCCGGGGCTGATACACGACGACCCTCGCCTCCTCCCCCCCTGGCGGGGGTCGTCCCTTTTCTGGGGTAAGAAATTAACGGCCCGACAGCGTGGCCCCTGTCTCGGTTAGTGCACAGCCGCGTCTCTTTCCACAAATTTGGATTTGGGACTGGTGTCCCACCCTCGCGGCCCCGCACGGTGAATGGGTGACGAGGACGACTGCCGCCCGTAGCGGCTCTTCGGGCGTGCTGGCGGTGCTGACCGATCCGCAGTTGCGCGACGAGTTCGACCGGGTGGCCGCGGCTGTCGGTGTTCGGGTGGTGCATGCCGGCGCGGGGTCTGCGGTGAGTAGGAAAACCTGGTCGGCGGCCGTGGCAGTGGTACTCGACGAGGCGGCGGCGGAGCGGTGTGGGCGGGCCGCGTTGCCGCGCCGCGCCCACGTCAGCGTGCTTACCGCCACCGAAGCCGCGACGGCGACGTGGGCTGCCGGCATCGCGGTTGGTGCCCAGCATGTGCTGAGGCTGCCCGAGCAAGAGCGCGAATTGATCCGCGAACTGGCCGAAGCCGCCGAGTCGGCGCGCGACAGGGGTGCAGCGGCCTGCGCGGCGAGGTCGTCGCCGTCGTCGGGGGCTGCGGCGGGGCCGGTGCCTCTTTGTTCGCGGTCGCCCTGGCCCAGGCCGCCACCGATGCGCTGCTGGTGGACCTCGATCCGTGGGGCGGCGGCATCGATCTGCTGGTGGGCGGCGAAGCCACGCCCGGCCTGCGCTGGCCGGACCTGGCGTTGCAGAGTGGGCGGCTGAACTGGTCGTCGGTGCGCGAGGCGCTGCCGCGACACCGTGGGATCAGTTTGCTCTCGGGCACCCGGCGCGGGTACGAATTGGATGCCGGGCCGGTGGACGCCGTCGTTGACGCCGGCCGCCGCGGGGGAGTCACCGTGGTCTGCGATCTTCCCCGACGCCTCACCGATGCCACCCAAACCGCCCTGGACGCAGCCGATCTGGTCGTCGTGGTCAGCCCGTGCGACGTCCGCGCGTGCGCGGCGACCGCGACGATCGCCCCGGTACTTTCGGCGATCAATCCTCATCTCGGGCTGGTGGTGCGGGGGCCGTCGCCGGGAGGATTGCGGGCAGCGGAGGTCGCCGATATCGCCGGGCTGCCGCTGCTGGCCTCGATGAGAGCCCAGCCGCGGCTCGCCGAGCAGCTGGAACACGGTGGCCTGCGATTGCGAACGCGGTCCCCGCTCGCGACGGCCGCGCGTCGGGTGCTGGCCGTGCTGCCCGCGTCGGGTCGAGACTGCGGCAGGGCGGTAGAGCAGCGTGAGCGGCTCACTGATCGAACGCGTGCGTGAGCGGTTGGCGTCCGAATCGGCGCCGCTGCGGCCCAACGTGGTGGCCGACGCGATCCGCGCCGAGTCCGGCGGGATGCTCGGCGACACCGAGGTGCTCGCCAATCTTCGCGTGCTGCAGACCGAACTGACCGGTGCCGGCATCCTCGAACCGCTGCTGTGCGCGGACGGCACCACCGACGTCCTGGTCACCGCACCCGACGCGGTGTGGGTGGACGACGGAAACGGATTGCAGCGCAGCCACATTCGGTTTGCCGACGAGGCGGCGGTGCGACGATTGGCGCAGCGGCTGGCGTTGGCCGCGGGCCGGCGTCTCGACGACGCGCAACCCTGGGTGGACGGGCAGCTGACCGGCATCGGCGCCGGACGGTTCGCGGTGCGGCTACACGCGGTGTTGCCGCCGGTGGCGGCCGGAGGCACCTGCCTGTCGTTGCGGGTGTTGCGGCCGGCCACACAGGATTTGGCCGCGCTGACCGCGGCGGGCGCGATCGCGCCACCGGCCGCCGCACTGCTTGACGACATCATCGCGGCCCGGCTCGCCTTCCTGGTGTGCGGCGGGACGGGCGCGGGCAAGACCACCTTGTTGGCGGCGATGTTGGGTGCCGTCCCGCCGCACGAGCGGATCGTGTGCGTGGAGGATGCGGCCGAGCTGGCGCCCCGGCATCCGCATTTGGTCAAGCTGGTCGCGCGGTGTGCCAACGTCGAAGGCGTCGGCGAGGTCCCGGTGCGTCAACTCGTCCGCCAGGCGCTGCGGATGCGGCCCGACCGCATCGTGGTCGGCGAGGTCCGGGGCGCCGAAGTCGTCGATCTGCTGGCGGCGCTGAACACCGGCCACGACGGCGGAGCGGGCACCGTGCATGCCAACAACCCGGGCGAGGTTCCCGCCCGGCTGGAGGCGCTGGGCGCGCTCGGCGGTCTCGATCGGGCGGCGCTGCACAGTCAGCTCGCCGCGGCGGTCCAGGTGCTGCTGCATGTCGCGCGGGATCGCACCGGCCGGCGAAGGCTCAGCGAGATCGCGATGCTGCGCCAGACCAACGGGCGGGTTCACGCGGTCACGGTGTGGCATGCCGACCGTGGGCTGACAGACGATGCGCCCGATCTGGACCGTGTGCTGCGAAGCCGGATCCCGGCATGAACGCCGCTTACGTCCGCCGCGTTGCTGTTATCGGTTGCGCTGCTGGTGTTTCCGTCGTCACCTCGGGGCCGGCTCACGCCGCCCGTGCGCGCGCGTCGGAGCTGTCACCGCTCGACGCCCGCTGGCTTGTCCGGCTCGCGGGGTGCGTCGCGGTCGGCGCGGCGGTGCTGCTGCCGTTGACCACGGTGCTGGCTGTCGTGGTGGTGAGTGCGACCGGATGCGTCCGCTACCGTCGTCGCTGCCGGAGCCGGCGCGCCAGCAACGAGGGGCGCACGCTGCAAACCGCGCTCGACGTGCTCGTCGGGGAGCTGCGGGTGGGCTCTCATCCGGTGCGAGCGTTTTGCGTCGCCGCCGACGAAACCGACGGCACGGTCGGTGCCTCGTTGCGCGCCGTCGCCGCGCGCGCCAGGTTGGGCGCCGATGTGACGGCCGGTCTGCGCGCCGAGGCCCGGTCGTCGGCGTTGCCCGCACACTGGGAGCGACTCGCGGTGTGCTGGCAACTCGCCAGTGACCAGGGCCTGGCGATCGCCACCCTGATGCGCGCCGCGCAACGCGATATCGCCGAACGGCAACGGTTTTCGGCGCGGGTGGTATCGGGTATGGCCGGTGCCCGCGCCACCGCGGCCATACTGACGGGCCTGCCGGTGCTCGGGGTGCTGCTCGGTCAGCTGATCGGCGCCCGGCCGCTGACTTTCTTGCTGAGTGGGCACGCCGGTGGGTGGCTGCTGGTGATCGGGTCGACGCTGGCATGCGGCGGGCTGCTGTGGTCGGACCGGATCACCGATCGGCTGGCGTCATGAGCGCCGAGCCGTGAACACAGCGGCGGTGTTGCTGGCCGTGGCGTTGTTGACCGGCGCCGGTCCCTCGGTGGTGCGGGCCCGCGCCCGGATGCCGGCCCGCGCACCATCGGCCGCGACCGCGGTCGGCGCGTGGCCCGGATCCCCTCGCCGTCGCGTCCAGCCTGGACGTGCTGGCGGTGTGCCTGGCGGCGGGCATGGCGGTGTCGACCGCCGCGGCCGCGACCGCCCCGTCCGCGCCACCGAAGCTGGCCCAGGTGTTGCGTCGGGCCGCCGACCTGCTGGCGCTGGGCGCCGACCCCGCCGTGGCCTGGTCGACCGCGTCGGATCTGCCGGCGGCGCACGATCGACGCGCAGACCGACGCGCTGCTGCGGCTGGCGCGGCGTTCGGCGTCCTCGGGCGCGGCGCTGGCCGACGGGGTCGTCGCACTGGCGGACCAGTCCCGCGACGACGCCGCGCATGCGGCCACCGCAGCCGCCGAGCGGGCCGGGGTACTGATCGCCGGGCCGCTGGGGCTGTGCTTTCTGCCGGCGTTTGTGTGCCTGGGCATCGTTCCGGTGGTGGCCGGGCTGGCCGGTGATGTCCTGCAATCGGGTCTGCTATGAGAAAGGAATATATTGGTGCGCAACATGTTTCGTGCCTTCGTCGCACGGATGACGCTGCTGGCGGCCGACGAGTCGGGCATGTCCACGGTCGAATACGCCATCGGCACGATCGCGGCGGCGGCCTTCGGCGCGATCCTGTACACCGTCGTCACCGGCGATTCCGTCGTGTCGGCGCTGACCCACATCATCGGTCGCGCGCTCACCACCAAGGTCTAGCGCGAGCGGAGTGCCGGCGCGAGCACCGTCGAGGCGGCACTGGGCATCGCGGCGCTGGTCGTCGTGCTGGTGCTGTGCCTGGCGGGTATCACCGCGGTGTCGATGCAGGTGCGCTGCGTCGACGCCGCCCGCGAGGCCGCTCGACTGGCCGCGCGCGGTGACGACCGGGTGGCCGTCGACGCCGCCCGTCGCATCGCGCCCGATGGCGCGCTGGTCCGGGTGCGGCGCGACGGCGACTTCTTCGTCGCGACCGTCGTCGCGCACTCAAAGCTGTTGCCCACATTGGATATTGGGGCCAAGGCGGTCTCGTCGGCCGAGCCGCGGCGGTGACCGGGGCTCGGCCACCGTGGTGGCGGCCGCGATGGTCGCGGTGCTGTTGTGCATCACGGGCGCCGGCGCCTACCTGGGCTCGGTGGTGGTGGCGCGGCACCGCGCGCAGGCGGCCGCCGATCTGGCCGCGCTGGCCGCCGCCGCGGCGCTACCGTCGGGGGCCGCCGCGGCCTGCGCCCGTGCGACGGCGGTGGCCCGCGAGATGCGCGTCGACGACGCCCGCTGCCGTGTCGACGGCCTCGACGTCGTCGTCACCGCGCGGGTGCGCGTCGCCTTTGCCGGGGTGGCGCAGGCCGCCGCGCGGGCGGGACCGGCCGGCCCCTAGCCGGTCAGGCTTTTCGGTCAGGCCTACATCGTCGAGTTCGCTGTCGGTGGGCAATCTCAGCGAGACCAGGCCGGCGAAGGTATCCGGTTCGAGCTCCACCCGGTTGACGGTGACATGCACCGGCACCCAATCGTTTTCGAAGCCCCGCATCCGCAGCACCCGGCTGGTTGCCCCGTCGGCGAACTCCTTGGTCATGGATTCCATCACCGGCTCGTCGTCGGGATGGACCCGCTGCTGGTCGGTATCGCCGCCTCGCCAATCGTAGAAGGAGCACGGCTCGTCGAGCCATTTCAGCAGGGTCCACGTTTTGAGGTCGAAGAGCGCGCGGTGGACTCCGGGCTGTGCCAGTCCGTTGAGGATCCGCTGCGCCAGGTCGTCCACCGACACCACCGGGCCCTTCGGCTCGGCACGCCAGTTCATCGCCCGCGCGACCAGATGGTCACGGCCGTCTGGTCCGGGCTCCGTTGGCGGTGCGCACGACGAGACCTATCCGGATGGGGTTTCCCTGCCAATCGGTGAGATCCAAGGTGCTGCAAAGCGTTTGCCCCGCCTCGGCCTTGACGGCCATGGCAAGCACCTTGGCTTCGTTCGGATTCAGTTCGCGTGACGGAAGATCTTCGGCAAAGGCTCTGCCGGAGGTGACCTCGACCTCGGGATTCTTGCCGCTGTTGGCCAGCGACTCCTGGGTGTCGGTGGCCACGCCGCGGGTCAGGTCCCACTTCAGCGGTCCGGGGGTCGGTCGCTCGGGCGGCTCCGAGTCGGCGGGGCCGGTCCAGACATGCACACCGTGCATGCGGCCGTCGGACATCACCACCGGCTCGGTGCGGATCACCCGGTCGCGCTTGGAAGTGATGCTGGTGAGGCTCTGGCCGGTCTGCAGTGACTCGGCGATCGCCGTTCGGACGGCGGAAAGATAGGGACTGCGCCGCAGGAACGTCGTGATGGGGACGAGGTTTTTGAGCTGCCGCCCCTGCGCCACCACGGCGGGTTCGTCCCCCAGCGTCTCCACGAGCAGCCAGTCGTGGGCCATGCGGCCAAGTTTACGTCCGATTGACGCCTGCCGTGATCGGCCGGGGGAGACCCGGTCGTGGACACCTGCCGCGCCGGCCCTAGCAGTCGAGCGCCAATCATGGTTTGCTGCTTTGCTTTTGCTGCGCCCACAAACGAAGTCCGATCTGGTCGCCGCGCCGATAGCCGATACGTTTGCAAATGTTGCCGCGGCCAGGTAGTTTCCTGCTGCGCCCGCATTTAGCGGGCTTGCGAACGGATCGTGATGTCCGACCGTTCGCCGCGCTGTGTGACGGCGCGCCGGCAGTTCTTCAGCAGCGAGGAAATGCCTTCTGGTGGCGGCCGTCACGACGCAGATCCGTGGAGGTCGACCGTCGAGGGGTCGGTCGCCATCCGCTGGATTGCTCAGCGTGGCCCGTGACCCAATTCCGCGAGCACCAGCCGCAGCACCAGCAAAGCACCCGCCTTGTCCAGCGGGTCGTTGCCGTTGCCGCATTTGGGGGACTGCACGCACGACGGGCAGCCGCTCGGGCATTCGCACGCCTCGATCGCCGCGGCCGTCGCGCCCAACCAGGTGCTCGCCTGGCGAAAGCCGCGTTCGGCGAATCCCGCCCCGCCCGGATAGCCGTCGTAGACGAAGACGCTGGGCAGCCCGTCAGGCCCGATCGCCGTCGACATGCCGCCGATGTCGCCGCGGTCGCAACTGGCCACCAAGGGCAGCAATCCAATGGCGGCGTGCTCGGCGGCATGTAACGATCCGGGGATGCGAGGCGCGTCGATCTCCAATATCGTTGTCTAGCAAAGCATCCGGATCAATGGTGTACATGGCCGCGGTCGTGGGCAACGTGTGTTCCGGCATGTCCAGCTCGATGAAGTCGATCACCTCCCCGTTGAGGCGACGGCGCAGATAGCCGACCACCTGGTGGGTGACCGTCACCGGCACCAAGCCCAGCGTCACGGGCCCGAAAGCCAATCGCTCACCCTTCCCGGTGACCGCGATGTCGGCGAGTTCCCGTGCGAAGGTCGCGTAACCGGGATCCTCGGCGTGCACGAATGCGATCCCCTCCTGCGGATCGAGCGAGTCGACGACGTAGCTCTCGCCCCGGTGCAGGTAAACCGCACCCAGGATGCACCGAGGCCGGGGCCTGACCGGCGCCGACGCTGCCCAGCAGCCGCCCGGTGTCCGCCTCCACGATGACGATCTGGCCGCCCGTCGAGCCCCGGATGTCCACCGCGGCATGCGGTTCTACGCCGGGCGCCGGAAAGTACCTGCCGTTGCGCCGGCGCAACAGCCCGTCGTCGACCAGCGCCGCGGTCACCTGCTCTGCGCCCAAAGACCGGACTTCGGCGTCATCGAGGGGCAGTTCGGTTGCGGCGCAAAGTAGTTGGGGTCCGAGGATGTAGGGGTTGGCGGGGTCGATCACCACGCGCTCGACCGGTTTGTCCAACAGCGCGGCGGGGTGGTGGACCAAATACGTGTCCAGCGGGTCGTCGCGGGCGATCAACACGACCAGCGCGCCCTGGCCGCGCCGGCCCGACCGCCCGGCCTGCTGCCAGAACGAGGCGACCGTACCGGGGAAGCCGGCCAAGACCACCGCGTCGAGTCCGGCGATATCGATCCCCAGTTCGAGCGCATTCGTGCTGGCCAGACCGCGCAACCGGCCCTCGGCCAGGGCATGTTCCAACGCGCTGCGGTCCTCGGCGAGATAGCCGGCCCGATACGACGCCACTTTGTCGGTCAGCTCCGGTGCGATGTCGTCCAGCCGCGCCTGCGCGCCCAGCGCGGTCAGCTCGGCGGCACGCCGCGACCGGACGAACGTCAACGTCTGCGCTCCCTGCGCGATCAGGTCGGCCATCACCCGCGCCGCCTCCCCACCCGCGGACCGTCGAACCGGCGCGCCGTGCTCACCGGTCAGGTCGGCGCGCAACGCGGGTTCCCACAACGCCACCGTGCGGGCCCCCTGGGGCGAGCCGTCGTCGACGACCTCCTCGACCGGCTGGCCGATCAGTTCGGTGGCCGTCGCGCCCGGCGAGGCCGTCGTCGCGCTGGCAAAGATCACCGTCGGGCTTGCCGAGTAGCGCGCGCACAGTCGTAACAGGCGGCGCAGCACCATCGCCACGTTCGAGCCGAAAACACCACGGTAGTAATGACATTCGTCAACGATCACGAAGCGAAGACCGCGCAACAAGACAGCCCAGCGCGCATGGTTGCGCAGTATCGACAGGTGGATCATGTCGGGATTGGAAAACAGCCAGCGCGACCGCTCGCGCGCGAAGCGGCGCACCTCGGCGGGACTGTCGCCGTCGTAGGCGGTGGGCGCGACATCATTCAACCGCGGGATGGCCGCCGTCAACGCGTGCGCGGCGCGCAACTGGTCGTGACCGAGCGCCTTGGTGGGCGACAGGTACAGCACCCGGGCCCGTGGATCCGTCGCCAGCGCATTGAGGACGGGAAGTTGGTAGGCCAGCGATTTTCCGGACGCGGTGCCGGTGCTTACCACCACGTGACGGCCGGCGTGCGCCAATTCCGCGGCCGTCACCTGGTGTGACCACGGCGAGCTGATGCCGCGCTCGGTAAACGCGCGCACCACGTCGGCCTCGGCCCACTGCCGGCCATCGCGTGCGGCCGGCCGCTGCGCGACGGCAGCTCGGCCACGTGCCGCAGCGGATGCTCACCCGGCGCGGTGCCCGCGAGCGCAGCGGCCAGCAGCTCGCTGCCGAAACTCGCCATCACAAACCTTTCTGACCCTTTGTCGCCTTCTGTGCCGAAACCCATCGTCTAGATGACGTCCGGGTTACGAGACCAAGCTTTCGGGATCGTCGTTAGCGGAAATCTGTTGCGAAGGCGATGAACATGGTTGACTAATCAGCGGTCGCAGCTTCTGTGTTCGTGTCAAACTTTCGCAGGATCGACGTTGCGGCCGCGGTTCCTGCGAGGTTATCGGTCGGGGGAGATTCCGGCGACAACGCATGGTATGGCGGTCGCGGCGGGCCCGGTGCGCCGGAAGGCGGTGCACCGCACCCATGTAGAAAAGGAAAGATCGAGAGATGCCACAGGGAACTGTGAAGTGGTTCAACGCGGAGAAGGGGTTCGGCTTCATCGCCCCTGAGGATGGTTCCGCCGATGTGTTTGTCCACTACACGGAAATCCAGGGTTCGGGCTTCCGCACCCTTGAAGAAAACCAGAAGGTCGAGTTCGAGATCGGCCACAGCCCTAAGGGCCCCCAGGCCACCGGAGTCCGCTCCGTCTAGGAGAAGAGCAGAGTCCGACGAAACCCCCCGTGCAGTCCCGCTTAGCGGGCCGGCCGGGGGGTTCTCGTTACCCAGCGGGGTGTCCGCGACACGGCCGGGTGGCGCCGCGCCGGATACATCAAGCCACGGATCGGCAAGCTGGCCTACTGTCGTTTGAGTGAGCCAGCTTTCCTTCTTCACCGCTGAGTCGGTACCGCCCGCGGTCGCCGATCTTTCCGGTGTGCTGGCTGCCTCCGGCCAGATCGTGATGGTGGGCGCCCGAGACGTTGCCGGTGCCCGGCTCTCGGTGGTCGTGGATCAGCCGTGGCGCGCTTCGGCGCTGGCCGAGATGATTCACGAAGCCGGTTTGGAACCCGAGATCGCCAGAACCGAGGAAGACACCCCCTTGGTGCGCACGGCGGTCAGCGAGCTGTTGCGCCCGATTGCCGCCGAGTGGACGCGGGGCGCGGTCAAGACGGTGCCGCCGCGCTGGCTGCCCGGACCGCGCGAGCTGCGGGCGTGGACCCTGGCGGCCGGCACGCCGGAGGCCGACCGTTATCTGCTCGGTCTGGACCCGCACGCACCGGACACCCATTCGCCGCTGGCGTCGGCCCTGATGCGGGTCGGGATTGCGCCCACCCTGATCGGTACCCGCGGCGGCCGGCCCGCACTTCGGATCAGTGGCCGTCGGAGGCTATCGCGCCTGGTAGAGAACGTGGGGGAACCTCCCGCCGACCCCGAGGCGTTGTCGCTCTGGCCCCGGGTTTAGCGGCGCCAACAGGGCCCCCACACCGGAGAGCCGGTTTGCGAAAGCGCACCCAAGGGTGCGAAATTGTCAGATGCCCACAGGCGGGCGGTACGGCGGCGTACCTGAATTTCCCCGGGAATTGCCCGGACTTTCAGAGGCCGACCTGTCATTCTTCCTGCGGGGCGGTCCCGCTAGGGGACCGGCATAGGAGATGGAGCGTAGGCGCAGTTGGCTGACGGGCGCGGAAACGGGAGCGGCCGGCGACTGGTCATAGTCGAGTCGCCCACCAAGGCGCGCAAATTGGCCGGTTATCTGGGCTCCGGCTACATCGTCGAGTCCTCGCGTGGTCACATCCGCGACCTGCCGCGCGCCGCGGCCGACGTGCCCGCGAAGTTCAAGTCGGAGCCGTGGGCACGACTCGGAGTCAACGTCGACGCCGACTTCGAACCGCTCTACATCATCAGCCCCGAGAAGAAGAGCACGGTCAGCGAGCTGAAGGGGCTGCTGAAGGACGTCGACGAGCTCTATCTGGCCACGGATGGTGACCGCGAGGGCGAGGCCATCGCCTGGCACCTGCTGGAAACCCTCAAGCCGCGCATCCCGGTCAAGCGGATGGTCTTCCACGAGATCACCAGGCCGGCGATCCTCGAGGCCGCCGAAAATCCCCGCGACCTGGACATCGACCTGGTCGACGCGCAGGAGACGCGCCGCATCCTGGACCGGCTGTACGGCTACGAGGTCAGCCCGGTGCTGTGGAAGAAGGTCGCGCCCAAGCTGTCGGCGGGCCGGGTGCAGTCGGTGGCCACCCGCATCATCGTGCAGCGGGAACGCGACCGGATGGCATTCCGCAGCGCGTCGTACTGGGACATCGTCGCCAAGCTGGACGCCAGCGTGTCCGACCCGCAAGCCCAGCCGCCGACCTTCACCGCCCGGCTGGCGACCGTCGACGGGCTGCGCGTGGCCACCGGCCGCGATTTCGACTCACTGGGAACGCTGCGCAAGGCCGACGAGGTCGTGGTACTCGACGAGGCCCGCGCGACCGCACTGGCGACGGGATTGCAGGGCGCGCAGCTGTCCGTCGCGTCGGCGGAGGAGAAGCCCTACACCCGGCGTCCGTACGCACCGTTCATGACGTCGACGCTGCAGCAGGAGGCCGGCCGCAAGTTGCGGTTCTCCTCGGAGCGCACGATGAGCGTCGCGCAGCGGCTCTACGAAAACGGCTACATCACTTATATGCGTACCGATTCCACGACGCTGTCGGAGTCGGCGATCGAGGCGGCGCGCACCCAGGCACGCCAGCTCTACGGCGCGGAGTACGTCGCCGCGTCGCCGCGTCAGTACACCCGCAAGGTGAAGAACGCCCAGGAGGCGCACGAGGCCATCCGGCCCGCCGGCGAGACGTTCGCCACCCCGGACGCGGTGCGCCACGAACTCGGCGGTGACGAATTCCGCCTCTACGAGCTCGATCTGGCAGCGCACGGTGGCCTCGCAGATGGCCGACGCGCGCGGCACCACGCTGAGCCTGCGCATCACCGGTACGGCGGGCGAGGCTTGGCCAAAATCGAGAGGTGGTGTTCGCCGCGACCGGGCCGCACCCTGACCTTCCCCGGGTTCCTCAAGGCCTACGTGGAGACGGTGGACGAGCTGGCCGGCGGCGAGGCCGACGACGCCGAGCGGCGACTGCCCCATCTGACCCCGGGTCAGCGGCTGGACGCCATCGAGCTGACCCCGGACGGCCACGCCACCAACCCGCCGGCGCGTTATACCGAGGCGTCGTTGGTCAAAGCGCTCGAGGAGCTGGGTATCGGTCGCCCGTCGACCTACTCGTCGATCATCAAGACCATCCAGGACCGCGGCTACGTGCACAAGAAGGGCAGCGCCCTGGTGCCCTCCTGGGTGGCGTTCGCCGTCACCGGTCTGCTGGAGCAGCATTTCGGCCGGCTCGTCGACTACAACTTCACCGCGGCGATGGAAGACGAGCTCGACGAGATCGCCAATGGACACGAGCGACGGACCAACTGGCTCAGCAACTTCTACTTCGGCGGCGACCACGGTGTGCCCGATTCGGTCGCCCGCTCCGGCGGCCTGAAGCGGCTGGTCGGTGTCAACCTCGAAGGCATCGACGCTCGAGAAGTCAACTCCATCAAGCTGTTTGACGACGCACAGGGCCGACCGGTCTATGTCCGGGTCGGCAAGAACGGGCCGTACCTGGAACGCCAGGTGGCGGGCGAGGACGGCGAGCCCACGCCCCAGCGGGCCAACCTCAACGGCGCACTCACCCCCGACGAGCTGACGCTCGAAGTGGCCGAAGAGCTCTTCGCCACCCCGCAAGAGGGCCGTGTCCTGGGAGTGGACCCGGAAACCGGCCACGAAATCGTCGCCAAAGACGGCCGGTACGGGCCTTACGTGACCGAGATCCTGCCGGAGCCGGAGCCGCCCGCCGAGGACGACGGTGGTGCCGGGTCATCAGAAGGCGAAGAAGGGCAAGAAGCCCACTGGTCCCAAACCGCGGACCGGTTCGCTGCTGCGCAGCATGGACTTGCAGACCGTCACTCTCGAGGACGCGCTGAAGCTGCTGTCGTTACCGAGGGTGGTCGGCGTGGACCCCGATTCGGGTGAGGAGATCACCGCACAGAACGGGCGCTATGGGCCATACCTCAAGCGCGGCAGCGAATCTCGCTCGCTAGCGACCGAAGACCAGCTGTTCACCATCACCCTCGACGAAGCGTTGAAGATCTACGCGCAACCGAAACGCCCTGGCCGACAGAGCGCTTCGGCGCTGCCGCTGCGCGAGCTGGGAGCTGATCCGGCGACGGGCAAGCCGATGGTGATCAAGGACGGCCGATTCGGGCCCTACGTCACCGACGGTGAGACCAACGCCAGTCTGCGCAAGGGCGACGACGTGGCGTCGATCAGCGACGAGCGCGCCGCCGAACTGCTGGCCGACCGGCGCGCCCGGGGTCCGGTCAAGCGGACCGCCAAGAAGGCCGCGCGCAAGGCGCCGGCGAAGAAGGCCACCAAGCGGCCGACGCCGCGTAGGTGGCCATCACATGATTTCGCTGGACACCTCTTCGGCGGCAGACCCTTGGGGCGCCGGCCTCCTGGACGGCCAGATTCAGCGGTCGGGCCAGCTGAGTCGGCGCGGAGCGCCCGCGCAGCTCGACGACTTCGCCCACGTCCCAGCACAGGGCTTCGGAGTCGAGCGCGCCGCTGACGGCGATCGCCGACGCGAGCACGTGGCCGACCTCGAGTTTGGCCAGTTCGGTGAGCCGGGCGGCCTCGTTGACCGGGTCGCCGATCACCGTGTACTCGAAGCGGGCCTGCGCGCCGATGTGGCCCGCGATGGCCCGACCGGACGACACCCCGATGCCGAAGTCCGCGGAGCCGATCACCGGCAGGAGTTCGTCGTGCAGCTCGCGGGCGGCCGCCAGTGCGCCACCGGACGCGTCCGGGTGCTCGATCGGCGCGCCGAAGATCGCCAGCGCGGCGTCGCCCTGGAACTTGTTCACGAACCCGCCGTGGCGGCCGACGGTGTCCACCACGACCCGGAAGAACTCGTTGAGCAGATGGACCACCTCGCCGGGCGGTCGGGTCGCGGCCAGCTGCGTCGAGCCGACCAGGTCCACGAACAGCACCGCGACGTCGCGTTCCTGGCCGCCCAGCTCGGTGCCGCGCTCCAGGGCCCGGCGCGCCACGTCTTCGCCGACGTAGCGACCGAACAGGTCGCGCAGCCGCTGCCGCTCGGACAGATCACGCACCATGTCGTTGAAGCCGGCTTGCAGCAGGCCGAGTTCGCTGGCGTCGTAGATCTGCATGTGCGCGTTGTAGTTACCGCGCTGCACCTCCGACAGCGCCCAGCGCAGCTGGCGCAGCGGGTCGGCGATCGACATGGCCACCAGCAGGGTGCTGACCAGCCCGATGCCCAACGCCGCCAACGCCAGCAACAGGATGGGCGTGAACAAACTCTCCGGTGCCGCGTGCAGCAGCGAAACCTTGTCGGCCACCACGGCCAGCACGATCGCCAGCACCGGCACCGCGGTGGACAGCATCCAGGTCAGCATCTGTCGCAAAATGACGCCGGGCGCCTTCACGTTCTCCGGCACGCCGCTGCGCAGGGCGGCCACAGCCACCGGCCGCAGGACCCGCTCAGACTGCAGGTAACCGATGATCGCGGTGGCGGCGGCGCCCAGTCCCACGGCGACCGTCACGACCGGCGCCGCGTGCCTGGCCACCGACCAGCTGGCGACGATGAACACCACCCCGCCGATGCACCAGGACGCCAAGCTGATCACCGTGCGGTAGAAGGGCATGCGCAACGCGCGGCTGCGGGCCAGTTCGGTGGTGGCCGGATCAGTCTCGGCGAGCAAATTGTCGCGGCGCTGCCAGCGGAAGACCGGCATCAGCATCTTCAGGTTCACCGCGGACGCGACGAGGAACACGACGATCAGCGAGATCGCCCAAGATCACCAGGTTGAGGGTGGGCAGGTCCTGCAGCTGGATACGGTCCTGGGGTGGCAAGCCGTATCGCAGGAAGCCGAGCACGAACAGGGCGCCGATGATGTCGGCCTGCAGCATGCTCAGCACGAACACCGGCCACGGCGTGCGCACCACCCACCGGACGAATGCGCTAATCCGCCCGGGCAGTGTCGCCGCCGGGGTTGCCACTAATCCACCGTATCGGTCGGCGGCCGACTTGTCGGAAACCTTTAAGGCGCCTCGGCAAGTCGCCGCGAGCTGCCAAAAGCCGCCGAAAGATCACGGGAATGTCGCGATATGGTGGCCGATCGGTATCTGTCGGCAGGTGTCGCTACTGTTGCCGATGATGTCCGGGGTGTTTACGCGGCTGGTAGGCCAGCAGGCGGTGGAAACCGCGCTGCTCGCCGCCGCCAGGGCCGCCCGCGGTGATTCGGCTCACAACGCCACTGGCGACGGGACTATGACACATGCGTGGCTGATCACCGGTCCCCCGGGATCCGGCCGCTCGGTCGCGGCGCTGTGCTTTGCCGCCGCGCTGCAATGCACGTCACGATGGGGAGCCGGGCTGTGGGAGCTGCCGGGCATGCACGACGACGATGGCCGGCACCCACGCCGACGTGCGGCGGGTAATTCCGGAAGGCCTGTCCATCGGCGTGGACGACATGCGCGCCATCGTGCAGATCGCGTCGCGCCGTCCGACCACCGGGCATCGGCAGATCGTCGTGATCGAGGACGCCGATCGGTTGACCGAAGGTGCGGCGAACGCTCTGCTCAAGGTGGTCGAAGAGCCGCCGCCGTCGACGGTGTTCCTGCTCTGCGCGCCGTCGGTGGATCCCGAAGACATCGCGGTCACGCTGCGATCCCGGTGCCGGCATGTTGCGCTGGTGACCCCGTCCACCGAGGCCATCGCGCAGGTGCTCATCGACAGCGACGGCCTGGCCGCCGACACGGCGAACTGGGCGGCGTCGGTCAGCGGCGGTCATGTGGGGCGGGCGCGCCGGCTGGCCACCGACCCGGAGGCCGCGCAGCGGCGCGAGCGGGCGTTGGGACTGGTGCGCGACGCCGCCACCCCGTCGCGGGCCTACGCCGCGGCCGAGGAGTTGGTGGCCGCGGCCGAAGCCGAGGCGCTAGTGCTGACCGCCGGGCGCGCCGAGGCCGAAACCGAAGAGCTGCGAACGGCTTTGGGGGCCGGCGGTACCGGCAAGGGCACGGCTTCGGCGATGCGCGGTGCCACCGGTGCGATCAAGGATCTGGAGCGACGGCAGAAATCCCGTCAGACCCGGGCCTCGCGTGACGCGCTGGACCGGGCGCTGATCGACCTGGCGACCTACTTCCGGGATGCGCTGGTGGTCTCGGCGCACGCGGGCGGGGTGCGGGCCAATCACCCGGACATGGCCGAGCGGGTGGCTGCGCTGGCCGCCCACGCCGCGCCCGCGCGGCTGCTGCGGTGCATCGAGGCGGTGCTCGAGTGCCGGGAAGCGCTGGCGGTCAACGTCAAACCCAAGTTCGCCGTCGACGCCATGGTCGCCACCATCGGCCAGGAACTTGGGTGAGTGAGCCCGCCTGCCGTAGACTCGTGCCGCCCGCGGGCAGTGCCGCCTTAGCTCAGTCGGTAGAGCGATTCACTCGTAATGAATAGGTCAGGAGTTCGATTCTCCCAGGCGGCTCCACCAAGCAGCGACGCTACGTCGACCCGTTTTTCCCTTCTGCCGCCGTGGGGCCGCCTCTGCCGCCGGTGCCGCGGGTGCCGCCGTGCCGCCGGTGCCGGTGCCGCCGCGGCGTCGCCGCCGTTGCCGCCGTTGCTCAACGCCGTTGCCGCCGTCGCCGCCGTTACCGCCGGTGCCTGACGTCGCGCCGCCGTTCCCGCCGTTGCCGACCGAGCGCCGCCGTTGCCGCCCGCCGCCGGGGCCGCGCCTTGCCGCCGGTGCCGCCGTTGCCGCCTTGCCGCCGACACTGTCGCCGCCGGCCCCGTTGCCTGCCGCCTGGATATCCACCTGCCGCACCGCCGCCTGCCGAGTCGCCCATGTGATCCGCGGCCTCGCCGCCGGCCCGCCGGCCCCGCCGTGGGTGACGCTGGCCCCGCCGGCTCCGCCGGAGCCCACGAACCCGTGGTCGAGCAGTCCGCCGCCGGCCCTCGCCGGCGCCTCCGATACCCGCGGCGCCGGCGCCGCCGGCCCCGCCCAGCGCCGCTGCCGGCGTCGCGCCGCCTGCCCCGCCGGCCCGCGCACCCGCGACGGTGGCCCCGGCTCCGCCGTCTCCGCCGGCCCGCCGATGCCGGCAGAACGTGCGACGGTGGCCCGGTCCGCCGCGCCGCCGTCGGCCGCCGTATGGCGCG
Source organism: uncultured Actinomycetota bacterium (assembly GCA_963820985.1). Lineage (GTDB taxonomy): Bacteria > Actinomycetota > Actinomycetes > Mycobacteriales > Mycobacteriaceae > Mycobacterium. The sequence continues at coordinate 319,371 of CAWGCI010000013.1, read as the reverse complement.
GGTACGTCCGCCCGCCGGCCCACGCCGGCAGCCCCCGGCCGCCGTGCTGCTGGCGCCGCCGCGCCGCCGCTGCCGCCGAGTCCGGCCTGCCCGGCGTTCCCGCCGGCCCCGCCGTTCCCCCGGCGCCGACCCCTTTCCCGCCGTCACGCGCCGGAACCGCCGGCCCCGAACTTGATGTCAGTTGCCGCCGGCAGCCGCCGTGACCTGCCCGCTTCGCGTTGCCGCCGGCCGCCTTGCCCGCGGTGGCTGGGCGCTGTCGCCGCCGTGGCCGCCCGCGCCGCCGTTGCCGATGACATCGACCACCGGTCCCGCCGGCGCCGCCGTTGCCGCCGTTGCCGGTGCCGCCGTCCTTCCGGTGCTCCCGGTGCCGCGTCCGTGCGCCGTGCCCACCCCGCCGTTGCCGATCAGCCCGGCTCTTCCCGCCTGCGCCCGCCGGTTGCCGCTGCGGCCGACGTTGCCGCGCCGATCGATGCACCGTATGCTCAAGACCATAGTTGCCGAGCGCTCGTCCAGCAGCGCGTCTATCCGCGCCGTATTTGGCGTGCGACCTTCTGCCTCACGGGCCATCTTGCGAATCGCGAGAAACAGTCGCAGTTCGCAGTCGATCACCTCAAGGTCGCGCATGCGCGCTCTCCTAAATATTTCCGTTTCCACCAAACGCGAGAGCGCTGCCGCTCGCTCGTCGAGAAGCTCGTTCTATGTGTGGTGCTCGGTGGGCGGCCGTTTCAAAGTGGCGAGCCATGAGCACCGCCAACAAGCTCGTCCTGGTTGGGAACGTCGAGTTGATTGCCGCAATGCCTAATCTTCCGGCGCGGTTCAGCGGTGTCTGTCCGCCGACCAGCCGGTGCGTGGGATGAATCGCGCGTCCCCTGATTGGGGAAACGGCGGCAACGCTACTGGGTAATTCCGTTTAGTGATTTTCCAGGCAGCTGGTCACGCCCGGGATCACCAGCGGTCCTACCAGCCCGATGCCGTCGCGCACCCGGACGGGAAGATGCGCGACGCCCCGGCTGTGCACGCCGCGCAGCCGCCGGGGCCTTTCCGCGTTTTGCGGGAAGTCTCCACTTCCTGATACAAACGCCCGTGGATCTGTCCGGATTGCAGCGCCCCGTAACGGACGGCTATCGATGTATTCCGTTGTGCCCCAATACTTTAGCGGACGATTATGGACGCAAATGGTTGGGTGAAATCGCGAATAGGGTCAGGAGTTCGATTCTCCTAGGCGGCTCCATCACGAGCGACGCAGTACCGGTTTTTCCCGTTCGAACCGCCGGCGGCGCGCGGTAACCAGCGCAGTGGTGGGGACCCCAAACACGCTGAGCGCCAAAGATAGTCAAGTTCCGTGCGTGTTCGCGTCATGCCGGCGCGAGGAATCCCACCGGCCCGGACGCGAGGCACAGCGCGAGCGCGGTGGTGTTGGCCCGCACGGTGATCGCGTCTCCGGCGCCCGGCAGCCGCGCATAGACCCGGTTCAGCCCCGGATGCACTGGAACCTTTTGCGGCGGGCCCTCGGACAGCGACAACGTCATCGAGCCGTCGCTGTTGGCCAGGTAGTTGAGTTCGACGGTCCAATCGGCCGGCAGCAGCGGCCCGTCCAGAACCATGCGTGCGGGCTGGTCCGGCTGTGCGAAATAGCCGCAGCGCGGCATCGGCCCGGGCACGATGGTCCGCATCCAGGTGACGCGGGCGTTGACCAGGTGCCCGGAGCTGTCCAGCATCCGCAATTGCGTTGTCGCCGTGTCGAATTCGGGACGATCACGCAGCAGGGCGAACATGTGGCTGGCCAGGTTCTCCGGCCACGCCACCCGTTGCAGCACGAACGGATCGACCTCTTGATCCAGCAACGGTGCATCCGAATTGGCATGTGCGGCAGCCAAACTGGCGCGGGCATTCTGCAGGTAGGGCTGGGCGGGGTTGTCGCGCCAGCTGGTCAGAAACGTCGCCGTCGAATACAGGCTGCTGCCCAGGAACAACGCCGCCAAACACGACCGTCACCACGGTGCGTCGCGGCGAAGCATCGAGCCGACCGGAAGATGGCCGGTTGGGCGCGGTGAAGCCGACGGCGGCCAACAGCGCCAGCACCACGACGAGATCCGGGAAATACCTTAGGGTTTGCGCCAATTCGAGTGCGGTGAACCGCGACGACCGCATCAGATAGATCGGCACCTGGCAGGCGGCGACGTACCCGACGGCGATCAGCCACACCGGGCCGATGCGTTGTTTGCGGATCAGCGACAGCGCCAGCACGCCCAGCAGCACCAGCCAGCCGAGCGCCATCACCAGCGGCGGGGGCGTGGCCCACGGCGAGGCCGGGGCCCAGCGAGCCCAGTGCCATGGCCCGCCGGCCAGACCCGGCACGATGCCGTGGGTGACCGATCGCGACAACAGATCCCACGTCATCGCCAGGTCGGTGCTCCACCGCCGCTGATTGACCACGGCCAGATACAGCGCCACCCAGCCGGCGGTCAGCGCCAGCGACGCGATCCACAACCGGGCACCGCCCCGCCACGCCGTCCGCAACGCCGACCCTGGATCACCCCGCCCTGAACATGGCACAGCAGTGCCACCACGGCGAACGCGACGAACGGGATCACCGCGGCCTTCTCGAAGAACAACAGCCCGCCGAGGTAGGCCAGCACACCGGTCACCGCGTAGCGCTGGTTGCCGGTGCGCACCAGCAGGATCGCGTCGGCGCAGACCCACGCCAGCGCGGCCAGCATCGGCAGCGAGTTCAGCGCCGCCGCCCACCAGGCGAACCCCGGCACGCCCAACGGCGTGAACAGCGCGAACGTCAGCGGGATCAGCAGCACCGGCCGCCAGCCGAGGATGACGTGCAGCGCACGCAACAGCGACAGCGAGGCCAGCAGCTGCAGCACCACCAGGCTGATCGCCGGGACCCGTCCACACCAGCGGCGCCAACCGGGTGATCGCCCCGGCGACCAGGAAGGCGGCCGGCATCACGTGGCCGTCGTGGTCGTCGAACAGGTACGACGGCGACAGCAAACCCTCGGTGCCGGCCTTGCCGACCAGGATCAGGTCGTCCCAGTAGAAGTAGCCACGAAAGGCCAGCACCCCGCGGATCACCAGCTGCACGGCAACCAGCGTGGCCGCGGCCACAACGACCCGCCGGTATGGTGGGCCGGTGCGCGCATTGGTCACCGGGGCGGCCGGTTTCATCGGGTCGACGCTAGTCGACCGTCTGCTGGCGGACGGTCACACGGTTGTGGGGCTGGACAATTTCGCGACCGGCCGGGCCACCAACCTCGAGCATCTGGCCGACAATCCCGCACACGTCTTCATCGAGGCGGACATCGTCACCGCGGATCTCGACGGCATCCTCGACGAGCACCGGCCCGAGGTGGTGTTCCACCTGGCCGCGCAGATCGACGTGCGGCGCTCGGTGTCCAACCCGCAATTCGACGCGTCGGTCAACGTGATCGGCACCGTGCGCCTGGCCGAAGCCGCTCGGCAGGCCGACGTCCGCAAGATCGTGCACACCTCGTCGGGCGGATCCATCTACGGCACCCCGACCCAGTTCCCGACCCCCGAAACGGTGCCCACCGACCCGGCGTCGCCGTATGCCGCGGGCAAGGTGGCGGGCGAGATCTACCTGAACACGTTCCGCCATCTGTACGGCCTGGACTGCTCGCACATCGCGCCGGCCAACGTCTACGGCCCCCGCCAGGATCCGCACGGCGAGGCGGGCGTGGTGGCGATCTTCGCCCAGGCGCTGCTGTCGGGTAAGCCCACCAAGGTGTTCGGCGAGGGCGGCACCAACACCCGCGACTACGTGTTCGTCGACGACGTGGTGGACGCCTTCGTCAAGGCGTCCGGCGACGTCGGGCGGCGGGCAGCGCTTCAACATCGGCACCGGCGTCGAGACCTCAGACCGCGCCCTGCACACCGCGGTGGCGGCGGCCGTCGGTGGGCCCGACGACCCGGAGTTTGCTCCCGCCGCGGCTGGGTGATCTGAAGCGGTCCTGCCTCGACATCGGTTTGGCCGAAAGGGTTTTGGGCTGGCGCCCGCAAGTCGCGCTGGACGAAGGCGTGCGCCGGACGGTGGAGTACTTCCGGCGGACGCATACGCACTAGCCCGCTAGTGCTGCTCGGGCTCCTGTGCGCCCTCTAGTGCGACGGCCCGCGCCAGCCGCGCGTAGCGCAGCTCGAGGTCCTTGAACCGCATATAGGTGCTCAGCGTGGTGAAGCTGAACGCCATGATCAGCGCGTAGAGCATCAGGTCGGTGCCGCGGCGCACCCCGAACCAGTGCGCGACCACCGTGGTGTCGTCGGGCCGCAGCACGGCGTAGATACCGCCCAGCACGAACAAGACATAGCCGACCTTGACCCAGGCCTTGGACCGTGAACTGCGCCGCGACCGCAGCAGGTACACCAGCAGCGCGACGATCGACCCGATCAGTAATACCTGGATCCAGTTCATCTGGCATCCTTCCTCGCAGGAATCCGTCGAAGATGATGTTGACGCCGTTGAGCAGCGGCTGCCCCTTCGACTTCGAGTATTCGGTGTAGAGCACCTCGATCGGTTCTTCGACCACGCGCCAATCGTTTTCGGCGATCAGCATGACGAACTCGTTGGCGTGGCTCATCCCGCTCATGGTGATGTCCAGCCCGTCGGCGACCTTCTTGTTGAACACCCGCAGCCCATTGTTGGTGTCGGTGAGCCCCAGCTGGCGACCGCGCGGGCTCAACCGCGCGGCGGTGCGCAGCACGATCCGCTTCAGCAGCGGCGGCCGGCTCGCCGGGCCGGCTGGGGCCCGCCCGAACCTGGTTCCGATGACCACGTCGACGTCGCCCGCGGCCAGCCGGTCGATCATCGCGGCCAGGTCTTTGATGCGGTGTTGGCCGTCGGCGTCGAACGTGGCGAACACCTTGCGCCCCGGGTTGCCTGCGGGCGTACTCGACGCCGGTCTGGATGGCCGCGCCCTGACCCAGGTTGATCGGATGGCGCAGCAGGTGCGCCCCGGCCCGCAAGCGCGATCTCGCCGGTGCCGTCGGCGCTGCCGTCGTCCACACAGACGACGTGGTCGAACACCGAGCGCAGGTCGGCGACGACCTCGCCGATGACAGCGGCTTCGTTGAAGGCGGGAACGACGATCCAGACGTCGGGGTAGCGCGTTTGAGTGGCCATTTGTGCCCCCAAGGTTAGCCAGGATCAGCCCGCTGGGCGCCCGGCGCGCGCCAGCGCCACCAGATGGACACCGATTCCCACCAGCGGGCCGCACAACAGGGCGACCACCGTGCGGGTCTGCAGCGGCAGCGGCAGCAACAGCAACAAGCCCGACGCCACCGTCGCACCGACCCAGCCCAGCGAGTACGCCCGATGCAAGCGCGGCCGCCACCGTGGCAGCGCCGGTAAGCGTGAGCATGGCGATCGCCACCGCGGCGGCGGTCAGCCATGCCAGCAGCGCGCTGCCCGCGTCGTACTGCGGCCCGAACGCGATGCGCAGCAACCACGGGCCCACCACGCCGGCCGCCAGCACCCCGAGCGCGCCGATGCCGCCGATGATCGCCGCCGGCGCGATCAGCGCGCGGAGCCGGTCGGTGCGCTCGTCGACGAAATGAGCGATGAGGTTGCCCTGCATGGCGGTCAGCGGCACCAGCAGCGGTGCGCGGGTCAACGTGACGGCCAGGATGACGACGCCCCCTTGTGCCCCAAGCTGATTCGAGGTCAGCTTGAGCAGCACCGGAAATCCCATCACCAGGATCGCGCTGGCGCCGGCGGCGGTGATCGAGTGCGCGGCGCCCCGCAAGAACATCGCGACGCTGCCGGGCGTCATGAGGTGCGCCGCCGCGCGCGCCGCGGGTGACGCCACGAGCATGATCAGCCAGGCCACCGCGCCGGCAACGGTTGCCCACAAGTAACCGCCCAGGCCCCAGCCGATCACGAACGTCGCCGCGGCGACCGTCACCCGGATGAGCGCGTCGGTCACCATCAGCGCTCCGTACTGCGTCCAGCGGTTGGTGCCGGCCAGCATCCCCAGCAGCGTGGCGTGCAGGCAGAACCCGGCCAGCCCGACGCTGAGCAGCGCCACCGACAGCCAGCGCTGCTCGACGAACACCCGCCCGCTCCACAACGGTGCGCTACCGGCGATCACGACGGCCGCGGCGACGCCGAGCAGCGCGCCGACCCGCATCGGATGGGTGCGGCTGTCCGGCAACACGTCGAAGTAGCCGGTCGAGCGGACCTCCCGGGTGGCTTCCTGCAGCAGGCCGTTGGCGGCGCCGGTGACCAGGCCGAACGCGCCCCAGAAAACCCCGAACACCGAGAAGCCGCTCGGGGCCAGGTCGCGGGCGGCCAGATAGATCACCGCGTAGCCGCACAGCGCGGTCAGCGCGGTCGCCGTACCGACCCGGGCCATGCTGCCGCGCGCGATGGGCCCCTGTGCAGCTGTCGTCAGTGCGCGCCCTTCTTGAACCGCTCCACCGAGCGCTGCACCTCGGCCTCGGCCTCGGCGCGGCCCACCCAATCCGCTGCCTTCACGAATTTGCCCGGCTCCAGCGCCTTGTATTCCGTGAAGAAGTGCTTGATGACATGCAGCTGGTGTTCCGGAACATCACCGATGTCTTCGATGTGATCCCAGCGGTGGTCGCCGGCCGGAACACAGAGCACCTTGTCGTCGCCGCCGGCCTCGTCGACCATCTGGAACATCCCAACCGGACGCGCCTCCACCAGGACGCCGGGGAACAGCGGCTCCTGCAGCAGCACCAGCGCGTCCAGCGGGTCGCCGTCTTCGCCGAGGGTGTCCTCGATGAACCCGTAGTCGGTCGGGTAGGCCATCGAGGTGTAGAGGTAGCGATCCAGCCGCACCCGTCCCGTCTCGTGGTCTACCTCGTACTTGTTGCGGCTGCCCTTCGGAATTTCGATGGTCACGTCGAATTGCACGGCGTCGGCTCCTTTGCAGGGAAACAGTCTGGGTGGGTCGCGGATACACCCTAATCGAGCGCATTCTGACTGGTTCGGCAGAATGGGACCAGACAGTCAGGAGAGGGATGAATTCTACTCGCCGGCGGAAATTCACCCAGGTATTCGTCGGGTTCGCCGTGCTGGCGTTTGTCGCCGCCGTGGTGGCGGCCGCGGCGTTCTTCACCATGGGCAATCACGGCACCAGCGGCGTGCGGGCCACGGTACCGCCGCCGCGGCCGCCGACGGTCAAGCCGGGAATCGTCCCGGTGGCCGACACCGCCGCGGTACCCAGCGCCGGCGGGCTGGCGGCCGTATTGGCGCCGGCGGCTGGCCGATCCCAATCTGGGCAAGTTGGGCGGCCGCATCACCGACGCCATGACCGGCAAAGAGCTGTGGCAGATGGCCGACGATGTGCCGTTGGTGCCGGCGTCGACCAACAAGGTCTTAACGGCGGCCGCGGCGCTGCTGACACTGGACCGCCAGGCACGGCTCAGCACCCGGGTGGTGGCGGGCAGCCAAAACGCCCAGGGGCCCGTCGTGCTGGTGGGTGCCGGGGATCCGACGCTGTCGGCGGCGCCCCCCGACCAGCCCACCTGGTATCGGGGTGCGCCGCGGATCAGTGACCTGGTCGAACAGGTGCGGCGCAGCGGCATGACGCCGACGGCGGTCCAGGTGGACACCTCGTTGTTCAGCGGTCCGACGATGGCGCCGGGCTGGGATCCATCCGATGTGGACAACGGCGACATCGCCCCGATCGAGTCGGCGATGATCGACGCCGGACGCATCCAGCCGAGCACCGTCAACTCGCGACGGACGAAGACGCCCGCCCTGGACGCCGGACGGGAGCTGGCCAAGGCCCTCGGCCTGGATCCCGGGGCGGTGACCATCGCCAAGGCACCTTCGGGCGGGCGGCAGCTGGCCGTGGTGCAGTCGGCGCCGTTGATTCAGGTGCTGTCGGAGATGATGGACCATTCCGACAACGTGCTGGCCGAATGCATCGCCCGGGAGGTGGCGGCGGCCATCAATCGGCCGCTGAGCTTCGCCGGCGCGGTCGACGCCGTGACCAACCGGTTGAGCAATGCGCACATCGACACCACCGGCGCCGCGCTGGTGGATTCCAGCGGGTTGTCGGTCGAACGACCGTTTGACGGCCAAGACTCTCGACGGCACGGCGCAGGCGGCGGCGGGCCCGGACCAGCCGTCGTTGCGGGCGCTCTTGGACCTGCTGCCGATCGCCGGTGGCAGCGGCACCCTGGCCGACCGATTTCTCGACCCGGCCACCAACCTGGGTCCGGCGGGCTGGTTGCGCGCCAAGACCGGGTCGCTGACCGCCGTCAACTCGTTGGTCGGCGTGCTTACCGACGCCGGCGGGCGGGTGCTTACGTTCGCATTCATCTCCAACGGCGCCGGCCCGAATGGGCGCAACGCGATGGATGCGTTGGCCAGCAAGCTGTGGACATGCGGGTGCGCATGACCACTTCGCCTTCCCCTTCCCCCGACCTGACCCTGGGTGCCACCGTGGACTGGCAATTCGCCGCGACCGTCGGGTCGCGACTGGCGCGTCCGGGTCCGCCGTCCAGCGACTACACCCGCCGGCAGGCGATCGACGAGCTGACCGCGTTGGCGGCGAAGGCCGAGCCGCCGGTGCGCGACGTCACCGGTCTGGTCACCGAAGGGTCAGTGCCCGCGGCCCGCATCGTCGACCGGGCGGAGTGGGTCCGCGCGGCGGCGGAGTCGATGCGCGTGATGACGAACGGGACCGACAAGCCGCGCGGCTTTTTCACCGGTCGGCTCACCGGTGCGCAGACGGGTGCCGTGCTGGCGTTTGTGGCGTCCGGGATCCTCGGTCAGTACGACCCGTTCGCTAAAGCCGAACACGCCGAAAAGGGAAGCCTGCTGCTGGTGTATCCCAATGTCATTGCCGTCGAACGGCAATTGCGGGTAGAGCCCTCCGATTTCCGACTGTGGGTGTGCCTGCATGAGGTGACCCACCGCGTGCAGTTCACCGCCAACCGCTGGCTGTCCGGTTACATGTCGGAGTCGCTGGGTTTGCTGACCCAGGAATCCGCAGAAGACGTCGGCCAGATCGTGAACCGGCTCGCCGACTTTGTCCGCAGCCGCGGTGACGGGGCGGTCGGCTCCTCCCGGGCCGATGGCAGCGATTCGGGCATCCTCGCGCTGGTGCGAGCCGTGCAGTCCGAGCCGCAGCGCAAGGCCCTGGATCAGCTTCTGGTGCTGGGCACGCTGCTGGAGGGCCACGCCGATCACGTGATGGACGCGGTCGGGCCGATGGTGGTGCCGTCGGTCGCCACCATCCGCGGCCGGTTCGACGAGCGTCGCCATCGCAAGCAACCACCACTGCAGCGGTTGCTGCGCGCACTGCTGGGCCTGGACGCCAAGCTCAGCCAATACACCCGCGGCAAGGCGTTCGTCGACCACGTGGTGGGCCGGGTCGGAATGGAGCGGTTCAACACGATCTGGTCTGGTCCCGAAACGCTGCCGTTGCCCGAAGAGATCGAACACCCGCAGCGATGGATCGACCGGGTGCTGTAGGGCAGCTGCGCACAGCTGTCGAGGCGTTCGTCAAGGACCATCTCACCGCCGACGGCGCCCTCGCTGGCTGGTGTGTCGCGCTGTCCGGCGGCCCGGATTCGTTGGCGCTCACCGCTGTTGCCGCCCCGCTGCGGCCGACCACCGCGCTGATCGTGGATCACGGCCTGCAGTCACGATTCGGCTGCCGTCGCCGAGACCGCGCGGGCGCAGGCCGTGGCGCTGGGATGCGTTGACGCACAAGTGCTTTGCGTGCGAGTGGGCAACGAGGGCGGACCCGAGGCGGCGGCCCGAGCCGCCCGCTACGCCGCGCTGGGCGCCTATCACGAAGGCCCGGTGCTGCTGGCGCACACGCTCGACGACCAAGCCGAGACGGTGCTGCTGGGGCTGGGCCGCGGTTCGGGGGCGCGCTCGATCGCCGGGATGCGCCCGCACGATCCGCCGTGGTGCCGGCCCTTGCTGGGGGTTCGGCGCGCCGTGACGCACGCCGCGTGCGCGGAGCTGGGCCTGACCGCATGGCAGGACCCGCACAACGCCGACCGCCGCTTCACCCGGACCCGGCTGCGCCACGAGGTGCTGCCGCTGCTGGAAGACGTGCTGGGCGGCGGGGTCGCCGAGGCGCTGGCACGCACCGCCACGGCGTTGCGCGAGGACACCGAGCTGATCGACACGCTCGCCGCGCAGGCGCTGCCCGCGGTCACGGCCGGGGCCGGGCTACAAACCCAGGCCCTGGGCGCGCTGCCGGACGTGATTCGACGCCGGGTGATCCGCGGCTGGTTACTGGCCGGCGGTGCGACCGGGCTGACCGACAAGCAAATTCGCGGCGTCGACATGCTGGTGACCGCGTGGCGGGGCCAGGGCGGGGTGGCGGTCGGATCCACATTGCGTGGTCAGCGATTGATCGCGGGCCGGCGCGACGGCGTACTGCTATTGCGCAGCGAGCCCGTGTAGCGATTTCGCCCGCTGGCGTGGCACGCTGTGGTCGTGCAGCAGATCTCCTCGGCGATCACCCCCGGACAGCCACCGGAGCTGTACCCGGGGGATATCAAGTCGGTACTTCTCACCGAGGAGCAAATTCAGGCCCGCATCGCGGAGCTGGGCGCCCAAATCGGCGACGACTACCGTGACCTCTCGGCTGCCAGCGGCCATGATCTGCTGTTGATCACCGTGCTCAAGGGCGCTGTGCTCTTCGTCACCGACCTCGCGCGCGCTATCCCGCTACCGACCCAGTTCGAATTCATGGCCGTCAGCTCCTACGGATCGTCGACGTCCTCGTCGGGGGTGGTGCGCATCCTCAAGGACCTCGACCGCGACATCACCGACCGTCACGTCCTGATCGTCGAGGACGTCGTCGACTCGGGCCTGACCTTGTCGTGGCTGTCGCGCAACATCACCACCCGGCATCCGCGCTCGCTGCGGGTGTGCACCTTGCTGCGCAAGCCCGACGCGGTTGGCGCCAACGTCGAAATCAACTATGTGGGCTTCGACATTCCCAACGATTTCGTCGTGGGGTACGGCCTGGATTACGACGAGCGCTACCGCGACCTGCCCTACATCGGGACTGCTGGATCCCAGGGTCTATGAGGCTTAGTCCAGCTCTAGTCCAGCTCCCACACCGCGGTCACCGAGAAGCTGACCGTCTGCTGGCCGGGTTCCAGCTGGTACCGGCGACGGCCATACTCCTCGGCGGTGCCGGCGGTCCTCCCGAACCGGCGCCGAGCCCGATGCCTCCGAGATCGACAGCACCTTGCCCAACTGAAGGCCGGACAGCTGCGCGTACTGGTCGGCGCGGTTCTTGGCGTCCTGGAAGGCCCGCGCACGCGCGTCCTTGACCAGCTGCGAGTCGTCGGCGATCGAGTAGCTGACCGAGCTGATGCGGGTGGCGTCGCCGCCGGTGCTGACGATGAGCGCCAGCAACTTCGACGCGGCGTCGGTCGGGTGGATTTTGACCTCGATCGCGTTGGTGGCGCGGTAGCCGGTGATGGTCGCGGTGCCGCGGGCTCGGGGTTGCTGTACTGGGGTTGCAGGTTGACCGTGGTGGTGCTGATGTTCTTGCGGTCCATTCCGGCGCCGACCAACGCGTTGATCACCGCTTGCTGGCGGTCATTGGTCTGGTTCATCGCGGTGGTGACATCGGGCGCGGTGAACTCGATGCCGACGTTGGCGGTCAAGGTGTCCGGCACGCCCTGGACTTGCCCCGAGCCGATGACGGTCACTTGGCGCGGATTCGCCCCGGGCGGTGCCGCGTTGTGTTTGTTACACGCCGACAGCGTGACGACGGTCAAACCGGCGGCGGCCAAGGCAATCGATCTGCGGACGAACCGCGCATGTGTGGACCCTATCTAGAAGGGTGGATCGTCGGGCAGCGCTGCCACGGCCGGTTTGTCGGGCATCCAGTCCGCAGGCAATTCTTCGGGTTCTCGGGGATCGTTCACCCAGGTGCAGAAGGGGCTGGTGCTCGATGTGCCCTTGAACAGAAACAGCATGTCGCGCATGTGGTTTCGAAACTTGCGCGCCGCGATCTCTTGCTTTCGGGCTTGCTCCAACCAGCGCCGTGCTTCGTTGACGGGTCGTCGCTCGCGGTTGTGCTTGCGCGCCTGGGCAATTCGAGTGCTTCGTTGCTTCGACGTGGCTTCGCCTGTTGGCGTCCGGCGGCGCGCATGCCGGCCCGCGCGGCTGTGGGAAGAGATCAGTCCCGGCTGGTGAGGTCCGGTAAGTATGTCCAGACGGCGAAGTCCAGATGACGGTGCCATCGGCCAGTTGCGTGTCGCGCCAGCCGCCGAACGTCTTGAGTCGATGATGTTGGCGACAAAGACATTTCAGGTTCCAAAGCACCGTCCGTCCGCCGGCCGCCGGATCCGCATGGTTAAACGGGATGGTGTGGTCAATGTCGCAGGCAACGGCGGGGCGGCTGCACCCGGGGAAGCGGCAGGTGAGGTCACGGCACCGCACGGCGCGCTCCAACGCCGCCGATGGCTGATAACGCAGCGCCTCCACCGGGCTAGTAAGCGGATTCGCGATGAGAACCGATGCGGCGTCGGCCAATCGGCGAACCTGCTCGGCGTCGATGACTCCGTAGCCCTCCAGATAGCCGGGCGCATCGCTGCCGCCGCAGACGGTCTGCTCGCTGGCCACCACGTTGATGACGACCCGGGCCCCGCCCGGATCGCGCTCGGTGGCATCAACCTCGGCCCGTGTCGGGCAGTCCGGCTGTCCGCATGCGCAGGCCAGGCGGCGGCCCTGGGTCAGCGCGGCCAATGCGTCGGCGCGGCGCTGATCCATCGTCCGCGGGTCCGCCGGGCACACCTGCTTGGCAAGCTGGGAGAGTCGCCGGTCGAAGGCCGTCGCGGCCGCCGCGGCGACAGTTCCGTAGATCTCGGCCATCCCGTTGTCGTGGGCGGTGATTCCGATGTGTCGGTCGTCCTCGGCGGCCTCCCGACGCTCGCGGGCGGCGTCGGGATCGGTGGCCCGCACCGCGGCGTCGACGGCGTTGACGATTCGTTGCCTCGACCAGCCGTGCCACTTGCCGATGCGCGCGGCCAGCGATTGGTCGAGCTTGGCAACCAGCTCGTCGTCCGTGACCAGATCGGTGCGGCTGATGATCAATCGCACGGTGCGCCAATCGGTTCGGCCCTCGGCCAGCAGAGCCGCAACCTTGGGCAGCCTTCTGTCGAGTGCCTCGGCGTACGACACCAGATAGCTGGCGCCCGTGGGGGACAGGTTCATGGCGGCCGCCACCTCGGCGGTGGTTTGGTCGAACCCGTCGATCACCGCGTACTCGTGCTGCTCCTCGGCCCGCTCGGCCGCGGCGACCCGCTGTCGCAGCAATGCCGCCACCGCCGCCATCCGCCGGGCAACCAGCACCGACTCCTGCCGATGCCCGGACTCGATCTCGGCCACCAGGGCCGACGGCGCCTGATCCCGCATCGATTCGAACATACTTTCGATTATAGATGTGGGGTCCGACAGATTGTTCCGATCAACCCGGCGAAGCCGCTGTCAGCCGCCAAGCTGGGTTTCTGGGGTATTCCACTCCTTCTCAGCGTCACGGCACACAGTGCCGTGGCTAAGGCAGTGTATTTATTGCCGCGGCTGAATTGGCAGTTTTGGCCGAAATGGCAGCCTCGATCCCGGATCGGATGGCGCGCGAAGCGGCCGTGGTGTTGGCGCGCGGGGTGGCCTGCGTCCCCCAGCGTCGCCGTAGCAGGTTCCACCTCATCGGCGTCCTCGTGTCGAACGCCGAGTACCACCTGCTACCCGCTCACGTGCAACTATCGCTTAACACGGCCAACACACTCGCTGACGAAGTTAGGTATTTTCTTCCGCAAGGGATAGCAGTAAACATCTGCCATCTGCAGTCGATGTATGACCGAGTAGTCGGTACCCCGACTAAGGAGTGACCAAAATCTTGCAGTGCCGCTCGGGGTCGGCCAGGTCGTCGAACGCCTGGCCCACCCCGTCCAGGCCGACCTCGCCGGTGATCAGGGGGCTGACGTCTATCTCGCCCTCGCGCCAGCGCGCGCAGCGTCTCGGCGAATTCGTCCGGGGTTTGGGCGAGCGTGAATTGGATGTTGACCTCTTTGGCGATCCCGAAGAACGGATGCATGGTGTCGGGTTGCATGCACACCCCGGCGACCACCAGCCGTGTGCCGTGCCGCGCCCGCAGCAAAATGTCGTCGATGACTCCGGGTACCCCGACCGCCTCGAACACGACTTTGGGCTTGACTGAGTCGAACGGGGAGCCCTGTGCCGGATCGAGCGTCTGATGCGCGCCCATCGTGGCGGCCAGTTCGCGCCGCTTCGGTGAAAAATCAGCCGCTGCAATGGTTTCGACGCCGCGCGTGCGAAGGGCGGCGATGATGGCGATGCCGATCGGGCCGCAACCAATGACCAAAGCGACCTCGCCGGGCTGGATGTTGGACTTGTTGACGGCGTGCAAGCCCACCGACATGGGTTCGGTCAGCGCGGCATGTCTCGGGTCCAGACCGTTCGGGACTGGTATCAGCAGCGGCGCCGAGAGCAGCATCCGCTCGGCGTAGCCGCCGATCGTGCTGTTGCTGTAGACGATCGGGTCGATTCCCTTGTCGGACAACAACACCGGAAGCGACGTGACCAAGGTTCCCGGCGGGATGGGTCTCGGTATCAGGGCCGGCGTCGAGTATTTCGGCGCTGAATTCGTGGCCCATGAAGACATCGCGTTCCAGGGCGACCTCCATGCCGCCCGCACCGCGCGCGACCCGGTTGCTCATCTCCAGCACATGGCTGCCGTGGGCGGCGAAATGCAAATCCGAGCCACAGATTCCACACGCACGCACCCGCACCAGCACCTGACCTGGACCGGGCACCGGCTCGGGCACGTCGTCCCGGTAGACCATCCGCCCGTCGCGTAGCACCGAAGCGCGCATCACTTGGCCTCCGTCTTGTGTTCCTCGACATGCTCGGTAATGGCTTTGACCACGGCTTCGCCGGCGCGGCCGATCAGTTGGTCGCGCCTGCCCCTGGCCCAGTCGTGCGATGAGCGCGGCGCCTCCAGCTGTCCCTTGAAATGGGGAATCACCTTGCGGGCGAACAGTTCATAGCAGTGGTACGTCGCTTCCGGTGAGGCCCAGTCATGGCCAAGCATCAACAGCGTTCCGAAACCTCCCGACCGGTCGAGCAGGTCTTCGATGTGGGCGATCGCGTCGTCGGGTGTCCCGATGCAGCAATTTCCTTTGTCCGCATACTCTTCGACGAACTCGTGCGGCGACTGGGCGTCGTCGACCGTGTTGGACAACGGCACGAACCCGGCCGCCCCGAAGTAGTTGGCGAAATCCTGCAGCCCGTAGGTGCAGTCGTCGATCGCCTGATCGCGGCTGTCGGCGATATGCATGATGGACAGCACTCGCCAATCGGCGCGGTCCGGCTCGTCCCGGCCGGCCTTGGCGGCCTGCTCGCGCACCACGTCCCAGGTGGTTTCCAGCGCCGCGTAGCCGCCGGGCACCGACATCGACAGTGACAGCAGCGACGTGCCCAGCGCTCCGGCCAGCCGCGGTCCGGACGGGGAAATCATTGCGGCCGTGGCGATTTCCGGATACGGCCAGGTGTAGGGGCGGATGTGCAACTGTGCGTCGCGCAGGGTGAACCAGTCGGAGTGACGGTCGATTCGCTCGGTGGGTGCGGCGCGGAACAGCGCGAGGATCGCCTCGAGGGACTCCTGCATCATCCGCCGCTGTTCGATCGGGTCGATACCCATCATGTAGGCGTCCGACGGCAGCGCGCCGGGACCGGTGCCGAACATGACCCGGCCGCGCGTCAGGTGGTCCAGCAGCACCCAGCGGTCGGCCACCATGAGCGGATGGTGGTAGGGCAGCGAGACCACCCCGGTACCCAGCCGGATGTGCTTGGTCCGCTCCGCGGCGGCCGCGATGAACACTTCCGGGCAGGCGATCAGCTCGTAGCCGCCGGAGTGATGCTCGCCGAACCACGCTTCGTCGAACCCCAGGCGGTCCAGCGCGACCACCCGCTCCATGTCGTATTCCAGTGCCACCGTTGGGGATTGGCCGATCGGGTGAAACGGAGTGACAAAGACACCGAAACGCAGCGGGGCACCCATCACCATTCCACTCCTTTGAGGAAGTCCGAGAAGCGTCTCGTTCACCACGTCGGGTCGCTCCTGCTGCAGCCAGTGCCCGGCCCCGTCGATCATCACCTGCTGGTAAGGGCCGGAGACAACCTGGGCGGCACGGTCGGTGCGGGTGAACGTCAACACCGGATCGGCTGTCCCGCCGATGAATAAGCACGGCACCGTGATCATGGCGCCCGCGAGCTCTGGGGTGGTCTCCCAGTTGCGATCCATGTTGCGATACCAGTTCAGGCCGCCGGTGAATCCGGTGCGGGAAAATTCGGCGATGTAGTGGTCGAGCTCGTCCTGGCTGATCCAGTCGGGCAGCGCCGTCGGGCTCCGGCATCCGGTCGATGAAGCCTTCGGGACCGGGGGCCGCCATGCGTATCGCGGCGCCCTCATCGCTTGGTGGTCGCAAGCCGCCGATCATCCGGCGCATCGTGCGGGCGGGGTCGCCGTTGAGTTCGGCGTCGGCGACACCCGGCTCCTGGAAATAGAGCATGTAGAAGAAGTTTTCACCGAAGATGCGACGAAAAGCCTGCATCGGCGGCTGGCGCGGGCGGGGTAGCGGGGGGACGCTCAGCGCGGCGACCGCCGCGACCCGGTCGGGGTGCAGCAGTGGCATGTTCCACAACACCATGGCGCCCCAGTCGTGTCCGATCCAGACGGCGCGCTCGGCGCCGACGTCGTCGAGCAGGCCGACCAGGTCAGCGGTCAACTCGTGAATGTTGTAGGCCTCGATCGCGTCGGGACACGAAGAGCCGCCGTAGCCGCGCTGATCCGGAGCCAGCACGTGGTAGCCGGCGTCGGCGAGGACCGGAATCTGGTGCCGCCAGGAGTACGCCAGTTCGGGAAAGCCGTGGGCCAGGACCACCACCGGTGCGCCCGGTTCCCCGGCCTCGATCACCCGCAGCCGCACACCATTGGTGTCCACTAACCGTTCGGTTGATACGCGCCATCGTCTCACCAAATCACAACGGCAGACGGCCTGAGAAGAGCTTGTTACCTGCGATCGCAGCCGCGCATTATCGGCTGATGCGGTTGGATCACATAGTTCTGTGGACGAAGGATCCGCGGGCGGCGGTGGACTTCTACACGAGGGTGGTCGGGCTTGCCCCGGTGCGGTTCAGCGAGTTCGAGGCCGGGGAGGCGCCGTTCCCGAGCGTGCGGGTGTGCGAGGACTCCCTCATCGACCTGATGCCACTCGAGATGGCCAAAGGCAGTGCCGGCCATCCGGTCAATCACGTTTGCCTTGCGCTGTCGCGGGCCGAGTACGACGCGCTGGATGCGCGTCTTCAGGCAGCGGGCGTGGACACCAGCGCGCGCAGGGACCATAACTTCGGGGCCCAAGGGTGGGCGCCGCAGGCGTTCTACTTCGCTGATCCGGACGGCAATGTCGTCGAGGCCCGCTACTACGAGTGACTGCTCGACCCGGGCCAACCTGACGCTGGCGTCACACTCGGGAACTGCTGGACGTTGTCTCAGCAGGATAGGTGGCGACCCGCTGCGTCCCGGCTCCGCCGGAACTGGCGATCGCCACGGGCGGTAGCCTGGACTTTTCCAGCGACGTGTTATCGGGGAAGGACCTGGCCTCAACGGCCGATGATTGATGAACCGGAAAAACGTGATCCGCACCATCACGGCGATCGCTGTCGTGGTGCTGCTGGGCTGGTCGTTCTTTTACTTCAGTGACGACACCCGCGGTTATAAGCCCGTCGACACCTCGGTGGCGATGTCGCAGATCAACGGCGACAACGTCAAGAGCGCGCAGATCGACGATCGCGAGCAGCAGTTGCGGCTGACCCTGAAAAAGGGCAACAACGACACCGAGAATTCGGACAAGGTCATCACCAAATACCCGTCCGGGTACGCGGTCGATCTTTTCAACGCGCTCACCGCTAAGAACGCCAAAGTCAGCACCGTCGTCAACGAGGGCAGCATCCTGGGCGAATTGCTGGTCTACGTGCTGCCGCTGCTGTTGCTGGTGGGCCTGTTCGTGATGTTCTCCCGCATGCAGGGCGGCGCCCGGATGGGCTTCGGATTCGGCAAGTCCCGCGCCAAGCATGCTCACCAAGGACATGCCCAAGACCACGTTCGCCGACGTCGCCGGCGTCGACGAGGCGGTCGAGGAGCTCTACGAGATCAAGGACTTCCTGCAGAACCCGAGTCGGTACCAGGCGCTGGGCGCCAAGATCCCCAAGGGCGTGCTGCTGTACGGGCCGCCGGGAACCGGCAAGACGCTGCTGGCCCGTGCGGTGGCCGGGTGAAGCCGGTGTGCCGTTCTTCACCATCTCGGGCTCCGATTTCGTCGAGATGTTCGTCGGCGTCGGTGCCTCGCGGGTGCGGGACCTGTTCGAGCAGGCCAAGCAGAACAGCCCGTGCATCATCTTCGTCGACGAGATCGACGCGGTGGGCCGTCAGCGCGGCGCCGGACTAGGCGGCGGTCACGACGAGCGCGAGCAGACGCTGAACCAGTTGCTGGTCGAGATGGACGGCTTCGACGATCGCGCCGGTGTCATCCTGATCGCCGCCACCAACCGGCCCGACATCCTCGACCCCGCGCTGTTGCGGCCCGGCCGCTTCGACCGGCAGATCCCAGTGTCCAACCCCGACCTGGCGGGTCGCCGCGCGGTGCTGCGGGTGCACTCCAAGGGAAGCCGATCGCCCCGGACGCCGACCTCGACGGGCTGGCCAAGCGGACCGTCGGCATGACCGGCGCCGACCTGGCCAACGTCGTCAACGAGGCGGCGCTGCTGACCGCCCGCGAGAACGGCACCGTCATCACCAGCGCCGCCCTGGAGGAGGCGGTGGACCGGGTGATCGGCGGCCCACGTCGCAAGGGCCGCATCATCAGCGAGCAGGAGAAGAAGATCACCGCCTATCACGAGGGCGGGCACACCCTGGCGGCCTGGGCGATGCCGGACATCGACCCGGTCTACAAGGTGACGATCCTGGCCCGCGGACGCACCGGCGGACACGCGGTGGCGGTGCCCGAGGAAGACAAGGGTCTGCGGACCCGATCGGAGATGATCGCGCAACTGGTGTTCGCGATGGGTGGGCGCGCCGCCGAGGAACTGGTGTTTCCGCGAGCCGACCACCGGCGCGGTCTCCGACATCGAGCAGGCCACCAAGATCGCCCGCGCGATGGTCACCGAGTACGGCATGAGTTCCAAGCTCGGTGCCGTCAAGTACGGCACCGAACACGGTGACCCGTTCCTCGGCCGGACCATGGGCACGCAGGCCGACTACTCGCACGAGGTCGCGCGCGACATCGACGACGAGGTCCGCAAGCTCATCGAGGCCGCGCACACCGAAGCATGGGAGATCCTCACCGAATACCGCGACGTGCTCGACACCCTGGCCGGCGAGCTGCTGGAAAAGGAAACGCTGCACCGACCCGAGCTGGAGGCGATCTTCGGCGACGTCGAAAAGCGGCCCCGGCTCACCATGTTCGACGACTTTCGGTGGCCGCATCCCGTCCGACAAGCCGCCGATCAAGACGCCCGGCGAGCTGGCGATCGAACGCGGCGAGCCCTGGCCGCCGCCGGTCGCCGAGCCGGCGTTCAAGGCGGCTATCGCACAGGCTAGCCAGGCCGCCGAGGCCGCGCGAGCCGAAGCTGACCGAAACGCCCACGGCGCCAACGGTTCTCACGGCGGTCACGGGGCCGCCGATCGCCAACCGCACGGACCCACCCAGCCTGACTACGGTGCGCCGGCCGGCTGGCATGCGCCGGGCTGGCCGCCGCCGCATCAGCGGCATCAGCAGGGTTACTGGTATCCGCCCGCACCGCCCCAGCAGCCGTATTGGCCGCAGCCTGCGCCGAGCTATCCGGGCCAGTCGGGCCAGTCGGCCCAGCCGGCGCACCCCTCGTACCCGCCCTATCCGCCCTATCCGCCGCCGCCCCAACCCACCCCGGACACCGGTAGGTCTCCCGAGCAGCCGGACGAGGACGTGAGCCGGTCCAACCCACCGGCCCAGGGCTGACGAACGGAGAATCAGATGGCCCTACCGGATTTGGAGCCGGATAGCCGCACCGCGACTCCGCGCGTCCACACGTTCAACCACGAACGTGCCGAGGCCGCGATCCGCGAGTTGCTCTACGCGATCGGCGAGGACCCGGACCGGGATGGTTTGCGCGACACTCCGGCCCGCGTCGCTCGCGCCTACCGCGAGATGTTCGCCGGGCTCTACACCGACCCCGAATCGGTGCTGAACACCATGTTCGACGAAGACCACGACGAGATGGTGATCGTCAAGGAGATCCCGCTCTACTCCACCTGCGAACATCACCTGGTGTCGTTCCACGGGGTGGCCCACGTCGGCTACATCCCCGGCAAGGACGGCAGGGTGACCGGGCTGTCGAAGATCGCCCGGCTGGTGGACCTCTATGCCAAGCGGCCTCAGGTGCAGGAGCGGCTCACCAGTCAGATCGCCGACGCCCTGGTGAACAAACTCGATCCGCGCGGCGTGATCGTCGTGGTCGAGGCCGAGCACCTGTGCATGGCGATGCGCGGTGTCCGCAAGCCCGGCGCCGTCACGACGACGTCGGCGGTGCGCGGCCAGTTCAAGACCAGTGCCGCTTCTCGAGCCGAGGCGCTCGACCTCATCCTGCGTAAGTGAGCCGCAAACCTGTGCAGGTTATGGGTGTCCTGAACGTCACGGACGACTCGTTCTCCGATGGCGGGCGCTATCTCGATGCCGACGCCGCCGTGGCGCATGGTCTGGCAATGGCCGCCGAAGGTGCGCGGATCGTCGACGTCGGCGGGGAGTCGACGCGGCCCGGTGCCACCCGGATCGACCCCCGGGCCGAGACGGATCGTGTGATTCCCGTCGTCAAAGAGCTTGCGGCTCAAGGGATTACCGTGAGCATCGACACCATGCACGCGGACGTCGCACGTGCCGCCCTGCAGAACGGCGCGCGGATCGTCAACGACGTGTCCGGCGGACGGGCCGATCCCGCGATGGCTCCGCTGCTGGCCGAAGCCGGTGTGCCGTGGGTGTTGATGCACTGGCGGCCGGTGGCGGCCGACCGCCCGCATCAGGCCCGGTCCTACCGCGACGTGGTGGCCGAAGTGCGCGCCGAGCTGCTCGCCGGCGTCGACGACGCGATCGCGGCCGGTGTCGATCCGGGGAACCTGGTGATCGACCCCGGACTCGGATTCGCCAAGACGGCCCAACACAATTGGGCGCTGCTGCACGCGTTGCCGGAGCTGGTGGCCACCGGCATCCCGGTGCTGCTGGGCGCCTCGCGCAAGCGGTTCCTCGGTGCGTTGCTCGCGGGGCCCGACGGCGAGGTGCGGCCGCCGGAAGGGCGGGAGACGGCGACCGCGGTGATCTCCGCGCTGGCCGCCCTGCACGGGGCCTGGGGTGTGCGGGTGCACGACGTGCGGGCCTCGGTCGATGCCCTCAAGGTCGTGGGAGCCTGGACGGGGTGTAATGGCTGACCGAATCGAATTGCGCGGCTTGACAGTTCACGGCCGGCACGGGGTCTTCGAGCACGAGCGCGTCAACGGGCAGGACTTCGTCGTCGATATCACCGTGTGGATCGACCTGGCCGACGCCGCAGCGAGCGACGAGCTGACCGACACCTATGACTACGACGCGCTGGCCCGGCTGGCGGCCGCCGTCGTGGCCGGCCCGCCGCGCAATCTGATCGAAGCGGTCGGCGGCGAGATCGCCGAGCGCGTGATGGAGGACCAGCGCGTGCACGCCGTCGAGGTGGTGGTGCACAAGCCGCAGGCTCCGATCGAGCAGAAATTCGCCGATGTGGCGGTGGTGGTCCGGCGGTCGCGGCGCGGCGGTCGCGGTTCGGTGGTGCCCGCCGGCCCCGGTGGCAGAGCCTTATGACCCGCGTCGTGCTTTCGATCGGCTCCAACCTGGGCGACCGCCTGGCCCGGCTGCAGTCGGTCGTCGACGGGCTCGGCGAAGCGGTCGTCGCGGTGTCGCCGGTCTATGAGACCGACCCCTGGGGCGAGGTCGAGCAGGGACCGTTCCTCAACGCGGTGCTGATCGCCGACGACCCGGCCCGCGACGGGCGCGCCTGGCTGGGCCGGGCCCAGGAGTTCGAGCGGGCCGCGGGCCGGGTCCGCGGTCAGCGCTGGGGCCCGCGCACCCTCGACGTGGACCTGATCGCCTGTTACGGCGAGGCCTCGGAAGACCGAAGTGGTCGCGGTGGAAAGCGACCTGACGTTGCCGCACCCGCTGGCCCATCTGCGGGCGTTCGTGATGATCCCGTGGCTGGCCGTCGACCCCGATGCCGAGCTGACGGTCAGCGGCGGGCCGCAACCGGTGGCCCGGCTGCTGGCCGAGCTGGACCCGGCCGACCGGGCCGGGGTGCGGTTATCCGAGCTGGCCCTCGAATCCGAAATCAGACTGATGGGCCCCACCCGCAAACGTGAGCTGACGGCCGCGGTGGTCGGGGCCGGGGTGCTGGGTTATCTGCTGGTGCTGCTGCTGTACCGGTGGTTCCCACCGATCACGGTGTGGACCGGCCTGTCGCTGCTCGCGGTCGCGGTCGGCGAGGCGCTGTGGGCGCGCTACGTGCGCACCAAGATCAGCGACGGCGAGATCGGTGACGGGCCCGGCTGGCTGCATCCGCTTTCGGTGGCACGCAGCGTGGTGATCGCCAAGGCGTCGGCATGGGTCGGTGCGCTGGTGCTGGGTTGGTGGCTCGCGGTGTTGGTGTACTTACTGCCGCGGCGGTCATGGCTGCGCGCCGCCGCCGAGGACACCTCCGGCGCGGTGGTGGCGGCCGTCAGCGCGCTGGCGTTGGTGGTCGCCGCCCTGTGGCTACAGCATTGCTGCAAGTCCCCGCAGGACCCGACCGAGCACGGCGAGGGCGCCGAGGGCTAGCCGAGAATCGCCGGAGTCGCGCGACACGCGGTATGACCTCGCACAGGTACAGTCAGGCCATGACCGTTCTGTCCCGCGGCGCCCGGGTCCGGCGCGGCGGCCGCAGGCCGGGTTGGGTGCTCTTGACGGCGTTGCTGGTCCTTGCGATGGGGGCCAGTTCCGCACTGGTTTTCACCAATCGCGTGGAACTGCTCAAGCTCGCTGTGATCCTGGCGCTGTGGGCCGCAGTCGCCGGCGCCTTCGTTTCGGTGCTCTACCGCAGGCAAAGCGACGCGGACCAGTCCAAGGTGCGTGACCTGAAGCTGGTCTATGACCTGCAGTTGGATCGGGAAATCTCGGCCCGCCGCGAGTACGAGCTGACGGTGGAGTCGCAGCTGCGTCGCGAGCTGGCCTCCGAGCTGCGCGCCCAGGCCGCCGACGAGGTGGCGGCGCTGCGGGCGGAGTTGGCCGCGTTGCGCACCAGCCTGGAGATCCTGTTCGACACGGACCTCGACCACCGCCGCGCGCTGGAGAACTCGCAGTCAGACTGGGCCCGCAACGGCGAAAGCGCACCCGTCGACTGGGTGTCCAGCGATCGGGTCAGCGACGGTTCCCCCGGAGAATGCGCTCGAGCGGACCGACGAATCGCCGATCATCGACGTGTCCGAGGTGCGGGTCCCGCCGGGCTGGCGCCCCGACGACCCGCGCCGCCACGCGAGCAGGTCCGGCCGCCCTATCAAGCCCCGCCGCCACCGCCCGAGCCGCAACCGCAACCACAAATGCAGCCCGAATCGCCGCAGTGGCAGCCGGCCGCGGCCGACGGCCAGTGGTTGCCCGCCGGTGCGCCGGGCAGCAACTGGTCCGGTGCCGACGAGGCGGATACACCCGACCCACTGACGGGCCGCCGGCGGGCCCGGCATTCCAGTCCGGACGAATCCCGGGGGCGGCCCGCCTGGCGCGTACGGCGAGTCGGATCGCCGGTCGCAGTCGCGGCATTCGACGGAGTACCGCGACGACGGCGTTGCGGCCGCGCCGGTCACCGAGACGAGCGAGCCGCCACCGCCACCGCCGCCGCGGCTGGCGCCGGCGCCACCGCCCGAGCCGACACCCCGGCATCGCAGCGCCGATGCGGAAGCGGACGACCGGAGCAGTCGGAGGGGCGGCGCTCACAATCCGGTGGTCAGTCGGTCGCCGACCTGCTGGCGCGATTGCAGGTCGAACCCACCGGCAGGCGGCGGGCGCCGTCGGCGTGACGGATGACACTGGGTGCTGCCTGGCAAATCGACTAGAGTCTTACTGACCGTCCGGTACCCGCAGCGCGGGACTGGAACGAAACCAAGACACTGTGAGGCCGTCTGCGATGGTGCAGTTCGACGGTTTGCGCCCGGCCAGGCTCAAGGTGGGGATCATCTCCGCGGGCCGGGTAGGAACCGCGTTGGGCGTCGCGCTGGAGCGCGCCGACCACGTCGTGGTCGCGTGCAGCGCCATTTCCCACGCATCCCGGCAGCGTGCGGCGCGCCGGCTGCCCGATACCCCGGTGCTGGCGCCGCCGGACGTCGCCGCCGGCGCTGAGCTGCTGCTGCTGGCGGTTCCGGACAGCGAACTCGCCGGCCTGGTGTCCGGCTTGGCCGCCACGTCGGCGGTGCGACCCGGAACGATCGTGGCGCACACGTCCGGCGCCAACGGCGTCAACATTCTGGCGCCGCTGGCCAAGGACGGCTGCATACCGCTGGCGATTCACCCGGCGATGACCTTCACCGGCTCCGACGAGGACATCAGCCGACTGCCCGACACCTGCTTCGGGATCACCGCCGCCGACGACGTCGGGCAGGCGATCGCGCAGTCGCTGGTGCTCGAGATGGGCGGGGAGCCGTTCTGTGTGCGCGAGGACGCGCGGGTCCTCTATCACGCCGCCCTGGCCCACGCGGGCAACCACATCGTGGCCGTGGTCGCCGATGCGCTCGACGCGTTGCGGGCCGCGCTGCGCGGCAGCGAACTGCTCGGACAACAACTCGTCGACGATCAGCCGGGTGGCATCGCCGAACGGATCATCGGGCCGCTGGCCCGGGCGGCGCTACAGAACACGCTGCAACGCGGACAGGCCGCGCTGACCGGCCCGGTGGCCCGGGGTGACGCCGCCGCGGTCGCCGAACATCTGGCCGCACTCAACCGCGTCGA
Source organism: uncultured Actinomycetota bacterium (assembly GCA_963820985.1). GTDB lineage: Bacteria > Actinomycetota > Actinomycetes > Mycobacteriales > Mycobacteriaceae > Mycobacterium. The sequence goes on along the minus strand of CAWGCI010000013.1, from coordinate 294,288 downwards.
CCCGCAGTTGGCCGAGGCCTATCGGGTGAACGCCTTACGGACCGCGCGGCGCGCGCATGCTCCCGCCGACGTCGTCGAGGTGCTGGCGCCATGACAGCCAGCCCCAAACCCTTCACCCCGGCGAACTCAACGTGTACTCGACGCCGCGCGAAGTCACCGACGTCAGCCGCGCGCTGCGGCACACCGGCCGGCGGGTGATGTTGGTGCCGACCATGGGCGCGCTGCACGACGGACACCTGGCGCTGGTGCGTGCCGCCAAACGCGTGCCCGGCTCGGTGGTCGTGGTGTCGATCTTCGTCAACCCGTTGCAATTTGGTGCCGGCGAAGATCTCGACGCCTACCCGCGGACCCTCGACGACGACCTGGCGTTGCTGCGCGACGAAGGTGTCGAGATCGTGTTCGCGCCGACCGCCGCGGCGATGTATCCCGACGGTCTGCGCACCACGGTGCAACCGGGTCCGCTGGCCGCCGAACTCGAGGGCGCCGCTCGGCCGACCCATTTCGCCGGCGTGCTGACGGTGGTGCTCAAGCTGCTGCAGATCGTGCGCCCCGACCGGATCTTCTTCGGCGAGAAGGACTATCAGCAGCTGGCGCTGATCCGGCAGATGGTGGCCGACCTCAACGTTGGTGTCGACGTGATCGGGGTGCCCACCGTGCGGGAATCGGATGGGCTGGCGATGTCATCGCGCAACCGCTACCTGGATTCGGCGCAGCGCGAATTGGCGGCGACGCTCTCGGCGGCGCTGCTGGCCGGGATGCACGCCGCGCCGGCCGGTGCGCAGGCCGCGCTCACCGCGGCGCGCGCCGTGCTCGACGCCGTGCCCGCGATCGGCGTCGACTACTTGGAGCTGCGCGACCCCGGGCTGGGTCCCGCGCCCGCCGACGGACCCGGCCGGCTGCTGGTCGCCGCCAGGCTCGGAAAGACCAGACTGCTGGACAACATCGCAGTCGAAATCGGAACTCTCTCGCCGGCACCCGTGGGGCCGGACCAGTCGAATCACCTTGGAGGAACTGATGTTACGGACGATGCTGAAATCGAAGATCCACCGCGCCACGGTCACGCAGGCCGACCTGCACTACGTCGGCTCGGTGACCATCGACGCCGACTTGATGGACGCCGCCGACCTGCTCGAGGGCGAACAGGTCACCATCGTCGACATCGACAACGGTGCCCGGTTGGTGACCTACGCGATCACCGGCGAGCGCGGCACCGGCGTGATTGGAATCAACGGTGCCGCAGCGCATCTCGTTCATCCCGGCGATCTGGTGATCCTGATCGCGTACGGAACCATGGAGGACGCCGAGGCGCGCGCCTACCAGCCGCGGATCGTGTTCGTCGACGCGGACAACAAGCCGATCGATCTGGGCAGCGATCCCGCCTTCGTCCCGGATGACGCGGCCGAGCTGATGAACCCGCGGATGGGTGCACGGTAGCCGTGCTGCTGGCGATCGACGTCCGTAACACGCACACCGTCGTCGGGTTGCTGTCGGGCTCCAAGGAGCACGCAAAGGTCGTGCAGCAATGGCGGATTCGCACCGAACCCGAAGTCACCGCCGACGAACTGGCGCTGACCATCGACGGCCTGATCGGCGACGATTCCGAGCGACTCACCGGCGCGGCCGCACTGTCGACGGTCCCGTCGGTGCTGCACGAGTTGCGGGTCATGCTCGACCAATACTGGCCGTCGGTGCCGCACGTGTTGATCGAGCCGGGCGTCCGCACCGGCATCCCGCTGCTGGTCGACAATCCGAAGGAAGTGGGCGCCGACCGGATCGTGAATTGCCTGGCCGCATATCACCGGTTCAAATCGGCCGCCATCGTGGTCGATTTCGGATCGTCGATTTGCGTGGACATGGTGTCGGCCAAAGGCGAATTCCTCGGCGGCGCGATCGCACCCGGGGTGCAGGTGTCCTCGGATGCCGCGGCGGCCCGCAACGTGCTGCGGCGGGTCGAGCTGGCGCGGCCGCGTTCGGTGCTCGGCAAGAACACCGTCGAATGCATGCAGGCGGGTGCCGTGTTCGGCTTCGCCGGGCTGGTCGACGGCCTGGTCGGGCGCATTCGCCAGGACGTGGACGGCTTCTCCGACGACCTGGGCGATCGGGTCGCGGTGGTGGCCACCGGGCACACCGCACCGCTGCTGCTGCCCGAGCTGCATACCGTCGACCACTACGACCAGCACCTGACCCTGCACGGCCTGCGGCTCGTGTTCGAACGCAACCAGGACGCCCAGCGCGGTCGGCTGAAGACGGCGCGCTAGCCTAGCCGATCGCCCGCATCGAGTCTGCGTACAGGGTCGGGTTCCAGCCCCTTTTCACACCGCCACCGCAGATCGACGCCGTCAGCGCAGGCTCGGCGCGAGGTCCTTTAAGCTGGCACGTCGTGAGCTCCGACCCCCCAGAGGCCGACCCAGATCTTCCCGAGCAGTTTCAGATCCGCCGGGACAAGCGCGCTCGCCTGTTGGCGGAGGGTCGGGACCCTTACCCGGTCGCCATCCACCGGACCCACACCCTGGCCGCAGGTCCGCGCCGCCCACCCCTACCTGGCGGTCGACTCGGCGACCGATGACATCGTCGGCATCGCGGGCCGGGTGATCTTCGCGCGCAATTCCGGAAAGCTGTGTTTTGCGACACTTCAGGACGGCGACGGCACCAACCTGCAGGTGATGATCAGCCTCGACAAGGTCGGTCAGCAAGCGCTGGATGCATGGAAGGCCGACGTCGACCTCGGCGACATCGTCTATGTGCACGGCAACGTGATCAGCTCACGACGCGGCGAACTATCCGTGCTGGCCGACTCCTGGCAGATGGCGGCCAAGTCGTTGCGGCCGCTGCCCGTCGCGCATAAGGAGATGAGCGAAGAATCGCGAGTGCGGCAGCGGTATGTGGATCTGATCGTCCGCCCGCAGGCGCGAACCGTGGCCCGCCAGCGAATCGCCGTTGTTCGCGCGATACGCAATGCGCTGGAACGGCGTGGGTTTTCCGAAGTCGAAACGCCTATGTTGCAGACGCTCGCCGGTGGCGCGGCGGCCCGGCCGTTCATCACACATTCCAATGCGCTGGACATCGATCTCTACCTGAGGATCGCACCGGAACTGTTCCTCAAGCGCTGCATCGTCGGTGGTTTCGACAAGGTCTTCGAACTAAATCGGGTGTTCCGAAACGAAGGCACTGATTCGACGCATTCTCCGGAATTTTCGATGCTGGAGACCTACGCGACCTACGGCACCTATGACGATTCGGCAGTCGTCACCCGGGAGATTATTCAAGAGGTGGCCGACGAGGCGATCGGTACGCGACAACTGCCGTTGCCCGACGGCAGTGTCTACGACATAGACGGAGAATGGGCTTCCATACAAATGTATCCGTCGGTGTCGGCGGCGCTCGGTGAAGAGATCACACCCGAGACGACCGTTGAACATCTGCGTTCAATTGCAGACCGGCTGGGCATCGAGATTCCGGACAACCGCGGCTACCTTGTCGCTGGACACGGGAAACTCGTCGAGGAACTGTGGGAACATGCGGTGGGCAACAGCTTGACCGCGCCCACATTCGTCAAGGATTTTCCAGTCGAGACAACGCCTTTGACGCGCCAGCACCGCAGCATCCCGGGAGTGACCGAGAAATGGGATCTCTACTTGCGTGGCGTCGAACTGGCCACCGGATACTCCGAATTGAACGATCCGGTGGTGCAGCGTGAGCGATTCGCCGAACAAGTGCGCGCCGCGGCCGCCGGCGACGACGAGGCGATGGCACTTGACGAAGATTTTCTGGCCGCACTCGAGTACGCGATGCCGCCGTGCACCGGAACCGGAATGGGTATCGACCGGTTGTTGATGTCTTTGACCGGGCTCTCAATTCGGGAGACAGTTTTGTTCCCGATTGTTCGACCACACTCCAACTGAACTTGTGCATGATCTGTCCGGATTGAGTATTCTGCGGACATATGGCAGATTGGTGAGCGGGGAGTCAATCCAAGCTGCTGGGCTGCGAGGAAGAAACGCGAGGGTAAGTCAATGGCGAAAAAAGTGACCGTCACCTTGGTCGATGATTTCGACGGTGCGGGCGCCGCCGATGAAACGGTCGAATTCGGGCTTGACGGGGTGACCTATGAGATCGATCTTTCTTCAAAGAATGCCGCGAAACTTCGCGGCGATCTGAAGCAATGGGTGGCGGCCGGCCGGCGTGTCGGCGGTCGGCGGCGCGGGCGTTCGGGCGCCGGCCGCGGCCGCGGCGCGATCGACCGCGAGCAAAGCGCCGCGATCCGGGAATGGGCCCGTCGCAACGGGCACAACGTGTCGACTCGTGGCCGTATCCCGGCCGACGTGATCGACGCGTTCCACGCGGCGACGTAACAGCACCACTTACCGGCGTCCGGGCCACCAGGTCCGGGCGCCGGTGCTTTGTTTCGTTTTCGCTGGTGGTGAACGGGTCGTCGGTGTTTAGGGAAACGATTCGGTGGTTTGTCGCCGTTGTCAGGAGCAGGCCAGGCGCAAGTTAGGAACCGCAGCGTGCCGACCATTACAGTGGAGACCAGCCGGTAGAGGTTGTACCGATGGTGAGGGAGAGCAGGTAAGCCGATGTTTGAGAGATTTACCGACCGTGCCCGCAGGGTGGTCGTCCTGGCGCAGGAAGAGGCCAGGATGCTCAACCACAACTACATCGGCACCGAGCACATCCTGTTGGGTCTTATTCACGAAGGCGAAGGCGTCGCGGCCAAGTCGCTGGAGTCGCTGGGGATCTCCCTGGAGGGCGTCCGCAGCCAGGTCGAAGAGATCATCGGCCAGGGCCAGCAGGCGCCATCGGGCCATATCCCGTTCACGCCGCGCGCCAAGAAGGTTCTCGAGCTGAGCCTGCGCGAGGCATTGCAGCTTGGCCACAACTACATCGGCACCGAGCACATTTTGCTCGGCCTGATCCGCGAGGGTGAGGGCGTGGCCGCTCAGGTGCTGGTCAAGCTCGGCGCCGAGCTGACCCGGGTGCGTCAGCAGGTGATCCAGCTGCTGAGTGGCTACCAGGGCAAGGAGGCCGCCGAAGCGGGTACCGGCGGTCGGGGCGGCGAATCGGGCAGCCCGTCCACGTCGCTGGTGCTCGACCAGTTCGGCCGCAACCTGACGGCCGCCGCGATGGAGGGCAAGCTGGACCCGGTCATCGGCCGCGAGAAGGAAATCGAGCGGGTGATGCAGGTGCTGAGCCGGCGCACCAAGAACAACCCGGTGCTGATCGGCGAGCCCGGCGTCGGCAAGACCGCCGTCGTCGAGGGGCTGGCGCAAGCCATCGTGCACGGCGAGGTCCCCGAGACGCTGAAGGACAAGCAGCTCTACACGCTGGACCTGGGCTCGCTGGTCGCGGGTTCCCGCTACCGCGGTGACTTCGAGGAACGCCTGAAGAAGGTGCTCAAGGAGATCAACACCCGCGGCGACATCATCCTGTTCATCGACGAGCTGCACACGCTGGTCGGGGCGGGTGCCGCCGAAGGCGCGATCGACGCGGCTAGCATCCTCAAGCCCAAGCTGGCCCGTGGCGAGCTGCAGACGATCGGCGCCACCACGCTGGACGAGTACCGCAAGTACATCGAGAAGGACGCCGCACTGGAGCGCCGCTTCCAGCCGGTGCAGGTGGGCGAGCCGACGGTGGAGCACACCATCGAGATCCTCAAGGGCCTGCGGGACCGGTACGAGGCGCACCACCGGGTGTCGATCACCGATGCGGCGTTGGTGGCCGCGGCCACCCTGGCCGACCGCTACATCAACGACCGGTTCCTGCCGGACAAGGCGATCGACCTGATCGACGAGGCCGGCGCGCGGATGCGGATCCGCCGGATGACCGCGCCGCCAGACCTGCGCGAGTTCGACGAGAAGATCGCCGAGGCCCGTCGGGAGAAGGAATCGGCGATCGACGCCCAGGACTTCGAGAAGGCGGCCAGCCTGCGGGACCGGGAGAAGACCCTGGTCGCACAGCGTGCGGAACGCGAAAAGCAGTGGCGTTCAGGCGATCTCGACGTGGTCGCCGAGGTCGACGACAACGAGATCGCCGAGGTGCTGGGCAACTGGACCGGCATCCCGGTGTTCAAGCTCACCGAGGCCGAGACCACTCGGTTGCTGCGCATGGAAGACGAGCTGCACAAGCGGATCATCGGTCAAGAGGACGCCGTCAAGGCGGTCTCCAAGGCGATCCGTCGTACCCGCGCCGGGCTGAAAGACCCCAAGCGGCCGTCCGGCTCGTTCATCTTCGCCGGCCCGTCCGGTGTCGGTAAGACCGAGCTGTCCAAGGCGCTGGCCAACTTCCTGTTCGGCGACGACGACGCGCTCATCCAGATCGACATGGGCGAGTTCCACGACCGGTTCACCGCGTCGCGGCTGTTCGGTGCCCCACCGGGATACGTCGGCTACGAGGAGGGCGGCCAGCTCACCGAGAAGGTGCGGCGCAAGCCGTTCTCGGTCGTTTTGTTCGACGAGATCGAGAAGGCCCACCAGGAGATCTACAACAGCCTGTTGCAGGTCCTCGAGGACGGCCGGCTCACCGACGGGCAGGGTCGCACCGTCGACTTCAAGAACACCGTGTTGATCTTCACGTCCAACCTGGGCACCTCCGACATCTCCAAGCCGGTCGGACTGGGCTTCACCCAGGGCGGCGGCGAGAACGACTACGAGCGGATGAAGCAGAAGGTCAACGACGAGCTCAAGAAGCACTTCCGCCCCGAGTTCCTCAACCGCATCGACGAAGTCATCGTCTTCCACCAGCTGACTCGCGACGAGATCATCCAGATGGTCGACCTGATGATCGGCCGGGTCGCTACTCAGCTCAAGAGCAAGGACATGGCGCTGGAGCTGACCGACAAAGCCAAGTCGCTGCTGGCCAAGCGTGGCTTCGACCCGGTGCTGGGTGCGCGTCCGCTGCGGCGCACCATCCAGCGCGAGATCGAGGACCAGCTCTCGGAGAAGATCCTCTTCGAGGAGGTCGGACCGGGACAGGTCGTCACCGTCGATGTCGAAGACTGGGACGGCGAGGGCCCCGGCGAGGATGTGAAGTTCACGTTCATCGGAACCCGCAAGCCGCCGGTCGAGCCGGACCTGGCCAAGGCCGGAGCGCACAGCGCGGAGGGGCAGAGCGCCAACTAACGGCGACCGCCCCGAGATTCCCAGGAGGAGTTAACTGTGGCCAATGCGAGGAGTGCGGTGACGACCGCAACTCGATCGGTTGATCTGTCGGCTGCCAGCGCGGCGTTCTGGTTGGCCGCCACCGTATTCCTGGCGTTGTTGGTGCTGTACTTCGTCGGCGTCGATCAGGGTGCGGTGTCGCTGTTCGGCAGTGACTCACACGTGCACGGATTTGTGCACGACGCACGGCATCTGCTCGGGTTCCCCTGCCACTGATACGACCGATGTGGAGAAGCGTCTGATCGCACGCGGTCTCCTGGCCGGCCTCGTCGGCGCCGTACTGGCATTCGTGTTCGCCCGTTTGTGCGCCGAGCCGATAATCGGGCGCGCCATCGCGTACGAGGACGGCCGCACCGAGGCCGCGCAGGCCCAGGGTGTGCACGAGCACGGGGCCGAGCTGTTCACCCGCGGCGTGCAGGCCAACGCCGGATTGGGTTTCGGCGTACTGCTTTTCGGTTTGGCGATGGGTGCGCTGTTCGCGGTGCTCTTCTGCCTGGTCTACGTGCGAACTGAAAACCCGGTGCCACAACGGCTTTCGGTGCTACTCGCGGCGGGTGCCTTCGTATCGGTGTATCTGGTGCCGTTTGTGAAGTACCCACCCAACCCGCCGGCTGTCGGTCAGGCGGACACCATCGGGATGCGCACCGGTTGGTATCTCGTCGCTGTGCTGGTGTCGGTGGTGCTGGCGATCGCGGCAGTGTGGCTGGCGCGGCGGCTCGCGGCTCGACTCGGCGGGTGGAACGCCGGGGTGGTGGCGGCCGAGGCCTACGTGGTGGTGGTCGCCGTAGCGTACGTGTTGCTGCCGGAAGTGGCCGAGACACCACAGCCGATGCGTGATGCCTCCGGTGTGATCATCTATCCAGGCTTTCCCGCCGACGTTCTCTATGAGTTCAGGTTGGTTTCGCTGGGTACCCAGCTGGTGCTGTGGGTGGCCATCGGTCTGCTCTTCGGGAGGCTGGCCGGACCGGCTGCTGGCTGAGCGGCGCCGATGTCGGGCGGGCAGCGGGCATCACGGCGTGACCGGGGTGGTCCGGCTGACCTTGGTGTCGCACGCGATGACCGACGCCATGGCGGCCGGACGGTTTCCTGCCGATGAGCCGCTCAACGACAGCGGCTGTCGGCAAGCGGCGGTGGGCTTCGAAATCAAAAGCGGTACACGCCAACTCACGGCACCCGAGCGGCGGGCTCGGCAAACCGCGCAGCTGCTGGGTCTGCGGCCGGTCACTGAGCCGCGGTTGGCCGATCTGGATTGCGGACGGTGGCGGGGGAGCGCGCTGCAGAGTGTTCCGCCCGCTGACCTGGACGTGTGGCTGACCGATACGGTTCAGGCGCCACACGGCGGTGAGTCGATCGTCGACCTGGTTGAGCGCGTGGCCGCGTGGCTGGCGTCGCTGACCGATTACACCTCGCAGACGGTTGCCGTCACGCACCCCGCTGTCGTCCGCGCGGCAATCCTGGCGGCCCTTGACGCTTCGCCAAACGCGTTCTGGCGCATAGACATCAAGCCGCTGAGTCGTACCGTCCTACACCGGCGCGGGGCGGCCTGGACGCTTCGAATGTAGCGGCTACCTGTGCTCGATCGGTGTCGTTAGCCTCACCAACCCAGCGGAGTGTGCACTCTGCAGCCCTCGACTTATCTCGCTGAGAGCCGAGCCTCCAGGTGGAGTCGTCTGCCAGCAGCCGCAGCTGAGCGTGCCGAACACGTTCTCGTCTTCAGCGCTGGCCGGTGCTGCTGCTCCAACGCACGAGCCGACAGCGATCGCAGCGCTTACTAAAACCTTCGCGAACATAGGCGCGACAGTACTTTTGGGGTCAATCGCGTTTCAAGCGAACCGAAGACATACATGCAGAACCCATAACTGTGACGCGGTCCGCGAATCGCTTTGTGTTTGAGAACCCTATGAATTGGCGTTCGTTGTGCTCTATCGTGGCGCGATCAGCGCGAAGACCTGCTTCGCCACCTGCAGCAGCCAACTGGTCACGGTGGGCCCGTGATCGCGGGCCCAGTTCAGCTGGAAGCTGACCACCCACGGTTGCCGCGTCTTGTCGACGGCGTACCAGCTGAACGTGAGGTCGCCCGGCAGACCGCCGGCTTTGGCTGCGATGTAAGGCCATTCGTCGCGATCCAGCTGGATACCCGGCACGGCAGACAGGATCTGTTTCACCGGCGTGGCTGGGCCGACCGCGTCGGCTTGCAACGCCGAGTGCACCCGGCAGATATCCTCGGCGCTGCCGTACCACTCCGCGCCGTACGTCGAGGCGGGTGTGTGGGCGCGGGTTGGATCGGGTTGGTAGGGAGTGGAATCCGCCTGCTGCAGCAGTTGGGCACGGACTTGCGGAGACAACGCCTGCTGCCACTGGCTCCGCAGATCCGGTTGGCCCCAACCCACCGAGAACAGCTCATACATGGTGGGGAACGGCGTCATGCTGGCCGGATCGTGATGTCCCGCCGTGGCGAGGGCCTCCTCGATGGTGTGTGTGCCCAACCTGCCGATCAGCAAGTCGGTGGCCATGTTATCGCTGGTGGCGATCATCTTCTCGGCGGCAGTGCGAACCGAAACGTGCGCCCCGGGAGTCAGCGCCAAACCCGATGAACCGACGGCTTTGCTCTTGTCGCTGACGGTCAGCTGATCGTCCCAGGACACCGAGCCGCTGCGGATCGCACCCGCCAGGGCGTGCAGCACGTACAACTTGAAAATCGATGCCAGCGGCAAGGATTCGTCGGTGTTGGTGCCCACAACCGGGTGGCACTGGCCCTCATCGACCTTGGCAACCTGGTAGGAGTAGCGGGCGCCGGTCTTGCTCAACACGGCGTCGACGTCGTGCCAGGAGTTGATCGGTGGTGGCTGTGTCTCGAGGTCGAACCGATCAACCCAGCCACCGTCGTCGGTATGAATCCGGATGTTCTGTCGCGCGCCGTAGGACGAGATGAGGTGCAGCGTGGCCACGCTGGCAGAGATGTCTACATGATCGAGCGTGAAGGGACGATCCCACCAGAGCGCTTCCATGGTGGCCTCAACCGAGTCGACCTTGTCGGGTACGGCCAGGGTGCCGACCCCGACCGGCCCAATGGGCCAGTCCGAGTTGAGCATGTCCATGGTCTGCTGTGCCCGCAGACCAGGCGGAGTCCCTTTATCGATCCGCGGGCCCGAGGCGGCAGCGTTCGCGTGCGGGGCTGGGGAGGGCGCGCAACCCGGTACCAGGGCCATGACCAGCGCGGTGCTGGCGGTCAGCACCAGCACGTGGCGCCATGTCCGGCGCCGGCTACCCCGTCTTGCCGGAGCCGGCAACGTCCATCACAACTTCGAATTCCAGCAACGACGCCCCGGTTGCCACGGGATTGGCCCGGATTCCGGCATGGGCCTCGATGGCGGGCCCGGTGGCCCACGCCTGGAAGGCTTCTTCGGACTCCCAGTGCGTCACCACGAAGTAGCGGTCTTCACCCTTGACCGGGCGCAGCAGCTGGAAGCCGAGGAAGCCCGGAGAATTCTCGACCGCATGCGCGCGGTGGGCGAAACGCTTCTCCAGCTCGGGGCCAGCGTCGGCGGGTACCTCGATTGCGTTGATCTTCACCACTGGCATTCCGCTAGGCTACCGTGCCACCCAATATGACTGGTATGCCCACCGACCTGTTGACCCGTCGCGGCGGCCAGGGTCAGCCGTTGATTCTGGTGCACGGGCTGATGGGCCGGGGTAGCACCTGGTCGCGTCAGCTACCGTGGCTGACCAGGCTGGGCACGGTGTACACCTACGACGCGCCGTGGCATCGAGGCCGTGACGTCATCGACCCGTACCCGATCAGCACCGAGCGCTTCGTAGCGGACCTGGGCGACGCGGTGGCCTCGTTGGGCGCGCCGGTCTGGCTGGTCGCCCATTCGATGGGCGCGCTGCACTCGTGGTGTCTGGCCGCGGAGCGTCCCGACTTGGTTTCGGCGCTGGTGCTCGAGGACATGGCGCCGGACTTTCGCGGCCGCACCACCGGTCCGTGGGAACCTTGGCTGCACTCGATCCCCGTCGAATTCCGTTCCGCCAAAGAAGTATTCGATAAATTCGGAGATGTCTCCGGGCAGTACTTCCTGGATGCCTTCGACCGCACTCCCACCGGTTGGCGGCTGCACGGCCACACGTCGAAATGGATCGAGATCGCCGGCGAATGGGGCACCCGTGACTACTGGGACCAATGGCTGGCGGTGCGGGCGCCATCGCTGCTGATCGAGGCCGGCATCTCGGTCGCCCCGCCGGGACAGATACTGCAGATGACCAAAACCGATTGTCCGACAACGTATTTGCACGCTCCCGAGGCCGGTCACCTCGTCCACGACGAAGCGCCGCAGGTATACCGGCAGGCCGTCGAGTCCTTCTTGGCGCGCCCGATCTAGGGCAACGGGGCGGAGCGAGCGGTGGCGATTCCCCGATCAAGCTCTGCCGTCGGGAGCGGGCCGCCGGTTCGAGCTGTCGGTTGGCAGTTGCAGGTGAGGCCGGCGAACGGGTTCGGCTGGGTGCCCGACGGGTTCGGGTCAGCGTTGGCCGGAGCGGCCACCACACCGGAACCGAGAACGACTGCGGCGCCGACAAGTAAATTCGTAAACAGGGGCCTCGGATTCGGGAGCATCATTGCCACGTATCCTCTCGGCGGTAGATTTGATGCACTATGTTTACTGCCGGTTGTCAGCAATAGGCTGGGTGCTGCTTATCGATCCGCTGTGAGCGGGAAGTCATGGCCCGTAATGGAATCGGAGCCAGTGAGTCTGCTCGCCAGCGAACAATGCTGTGCCACAGTGACTTCAGCCGGGCTGGTCGTTCTCGCCCGGCGTCGCCGGGTGTTCCGGTGCTGCCAGCATTGCCGTCGGGGTCGCCGGCCCCGCCGGCCCCGCCGTCCCCGCCCCCGCCGGCGGCCCCGCCCGTTCCGTAGGGGCCGGGGGTGGGCGGCCGCTGCCGCCGTTGCCGCCGTTGCCGCCGTTACCGCCGTCGGCGCCGTCGCCTCCGTTACCGCCGGGCCCCTGCGTGGAGTCCCCGCCGGCCCCGCCGGCCGCCCCGGCACCGCCGTGACCGCCGGACCCCGCCGGCGCCGCCGACCGCTACGCCGCTTCCGCCGTTGCCGCCGTTACCGCCGTCGGCGGCCGTGCCGCCCGCCCCGCCGTAACCGCCGTACGTGTTGACACCGGTGCTGGCCGCGCCGCCGTCGCCGCCCTGACCGCTGACACCGGCGTCTCCGCCGGCCCCGCCGGCGACCGCCCACACTGCCGGAATCGGTGGCCTGCGCCGCCCTGGCCGCCGGCCCCGCCGGTGCCGGCATTGCCGCCGACGCCGCCGCTACCGCCGTTGCCGCCGTCGCCGTTGACGCCGGTGGTGGCCGTGCCGCCGGCACCGCCGGCGCCGCCGGCCCCGCTGGCGCCGCCGGCTCCGCCGTTACCGCCGGTGCCGTCGATGCCGCTGGCCTGGCCGCCCGCGCCGCCGGCCCCGCCGGCGGCGGCGTTGCCGCCGGCGCCGCCGGTCCCGCCGGTGCTCAACGACATCTGGACCGCGCCGCCGGCACCTCCGCTGCCGCCGGCCCCGCTGGCGCCGCCGGCCCCGCCATTACCGCCGACACCGTCGGTCCCGGTGGCCTCGGCGCCAGCGCCGCCGGCCCCACCCGCCGCGGCGTCGCCGCCGGAACCGCCGGACCCGCCGGTGCTGAACAACCCGACGGTCGCGCCGCCGGCGCCCCCGGCTCCGCCCTGGCCGCCGGCCCCGCCCTCGCCACCGTCACCGCCGGCGGTCGTGTCGATCCCGCCGCGCCGCCGTCACCGCCCTGGCCGGCCGCCCCGCCGGCGCCCCCGAGACCGCCGGTCGCGCTGTGGCCGGTGGCCGCGCCGCCGGCCCCGCCGGCGCCGCCGTTACCGCCGTCACCACCGGCGCCGCCGGTTACGCCTGCACCGGTGGCGTCGCCGCCGCCCCCGCCGGCGCCGCCGAGCCCGCCCTGATCCGCCGTTGCCGCCCGCCCCGGCGACGATGCCGTTACCGGCCTGCGCTCCGGCGCTGCCGCCGGCTGCCGCCCGCCCCACCGTCGCCGCCGGCCTCGCCGTCGGTCGGGGTGGCGCGCCGAGGCGCCGTCAGCGCCGGCGGCCCCGCTGCCGCCGTTCCCGCCGTTGCCGCCGTTGCCGACCAGCCCGCCGTTGCCGCCGTGCCCCACCTTAGCCGCCGGCGTCGCCCGGGGTGGTGGCGTTGGCGCCGTCCCCGCCGTTGCCGCCGTTGCCGCCGTTGCCGGGCGTGCTGCCGGCCTCTCCGGTCTTGCCGGTGACGCCGCCGGTGCCGGTGTCCCCGGGCGCGCCACCGACGCCGCCGGCACCCGCCGTTGCCGGGGTCACCGCCGGTCCCGCCGGCGCCGCCGTGCACCGTTGCCGAGACCACCGAACGCGCCGGCCGCGCCGTTGCCGCCGTCGCCGGGTGCGCCGCCCGCGCCGCCGGTGCCGCCCGCCCCGCCGTCGCCATTGCTGCCGACGGTCGCCGAAACCCAGGGCCGCGCCGCCGAAGCCGCCGGTCCCGCCTGGCGCCGCCGACGCCCCCGGCGCCGCCGTCGCCGGCATTGCCGCCGGCCGCGCCGGAGGTCACAGCTGCCGCGCCGTCGCCGCCGGCCCCGCCGGCGCCGCCGGTCCCGCCGACGCCGCCGACGCCGCCCGCCCCGCCGTTGCCGAGCAGCAGGCTGCTGCTGCCGCCTCTACCGCCCTGGCCGCCGACAGCGCCGGCCCCGCCGTCGGTGCCGTTGGTGCCGGGGAAGCCCGAAACGCCATCGGTGCCTGCCGCACCAGCCGAGCCGGCCCACCGGCACCGCCCGCCCCGCCGGTACCGCCGTTGCCGAACAGCCAGCCCACGGCGTCGCCGCCGGGCCCGCCGGCGCCGCCGTTTTGTCCGATGCCGCCGGCCCCGCCGGCACCGCCGGTGCCGCCGATGCCCATCAAGAATCCGCCGTTGCCACCATCACCGCCGGGCGCGCCGTTGGCCCCGGCACCGCCGGTGCCGCCATTGCCGATCAGCCCGGCGGCCCCGCCGAGGCCGCCCTGACCGCTCGCGGCGGTGCCGCCGGGCCCGCCGTTACCGAAGAACAACCCGCCGGCACCGCCGGCGGCCTGCAGAACCGTTCCGCCACTGACGCCTGGGGCGCCGTTGCCGAGCAGATCCCGTCCGATCAGCACCTGGCCGATCGGATTGATGAAAGTGTCGTCGACGAATTCACCGATCCGGCTGGTGATCCAGGCCTGCCCGACGGTGTACGTCGGCTGGTAGATCAACGCGTTGAACAAGCCGGCAAGCGGAACCGGCAGCGATGCATCGGCGCTGGCGTAGGCGCCCGCGGCGGCGTTGAGCGCCTGCACGAAGTTGGCGTGATAGGCCGCCGCGCCCTGGCTGAGCTGTTGAAACTCGTCGGCGTAGCGGGAGAACATCGCCGCGATCTGAATCGACACCTCGTCTTGGGCCGCGGCCAGTATCTCGGTGGTGGGGGCCGCCGCCGCCGGTTCGCAACGGCTCAGCGTCGACCCGATGCCGGCCAAATCCGTTGCCGCCCTGCTGATGATGTCCGGTGTGGTGATCAGAAATGTCATGAGCGCACCAACCGCATCAGTGCCGCTGGCCGGTGAGCCCGCGCGCGATCCACAGCGCCACCGCCATGATCGTCAGGGTGGGGTTGGAGCCGCTGGAGGTGACGAACACGCTGCTGTCGGCGGCGTAGACGTTGTCCAGCTGGTGCATTCGTCCATTCGCGTCGACGACGCTCGTCGCCGGGTCCACGCCCATCTGCATCCCGCCCATCGTGTGTTCGCCGGTCGGGGGTGCGACGCCCCCCAGCGAAGTCGCCAAAGCCTGGGGCACGGCCGCGAACAGCTGTGCGCCCGACGCCCCGCACATCGCGGCGACCAGCGGCACGAAAAAGTCTTGCGAGATCTTCTCGAATTTTCCGATCTGGTAAGTGATTCGGGGCGCCGGCTGGCCGTTGATGTCTTTGATCGTCGGGTCGAGAGTGACGTTGTTGGTCAGGTACGGCATGTCGGTGGCGAAGCAATCGACGCCGGCGAGCCGGTCGCGCAGCAGCGAGATGCGCATCAGCTCCTTGAACGGGCCGCCGAAAAACTGCAGCCCCGGGCAGCAGCCCAAGGATCTTCTGGTAGTAGTTGGCCTCCGCGATCGGAAACTGGCTCCCGCCGAGCTCGCACAGGCCGGCGCGGATGTAGGGCAGCCGGGCCAATCGTGCGGCGGCTCGAGCCCCGGGGAAGTCGGGATCGTTGAAGTCGAACACGACCTGCGTGTACGAGCGGCCCTTGTAGGCGTGCACCCGCTGGTTGAGGAAGACGGCGAACCCGTCGTAGAAGTTCTGAAACATGATGCCGTTTGCCGATGCGGCCGTAGGGGTCGGGCAGCCCGGAAAGCAGCGCCAGATGCGGCGTCAAGATCGCCGAGCAGGCCAGCACAACCACGTCGGCGCTCTCCCCGCCGGGCTGGCCCGACGCGTCGACATACGAGACGCCGGTGGCCTTCCGGCCGGTGAAGTTGACCTGCAGGACTTGCGTGAGCGGCCGCAAGTTCACCCGCCCGGTCTGCAGCGCCCGCCGCAGCGCGATGAGGTTGACCGGCTTGGCGGAGACCGGGCACCCGTACCCGGAGCAGAACCCGCAGTTGTTGCACGACCGGGCTGCCGTTGTATTCGACCGAGTTGGCCGCCATCGGGAAGAAAAAGGGATGCAGCCCAACGCGTTTGGCGCCCGCGGCAAGGAGCATGGACGAGCGCATCTGCGCCCCGGGCGGCATCGGGTAGGGCTTTTCCTGCGGCTGGTGCTTCTGTACGACGGCGGGTATCGACCCGACATCGCCCTGAACCCCGATCAGGTCCTGGATCTCGTCGTAGTACGGCGCGATGTCGCTGTACTCGAACGGCCAATCCGCCATGTCCGCGCCGGGCACCGGGCCGAGCAGCGACAGTCCCTTGAAGTCGATGTCCCACAACCGGGTGCACTTGGTGTCCGAGTGCGGGAATGTGCCGCCGACCTGGTTGGAAAGGTCGTTGACGTCGCCGACGTAGGTGTTCGCCGCGTTCTGGCTGGCGTTTTTGCGGAATGTGCGCGGGAAGGCGATCGGGTCCGGCTGCTCGAAGTAGCGGTACATCCCCTTGAGCTCGTCGTTGGAGTGCAACGTCGGGAACG
This sequence comes from uncultured Actinomycetota bacterium, assembly GCA_963820985.1. Taxonomy (GTDB): domain Bacteria; phylum Actinomycetota; class Actinomycetes; order Mycobacteriales; family Mycobacteriaceae; genus Mycobacterium. The sequence goes on along the minus strand of CAWGCI010000013.1, from coordinate 277,958 downwards.
GCCCGTTTCCGGCGAGGTTGTTGTAGTAGTTCGGTCCCTTCTCGAATATCTCGACGTCCCAGCCGGCCTCCGCGAGCACCATCGCCACTATCGAACCGCCGGCGCCCGAGCCGACGATGATCGCCTTACTCCGGCATTTACGCCGCCCGTTCCGCCCATCTTGGCGATGGCCTGTTGCCAGCCTCCGCGCAGCAGCACGTCGACGATCCCGCTGGTGTCGGCCACGTCCCACTCGGGCGCCTCGACCTCGGCGTCGGTGTAGCCCCGCGGCTGGCTGTCCCCCGGAAACTTGATGTCCTGCCAACCAACCAGGTTCGCGTTGCCGCCGTACTCCGGGACGGAGTACATCGCCTCGACGGTGTGACCGAACAGCAGTTTGGTGAACGACACCGCCTTGCCGTGGCCCAGGATCAGGTCTTGGCGCACCTTCGCCACCGACGTGAAGTCGCCGCCGGCCTCCTGGTCAAGCAGCGCGATGCCGTTGGTGTACTGCTCGCGATAGCCGGCGATCCGCTGCTGCCACCCGTAGGTCTGAGCGCGGTCGAGCGGGACGAAGTCGGCCATGAAGTCCTGGGTGCCGCCGGCGCGGTTGCTCCACGGTCCGCCCGCGTGCACCTGGGGTGGCGAAAACGAGAACGCCGACAGCATGGTGTCCAGGAAGCGGACCACGTTTGCCTCGGCCGCGCCCGGGCTGCCGCGCTGGAGCAGGTGGTCTTCCGGGCCGGGGATCAGGCGGCGGGTGGCGGCGTCGAGCACCGCGGCCTGGTGCGCGGTCAGGAATCGGTACCCGGTGTCGGCCGACGCGGCCGGGAGGATGCCCGGTATGGCGGCGGCCAGCGGCAGCAGGCTCAGCCCGCCCAGCACCGTGCGCCGCGACACCGGCACCGACCGGCACGGCCGAATCCGTGGGCGGCCTTTTCGCTGCTCACGGGCGGAGTATGACGCAGATACGGGGCTGACCTGGGTATGCGCGCGATAGCGGCGTGTCGATCGGCGCCGCTCGGCGCGATGACTGCAGCACAATCTGATAAATTCTTCAACTGATCGAAAATAGGAAATCAGAACTCTTCAGGAGATTTCGACCGTGACGGAGCCCCTTTACAAGGTCAAGGCCGAGTTCTTCAAGACGCTGGGGCATCCGGCGCGGATCAGGATCCTGGAGCTTCTGGTGGCGGGGGACAAGTCGGTCGCCGAGCTATTGCCCGAGGTCGGGCTCGAGTCGTCGAACCTGTCCCAGCAGTTGGGTGTGCTGCGCCGCGCCGGTGTGGTCGATGCGCTGCGGGACGGCAACACGATGATCTACTCGATCGCCTCGCCGGATATCGCCGAACTGCTGATGGTGGCGCGCAAGGTTCTCACCGGGGTACTCAGCGGCCGCGTTGCCGTGTTGGAGGACCTGCGCGCCGGCGGCTCCGGGTAGCGCCCATGGGCTGGATCCGCAAAGCCTTCGGGGTCGGTCGCATCGCCGAACCCGCGGCACCTGCGCCACGAGCCGGTGATGAAACCGCCTGCGGGAGTGCGTGGTTCGCTTCAGATCCGGCACGTCGACGCGGGTTCGTGCAATGGGTGTGAGGTGGAGATCTCGGGCGCGTTCGGCCCGGTGTATGACGCCGAGCGGTTCGGCGCGCGGCTGGTGGCCTCGCCGCGCCACGCGGACGCGCTGCTGGTGACCGGCGTCGTGACGCACAACATGGTCGGCCCGTTGCGCACCACGCTCGACGCCACCCCGCGACCGCGGCTGGTGATCGCCTGCGGGGACTGTGCCCTGAACCGAGGGGTCTTCGCGGATGCCTACGGCGTGGTCGGCGCAGTGGGTCGAGGTGGTGCCCGTCGATGTGGAAATCCCGGGGTGCCCGCCGACACCGGGCCAGATCGTCGCGGCCCTGCGATCGGTGACCGGCAAATGACCGCAGGACTGGTGGCCAGGGCGGTGCCCGCACCAAAACTGCTGCCCCGCAATGACTTCGCATCCGTCTTGGCAGGTGTGCTGACATCGCTGATCGGTGCGGGCGGGGTGTGGGCAGGCGTGCTGGGAATGTTCGGTTCGGTTCGCGCAGTCCGCATCGGGTGGCTGCTTCCCCTGTCGGGGGTGCAGCTGGGACTCGATCCGCTGGGCGGGTTCTTCATGGCGCTCACGGGCGCGGTCGCGGTCGCAGTCGGGCTGTATGTGATCGGGTATGCCCGGCGCGGGCATCTGGGTCGGGTCGCGCTGGCGGTATTGCCGATGTTTGTCGCGGCGATGCTGCTGGTACCCGCCGCGGCGTCGGTGACCACGTTTCTGCTGGCGTGGGAGTTGATGGCGGTCGCGTCATTGGTGTTGGTACTGGCCGAGCACACCCGCGCGCAGGTGCGCTCCGCTGCATTGGTGTACGCGGTGATGACCCAGTTGGGGTTCGTGGCGATCCTGGTCGGGCTGATGGTGTTGTCGGCGGCCGGTGGGGCCGACCGGTTCGCCGATTTGCGCCGGATACCGCAGGGCGCGTCGCACCGCGGTCTTTCTGTTGACGACGGCGGGGTTCGGGTCGAAGGCCGGGCTGGTGCCGCTGCACGCCTGGCTGCCGCGCGCCCACCCGGAGGCGCCCAGCCCGGTGTCGGCGCTGATGAGCGCGGCGATGGTCAACCTAGGGGTCTACGGCATCTGCCGCATCGATCTGCAGCTGCTCGGGCCGGGTCCGCGCTGGTGGGGGCTCACCCTGATGGTCGTCGGCGGGGTGTCGGCGCTCTATGGCGTGGTGCAGGCTTCGGTGGCCACGGATCTCAAACGGCTACTTGCCTATTCGACAACCGAGAACCTCGGGTTGATCACGCTGGCATTGGGGGCTGCGACCCTGTTCGCGGCCTCCGGCGCGTACCGGCCCGCGACGATCGCCGCGGCCGCGGCGATGCTGCACCTGATCGCGCACGCGGCGTTCAAAAGCCTCGGATTCCTGGCGGCGGGGTCGGTGCTGGCCGCGACCGGGTTGCGCGACCTCGACCGGCTGGGTGGTCTGGCCCGCCGGATGCCGGCGACCACCATCGCTGTTCGGGGTGGCCGCGCTCGGAGCGTGTGGGCTGCCCCTGGGCGCCGGGTTCGTCAGCGAGTGGCTGCTGGTCCAGTCGCTGATCCACGCGGCTCCCGGGCACGACACCGTCCTGGCCTTGACCACACCGCTGGCGGTCGGTGCGGTCGCGCTCACCGCCGGCCTGGGGGTGGCGGCGATGGTCAAGGCATTCGGGATCGGATTCCTGGCGCGGCCGCGCTGCCAGGAGGCCGCCGAGGCCCGCGAGGCGCCGGCAGCATGCTGGCCGGTATGGCAGTCGCGGCGGCCGCCTGTCTGGTGCTGGCGGTGGCGCCCTCGGTTGTCGCACCCGCGCTGCGCCGGGCGGTCGCCGCGCTACCCGCAGCCCGGACGGTGCAGTTCACCGATCTCGGTGCCGTGGTGCGACTGCCCGGCCTGCAGGGTTCGATCGCACCCGGGGTGATCGCCGGGGGCGTCGGGGTGGCCGCGCTGACCGCGGCCGCGCTGGCGCGTTGGCGTCGGGGGCGGCGTCCGGCACCCGCCACCTTGCCGCTTATGGGCATGTGGCGCAGACGATCTCACCGCCCGCATGCAGTACACGGCCACCTCGTTCGCCGAGCCGCTGCAACGGGTCTTCGATGACGTGCTGCGTCCCGACACCGATATCGAGGTCACTCACACCCCCGAGTCGCAGTATCTGGCTGACAGGATCATCTACCGCAGCAGAATCGCCGATGCGATCGAGGAACGCTTCTACACGCCGGTGATCCGGCTGGTGGCAGCCGCGGCGGGAATGGTGCGGCGCGCCCACACCGGCAGTGTGCACCTGTACCTGGCTTACGGTGCGCTCGGTGTGCTGATCGTGCTGGTGGTCGCCCGATGAACGTGCTGTCCTACGTCGCGGGCGCGGTGCAGATCGGCACCGTGATGGCCGGGGCGCCGCTGGTGGTCGGCCTCACCCGGCAGGTGCGCGCACGCTGGGAGGGCCGCGTCGGTGGCGGCGTCCTGCAGCCGTGGCGCGACATAGTCAAACAGCTTGGCAAACAACAGATCACCCCGCTTGGCACGACGGTGGTGTTCGCGGCCGCGCCCGCCATCGTCGCCGGATCGACCTTGCTGATCGCCGCGATCGCACCGCTGGTCGCCACCGGATCACCACTGGACGCCAGCGCGGACTTGTTCGCCGTGGTCGGCCTGCTGTTCGTGGGCACCGTCGCGTTGACCCTGGCCGGCATCGACACCGGCACCTCGTTCGGCGGCATGGGCGCCAGCCGCGAGATCACCATCGCCGCGCTGGTCGAACCCACCATTCTGCTCGCGGTCTTCGCGCTGTCCATGCCGGCGGGATCGGCCAATCTCGGTGCCCTGGTGGCGAATACCATCACCCACCCGGGGCAGGTGGTGTCGCTGGCCGCGGTGCTGGCGTTCGCCGCGCTGGTGATCGTGATCGTCGCCGAGACCGGGCGGCTGCCGGTGGACAACCCGGCCACCCATCTCGAGCTGACGATGGTGCACGAGGCGATGGTCCTCGAATACGCCGGTCCGCGCCTGGCGCTGGTCGAGTGGGCGGCCGGCATGCGACTGACCGTGCTGCTGGCGCTGCTGGCAAACCTGTTCGCGCCGTGGGGCATCGCCGGCAGCCATCCCAGCGCGCTCGACATCGTCGTCGGCGTCGCGGCGGTGGTAGCCAAGGTCGCCGTGCTGGCGGGACTGCTCGCAACCGTCGAGGTGTTCGTCGCCAAGCTGCGGCTGTTCCGGGTTCCCGAGCTGCTGGCCGGGTCATTTCTACTGGCGCTGCTCGCGGTCACCGCCGCCAACTTCTTCGCGGTGCCGGCATGACGTACAACACTTTCGCGGTACTGGTCGACCTCGCCGCCGGCGGGCTGATCTTGGCCGCGGTGCTGATCGTGTGGCGCCGCGACCTGACCGCCATCGTCCGTCTGCTGGCGCTGGCAGGGCGTCGCCCTGGCGGCCATCCCCATCCTGCGCGGGGTGTACGACGGCGATGGCGCGCTCATCGGTGTCGGTGTCGCCGTGCTGGTGTTGCGGGCTGCGGTATTGCCGCGGTTGCTGGCCCGTGCAGTCGGCGCCGAGCCGCAATCCCACCGCGAGGCCACTCCGCTGCTGAACACCGCCACATCGTTGCTGATCACCGCCGCCCTGACGCTGGCCGCGTTCGCCGCCGCCCGCCCCTGGTGAACCTGCAGCCGGCGGCCTCGACCAACGCGGTCCCCGCCGCTACCGCGGTGGTGCTCATCGCGCTGCTGGTGATGGTCACGCGGCGGCACGCGTGTCGCAGGCCGCGGGATTTCTCATGTTGGACAACGGAATCGCCGCGACCGCGTTTCTGCTCACGGCCGGGGTGCCGCTGATCGTCGAACTCGGCGCCTCCCTGGACGTGCTGTTCGCGGTCATCGTGATCGGCGTTCTGACCGGCCGGCTGTCTCGCACCTTCGGCGGCGCCGACCTGGACGCGTTGCAGGAGCTGCACGACTGATGACCGGTCTACTGCTCGCCGCGATCTCTCGCGCCGATCGGTGCGTCGATCGCCACCCTGATCGGCGGGTGGCGCCGGGCGACCGCCACGCTGATCGTGCTGTCGGCGGTGACGGTGCTCGGCTGCGGCGCCGCGCTGGGGTTCCGCGTCGGATCGGGGACCCGGTTCGCGTTGGGCGGGCTGCTGCGCGTCGACGCGCTGACCGTCACCATGCTGATCGTCATCGGAATCGTTGCCACGCTGGCCACCTGGGCCAGCATCGGCTACCTCGACGCCGAACTCGCCCACGGCCACACCGACGCACGCGGTGCCCGAGTATACGGGGCGCTGACGGCAGCGTTCCTGGCCGCGATGGTTGTTGCGGTGTGCGCCAACAACATCGGCGTCATCTGGGTCGCGATCGAAGCCACCACGGTGATCACCGCCTTTCTGGTCGGACACCGCCGCACCCGCACAGCACTCGAAGCGACCTGGAAATACGTCGTGATCTGCTCGGTCGGCATAGCGATCGCGTTTCTGGGCACTGTGCTGCTGTACTACGCCGCCGAGCATGCCGGCGCGCCGGCCGACGCGGCCCTGAACCTCGACGTGCTGATGGCACACGCGGGCGGGCTGGATCCGGGCACCGCTCGCCTGGCGGGCGGGCTGCTGCTGATCGGCTACGGCGCCAAGGCCGGGCTGTTTCCGTTCCACACCTGGTTGGCCGACGCGCACAGCCAGGCCCCGGCGCCCGTTTCGGCGCTGATGAGCGGGGTGCTGCTGTCGGTGGCGTTCTCGGTGCTGATTCGAATCAAACCGATCATCGACGCCGCCACCGGGCCGACCTTCATGCGGTCCGGGCTGCTGGTGATCGGGCTGGCGACGCTGCTGATCGCGGCCCTGATGCTGACCGTGACACCCGACATCAAACGCATGCTTGCCTACTCCTCGATGGAGAACATGGGCCTGATCGCGATCGCCGCCGCCGCCGGCACCACGCTGGCGATCGCAGCGCTGCTGCTGCACGTGCTCGCTCACGGGATCGGCAAGACGGTCCTGTTCGTGGCGAGCGGTCAGCTGCAGGCCGCGCACAACTCCACTGCGATCGCCGACATCACCGCCGTGCTGCGGCGGTCCCGCCTGATCGGCGTATCGCTCGCCGTCGGCGTGATCGTGCTGCTCGGGCTGCCGCCCTTCGCGATGTTCGCCAGCGAGTTGGCCATCGCCCGCTCGCTCGCCGACGCCCGGCTCACCTGGGCCCTTGCCGTAGGCATGCTGCTGATCGCGGTTGCCTTCGCCGCGCTGGCGCGCAACTCGGGCCGCATCCTGCTGGGCGGCTCCAACGGCACGCCGGCGATCGCCGTGCCGCGAGCCGTGGCGGCGGCCCTGATCCTCGGTGTCGCGGCATCGATCGCCCTCGGCATCACCGCCGGCCCGCTCACCGACCTGTTCATCGCCGCAGCCGGCGACGTCGGGGCAGCGCCATGAGTCGTAACTGCTTGCGCCACAGGATATCTCAGGATGATCTGGCCGAGATGGCAGAAGTGCTGCTCGGCAACGGGTTTCGTCTGGCTCTGGTGGCGGCCCACGACGACGGCGATACCTTTCGCGTCGTCTATCTGTTCCTCGCCGGCTGGCCTGATCGTCGTGTCGAAGTCGAATGCGTTGTGCCCAGCGAGGATCCGGCGGTGCGCTCACTGGCATATCTGTCGTTTGCGGCCAGCCGATTCGAGCGCGAGATGGCAGACCTGTACGGGATTCTGCCCGTCGGGCATCCCAAACCGCGCCGACTGGTGCGGCATGGTCACTGGCCCGAGGACTGGTATCCGATGCGCAACAACGCCGCGCCCGCGCCCGAATTCGAAGACCTCGGCCATTTCCCGTTCGTCACCGTCGAGGGACCCGGGGTGTATGAGATACCGGTCGGCCCGGTGCATGCCGGGTTGATCGAACCCGGCCATTTCCGCTTCTCCGTCGCCGGTGAAACGGTGCTGCGGCTCAAGGCCCGACTCTGGTTCGTCCACCGGGGCCTGGAAAAGCTCTTCGAGGGCCGTCCGGCTGACGCGCGCAGTCGACCTGGCCGAACGCGTCAGCGGCGACACCTCCGTTGCACACGCGCTGGCCCACAGCCTCGCGGTCGAGGACGCGCTCGGGGTCGAACTCCCCGACGAGGTACACCGGCTGCGGGCCCTGCTCGTCGAGCTCGAGCGGCTCTACAACCACGTCACCGACCTGGGTGCGCTGGCCAACGACGTCGGATTCGCACTCGCCAACGCACACGCTCAACGCATCCGCGAACAACTGTTGCGGCTCAACGCGGTCGTCACCGGACATCGGCTGCTGCGCGGCGCCGTCCGCCCGGGCGCAGTCAGGCTGCGAAGCGCTACCCGATGCCGGCCAGTTGCGGTCCATCGCGGCCGACGTCGCCGAGGTCGCCGAACTGACCCTGCGCAACGCCGTGGTGTACGACCGGTTCGCCGGGACCGCCGTCCTGCACCCGGAAGACGCTCACGCCCTCGGCTGCCTCGGCTATGTCGCGCGCGCCAGCGGCATTCGCACTGACGCCCGACTCGAACATCCCACCACCGCCCTACCAGTCACCGAGATCGGCGCCGCGGCCGGTGACGTGCTGGCCCGCTACACGGTGCGGCGCGACGAATTCGCCGCCTCCACCGGGTTGGCGTGCCACCTGATCGAATCACACTGCGGTCCAATCGAATACACCGAAGTCGTACCATCGCTGCACGGAGCCCGCAGCGGTATCGGCATCGTCGAAGGCTGGCGGGGCACCATCGTGCACCGCGTCGAAATCGACGGTGCCGACCGCATCACCCGCGCTAAAATCGTCGACCCGTCCTGGTTCAACTGGCCCGCGCTGCCCGTCGCGATGGCCGACACCATCGTCCCCGACTTCCCCCTGGCCAACAAAAGCTTCAACCAGTCCTATGCCGGCAACGATCTCTAACCTTCGCCCGCAAGTGCGAACCGGCCGTCGGCGGTCTGAGTCACGAGTCCGTCGTCCAGCAGTGAGTAGAGCGCCCGGTCGCGCTGGGCGGTATCGCTGAGCCACGCCACGTCCAGCTCGGCGCGGGTAACTGGAGAGTCGTTGTCGCGCAACACATCCAGCAGCCGCCCGCGCACCTGGCGGTCGGTTCCCGCGTAGGTCTGGACGCGCCGCGCCGGGCCGGTCGCGGGGGGATAACCGGCGCGCCGCCATGCGCACTCGTCCAGCGGGCACAACCCGCATCGCGGCGTCCGGGCCGTGCACACCGTCGCGCCCAGCTCCATCAGCGCGGCCGAAAATTGTGGCGCCCGTTCGTCATCGGGCAGCAGCGCCGAGACATCGGCGTGGTCGCGGGTAGCCGACGGCGGGGCGGCGTCGGCTCGGCCGTGCACGGCGCGGGCCACCACGCGGCGCACGTTGGTGTCGACGACCGGCACCGGCTTGCGGTAGGCGAAGCACGCCACCGCGCGGGCGGTGTAGCTGCCGACACCGGGCAGGGTCGATCAGGACGTCGATGTCGTCGGGGACCACATCGCCGTGGTCGTGGGCGATCACTGTGGCGCACTCGTGTAAGCGCTTGGCCCGCCTCGGGTAGCCGAGCTTGCCCCAGGCGCGCAGCACATCGGCCGCACTGGCCGCCGCGGTGGCCGACGGGGTGGGCCAGCGCCGTACCCACTCCGTCCAGATCGGCAACACTCGGGAAACGGGCGTCTGCTGCAGCATGAATTCACTGACCAGGATCTGCCACGCGCTCACGCCGGGCGCGCGCCAGGGCAGGTCACGGCGCGTTCGCTGGTACCAGTCGACAAGATTGGTGACTGGTATGCATTCCGTGCGGGTCACTGCGGCTTCCGGCAGAATGTGGGCCATGCCCAATACCAGTCCGGTAACCGCGTGGAAAGCACTCAAAGAGGGTAACGAGCGATTCGTTGTCGGCAATCCGGCGCATCCCAGCCAGAGCGTCGAGCACCGGGCCAGCCTGGCCGGGGGTCAGAAACCCACCGCGGTTGTATTCGGCTGTGCCGACAGCCGGGTGGCCGCCGAGCTCATCTTCGATCAGGGTTTGGGCGACATGTTCGTCGTTCGCACCGCCGGGCAGGCCATCGACTCGGCGGTACTCGGCTCTATCGAGTTCGCGGTTACGGTGCTCGGCGTTCCGCTCATCGTCGTTCTCGGCCATGACAGCTGCGGTGCCGTCAAGGCGGCGTTGGGCGCGATTGACGATGGGGCGATACCAGGTGGTTTCGTGCGGGACGTGGTGGAGCGGGTGGCGCCGTCGATCCTGATGGGCCGCCGCGACGGTTTGAGCCGCGTCGACGAGTTCGAGGACACGACATGTGCGCGAAACGGTGGCGCAGCTCTTGTCGCGCTCGACGGCTATTGCTGAACGGGTGGCTGCGGGCACCCTGGCGGTAGCGGGTGGCGCCTATCACCTCGCCGATGGGAGGGTGGTGCTGCTCGACCATGTGGGCGACATCGGGGAGTAGCCGCGGTTTAGCCCCGGTATCCGCCCACTAACACGGCGGTTGGCCAGCTAACCTCGCGACACGCCGAGGCGGGTCGAACAAAACGGCGTGACCTGGGCCTACGGTGTGAGCGTGCTGGATCTGGAACCGCGTGGCCCGCTACCCACAGAGATTTACTGGCGGCGCAGGGGATTGGCCCTTGGCATCGCGGTCGTCGTGATCGGCATCGCGGCCGCCATTGTCGTCGCCTTCGTCAGCCACAGCGCCGGTGCCAAACCGGCCAGTGTCGACAAACCGGCCTCTGCCCAAGGCGCCCAGGGTCAACCGAATTCGCCTGCGCCCCAGGCGCCGCCACCGGCCGGGCCGGACGGCAACGCCCCCGCGGCGCCGGCGCAGGGACAAAGCCCGGAGACCGCCACACCCACCGCCGCGGTGGCACCGCCGCCGGTGTTGAAGGAGGGCGATGACTGCCCCGATTCGACCCTGGCCGTCAAGGGCCTGACCAACGCGCCCCAGTACTTCATCGGTGACCAGCCGAAATTCACCATGGTCGTCACCAACATCGGGCTGGTGGCCTGCAAGCGCGACGTCGGAGCCGCGGTGCTGGCGGCCTACGTCTACTCGCTGGACAACAAGCGGCTGTGGTCCAACCTGGACTGCGCACCGTCCAACGAGACCCTGGTCAAGACGTTCACCCCGGGCGAGCAGGTGACCACCGCGGTGACCTGGACCGGGATGGGCTCGGCGCCGCACTGCCCGCTGCCGCGGCCGGCGATCGGACCGGGCACCTACAACCTCGTCGTGCAGCTGGGCAACCTGCGTTCACAGCCGGTGCCGTTCATCCTGAATCAGCCGCCACCGCCGCCCGGGCCGGTGCCCGGCCCGGGTCAGCCGGCGCTCGCGCCGCCGCCTGAGGCGCCACCGGCGGCCCCGCCCGCGGGCTGATCTCAGCCGAGCGTCTCGGCGATCGTCGACTCGGCCAGCTGCGAGAGCCCCTCTCGTACGTGCCGTGCCCACAGTCGGGCCGATGCCCTCCACCGACTGCAGGTCGTTGGCGCTGGCCGCCAGCAGGCCCTGCAGCGTTGCGAAGTTCCGCACCAGCAGGTCGACGTGCGCGAACTGCAGTCGAGGAATGCCGGCCATCGCGCGATAACCGCGCGGGCTCAGCGCTTCGTCCTGGGCCTCGGTCGTCGTCGGATATCCGAAGACCTTTGCCAGCACGGTGACTTCGAGCAGTTCGGTGTCCGACAGGGCGTCCAGCTCGTTCAGGGTGTTGGACGACTTGCGCCTTGGATGGCGGCTCGGGGCTGGCGTGGTAGTCGAGCACGATCAATTCCCGCGCGGTGTCGTTGCCCCCCAGCAGCTCCTCCAGCTGCAGCCGCAGCTGGCGCCCATCGGTGCCGAGTTCGACGGCGTCGTAGTCGATCACCAGACCGATTCGCCGGACCAATTCGAGCCGTTGCACCACGGTCATCACGTCGCGCAGCGTGACGAAGTCCTCGATCTCCGCCCGCGACAGTTGCCTGCTGACCTCATCGAGCCGGGTCTTGTACCGCTCCAGGGTTGCGATGGCCTGATTGGCGCGCGACAGGATCGTCGCGGAATCGGTCACCACGTGGCGCTCGCCGCCGACGTAGACCGTCACGATGTTCATCGAGTGGCTGACCGAGACCACCGGGTAACCGGTCTGGATCGCGGCCCGTTCCGCCGAGCGGTGCCGGGTTCCCGATTCGTCGGTGGCTATCGACGGGTCCGGGACCAACTGGACGTTGGCCCGCAGGATGCGGCTGCCGTCGGTGGACAGCACCACGGCGCCGTCCATCTTGCACAGCTCGCGCAGCCGGGTCGGCGCGTATCGGACGTCGAGCGAGAAGCCGCCGTCGCAGATGGCCTCGACGTGCTCGTCGTGGCCGAGCACGATCAGGGCGCCGGTACGGCCGCGCAGGATGCGTTCCAGGCCGTCGCGCAGCCCGGTGCCCGGTGCCAGGCGGGCGACGACCTCACGCAGGGTCTGACGGGTCACAGCGTGTCATTGTGCGGTCCGGTTGGGTGGTGCGTCTAGCCGGTGCGGGCCCTTGGGCCCTGGCCGGGTGCGTGGTGGTCGGCGATGTCGATCATGTGCTCCAGCGCCGCGACGATGGTGGGCGCGCACAGCGTGCGGATGCCCGCCGGAACCGCGTCGCAACCGGGTGGGATCAGCGCGAGGTTGAACCCCTGCCGGGCGGCTTCGGTCAGGCGCCGCTCCATGCCGACGACCCGCCGCAGGTCGCCCGCCAGTCCGACCTCGCCGATCATCACCGCCGTGGTGGGCAGCGGCAGGTCCGCGTACGCCGAGGCCAGCGCGATCGCGACGGCGAGGTCCGACGACGGATCAGTCAGCCGCATGCCGCCCACGGTGGACAGGTAGACGTCGTTGACGGCAATGGTCAGCCTGGCGTGCTTTTCCAGCACGGCGGTGATCATCGCGGCCCGGGCGTGGTCGATTCCGCTGACGGCTCGGCGCGGCGACCCACACGGGGTGGCCAGCAAGGCCTGAACTTCGCCGATCAGTGGTCGCTTTCCGTCCAGCGTGACCGTGATGGCGGTGCCGGGGACCGGGTGCCGGCCGCTGCTCGAGGAAGAGGTTCGACGGATCGCTGATGCCGTCGATTCCGTTGTCGTGCAGCAGGAAGCACCCGACCTCGTCGGCGGCGCCGAATCGATTCTTGACCCCGCGGACCATCCGCAACATGCCGGTGCGGTCGCCTTCGAAGTGCATGACCACATCGACGAGGTGTTCCAGCGACCGCGGGCCCGCGATGGCCCCGTCCTTGGTGACATGCCCGACCAGGATCAGCGCCACCCCGTTGGCCTTGGCGGCGGCGGTCAGCGCGGCCGTCACCGCGCGCACCTGCGTGACGCCGCCGGCGACGCCGTCGGCTTCGGTGGTCGACATGGTTTGCACCGAATCCACGATGACCAGCGCGGGCCGGACCGTGGCGATGTGCTCCAGCGCCGTGTGCAGGTCGGATTCGGCGGCCAGGTAGACCTCCTCGAAATCCTTGCCCGCCTTGCCGCCGCAATCGATCCGGTCCGCGCGCAGCCGGATCTGGCCGGCCGACTCCTCGCCGGAGATGTACAGCACCCGCCGGCCGGACTGCGCCCAGCGGTGCGCGACCTTGAGCAGCAGCGTCGATTTACCCACGCCCGGATCACCCGCCAGCAGCGTCACCGAACCGGGCACCACGCCGCCGCCCAGCACCCTGTCGAGCTCATCGATGCCCGTCGACTGGTGCCGGCTGAGGTTGGGCTGCGATGGAACTGATCGGAACGGCCTGCGAGGCCGGGCCCGAACCCGCACGGCGGCCGCCGCCGCCGACCGCGCTGAGCACGGTCACCTCGGCGACGCTGCCCCAAGTGCCGCACTCCATGCAGCGCCCCACCCACTTGGCGGTGAGATGACGGCATTCCGAACAGCGGTATTGCGAGCGCGCAGTGGCCACGTCATGACGGTATCGGCCAGGTGTGACAAAGTCCGTCCGTGCGCCCTCCGTGTCGCGCCGCGACAGGCGGTCAGTCCTGCGGGGACGCCAACCCGGCCGAAATCGGCACCAGCACGCTGGCCTGCCCGGCCTTCTCGAAAGTGAAGGTGAAGTTGTACGCGAGGCCGTTGCTGATCGGCTTGGTCAGGTTGACGGTCGCCTTGGCCGCATTGTTGGACTCGAGCGGACCCGGCGCCACTCGCTGGCCTTCGGGCGGGCCGAGGAACAGCATCCCGCCGGCGGGCAACCGGGCGTCACCACTCACCGCGACCGTGCCGATGTCGCTGGTGATGCCCACCAGCCTGTCCGCGACCTCCGGTGACTGATTGACGGCCACCAACACCAGGTCCACCGTTCGGCCCGGATGCACGAAGTCACCGGTCTGCGCGGCTTGGATGCGAATGTCCCGCAGCAGCACGTTGTTGATGTTGACCTTGTTGCCGTTGACGGCCGGCTCCTGGGCCGCGGTCTGCGCGATCTGACCGGTACCGCAACCGCTGAGTGCCGCGGCCAGCAAGGCGAGCACGCCGATGATGGCGACACGGCGGCCGATCTTGAAGCGGTTCACTCGACGCCTCCTGCTGGGCTTCTGATCAGGCTCTGATCAGGGTGAGTAACGGGTACGACGACAACGGCTCAACTATGCACGAGTCAACTATGCACAGTAGTAGGAACGTGCTGCCGACGGTAGACGGGGGCTATCCAGCAGGTCTTCGGGCCTCCAGGGCCGCCTGGCGCCATGGCCCCTGCGAGGCCGTCTCTAGCCCTCATCTAAGCTGCCATGGGAGGTTCAACCGAGGACGGTGACAACGCGATTGATGTCCAGGCCTGCACGTCTTGCCTCGTCTGTCAACCCCTAATCCCCGCGTGTTGTGCCCCTGACCTGCAACGTTGATGAGCACCTGTCAGGCCGCCGTGTTAGAATGAAGTAACGAAAGGGGCTCGAATCAGATGATCTTCAAGGTCGGTGACACCGTTGTCTACCCACACCACGGTGCTGCGTTAGTCGAGGCGATCGAAACCCGAACCATCAAAGGGGAGCAAAAAGAGTATCTCGTCTTGAAAGTTGCGCAGGGCGACCTGACCGTTCGAGTACCCGCCGACAACGCCGAGTACGTCGGTGTCCGCGATGTCGTCGGGCAAGAAGGCCTCGACAAGGTTTTCCAGGTGCTGCGCGCTCCCCACACCGAAGAGCCGACCAACTGGTCGCGCCGGTACAAGGCCAACCTCGAGAAACTCGCCTCCGGTGACGTCAACAAGGTGGCCGAGGTAGTGCGTGATCTGTGGCGGCGCGACCAGGAGCGCGGCCTGTCCGCGGGCGAGAAGCGCATGCTGGCCAAGGCGCGCCAGATTCTGGTCGGTGAGTTGGCGCTTGCCGAAAGCACCGACGACGCCAAGGCGGAAACCATCCTCGACGAGGTTCTGGCCGCCGCTTCCTGAACGCTTCTTGAGCGCCTCCTGAACACAACCGTCGTCGCCGTAGTCCCGGCTGCAGGGTCGGGTGAGCGGCTGGGCGTCGGCATTCCCAAAGCATTCTGTGAGCTCGACGGGCGCACGCTCGTGGAACGGGCCGTCGCCGGCTTGCTGGAGTCCGGAGTGGTCGACCACGTCGTGGTGGCGGTGCCCGCCGATCGCGTCGAGCAGGCCCAGCAATTGCTCGCCGAACGGGCCACGGTGGTGGCCGGCGGGGCCAATCGCATCGAATCAGTCGGCCGGGCGCTGGCGGCGCTCCCCGAGGCCGTGGATTTCGTGCTGGTGCACGACGCCGCGCGAGCGCTGACACCACCGGGGTTGATCGTGCGCGTGGTGGACGCATTGCGGGCCGGTAACAGCGCCGTGGTGCCCGCGTTGCGGGTGTCTGACACCATCAAGGCCGTGGACGCCAACGGGGTGGTTCTGGGCACGCCGGAACGGGCCGGCCTGCGGGCGGTGCAGACCCCGCAGGGGTTCGCCACCGACCTGTTGTTGCGGGCCTATCAGCGCGCCGGGGCGGACTCCACCGACGACGCGTCTCTCGTCGAGCATCTCGGCGGCCAGGTGCAGGTGATCGACGGGCGATCCGCTGGCGTTCAAGATCACCACCCCGCTTGATTTGCTGTTGGCCGAAGCGGTCGTGCGCCAGTGAACGAACTGCCACGCGTCGGTCTGGGTGTCGATGTGCACCCGATCGAATCGGGGCGGCCGTGCTGGCTGGTGGGGCTGCTGTTCCCCGACGCCGACGGCTGCTCCGGACACTCCGACGGTGACGTCGCAGCGCACGCGTTGTGCGACGCGCTGCTCTCGGCCGCCGGGCTGGGCGATCTCGGCGGCGTGTTCGGGGTCGACGATCCGAGGTGGCAGCGGCGCCAGCGGCGCCGACATGCTGCGCCACGTCGTCGACCTGCTGTCGCAGCACGGCTACCGGATCGGTAACGCGGCCGTGCAGGTGATCGGCAACCGGCCCAAGATCGGCCCGCGTCGCGACGAGGCGCAGCAGGTGCTGTCGGGCCTGCTGGGCGCGCCGGTGTCGGTGTCGGCCACCACCACCGACGGGCTCGGGCTGACGGGGCGAGGCGAAGGCTTGGCCGCGGTCGCGACGGCGCTGGTGGTCTCCGCCGGGTAGGTCACGCGAACCGGCGATCCTGGCGTCACTCTGGCGTGACGCTCGGCGTCGACAGCCACGCTGGCGTGACGCTCGAGAGCGGGCGCGCCCCAGCTCGCGGGCACTCGCGGCCACGGGTTGCGGCAATTGGCCAGGTAAGCTGGCACGTCGTGACCGATCACGGCCCGCTTGCGGCTACACGACACGGCGTCTGGCGCCGTGCGTGATTTCGTGCCGCTGCGCGACGGGCACGTCTCCATCTACCAGTGCGGCGCCACCCCACAGGGGCTACCGCACATCGGGCACGTCCGCAGCGGGGTGGCCTTCGACATCCTGCGCCGCTGGTTGATCGCCCGCGGCTACGACGTCGCGTTCATCCGCAACGTGACCGACATCGAGGACAAGATCCTGAACAAGGCGGCGGCGGCGGGCCGGCCGTGGTGGGAGTGGGCGGCCACCCATGAGCGGGCCTTCACCGCGGCCTACGACGCCCTGGACGTGCTGCCGCCGTCGGCGGAGCCGCGCGCCACCGGGCACATCACCCAGATGATCGAATTAATGGACCGCCTGATCGAAACCGGCCACGCGTACGCCGCCGCCGGTGATGTCTACTTCGACGTGCTCAGCTACCCGGAGTACGGCCAGCTGTCCGGACACCGGATCGACGACGTCCACCAGGGCGAGGGCGTGGCCACCGGCAAGCGCGACCAGCGCGACTTCACCCTGTGGAAGGGCGAAAAGCCCGGCGAACCGTCATGGCCGTCGCCGTGGGGCCGGGGACGTCCGGGCTGGCACATCGAATGCTCGGCGATGGCCCGCACCTATCTGGGGCCGGAATTCGACATCCATTGCGGCGGAATGGATTTGATCTTCCCGCACCACGAGAACGAAATCGCGCAGAGCCGCGCCGCCGGGGACGGGTTCGCCCGCTACTGGCTGCACAACGGCTGGGTGACGATGGGCGGGGAGAAGATGAGCAAGTCGCTGGGCAACGTGGTGTCCATCCCGGCGATGTTGCAGCGCGTGCGACCGGCCGAACTGCGCTATTACCTGGGCAGCGCCCACTACCGGTCGATGCTGGAATTCTCCGAGACGGCCCTGCAGGACGCGGTCAAAGCCTATGTGGGGGTCGAGGAGTTTCTGCACCGCGTTCGCCATTCGGGTCGGTGCCGTCGTTCCCGGCGAGTGGACGCCGCGGTTCGCCGCGGCTCTCGACGACGATCTGGCGGTTCCGGTCGCGCTGGCCGAGGTGCACCACGCCCGCGCCGAGGGCAACCGGGCCCTCGACGCCGGCGACCACGACTGCGCCCTGAAACATGCCGGCGCCATCCGGGCCATGATGGGGATCCTGGGTTGCGACCCGCTCGACGAACGCTGGGAATCCCGCGACGAGACGTCGGCGGCGCTGGCCGCCGTCGACGTGCTGGTGCAGGCCGAACTGGAAAGCCGGCAGAAGGCGCGCGAGCAGCGCAACTGGGCGCTGGCCGACGAGATCCGGGATCGGCTCAAGGACTGCCGGCATCGAGGTCACCGACACCGCCGACGGGCCGCAGTGGATGCTGCAGGCCGACAATGCTAAGTAGGCACCAAGTAGATGGCCGGTAACTCGCGGCGCCGGGGGGCCGTACGCAAGTCCGGCACCAAGAAGGGGCCCGTGGTCGGCTCGGGCGGCCAGCGTCGTCGCGCGCTGGAGGGGCGCGGTCCCACGCCGCCCGCGCACCTGCGTCCCAACCATCCCGCCGCCAAGCGCGCCGCGTCCCAGCCGCGCCGGCCCGCGCAAACGCGACCGACGAGACCGAAACGGTGCTGGGACGCAACCCGGTGCTGGAATGCCTGCGCGCCGGTGTGCCGGCGACCGCGCTGTACATCGCGCTGGGCACCGAAGCCGACGAGCGCGTCACCGAATCCGTCTCTCGGGCAGGTGATTTGGGCATCGCGATCCTCGAGGTACCGCGCACCGACCTGGACCGGTTGACCGCCAACCACCTGCATCAGGGCATCGCGCTTGCAGGTGCCGCCGTACAACTACGCCCACCCCGATGATCTGATCGCGGCCGCCACCAAATCGCCGCCGGCGCTGTTGGTCGCGCTGGACAACATCTCCGATCCCCGCAACCTCGGGGCGATCGTGCGTTCGGTGGCCGCATTCGGCGGCCACGGCGTCATGATCCCGCAGCGACGTTCGGCCTCGGTCACCGCGGTGGCGTGGCGCACCAGTGCGGGGGCCGCGGCCCGGCTCCCGGTGGCGCGGGCCACCAATCTCACCAGGGCCCTGCAGGATTGGGCCGACCGCGGGCTGCGGGTGATCGGGTTGGACGCCGGCGGCGACACCGCGATCGACGACCTGGACGGCACCGACCCGCTGGTGCTCGTCGTGGGCTCGGAAGGCAAAGGCCTGTCGCGGCTGGTGCGGCAGAACTGCGACGAGGTGGTGTCGATTCCGATGGCCGGTCAGACCGAATCGCTGAACGCCTCGGTGGCCGCCGGGGTGGTGCTCGCCGAAATCGCTCGCCAGCGACGGAGTTAGATGATCGTCCGCCTCGCGACCGCACTGCTGGCGGCGGCGGTCTTTTGCGCATCGCCGGCTTCCGCGCAGCCATCGGGGTTCGATCTGCAGGCGCATCGCGGCGGGCGCGGCGAGACGACCGAGGAATCGCTGCATGCGTTCGCCAAGTCGATCGAATTGGGTGTGAGCACGCTAGAACTCGATATCGGCATCACGAAGGACGGCCAGCCACTGGTGTGGCACGACCCGACGATTCAGGCGGACAAGTGCTTTGACACCAGGCCCGCGTTCGCCGGCGACCCGGCGTTTCCCTATGTCGGCAAGCTCGTGCACGAACTCACCATGGCGCAGATCCACACGCTCGACTGCGGAAAGCGGCTCGATGAGTTCCCCGACGCCGAAGTGGTGCCGGGCAACAAAATAGCGACTCTGCCTCAGGTCTTCGCGCTCGCCGAGTCGTATCACGCGGACGTGCGCTACAACATCGAGACCAAGGTGGAGGCCGATCATCCTGGCGCGTCGGCGGAGCCGCAGGAGTTCGTCGATGTGATCCTGGCTGCGGTGAGGATGGCGGGGAAGGTGGATCGCGTGGAGATCCAGAGCTTCGACTGGCGGACCCTGCCCATGGTGCACCGGGTCGAGCCGTCGATTCCGTTGGTCGCCTTGTACAACGAGGAGACCTGGGCACCCGGCTCGCCGTGGCTGGCCGGTGAAAACGCCGCCGTCATCGGCGATCCGATGATCGGGGCGCTGATAGTGGGAGCCAACATCGTCTCGCCGAGGTACCAGCTAGTGGCCGGCGAACCGTACGTCGATCACGCGCATGCATTGCGGCTCAAGGTCATTCCGTGGACCGTCGACGACGCCGACGTCATGCGCGAGCAGATCGCTTATGGCGTCGACGGCATCATCACCGATTTTCCAACGCTGCTGCGGCGAGTGCTGGCCGAGCTCGGCATGCCGCTGCCGCCGGCGTATCACCGGGGTTAGCGTTACGGCATCGCGTCGGCCCAGGTGATATGCCCTTCGAAGTCAAGCGTTTTCGCCATGTCGCGGTAGCGGTCTCTGAGGTCTGCGTAAGCGCCGGTGTCGCCACGCGCTCGGGCCAATAGCGCGCGCAGCCGCAGCAGCCAGATGTCGCGCATCACAAATTCGTCTGCGGGCGCGGCGGCCAGCAGTTCGATCGCGGCCTCCGCTTCGGCCACGTCGAGGTCCGTCCCGCGATAGAGCAGTGTCTCCACCAGAACACCGGTCGCGAGAACGCCCCAAGACAGCAGTTGTCCCGCGCGGACCATTTCGTCGAGGGCGGCGCGCATCAGCCGTACCGCCCCATCGCGATCGCCATGCCTGGCCCGCTCACGCGCCAAGTAGACATTGATGATCCGTAAATCGCCCAGGTTGTGTGCCCGCCGCAGGAAATCCTCGCCGACCTCCGTCAGCAGCTTCTCTCCGCGGTCACGATCCGCAGCCGGCCGGCGATGCACCAGCGCGAGTCCCAGCGTCATCCACGTGAAGCCCACCGCGAGATCATCACCGGATCGTTCGGCAATCCGTAGGGCGTCCTCGATCGCGCTTATCGCGCAATCGTCAGGCTGCAGAACGCCACCCGGTATTCCCGCGGAGTACACATAGCTGACGACAGCGGCGTGGGACAGGGGGTCGGCATGGCGGCCCACGGCCACCCCGTGCGACATGTCATCTCGCCATCCGGGACGACCGAGCCAATATCGGCCCACCGCCCGCGTCGTAATCGCGACCGCTAACGGAGATCCGGTAAGGAAGTTGCCTTTAGACGGGTCACCGTCGGACAGGTCGATGGTCCTTTGGGACCACCGCAACACGTCAGGCCACTGGGCGCCATCGGCCTTCGCGTAGATCGACGGAAGGGACAGTCCCACCGTGAGAGTCGGGTCGCCGATCGACTCGGCGAGGTCCCAGGTTTCGGATGCCAGCTGCGACGCTTCGCGAGCGCGGCCCTGATACGCATGGTCCATCACAAGTCCTGCCATGGCGATGGCCAGCGACCGCTTGTCGTCGGCGGCGTCGCACAACTGCCGTAGTTCCTCGAATGGGGCGCCGGCCGAAACGTGGACTCGATACGCGGTCCCGCACAGCATGGTGCGCGGCGCGATGCGCATGGCCGAGCGGTCGGGGTCATCCTCGGGCAACTCGTCGGCGATGTTTTGGGCGCGCTCCCAACTCAGTCTCGCAGCGGCGATGTCGCGGTTGGTCGCCCAGGTTGCCGCGCGCATGTGCCAGCCGTAGGCGGCGTGCAGATCACCGGCGGCCTCGAGGTGTTCGGCGATCAATGCGGCGTTCTGGTCAGCCGATTCCAGCTCTCGGGCTTCGATCGCAGCCGCGAGCCGTCGGTGCAACCGGGCGCGATCGGACTTCAGTTGCGATTCATAGGCGACCGTGCGGATCAACGGATGCCGAAACGCATACTCGGTGCGCGGGGTGAACCGGACCTGGTCGATGAGCTCGGCGTTGAGCAGCTCGTCGACAACTACGTCGACCTCCAGGGCGGCCAGCAACTCGGGGTTGAAGCGAGCGCCGATGACCGAGGCGGCCGCAAGTGTGTGCTTGGCCGTGGGGCCAAGCCGGTCGATGCGGGCGGCGATGGTCGCCTGCAGCGTGGCCGGGACGCTGACGTCGGCCACGTCGGCGTGGCAGGCGTAGCTGCCGCTCTTGCCGACAAGTACGTCGCGTTCGGCCAGATCACGGGTGATCTCCTCGGCGAAGAATGGGTTGCCGGCCGCGCGTCCGGCGATCAGCTCGCCGATCTGGCCCACCGACGGGTCGGGGCCCAGCAGTTCGGCGACGAGCCTTGAGGTTTCCGCATCGCTCAGCGGTGCCAGTGTGATGGTCTGCGCGCCGGCGACACGCGCCAGCGCTCCCTGATATTCCGGGCGATAGGTGATCAGCACCAACGACGGGGTCTGCGGGATCACCGCAAGAAAGTCGGCCAGCATGGACTCACTGACCTCGTCGATCCAGTGCGCATCCTCCACGACAAATACGGCTGGCTCGACGCGAGCCAGCTGTGCCGCGTTGATCAGCGCAGTCAACCGCCGCCGCCGCGCGTCGGGGTCGATTTTGGGCAACTCCACATCGGGATCAGCGATGCCCAGCAGGTCATCGAGCAGCAGCAGGTCCTGCGGATCGGCGTCGGGAACGCGGGCGCTGAGTTGGCCGACAGCGCGCAGCAGACGCGCCACCACGTGGAACGGGATGTCGGTGGCGTGCGACTCACCGAACGTGGAAAACACTTCGACACCAAGGCTTTTCGCAAGCGCGACGGCTTCGGCGGTCAGTCGGGTCTTGCCGATGCCGGGAGGGCCGACCACCGCAACCACCGATCCGCGTCCGCTTGCCGAGCGGTCCAGCATCGCCGTCAGTGTGGTCCATTCCCACTCGCGGCCCACCAACGTCGACACCGAAACACCGGTCCGTTGGGTGGCAACGCTCAGCAGCTGGCGCGCGGGCACCGCGTCCTCCGCGCCTTTGATGCGCACCAGTTGCGGCTCGCCCAGCACGACCGCGCCCTCGACCAGGCGCGCGGTGGAGTCGCTGAGCATCACCGCGCCGGGTGGGGCGACCGATTCCATCCGCTGGGCCATCCCCACCTGTTCGCCGATGGCGGTGTAACCCAGCGCGGCCGAACCGATCTCACCGGCGATCACCTGCCCGGAGTTCAGCCCTATGCGCAGCTGTAGGTCGATGCCGTCGCGGCGTTGCACCTCCGCCGCGAGGGGGATGACCTCCTGCTGAATGCCCAGCGCCGCCAGGCACGCGCGCAAAGCGTGGTCCTCCAACGCGACCGGAGCGCCGAACACCGCCATGATGCCGTCGCCGGTGAACTTGTCCACCGTGCCGCCGTAGCGCTGCACCACCGCCGCCGCGTGGGTGACGAGTTCGGTCATGATCTCGCGCAATCGCTCCGCACCCACCGTCGCGGCGATATCCATCGATCCCACCACATCGGCGAACAGCACCGTGACTTGCTTGTACTCCGCCGGCGTGACTGACGCCGCCGTAGGGGAGCCGCACTCGTCGCAGAACTTCGCGGTCGGCCGCAATTCCGCGTCGCACCTCATGCAGTTCAACGCGGCCGTCACCGGCCCAACAATAGGGCCGAAGAATTAAGCAAGTCGGATATTTCGGGACAGACACATAAGCTTCACCGAAACACGAATAAATCGGTGCGCCTAACTCCGGCGTGCGGGGATATAGTCGCCGAGTGATCGGCGCCGAGCTGCTGACCGGGCGTGACAGTGAATTCGCGATTATTCGCCGCGCCCTGAGCGGGGCTGGCAACCATTCCGGCGTGGTGATCGCCGGAGCGGCCGGTGTGGGCAAGACCTGGCTGGCCCGCGAAGCGCTGCGGCGCGCCGAGGCGTCCGGTGAACGCACGAAATGGATCGTCGGCACCGAATCGGCGCGCGCGCTGCCCCTGGGGGCATTCATCGGCGAGCTGGGCGAGGCGATGTCGGATCCGCTGACGAACGTGCGGCGCGTGATCAATTCGTTTGTCGCACAACAGCGTCGGGGCCGTGTGGTGGTCGGGGTCGACGACGCGCACCTACTGGACGGATTGTCCGCCCTTGTCGTGCATCAGCTGGCGCAGTCGGGCGGCGCCCGGCTCGTGGTCACCATGCGCACCGGCAGCGAGGAACCCGACGCGGTGACGTTGTTGTACAAGGACGGGCTGCTGGCCCGCCTCGACCTCGAACCGCTGTCGGCTGCGGCAACACGCGAGGTCATCGAGAGCACGCTGGGCGGTCCGGTGGATGCGCGCAGCGCGGCTCGGTTCGGGCAGCTGACCGGCGGAAACGCCCTGTTCCTGCGGCAGCTGCTGGCCGACCAGATCGCCGGCGGGCGGATGCGCAATATGGCCGGGGTGTGGATGTGGGACGGCGACGTCGCGGTCTCGGCGACCCTGTCCGACACGGTGGGACGCCAGATGGGCTGCCTGAGCCCGCGCTTGGCGACGGTGGTCGACACGTTGTCGCAGTGTGAACCGCTGGCCGTGGACATGCTGTGCGATTTGGTGCGCCGCAGCGACTTGGCGGCCGCCGAGAGAATGGGCCTGGTGAGCGTCGAGCGTACCGGCGGCCGCCTGACGGCCCGGCTGGCGCACCCGCTGTTCGGTGAGCTGCGCCGCGCCACCGCCGGCGAAATCTATCTGTCGGCAATCCGGGGCAGGCTGGCGACGCGGCTGGCCCAAGACGGTGACACCGACATGCGCGCCACCGTGCGTCGGGCGCTGCTGAGCCTCGAGTCGGATCTCGACCCCGACCCCGAGCTGTATCTGGAATCGGCGCGGCATGCCATGACGCTGCTGGATCTGGACCTCGCCGACCGGTTCGCCACCGCCGCGGCGCAAGCCGGGGCGCCCGGGGCCGCCGGGGTGCGGGCGATGAACCTGCTGCTGCTCGGGCGCGGCGAACAGGCAGAGGCGGCGCTGCGTGACATGGCCGGCGGCCCCGACGGCCATCACTGGGCGACCGTGCGGGCGGCCAACCTGATTTGGAACCTCGCCAACCTCCACGAAGCGGCGGTGATCTTGGAAGGCCTCGCGGCTGCCCCCGAGACACCGGCCCAAGAGGCGGAGCGATTGGCGCTGCAGGCCTGCATCGACGCGGCGTCGGCGCGCTGCGAATCCGCCGCCGAAAAGGCGGGGGCCGCATTGGATTTCCCGGACCTGCCGGGCTTTCACGCGATGATGGCCTCGCTGGCGTTGATCATGGCCATGGGGGCGCTGGGTCAGGTCGACGAGCTTGCGGCCGTTGCCGAGCAGGCGCTGCGGCGCGCGACGACATCGTTCCAGGCATCCCACATGCGGTTCTGGTTCGGCGCCGTCTACGGTCGCGCCTGCCGGTTGACCGGGCGAATCGACGAATTCATCAGAACGGCAAAGCAACTGGCGGAATCGTCTCGTGACATTCCCGGACTGGCCTATGCGAACCTGGCCTACCTGTTGGCCAATGCCGAACTGGTTCGCGGTGCCGTCGCCGAAGCCGTCAGGCTGGTGCATGAAGCGGTTGCCGGGGTGCAAAGACACGCCGTCACAACGGGTTTGCGCCCGGCCAGCTACTTCGCGTTAGCCGAGGCGCACGCCAAGCTCGGACAGGCAGCCGAAGCCGACGATGCAGCCGCGCAAGCGCGGTCGGTTGTGCCGCCGGGCTTTCTGTTCATGCATACCGGGTTGTCACTGGCCGACGGCTGGGCGATGGCAGCCGGCGGCCACCTGGGCGAGGCGGTGGCAAGCGCGCAGCAGGCGGCGCTACTCGCCCGCGAGCGCGGCCAGCCCACCCACGAGTTGGCCTGTATACAGGCCGCGGCCCAGTGGGGCGATGCCTCGCAGGCTGCGCGGGCACGGGAGTTGGCGGAGGCGTTGTCGCTGCCGCTGGCCGATGCCGTCGCGCTGCATGCGCAGGCCTTGTTGGCCGGGGACGGTGAGGGCCTGTTGGAGGCTTCGGCGAAGTACAGGGGGATCGGCGATCGGGTCGCGGCCGCTGACGCGGCGGCGCAGGCCTCCGTTGCGTTCGACGAGAACCAGCAGCATCGGCGTGGGCTGTATGCCGCGGCGTTGGCCCGCGAATTGGCCGACGAATGCGGTGGATTGTGCACGCCCGCGTTGCGGACCCCGGCGGGTCTGAAATTGTCGGGTCGCCAGCGCGATGTGATCGAACTCGTCGTGGCCGGCCTTTCCAACCGCCAGATCGCGGATCAGCTGGTGATGTCGGTGCGCACCGTGGAGGGCCACGTGTACCGGGCCTGCCAGCGGGTGGGAGCCCAGTCACGCGAGGAACTCGCCTCGATCATCCGATCCGGGCCCGGGGTCGGCAGCTCCCGCCTGACCCACCGCGGCCGCGCGTAATTTCCCCGGGTAATTGCAGTAGTCGACTACGCATGCGCATGCGAATCGTCGGCCATACCGTGCCTACAACACCTGCGGGCGAAAAGGGAGATGGCATGGTCGAGATGCTGGAAAACACCGAAATCCGCGCGCTACGGCTGGCGCCGAAGAATCCGCTTCCGTATCGGCAGCAACTCAAGGCGGTGCGGTCGTACATCGACGGAATGCAGGCGCTGGTGGACGCCGGGGGCCCGGTGACCCGGTTGGTGCTCGCACCCAAGTGGCTGGTACCGAACGTGGTGCTCATCGCCACCCCGCAGGGCGCCCGTGATCTGTTGGGCCGCACCGATGAGATCGCCGACCGCGGCCGGGTCCGGACGATGGTCGAGCTGCGCGCGCTGATGGGCGGCAACCTGCTTGATCTCCCGCACGAGCGGTGGCTACCACGCCGACGCGCGCTGCAACCGATGTTCACCAAGCATCATGTGCCGCGCTATGCGGGGCACATGGCCGCGGCCGCGCAAGGGGTCGTCGATGGTTGGCGCGAGGGCACCTTCGTGGACCTGGACACCGAGTGCCGCAAGCTGACACTGCGGGCGCTCGGGCGCTCGGTGTTCGGGCTGGACCTCGACGAGCGCGCCGATGAGATCGGCTGGGCGCTGCGCACGTCATTGGCATGGGTGGGCGACCGCGCGGCGCGGCCCGTCAATCCGCCGCGATGGCTGCCCACCAAGGGGCAGCGCGCCGCCCGCCGGGCCACCGACACGCTGCAGCGGCTGGCCGCCGAAATCCTGCATGCGGTGCGCGCGGAACCCGACCGGGAAGCTCCGCTGGTGCGGGCCCTGATCGAGGCGATCGATCCGGAGACCGGCCGGCCGCTGACCGACGAGGAGATCTGCCACGAGCTGGTGCTGTTCATGCTCGCGGGACACGACACCACCTCGACCACGCTCACCTACGCGTTGTGGTCGCTGGGGCACGACCGCGGCATTCAGGACCGGGTGCGCGCGGAGGTTGCCGCGCTGGGCGACCGGATGCTGACGCCGGACGACGTGGCCGAACTCGGCTTCACCGTGCGGGTGCTGCACGAGGCGTTACGGCTGTGTCCGCCCGGGGCCGGGACGATGCGCTCACCCACCCGCGACATCGTGGTGGACGGCTACCGCGTCGAGGCCAAAACCATTGCCCTGGTGAGCTTTTACGCGATGCACCGTGACGCGGCCCTGTGGACGGAGCCGCTGCGTTTCGATCCGGACCGCTTCCTGCCGGAACGGTCGAAGGGTCGCAGCCGTTGGCAGTACCTGCCGTTCGGCGGTGGACCACGCTCATGCATCGGCGATCACTTCGCGATGCTGGAGGCCACGCTGGCGCTGGCTACGATCGTCCGCGGGGTCGAGATCGAATCGCTCGATGTGGAATTCCCGCTGGAAACACCGTTCACGGTGGTTGCCGCGAAACCCATCCCTGCTCGTGTGCTCGACGTCGGGGCGTCGACAGCGGCGGTGCGGGGTACGGTTCGTTCGGCCCTCGCGGCGATGGTCTAGAGACCAAGCACTCGCACGCTGGCCCACAGCGCGAGCACCGCCGCGACCAGGGCGGTGGGCACTGTGCACAGCCCGAGGCGGGTGTACTCGCCGATGCCCGCCTCGACGCCATGGCGGCGCAGGACGCCTCGCCAGAGCAGATTCGACAGTGAGCCGACGTAGGTCAGGTTGGGCCCGATGTTGACCCCGATCAGCACCGCCAGGATGGCCACCGGCCCGCTGGGTGCGACCAGCGGCACCAACACCAGCGTCGCGGGCAGATTGTTGACGAGATTGGCCAGCACCGCGGCCACCCCCGCGATCGCCAGCAACGCGGGCAGCGTAGAGCCCGAGGGCAGCACGGCAGAGATCGCTCGGCCCATCCCGTTGAGCGTGATCGCCTGCACGACGACGCCCAGCGCCAGGACGAACACCAAAAACGACACGTTCACCGAGCGCGCGATCTCCACCACTGACGTGTGCCGACGACGCAGGCTGCGCACCGCCAGCACCGTGGCTCCCGCCAGCGCCACCCAGGCCGGGGCCACGCCCACGGATTCCGAGACGGCGAATCCGGCCAGCGTCAGCGCCACGACCAGTAACACGAACACCGGGGGCCGCGACGGAGGCCCGGCCTCCTCGGGATCCGGCTTCTGGCGCAGGTCCTTCGCGAAAAACACCCGGAAGACCACGTACACCGCGGCCACCGCGGCCAGCCACGGCAAGGCCATCAGCAGCGTGAACCTCGCGAACGAGAGTTTCGCGACGTGGAAGGCCAGCAGATTGGTCAGATTCGAGACCGGCAGCAGCAGCGAGGCCGGCGGATGCTGACCAGCACCACCGGGGTCAGCAGCACCACCGTGGCGTCCAGGCTCAGCGCGGCGGTGATGGTGGCGGCGATGGCGAATACCTGCCGCAGCAGGCCGCCACCCCGAGGACTCGTCCGGGCCATCGCCGCGCCGGCGTACTCGAACAGGCCCTCGTCGTCGCACAGCTTGGCCAGCACCAGCACCGCGCCCAGGAAGGCGACCACCGGCGCCAGCCCGGCAACTTGCGCGGCCGCCTGGTGGACCGAGATCGCGCCGATCGCTATCAAGATCCCGGCGGCCGGCACCGCCGCCAGCGCCTCCGACCAACCCCGTGGGCGCGCGACCGCGAACCCGAGCGCCACAGCGAGCAGCAACAGCGCAACAGCCAAAAGCGTGTGTGGATTCAGGATCAGATCCAGGGATCTTCGCGCTGCCACACCGTCGGCATCTGAAGTGCGACACCGTCCCGCGCGGCCAGCTCGTCGAGAATTCGCATCGAGACGTCCAGGTCGTCGCCCGCATAAGGCAAGGCCCGCAAGGGCTTTGACAACGGTCGGAAGAAGTCGTCCCAGTGGATCGGGAGCACTCGGCGCGCGCCCACCGCGCGCACGGTCTGGTTCCAGTAGTCGACCAGGTATGAGCGCGGGTGCAGCCCCAGCTGGCCGACGGACAGGTACGCCACATCAGCGGCCTGTCCCGCCAACGCATCCGCCACGAAACCGGCGCTGCCCTGGATCAGCAGCCGCCGGTCCGACGGCCGGTGGTGCACCAGCGTCGACCATGCCTCACCGCAGCGGTAGGCCGACACCTTCACCGGCGGTTTCAGCGGCGCGTCGATTACACCGGGAAACCGGTCGGGCGGGCAGTGGTGTGATTCGATCAACGTAACGTCGTAGGCGCCCAAGCGAATTGGTTCACCGGGGACCGCGACGACCAGACGGTCCTCGGGCAGCCCGTAGCCGCGCCCGACGTTGGCCGCCGATTCGCCCCCGACCAGCCGGGCACCGGTGCGGTCGGCCACCAGCGCGGAGTCCAGCACGTGGTCGAAGTGTGCGTGCACCGGGATGACCGCCTCGAGTCGCGACACCTTGGCCCGGGCCAGGCAGCCCTCCACGCGTGCCGCCGATGGCGCCACCTTGCCGGCCGCCAGCTGCGCGAGGCCAGGCCGGGAGAAGAAGCCGTCGGTCATCAGCGCGGACGACCCGTCGTCGAGCAACAGCGTCGCCACCCCCAACCACGTCACCGAAAGCGGCGAATCAGGTTGGGCGGCAGGCACAGTGAACCGATCCGAATAGTTGGCGAGGTCGGGCCTGCCGAGCTTGAGTCGCATCAGCAGAACGCCTCGATGTCGGCGGCGGCTGCCTTGAGCCGATCGCGCACCGCGGCCGCGATCTGCACCGCGCCAGGTGAATCACCGTGCACGCAAACCGATTCCACGGAGACCGCAAGCTGTGAGCCGTCGATGGCGGTGACTTCGCCGGTGGTCACCATGGTCACCACGCGCTCGGCGATCGCGGCCGGATCGTGCAACACCGCGCCCGGTTCGCTGCGGGAAACCAGCTGACCGTCGGGCCGGTATGCGCGGTCGGCGAACGCTTCGGCCACCGTGCGTAAGCCAAGCCGGGCCGCCTCGCCGAAAAACGCCGAACCCGCCATGCCCAGCACCGGTAGGGCGGCGTCCACCAGGCGTACCGCCTCCGCCACGGCGGCACCCTGCTCGCTATTGGTCACGATCGTGTTGTACAGCGCGCCATGCGGTTTGACGTAAGACACCGCCGAGCCGGCGGCCTGTGCGATCGCCTGCAACGCGCCGATCTGATACACCACATCGGCAACAAGGTCTTCGGCTGTGACGTCGATGAAGCGCCTGCCGAAACCGGCCAGGTCGCGATAGCTCACCTGCGCTCCGATGCGCACGCCGCGCTCGGCGGCCCAGCGGCATACTCGCAACAGGCCGGCGGGGTCTCCGGCATGGAAACCGCACGCCACGTTCGCGCTCGTGACGATCTGCAGCATGGCCTCGTCGTCGCCGAGCTGCCAGACGCCGAAGCCCTCGCCCAAATCGGCGTTGAGATCGATACGGGGCACGTCTACAGCTTAGGACTAGCTCATTGCGGGATCTTTGCCACATTTGATCGAGCAGGCAGGACGTTCTGCGGTCCGGTCATGCCGGGAACTTGGCGGCGATGGCGTTGATGATGGTGGTGGCCACCTTGACGCCCTGGTTAGCCATCCCGTTGCTGCACGCCGAGACGTCGATCACCACGTTGGATTTGGCGGTGATCCCGTGCGCGCAGGCGTACCCCTCGCCCGCTTCCTGGTCGACGACGGCAACGGTGATCCCGTCTGCGCTGACCGGCGCTCGGATGGTCCAGGTGATGGGGCTGTCGTTCTTGGCTTTGTAGGTGACATGTTTGGCCACGCAGCGACGCCACGAATCTTGGGATTTGGCAAGGAACTTGCGGGCGTCGGCGCCGTTGCCGAACGCGACGACGCCCTGGTCGACGTAGTGTTTGCCGCCGGCATCGCTGAATTGCGCGCCCTTGGTCGCCACGTAGCCGCTGCCCTGGTAGGCGGCCTCGACCGTGTTGAAAACCGCTCCCGCGCAGGCGGTGTCGGAATAGGTACCGTCATCGCCGGGCATCTGGTCGTAGGTTCGCAACTCCGTCATGGTGTTGGTGCCCATGAGCTGATTGACCGCTGCCACGTCGAGCAGCACATCGGCCAGTTGGGCCGCGGCGAGATCGGGTCCCCAGCTCAGCGGTGCGCGGTCGCCGGCGACTCGGGGAACTCCGGCGACCTCGGAGACACACCCTGAGACGCAGCCCGAGGTGCCGATGACTGCGGCGACTCCCAAGGCGACCCGCAAAGTGGTCCACGACCGAATTGCCCGTTGCATTAGTCCCTAGCTGATTCGCCACCTACTGCTTGGCCACCTTGGCGGCGATCTGCTGTGCGACGCCGACCGCCACCGCACCCGATTGGCTGTAGCTGCACGTCACGATGTCGATGGCGACATTGTTGCGCACGGTCAGAGCGCGCTGGCAGGTCCACCCGTCGCCGCCCTCCTGGACCTGGGAGGTGGTGAGCATGCCGTTGTCATTGGTGGTGCCCGAGACCGTCCACACGGTGTCCGGCTTGCCCGGGTTCAGATCAGAGAATCGGCGATTGGAGCAGGCGGGCCAGGTTTGTGTCGAGGACGCGTAAAACGCGGACGCATCCCGGGCCGACGGGAAGACGACGACGGCCTGGATGGCATAGTGTTTGCGCCTTTTGGAGTCGTCGGCGCTGTCGTCGAGCCGTTGGCCGCGGATGGCTGTCCAGCCGGTGTTGGCATAGACCTTGTCTTGTGCGGGGCCGTCGATCGCCAGGCAATTCGTGTCGCTCACGCTGGTGCTCCAGTCCCACATCACCTTGCCGCTGAACCACACCTTCATCGATATGGCATTGAGCGCGGCATTGATCTGGCCGGCGTCCAGCAGCAGCCCGTCCAGCGCCGAAACCGCGACGGGAGTCTGGGTCAGCGGTCTGGACTTGTCGGCGGCGGTGGCCATCAAGGCCTTGCCGTTAACGGTGGTGGAGCAGCCCGCGGCGAACGCACACACACCGGCCAGCGCGAGCCCCGCTATCTGCTGGCGCACTGTTCCCCTCCCTAGCCGGCCCCGGCTGGCCATGTTGTGCGACAAGCTTAAGCGGAGGCCCCCTTGCCTGAGCGCGTTAGCCCAATCAGCCAGCAAGACAGATAGATCAGAAAGGAGATCGTCGCGACGAACACCGAGACCGGCACTCCGGGCGCCAACGACAGCACGATGCCCCCGATGGCGGCGACCTCGGCGAAGGCCACGGACGTCACGATCGCCGCGGCCGGTGAGGCGACCACCCGACCGGCCGCGGCCGCCGGGGTGATCAACAACGACATCACCAAAAGCGCCCCGACGATCTGCACGGCCTGGGCGGCGACCACTCCGACCAGCGCGGCGAACACGATGCCCAGCGCGCGAACCGGCACGCCGCGCGCGGCCGCGACTTCCGGATCCACAGTGGCGAACAGCAGCGGCCGGTAGCACGTCGCCAGCACGGCGATGACCAGCAGGCACACCACCGCCAGCATGGCCAGCCCGGAGTAGCCCACCCCGACGATCTGGCCGGTCAGCAACGCGAAGCTGGTCGCGGTGCGTCCCGGGTAGAGGTTGATGAACAGCACCGCCAGCCCCAGCCCGAACGCCAGCACCACCCCGATCACCGAATCGCGCTCGCGGGCCCGCCGGCCGAGAATGCCGAACAGCACCGCCGCCAGGGCGCTGCCGATCAGCGCGCCCACGCCCACCTCGAACCCGACCAGCAGCGCGAAAGCTGCTCCCGTGAGCGACAATTCGCTAGAGCCGTGGACCGCGAACGACATCTGGCGCATCACGATGAACGGCCCGATCAGCCCGGCCACCAACCCGAGCAGCGCCGCCGCCAGCAGCGCCTGCTGGACGAAGTCGTGGCTGAGCAGGTTCGCGGTGATGTCGAATGAGAACAGATGGTGCAGCGTGTTTGCGAGCCGCTCGTTCATTCGGTGTGGGCCCCGATATCGCCTCTATCGCCGGTGTCGCCCACTACCACGTAGCGATCCTTGACTTTCACCACCTGGATATCGGCGTGATAGAGCGCCGACAGCGTCTCGGAGGTCATCACCTGCTCGACGGTGCCGATCCGGAATCGGCCGTCGACCAGATAGAGCACCCGGTCCACGTACTGCAGGATCGGGTTGACCTCGTGGGTGACCAGGATGACCGTGGTGTTGGCAACACGTCGGCGACGGTCGATCAGCGCCGCCGCCAGCCGGGCGTTGGCCGGGTCCAGTGTCAACAGCGGTTCGTCGCACAGCAGCAGCATCGGGTCGCTGGCCAGCGCCTGTGCGATGCGTATCCGCTGCAACTCGCCGCCCGACATCACCCCGACCCGGACATCGGCCAGCCGTTCTCCGTTGACCTGCCTTAGCGCCCGCGCGACGGCCTCGCGCCGGCGGGATCGATCGGCGGCCCGCAGCGGGAGGGCGCCCCAGCGCCGTCCGTCGATGCCCAACCGAACCAGGTCGCGGCCGCGCAGCATCACGTCCCGGTCCAGCGGCCGATGTTGCGGCACATAGCCGATATGCCCACTGCCGGAGGTGACCCGTTTCCCGTTCACCAGGGCGACACCGGCGCTCAGCGCCAGTTGGCCGAGCAGCACCTTGAGCAGCGACGTCTTCCCGCTGCCGTTGGGGCCCAGCACCGCGATGAACTCGCCCGGCGCCACGGACAGGTCGAGGTGGTCCCACAGCACGCGATCACCGAACGCCAACCGGGCACCGGTGAGCGACACCGCGACTGTGCGGTCGACGGTGGCCGCCGGTTGGGCCGGTGTTCGTGTTGCGGGAGATTTCAGCTTCATATGCCTGTCGATTGATTCGACCGCAGCGCGGCGAGCAACTGGGTGACGGTCTTACGCTGCCAGGTCAGGTAGTCGGTGCCGTCGGGCAGCGTCTCGGTCACTTCGGTCACGGGCACCCCTGCCCGCCGGGCGGCATCTTCCAGGCCGTTTATCGCGGCGGTCGACGTCTGCGGGTTGACCAGCAGCGCCAAGACCTGACGGTGCTTGATCAGGTCCAGCACGGTTGCCATGTCGGCAGGCGCGGGGTCGGTCTCGTTCTCGTTGGCGGCGGTGAACGCCTCGGGGGTGCGGTCGACCAGGCCGGACGCCGCCAGCAGGTAGTACGCGACGGGCTCGGTCGCGACGACGCCGGCGGCGGGGTAGGCGCTGGCGATGGCGTGTTCGGAGCCGCTGATCGCGTCGACCCCGCGGCAGAATTCGGCCGCGTTGGCCCGGTAGTCCGCGGCATTGCGCGGGTCGATGGCCGCCAGCTTTTCCGCGATCGTGGCGGCGACCGATTTGGCGACGTTCAGGTCGTAGAAGACGTGCTCGTTGGGCTGGGCGCCCTGCGACATAAACGACGTAAACGAGTACGCATCAATTGATTTGACGGCCCGATGCCCGGCCAGCACGTCGTCGACCCAGGCGTCGTAACCGCCGCCGTTGTAGACCACCAGGTCCGCGTCGATGATCGCGGCCGCGTCGGACGGGCTGGCCTGATAGGAGTGCGGATCGGTGTCGGCGCCGGTCAGGATGGACTTGACGGTGACGTGCCCGCCGGCGACGGCGCGTGCCACGCTGCCCCACACGTCGGTGGACGCCACCACCATGGGCGAGCCTCGGTGTCCCGGCCAACCCGCCCCGCAGCCGGACAAAGCGGTGGAACTGATCAGGAAAATGAGTGCCACCGACCCCCGGGCTAGCCCCATTAGAGCCGTTCGCACGCTTTTTCCTTTCCGCGACCCGCCGCCGACCCCTAATATTAATGACAATCGTTTCCATTAGAAAGTGGCGGTCGGGATGCGCGTATCCGAGGGTGGCGATCCGCCGGATCCGCTGTAGCGTCACCGAACGTGAGCCTCACAACGCGCCGGCGTGCGACTCTGGCGTCGTTGGCGGCCGAGCTCAAGGTTTCGCGCACCACCATCTCGAATGCCTTCAACCGGCCGGATCAGCTGTCTCCCGAGCTACGTGAGCGGGTGCTCGCGACGGCGAAGCGGCTGGGCTACGTCCCCGACCCGGTGGCCCGTTCGCTGCGCACCCGCAAGGCCGGTGCGGTCGGATTGGTGATGACCGAAGCGCTGACCTATTCCTTCAGCGACCCGGCGGCGCGGGATTTCGTTGCGGGCGTGGCGCAATCGTGCGAGGAACTGGGGCAGGGGCTTTTGCTGGTGGCTGTCGGGCCCAGTCGCAGCCTCGAGGACGGAACGGCCGCTGTGCTGGGCGCCGGGGTGGACGGCTTCGTCTTGTACTCGGTCCGTGACGACGATCCCTACCTGCAGGTGGTGCTGCAGCGGCGGCTGCCCGTCGTGGTGGTCGATCAGCCCAAAAACCTCGCCGGAGTGTCCCGGGTGGGCATCGACGACCGGTCGGCGATGCGCGAGCTTGCCGACCACGTGCTCGGGCTGGGGCATCGCGAGATCGGGCTGCTGACCATGCGGCTGGGCCGGGACCGGCGGCACGACCTGGTCGATGCCGAACGGCTGAAGTCACCGACCTTCGACGTGCAGCGCGAACGCATCCTCGGCGTTTGGGACGCGATGAAGGCCGCCGGTGTCGACCCGGACTCGCTGACCGTGGTGGAAAGCTACGAGCATCTGTCGACCTCGGGTGGCGACGCCGCCAAGGTGGCGCTGGAGGCCAATCCGCGGATCACCGCGCTGATGTGCACCGCCGATATTTTGGCCCTCTCGGCCATGGATTACCTTCGG
Source organism: uncultured Actinomycetota bacterium (assembly GCA_963820985.1). Taxonomy (GTDB): domain Bacteria; phylum Actinomycetota; class Actinomycetes; order Mycobacteriales; family Mycobacteriaceae; genus Mycobacterium. The sequence goes on along the minus strand of CAWGCI010000013.1, from coordinate 242,883 downwards.
GCACATGGCATTTACGTTCCCGGCCAGATCAGCGTCACCGGGTTCGACGGGGTGCCCGACGCGATCAGCCGGGGGCTGACGACGGTTGCGCAGCCGAGCCTGCAGAAAGGCCGCCGGGCGGGCGAGCTGTTGCTCAACCCGCCGCGGTCGGGCCTGCCGGTCGTCGAGTTGCTAAACACCGAGCTGATTCGCGGCCGCACATCGGGTCCGCCGGGTTAGCTATCCGCAGACTCCGAGTCGCCGATCAACAACCGCACGGCCAGGTCCAGCCGCTTGCTGACGTCGGTGGCCGAGGCGCGTCGGGTGAGCCATGCCAGCAGGTTGGACAACCACACGTCCGAGATCACCCGGGCGATGTGGTACTGGTCCTCGGTCGGTTCGCCGTCGGCCATCGCGCGCGCGAACATGGAGTCGATCAGCTTCTCCACCTGGTCGACCTCGCTGGCCGCCGACGCGTCGGCGAACACGTAGGCGCGCGTCATCGCCTCGGTGAGCAGCGGATTGCGTTGCATCGCCCGGTTGAGCTTGCCGACCATGAAGTTCAGCCGCTGGAACGGCGTGCCGCCGGCAACCGCGGAGCGGTCGGTCTTGGCGTCGATGCGGCCGAACTCGCGGCCCAGCGCCGACACCAGCAGATGCACCTTCGACGGGAAATACCGGTAGAGCGTCCCCACCGCCACATCGGCCCGGTCCGCCACCGCGCGCATCTGAACCGCCTCGTAGCCGCCCTTCGACGCGATGGCCATGGTGGCGTCGAGGATGCGCTTGCGGCGCTCCCGCTGTGCCTCCGAGCCGAGCTCGGACTCGGCCAGTGCCGCCACGTTCATGACCTCGCGCGGCTGCGAGTCAGAAACGCGTCCCGAGTTGCTGTTCGCTGGCATTCGACGGAGTCCCCCTCTTCTGGGCGGTTCGTTCGCAAACGATAACCAAGCCGAGAGTGAATTTTCCCACCTCCGTTCCGCCGGCACAGCAGACCTATCCTGCTGTGATGGCGTTCGACTTGACGCTCGATCGCTGGCACTATTAGAACACGTTCTAGTGCGCGCGGGCGCGCCCTTATGACGTCGAACCCATGGACGCGGAGGACTAACACGTGGTAGCGACCGTCACCGACGAACAGTTCGCGGCGCGTGAATTGGTGCGCGATTGGGCCCGGAGTTCGGGTTCGAGCGAGGCCAGCCGCACCGTCGAACAGGGCGGCGCGGACGCGTGGCGACCGGTATACGCACGCCTGGCCGACCTCGGATTGTTCGGCGTCGCCGTGCCCGAGGACCGCGGCGGGGCCGGCGGCAGCATCGAGGACCTGTGCGCCATGGTCGAGGAGGCGGCCAAGGCGCTGGTGCCCGGACCGGTCGCGACGACCGCGCTGGCCACGCTGGTTTCCGATGATCCCGACGTGCTGGCCGCGCTGGTGTCGGGGGAGCGGTTCGCCGGGGTGGCTCTCGAGGGGGACGTGCAGTTAGACGAGGCCGTCGCGCGTGCGTCGGGCACGGTCTCCTGGGTGCTGGGCGGCGCCGATGGCGGCGTCCTGCTGCTGCCGTCCGGTGAGAATTGGCTCCTGGTCGACACCGACAGCGACGGTGTGCAGGTCGAGCCGTTGCGGGCCACCGACTTTTCCCGGCCGCTGGCCCGCGTGGTGCTGACGTCGGCTCCGGCCAGCGTCGTTTCGGTGTCACGGGAACGCGTCGAGAACCTGGCCGCGACGGTGCTGGCGGCCGAGGCGGCCGGCGTGACCCGATGGGCCCTGGACACCGCGGTCGCCTACGCCAAAGTGCGCGAGCAGTTCGGCAAGCCGATCGGCAGCTTTCAGGCCGTCAAGCACCTGTGCGCGGAGATGTTGTGCCGCGCCGAGCAGGCCGAGGTGGCCGCCGCCGATGCCGCCCGCGCCGCCGGGGACTCAGACGACCGCCAGTTCGCCATCGCTGCGGCCTTGGCCGCCAGCGTCGGTATCGCCGCCGCGAAGGCCAACGTCAAAGACTGCATCCAGGTGCTCGGCGGCATCGGCTGCACCTGGGAGCACGACGCGCATCTGTACCTGCGCCGGGCGCACAGCATCGGCCGGTTCTTAGGTGGTCCGCAAGGCGGGGCCGAGCCTTGGCTGCGCCGGATCACGGCGCTGACCCAGGATGGCGTGCGTCGTCGCCTGGGTATCGACCTCACCGAGGTCGAGGGTCAGCGGTCCGACATCGCCGCAGCCGTCGCCGAAATCGCCGCGCTGCCGGCAGAACAGCGGCAGGTGGCCCTGGCCGAGGCGGGACTGCAGGCGCCGCACTGGCCGGCGCCGTACGGGTGCGCCGCTTCGCCGGCCGAGCAGCTGCTGATCGATCAGGAGATGGCGGCGGCCGGCGTCGAGCGGCCCGACCTGGTGGTCGGCTGGTGGGCGGCGCCGACCATCCTCGAGCACGGCACGCCGGAACAGATCGAGCGCTTCGTCCCGGCCACGATGCGTGGTGAATTCCTTTGGTGCCAACTGTTTTCCGAGCCCGGAGCCGGCTCCGATCTGGCATCGCTGCGCACCAAGGCGGTGCGGGGTGAGGGCGGCTGGCTGCTGACCGGGCAGAAGGTGTGGACGTCGGCGGCGCACAAAGCGCGCTGGGGCGTGTGTCTGGCGCGGACCGACCCGGATGCGCCGAAACACAAAGGGATTACCTACTTTTTGGTGGACATGAAGTCGCCCGGCATCGAGATCCGGCCGCTGCGCGAGATCACCGGCGACTCGCTGTTCAATGAGGTCTTCCTGGACAACGTGTTCGTGCCCGACGAGATGGTCGTCGGCACCGTCAACGACGGCTGGCGGCTGGCCCGCACCACGCTGGCCAACGAGCGCATCGCGATGGCCAGCGGGACCGCGCTGGGCAACCCGATGGAGGAGCTGCTCAATGTGCTGGCAACGCTGGATCTCGATGTCGCGCAACAGGATCGGCTGGGGCGGTTGATCGCCCTCGCGCAAACTGGTGCGCTGCTGGACCAGCGCATCGCCCAGCTCGCCGTCGGCGGCCAGGACCCGGGGGCGCAGTCCAGCGTGCGCAAGCTCATCGGGGTGCGCTACCGGCAGGCGCTGGCCGAATACGCGATGGACGTGTGCGAGGGCGGTGGACTCGTCCACAACCAAGCGGTGTTCGACTTCCTCAACACTCGGTGTCTGACGATCGCCGGGGGTACCGAGCAGATCCTGCTCACGGTGGCCGCCGAGCGGCTACTGGGCCTGCCGCGTTAGGAGAACGTCGTCTGCGCGCAGGTGCTGGGCGAGGTGGTGTTGACCCCGCTGTAGACGACCTGGATGTGGGTGCAGGCGATGACGTTGCTGTCGGTCTTTGGCTGGCCGGTCGACCAATCGGTCGAGTCGATGCGGCCGGTCGTCTGGTACTTGTCCGGCGGTCCCTCACCGAAGTAGACCGTGGTGACCTCGTCGGAGCCCATTGACTTGTTGACCCGCTCGAACTGGCCGTCGCCGTGAACGTCGAGGTAGGCCAACCGGTTTGACGACCGGATCTCCGTGGTCTGGCGGGCCCACAGCCCGGGCGGAAAGCCGGTCACGCCGTCGGGTGTGCGCACGTCGGCCCCGACGACGAAATCGCAGTGGCCGTCGGATTTGAAGCAGTTGAGGAAGGCGTGCGTCTCCAGCTGGTTGGGCCCGTCCAACGGGAACAGCGTGGTGGCGGTGTTGCTGGCCGCCGAGGCGATCGGCGCGGGAAGGAACGCCAGCATCGATCCGGCGACGGCAAATCCCGTTGATAGCCGCATCGTCGGCGCTCCCCTTCCCGGTTCGCTGAGCCTAAGGCAGAGGGTAACTCCGCGACTAGTCCCAGGCACCTAGTGGTCCGTCTCGTCATTGATTGACTACTTGCTGAAGGGCTTCGCGGGCGCGGGCGACTTTGGCGAGGATTGACTCGGCCGTTGCGGTCCACACGAACGGTTTCGGATCGTCGTTGTGTGCCGACAGGTAGTCCTCGATCGCGGTGATCAGGTTCGGCACGGAGTTGAAGCTGCCGCGTCGCAGCGCCTTGTCGGTCAGCTCCCGGAACCATCGTTCGACCAAGTTCAGCCAGGACGAGGACGTTGGCGTGAAGTGCAGGTGGAACCGGCGGTGTCGGCCCAGCCAGCGCTGCACGTCAGGGTGCTTGTGGGTGGCGTAGTTGTCGAGAATCAGGTGCACTGCAAGGCCTTTGGGCACTTCGGCATCGATGGTGTTGAGGAACTTCAAGAACTCCTCGTGCCGGTGCTTGGGCAGGCATTGTCCGATCACCGACCCGGTGAGCGCATTCATGGCCGCGAACAAGGTCGTGGTGCCGTTGCGCTTGTAGTCGTGGGTCATCGTTGCGGCTCGTCCCTTGACCATCGGCAGCGACGGCTGGGTTCGATCGAGAGCCTGGACTTGGCTCTTCTCGTCCATGCACAGCACCACCGCCTTGTGCGGCGGGTCCAAGTAGAGACCGACCACGTCGGTGAGCTTCTCCTCGAAGTGGGGGTCATTGGAGATCTTGAAGGTGTCGACGCGATGCGGCTTGAGATCCAACGCGCGCCAGATCCGGTGCACCGATGCCGGACTCACGTCGAACTGGGCCGCCATCGTCCGCACACTCCAATGCGTGTGCCCCTTGGGCTTGGAGTGCAAGGTGGCATGCACGATCGCTTCCACCGTCTCGGCGGGGATCGACGCCTTGGGTCCACGGCCAGACCGGACCTCGCCGAACCTGGCCAACCCCTCCGCTGCGAACCGCTCACGCCAGGCACGAACGGTCACTGCGGTGACACCCGCCTGTGCCGCGATTTGGGTGTTCGCAACGCCGTCTGCGGCCAACAGCAGCGCACGGGCCCGCTGCACTTGTCGATGCGGAGCAGACCTCGCCCGGGCCAGCACCTCCAACGCCTCGCGTTGACCTTCAGACATCGCCAGCGGTGGGGCGGGAGTTCTCATATACCCAGTCTACGAGACAAACGGATAGTCATTCGTAAGACACACCACTAGGAGCCGCCGGGCCCGCCGGTGCCGCCGGGGCCGCCTTGGCCGCCGCCGCCGCCGTGGTTGCCCGAGTGAACGGTGCCGGGGTCGCCGGGCCCGCCGATCATTCCGCGGGTGCCGGGGCCGCCTTGGCCGCCGGTGCCGCCGTCGCCGCCGTCACCGCCGAGCCCACCGTCGGTGCCGTCGCCGCCGGTGCCGCCGGGGCTGGCATTGCCGCCGCGACCGCCAAAGCCGCCGGTGCCGCCGTTGCCACCCTTGCCGCCGGTGAGCTCGAGCCTGGCCCGGCGTTGCCGCCGTTGCCGCCGTAGCCGCCGCTGCCGGCACTCCCGCCGTTGCCGGCGGTACCGCCCGTGCCGGGTGCGACGGTGGCGGTGCCGGGACCTCCGTTGCCGCCGAGGCCGCCGGCGCCGCCGGTGCCGCCGGTGCCGCCGGTGTTTGTGGAGACGCCACCGGTGCTGGTGCCGCCGGCGCCGCCGTTGCCGCCGACACCGCCGACGCCGCCATTGAACGAGAAGTGGGTGGTGTGACGAACGTCCAACTGGTGCCGTCACCGCCGGTGCCACCGGTGCCACCGGTCTCGGTGAGGTCGCCGACACCGCCGGCGCCGCCGGCGCCGCCGTTGCCGCCGGCCGATGTCGCCGGCCGATCCGCCGGCCACCGCGCGCGTATGCTGCGGCACCCGCGTCGAACGCCTGCACAAACCGGTCATTAAACGACGCGGTCTGCGCACTGAGCGCCTGAAAACCCTGGCCGTAATTGCCGAACAGGCGCGCGATAGCCGCCGACACCTCATCGCGCGCGGCCGCCACAATCCCCGTCGTGGAGGGCGCCGCCCCCGAGGCGGCCGTCCTGATCGCCTCCCCGATTCCCGACAAGTCCGCCGACGCCGCGGAAAGCGCCTCGGGAACGGCAATTACATACGATGACATCGAGGGACCCCCAATGAGCTCGGATGGGCACGCGGGAAATCGTCAAGCGGTGCGCAAAACGCTACCGATTTCGGATCGGAATCGAGGGCGATTCTGAAACTTGCCTACTTTGCTGTGTCAACCACGCCACAGCAGCCACAGCGTCACCGTGCTTTGCGGCCGGCCAGCACACTCAGCGACTACTCGTCGTAAGTCACTTCCACCGAGTCGGTTTCAGGATGAGACTGGCAGGCCAGGATCAATCCGTCGTCGAGGTCCTGCTGCTCGAGCACGTCGTTGACTTCCATGGTCACTTTGCCACCGCGCAGGGTGCAGGCACACGCACCGCAGTGGCCCTCGCGGCAGGAGAACGGTGCGTCGAGGCCCTTGGCCAGCAGCACGTCGAGCAGCTTGGCGCTGCGCGGCCACGACACGGTGTGGGTTTCGCCGTCGAGCTGAACCACGGCGGTGGCCGGAGGCTCGTCACCTTCGTCGGTGTCGGGGATCGTCACCGCGGCGAACGGATCCGACTCCAGCGACTTGAACACCTCGATATGTACTTGGGCCGCAGGCACTTTCAGCGTTTCCAGGGCAACGCGTGCCGCCTCCATGAATGGCCCCGGCCCACAGATGTAGGCGGGCCGGTCGGTGTACGGGGCGGCCAGCTTCGCCAGCGCCGTCGCGCTGGGCAGTCCCTGCAGCGACTCCAGCCAGTGCACCACCGTCAGCCGGTCGGGGTACTTGGCGGCCAGCTCGCGCAGCGCATCATGGAAGATCACTGAGCAGTCGTCGCGGTTGGCGTAGAGCAGCGTCACCTGCCCGCTGCCTTCGGACAGCGCAGATTTGCAGATCGACATGATCGGCGTGATCCCGCTGCCCGCGGCCAGCAATAGGAAGTCGTCGTCGAGAGTGCGGGGCACGAAGTTGCCCGACGGGGCCAGCACGTGGATGCGCATGCCGGGATGGGCGTGGTCGCACAGCCAGTTCGACGCGTATCCGTCCACGGTCCGCTTGACCGTGACGGCAAGCGCGTCGTCGGTGAACGGCGAGCTGCACAACGAGTAGCACCGAGCCACCGAACCGGTGCGCTCGCTGGGAATGCGCAGCGTCAAAAACTGGCCGGGCGCGTAGCGCAGGCGCTCCGGCGGAATGCTGGGGTCCCCCGGGGTGTCCGGTGCCGCGAACACCAACGAGCGCGCGTCGTCGGTCTCGGCCACGACCTCGGCGATCTGCAGCTCCAGGACATGGTCGCCGAGTGGCTCGTCGGGTGCTTGGTCAAGATCCGCCTCGGTCAACACCCGTCCTTTCTCGTCCGCCAGAACTAGAACATGTTATAGAAAACCCATTACGTATCGCTACCAGCCGCAGGAATACCCTGCTCGACACAAATCGGAACGTGTTCTAGTCTTTTGTGTTGAGTCCGCACTCCCAGGAGGCAACGGTAAGTGACGTCCATTCAACAGCGTGATGCGCAATCGGTGTTAGCTGCCATCGATGATCTGCTGCCGCGGATCCGGGAGCGCGCTCAGGCGACGGAGGATCTGCGCCGGCTGCCCGATGAGACGGTCCAGGAACTCGACGATGTGGGCTTCTTCACCCTGTTGCAGCCCGAGCAGTGGGGCGGCCTGCAGTGCGATCCCACGCTGTTCTACGAGGCGGTGCGCCGGCTGGCCAGTGCATGCGGTTCCACTGGCTGGGTCAGCTCGATCATCGGTGTGCACAACTGGCATCTGGCGCTGTTCGACCAGCGCGCCCAGGAGGAGGTCTGGGGCGACGACACGAAGACCCGGATCTCGTCGTCGTATGCACCGATGGGCGCGGGTGTCGTGTGCGACGGCGGCTACCTGGTCAACGGCTCGTGGAACTGGTCGTCGGGCTGCGACCATGCCAGCTGGACGTTCGTGGGTGGCCCGGTCATCAAGGACGGCCGCCCGGTGGACTTCGGTAGCTTCCTGATTCCGCGCACCGAGTACCGCATCGACGACGTCTGGCACGTCGTGGGCTTGCGCGGCACCGGTAGCAATACGTTGGTGGTCAAGGATGTCTTCGTGCCTCGGCACCGCTTCCTGTCCTATAAGGCGATGAACGACGGCACCGCCGGTGGATACCAGACCAACACCGCCCCCGTCTACAAGATGCCTTGGGGCACAATGCATCCCACCACCATCTCGGCGCCGATCGTCGGTATGGCCTACGGCGCGTACGACGCGCATGTGGAGCACCAGGGCAAGCGGGTGCGCGCAGCGTTCGCGGGGGAGAAGGCCAAGGACGACCCGTTCGCCAAGGTCCGCATCGCCGAGGCCGCCAGCGACATCGACGCCGCGTGGCGCCAGCTCAGCGGCAACGTCGGCGACGAATACGCGTTGTTGTCCGCCGGCAAGGAGATCCCGTTCGAGCTGCGCACCCGCGCGCGGCGTGACCAGGTGCGCGCCACCGGACGCTCGATCGCCGCGATCGACCGGTTGTTCGAGGCGTCCGGCGCCACGGCACTGGCCAATGATCAACCGGTGCAACGCTTCTGGCGTGACGCGCATGCCGGACGGGTGCACGCCGCCAACGACCCCGAACGGGCGTACGTGATCTTCGGTAATAACGAGTTCGGGCTGCCGCCCGGCGACACGATGGTCTAATGACGGCCACGGACGAATTGACGTTCGAGTCCACCTCGCGCTTCGCTGAGGTCGACGTCGACGGACCGCTGAAGCTGCACTACCACGAAGCCGGCGCCGGCAACGACCAGACGGTGGTGCTGCTGCACGGTGGCGGTCCGGGCGCGTCGAGCTGGACGAACTTCGCGCGCAACATCGCGGTGCTGGCGCAGCACTTCCACGTGCTGGCCGTCGACCAACCCGGCTACGGCCACTCCGACAAACGCGCCGAGCACGGCCAGTTCAACCGCTACGCCGCGCGAGCACTCAAGGGCCTCTTCGACCAGCTGGACCTGGGACGTGTTCCGCTGGTTGGTAATTCGCTGGGCGGAGGCACCGCGGTCCGGTTCGCACTGGACTACCCCGACAACGCCGGGCGCCTGGTGCTGATGGGCCCGGGCGGGTTGAGCGTCAACCTGTTTGCCCCCGACCCGACCGAGGGGGTCAAACGGCTGGGGAAGTTCTCGGTCGAGCCCACCCGGGAGAACCTCGAGGCGTTTCTGCGGGTGATGGTCTACGACCAGAAGCTGATCACCGAGGAGCTGATCGACCAGCGTTTCGCATTGGCCAGCACACCGGAATCGCTGGCGGCGACCCGGGCGATGGGAATGTCGTTCTCCGGAGCCGATTTTGAGCTGGGCATGATGTGGCGCGAGGTGTACAAACTTCGCCAGCCGGTGCTGCTGATGTGGGGCCGCGAGGACCGGGTCAACCCGCTGGACGGCGCGCTGGTCGCGCTGAAGACCATTCCGCGTGCGCAGCTGCACGTCTTCGGGCAATGTGGACACTGGGCGCAGGTGGAGAAGTTCGACGAGTTCAACAAGCTGACGATCGATTTCCTGGGAGGTGCGCGGTGAGCATCCGGTCGCTGGGCTATCTGCGCATCGAAGCCACCGATATGGCCGCCTGGCGTGAGTACGGCCTGAAGGTCCTCGGCATGATCGAGGGCAAGGGCGCCACCGAGGGCGCGCTATATCTGCGGATGGACGATTTCCCGGCTCGGCTGATGATCGTCCCCGGCGAGCAGGACCGGCTCGCCGAAGCCGGCTGGGAATGCGCGAATGCCGAAGGCCTGCAGGAGATTCGGAATCGACTCGAAGTGGAGGGCACGCCGTACAAGGAAGCCACCGCCGCCGAGCTGGCGGATCGTCGGGTGGACGAGATGATCCGGTTCTCCGACCCGTCGGGCAACTGCCTGGAGGTGTTCCACGGTGCCGCGCTGGAACACCGCAGGGTGGTCAGCCCGTACGGGCACAGGTTCGTCACCGAGGAGCAGGGGCTCGGGCACGTGGTGCTGACCACCCGCGATGACCAAGAGTCGTTGCACTTCTACCGCGATGTGCTGGGCTTCAGGTTGCGCGACTCGATGCGCCTGCCGCCCCAGCTGGTGGGGCGCCCCGCCGACGGGGCGCCAGCCTGGCTGCGCTTCTTCGGCTGCAACCCGCGCCACCACAGCCTGGCGTTCATGCCCGGGCAGACGCCCAGCGGCATCGTGCACCTGATGGTCGAAGTCGAGCAGGCCGACGACGTGGGCTTGTGCCTGGACCGCGCGCTGCGCCGCAAGGTGCCGATGTCGGCCACGCTGGGCCGCCACGTCAACGACCTGATGCTGTCCTTCTACATGAAGACGCCCGGTGGATTTGACGTGGAATTCGGTTGTGAGGGAAGAAAAGTCGCCGACGACGACTGGATCGCACGCGAAAGCACGGCCGTCAGCTTATGGGGTCACGACTTCACGGTCGGTTTCCGGAGTTAACCATGACGGCGCCGATCGATCCGCGCACGTTCCGCAGCGTGCTGGGTCAGTTCTGCACCGGGATCACCATCATCACCACCGTGCACGACGACGTCCCCATCGGCTTCGCGTGCCAGTCCTTCGCGGCGCTGTCCCTGACCCCGCCGCTGGTGCTGTTCTGCCCCACCAAGGTGTCGCGGTCCTGGAAGGCCATCGAGGCCAGCGGCCGGTTCTGCGTCAATGTGCTGAGAGAAAAACAGAAACACGTCTCGGCGCGGTTCGGATCCAAAGAGCCCGATAAGTTCGCCGGAATCGACTGGCACCCTTCGCAACTCGGTTCGCCGATCATCGACGGCTCGCTGGCCTACATCGACTGCACGGTGGCGTCCGTGCACGACGGCGGCGACCACTTCGTCGTGTTCGGGGCGGTCCAATCGCTGTCGGAGGCGCCCAACATCAAGCCGCGGCCGCTGCTGTTCTATCGCGGTGACTACACCGGCATCGAGCCGGACAAGACCACGCCGGCCCAGTGGCGCGACGACCTGGAGGCGTTTCTCACCACGACCACCCAGGACACCTGGCTCTGACACTTCAGGCCTTTAGCCTGCGCTGATGTTTGGCATTTGCCTAATGCGGAAATGCGTTGTGGCATGCACGGTCTGCTGGAACGACGCTGGGACGTTGACGACCGGTTCGTCCTGCCGGCGCTGGGTGACGTTGTGGTCAACGGCGAGGTGGAGCTGCGGAAGATGGCGATAGCCGCGGGAACGACCGTGGGGGAGAACGGCTTCACCTTCGGCATGTTGTACGCGCGCGAACAGCAGATCGCTCGCGAATGTCGCCAACAAGCCAAAGATCTCCGCTGATCGAATCTGATCGAAGCCGGAGATCTCACCTGACTGCCGGGATGGCCCGTTGAGGGGGCGGGCCATCCCGGCTCTAATCAGGTGGGCAAACCACCCGAGTTTTTGACGCTACCGGTAATTATTTGTGTCTAGCGCCGGATCATGCCGCACTGTTCCCGCGTCGGTGGCCGATTCGCCGGACTCCGCACCGTGTCCTTGATCACGAGCCGCCCGTCGCGTCCGGACGTTCGGGTCGATGCTGTCAGCGCGCTTGCGCTGCTCCTCGAGTTGCTCGCGCGATGTCGCCACATCGTTCTGACGTGATGCCGCTCGCTCCTGCAGCCTGGCGGCTTCGGCGGCCTTGACCTCGGCTTCGGCCTGCGCCGCGCGCGCCTTGGCGGCTGTTTCTTCCGCAAGCGCTTCGCGCCGTTCGAGCTTGGCCGTCTCCAGCTTGGTTTGCTCGCGCAACTGCTCGGCTTGCCGTTGGCGGCGTCGACGCGTTGCCCTCCCGACCGCGAAAACGACCACGGCGGCAATCAGGATGACAGCCACGACTGCGACGATCATCCAAATAGTGCTGGTGCTCATGTTGGGCCCCCCTTGATGTAGGTGTCTGTGGTATCAGCAGCCCGTGTCCACCCGGGTCCCCATATTTGACACAAATCAAACAAACCGATGGTTGAGCTGACGCCGGCCCTAGTGCGCGTAGGTCGTTTCGGTGTTGGCGTCCTGGAACATCTCGGACACGATCAGCCAGGATCCGTCGTCTTGACGCTGTGGCGCGCGCAGCGAGAAATTGTCGCGGTCAAGCGTGCCCCCGCCGAGCAGTCCCTGCCCCTTCACCTGCAGATGCGCCGACACCAGAACGACTTCGGGGGTCAGCACCTTGAAACTCGTCTCCGGTGCACCGGCGAGCTCGCCCCGGTTGAAGTTGTCGTCGGCGAACAGGCCCCTCAGGTACTCCACGATGTCGTCGCGTCCGCGTTTGACCGTGCCGAAGGCGTTGACCCAGTCCGCGTCGTCCGAGTACACCCCGAGCAGCGCTTCCGCATCGCGATCGTCGAACGCCCTCAGCAGCGTCAGCAGCGTCCTGCCGATCGCTTCCTGATCCGCCGGTGCTAGGTCTGAGAAACTCGTCATGGCCGGAAGCTACCTGACCACAATGGCGTTATGGCACTGGATCTGACCGGCTATTTCGACCGCATCAATTATCGGGGCCCCGCGCAGCCGAATCTGGACGTATTGCAGCTGCTGGTGGCCGCCCACACGCAGAGCATTCCGTTCGAGAACCTGGATCCGCTGCTGGGGGTGCCGGTCGACGACCTGAGTCCGGAGGCATTGGTCGACAAGCTGGTGCACCGGCGCCGGGGCGGCTACTGCTACGAGCACAACGGGTTGATGGGCTACGTGCTGGCGGAGCTCGGCTTTCGGGTGCGGCGATTAGCGGGGCGGGTGGTGTGGATGGTGCCGCCGGACTCGCCGGTGCCGGCACAGACGCACACCGTGCTGGCGGTGACCTTTCCCGGGTCGCAGGGGTCGTATCTTGTCGACGTGGGGTTCGGCGGTCAGACGCCGACTTCGCCGATCCGCCTGGAAACCGGCGGCGTCCAGCAGACCAGCCATGAGCCGTACCGATTGGAAGACCGCGGCGACGGGCTGGTCTTGCAGGCTCAGCTGCGGGGCCAGTGGCAGTCACTCTACGAGTTCGGCATGCGGACCCAGCCGGACATCGACCTGGAGGTGGGCAGCTGGTACGTCTCGACCCATCCGTCGTCGCATTTCGTGACCAACCTGATGGTGGCGTTGGTGACCGAGGACGCCCGGTGGAACCTGGCCGACCGGAATCTGGCCATCCACGGCGCCGACGCGACGGAGAAGGTTTCCCTTGATGACGCGCCTAGCGTCGTCGACACCTTGAGTGAGCGGTTCGGTATCAACGTCGCCGACGTCGGCGAGCGCAGCGTGCTCGAGGCGCGCATGGACGACATTCTCGGTAGATAGGCCGCGCCGACCGCATCAGTAACACAAATCACTGAGTCGAGCCTGGGCGCAATTTGCCCGCCTCGCAGCGACAAGCTAAGGCACACAACACGTGTCGCTCGTAGCCGGACAAAAGACCAACCGTGCCCCGCAGAGGCTGGCGTGACAGAAGTGACGGCAGCCTGCGGCGCCTATCGCCCCGGCAGCCAGGTCCCGATCCGCCGCAACGCCTCCTCAATGTCGCCGGTCGGCCCGGCGAACGACAGCCGGACGAACGAGCCACCGCGCTCGGTGTCGAAGTCGATGCCCGGCGCGATGGCAACACCCGTGTCGTCCAACAGCTTTGAGCAGAATGCCATCGAGTCGGCGGTGAATTCCGAGACGTCGGCGTAGACGTAGAATGCACCATCGGTCGGTGCCAGCCGGTCGATGCCGATGCCGCGCAGGCCGTCGAGCAGCAGGGACCGGTTGTTCGCGTAATGACGCAGATTACCGTCGGCTTCGGCGGTCGCTTCGGGGGTAAACGCGGCCACCGCGGCGACCTGTGACAGCACCGGTGGGCAAATGGTGAAGTTGCCGGTCAGGCAATCCACCGCGCGCCGCAGTTCGGTCGGCACCAGCAGCCAGCCCAGCCGCCAGCCGGTCATGGCGTAGTACTTGGAAAAACTGTTGACCACCACAGCATTTCGGGAGGTCTGCCAGGCGCAGCTGGTCTGCGGCGCGCCGTCGTAGACCAGTCCGTGGTACACCTCGTCGCTGATCAGCCGCACCCCGGTGTCGTCACACCAGGACGCGATCGCGGCCAACTCCGCGGGCGGTATGACCGTCCCGGTCGGGTTGGCCGGGCTGGCCACGATCACACCTCGCACCGGCGGGTCGAGTTCGGCGAGCATCTGCGCGGTGGGCTGGAACCGGGTTTCCGGTCCGCACTGGATGTCGACGACCTCACATCCCAACGCCGACAGAATGTTTCGATAGCACGGGTAGCCGGGACTGGCCAGCGCCACCCGATCACCCACGTCGAAGCACGCCAGAAACGTGAGCAGGAATCCGCCCGAGGAACCGGTGGTGATCACCACCGCGTCGGCCTCGACGTCGATGCCGTGCGTGCGTTGATAGTCGGCGGCGATCGCGGCGCGCAGCTCGGGGATGCCCAGTGCCACTGTGTAACCCAGCTCGTTGAGATGCAGGGCGGCGGCTGCGGCCGCGCGCACCGGCTCGGGTGCGCCCACGCTGGGCTGGCCGGCCGACAGGTTCACCAGATCGCCGTGGCTGCGTTGGCGTTCGGCGGCGGCCAGCCAGACGTCCATCACATAGAACGGCGGTATGCCGGCGCGCAGGGCGACTCGATCGTTCACGGCGTAGGAAGCACCTCGGATTCGATTCGCCGCAGCAATTCTCGCGGCGCGTCGAGCAGTTGCGCGCTGCCGTGTGCGCGCTTGAAGTACAGAGTGCATGTCGTGTTCCCAGGTGATCGCGATGCCGCCGTGCAGCTGGATGCCCTCGGCCGCCACGTTACTCAGCGTCTCGGTGGCGGCCAGGCGCGCCGTGGCGGCGTTGGCGGGGGTGGGGTCGACGCACGCGTCGGCGACGACGGCGCGGGCCGCCGATACGGCGACATAAAGGTCGGCCATCCGATGCTTGAGCGCCTGAAAGCTACCGATCGGCCGGCCGAATTGCACTCGGCTCTTGGCATATTCGACGGTCAGCTCCAGGCAGCGTTCGGCGGCGCCGATCTGCTCGGCCGCCAACAGAATGGCCGCGGTGTCGGCGATACCGGGGTCGTCACCCAAAGCTAGGGTCTCTTCGGGCCGCACCCGGGCCAGTCGGCGGGTGGGGTCCATCGTGGCGACGGGATGTGCGCTGAATCTGATCCACCTGCTCAGCTGGCCGTCGGCAGCGGCTACGACGACGTCGGCGAT
Organism: uncultured Actinomycetota bacterium; assembly: GCA_963820985.1. GTDB lineage: Bacteria > Actinomycetota > Actinomycetes > Mycobacteriales > Mycobacteriaceae > Mycobacterium. The sequence goes on along the minus strand of CAWGCI010000013.1, from coordinate 227,882 downwards.
GTCGCCGTTCACCACGTAGTCGGGGTCCAGCACCAGCGCGCCGATCGAGCTGCCCGCGGCCAGGCCTTCCAGGGTCTCGACGTCCGGCTCGGGTGCGGCCAGCAGCGCCAGCTCCGCCAGCGTGGTGCCCAGCAGCGGGGAGGGCACCAGTGCCCGGCCCAGCTCCTGCAGAACCGTTGCGGCATCGGCTAATTCGCCGCCTGCCCCGCCCAGCTCCTCGGGTATCACCAGCGCGGCGGCGCCGACCTGTTCGCACAACAACTGCCACAGCGACTCGTCGTAGCCCTGGTCGGATTCCATCGCCGCACGCACCGCCGCCGGGCTCGCGTGCTTGGCCACCAGCGCCGCCACGGTTTCGCGCAGCAGCTCCCGTTCTTCACTCATATTGCCTCCAGCACCCTGCGGCGATGCGCCTCCGGCGTTCCCCACGCCGACCGCAATGCCTGCACGCGCAGCAACAACAGGGAAAGGTCATGCTCCTGGGTGAACCCGATCGCCCCGTGCGTCTGCAACGCCGAGCGCGCCGCCAGCAGGCCCGCCTCCGATGCCGCCGCCTTGGCCGCGCTCACGTCGCGGGGCTCCAGCGACAGTGCCGCGCCGTAGACCAATGGGCGCGCCAATTCGATCGCGATGTGGACGTCGGCGAGCTTATGTTTGATCGCCTGATACGAGCCGATTATCCGGCCGAACTGGGTGCGCTGCTTGGCGTAGTCGACGGCGGCGTCGCGCAGCGCCTCGGCGGCGCCGACCAATTGCGCGGCCGTCGCCAGCGCGCCGAATTCGTAGGCGCGCCGGATGTCTGCCTGCCACGTGTCGCCGGTGGGCGTGACGTCGAACAGTCGGCGGCTGGGATCGACGGACTCGTGCTCTTCTCCGGGGGCGGCCTCGCCGACGCCGTCCTCGGTAGCGAGCAATACCAGCCCGGCGGTGTCGGCATCGACGGCGCGCGGCACCTGAGGCGGCAGCGCTAGGGTGGCGATCAACTCACCGGAAGCCAGCTCACCGCTCCGCTCATCGTCGGCGAGCAAAACCGGTGCGACGGCGATGGATTCGGCTACCGGGCCGGGCACGCACCAGCGCCCCAGACGTTCCAGGGCAACCACCAGGTCGACCGGGTCGGCGTCGAGGCCGTCGAATTTCTCCGGCACGGCCAGTGCGGTGACGCCGAGGTTGGCCAGCTGTTCCCACACCTTGCGGCCGGGCGCGACATCGCCCGCCGACCATGCGCGGACCGCGCCGGGCAGGTCCGCTGCGCCCAGCGCAGCGTCGATGCTGGCCGCGAAGTCGCGCTGCTGTTCGTCGAGTGCAAATTCCACGGTCACTTCTTCTCTCTGGGCAGGCCCAGCAGCCGTTCCGAGATGATATTGCGCTGAATTTCGTTGGTGCCGGCGTAGATCGGGCCGCCCAGGGCGAACAGCAGGCCATCGGTCCACGCGCCGGCCAGCTCCCCGTCGGCGCCCAGCAGGTCGAGCGCGGTCTGATGGATGTCCACGTCCAGGTCGGACCAAAACACCTTGGTCACCGACGATTCCGCACCCAGCTCCCCGCCGCCGGCCAGCCTGGTCACCGTGCCGAAGGTCTGCAATCGGTAGGCCTGCGCGTTGATCCATGCCTCGGCGACGCGGTCGGCAAACGCATCGGGTGAGCCGCGGTCCTTCCACAGCGCCACCAGGCGCTCCGCGGCAGCCAGGAAGCGGGCCGGGCTGCGCAGCGACATGCCGCGTTCGTTGCTCGACGTGCTCATCGCGGCCCGCCAACCGTCGTTCGGGGTGCCGATCACGTCCTCGTCGGGCACAAAGACGTCGTCGAGGAAGATCTCACCGAAACCGGTGTCACCGCCCAGCTGAACGATCGGCCGCACCGTGACGCCCCCGGCCTTCAGGTCGAACATGAAGTACGTCAGACCGTTATGCCGCTCGGCCGCCGGGTCGGACCGGAACAGCCCGAATCCCATCTCGGCGAACGGGGCCCGCGAACTCCAGATTTTCTGGCCGTTGAGCAGCCATCCGCCGTCGGTCTTGGTCGCGGTGGACCGCAGCGACGCGAGGTCGCTGCCGGATTCCGGTTCCGACCAGGCCTGGGCCCAAATCTGTTCGCCGCTAGCCATTTTCGGCAGGATCCGGTCCAGTTGCTCCTCGGTGCCGTGGGCGAACAGCGTCGGGGCCAGCATCGAGGTCCCGTTGGCGCTGGCCCGGCCCGGCGCTCCGGCGCGAAAGTACTCCTCCTCGAACACCACCCAGTGCAGCAGCGGTGCGTCGCGGCCGCCGTACTTCTTCGGCCAGGTGATCACCGACAGGCCCGCGTCGAACAAGACCCTGTCCCAATGCCGATGCTGCGCAAAGCCTTCCGCGTTGTCATAGGACTTCGTCGGTATCGCCTCGACGTTGGTCGAGAGAAATTCCCGCACCTCGGCCTGAAAGGCCAACGTCCCTTCGTCCAGTGCTAAGTCCATTTAAAGTCCAATTAGCCATGCTCCCGCAGTTGTGGTTTGACGACCTTGCCGCCCGCATTACGCGGCAACGCCTCGACGAACCGCACCGATCTCGGTGCCTTGAAGTTCGCCAAATGTTCACGGGTGTAAGCGATCACCGATTCCTCATCCAGTTCCGAGCCGGGCCGCGTCACCACGAACGCCCGGCCAACCTCGCCCAGACGCTGATCGGGCACCCCGATCACCGCCGCGTCGGCCACGCCGTCCATCCGGGCCAGCACCTGCTCGACCTCGGCCGGGTAGACGTTGAATCCGCCGCAGATGTACATGTCCTTGAGGCGGTCGGTGATGCGCAGGTTCCCGCGCTCGTCAACCTCGCCGATGTCGCCGGTGTGCAGCCAGCCGTCAGCGTCGATGGCGGCCGCGGTCGCTTCCGGATCGTCCAGGTAGCCGAGCATGACGTTGGGCCCGCGCAGTAACACCTCTCCGCCGTCTCCGATCCGCAGTTCGAAGTCGGCGAACGGGCGCCCGCACGTGGTGGCGACGGTCACCGCGTCGTCGTCGGCGCGACACATGGTTCCCATGCCGTTGGCCTCGGTCAGCCCGTACGCCGTCAACACGATGTCGATGTCGAGTTCGGACTGCATGCGTTCCACCAGCACCACCGGCACCGTGGCCGCCCCGGTCACCGCGAACCGCAGCGAGCTGAGGTCGTAGTCGCGGCGCGCGGGGTGGTCGAGCAGCGTCTGGTAGATGGTCGGCGGCCCCGGCAGCACGGTGATGCGGTGCTGCTCGATCGCCTGCAGCGTGCGCAGCGGATCGAACGTCAGGTGCGGGATCAGCGTCGCGCCGGTTTGCAGGCAGGCCAGGATGCCGGCCTTATAGCCGAAGTTGTGGAAGAACGGGTTGATGCACAGGTAGCGGTCGTCGCTGGTGATCTTGCCGTTGGCGGCCCACGACGCCGAGCCCGACAGCGATTGCCGGTGCGCGCAGAGCACACCTTTGCTGCGGCCGGTCGTTCCTGAGGTGAACAGAATGTCGCTCAAGTCGTCGGGTGTGACCGCGCCGGCGCGGGCCAGCACAGCATCGGTGTCGGTACCGCGGGCCATGAACTCGTCCCACGTCCCGTCGTCGACCTCGATCGGGATTCGCACGATGTGCCGCAACTCGGGCAGAGCGTCGCGGTCCAGGTCGGCGACCCGATCGTTGCCGAGGAATCGACCCATCGCGAACAGCACCGGTGCGTGAGTGCGGGCCAGAATGTCGGTGGCTTCCGCAGCGGTATAGCGGGTGTTCAGCGGCACCATCGCGGCACCGGCGTGGTGGATCGCCAGGCACGCCACCACCCAATGCCAGGTGTTCGGCGACCAGATGGCCACCCGGTCGCCGGGCTGCACGCCGAGTGCGATCAGCGCCGCCGCCGCCCGGTGTACCTCATCGCGCAGGGACCCGGCGGTGAAGGAGCGTTCTTCGGTGATCAGCGCGTCGTGGTCCGGAAACTGATGCGCGAAACGGTCCAGCGCCGCGGGAATGGTGCGGGCATCGCCGGTCATCGAGACTGCTCCTACCTGGATTGCTCGGTCCCTCCTCACGCCGCTGCGCGGCGCGCATCGTCACCGAGCCGACAAAGCAAGTGCTTGGTAGGTTAGCCTACAGGGCATGCAGGACGTCGAGGAGTTCCGGGCGGAGGTCCGCGGTTGGCTCGCCGACAATCTGGTCGGTGAATTCGCAGCACTCAAGGGCCTTGGCGGACCTGGGCGTGAGCATGAGGCGTTTGAGGAACGCCGGGCGTGGAATCAGCATCTCGCCAAAGCGGGACTGACGTGTCTGGGGTGGCCGGTCGAGCACGGCGGACGTGGGCTTTCCACCGCGCACCGGGTGGCGTTTTACGAGGAATGCGCGCGGGCCGACGCACCGGACAAGGTCAACCACTTCGGCGAGGAACTGCTGGGTCCCACGCTGATCGCGTTCGGCACCCCCGAGCAGCAGCAGCGCTTCCTGCCCCGCATCCTCGATGTCACCGAGCTGTGGTGCCAGGGCTATTCGGAGCCCGGAGCCGGCAGCGACCTGGCCAACGTCTCGACCACCGCCGAACTCGACGGTGACCAATGGGTGATCAACGGCCAGAAGGTGTGGACGTCGCTGGCGCACCTGTCGCAGTGGTGCTTCATGGTTGCGCGCACCGAGAAGGGCTCCAAGCGGCATGCCGGATTGTCGTATCTGCTTGTGCCGCTGGACCAACCGGGCGTCCAGGTTCGGCCCATCGTCCAGATCACCGGAACCGCGGAATTCAACGAGGTGTTCTTCGACGACGCCCGCACCGACGCCAACCTGGTGGTCGGCGAGCCGGGCGACGGCTGGCGGGTCGCAATGGGAACGCTGACCTTCGAGCGCGGCGTCTCAACGCTGGGACAGCAGATCGTCTATGCCCGTGAGCTTTCCAACCTGGCCGGTCTCGCGCAGCGCACCGGCGCGGCCGAAGACCCGTTTATCCGCGAGCGCCTGACCCGGGCCTGGACCGGGCTGCGGTCGATGCGGTCGTACGCCCTGGCCACCATGGACGTCGAGCAGCCGGGCCAGGACAACGTGTCAAAACTGTTGTGGGCCAATTGGCATCGCAGCCTGGGTGAACTGGCGATGGAGGTGATCGGCAAGCCCGGGATGACCATGTCCGATGGTGAGTTCGACGAATGGCAACGGCTGTTCCTGTTCACCCGCGCCGACACCATCTACGGCGGGTCCAACGAGATCCAACGCAACATCATCGCCGAGCGGGTGCTCGGCCTGCCCAGGGAGGTGAAGGGGTGACGACGCTGTCGGTAGCGCCCAAAGAGATTGCTGGACACGGACTTCTGGACGGCAAGGTGGTGGTGGTGACCGCGGCCGCGGGCACCGGAATCGGTTCGGCCACCGCGCGCCGCGCCCTGGCCGAGGGCGCCGACGTCGTCATCTCCGACCACCACGAACGGCGGCTGGGGGAGTCCGCCGCCGAACTGTCGGCGCTGGGACAGGGCCGGGTGGAAAGTGTGGTGTGCGACGTCACGTCCACCGCGCAGGTCGACGCGCTGATTCAGTCGGCCACCGCCCGGATGGGACGCATCGACGTGCTGGTCAACAACGCCGGCCTGGGTGGGCAGACACCGGTGGCCGACATGGCCGACGAAGAGTGGGACCGCGTCCTGGACGTCACCCTGACGTCGGTGTTCCGGGCCACCCGCGCGGCGTTGCGGTACTTCCGCGACGCGCCGCACGGCGGCGTCATCGTCAACAACGCCAGCGTGCTGGGCTGGCGGGCCCAGCACTCGCAATCGCACTACGCCGCCGCCAAAGCCGGGGTGATGGCGTTAACCCGTTGCAGCGCAATAGAAGCCGCCGAGTACGGGGTGCGGATCAACGCGGTATCGCCCAGCATCGCGCGGCACAAGTTCCTGGACAAGGTCACCTCGGCCGAACTGCTTGACCGGCTCTCCGCCCAGGAGGCGTTCGGGCGCGCCGCCGAGCCCTGGGAAGTGGCGGCCACCATCGCGTTCCTGGCCAGCGACTACTCCAGTTACCTCACTGGAGAGGTGATCTCGGTATCCAACCAGCACGCGTGATCTCGAGCTGGCCAAGCAAGCGCTTGGTTGATACCCTGGTCGGATGGACCGAGTGACCGGTCAGGCAAATAGCCGGCGTGACGAGCTGCTGGAGCTCGCCGCGACCATGTTCGCCGAGCGCGGACTGCGCGCCACCACGGTGCGCGACATCGCCGACGGCGCCGGCATCCTGTCGGGCAGTCTGTACCACCACTTCTCCTCCAAGGAGGAGATGGTCGACGAGCTGTTACGCAGTTTCCTGGATTGGCTATTCGCCCGCTACCGCGAAATCGTGGACAGCGAAGCCAATCCGCTGGAGCGGCTCAAGGGGCTGTTCATGGCGTCGTTCGAGGCGATCGAGCATCGGCATGCGCAGGTCGTCATCTATCAGGACGAAGCCCAACGGCTGTTATCGCAGCCGCGGTTCTCCTACATCGAGGACATGAACCGCCAACAACGCAAGATGTGGGTCGAGGTGATCCATCAGGGCATCGACGAGGGTTACTTCCGGCCCGACCTCGACGTCGACCTGGTCTACCGTTTCATCCGTGACACCACCTGGGTGTCGGTGCGCTGGTATCAGCCCGGCGGGCCGCTCACCGCGGAGCAGGTGGGTCAGCAGTATCTCGCCGTCGTTCTTGGCGGCATTACCAAAGAAGGAGTCTGAAAGATGCCCGAGGCGTACGTCATCGAAGCTGTGCGTACCGCGGTTGGCAAGCGCGGCGGCGCCCTGGCCGGAGTCCATCCCGTCGACCTGGGTGCCCTGGGGTGGCGCGGACTGCTCGACCGGGTCGACGTCGACCCGGCTGCCGTCGAGGACGTGATCGCCGGTTGCGTCGACGCCATCGGGGCCCAAGCGGGCAACATAGCCCGACTCTCGTGGCTGGCCGCCGGCTACCCCGAAGAGGTTCCCGGTGTCACCGTGGATCGGCAGTGCGGTTCCAGCCAACAGGCGATTTCCTTTGGCGCGCAGGCGATTATGGCGGGCACGGCCGATCTGATCGTGGCCGGCGGCGTGCAGAACATGAGCCAGATCCCGATCTCGTCGGCAATGACGGTCGGCGAGCAGTTCGGCTTCACCTCGCCGACCAACGAGTCCAAGCAGTGGCTGCACCGCTATGGCGATCAGGAGATCTCACAGTTCCGTGGCTCGGAGTTGATCGCCGAGAAGTGGAACCTGTCCCGCGAAGAGATGGAGCGGTACGCGCTGACCAGTCACGAGCGTGCGTTCGCGGCGATCCGGGGCGGCCACTTCGACAACGAAATCATCACCGTGGAAACCGAGTCCGGTCCGTTCCGGGTGGACGAGGGTCCGCGCGAGTCGTCGCTGGAGAAGCTGGCCGGCCTCAAGACGCTGGTCGAGGGCGGCAAGCTGACGGCGGCGATGGCCAGTCAGATCTCCGACGGCGCCAGCGCGGTGCTGCTGGCGTCCGAGCAGGCCGTCAAGGACCACAAGCTGACCCCGCGCGCCCGCATCCACCACATCAGTGCGCGCGCCGCCGACCCGGTGTTCATGCTCACCGGACCCATCCCGGCCACCCGCTACGCGTCTGGAGAAGACCGGGCTCTCCATCGATGACATCGACACCGTCGAGATCAACGAGGCCTTCGCGCCGGTAGTGTTGGCCTGGCTCAAGGAGATCAAGGCCGACCCGGAGAAGGTCAACCCCAACGGCGGCGCGATCGCGCTGGGTCACCCGCTGGGTGCCACCGGCGCCAAGCTGTTCACCACCATGCTCAACGAGCTGGAACGCATCGGCGGCCGCTACGGGCTGCAGACGATGTGCGAGGGCGGCGGCACCGCCAACGTCACCATCATCGAGCGCCTCTAGTTTTTGCCGCGAGCGTGCGTAGTACGCGGACACGCCGCAACTCATGTACAACTGCGCACGCTCGCGCGCTACTCCACGAACGCTGACGCCGCCTGAAGGTGCTTGATCGCGTCACTCACGATCGACTCGATCAGCTCGGCGCACGACGGCAGGTCCTCGAGGATGCCGGCCACCTGGCCGGACGCCAGCACCCCGGCCTCCGTATTGCCTTCGACCAGACCGGCTTTCAGCAGCATCGGGGTGTTCGCCGCCATCAGGACTTGCGACCAGGTCAGTTCCTTGCCGTGCCGCATCGCCAGGCCGTCGTTGATCATCGACCGCCAGGTCATCTGCGACATCTGCTTGAACTTTGCCGCATTGCGCATCGCGGCGGTGAAGCCGCGCACCGGCGAACCGCTTTCCAGCTTCTCGACCAGCTCGGTGCGCAGCACGCGGTGCGGCATGCCGTCGACCCGGGTGGTCACCACCGTGCCGTCCAGCGCCGCCTCCAGGTAGCGCTTCTTGACGGCGTCGGGCACGGTGGAGTCCGAGGTGAGCAGAAACCGCGTGCCCATGGCGACGCCGGCGGCGCCGTAGGACAACGCCGCGGCCAACCCGCGCCCGTCGAAGAACCCGCCCGCCGCGATCACCGGGATGCCGCTGCCCTTGACCGCGTCCAGCACCGACGGCAGCAGCAGCGTGGTCGCGACGGGTCCGGTGTGTCCGCCGCCCTCGCCGCCCTGCACGATCATCGCGTCGGCGCCCCAACCCGCGACCTTGCGCGCGTGTTTGGCCGCCCCGATCGACGGGATGACCACCGCCCCAGCCTCTTTCAGCCGGGCGATCAGCTCCTGTTTGGGCGCCAGCGCGAACGACGCCACCTTTACGCCCTCGCGGATCATCAGCTCGACGCGGTCGCCCGCGTCGGCGGCGTCGGCGCGGATGTTCACGCCGAACGGCTTGTCGGTGGCGGCCTTGACCTTGCCGATGGCCGCCGCCAACTCGTCCAGGGTCATGGTGGCCGAGGCCAGGATGCCCAGCCCGCCCGCATTGGCGGTGGCCGACACCAGGCGGGCGCCGGCGACCCAGCCCATCCCGGTTTGCACCACCGGATGCTCGACGCCGACCAGTTCGGTCAGCGGCGTGCGCAACTTCATGACCGGATCTCTCTGTCCCGCAGCGCCTTCGGGTCGATGACCTCGCGGATCAGGCGCAGCTCGTCGTCGGTCGGCAGCCTGGTCTCCTCGGCCTCGTCCAGGCCATGCACCTCGAATGAGGTGGCCTCGCGGACCTCGTCGGGCGACACCCCTGGGTGCAGGGTCAGCGCCCGCATCGTGCGCTCCGGGCCGCCGAAGTCGAACACGCCGAGGTTGGAGACCACCCGATACGTGTTGGCGAACCGAAACGCGGGGTTGTCGGCATCCACCTTGTCCCAGCCGATGCCGCAGACCACGTCGACCGCCTCGCAGAACACCCGCTTGGAGTGGTTGCCGACCCAGTAGCTGGTGGCGTGGTTGATCGCGTTGCCGGGCGCGCCCCGCAGGCCGAACATCTGCCGGGTCGGCTGCTGCAGCGGCCCGAACGCCGAGATGTTCTGATTGCCATAGCGGTCAACCTGATTGGCGCCCATCACCACGTGGCGCCGCCCCCAGGCCAGCGTCTCGAAGACGCGGCCGAACGGCATCCAGCCCTCGATGGCTGCGGCCGCACCCAGCGCCGGGGTGTCGGCGATCAGTTGGGCCTCGCCGTCGGTCAGCAAGATGTCGGGAGAGAACGTCAAACGCGCCAGCCGAGCACCGACTGACGCCATGTTGGTCATCGGGCTGACCATGATTTCGCCTGCGTCCCGGAACAATTCGGCGCAAGCGACCGCGCAGACTTCGGCTCGGCTGCTCACTTGGATGCCTCTTCCTGGAAAACTTTCACGGCCGCCTGGTAGTCGTCTTCGCCGCCTGAAAGATAGGTCGCCACGAAGCCCTGCCAGCCCTCTTCCGTGGAAGCGGCTTCGGCGTAGTGCCGCTGAAACTTCTCGTCGCGGCCGTAATCCGGTGCGGAGGTGGTGAAGTGGGCACCACCGGGCGCTTCCACCACCGCGTCGACCATCATCCGGTTCACCAGCAGGGCCTGCGGCGGCACCGCCTTGACCAGCTCCTGGGTGGACACGATGCGCTCGACGGACAGGTAGCGCTGCTCGGCGGCCATCAGGAACAGGTCGTCGAAGTAGGGATCGATGCCGGTGTATGCGGCATTGCCTTGGCTGTCACCGAGATTGAGGTGCACGAACGCGGCGTCCAGGCGCAAGCGCCGGCATGGCGATCAGCGTCTCGTGCCCGCCGCCGGGCGCCGCATAGGGGCTGGTGACCGTGGCCAGTTCGCCCTCCCAGAAATCCGGCACCGAACTGCCCAGTCCCGGCGCGGATGGGCAGGAACGGCAGCCGCTGCGCCGCCGCGTGCAACCCGCAGCGCAGCATGCCCTCGTCCATCTCCCGCGCTTCGATCGCCCCGCTGGTGCGGGCCTTGGCGAACCACGGATCGTAGAAGGGCGGCGAGTCCAGCGAGACGAACCCGTAATAGACCCGCTTGACCTTGCCGGCCGAGCACAGCAACCCCAGGTCGGGTCCACCGTAGGTGACCACCGTCAAATCCGTAACGTCCGTGCGCAACATGGCACGCACGAAGGCCATCGGCTTGCGCCGCGACCCCCAGCCGCCGATCCCGACGGTCATGCCGCTACGCAGCCCCGCGACGGCGTCGTCCAAGGTGGTTCTTTTGTCGCTCACGCCTTTTCGCCCTTCGTCGTGCCCGCGAATGCGTCGCGGTGCTCGTCGGACACCCCGGCGAGGTTGAGCTCGAAGGTAAAGCCTTGCTCCATGCGGTAACTCGAGTTGACCCGTTGCACGTCGATCAAGTTCAGTGCTTCCTTGGCGGCCCGGATGACCCGGGTGTCCTTGGCGGCGATGTCGCGGGCCACCCGCAATGCCGCCTCGTCGAGTTGGTCGCGGGGCACCACCTCGTGCACCGAGCCGAAGTGGTGCAGGGTGGCGGCGTCGACGGTGGCCGCGGTGAAGAACAGCCGCCGCATCATGTGCTGCGGGACCAGCCGGGACAAATGTGTTGCCGCGCCCAGCGCGCCGCGCTCCACCTCGGGCAGCCCGAAGGTGGCGTCGTCGGAGGCGACGATGACGTCGGAGTTGCCGACCAGTCCGATGCCGCCGCCCACGCAGAATCCGTTGACCGCCGCGATCACCGGGACCGCGCACTCGTAGACCGCGCGGAACGCGGCGAAGCAGCCGCGGTTGGCGTCGATGAGCGCGGTGAATCCCTCGGTGCGCTGCATCTCCTTGATGTCCACCCCGGCGTTGAAGCCGCGGCCCTCGGCCCGCAGGATCACCGCGTGGGTAGTGGTATCCGCGCCGGCGGCCGTGATGGCGTCGGCCAGCTCGAACCAGCCGCGCGACGGGATGGCATTGACGGGCGGGTAGTCGACGGTGACCGCGACTATGCCCGGCTCTGTGACAGTGGAGGTGATCGTCATGGCACTTCCTGTGGGGGTCGCTACCTAAGCAAGCACTTGCTTGGTACGCTAGCACAGTGACTCGCCCCGAAGGAGACGGCGCCATCAAATTGGGATTGGCCGGGCGGGTGGTTCTGGTCACCGGCGGTGTTCGAGGGGTAGGTGCCGGCATCAGTTCGGTTTTCGCCAAACAGGGCGCGACCGTGGTGACCTGCGCTCGGCGCGCGGTCGAGGGCCTGCCCTACGAGTTCCACTCCTGCGACGTCCGCGACGAAGAGGCCGTCAGTTCGTTGATCGACGCCATCGTCGCCAAGCACGGCCGGCTCGACGTCGTGGTCAACAACGCCGGGGGGTCGCCCTACGTGCTGACCGCGGAGTCCAGCCCGAAGTTCAACCGCAAGATCATCGAGCTCAATCTCATTGGTGCGCTGCTGGTTTCGCAGTGCGCGAACGACAAGATGCAGGACCAGCCAACTGGCGGGTCGATCGTCAACATCTGCAGCCTCAGCGGCCGGCGGCCGTCGCCGGGCACCGGAGCCTACGGCGCGGCCAAGGCCGGCCTGGAGAGCCTCACGCAGACGCTGGCGGTGGAATGGGGGCCCAAGGTGCGGGTGAACGCCTGCGTGGTCGGGATGGTCGAAACCGAACAGGCCGACCTGTTCTACGGCGACGCCGAGTCGATCGCCGCGATCTGCAAGAACGTGCCGCTGGGCCGGCTGGCCAAGCCGGAGGACGTCGGTTGGGCCGCAGCGTTTTTGGCTTCCGACGCGGCGTCCTATATCAGCGGCGCCTCGTTAGAGGTGCACGGTGGCGGCGAGCCACCGCACTATCTGGCCACAACGAACGCGAGTGCGATCAAGTAGAGGAGACAACAGTTATGGGTGTGGTTGACGGCCGTGTCGTCATCGTCACCGGAGCGGGCGGTGGCATTGGTCGCGCGCACGCGCTGGCCTTCGCGGCCGAAGGGGCGCGCGTCGTGGTCAACGACATCGGTGTGGGGCTGGACGGCTCGCCGGCCGGCGGTGGCAGCGCCGCACAGGGCGTGGTCGACGAAATCACCGCGGCCGGTGGCGAAGCCGTCGCCAACGGAGCCAACATCGCCGACTGGAACCAAGCGGCGGGCCTCGTCCAGACCGCCGTCGAGACGTTCGGTGGCCTCGACGTTTTGGTGAACAACGCCGGCATCGTGCGGGACCGGATGATGGCCAACACCAGCGAGGAGGAGTTCGACGCCGTCATCGCCGTGCACCTCAAGGGCCACTTCGCCACGATGCGCCACGCCGCGTCGTACTGGCGTGGCTCTGTCCAAGGAGGGCAAAACCGTTGACGCGCGGATCATTAACACCAGTTCCGGTGCGGGCCTGCAGGGCAGTGTCGGGCAGGGCAACTACAGCGCCGCCAAGGCCGGCATCGCGGCGATGACGCTCGTCGCCGCCGCCGAGATGGGCCGCTACGGCGTGACCGTCAACGCCATCGCACCGTCGGCGCGCACCCGCATGACCGAGACCGTCTTCGCCGAGATGATGGCAACGCAGGACGACGACTTCGACGCCATGGCGCCGGAAAACGTTTCGCCACTGGTGGTTTGGCTAGGAAGCGTCGAGTCGCGCGACGTCACCGGGCAGGTGTTCGAGGTCGAGGGCGGCAAGATCCGCGTCGCCGAAGGCTGGGCGCACGGCCCGCAGGTCGACAAGGGCGCCCGGTGGGACCCGGTCGAGCTTGGGCCCGTCGTCGCCGACCTGCTGGCCAAGGCGCGGCCGCCGGTTCCGGTCTACGGAGCCTGACGGCGATCTACGCGCGATCGCAGATCACGATCGGAATCTCCCGATCGGTCCAGGACTGGTAGTCCTCGAAGTTCGGATACATGGCCACCATCTTCGGCCAGTACTCCGTGCGCTCCTCGGCCGTCGCGTTGCGCGCCCGCAAGTGCAGCACTTCGTCTTTGATCTGCACGGACACTTCGGGATTGGCCTTCAGGTTGAGGTACCACAGTGGGTGTTTGTCGCTGCCAACGCGGGAGGCGCCCAGGATGACGCGGTCGCCCTCGCGCAGGTAGAGCAGTGGGCTGACCCGGCGCTGGCCGGTTTTGCGTCCGGTGGTGGTCAGCAGCGCGACGGGACTCTTCTGCATCGTGCCGCCGAGTTTTCCGTTGGTGCGCTGATAGATCCACGTGTTGGCGCGTCCCAGCCATTTCAAGAAGAAGCCAAACCAAGGCGAATTCAGGGCGCGCGGCTTTTTCATCTGAATCGAGTCCTCAGCGCTGGATGAACGGTGTGAAGCGCACCCTGATGTGGTGGATTTCGGCTCTCCCGCTTGGGCTTTCGGCGGGGATCACGAACGTCTCCCTAACCCGCCCGCCGACCCGCCGGCCGGCGAACGCCGCCTTGGTCAGCACGTCGTAGGCGGCATGCACCTTGTCACCCACAATGCGGTAGTCCGGCGGCGTCGTGCGGGCCAGCAACCGGTACTGCGGTCCTCGGTTGAGGCTGCGCCGCAGATGGTTTCCGGAGAACCCGTTCTTGACGCCCTGCTCGATGCGCGTGCATCCGGCCGCGAACGGAACGGCGTCACCGTCGTGGCTGACCAGCGCGTCGATGTACGCCTGGGCCGCCGCGATGCGGCTCTCGTCGGAAACGATCAACGCTCAGATGCGCTCGATGATGGTGCCGGTCGACAGGGCCCCGCCGGCGCACATGGTGATCAGCGCCGTGCTCTGGTCGGTGCGCTCCAGCTCGTGCAGCGCGGTGGTGATCAGCCGGCTGCCGGTGCAGCCCACCGGGTGGCCCAGTGCGATCGCGCCGCCGTTGACGTTGACCCTGGCCATGTCGGGCTCGTGGACCCGCGCCCACGACAGCACCACCGAGGCGAACGCCTCGTTGATCTCGGTGATGTCGATGTCGCCCATCTTCATGCCGGCCTTCTCGAGCACCTTGGCCGTCGACTGCACCGGGCCGTCCAGGTGGTAGTAGGCCTCGGCGCCGACCAGGGCCTGGCTGACGATCCGCGCCCGCGGCCGCAGCCCGAGCGCCTTGGCCTTGTCCTCGTCCATCCACAACACCGCCGCCGCGCCGTCGGAGATCTGCGACGACGTGCCGGCGGTGTGGATCCCGCCCTCGATAACCGGCTTAAGCTGGCTCAGGCCCTCCAATTGTCGTGTCGCGCAGGCCCTGGTCGCGGGACACCATGTGGCGCTCGCTGGTGGGCTGCTTCTGCTCGTCGAGCACCGGCGCCTCGATCGGCGAGATTTCCCGATCGAAGCGGCCCTCGTCCCAGGCCCGCTTGGCGCGCAGCTGAGACTCGAAGCCCCAGGCGTCGATGTCGTCGCGGGTGATGCCGCGGCGCTTGGCGATCCGCTCGGCGGCGGTGAACTGGTCGGGCAGGTCGATGTCCCACGACTCGGCGCGCCAATTGCGGTCCGGACCCGCGTTGGCGCCCAGCCCCACCCGGCTCATCGCCTCGATGCCGCAGGCGATGCCGACGTCGATCGCGCCGATCGCGATCAACCCGGCGATCAGGTGGTTGGCCTGCTGGCCGCTGCCGCACTGGCAGTCGACGGTGGTGGCGCCGACCTGTTCGGGCAGGCCCACGGTCAGCCACGACGTCCGGGTGATGTTGTTGGACTGCTCCGCGAACTGGGTCACGCAGCCGCCGATCAGCTGTTCGACGTCACCGGCGTCGATACCGGCCTTGTTGACCAGTGCTCTTTGCACCCCGCCCAACAACTCCGTCGCGTGCAGGCCTGACAACAAGCCATTGCGCTTGCCGATCGGGCTGCGCGTGGCTTCAACGATTACCGGGTTACCCATTCCGTCAGGCTAGAACACGTTTCATTACTCTGACAAGCGAGGATGGTGACCTGCCTTTTATCTGCGCAGGAGCCGTGTTTTACTGGCACTAGAACACGTTGCAGTTAACGTTGTAAAAGGAGCGTACCCCGCATGGCACCCCCCAACATTCCCGCCGAGTTCGACTTCCTGGACCCGGATGTCAACCTCGCTGGGCTGCCCGTCGCGGAGCTCGCCGAGCTGCGTAAGTCGGAGCCTGTTCACTGGGTCGACATTCCCGGCGGCTCGGGCGGCTTCGAGGACAAGGGTTATTGGATCGTCTCCAAACACGCGGACGTCAAGGAGGTGTCGCGGCGCAGCGACGTCTTCTCCAGCTGGCAGAACGGCGCAATCCCGACGTGGCCGCCGGAGATGAAGCGCGAGCAGGTCGAGCTGCAGCGCAGCGTCATGTTGAACATGGACGCACCGCACCACACCCGGCTGCGCAAGATCATTTCCCGCGGGTTCACGCCACGGGCCATCGGGCGCCTGGAGGAAGAACTCGCGCAGCGCGCTCAGAACATCGCCAAAGCCGCGGCGGCGGAGGGGTCCGGCGACTTCGTCGAACAGGTGTCGTGCGAGCTCCCATTGCAAGCCATCGCCGGCCTGCTCGGTGTTCCCCAGGAGGACCGTGACAAGCTCTTCCGCTGGTCCAATGAGATGACGGGCGGCACCGACCCCGAGTACGCCGACGTCGATCCCGCGCAAACGTCGTTGGAACTGATCACGTATGCGATGGCGATGGCGGCGGAGCGGAACGAGAACCCCACCGACGACATCGTCACCGCGCTCGTCCAGGCCGACATTGACGGGGAGAAGCTCTCCGACGACGAGTTCGGCTTCTTCGTGGTAATGCTCGCGGTGGCAGGCAACGAAACCACGCGTAACTCGATCACCCACGGCATGATCGCGTTCGCGAACAACCCGGATCAGTGGGAACTGTTCAAGAAGGAGCGCCCGTCGACCGCGGCCGACGAGATCATCCGGTGGGCCACCCCGGTATCGGCGTTCCAGCGCACCGCCAACGAGGACGTCGAATTGGGCGGGGTGCTGATCAAGAAGGGGCAGCGGGTGGTGATGTCCTACCGGTCGGCCAACTTCGACGAAGAGGTCTTCGAAGACCCGCACTCCTTCAACATCTTGCGCGACCCGAATCCGCATGTCGGCTTCGGCGGCACCGGCGCCCACTACTGCATCGGCGCGAACCTGGCCCGCATGACCATCAATCTCATCTTCAACGCGGTCGCCGATCACATGCCGGACCTCAAGCCGATCGGCGAGCCCGAGCGACTCCGGTCAGGCTGGCTCAACGGCATCAAGCACTGGCAGGTCGACTACGCCGGAAATTCCGCGGTGCAGTCCTGATGGATTTCGATCTCACTGCGACACAACAGGCTGTCGCCGACGTTGTCACGTCCGTGCTGGAACGGGATTGACTTGGGACGCGCTCGTCAGCGGGGGTGTCACCGCACTGCCGGTGCCGGAACGCCTCGGCGGCGACGGCGTAGGCCTGCCCGAGGTTGGCGACGGTGCTGACCGAGGTGGGCCGCCACGGCGCGATCACCCGGCGCTGGCAACGCTGGGCCTCGGGGTGGTGCCGCTGCTCGACCTGGCCACCGATGAGCAACAGGACAGGTTCCTGGGCGCGGTCGCCAAGGGCGGGGTGCTGACCGCGGCGCTCAACGAGCCCGGCACGGCGCTACCCGACCGGCCCGCAACCAGTCTCGCCGGGGGTCGGCTGTCGGGCACCAAAGTCGGTGTGGCATATGCCGAACAAGCGGATTGGCTCATCGTGACGGCCGACAGCGCGGTTGTCGTGGTGTCCGCGAAAGCCGATGGCGTGGAGGTGGTCCGCACGCCGACGTCGAACGCGTCGGACGAGTACACGGTGACGTTCGATGGCGTGGCGGTTCCCGACTCCGACATGCTGGCCGGCGCGCAGCCGCATCGGGTCAACCAGCTGGTGCTGGCCATGACCGGAGCGTTCGCCGACGGGCTGGTGGCCGGGGCGCTTCGTCTGACCGCCGACTACGTGGCCAACCGCAAGCAGTTCGGCAAACCGTTGTCCACCTTCCAGACCGTGGCCGCGCAGCTGGCTGAGGTGTACATCGCCTCGCGCACAATCGATTTGGCGGCGAAGTCGGTGATCTGGCGGCTGTCGGAGGGCCGCGATTCCGACGACGACCTGGATGTCCTCGGGTACTGGATCACGTCGCAGGCGCCGCCGGTGATGCAGATCTGCCACCACCTGCACGGCGGCATGGGCATGGACATCACCTACCCGATGCACCGGTACTACTCCACGATCAAAGACCTGACCCGGCTGCTGGGCGGGCCATCGCATCGTCTCGACCTGGTGGGAGCGCAATGTTCATCGAACTGACCCCGGAGCAGCGCCAGCTGCAAGCCGAGCTACGCCAATACTTTTCGAACCTCATCTCGGCTGACGAGATGAAGGCGATGGGCGAAGACCGCCACAACGCCGCCTACCGTGCGGTGATCCAGCGGATGGGCCACGACGGCAAGCTCGGCGTCGGATGGCCAAAGGAGTTCGGCGGCCTCGGCTTCGGCCCGATCGAGCAGTCGATCTTCGTCAACGAGGCGCATCGGGCCGACGTGCCGCTGCCCGGCGGTCACGCTGCAGACGGTCGGTCCGACCCTGCAGCAGTTTGGCAGCGAGATGCAGAAGAAGAAGTTCCTGCCGGCCATCCTGGCCGGCGAGGTGCACTTCGCGATCGGCTACACCGAGCCGGAGGCCGGCACCGACCTGGCGTCTTTGCGCACCACGGCCGTGCGGCAGGGCGACGAGTACATCGTCAACGGGCAGAAGGTCTTCACCACCGGCGCCCACGACGCCGACTACATCTGGCTGGCCTGCCGCACCGACCCGGAAGCCGTCAAGCACAAAGGTATTTCAATCCTGATCGTCGACACCAAGGACCCGGGCTACTCGTGGACGCCGATCATCCTGTCGGACGGCGCCCACCACACCAACGCCACGTACTACAACGACGTGCGCGTGCCGGCCGACATGCTGGTCGGAGAGGAGAATGGCGGCTGGCGGCTGATCACCACGCAGCTCAACAACGAGCGGGTGATGCTCGGTCCGGCCGGCCGCACCGCCGGCATCTACGACCGGTTGCACGCGTGGGCGTCGAAGCCCGGTGGTGACGGCGTCACCCCGATCGATCACGACGACGTCAAACGCGCCCTGGGTGAGATCTACGCGATGTGGCGGATCAACGAGCTGCTGAATTGGCAGGTGGCCGCGGCCGGCGAGGATATCAACGTGGCCGATGCCGCGTCTACGAAAGTCTTTGGCACCGAACGCATTCAGTACATCGGGCGGCTCGCCGAGGAGATCGTCGGCAAGTACGGGAACCCGGCCGAGCCGGAAACCGCCGAGCTGCTCGAGTGGCTGGATTCGCAGACCAAACGCAATCTGGTGATCACATTCGGTGGCGGCGTCAACGAAGTCATGCGTGAGATGATCGCCGCGGCGGGCCTCAAGGTGCCGAGGGTGCCTCGATGACAGACATGCGGGAAGCCATCGAGGAGATCACGGCCACTGTCGTAGCCAAGCCGCGAGACGCTCGGGATCCGGTGAACCTGCCGACGATCAAGAACTGGGTGGAGGCGCTCGGCGACGTCAACCCGATCTACGTTGACGAGGTCGCGGCAAAGGCGGCCGGTCACCCCGGAATCGTCGCGCCGCCGGCCATGATTCAGGTGTGGACGATGTTCGGTCTGGCCGGGGAGCGCCCGACGGACGATCCCATGGGCCCGATGATGGAACTGTTCGACGACGCCGGCTATGTCGGCGTGGTCGCCACCAACTGCGAGCAGACCTACCATCGCTACCTGCGGCCGGGCGAGCACGTCAGTATCGCCTCAGAGATGCGCGATGTGGTCGGCCCAAAGCAGACCGCGCTCGGCGAGGGTTGGTTCATCAACCAGCACATCACCTGGCGGGTCGGCGACGAGGACGTCGCCGAGATGGCCTGGCGCATCCTGAAATTCAAGCCGCGCGAGTCTGAAAGTGCCCCTGCTTCGGTGCCCGAGGACTTGGATCCCGACGCCATGATGCGCCCCGCCGTGTCGCGCGACACCGCGTTCTTCTGGGAAGGGGTCAAGGCGCACGAGCTGCGCGTCCAGCGTCTCGCCGACGGCAGCCTGAAGCATCCGCCGGTGCCCGCGGTGTGGCAGGACAAGGAACAGCCGATCGACTACGTCGTCGCCAGCGGCAAGGGCACGGTGTACAGCTTCGTGGTGCACCACGCGCCCAAGGTGCCCGGGCGCACGCTGCCCTTCGTCATCGCCCTGGTCGAGCTCGAAGAGGGCGTCCGCATGCTGGGCGAGCTGCGCAACGTCGACCACACCGAGGTGAAGATCGGAATGCCGGTTCGCGCAACCTATATCGACTTCCCGGCTGGCGAGTCCGGCCCGGAGTGGACGTTGTACGCTTGGGAGTCCCAAGCATGAGCGCACCCGCCATTGAAGTGGGCACGACGCTGCCCGAACTCAAAATCTACGGCGACCCCACTTTCATCATCTCCACGGCCATCGCCACCCGCGACTACCAGGACGTTCACCACGACCGGGACAAGGCGCAGGCCAAAGGGTCTAAAGACATTTTCGTCAACATCCTGACCGACACCGGGCTGGTACAGCGCTACATCACCGATTGGGCTGGGCCGTCCGCGTTGATCAAGTCGATCGGGCTCCGGCTGGGCGTTCCGTGGTACGCCTACGACACGGTGACGTTCGCCGGCGAGGTGACGGCGGTGCAGGATGGCCTGATCACCGTAAAGGTGGTGGGTAGCAACAGCCTTGGCGATCACGTCATCGCGACCAGCACGCTCACGATCGGGGATGCCTGATGTTGTCGCGCAAGGCGGCCATCGTCGGCATCGGCGCCACCGACTTTTCGAAGGACTCCGGCCGCAGCGAGTTGCGGCTGGCGGCCGAGGCGGTGCGCGACGCCCTCGACGACGCCGGGCTGAGTCCCGCCGACGTCGACGGCCTCACCACGTTCACGATGGACACCAACAAGGAGACCGCCGTCGCACGGGCCGCCGGCATCGGTGAGCTGAAGTTCTTCGCCCAGACCCACTACGGCGGCGGCGCCGCTTGCGCGACCGTTCAGCACGCCGCGATGGCGGTGGCGACCGGGGTGGCCGACGTCGTCGTCGCGTACCGCGCGTTCAACGAGCGGTCCGGAATGCGGTTCGGGCAGGTGCAGACGCGGTTGGTGGGAGACGCCAGCGTACAGGCGGATTCGACGTCTGCGGACAATTCCTTCTCGTACCCGCACGGGCTCTCGACGCCGGCGGCGCAGGTGGCCATGATCGCGCAGCGGTACATGCACCTGTCCGGTGCGACCAGCCGCGACTTCGGCGCCGTCTCGGTGGCCGACCGCAAACACGCCGCCAAGAACCCGAAGGCGTACTTCTACGAGAAGCCGATAACCATTGAGGACCACCAGAATTCGCGGTGGATCGCCGAACCGTTGCGGCTGCTGGACTGCTGCCAGGAGACCGACGGCGCCGTCGCGATCGTGGTGACGTCGGTGGACCGTGCCCGCGACCTCAAGCATCGGCCCGCCGTCATCGAGGCGGCGTCGCAAGGGTCGAGCCCGGACCAGTACACGATGGTCAGCTACTACCGGCCCGAGCTGGGGCTGCCGGAGATGGGTCTGGTGGGCCGGCAGCTGTGGCAGCAGTCGGGTCTGTCGCCGACGGACATCCAGACCGCCATCCTCTACGACCACTTCACGCCGTTCACCCTGATTCAGTTGGAGGAGTTGGGCTTCTGCGGTAAGGGTGAAGCCAAGGACTTCATCGCCGGCGGGGCGATCGAGCTGGGTGGGCGACTTCCGATCAACACGCACGGGGGTCAACTCGGCGAGGCCTACATCCACGGCATGAACGGCATCGCCGAAGGGGTGCGGCAACTGCGCGGCACCTCGGTGAACCCGGTGCCCGATGTCGAGCACGTGCTCGTCACCGCGGGGACGGGTGTGCCGACGTCGGGGTTGATCTTGGGTTAACGCATGAGGCTCAGCAGTCACATGAGTCTCTCGGCGAGGAGATACTGCCTTCTCAAACTTGATGGCGCATGCGATATCACGCGGCAAACGCTGGATGGTGATATCACATGTGCCATCGGCTTTTGGAACTGGGTAATGACCACCCCGCCGGTGCTGGCGTGACTGCTGGGACAACGAGCGGGTTAGGCCGGCACTAGCTCCACGCCGCTGAGCACGACGGCGTTGTCGCGCGCAGGCGCGACAACGCTGGCCGCGAAACGGCCATCCTCTTTCCACACGTTGACTTGCAACGTCTCGCCGGGATACGCGACTCCGGCAAAACGCGCGCCGTAGGCGGCAACGGCTCCGGCATCACCGTCCAGCAGGGCGTCGGTGATGGCCTTGCAGGTCATGCCGTAGGTGCACAGCCCATGCAGAATGGGCTGGGGGAAGCCTGCGGCAGCGGCGAATTCGGGATCGGAGTGCAGCGGATTGCGGTCGCCGCACAACCGATACAGCAGCGCCTGCTGCGGCAGAAGCGGCATCGCCAGCTCCACGTCGGGCCCCCGGTCGGGCGCGGCGTCCGACGATGACGGCCCACGCTCGCCGCCGAATCCGCCCTCTCCGCGGGCAAAGATCGACCGCTTTTGTGTCCACAACAGTGTGCCATCCGGTGCGGTCACGCTTGTCTCGCTCCAGATCACCGCGGCCTTGCCCTTGTCCCAGATGTCCGTGAACCGGGTGACGGCCTTCGCCGACCCCGAAGGCGGCAGCGGCGCAGGCACTTCCACCCGCTCGCTGGCGTGCAACACCTTGGCCAGCTCGATGTCGATGCCGGGGAACTGGACGGTCGGCGGCTCGGTCATGTGGAACGAGGCCGCCACGTTGCCGAACGTCGGCAACACCTGAGGAGTCTTGTCGACCAGGTAGCGCAGCTCGCGGGGATCCATCGGATCCGCGCCCGCACCCAAGCCCAGGTGGTAGAGCTGGATATCGCTGCTGGTCCACGAGAATTCGATCGCGTCTAGCTCGGCGGCCAGCGCGGTCGCGACATCGATCGGCATTTCAGCGTCCTCCAGCTATGTGCAGCGCCGCCAGGTAACCGAACGTCATCGCCGGCCCGATAGTGCCGCCAGGGCCCGGATAGGTGTGTCCCATCACGGGCGCGCTGACATTGCCTGCGGCATAAAGGCCTTCGATGATGCTGCCGTCGTCGCGCAGCGCACGAGCATGGACGTCGGTGCGAATGCCCCCCTTGGTACCGAGGTCGCCGGGCACCAGCTTGGCAGCATAGAACGGCGCGTTCGTGAGCTGGCCGAGGTTTGGGTTCGGCTTGTTGGTCGGGTCGCCATAGTACTTGTCGTAGGCGCTTTCGCCGCGGTGGAAGTCCTCGTCGACGCCGGACCGCGCGAAAGCATTGAAACGTTCCACGGTGGCAGCCAACTCGTCAGCCGGCAGGCCGGCGTTGCCGGCCAGTTCCTCAAGTGTGTCGGCCGAGATGATCACGCCGGACTCCATCCACTTCCGTGGAATACGTTGCCCGGCTTGCAGTCCCGCGAACAGATAGCGGTCGCGGTACTGCTGGTCGAACACCAGCCAAGCGGGGATGTTCTCGCCCGGTCCCGGGCCCTGGCCGTATTCGCCGCCGTACATGTTGTGGCCGGCCTCGACGTAGGGCATCGACTCGTTCATGAACCGCTTGCCCGACATGTTGACCATGATCGCGCCCGGTGAGTTGCGTTCCGATAAGGCGATCCACGGCGCGCCCACTAAGGGTACCGTCGGGATCCACCAGGCGTCTTCCATCAGATCCAGTGCGGCACCGAGTTTTTCACCGGCTACGATGCCCTCACCGGTATTAGCCTTGGCACCGACCGTCCATTCGGTGCTGATGGGCGCGCGCTGGTATTTGACCCGCATCTGTTCGTTGTGGTCGAAGCCGCCGCACGCGAGGATCGCGCCGCGCCGGGCCCGAATCAACCGCGGCTCCACGGATTCGGACGCGCCGGTGTCGCGCACGTAAACCCCGCGGACCGCACCGTCTTCGACGTACAGGTCGGTGAGCGCGGTGTTGAGTTGTACCGGAACACCGGCCCGCTGCAGGCCGATCCGCAGCGGCGCGATCAGGGCACGGCCCATGCCGACCAGGTTTTTGCCGGTTGCCTTCGCCCACATGGTGCGGGCGCCGACCTTCAGGCTGCGCAGCAGCCCCCGCGGGTGTCGCTTCAACATGTTCAGCCGCACATAGTCCTGTTGCATCACAACCACATTGAGCGGCACCTTGCCATAAGCGGGTTCGAGGCCGGCTTCGTCGGCACCCAGCTTGCGGGCGTTGAACGGTTTCGGCTCGATCGAACGGCCTTCCGCACGGCCGCCCGGCGCCTCGGGGTAGTAGTCGGAGTAGCTCGGCACCCAGCACATCTTCAGCGGCGTGTGCTCGAGCACGAACGACAGCATCTCGGGCCCGCGCTCGAGGTAGGTGTCGATGCGTTCCGGCTCCACGATGTCGCCGATGATGCCGTGCAGGTAGGTGCGTGCCGCCTCGGGGGTGTCGCGCACCCCGTCGCGCTTGAGGACCTCGTTGTTGGGAATCCAAACGCCGCCGCCTGAGCGCGCAGTCGAGCCGCCGAAGTGGGCGGCCTTCTCGATGACTAAGGTCGAGAGGCCGCGATGCGCGGCGGTGAGGGCAGCCACCATGCCGGCGCCGCCGCTTCCGACCACGACGACGTCGTACTCCTGTGCTGTCATGTAGAACACGTTATAGAATTGCCCGGCCTGGCCGCTACCGGCCCGGTCACAAGGACGAGGGGAATTCGGCAAGGTGCTTAATATTGCCACCCGCGACGAGCTGGCCGCCGACCTGGCGCAGGCCGAGCGGAGCCGTGAGCCGATCGCCCCACTGACGTCCGGTCACCCGGATATCGACGTCGTCGACGCCTACGAGATCCAGCTGATCAACATCCGCCAGCGGGTGGCCGAGGGCGCCCGGGTGGTGGGGCACAAGGTGGGCCTGTCGAGCAAGGCCATGCAGCAGATGATGGGGGTCGACGAGCCCGACTACGGGCACCTGCTCGACGAGATGCAGGTGTTCGAGGACACCCCGGTCAAGGCGGCCACGTATTTATATCCGCGCGTCGAGGTCGAGGTGGGCTTCATCCTGGCCGCCGACCTCCCGGGCGCGGGCTGCACCGAGGACGACGTGCTGGCGGCCACCGAGGCGCTGGTGCCGTCGATCGAGCTGATCGACACCCGGATCACCGACTGGAAGATCGCGCTGTGCGACACCATCGCCGACAACGCCTCGTCGGCGGGCTTCGTGCTCGGTGAGGCGCGGGTGTCACCGACCGACGTGGACGTCAAGGCGATCGACGCGACGTTGACCCGCAACGGCGAGGTGGTCGCGGAGGGTCGCAGCGACGCGGTGCTGGGTAATCCGGTGACCGCGGTGGCGTGGCTGGCCCGCAAGGTGGAAAGCTTTGGGGTGAGGCTGAAAAAAGGTGACATCGTATTACCCGGATCGTGTACGCGGGCGATCGACGTGCACGCCGGCGACGCATTCGTCGCCGACTTCGCCGGGCTCGGTGCGGTCCGGTTGTCGTTCAGTTAAGGAGCAACATGCCGTCTAAAGCGACTGTGGCGATTGTCGGGTCGGGAAACATCAGCACCGACCTGCTGTACAAATTGCTGCGATCGGATTGGCTGGAACCGCGCTGGATGGTCGGCATCGACCCGGACAGCGAAGGCCTGGCGCGGGCCCGCAAGCTGGGGCTGGAGACCACCCACGAAGGCGTCGACTGGCTGCTGGCACAGTCCGAGAAACCCGACCTGGTATTCGAGGCGACCAGCGCCTACGTCCACAAGGATGCGGCGCCGAAGTACGCGGCCGCCGGGATCCGAGCCATCGACCTGACGCCGGCCGCGGTGGGCCCGGCGGTGATCCCACCGGCCAACCTGCGCGAACACCTCGACGCCCCGAACGTCAACATGATCACCTGCGGCGGCCAGGCGACGATTCCGATTGTCTACGCGGTGTCGCGCGTCGTGGAGGTGCCCTACGCCGAGATCGTGGCGTCGGTGGCTTCGGTCTCAGCGGGACCCGGGACCAGGGCCAACATCGACGAGTTCACCAAAACCACCAGCAAGGGCGTGCAAACCATCGGTGGCGCCAAGCGCGGCAAGGCGATCATCATCCTCAACCCCGCCGACCCGCCGATGATCATGCGCGACACCATCTTCTGCGCGATCCCCGAGGACGCCGACCGCGACGCGATCGCCGAGTCCATCCACGACGTGGTCGCCGAGGTGCAGACCTACGTGCCGGGATACCGGCTGCTCAACGAGCCGCAGTTCGACGAGCCGTCGCTCAACTCCGGGGGCCAGGCTTTGGTCACCACGTTCGTCGAGGTCGAGGGAGCCGGTGACTACCTGCCGCCGTACGCGGGCAACCTGGACATCATGACCGCGGCGGCCACCAAGGTCGGCGAGGAGATCGCAAAGGAGTCCTTGTCCGCGGCAGCGGGAGGAGTACAGGCATGAGTACCGATATTTTCTTCAACCCGGTCTGGGACGTCCGGATGACCGACACGTCGCTGCGTGACGGGTCGCACCACAAACGTCACCAGTTCACCAAGGACGAGGTGCACTCGATCGTGACGGCCCTCGACGCCGCCGGTGTGCCGGTGATCGAGGTGACGCACGGCGACGGCCTGGGCGGCTCAAGCTTCAACTACGGCTTCTCCAAGACCCCCGAGCAGGAATTGATCAAACTCGCCGCCGAGACGGCCAAGGACGCCAAGATCGCGTTCCTGATGCTGCCCGGCGTGGGCACCAAAGAGGACATCAAAGAGGCCCAGGACAACGGCGGGTCGATCTGTCGGATCGCCACCCACTGCACCGAGGCCGACGTGTCGATCCAGCATTTCGGCCTGGCCCGCGAGCTGGGCCTGGAAACCGTCGGGTTCCTGATGATGGCCCACACCATTCCGCCGGAGAAGCTGGCCGCCCAGGCCCGCATCATGGCCGACGCCGGTTGCCAATGCGTCTACGTCGTCGACTCCGCCGGCGCCTTGGTGCTCGACGGGGTGGCCGACCGGGTGTCGGCCCTGGTTGCCGAACTCGGCGAGGACGCTCAGGTGGGCTTCCACGGCCACGAGAACCTCGGACTCGGGGTGGCCAACTCGGTGGAGGCCGTGCGCGCGGGCGCCAAGCAGATCGACGGCAGCGTGCGCCGCTTCGGCGCCGGTGCGGGCAATGCGCCGGTGGAGGCCCTCATCGGGGTCTTCGACAAGATCGGCGTCAAGACCGGCATCGACTTCTTCGACATCACCGACGCCGCCGAGGACGTGGTGCGCCCGGCCATGCCGGCTGAATGCCTGCTGGACCGTAATGCGTTGATCATGGGGTATTCCGGGGTCTATTCCAGCTTCCTCAAGCACGCCGTCCGGCAGTCCGAGCGTTACGGTGTGCCGGCGCACCAGCTATTGCATCGGGCCGGTCAGCGCAAACTCATCGGCGGCCAGGAAGACCAGCTCATCGACATCGCGCTCGAGATCAAACGCGAGCAAGAAAGCGGTGCAAGCACAGCCCGCGAAAGCTAGCGGGCGTATCCTGGCGCCCATGAGGACGACATCCAAGACACTCGGCGCCCGCCGTCGCGGACTGTACGGCCTACCCGCCGGCGGGCTGCTCACGGCTACCGCCGCGACGGTGATCGCGCTGCCCTTGGCGGGAACAGCCAACGCGGCTCCCCAATGCAACCAGACCGTGGGTCAGTCCATCGACTCGTACCTGACCCGGCATCCCGAAATTAAGCAGGAGCTGTCCGCCAGGTCTCAGGCGGAGGGGGGCGGCCCCGACGTCATCGGCTACCTGAATCGGCATCCGGATGTGCGGCAGCATCTAATCGACCTGTCCCAGCAGTGCACGCCCTAGTGAGCCGGCTTAGTCATTCAAGTCTTTGAACGCCGTCGGCGACGCGCGGAAATGTTCGCCATTGACGAAAAAGTAGAACACGTTCTAGCGTCTAGGCGTGTTCTCTGATCCCCTCGCCTCCGCGATCGC
The DNA here is from genome assembly GCA_963820985.1 of uncultured Actinomycetota bacterium. Classification (GTDB taxonomy): domain Bacteria; phylum Actinomycetota; class Actinomycetes; order Mycobacteriales; family Mycobacteriaceae; genus Mycobacterium. The sequence continues at coordinate 200,639 of CAWGCI010000013.1, read as the reverse complement.
CGAGGCCGAAAAACTCGTCGCCGCCGCGCCCTTTATCGAGACCGAAGCCGACCTGCTCGAAGGGCTGCAATACTTGGCCGGTTGCATCATGGGATGCACGCATCTGTCCTTCGACTACGAGCGCGACCATCCCTTCCTCCAGTCGGGCACCGGCCCGTTCACCAAGATGGGCCTGGACAACCCCGACACCCTCTACTTCGGCACCCGGCTGCACGCCGACCATGATTACGTGGTCACCGGTAAGCGCGGCACCACCACGGACCTGAGTTTCCAGCTGCTCGGCGGCGAATACACCGACGACTTCGTGCCCGTCAGCCAGGCCGCGTTCGACGATCGAGAGCTCGACATCGCCGAAGACGGCAGTTTCGAGTGGCGGGTGCGCCCGACCAGCAACGGCCAGCTGGTGATGCGCGAGGTGTACGGCGACTGGTCGGCGCAGCGCGGGACGCTGGTCATCTCGCGGTTGGACACCGAAGGCACCGCGCCGCCGCCGCCGACTCGCGAAACCATCGAAAAGCGTTACGCCACAGCGGGAAAGCAGCTTGTCAACCGGGTGAAAACCTGGCTGCAGTTTCCGCAGTGGTTCTATCTCGACCTCCCCGTCAATACCTTGACGGCGCCGCGGCTGACCCCGGGCGGGCTGGCCACCCAGTACTCCTCGGTGGGCCACTTCGACCTGCGGCCCGACCAGGCGCTGGTGATCACCATCCCGGTCAGCGACGCTCCCTACCTGGGCTTCCAGCTGGGCAGCCTGTGGTACATCTCGCTGGACTACATCAACCACCAGACCTCGCTGAACAACACCCAGGCGCAAGCGGATCCGGACGACAAGGTGCGCATCGTGGTCGCCGACCAGAACCCAGGAGTGACCAACTGGGTGGAAACGCTCGGTCATCGGCGTGGCTTCCTGCAGTTCCGCTGGCAGCGGGTGTCCCGCGAACTCAGCGCGACCGACGGGCCCACCATCGAGCTAGTCGACTTCGACGGGATACCGTCTGCATTGCCGTATTTCGATCACAACAAGATCTCCGATGAGGATTGGCGCGCGCGAATCGTGTTACGCCAGAAGCAAATCGCGGCAAGGATGTTGGGGTAACGATGACCGGGATGCTCAAGCGGAAAGTAGTTGTGATCAGTGGCGTCGGGCCGGGGCTCGGTACCACGCTGGCACACCGATGTGCACGCGACGGCGCCGAACTGGTGCTCGCGGCGCGCACCCTGGAACGGCTGGAGGAAGTCGCCCAGCAGATCAACGAGACCGGGCACAAGGCGGTGGCGGTGCGCACCGACATCACCGACGACGACGCGGTGAACGGCCTCGTCGAGGCCACCATGGACGCCTACGGCAAGGTTGACGTGCTGATCAACAACGCGTTCCGGGTGCCGTCGATGAAGCCCTTGGCCGGCACCACGTTTCAGCACATCAGGGACGCGATCGAGCTCAGCGCGCTCGGCGCGCTGCGACTCATCCAGGCTTTCACGCCGGCGCTGGAGAAGTCTTCCGGGTCGGTGGTGAACGTCAACTCCATGGTGCTGCGGCACTCACAGGCGAAGTACGGTGCCTACAAGATGGCCAAGTCGGCGCTGCTGTCGATGTCCCAGTCCCTGGCCACCGAGCTCGGCGAAAAGGGCATTCGCGTCAATTCTGTTGCACCCGGCTATATTTGGGGCGACACATTGCAGGCCTACTTTGAGCACCAGGCCGGCAAGTACGGCACGACCGTGGACCAGATTTACCAGGCCACCGCGGCGAACTCCGACCTCAAGCGGCTGCCCACCGAGGACGAGGTGGCCTCGGCGATTCTATTCATGGCCAGCGACCTGTCCAGCGGCATCACCGGGCAGACCCTGGACGTCAACTGCGGGGAGTACCACACCTGATGACCGATCGCACCGGCCGGACCGATGTAGGCACCGTCGAGGAATTGCACGCAGCGGCGACCAAGCTGGTCGGGCTCGACGACTTCGGCGGCAATGACGACAACTACCTCGAGGCGCTGGAGGTGCTGCTGGACTCCTACCGGCGGGAAGCCGGCCTTACGCCGTTGGGCAGCAAGATGAATCGGTTCTTCCTGCGCGGCGCGTTGGTGGCCAGGCTGCTGTCCGAATCCTCCTGGAAGCAGTATCCGCAGCACGCCGATGTCTCCATCCAACGTCCGATCTTTGTCACCGGGCTGGTGCGCACCGGCACCACGGCGCTGCACCGGTTACTCGGCGCCGACCCGGCCCATCAAGGTCTGCACTTGTGGCTGGCCGAATTCCCGCAGCCGCGTCCGCCGCGCGAAACCTGGGAATCCAACCCGTTTTATCGCCAACTCGACGAGCAGTTCACCCGGGCCCACAAAGAAAACCCGGACTACACCGGCCTGCATTTCATGGCCGCATACGAGCTGGAGGAGTGCTGGCAGCTGCTGCGCCAATCGCTGCATTCGGTGTCCTACGAAACCCTGGCGCACCTTCCCACCTACTCGAAGTGGCTGTCGGAGCAAGACTGGCAGCCGTCATATCAGCGGCACCGCAAGAACCTTCAGCTGATCGGGCTCAACGACGCCGAAAAGCGTTGGGTGCTGAAGAATCCCAGCCACCTTTTCGCTCTCGACGCGTTGATGGCGACCTACCCGGACGCGCTGGTGGTGCAGACGCACCGGCCAGTCGAGACGATCATGGCTTCGATGTGTTCGCTGGCGCAGCACACCGCCGAAGGCTGGTCAACAAACTTCTCCGGAGCCCAGATCGGTGCCGACTCGATGGAAACCTGGTCGCGTGGTTTGGAGCGGTTCACTACCGCACGCGCCAAATATGATTCGGCCCAGTTCTGTGACGTGGACTACCGCGATTTGATCGCTGAACCGTTGGGCACGGTGGCCGCGGTCTATGAGCACTTTGGTCTTCCGCTGACCGACGAGGCGCGAAAGGCCATGGCGGACATCCACGCCGAGAGTCAGACCGGTGCGCGCGCTCCGAAGCATACATACTCGCTGGCCGACTACGGGCTTACTGCCGAAGCCGTCAAGGACCGCTTCGCCGGGTTGTGAACCACAGTTGCCACATCAGTCTCCGTCTCGGAGGGTGCATAATTTGCCCGGCTACGAGCGACAGTGAGCACGCATCCGGGCATTGTCGCTCGTAGCCGGGCACAACGAGCAAGCGTCCAGGGCCGAGGCCAAAGTGGCGGATGTGACAAGCGGCTGGTCGTTGGGCCGCAGTTGAGCAGTTGATTCCCCGCGATCCTAACCACACACCGTCGGGAGGCCCGATAGCGCCGGCTCGACTGATCGACGCCGCTCGTGAACTGTTTCTCGGCCAGGGTTATAGCGCTGTTGGCCTGCGCGAGGTTGCCGCGAAAGCCGGTGTGGATGTCGCAGGGATTCGCGCCGACATGGTCACGGCTCTGCTGTTGGGTATCGGCGTGCAGCGCGTTCTATTGCAGAAGAAGCCTATGGCCAGCGCCCGCGACCATGACATCGCGGCGGTTTTCCTTGAGGCATTCGAGGCGATTACCAAACTGCCCCAAGGGGATTGACTCAGACGATGCCCAAGCCGTTTAGGTCGTCCGGGTCGTCCAGGAAACCTTCCGCGACCGCGTGCTCGATGCTGTCGCTCATCTTCGGGCAAGACCGGGTGCGCGCGGTATCCCCGCCTGATTGACGCACTTCGGTGAAATACGCACAGCGCTGCGACGCTTCGGTGTTCCACTGCACCGCCGTGTGGCCCGGCCCCAGCCTCCTGACTGTCACTGTGACGTGACAGAACCGGCAATCCACCGGTAGCAGTCCCGACGTGAGGTAGCGTTCGCGGTCGGCCCGCGAGGCCTCCGCAACCGCGGCGGCGCGCTGCGGATCATTGCTGAAATCCCTTGACTTCGACCAAGATCCGCCGTTGTCGTCAACTCCGTCGGGCCGAGGGTCGTGAGCATGATGATCGCCGTGCAGCAACAACATCGACCGGGCGAGCCGATCCACGTCGGGAACCGCCGGCTCGTCCCGCGATGGGTCCGAGGACATGCCGATCAGTGTTGCTCTGCGGGAACGTCGCCGGAAACTTCCCTGGCCTTCATGTTCTCTGCGACCTCGGCGTTCCAGAACTCGTTGGCGCGGGTGGTGTCGACCTCGACTTCGAACCGCTCCACCATTTCAGGCGTGACATCCGCTACGTCGACGTAAAACTGCTGATACCAGCGACGCATCTGGTAGACGGCGCCGTCCTCCTCGACCAGCAGCGGGTTGTCGATTCTGGTCTTGTGCTTCCAGATCTCGACGTCCTGCAGGAAACCCTTGCTGACGCCCTCGGTGAACACCCGTGACAGTTTGTCGGACATCGCTTCGTCCATGCCCTTGGGCTTTTCGACGACGACACCCCACTGCAGCACGAACGAGTTCTGTGTCACCGGGTAGTGGCAGTTGATCAGGATCGACTCGGCCTTGTAGCCGCCATAGCTGTTGTGCAGCCAGTTGATCATGAACGACGGCCCGAAGTAGGACGCTTCGGAATCCAGATGCGCCTCACCGTAGGAGGTGCCCAGGTCGTCCACGTCGGGCCGGCCCACGTTGTGCAGGTACTGCGAGGCGATGTGGCCCTCGAAGACGTTCTTGAAATACGTCGGCAGCCCGAAATGGATGTAGAAGAAGTGCGCCATATCGGTGACGTTGTCGATGATGTCGCGGCAGTTGGAGCCTTCGATGAGGATCCGGTTCCACCGCCAGTCGGTCCATTCGTCGCTGGCGGCCTCGGGAATGTCGGGGATCCGCACCGCGGGGTCCGGCGGGTTGCCTTCGTGGTCGTGCCAGACGAACAGCAGACCGCCGCGCACGTCGGTTGTCCACGCCCGGGTGCGCGCCGTTTTGGGCGTCCGCTTTGCGTAGGGCACCAGCTTGCAGCGGCCGTCGCCGCCCCAGCGCCAGTCGTGGAACGGGCAGGCCACCTCGTCGCCCTTGATGGTGCCCTCCGACAGGTCACCGCCCATGTGCCGGCAGTAGCCGTCCAAGACCTTGATGTCACCATGTGAGTCGGCGAAAACCACCAACTTGGTGCCGAACGCCTGAATCGAATGCGGCTTACCGTCCTGGAAGTCCTTCGCGACGCCCAGGCAGTGCCAGCCCCGGGCATACCTCGTCGGCAAGGGGCCGGGATCGATCTCCCGGATGCCGACCGCGTTGGTGTCGGTATTCACCAGTCACCTCCAAGTGGTCTCTAACTAGAACACGTTACAGTTTTGGGACCCCTCAACGCAATGACGGAGAGTCTGGCCACGGCATATGCGTGATGCGGTATATGTAATTGATGCCGCTGTTTGCTTTCGAGGGTCGGGCCCCGCGGATCGATCCCACCGCCTTTGTGGCCCCGACCGCCACCCTGATCGGCGACGTTGTGGTCGAGGCGGGCGCATCGGTCTGGTTCAACGCCGTGCTGCGGGGCGACTACGGGCCGATCGTGGTGCGCGAAGGCGCCAACGTGCAGGACGGATCGGTGTTGCACGCGCCGCCGGGCATCCCGGTGGATATCGGCCCCGGTGCCACGGTGGCGCACATGTGCGTCATCCATGGCGTCCATGTCGGGCCCGAGGCGCTGATCGCCAACCACGCCACCGTCCTCGACGGCGCGGTGATCGGGGCACGCAGTTTGATCGCGGCCCATTCGTTGGTGACGGCCGGCACCCAGATTCCGGCCGGGGTCCTGGCAGTGGGAGCTCCGGCACAGGTGAAGGGCCCAATCGCGGGGACTGGCGCCGAAATGTGGGTCAACCTCAACCCACAGGCCTACCGCGAGTTGGCTCAACGGCATCTGGCCGGACTCGAGCCGATCTAGACCGAGCGTCCCACGCGCACTTCATCCGGCGTGACGTGAAACGGAACCGCAAAATTCTTGTGCAAGTATCCGATCAGATCTTGATCGCGGTTGACGCGGCGGGCATCTGCCGCGGCGATGCAATGACGCCGGATGGAGAGCACGATGAAGAAGGTTTTGATTACCGGGTACGGGGGTTGGACATGAAGTGGCGATGCGGACTCGGCCGCCGAGTCTGCAGAAGTCGTTTGAGATGACGCCCGAAACCCCTGTGGCCGAGTGAGGATTTTTCGATGTCTGACGAAAACCGGGGACAGGCCAGACTGTTCGATGCGTTGACGACCAAGGGCACTGCCTTCACCGTGGACGAACGTCGCAGGTTGGGCCTTCTGGGCCTGCTGCCTCCCGCGGTCAAGACCCTCGCTCAGCAAGTCGAGCATTGTTGGCACGAATTCTCCACTCGCCGAGACGATCTCGACAGGCACATCTACCTGCGAGCGTTGCAAGACCGCAACGAGACATTGTTCTATCGGCTGTTGCGCGAGCACATTCCTGAAACCTTGCCGATCGTCTACACGCCCACCGTAGGTGAGGCGTGCGAGCGTTTCAGCGAGATCTATCGGCGGCCGAGGGGATTGTTCGTGTCCTATACGGACCGCGATTGTCTCGACGAGGTGATCCGCAACCGGCCGCACCGCGACGTCGACGTGATCGTGGTGACTGACGGACAGCGGATACTGGGCTTGGGCGACCAGGGCATCGGCGGTATGGGCATCCCGATCGGCAAGCTTTCGCTCTATACCCTCATCGGCGGCATAGATCCCGCTCGCACTCTTCCGATCGTGCTCGATGTGGGCACCGACAACGTCGAATTGCTGGACGACCCACAGTATTTGGGTTGGCGCCACCGACGCATCGACGACGACGACTATTACGCGTTCATCGACAAGTTTGTCGCTGCGGTGCACGAGCAGTTGCCCGATGTGCTGCTCCAGTGGGAAGACTTCGCCACCGTCCACGCCCAGCCGATCCTGACCAGCTACCGCGACAAGCTACTGACCTTCAACGACGACATCCAGGGTACCGCCGCGGTCACGCTGGGCGCACTGCACGGCGCGGCGAAAGTAGCCGGCCGCCCGCTGTCAGAGCAGCAGGTCGTCATGCTCGGCGCAGGCTCAGCCGGCATCGGTGTCCTGGACATGATCCGCCAAGAGATGGTGACCGAGGGTCTGTCCGAGCAGGCCGCCCTGGACCGGATCTGGGTCGTCGACGTCGTGGGACTCCTCACTGACGACCGCGCGGATTTGACTGTTGCACAGCGTAAATTCGCCCAGCCCGCCGGACGCGTGGCGGACTGGGGCCTGTCGGGGACCGCCCAGCTAGCCGACGTCGTGCACCACGTCGACGTCGGTGTGCTGCTCGGCCTGTCCACTGCCGCCGGTGCTTTCACCGAGGACATCGTGCGCGAGATGGCGGGCAAGACCGAGCGGCCCATCATCTTCCCGCTGTCCAACCCGACCAGCCGCTCCGAGGCACACCCCGCCGAACTGGATCACTGGACTGAGGGGCGTGCGCTTGTCGCCACGGGCTCGCCGTTCGCCCCGGTGCGGCGCAACGGCGTCGAACGGTCAATCGCCCAATGCAACAACGTCTACATCTTCCCCGCGATGGGGCTGGCCGTGACTGCAGCGCAGGCGACCCGGGTGACGGACGAAATGATGCGGGTCGCGGCGGCGACATTAGGCGATGCGTCGCCCGCCCTCGCCAACCCCGACCAGCCGCTGCTGCCGGCGTGGCCCGACGTGCCCTCCGTGGCGATGCGCATCGCTCAGGCCGTCGCCGCCCAAGCCGTGGTGGACGGCGTCGCCCCAAAACGGAGCAGCGACGAACTCACCCAACGCATCGCGCAAGTGCACTGGACCCCCGAATACCCGGCAACACCAGCCTGAGCTCTAAACCCGACGAGTACTCGCGACCGCCCGGTCTATCTCCCAGTACGCCCGTAGGGCGACCATCTGGCCCTCGTCGTTGGCCTTGTAGGTGAACACGCCCTCGGCGGTGGTCTGGTAGTCGCCCGTGGTGATCAGGATGTGCCCGACGTTGGCTTCCTCGTTGCCGCATTGGTAGGTGTCGCGGAAGAAGAACTCGATTTTGGTGGTGGGGGCGATGACCTTGTCCCAGAAGGCCGAGATCGCGTCGCGGCCCCGGTGGCCTTTGCCCTCGGGATCGAATGGTGACGGCCCGATCGGGTCCTCGACGATGGCGTCGTCGGTGAACACCGCCAGCCAGGCTTCCTTGTCCCTGGCGATGACCGCCTCGCGCGAGCGGCGGCCGGCCTCGTGGGCCGGGTGCTCGGTCACGCTGATGCCTTCTCGGGCTTGTCGGAGCTGACCACCCACATGGAGTAGTACTGTGAGCCGCCGCCATAGGCATGCCCCAACGCTTTTCGCGCACCCGGGACCTGATGATCGCCGCCCTTGCCCATCACCTGGATGGCCGACTCGGCGAAGCGGATCAAGCCCGAGGCACCGATCGGATTCGACGACAGCACGCCACCGGAGGGGTTCACCGGGAGCCGTCCGCCGATCTTGGTCTCGCCGGCTTCGGTGAGCTTCCAGCCTTCGCCCTCGGGGGCAAACCCCAGGCTTTCCAACCACATTGGCTCGAACCACGAGAACGGCACGTAGATTTCGGCTACGTCGATCTCGTCGATGGGACTGGTGATGCCGGCCGCCTTCCACAGCGCGGCGGCCGCGTCGCGGCTGGCCTGCGGGCTGACCTGGTCGCGCCCGGAGAACTGTAGCGGCTCCGTGCGCAGCGCGGTGGCGTGGATCCATGCCACCGGATGTCCTTGCGCCAGGCGGGCTTCGGCGCCCTCCTCGTTCCCGATCACCATCGCGGCCGCGCCGTCAGAAGACGGGCAGGTCTCGTCGTAGCGGATCGGATCCCACAGCATCGGCGACTCCATCACCTTCTCGAGGGTGATGTCGGACTGCTGCAGATGCGCCAACGGGTTGCGGGCGCCGTTGAGCCGGTCCTTGACCGCGACCATGGCACCGATGTAGTTCGGTGCCCCCGAGCGGCGGATGTACGACCGAACGTGCGGGGCGAAGTAACCCCCGGCGCCGGCGCCGACCGGCTTGATGAAGGGGATGGGAATCGACAACGCCCACATCGCATTTGATTCCGACTGCTTCTCCCAGGCCATCGCCAGCACACGCCGGTATTTGCCCGACTGCACCAGACTGGCGGCCACGATCGCGGTGGATCCGCCCACCGAACCGGCGGTGTGCACGCGGATCAGCGGCTTGCCGGTGGCGCCCATGGCGTCGGCCATGAAGAGCTCCGGCATCATTACGCCCTCGAAGAAGTCGGGCGCCTTGCCGACCACGACCGCGTCGATGTCGTCGAAGGTCGAACCGGAGTCTTCCAGCGCGCGATCGATCGCCTCGCGCACCAGGCCGTTCATCGAAACGTCCTTGCGCTTGGCTACATACTTGGTCTGCCCGGTACCCAGTACCGCGGCGAGGTGCGCCCCTGCACCGGCCATCAGTTCTTTCCTTCCATGACCGCCACCAGGTTCTGTTGCAGCGCAGGCCCGCTGGTGGCGTGCGCCAGCACCCGACGTGCCGAACCATCCCAGATATGTTGTGCCGCGAAGCCGATGCGCTCGAGACCGGCGACGAACATCGGGTTGGCCGCCAGCGCGCCGCCCGATGGGTTGACCTTCGTCTTCCCCGGTATCTGCATGGCCTCCGCGAGGATCAGGTGCTGGTGGGTGAACGGTGCGTGGATCTCGGCGACGTCGAGGTTTGCGGTCTTGCCACCGGTGGCTATCTGGGCCGAGACCCTGGTCGAGGGGGACTCGGTGAGGTCGCGTGCACCCAGCACGGGGGTTTCGATGCGGTGCTCGATTCCGGTGATCCAGGCCGGGTTCTTGCGCAACTCGCGGGCCCGGTCGTCGGCGGCGAGCACGATGGCAGCGGCGCCGTCGGTGATCGGTGCGATGTCGTGCCGCCGCAGCGGGTCGGCGAAAAATGGTCGTTCGAGCAATTCGTCAAGGTTGATCGGCGGCTCCACCGAGTCCACTCGGCGGGCGCTGTCGAAGGAATCGAACGCGACGCGCGCCATCTGCAACTCGGTCCACTTGCCGGAGTCCAGACCGATACGGGCCTGCAGCCCGGCCATCGACACCGAGTCCGGCCACAGCGGCGCGACGGTGTAGGGATCGGTTTGCCGCGACAGGATCCGGCGCAGAATCCCGGCCGAGGACTTGCCGAAGCCGTACACCAGTGCGGTGTCGACCTCGCCGGTGAGGATCTTGATGTAGGCCTCGTAGAGCGCCCACGCCGCGTCCATCTCGACGTGCGATTCGTTGATCGGCGGCACGGCACCGATCGAGTCGATCGCAGAGATGAACGAAAATGCCCGTCCGGCAAGGTAATCGGAAGATCCCGAACACCAGAAGCCGATGTCACCCTTGGTGATGTTCAGGTCCTTGTAGAGCTGGGCGAAACACGGCATCAACATCTCGACGCCGTTGGTGGTGCCGTCGGTCCGGCGGACATGCGGGGCGTGGGCGAAGCCCACGACCGCGACATTGCGTTCGCTCATGTGTAGATAAGCCCTTTACAGGTGGTGCTTGTAGGTGTCGTACTCGGCGTCCGGTTCACCGGTGGGCCGGAAGTATTCGATGTTGTCGATGCCGAATCCCCACTCCTCGCGGGGCCTCCACACCGCCTCGACGCGCATCCCCATGCGCACGTCGTGCGCGTCGATATCGGCGACCAAGTGCAGGAACGGGATGTCGGCGCCGTCGAGCAGCACGTAGGCCGCCACGTACGGCGGTTTGATGCGCTGACCCTGGAACGGGATGTTGATGATCGCGAACGTCGTCACGGTGCCCTTGTCCGGCAGCTCGACGAAGTTGGTGGTGGGCTGGCCGGTGGCCGGGTCGGCGCCGTGCGGTGGGAAGTAGACCTTGCCGTTCTCGCCCGTCCTCGCACCGAGCAGCTTGCCCTCCGCGATGGCCCGCAGGTATGCGCTCTCCTCGTGGGAGGCGGTGTGCTGAATCGTCAGCGAGACCGGTGTGACGATCATGGTGACCGGGTCCTGGTCACTGGCGGGCCCCGCCGGCTCGGCATCCTCGCCGAGCGTGAAGTAGGCGATGTCGGTGATGGCGCCCACCGTTTCGTCGGCCCAATGCACGTGCACCCGGGCACCGGTTCGGATCTTGTCCGGTTCGCCCGCATCGACAGCGTGCATCAGCGGGGTGTCGGCGCCGTCGAGCTTGATCAGCGCCCAGGCGAACGGCCGGTCCAGCGGCTGGCCTTCGATCGGTTCGGGTTGCCAGGTCCAGGACACCACGGTGCCGACGGCCGACACCGGTACCATCTCGCCCAGCGGCTCATAGGTGACCGGGTCATATTCGGGCGGCGGTACATGAACGCGGCCGTCCGATCCGCGGACTCCGAGGACGCGGCGCTCACGCAGTGCGGTGAAGAACTTGCTCAGCGTGGTACCGACTGAACGGGTGTAGTCGAAGGCCAAGGTCAGTGGCGCGGAGAGGGGCGGCTCAGCATGATCGATCAAGGTCGGGCCGCTCGAACTGGCTGTCACGCCTTCGAGTAGAACAGGTTCTAAGAATGGTTTCAAGGAGGGACCGATGAAGCTCGGACTGCAGCTGGGATATTGGGGCGCTCAGCCCCCGGAGAACCACGCGGAGCTCGTCACCGCGGCCGAACAGACCGGATTCGACGCCGTGTTTACCGCCGAGGCGTGGGGATCCGACGCCTACACGCCGCTGGCCTGGTGGGGCTCCTCGACGCAGCGGCTGCGGTTGGGCACATCGGTGATCCAGTTGTCCGCCCGCACCCCGACGGCCTGCGCGATGGCCGCGCTGACGCTTGATCACCTGTCCGGGGGCCGGCACATCCTCGGGCTCGGCGTGTCCGGTCCGCAGGTGGTGGAGGGCTGGTATGGCCAGTCGTTTCCCAAGCCGCTGGCCCGCACCCGCGAATACATCGACATCATCCGGCAGGTGTGGGCCCGGAAGGCGCCGGTGACCAGCGACGGGCCGCACTACCCGCTGCCGTTGACCGGTCCCGGGACGACCGGCCTGGGCAAGCCGCTCAAGCCCATCACCCACCCGCTGCGCGCCGACATCCCGATCATGCTGGGCGCCGAGGGGCCGAAGAACGTCGCGCTGGCCGGCGAGATCTGCGACGGCTGGCTGCCCATCTTCTACACACCGCGGATGGCCGACACCTACAACGAATGGCTCGACGAAGGGTTCGCCCGCCCCGGTGCGCGCCGCAGCCGCGAAGACTTCGAGATCTGCGCGACGGCCACGATCGTCATCACCGACGACCGCAGCGCCGCCTTCGCGGCCATGAAGCCCTACCTCTCGCTGTACATGGGCGGCATGGGCGCCGAAGACACCAACTTCCACGCCGACGTGTACCGCCGGATGGGCTATTCCGAGGTCGTCGACGACGTGACCAAGCTCTTTCGCAGCAACCAAAAAGACAAGGCCGCCGAGATCATCCCGGATGAGTTGGTCGACGACGCCGCGATCGTCGGCGACGTTGACTACGTGCGTAAGCAGGTCAAGGTGTGGGAGGCCGCCGGCGTCACGATGATGGTCGTGAACGGCCGCAATGCCGAGCAGATCCGCGAGCTGGCGACGCTGGTTTGAGCGGATCTTGCTTGACGAATAGAACAGGTTCTAGATTGGCCCGATGACAGCCTCGCAGCACACCATCGCGGGCACGGTACTGACGATGCCGGTGCAGATCCGCTCAGCAAACCAGCACATGGCGATGTTCTCGGTGGACGCCGAAGCCGCGCAGCACCTGATCGACTACAGCGGTCTGCAGGTGTGCCGGTACCTGCCCGGGCGCGCGATCGTGGTCCTGATGCTGATGCACTACATCGACGGCGACCTGGGCCAGTACTACGAATTCGGCACCAGCGTGATGGTCAATCCGCCTGGTTCGAGCGCGAGCGGGCCGCGCGCCCTGCAGTCGGCCGGCGCCTTCATCCACCACCTGCCCGTCGACCAGGAATTCACCCTGGAAGCGGGGACCAAGATCTGGGGCTACCCGAAAGTCATGGCGGACTTCAACATTCGCGAAGGCCGCCAGTTCGGTTTCGACTGCAGCGTTGACGGGCAGCTGGTGATCGGCATGGAATTCCGCCCCGGCCTGCCCTTCCGGTTGACCCCGCGCCAGCAAGCCCAGCGCAGCTACTCGCACCGCGATGGCGTCACCCGCGAAACGGCCTTCGAACACACGTTGGACGGTGTGCGCACCCGGCTCGGCGGAGTACGTGTCAAACTGGGCGATCATCCCTACGCGAAAGAGTTGGCGTCGCTGGGCCTTCCGAAGCGCGCGATGTTGTCCAGTTCTGCCGACCAGGTACGAATGACCTTCGGCGATGCCCAGGAGATCTCATGACGATGACGAGACCAGACGTCGACCTTACCGACGGCACTTTTTACGCGGGGGACTCGCGGTCCATCTACCGCTGGATGCGGGAGAACGAGCCGGTCTTCCGGGACCGCAAGGGGCTAGCGGCCGCGTCGACGTATCAGGCCGTCATCGAGGCCGAGCGTAAACCCGAGTTGTTCTCCAACGCCGGCGGCATCCGACCCGACCAGCCCGGCGTCGAGATGATGATCGAAATGGACGACCCGCAACACCTGTTGCGCCGCAAGCTGGTCAACTACGGCTTCACCCGTAAGCGCGTGAAAGATCTGGAATCCAAGATCAATTCGCTGTGCGACACGCTGATCGACGCGGTGTGCGAACGCGGCGAGTGTGACTTCGTCTGGGACCTCGCCGCGCCGCTGCCGATGGCGGTCATCGGCGACATGCTCGGGGTGCGTCCCGAGGAACGCGAGATGTTCCTAAAGTGGTCCGACGATCTGGTCAGTTCTTTGAGCAGCACCGCAGCCGAAGCGGATATCCAGGTCACCATGGATGCCTTCGCCGCCTACAGCGGCTACATGATGGGGATGATCGAGGCCCGCAAATCCGAGCCGACCGACGATCTGGTCAGCGTCCTGGTGCATGCGGAGGTCGAAGGATCGAAGCTAGAGGACCACCAGATCGTCACCGAGGTCCTGCTGCTGCTGATCGGCGGTGACGAGACGACCCGTCACACGCTGTCCGGCGGGACCCGGCAGTTGCTGCTGCACCCCGATCAGCACCGGCGTCTGGTCAACGACCTGGGGCTGCTGCCGAACGCGATCGAGGAGATGCTGCGCTGGACCGCGCCGGTGAAGAACATGGCGCGCACGATCACCGCCGACACCGAGTTCCACGGCACGCAGTTGCACCAGGGCGAGAAGATCATCCTGCTGTTCGAGTCGGCGAACTTCGACGAGAAGGTCTTCGAGGACCCGGAGAGCTTCAACATCGAGCGCTACCCGAACAACCACCTCGCGTTCGGCTTCGGGACGCACTTCTGCCTGGGCAACCAGCTCGCCCGGCTGGAGCTGTCGATCATGCAGACGCGCCTGCTGCAACGCCTCCCAGACTTGCGACTGGCGTCGCCGGACGCCGCGCTGCCGTTGCGGCCGGCGAACTTCGTCTCCGGCCTGGAGAAGATGCCGGTGGCGTTCACCCCGACCGCGCCGTTGGGCTGATGCCATTGCGCCGAGCGTGTTCTCAGGGCGAGAAATCACCCGAAATCTCGCCCTGAGTTCACGCTCGGCGGGCCCAGGCTGCGGCCAGTCGCCCCAGAATGCTGCCCCGTGTGTGTTCGGCCATGACCCGGATGGTGATCCAGCCCAGTTCGGGTAGCGCTTCGAAGCGTTCGATGTCCCTGCGGAATTGCCGGCGATCGGTCCGATGGTGGTCGCCCTCATACTCGAGCGCGATTTTGACGTTCTCCCAACCCATATCGACTACGGCGACAAGCTCTCCATACTCGCCGTAGACCGGTATCTGGGTCCGCGGCGGTGGATAACCGGCTTCGATGACCAGCAGCCGTAGCCAGGTCTCCCGCGGTGACTCCGCGCCGGCATCGACGAGTGTCAACGCGCGCCTTGCCCGTCTGATGTTCCGGTGGCCCTTGTAGCGTTCAAAGACCAACTCGGCATCGGCGACTTTCAGTCGGGTTGCTCTAGCTAGGGCATCGATAGCCGCCACCGCTTTGCCGACCGGATTGCGACAGGCGAGGTCGAACGCGGTACGAGCCGGGGTCGTTGCGGGCACGTCTCCGACCAGTTGGGTCTCGTCGTCGGCGATGATGTCCGACCAGGTGTCGATGCCGAACGGGGGACGACGGTGGTCGTATAGCAGCTGCGCCGGCGCCCGATGATCTACCCATTTGGCGCCATACAGCGCCGACGCGGAGTGGCCCGCGACGACCCCGCGCCGCCGTGACCACAGCCACGCGGCGCGAGCCCGCGTCGCAGCGGTGAGGTGTGTGTCGGGCGGAAGATAGACGTCGGGATGTAGCGCGACGAATCGGCTGCGCAGCTGGTACCGCGTCAGCGCGCCCGATTTGATGGCTTCGCTGCCGATAAACGCTTCCGCCATGCGGGGAGTATGTCTCGAGGCGGTGACAGCTGCGCCGAGCGTGTTATCAGGGCGAGAAATCAGCGCAAATCTCGCCGTCAGTTCACGCTCGGCGAGAAAGGCTAGCGGTTCTGGAAGTGAGGCTTGCGTTTCTCGGCGAACGCGCGCGGGCCTTCCTTGGCGTCGTCGGACAAGAACACCTTGATGCCGATCTGGGTGTCGATCTTGAACGCGTCGTTCTCGTTGAGGCCCTCGGTCTCGCGGATCGCCCGCAGGATCGCCTGCACGGCCAACGGCCCGTTGTTCTCGATCAATTCGGCGATCTCCAGCGCCTTCGTCAGTGCCTGCCCGTCGGGAACGATGTAGCCGATCAGGCCCATCTCTTTCGCCTCGGCCGCGGTGATGTGCCGGCCGGTCAGCAGCAGGTCGCACGCCACCGTGTAGGGGATCTGCCGTACCAGGCGCACCGCGGACCCGCCCATCGGGTACAGGCTCCACTTGGCCTCGGAGATGCCGAACTTGGCGCTCTCACCGGCGACCCGGATGTCGGTGCCCTGCAGAATCTCGGTACCCCCGGCGATCGCGGGGCCCTCGACCGCCGCGATCAGCGGCTTGGTCAACCGGCGACCCTTGAGCAGGGCGTCGATACGCGACGGGTCGTAGCTACCGTCCTTGAACGAGTCGCCCGGCGGCTTCTTGGTAGCTGTCTTGAGGTCCATGCCCGCGCAGAAGTAGCCGCCGGCCCCGGTCAGAATGCAGCAGCGAATGTCGTCGTCGTTGTCGACGCGGTCCCAGGCCTGCACCATGATTTCCATCATTTCGGTGCTCAGAGCGTTGCGGGCGTGCGGCCGGTTCAAGGTGACGATGAGGGTGTGACCGCGTTGCTCGACCAGCGCGTCCGGTCCCGATTCCACGTTTGCTGGGGCTTGACTGGTATCGGGAGCCACGGCTACCGCCTTTCCCTCGACAATGAGCATGAGCTTGTCAAGAAATGTAACACGTTCTAGTTTGGTGGCCGTGGCCCTGAATATTGCCGATCTTGCCGAACACGCCGTTGACGCTGTGCCCGACCGCGTCGCCCTCATCTGCGGCGACGAGCAGCTCACCTACGCCCAACTGGAGGAGAAGGCCAACCGCCTAGCCCACTACCTGATCGACCAGGGCGTCAAGAAGGACGACAAGGTCGGACTCTACTGCCGCAACCGCAACGAGATCGTCATCGCGATGCTGGGCGTCGTGAAGGCCGGCGCCATCATCGTCAACGTCAACTTCCGCTACGTCGAGGGCGAACTTCGCTACCTGTTCGACAACTCCGACATGGTCGCGCTCGTGCACGAGCGCCAGTACTCCGACCGGGTGGCCAACGTCCTGCCGGACACGCCCAACGTCAAGACGGTCCTGGTGATCGAGGACGGCTCGGACAACCACTACCAGCGTTACGGCGGCGTCGAGTTCTACTCCGCGATCGCGCAGGGCTCACCCGAACGCGACTTCGGCGAGCGCAGCGCCGACGACATCTACCTGCTCTACACCGGCGGCACCACCGGCTTCCCGAAGGGGGTGATGTGGCGCCACGAGGACATCTATCGGGTGCTGTTCGGCGGAACCGATTTCGCCACCGGCGAATTCGTCGAGGACGAGTACGACCTGGCCAAGGCCGCCGCGGCCAGTGGGGCCATGATCCGCTATCCGATTCCGCCGATGATCCACGGCGCCACCCAATCTTCCACCTGGATGTCGCTTTTCGGCGGCCACACCACCGTGCTCGAACCAGAATTCAACGCCGACGAGGTGTGGCGCACGATCCACAAACACAAAGTCAACCTGCTGTTCTTCACGGGTGACGCCATGGCACGGCCGCTGCTGGACGCGCTGCTGGCGCACCAGGATTCAGGCAACGAGTACGACCTGTCGTCACTGTTCCTGCTCGCCAGCACCGCAGCCCTGTTCTCGCCGAGCATCAAGGAGAAGCTGCTCGAGCTGCTGCCCAACCGGGTCATCACCGACTCAATTGGCTCCTCGGAGACCGGATTTGGCGGCACGAGCATCGTCGCCAAGGACGCTCCGCACAGCGGCGGCCCGCGGGTGACCATCGACCACCGCACCGTGGTGCTCGACGACGACGGCAACGAGGTCAAGCCCGGCTCCGGTGTGCGCGGCTTCATCGCGAAGAAGGGCAACATTCCGGTCGGCTACTACAAGGACGAGAAGAAGACCGCCGAAACCTTCAGGACCATCAACGGAGTTCGCTACGCCATCCCCGGGGACTACGCGCAGGTCGAGGAAGACGGCACGGTCACCATGCTGGGCCGTGGCTCGGTGTCGATCAACAGTGGCGGCGAGAAGATCTACCCGGAGGAGGTCGAGGCCGCCCTCAAGGGTCATCCCGACGTCTTCGACGCGCTGGTGGTCGGTGTGCCCGACCCGCGGTACGGCCAGCATGTGGCCGCGGTCGTCCAGGCCCGGCCCGGCGCCCGGCCGACGCTGGCGGAGCTGGACAGCTTCGTGCGCTCCGAGATCGCGGGATACAAAGTGCCGCGCAGCCTTTGGCTCGTCGACGAGGTCAAGAGGTCGCCGGCCGGGAAGCCGGACTACCGCTGGGCCAAGGAGCAGACCGAGGCGCGCCCCGCCGACGACGTGCATGCCGCCCACGCGACTGCGTGACCGATTTCGTTAAGAGCCATCCGGGCGCGCCCGCCGAGTACTTCGCTTGGGAAGCCGCAGGGCTGCAATGGCTTTCGGGCGTCGACGGGGGCGTGCCCTGCGCGCAGGTTGTTTCCGTCGATACGGCCGGCCTGACGCTGCGGCGGCTCGAGTCGGTGACCCCGAGCCCCGAAGCGGCGCACGTGTTCGGCCGGCAACTGGCCGCCACGCACGACGCCGGTGCGGCGGCGTTCGGCGCGGGGCCAGATGGATGGGACGGGCCCGGCTTCTTCGGGCCGCTGTCGCAGCCGTTGCCGATGTCGCTGCAACGGCACCGACGCTGGGGCGATTTTTACGCCGACGAGCGGCTGGCCCCGATGGCCGAGCTCGCGGGGCCTCGGCTGGATGCTGAGACCCGTGCCGCGATCGACTCCGTCGCGGAGCGCTGCCGTGCGGGTGACTTTGACTCCGATGACGACGGTGACCGCCCGGCTCGGCTGCACGGCGATCTGTGGGGCGGCAACGTGATGTGGACGCCCGATGGGGTGGTGCTGATCGACCCGGCCGCGCACGCCGGTCACCGCGAGAGTGACCTGGCGATGCTCGCGCTGTTCGGCTGCCCGCACTACGACGCCATCATTGCCGGCTACCAGCGAGTGCGACCATTAAAACCCCACTGGCACAAGCGAATCGGGCTCCACCAGCTCTTCCCGCTGCTGGCGCATGTCGTGCTGTTCGGCGGCGGGCACGCGGCGCGGACACGTGCCGCCGCGCGCGCCGCGTTGGCCGCCAGCTAGTGTCGAAGCGCGATGACAATCGACGTGTGGATGCAACATCCGACGCAACGGTTCCTGCGCAGCGACATGCTGGCCTCGCTGCGGCGCTGGACCGGTGCGTCCATCCCGGATACCGACATCCCGATCGAGGTGACCATCGCGGCGATGGACGCCGCCGACGTCGACCTCGGCCTGCTCAGCGCGTGGCGCGGTCCTGACCAGGACCTGATCTCCAATGACGAGGTCGCGGACTGGATCACGTTGCACCCCAAGCGGTTCGCTGGTCTGGCGACAGTCGACCTCGATCAGCCGATGGCTGCCGTCCGCGAGCTACGGCGCCGAATCAACGATGGGTTCGTAGGCCTGCGGGTGGTGCCCTGGCTATGGAACGCGCCGCCCACCGACCGCCGCTACTATCCGCTGTTCGCCGAGTGCGTCGAGTCGGGCGTGCCGTTCTGCACCCAGGTCGGTCACACCGGGCCGCTGCGCCCGTCGGAGACCGGACGCCCGATTCCCTACATCGACCAGGTGGCCCTCGACTTTCCGGAGCTGGTGATCGTGTGCGGCCATGTCGGCTATCCGTGGACCGAGGAGATGGTGGCCGTCGCCCGCAAGCACCAGAACGTCTACATCGACACCTCGGCGTACACCATCCGCCGGCTGCCCGATGAGCTCATCCGGTTCATGAAAACCGGTACCGGACAACGCAAGGTGTTGTTCGGCACCAACTACCCAATGATCGCGCACACCCACGCGCTGGCCGGTCTCGACGACCTCGGCCTCAGCGACGAGGCTCGCCACGACTTTTTGCGGGGCAACGCCGAGCGAGTGTTCCGGTTGGATCGAAAGGTGGATACGTGAACGGTGCCCAGGCCCTGATCAACACCTTGGTCGACGGCGGCGTCGACGTGTGCTTCGCCAACCCCGGCACATCGGAGATGCACTTCGTCGCCGCGCTGGACACCGTGCCGCGCATGCGCGGCGTCCTGACCCTGTTCGAGGGTGTGGCCACCGGCGCGGCCGACGGCTATGCCCGCATCGCCGAACGTCCGGCGGCGGTGCTGCTGCACCTGGGTCCCGGACTGGGTAACGGCCTGGCCAACCTGCACAACGCGCGTCGCGCGAAAGTGCCGATGGTGGTCGTCGTCGGCGACCACGCCACCTATCACAAGAAGTACGACGCCCCACTGGAATCCGACATCGACGCGCTGGCCGGCACCGTCTCGGGGTGGGTGCGTCGCAGCGCCGACAGCGCCGCCGTCGGGCCCGACACGGCCGAGGCCATCGCGGCGAGCCGTGCGGGTTCGCAGATCTCGACGTTGATCCTGCCCGCGGACGCGTCCTGGTCCGAGGGTGGCCAGCCGGCCGCACCAAAGCCACCCAACGAGCGCGGCGACGTGCGGCCGGCGGCCGACGTTCTGGCGGTGCTGCGCTCGGGAGAACCCACGATGATGCTGATCGGCGGGGACGCCACCCGCGGACCCGGCCTGGCCGCGGCCGCGCGGATCGCGCAGGCAACCGGCGCCCGCTGGCTATGTGAGACATTCCCAACGCGATTGGAACGCGGCGCCGGCCTTCCCGTCGTGGACCGGCTCGCCTACTTCGCCGAGGCCGTCGCCGCCCAGCTCGACGGCGTCAAGCATCTGGTGCTGGCTGGTGCCAAGTCGCCGGTGTCCTTCTTCGCCTACCCGAACATGCCCAGCGACCTGGTGCCCGCCGGCTGTGAGGTGCACATGCTCGCCGGGTACGACGGCGCGGCCGACGCGTTGGCAGCGTTGGCCGACGAACTGGCGCCGGGGACCACCGCTCCGGTGGCGCCCCTGTCGCGCCCGCAGCTGCCCTCGGGTGCCCTGACCTCCGCATCGGCCGCTGACGTGATCGGTGCGCTGATGCCCGAACGGGCCATCGTCGTCGACGAGTCCAATACGTCCGGCCTGCCGTTGGAGAAGGCCACTGCCGGCGCGCCCGCACATGATTGGCTGACGCTCACCGGCGGGGCGATCGGCTACGCCATCCCGACGGCAGTGGGCGCCGCCGTGGCCGCCCCCGACCGCCCAGTGCTCTGCCTGGAATCCGACGGGTCCGCGATGTACACGATTTCGGGGTTGTGGACCCAGGCGCGCGAGAACCTGAACGTGACCACTGTCGTCTACGATAACAGCGCCTACGACATCCTGCGGGTCGAGCTGCAACGAGTGGGAGCCGGGTCCGCCCCGGGCCCGAAGGCGCTGAACCTCCTTGACTTATCCGGTCCCACAATGGATTTCGTCAAGATCGCGGGAGGCATGGGAGTTCCTGCCCGTCGCGTCGGCACCGCGGAGGAATTCGCCGACGCGCTGCGTGCGGCGTTCGCCGAACCCGGGCCGCATCTCATCGACGCGGTCGTGCCTTCATTGTTCGGGTGAATTACCGGCGTATCGGCCACACCGGATCGGCGCAGTCCACACCCTCGGCCGACAACTCGCGCTTGAGGACCTTGAACGTCACCGTGCGCGGCAGCGCCGCGCTGACCCGCACGTACGACGGCCATTGCTTGGGCCCAAGGTCGGACTGCCCGGCCAGAAACGCCCGGAACTTCTCGACGTCGAGTTCAGCGCCGGGTGTCAACACCAGCGCCGCCATCACCTGGTCGCCGACCACCGGATCGGGCACCGGATAGACCGCGGCCTCGGTCACCTCGGGATGCCGCAGCAGAACCCGTTCGATCGGCGCGGTGCCCAGGTTCTCTCCGTCGACCCGCATCCAATCGCCAAGTCGGCCAGCGAAATACGCGTAGCCAGCCTCGTCGCGATAGGCCAGGTCGCCACTGTGGTAGACGCCGCCGGCCATCCGCTGGGCCTCGGCCTCGGGATCGTTGTAGTAGCCCTCGAACCGGCCGGCCCCGGCGGTGTTGACCACCTCGCCGACCACGCCCGGCGGGCAAGGCTCGCCGGTGTCGGGGTCGACGATCTCGATCCCGTCGGTCAGCGGGCCCAACGAACCCGGCGGGGTATCGGGGGTGCGGGCGATCGCCACCCCGCCTTCCGTCGAACCGAAACCGTCCTGCACGACACACCCGAACCTGCCGGCGAAGCGCTCGATGTCGCCCGGCACGCCCTCGTTGCCGTACACGGCGCGCAGCGGGTTGTCCGCATCGTCGGAAAGCTCCGGCGTGGCAAGCAGATAGGAGAGGGGCTTGCCGACGTAGTTGGCGTAGGTGGCGCCGTAGCGACGGACATCCGGCAGAAACCCCGAAGCGGAAAACTTGCGCCGCAACGCCATTGAGCCCTGGCAGGCGGCCGCCACCGACCAGCCGACCAGCACCGCGTTGGAATGAAACAGCGGCATCGACACGTAGCAGACGTCATCGGGGCCGAGATCGAAGCGCTGCGTCATCGTCACGCCGGCGACCGCGACCTTGCCGTGGCTGCACTTCACCGCCTTGGGGTCGCCACTGGTGCCCGACGTGAAGATCAGCATGAACAGGTCGGCGGGCGATGCGGTCTGAAAACTGACCTGCGCGTCGCGATGCGCGTCGACATCGGCAGCCCATTCGGCCGAATCGACGTTGACATGCGAGATATCATCCAGCGTCGCGGCCGAATTCGTGTCGGCCAGCACGAGCTGACAGTCGGCCTTGCTGATGTCGCGGGCCAGCGCCTCGCCGCGGCGCACCGGGTTGAGCCCCACCGGCACGATTCCGGACATCCCGGCCGCCACCAACATCGCCGAGAAGAACGGCGTGTTTTCCAGCAGCACGCCGACGTGCGGCGGCTTGGCCGGGTCGAGGCGTTCACGCAGCGTCGCCGCGATCGCGGCCGCGTGCAAGACGTGATCGCGCCAACTGGCGAACGAGTCCTCGAAATAGACACCGCGGTCGTCGATGTCGACCAGCGGCACCAGCAGATCGGTGACCGTGAGGTCAGTCGAGCTAAGCAGGGGTCTCAGCAAGTTCACGGCCGATCCGGCGCAGCTGCCCGGTGGCACTGCCCAACGCGAACTCGGCTTCCTTGGCGGCCAGGAAGTAACGGTGAATCGGGTGATCGGTGTCGACGCCGACGCCGCCGTGCACGTGGACGACGGTGTGCGCCACCCGATGTCCGGCGTCGGCGGCCCAGAACGCCGCGCTGGCGACGTCGATCTCGGCGGGGATGTCCTCGGAGACTTTCCAGGCCGCCTGAGTCAGGGTGAGCCGCAACCCCTTGACGTCGATGTAGCCGTCGGCCAGCCGCTGCGCCACCGCCTGGAAGCTGCCGATCGGCCGGTCGAATTGCTCACGGGTGCGGGCGTATTCGGCGGTCATCTGCAATCCACGTTCGAGCACCCCGAGCTGAAACGCGCTGCGGCCCAAGGTGGTGAGTGTCTCGAGCCACGCCGCGACTTCGCCGCCGCCAACCCGCCGCGAGTCGTCCACCGCCACGCCGTCCAACGCCAGGTGTCCGGCGCTGTTGAAGCCGGTGGTCTTCAGCGCGGTCACCGTCACCCCGGGATCGTCGGCCGCTACCAGGAAAACGGCTGAGCCGGAATCGGTTTCGGCGGGAATCAGGAAAGCGTCGGCCACCGGGCCGTAGGCCGCCTGGGTGCGAGTGCCGGTCAGCCGATAGCCGTCACCGGCACGGGTGGCCTGCACCGGCCCTTCGCCCATCTCGCCTTGCAAGGCGACGGTGAGGATCTTCTCACCACGCACCGCCGGCGCACCCGAGCTCTGCTGTAGCTCCTGGGAGCCGAACCGGGCCAGCGCCCCGGCGGCCAGCATCACCGATTCCAGGTAGGGCACGGCGGCCAGCTGGTGGCCCAATGCCACCAAAATCGCCACCTGCTCGAGCACCCCGAACCCGTCGCCGCCCAGCGACGACGGCGACGCGCTGGACAGGATGTCGGAGTCGATCAGCTTGCTCCACAGCGCGCGGTCGAAGCGCTGGTCGAGCCCGTCCAGCTCACGCTGGTGTTCCGGCGTGCACACCGAGTCCACGATGGTGTCCACCAGACCGCCGAGGTCGTTGGCGGCTTCGGTTGTCGTGAAATCCATGAGTGTTGTTTCCTTACAATCAAATTCAGCGGTTGGCTCGGGGCAGGCCCAGCGCCACCATGCCGATGATGTCGCGCTGGACTTCGTTGGTGCCGCCGCCGAAGGTCAGGATCAGGCACGCGCGGTGCATCCGCTCCACCCGGCCGCGCAGCAACACGCCCGGCGAATCCTGCCGCATGGTGGCGCCGGTGCCCAGCACCTCCATCAACAGTCGGTAGGCCTCGGTGGCCAGCTCGGTGCCGAACACCTTGGCGGCCGACGCATCGGCCGGCGACAGGGCTTCACTTGTCGCCGAAGCCAACTCCCAGTTGATCAGCTTGAGCACCTCGGCCTTGGCGTGCACCCGGGCCAGGTTGAGCTGCACCCACTCCGAGTCGATGAGTCGGGCTCCGCCGTCGTCCTTGGTGTTTTGCGCCCATTCGCGAACTTCGCGCAGTGCCACGAAGATCGGTTGCGATGAGACGAGGGCGACCCGCTCGTGGTTGAGCTGGTTGGTGACCAGCTTCCAGCCGCCGTTCTCCTCGCCGATCAGGTTCGTCACCGGCACCCGCACGTCCGAGTAATAGGTGGCGCTGGTGTCCACCCCGGCCATGGTGTGCACGGGCGTCCACGAGAAACCTTCGGCGGTAGTCGGCACGGCCAGCATCGAAATGCCGCGGTGCTTTTTGGCCTCGGGGTTGGTGCGCACCGCCAGCCAGACCCAGTCTGCGTACGCGATCAGGCTGGTCCACATCTTCTGTCCGTTGATGACGTAGTCGTCTCCGTCGCGAACCGCGGTCGTGCGCAGGTTGGCCAGGTCGGTGCCCGCACCCGGCTCGGAGTAGCCGATCGAGAAGTGCAGATCGCCGGCGGCGATCTTGGGCAGGAAGAACTTCTTCTGCTCGTCGGTGCCGAACGCCATGATCGTCGGCGCCACACTGTTGATGGTCAGGAACGGCACCGGCGCACCCGCGATCGCCGCTTCATCGGTGAAGATCAGCGAGTCCATCGGGGAGCGATCCTGGCCGCCATACTCCTTGGGCCAGTTCAAGGTGAGCCAGCCGTCTTTGCCCATCTGCGAAACGACATCGCGATACGCGTTGCCGGTCCCGACCTCGCCCTGCGTCGAGCTCAGCGCCTCGCGACGCTCGGGGGTCATCAGCGTGGTGAAGTACGACCGCAGCTCGCGACGCAGCTCCTCCTGTTCCGGGGTGTAACTGATGCGCATTCCAGCCGTCCTCCGCTTATGCGTTGTTTCCACATCACGAGACGCGGCGATTCGGCCAACCGCTACCCGTTCGTCTTCCCGGTTGTAACACGTTCTAGTCTGGGAATCCAGCGACCGTTTCGTCAGACTGACCCGGGCCTTATGGTGGAGCGGGATGCTGACGGGGCGTCCAAGCGGGTTCAAGGAGGGTGCCGTGCGAGTGATCGTGGACCGTGACCGGTGTGAAGGTAACGCGGTGTGCCTGGGAATTGCGCCGGATATCTTCGACCTCGACGACGAGGACTACGCCGTCATCAAAACGGATCCCATTCCCCCCGACCAGGAAGACCTGGCCGAACAGGCGATCGCCGAATGCCCTCGAGCCGCGCTGTTGCGCGGCGAGTAAGCCGAAACTAGAGGTATTCATAAATTGACTAACAGCACAAACGCGACCGATCTGTCCGGGAAGGTCGCGGTGGTGACCGGTGCCGCCGCGGGTCTGGGCCGGGCCGAGGCGCTCGGTCTGGCCAGGCTGGGCGCCACCATCGTCGTCAACGACATCGCCGCCGCGCTGGATGCTTCCGACGTGATCGACGAGATCAGCGCGGCCGGCTCCAAGGCCGTCGCCGTCACCGGCGACATTAGCCAACGTGCGACCGCCGACGAACTGGTCAGCTGCGCCGACGGGCTGGGTGGACTGGACATCGTGGTGAACAACGCCGGCATCACCCGCGACCGGATGCTGTTCAACATGTCCGACGAGGAATGGGATCTCGTCATCGCCGTGCACCTGCGCGGCCATTTTCTGCTTACCCGCAACGTGGCCACCTACTGGCGCAGCAAGGCCAAGGATGCCGGCGGATCGATCTTTGGCCGGATCGTCAACACGTCGTCGGAGGCGGGCCTGACAGGTCCGATAGGACAGGCCAACTACGGCGCCGCCAAGGCGGGCATTATCTCCTTGACCTTGACGGCGGCACGCGCGCTGGGCCGGTACGGCGTGTGCGC
The DNA here is from genome assembly GCA_963820985.1 of uncultured Actinomycetota bacterium. Lineage (GTDB taxonomy): Bacteria > Actinomycetota > Actinomycetes > Mycobacteriales > Mycobacteriaceae > Mycobacterium. The sequence goes on along the minus strand of CAWGCI010000013.1, from coordinate 174,707 downwards.
CAACGCGATCTGTCCGCGAGCTCGCACCGCGATGACGGCCGACGTCTTCGGTGCCGCCGATATAGAGGAAGGACAGATCGACCCGTTGTCGCCCGAGCACGTGGTCAGCCTGGTGCAGTTTCTCTCGTCCCCGGCGGCCGCTGAGGTCAACGGTCAGGTGTTCATCGTCTACGGCCCCCAGGTGACGCTGGTGGCGGCGCCGACGGCGGAACATAAGTTCAGTGCCGAAGGGTCGGCCTGGGAGCCCGCGCAGCTGAGTTCCACATTGCAAAATTACTTTGCTGGGCGGGACCCGGAAAAGAACTTTTCCGCCACCGCTCTCATGGGTCAGTAACGTCCGCGGAAGGATTTGCGAACTGTAACAGGAGGCCGTTACACAACTAGAACGTGTGTCAGAATGACGTCGCTACGTGGGTATTAACCAGCGAAATTAACGCCCGTGTTCACGGAGTCTTGTTCATTGACATGGCGAAGTTGTTCTGAGTTAATGAGATCCGGCTCACATCGGGCAGCCGGTTAAATTCTTGCTGTGTCCAGGGACGTATAGACTTCGCCGCGAGCAACAGAGGGGGGGCCAGGTTGATCCAACAACTTGCCGTTCCGGCCCGGGCCGTCGGCGGGTTCTTCGAGATGGCGATGGATACCCTGCGCGCCGCTTTCCGTCGGCCGTTCCAGTTAAGCGAGTTTTTGGATCAGACCTGGATGATCGCTCGCGTGGCTCTGGTCCCGACGCTGCTGGTATCCATCCCGTTCACGGTTCTGGTGGCGTTCACGCTCAACGTCCTGTTACGCGAAATCGGGGCGGCCGACCTGTCCGGCGCCGGGACGGCGTTTGGCACCATCACCCAGCTGGGTCCGGTCGTCACCGTGCTGGTCGTGGCCGGCGCCGGCGCCACCGCGATCTGCGCCGACCTGGGTGCCCGCACCATCCGCGAAGAGATCGACGCGATGCGGGTGCTTGGGATCGACCCGATCCACCGCCTCGTCGTACCGCGGGTTCTGGCATCCACGGTGGTTGCACTGTTGCTCAACGGCTTGGTGTGCGCAATCGGGTTATCCGGGGGCTACGCATTCTCCGTCTTTCTGCAGGGCGTCAACCCCGGTGCCTTCATCAACGGATTGACCGTGCTGACGGGACTGCGTGAGTTGATTCTCGCCGAAGTCAAAGCTTTGCTATTCGGCGTGATGGCCGGTCTGGTCGGTTGCTACCGCGGCCTGACCGTCAAGGGCGGGCCCAAGGGCGTCGGCAATGCGGTCAACGAAACCGTCGTCTACGCGTTCATCTGCCTGTTCGTGATCAACGTGGTCATGACCGCCATCGGCGTACGAATCTCGGCGAAGTGAGTGCGCGATGAGTTTCGACGTCACTCACCAGGTTCGTCACTACTTTTCGCGGCTAGCGGCACCGGTCGACGGCTTCGGCGAGCAAGCGTTGTTCTACGGCCAGACAGTGCTCCACACCCACGAAGCCGTCACCAAGTACCGCAAGGAGACGATCCGGCTGATTGCCGAGATGACGCTTGGGGCGGGCGCGCTCATCATGATCGGCGGCACGGTCGGGGTCGCGGCCTTTTTGACCCTGGCGTCCGGTGGCGTCATCGCGGTGCAGGGGTACTCGTCGTTGGGCAATATCGGTATCGAGGCGTTGACCGGGTTCTTGTCGGCGTTCCTGAACGTCCGGGTTGTCGCGCCGGTGATTGCCGGTATCGCGCTGGCGGCCACCATCGGTGCCGGCGCCACCGCCCAGCTGGGTGCCATGCGGGTTTCCGAGGAGATCGACGCCGTCGAATGCATGGCGGTGGACTCGGTGTCATTCCTGGTGTCGACCCGGTTGATCGCCGGCCTGGTCGCGATCATTCCGCTGTACTCGCTGTCGGTGCTGGCCGCGTTCTTCGCCGCTCGCTTTACCACGGTGTTCGTCAACGGCCAGTCCGCGGGCCTGTATGACCACTACTTCAATACTTTCCTTATTCCGTCCGACCTGTTGTGGTCGTTCCTGCAGGCGATCGTGATGTCTATCGCGGTGATGTTGGTGCATACGTATTACGGCTACAACGCCAGCGGCGGGCCGGTGGGCGTCGGCATCGCGGTCGGTACGGCGGTGCGGACCTCGCTGATCGTCGTCGTGGTCATTACGTTGTTCATCTCGCTGGCGGTTTACGGCGCACAGGGTAACTTCAACCTCTCGGGATAGGAGACCCTGCAAAACACATGGCAAGTACGGGATCGCGACGCGCAACTGTGCGGCTGGCAGCGGCGGTGCTGGCCGGACTGATAGTCGCGTTCGCCGTGCTGACTTACCTTTCCTACACAGCGGCTTTCACGTCGACCGACACCGTCACGGTCGCCGCGCCGCGGGCCGGGCTGGTGATGGAGAAGGGCGCCAAGGTCAAGTACCGCGGCATTCAGATCGGCAAGGTCGACGACATCAGCTATGCCGGCGACCAGGCGCGCCTGACGTTGGCCATCAACAGCGGCGAGATGCATTTCATCCCCTCCAACGCGACCGTCCACATCGCGGGCAACACCGTCTTCGGTGCCAAGTCGGTGGAATTCGTTGCGCCCCAGACACCTTCGGGGACGTCGCTGCGTCCGGATGCGCTCGTGCAGGCCTCGTCGGTGCAGCTGGAAGTCAACACCTTGTTCCAGTCGCTCATCGACTTGCTGCACAAGATCGACCCAGTCGAATTGAACGGGACACTCAGCGCGCTGGCCGAAGGTCTGCGTGGTCACGGCGATGACTTCGGTGCGCTGTTGTCGGGGCTGAATACCCTTACGCAACAGGCAAATCCGAAGCTGCCTGCCCTGCAGGAGGATTTTCGCAAGACCGGGATCGTCACCAACACCTACGCCGACGCCGCGCCCGACCTCAATACCGTGTTCGACAACCTGCCGACGATCAACAAGACGGTCGTGGACCAGCAGAACAACCTGAACACCACCCTGTTGGCCACCATTGGCCTGGCCAACAACGCCTATGAGACGTTGCAGCCCGGCGAGCAGGACTTCATCGACGCCATCAACCGGCTGCGGGCCCCGGTGAAGGTGGCGCACGACTATTCGCCGGAATTCGGCTGCGTATTCAAGGGCATCGTGCGAGGCATCAGGGAGTACGCCCCGTTGCTCGGGGTCCGCAAAGCGGGCCTCTTCACGTCCTCCAGCTTTGTTTTGGGCGCGCCGTCCTACACATACCCGGAGTCCCTGCCGATCGTGAATGCCTCAGGTGGCCCGAATTGCCGCGGGTTGCCCGACCTTCCGACCAAACAGAGCGGCGGCTCGTTCTACAAGGCGCCGTTCCTGGTCACCGACAACGCCAACATTCCCTACGAGCCGTTCACCGAGCTGCAGTTTGATGCGCCGTCCACGTTGCAGTTCTTGTTCCACGGCGCTTTCGCGGAACGGGACGACTTCTGATGGCGACCTCGGGCATGCCCTCGCACCGGTCGATGGTGATCAAGGTCAGCATCTTCGCGGTGGCCATGCTGTTGGTGGCCGCGGGCCTGGTGGTGGTTTTCGGTGACTTCCGATTCGGCCCCGAAAACACCTTTCACGCAACGTTTACCGACGCGTCGCGGCTGAAGGCCGGCCAGAAGGTCCGCATCGCGGGAGTACCGGTCGGTGCGGTGTCCGGCTTAAAGCTCAACCCCGACAACACCGTCGACGTGGAATTCGGCATCGACAAGCACTACACCCTGTACACCTCGACCCGTGCGCTGATCCGATACGAAAACCTGGTTGGTGACCGGTTCATGGAGATCACGTCCGGTCCAGGCGAGCTGCGCAAGCTGCCGCCGGGCGCGACGATCGACTCCCAACACACCCAGCCCGCATTGGATTTGGATGCGCTGCTGGGCGGGCTCAAGCCGGTGCTCAAGGGCCTGGACGCAGACAAGGTCAACACGATCAGCAGCGCAATCATCGAATTGCTGCAGGGACAAGGCGGAGCGTTGTCGAACGTGCTGGCCGACACCAGCGCCTTTTCGTCGGCGCTGGGCAAACGTGACCAGCTCATCGGCGACGTGATCAACAACCTCAACACGGTGCTGACGACCGTCGACGAGAGAAGCGCGAAATTCTCGGCCAGCGTTGACCAGCTGCAGCAATTGATCACCGGGCTGGCCAAAAACCGGGACGTGATCGCGGGCGCCATCCCGCCGCTCGCGTCGACGACCACCGATCTGACCCAACTGCTACAGAATTCGCGCCGGCCGCTGCAGGGCATCCTGGAAAACACCCGGCCGCTGGCCACCGAGCTCGACAACCGCAAGGCCGAGGTCAACAACGACGTCGAGCAACTGGGCGAGGACTACCTGCGACTGGCCGCGCTCGGCGCTTACGGCTCTTTCTTCAACATCTACTTCTGCTCGGTGACGATCAAAATCAACGGGCCGGCCGGCAGCGACATTCTGCTGCCGCTGGGCGGCCAGGTGGATCCCAGCCAGGGAAGGTGCGCTTTTGCCAAACAGTAAGCGCGAGCGCGACCCGCTGCGCACCGGCATCTTCGGCCTGGTGCTGGTGATCTGCCTGGTGCTGATCGCCTTTGGTTACTCCGGATTGCCGTTCTGGCCGCAGGGCAGAACGTACGACGCTTACTTCGCCGACGCCGCCGGCATCACACCCGGCAACGCCGTGTACGTGTCGGGCATCAAGGTCGGCAACGTGTCGGCCGTGGGTCTGGCCGGCGACAGCGCCAAAATCACGTTCAGCGTGGACCGTCACGTCGCCGTTGGCGACCAGTCACTGGCCGCGATTCGCACCGACACCATCCTCGGCGAGCGCTCCATTTCGGTGAGCCCGGCGGGGACCGGCCAGGCGACCAGCATCCCGCTGGGCCGCACAACCACGCCCTACACGCTCGCCGGTGCGCTCGAGGATCTCGGCGAGAACGCGAGCAATCTAAACAAGCCTCAATTCGAACAGGCGCTGAACGTACTCACCAACACACTCCACGATGCCACCCCGGACCTGCGGGGTGCGTTGGACGGCGTGACGTCGCTGTCGCGAACGCTGAACCGCCGCGACGAGGCGCTGCAATCCCTGCTGGCGCACGCGAAGTCGGTGACATCGGTGTTGTCCGATCGCGCCGCACAGGTCAACAAGCTGGTCGACGACGGCAACGAGTTGTTTGCCGCGCTCGACGAACGGCGCGATGCGCTGGGTCAGCTGATCTCCGGGATTAACGGGCTATCCCAGCAGATTTCAGGCTTCGTCGCGGACAACCGCAAGGAGTTCGGCCCAGCCCTGAGCAAGCTCAATTCGGTGCTGGCCAACCTCAACGAGCGTCGCGACTACATCACCGAGGCCCTCAAACGGCTGCCCACCTATGCGACCGAGCTTGGCGAGGTGGTTGGTTCCGGACCCGGATTCAACGTCAACGTCTACGGCGTGATACCGGCGCCGCTGCTTGCGACGATGTTCGACTTCTTCTACCAGCCGGGCAAGATGCCGGCCAGCCTTTCCGACTACCTGCGCGGCCTTATCCAGGAGCGCTGGATCATTAGGCCGAAAGCGCCATGATGCTGGAATCGTCACGATGAGGAGACTTTTGGGCGCCCGGGGGCTGCGGACCGTTGTCAGCATCGCGCTGGTCGCGATCCTGGTGGGCGGCATTTACGTGCTCGCATCGCGTCCCGGTGGCCGCCACATCGTCGCCTACTTCACGTCCGCCGTCGGGATCTATCCCGGAGATCAGGTACGCGTGCTCGGGGTCCCGGTAGGCGCGATCGACGCGATCGAGCCGCGGTCCTCCGACGTCAAGATCACCATGTCGGTGTCCGACGACCTCAAAGTGCCCAAAGACGCTCGGGCAGTGATCATGTCGCCGAACCTGGTGGCGGCGCGGTTCATCCAGCTCACTCCCGTGTACAAGAGTGGGGCGGCGCTGCCCGACGGCGGCAGCATCGATTTGGGCCGCACCGCCGTTCCGGTGGAGTGGGACGAGGTGAAGGAGGCGCTGACGCAGTTGGCCGTGCAGCTGAGTCCGGCAACGGGGCAGATGCAGGGGCCGCTGGGTGCGGCGATCAACCAGGCCGCCGACACGCTCGACGGCAAGGGTGAGTCGTTCCACAACGCGTTGCGTGAGCTTTCCCAAGCCGCTGGGCGCCTGGGGGATTCGCGCAGCGATATCTTCGGGACGGTCAAGAATCTGCAGGTGCTCGTCAACGCTCTCTCGGCGAGTAACGATCAGATCGTCCAGTTCGCAGGCAACGTCGCTGACGTGTCACAGGTGCTTGCCGACAGCTCGCGCCATCTCGACAACACCCTCGGCACGCTCAACAAAGCGCTCTCCGACATCCGAGGGTTCCTGCACGAGAACAACAGTACGCTGATCGATACGGTCAATAACCTCAACGACTTTGCCAAGACGTTGAGCGACCAGAGCGACAACATCGAGCAGGTGCTGCACGTGGCGGGCCCCGGCATCGCCAACTTCTACAACATCTACGACCCCGCGCAGGGCACGCTGAACGGCCTGTTGTCGATACCAGAATTCGCCAACCCCGTGCAATTCATCTGCGGTGGTTCCTTCGAAACCGCCGCCGGGCCAAAGGCGCCCGACTACTACCGGCGCGCCGAGATCTGTCGTGAGCGGCTGGGGCCGGTGCTGCGCCGGCTCAGCGTGAACTACCCGCCGATCATGTTCCACCCACTCAACACGATCACCGCCTATAAGGGCCAGATCATCTACGACACCCCGGCGACCCAAGCCAAGTCAGCGACTCCGATCCCAGAGCTCACCTGGATCCCGGCCAACGGTGTCAAGACGCCCCCCGCGGCCCAGAACCCGGCGGATCTGCAGGCCCTGCTGGTTCCGACGGCCCCGCAGACCGGGCCGCCTGCGGGTTCACCGCCGAGCGGACCGGCCGCCGGTCTCACGCCCGGCCCCGCCTCGGGCGGTGGGTTCGGTCCGCTACCGGGTCCGCCGCCGAGCCAAGCGCCCGCCCAAGCCCCCGTGGCGCCGCTGCCGGCCGAACAGGGGGCCGGCCGATGACGCGAATCTGGCTGCGCGGCAGCGTATTGGCCGCCGGGAGCGCGCTACTGGCCGGTTGTCAGTTCGGCGGGCTGAACTCCCTGCCGCTGCCCGGCACCGCCGGGCACGGCTCCGGCGCCTACCAGATCACCGTCGAGCTTCCCGACGTGGCGACGTTGCCGCAGAACTCGCCGGTCATGGTCGAGGACGTCACCGTGGGCAGTGTCGCCGGCATCGAAGCCAAGCAGCGGCCCGACGGATCCTTCTATGCCGCAGTCAAATTGGCGCTGAACAAGAACGTTGTGCTGCCGGCCAACGCGACCGCGAAGGTGTCCCAGACGTCGCTGCTGGGCTCGCTGCACGTCGACCTGGCTCGCCCGGTTGACCAACCGCCGACCGGCAGGCTGGTCAACGGGTCGAGCATCGCGGAGTCCCACACGGGCCGCTTCCCCACCACCGAAGAGGTGTTCTCTGCGCTAGGCGTGGTGATCAACAAGGGCAATGTCGGTGCGTTGGAAGAGATCACCGACGAGACCTATCAGGCGGTGGCCGGCCGGCAGAGCCAGTTCGTCGATCTGGTCCCGAGGCTCGCCGAGTTGACGGCGGGGCTCAACCGGCAAGTCAACGACATCATCGATGCCGTCGACGGCTTGAACCGATTCTCCGCGATCCTGGCCCGCGACAAGGACAACCTCGGCCGGGCACTGGACACCTTGCCCGATGCGGTTCGCGTGCTCAACCAGCAACGCGGCCACATCGTCGACGCGTTCGCCGCGCTCAAGAAGTTGGCGACGGTCACCTCGCACATACTGTCCAAAACCAAGGTGGACTTCGCCGAAGACGTCAAAGGCCTCTACTCGGTCGTAAAGGCTCTCAACGACAACCGAAAAGAATTCGTTACCTCGCTGCAGCTGTTGCTGACGTTCCCGTTCCCCAACTTCGGCATCAAGCCGTCCGTCCGCGGTGACTATCTCAACGTGTTCACCACGTTCGACCTCACCTTGCGCCGACTCGGTGAGACGTTCTTCACCACTTCGTATGCACTTGATCCGAACATGATGCACATGGCCGAGATCCTCAACCCGCCCGATTTCTTGACCGGCGAGATGGCGAATCTGTCCGGACAGGCCGCCGATCCGTTCAAGATTCCGCCCGGCACGGCCTCGCGTCAGTAAGGGGCAGTAGGGATGCGCAGATGATTGACAGACTTACCAGGATCCAGCTCGCCATGTTCGGGCTGGTCACCGCCATCACGTTGACCCTCATGATCATCTTCTATCTGCGGTTGCCGGCGACCTTCGGTCTCGGGACCTACAGCGTGACAGCCGATTTCGTCGCCGGCGGTGGCCTGTACAAGAACGCCAACGTCACCTACCGCGGTGTGGCCGTCGGCCGCGTGGAGTCGGTGGGGCTGAGCCTCAACGGGGTGGACGCCCAAATGCGGCTCAACAGCGGCACCCCCATCCCGTCCAATGTCACCGCCACGGTCAAGAGCGTGTCGGCCATCGGCGAGCAGTACATCGACCTGGTGCCGCCGGCCCGGCCGACCCAGGCTTCAGTGCCCAAGTTGCGCAACGGATCCCGGATCGATCGGGCCAATACCCGTATCGGCCAAGACGTGGCCGATCTGCTGAAACGGGCCGATACTCTGGTCAACAGCCTCGGCGACACGAAGCTGCGGGAGCTGCTGCATGAGACGTTCACCGCGACCAACGGCTCGGGTCCGGAACTGGCCCGGCTGCTCGAATCCGCCCGGTTGCTGGTGGACGAGGCCAACGCCAACTATCCGCAGGTTTCGCAGTTGATCGATCAGGCGGGTCCGTTCCTGCAGGCGCAGATCCGCGCCGGCGGTGACATCAAGTCGCTCGCCGACGGGCTGGCGCGGTTCACCTCCGAGGTGCGTCAGGCCGACCCGCAGCTTCGCTCCACCCTGGCCACCGCCCCGGACGCGGTCGACGAGGCCAACACCGCGTTCAGCGGTATCCGTCCGTCCTTCCCGGCACTGGCGGCCAGCCTGGCCAACCTGGGCCGGGTGGGCGTCATCTATCACAAGTCGATTGAGCAGCTCCTGGTGGTATTGCCGGCGCTGTTCGCCGCGATCACCACGGCTGCCAATGGCGCCCCTCAAGACGAGGGCGCCAAGCTGGACTTCAAGTTGGACCTGAACGACCCGCCACCGTGCGCCGTCGGGTTCCTGCCGCCGCCCCTCATGCGCACCCCGGCCGACGAGACGGTGCGTGAACTCCCGAAAGACCTGTACTGCAAGGCCGCTCAGAATGATCCCACCACGGTGCGTGGCGCCCGCAACTATCCGTGCCAGGAGTTCCCCGGCAAACGGGCACCGACGATCCAGCTGTGTCGCGACCCGAACGGCTTTGTGCCGGTGGGCCGCAACCCCTGGCGCGGTCCGCCGGTCCCGTACAACACACCGATGACGAACGGGCTGAACGTTCTGCCGCCCAACAAATTCCCGTATATCCCGCCGGGCGCCGAGCCCGATCCGGGCGTTGCCATGGTTGGGCCGCCTCCGCCCGGCGTAGTCCCCGGGCCGGGTCCGCTACCGAATCGTCAGCCGGCGTTCGACCCGCCGCCGCCCAACGACAGCGGGCCGCCGCCGTTCAACCCGTCGTGGATGCCGCCGGGCGTCCCGCCGGTGCCGCCACAGCTTCCGTATCCGAAGTGGCTGCCGCCACCGCCACCGCCGGAGGGGATCAATCCTCCGCCGCCGGGCCCGGGACCGGAGAAGCCGTGGGGGCCGCCGCCCGGCCCGCAACCGCAGGCCAGCGGCTCGGGCTACACGACCTATGACCAGAACACCGGCGTCTTCAAGGACCCGGCAGGCGGGACTGGTATCTTCGCGCCCGGCATCAGCGGCGCGTCCAGCGCTGAGAATTGGGTGGACCTCATGCTTGACCCCAGGCCCGTCTAGTGACGGACCTAGAGACGACACAGCCGCCGACGGCGCAGCGCGTTCGTCGGCGGGCATCCCGCGCGGCCGGCCCGGCGAAGCCCGAATCGCCCGCTGACGCCGCAGCCGCCACGGTTGCCGCCACCGTCAAGGCCGAGGCGCCCCCCAAGCGCCCCGCCAAGAAGAAGCCTGCGCGCGTCAAGCCGCCGCCACGACGGCAGCCGCACCGGGTCCTGGTCGGGTGGATCTCGTTTGCCGCTGCGCTGTTGGCGATTGGCGCGCTGGCGGGGTGCCTGACGGCCCTGATCATCCAGCACCGGCATGCCGAGGCCGGACAAGCGCGCAACCAGCGCTTCGTCGACACCGCCACGCAGACGGTGGTCAACATGTTCAGCTACAAGCAGGACAACATCGATGAGAGCGTGAACCGGTTCGTCAACGGCACCAGCGGCCCGCTGCGCGGCATGCTCAGCGCCAACAACAACGTCGATAACCTCAAGGGCCTGTTCCGGGCTACCAACGCCACATCGGAAGCCGTCGTCAACGGTGCCGCGCTGGAAGGCATCGACACGGTCACCGACAATGCCTCGGTGCTGGTGTCGGTTCGGGTCACCGTCGCCGACATCGACGGAGTCAACAAACCGTCCATGCCATATCGGTTGCGCGTCATCGTGCACGAGGACGAAGCGGGGCGGATGACCGGCTACGACCTGAAATATCCCGACGGGGGTAACTGATGCGGTGGCGGCGGCGGCTGGCCGCCGTCGCGGGCTCCCTGTCGGCCACGGTTTTCGTTGGGTTGTCCGCGGCCGGTGGTTGGTTCTACTGGGAGCGGGTGCAGACCCGCGGCGAGGAGTCGGCGCGGGCGGTGCTGCCCCATCAGGCGGCCGACGACATACCCAAGGTGTTCGCATACGACTATCAGACGGTCGAACGCAGCCTCGCCGCCGCGTATCCCTTGCTGACGCCCGAATATCGCCAGGAGTTCCAACGAAGCGCCAACGCGCAGATCATTCCGGAGGCCAAGAAGCGCGAGGTGGTCGTGCAGGCCAACGTCGTCGGTGTGGGAGTCATTACCGCCAAACGTGATTCGGCGTCGGTGATGGTCTACATGAACCGCACCGTGACCGACAAGTCGCGGCAGCCGCTCTACGACGGCAGCCGGTTGCGCGTCGATTTCAAGCGCATCGACGGCCACTGGCTGATCGCCTACATCACACCCATCTGATAGCGTGCGCCGGCGCTCAGTACTCGGTAGCACTCAGTAACAGATAGCAATGTTGTTGCATTGCAACGGATAACGCTGGACCGGACTGGGCGGCGGCCCGCTCAATTGCAGCGAGAACGGCGCCTTTTTCATATCCGACGGCAGGCCGCAGACGGCGCCGTGCAACGTGGTGTGCGTGCCGGTCAGCGTTTCGTCGCTGAAAGCATAGGTTTCGGTGGTCGGCGCGGTGCCACCGCCCGGACACGACACACCATTTGCGTGGTCCAGCTCTAAAGTCCAAAGCATGCCGCTCATCCGGGCCCTGGCGCTGAAGTTCTGCAGCTTGTCCGCAGCGTTGATCTGCTCGTCCGTCGAGCTCACGATGTTCAGCGCGCAGTTGAACGCGAAAACGATAGGGTCCGAATAGTCGTTCATGTTGCGGGTTCCGGACGGCTGATCGCACAGCCCCGTGATCGTCCAGCTAACTCCGGACACGCCCGCCTCGTTGAAGGAGTAGGTGCCGTCCGCCGGCGGCCCGACCGCACTAGCCGGGTGGCCCGATTCCAGCGCGATCCCTAGTGCAACGGCCGAGCAGATCCCGGCGCTTGCGGCGAGCGCGCGTCGGATCTTTTTCATAGTGCCTCCCTTCACGCTGCATCTGAGTATCACAGCGATCGGCAGGCAACACCATGGGTTCGTCGGGCTATTTAGTGCTGTGCGGATGGGCTTCGGCGAGCGCATCCAGGAATGACCGCGCCCAGCGATCCACGTCATGGGCGAGCACCTGGCGTCGCAGCGACCGCATCCGGCGCCGCCCCTCCTCGACCGGTTGGTTAAGCGCCGCCTCGATCGTGTCCTTGACCCCTTCGAGGTCGTGCGGGTTGACCAGATAGGCCTGTCTGAGTTCGGCAGCGGCGCCGGTGAATTCGGACAGGACGAGTGCGCCGCCGAGATCGTAGCGGCACGCGACGTACTCCTTGGCCACCAGGTTCATCCCGTCCCGCAGCGGGGTGACTAGCATGACGTCGCTGGCGACAAAGAACGCGATGAGTTCGTCACGGGGGACCGGACGGTGTAGGTAATGCACCACCGGATGACCGACCTCGCCGTACTCGCCGTTGATGTGGCCGACCTCGCGCTCGATGTCGTTGCGCAGAATCTGGTAATTCTCCACCCGTTCGCGGCTTGGAGTCGCCAGCTGGACCAGCACGGTGTCGTCGCGTTTCGCGCGGCCCTCGGCGAGCAGCTCCGAGAAGGCTTTCAGCCGGACATCGATGCCCTTGGTGTAGTCGAGCCGGTCGACGCCGAGCAGGATCTTGCGGGGGTTGCCCAACTCGGCCCGGATCTCGCGGACCCTGCGCCTGATGTTGCGGCTGCGGGCGGCATGGTCGAGCTCCCGGGAGTCGATGGAGATGGGAAAGGCGCCCACCTGGACCGTGCGGGACTCCAGCTGCACCACGCCGAGCCGCGAGCGCACACCGACCGCCCCGCGCGAGGTATTGGCGCCGACCAGCTGCCGGGACAGGAACAGGAAATTCTGTGCACCGCCGGCCAGATGAAATCCGACCAGGTCGGCGCCGAGCAGACCTTCGATGATCTCGGTGCGCCACGGTAGCTGCATGAACAGCTCGACCGGCGGGAACGGGATGTGCAGAAAGAACCCGATGGTCAGGTCGGGCCGCAGCGTGCGCAGCATTTTCGGCACCAACTGCAGTTGGTAGTCCTGCACCCACACGGTCCCGCCGCGGGCGGCGGTGCGCGCCGCGGCCTCGGCGAACCGGCGGTTGACGACGACATAGCGGTCCCACCATTCGCGTTCATAGATCGGCTTGACAATGACGTCGTGATACAGCGGCCACAGGGTGGCGTTCGAGAACCCCTCGTAGTACTCGGCGACGTCTTCGGAGGACAGGCCTACCGGATGAAGTGTGATGTCATCCTGGATGATGGGCTCCTCGTCGACTTCGATGTCTTCGGCGGCGTCATTTGGGACACCCGGCCAGCCGACCCAGGCGCCGCGCCGGCGGCGCAGCAGCGGCTCCAAGGCCGTGACCAGTCCCCCGGGGCTGCGTTTCCAGGCCGTCGTTCCATCGGGAAGCCGCTCCAAATCGACCGGCAGTCGATTGGCAACAACCACGAAGTCGGAGTCCCCGTAGCGCTCCGACCCCGCTGTTGTCGCGTCCTCGCGTCCCCCGGGAGACATCTACGTCTCGAGCTTTGCCGGTCCAATACCGAGCATGGACAGAAAGATCCTGCACTCATCCGCGTCGTTCGCGTATGCGGCGACCACGCGCCTGGCCTGGCTAGCGGTGTGGTCAGCCAGCGGCTCGACATCGCCGATTTCGCCAGGATCCGATTTCGTAGGCATGACATAACTGTAGGCGACGCTCGTATTAGCTCGCAGGCATCTGTCAGCGCGACCGGGTAAGACGCCAGACCCCACGGCTGCGCACTTACAGACTGGCCGTAATGTGTAAACACTGCGGATCTGACGACAGACGAGGTGGGCGGAATGACACTCTCCGAGAAAGCCGGCGCCGAGGCGTCCAACGCCAAGGCTAACGAGCTGGTGGTCTACGAAACCCTCGATGAAGGGCGGATCGCCCGCATCTGGCTCAATCGGCCCGACGCCCATAACGCGCAGAGTCGCGGGCTGCTGGTTCAGCTCGACGAGGCGTTCGGCCGGGCCGAGGCCGACGACACCGTCCGCGTGGTAATCCTCGCGGCGCGCGGCAGGAACTTCTCCGCCGGCCACGACCTGGGCTCCGAGCAGGCCCTGGCCGAGCGCGCACCCGGACCGGGGCAGCATCCGACCTTCCGTTCGCACGGCGCGACCTATGAGCCGATCATGGAAAAGCTGTATCACCAGGAGTGGCATTTCTTCTTCGAGAACACTTGCCGCTGGCGCGATCTGCGCAAGATCACGATTGCCCAGGTGCAGGGCAACGCCATCTCGGCGGGCCTGATGCTGATCTGGGCGTGCGACCTTATCGTCGCGGCCGACAACGCGAAGTTCAGCGACGTAGTCGCCGTTCGTCTCGGCATGCCGGGCGTCGAATATTATGCGCATCCTTGGGAATTCGGGCCGCGTAAGGCCAAAGAACTGCTGTTGACCGGTGATTCATTGGACGCCGATGAGGCGTATCGGTTGGGCATGGTATCCAAGGTTTTCGCGGTCGACGAGTTAGAGGAAAAGACACTGGAATTCGCGCGGCGTATCGCCGAGCGGCCTACGATGGCGTCGCTGCTGATCAAGGATTCGGTCAATGCCGCCTCTGACGCGATGGGTTACACCGAGGCGTTGCGGCATGCGTTCCATGTCCACCTGTTGGGGCACGCGCACTGGGCGGCGTTCAACGAGAACAGGTGGCCGGTCGGCCAGCCGCCGCATGTCGAGGACTGGCGCGACGCGAAGCCGACCAAGGTGGCTCGCCGCGATACCCCGTAGCCGGGGGCGCGTCGTTGCGCCGCCTACCGCATGGTTCTATAACTAGAACTTGTTTCAGTTCTAAGGGGCTCGTGTGCAGCTTTCATTCGAAAACCGGACGTATCTCGTCACCGGCGGGGGCAGCGGAATAGGCAAGGGCGTGGCTTCCGGGCTGGTCGCCGCCGGGGCTTCGGTCATGATCGTCGGCCGCAATCCGGACAAGTTGGCGGGGGCCGTCGAAGAGATCGAAGCGCTCAAGGCCCAAGGCTCGGTTCGCTTCGAGCCCGCCGACATCACCATCGAGGAGGAGGCCACCCGTGCCATCGACGCGGTGACGGCCTGGCACGGCCGGCTGCACGGCGTGGTGCACTGCGCGGGTGGCTCCGAGACCATCGGACCGATCACTCAGATCGACTCGGAGTTGTGGCGACGGACCATTGACCTCAACGTCAACGGCACAATGTACGTGCTCAAACACTCCGCGCGTGAGATGGTGCGCGGCGGTGGCGGTTCGTTCGTCGGCATTTCGTCGATCGCTGCCAGCAACACCCACCGCTGGTTTGGTGCCTACGGGGTCGGCAAGTCGGCGCTGGACCACATGATGCAGCTGGCTGCCGACGAACTCGGCGCATCGTGGGTGCGGGTCAACAGCATCCGGCCGGGCCTGATTCGCACGGAACTCGTTGCGCCCGTGCTGGATTCGCCGGAGCTGAGCGCGGACTACCGGATAATCACCCCGTTGCCGCGCCCCGGCGAGGTAGAAGACATCGCCAACATGGCGATGTTCTTGCTCAGCGACGCGGCCAGCTATGTCACCGGGCAGATCATCAACGTCGACGGCGGGTTGATGTTGCGACGCGGCCCGGACTACTCGGCGATGCTGGAACCCGTGTTCGGCGCCGACGGGCTACGCGGAGTGGTCTGAGGCTGATAAACCGGCGTCCCGGTCGGCGAGCGTAGCGACCGCCGACCAATCCAAGTGGCCGCCACCGGTTGCCACCAGGGTCAGCAAGCGGTCGCGCAGCAGGCTGGCGACGGGCAGCGGAACTTGGAGGCCCTCTGCCGCCGCGAGCACCAGCCGGACGTCCTTGAGTCCGAGGGTCGCCGCGAACCCGGCCGGCTCGAATTCCTGTCGCGCGATCAGCCCGCCATAGGTCTGATACGCCGGCGCGGCGAACAGCGTCGAGGTGAGGATGTCGACGTACTGCTGCCGATCCACACCGGCCTTGGCGACCAGCGCGACGGCCTCCCCGACGGACTCGATGGCCGAAGCGAGCAGGAAGTTGCCGCTCAGCTTGACCAGGTTGGCGGCGTGTGGCTGGTCGGACACCACGAACGTGCGCTGGCCGATCGCGTCGAACAGCGGGACCAGCGATTGCAAGACAACCGGGGCGCCCGCGGCGACGACGAAAAGCTTTGCGGCAGAGGCTGCCTCGGGCCTGCCGAACACCGGCGCCGCGACATACTGCTGACCGGCTTCGGCATGCGCGGCCGCCAGGCGCTGGGACATGGCGACGCTGATGGTGCTCGACGAGACGTGTGTGGCGCCGGGTTGCAGCGAGGCCAGGATGCCGTCATCACCGAATGCGACGTTCTCGACGGCCCGGTCGTCGGCCAGCATGGTGAACACCACCGCACCCCCGCAGGCTTCGGCGATCGTGTCCGCAATGGCCGCGCCCTGCTGGGCAAGGTCTTGCGCTTTGGCGGGGGAGCGGTTGTAGACGGTGACGTGATGACCCGCCTTCAGCAGGTTTGCCGCCATGCCCCGGCCCATGTTCCCCAAGCCGATGAATCCGATCTCCATGGCATCCACCCTTCCCTATTTATGGCATCAAGTGGGCCGCCGCTTGCGATGATGGCCCCATGAATCGACTCGAAGGCAAGCGGATCCTGGTGACCGGCGCGGCGTCCGGCATCGGCCAGTCCACCGCGCTGCGGCTCTTGGACGAGGGCGCCACCGTCGTGGCCGCCGACATCGCGGCCGACGGCCTGGGCAAGACCC
Organism: uncultured Actinomycetota bacterium; assembly: GCA_963820985.1. Lineage (GTDB taxonomy): Bacteria > Actinomycetota > Actinomycetes > Mycobacteriales > Mycobacteriaceae > Mycobacterium. Next base: position 158,193 of record CAWGCI010000013.1, on the reverse strand, counting down.
GGGTGCGGGCGGACGAGGCCGCAACGGGTGAGCGGCTGACAACCCTGGAGATGAACGTCGGCGACGAAGACTCCGTCATCGACGGCGTGTGCTGGGCCGTCGAGAAGCTGGGCGGCCTGGATTCGTTGGTCAACGCGGCCGGCATATTGCGGGCCGAACACACCCACCAGACCAGCACCGAACTGTGGAACCAGATCATCGCCGTCAACCTGACCGGCACCTTCCTGGTGGTGCGTGAGGCGCTGCCGGCGTTATTGGCGAACTCACGCAGCGCGATCGTGAACTTCAGCTCCACCTCGGCGTCGTTCGCCCATCCCTACATGGCCGCCTACGCCGCGAGCAAGGGCGGAATCCAGGCCTTCACCCATTCCCTGGCGCTCGAATACGCCAAGGACGGGCTGCGTGCGGCGTGCGTGGCGCCGGGTAGCATCAAGTCCGGGATCACCGACGCGACCGGGGGATACATTCCCAAAGACGCCGACTGGTCGTTGTTCCCCAGGCTGATGCCGATCCTGCCCACGACGGTCGAATCCAGCGGCGCCGGCATGGCCGAGCCCAGCGCGATCGCTGGCGTCATCGCGATGCTGGTGTCCGACGACGGCGCCTGGATCACCGGCACCGAGATCCGCATCGACGGCGGAACGCACGCCTAGGCAGATGGCGCATGCCTCGATCCTGTCGGTGGGCGCTGGGATGCTCACCAGCGAGATGAGCCCAACGCATCACCAGATCCCCGGACCCCTAAGCAACGGGGCCGGGCCAACAATGCCCGCCGATGGGACGGCGCTGACCAGCACCCTTCGCGTGCAGGTGTAACCAACCCAGATGACGCGGGAACTGACGCTGACCGCGCACCCGCGGCCTGAACCGACGACGCCCGAGAAGGGCGATGCCGAACCACTCATCAGAGTTTTTCGACATGCTTTAGTTAACGCAGGGCACCCCGCCGCCGTCGATGGGCTTGCCTTGATCCGGGGTGGGGTAGGTGCTGGTGGTGTCGTACCCGTACCGACTGGATCTGCTGGTCGTTGTGGTTGTTGTTGTCGTCGTCGTGGTGGTCGTGGTCTCGTCGCTGGTGGTCTCGTCCGTGGCCGGCAACGAGTAGTTGGTATCCACGGTGACGCGGATGTGTCCGGGCTGGATGGTGGAATCCGGTTGCTTTGGCGCGTCGAGGCCGAGCAGGGAGGCCAGGTTACGGGCATCGGTGTCCGCGCCGGCACCGTAGCCGATCGTGGTGGACGACGGCTCGCCGGCATTGCGGTCACGGACCTGACCCATGGTGTAGCCACGCTTCTTCAGCGCGCGAGAGACCTCGCTGGCGAGCCCGCTGAGGCTGCCGGAGTTGATCACGTCGACGACGGTGGCCGGGTTGGGTTTGCTGGCCGTGGTCGCAGACGGCCCCGTCGGCGCTGTCGAACTGGCGGCGCCGATCGCCGCCGCCACCTCCGCCTTGATCGCGGCCGGGTCGATGATGTTGACGCTCTGGCCGTCGATGTCGTCGTACCGCACCACCGGCAGCGTGCGGAATTCGACGTTACCTCCCGCAAGCCCGCCCAACCGCTGGATCAGCTCCTCGTCCCACCCGGCCGACAGCACCACGTCTTTGCGCGCCACGGCCATCAGGCTTTTGAGCTTGTCGATGTTGGTGAACGTGCCCGCGGCTTGCAATTCCCGCATGACCGACGAGATGAATGCCTGCTGCCGGTGGGTGCGGTCCAGGTCCCCGTTATCCAGTTCATGACGCTGCCGGACAAACGCCAGCGCCTGTGAAGCATTTAGCCGTTGGCGGCCGGCCGGGAAGTCGGCACCGGAATACGAGTCGTAGACGGCGTGGTTCAGGCACACGTCCACGCCGCCCAAGGTCTGGGCCAAGTCGAAGAAACCCGCCAGGTTGATCTCGGCGAAATAGTCGATGGGAACTCCGGTCAGGTTGCGTACGGCGCGCAAGGTCGCGGTCCGGCCGGCCTCGCGGCCCTTGGTCTCGAGTTCCCGCTGGCTGCTCGCGCCCTGGCTGGCGAGCTTCTGCGCGACGTACTGCTTGGTCAGCCCGTAGGCCTCTTTGATCTTGATGTGGTTGTATCCCGGAACGCCGTTGAACGCGACCCAGTCGTCGCGGGGGATCGAAAAGGCGACGACCTTACCGTCGGCTCCGACGTGCACGAGTATCAGCGTGTTGGTGTTGTAGCCGCCGTCATCGGAATCGCCCGCGTGCAGTTGCTTCAGGATCGACCAGGGCAGGTCGTTGCCGTCCTGGTCTTTGCGCGAGTCCAGCCCGATAAGCAGGATGTTCATGTTGTCGCCGCTGGATCGCGGGTCGTCCGCGCTCAGGGCGTCCGAAACAGTGATGCCCCCGAGAGCGCCGTGGGCCACCCAATATCCGGCCCCGGTCAGCAGCACCGCCACCAGCGATGTGAGCGTCATGAAGGCGCGCGTCAGTCCCTTGCGGACTCGCGACGGCCGACGAGCGGCGCGATGGCGACGATGCGCCCCGCCGGAGCGCGCCATCACATACCTGGCCAGTTTTTAGGATCGATCACCTGCGCACCACCAACTACCGCAACGGCGGTTTGCGGTGATGTCGCTTGTAGCATGACGTCAAGTATGCGGCAGCTTGCTGCAAAGCCCCCAATCAAGAAGGCCTCAAAACGGTTACTGTGGGCTGGCTCACCCACCCGGAGCGGCGTCGGGTTCACCGTCACGATATTCCCGCTACCAGCGTGTTCACCCCACCCGTGCGGCAACCTCGCGAGATCGGGACGACGTCATAGGCGACGCGCGGTGTGTGATCAGATCGACCCGATCGGGGCCGGTCAGCAATACGGATACACGATGTGCCAGCGGCCGTCCACCCAGTCGGCGCGAAATTGGCCGCCCAGTCGTGGATCGGCATCCGTGACCGTTCCCGTGCCCCCGACGTTCGGTGTGAAGCCCGGGGGATCCCAGTTGACGCCCTGGGGGTTGGGCGCCAGGTCCGGGGTGCAACCGCGCTGCTTCGCAACGTAGCCGTCAATGATGCGTTGCTCCGCGGTCGTCTGATCACCCGGATCGGCGGTGGCGGGACCACAGGTCAGCACGGCTGTGGCGACAAATCCCGCCAGGGCGGCGATGCGGAGGCGTGTGCGCATATTCCCTCCCGAGCTAGCGGGCTTTCTCCAGGTCGTCGCCCGACCGGTAGTACAAACGGATGTTCGAGCCCGTGACGATTTCAGCGAGGTACACGCCCAGCGGCTCAACCTCGTAGTAATAGTGAACGTTGCCCTGCGCATCGACCGCGGTCGCGCACGCGTAGCCCGGCGCACCGCACCGTACCTTGATCGGTATGGCGAGCGCGGCCAGCACCGAGGCGACTGCAATCCCGACCGCAACCACCACGTTCTTCCGTGCGTAGCTCCTTCGCGGCGGATGCGTCATTGTTGGCAGTGTATGCGACCTGGAGGTGACTCGGCATGATCAGCGCCACAACGGGTTACGACGTCAGCGTGGTCGTGACCCGATGATTACCGATCATGTCATCGGGCTGCGAGACGGGCGGTCGATGACCTATGCGCAATACGGAGATCCGACGGGGTTCCCGATTCTCAACGCGCACGGGGGCCTGGCCTGCCGGTTGGACGTGGAGGCCGCCGCATCCGTCGCTGCGCAGTCCGGGATCCGGCTGATCTCTCCCGACCGGCCTGGCGTCGGCAGATCTGATCCCCGGCCGGGACGCGTCATCCTGGATTGGGTCAGCGATGTCAGGGAACTGCTGGATCGCCTGGCGATTGACAGGTTTGCGGCGATGGGCTGGTCCCTCGGCGGGCAGTACGCTGCGGCGCTCGGCTATGCCTTGGTCCCGCGCGTGACCCGGATCGCAATCATCGCCGGCGCCTTACCGCTGACAGAATCGGGGATGTTCGACTGTCTGCCAAAAATCGACCGTACTTTCATCAGGCTGTCGGAGCATGCACCCTGGGCCGCACGGCAATGCTTTCGCGCCATGCGGGTTGCGGCGGCCAGTGCGCCGCAACTATATGGCCGGTTGGCGGCTGGCAACCTCGGTGAAGCGGATGGCGCCGTCCTGCGGGCCGAGGGTTACGACAAGTTCGCGAGCATGTCGCGGGAAGCTTTACGACAACCCGGGGGAGTCGTCGAGGAGTACCGCGCGATGAACCGGCCGTGGGGGTTCGCGCCCGAGGATTTGCGCGTCCCCGTCGACGTCTGGGCGGGCCGTGATGATCAGCTTCTCGATCCGAACTGGCCGCCCGAACTCGCGCGCCGAATCCCCGATGCCACACTGCATTTGAGACCGGGCGGGCACTTCCTGGCGCACCTTTACTACCGCGACATTTTCGACGGTTTGCGTCGACAATGATTGCTCAGCGCGCGGCGAGCACCGGTATGCATCAGCATGGATTCTTCGTATTCGCAGGCTTTTGCGCTCGGCGCTTTGCCGACGGCAGTAGGGTCTGTCAGCTATGGCCACCCCAAATCAGGACGGCGCGCCATCGCCGTTGACGCGCGTCGAGGTGCTGGGCAACATCGGGCCCAACTGGTTCGCCTCAGTCATGGGCACCGGGATCGTCGCCACCGCCGGGGCCACCCTGCCCGTGCACGTGTTGGGCCTGCACGCATTTGCCGAAGCGGTGTGGGTGATTGCGGCCGTGCTGCTGGCGGCGCTGCTCGTCGTGGTCGGCGGCCACTGGCTGCGCCATCCCACCGTGGCGCGCCGCCACGCGCGCAATCCGCAGATGGCCCACTTTTATGGGGCCGCGCCGATGGCGTTGATGACGGTCGGCGCGGGTGCGGTGTTGGTGGGCAAGGACCTGATCGATGAGCGCATCGTCGTCGACCTGGACTGGGTGCTGTGGGCCGCGGGCACCCTCGGCGGCCTGTTCACCGCGGTCAGCATTCCTTTTCTGATGTTCACCCAGCACGACGTCGAGCCCGACGCCGCGTTCGGTGGATGGTTGATGCCGGTGGTTCCGCCCATGGTGTCGGCCGCGACGGGCGCGCTGCTGCTTCCGCATATGGCAGAGGGCACCGGCCGCCAGACCATGCTGTATGGCTGCTATGCGATGTTCGGATTGTCGTTGGTGGCCTCGTTGAACATCATTGCGATGATCTGGAGCCGGCTGACCCTGTACGGCACGTCTGGCAGCGCGCGGGTGCCGACCCTGTGGATCGTGTTGGGTCCGCTTGGCCAATCCGTGACGGCGGCAGGGCTTCTCGGCGCCACGGCACCGCTGGCCGTCGACCATGACATCGCCGACAACATGAATGCGTTCGCGATCCTGTACGGGGTTCCGGTGTGGGGCTTTGCGGTGCTGTGGATTGCGCTGGCCACCTCGCTCACGCTGCGCACGTTGCGGCGCGGGATGCCGTTCGCCCTGACGTGGTGGAGCCTGACCTTCCCGGTCGGCACCTTCGTCACCGGCACCGCGCAGCTCGCCACGCACACTCATCTGCCCGCGTTCAAGGTGGCCGCGGTCATCGCCTATGCCGGTCTGCTGTTCACCTGGCTTCTGGTGGGCGTACGCACCGCGCGAGGCAGCCTGCGCGGAAACCTGATGAAGATGCCGCCGAGCACCGCACCGATCAAGGCCAGCAAGGATCCGGTGGTCTGACCAGAACCCGTCCGTGCGCCCGGGCTTCGCGGGTGAGGTCGAATGCCTCGGCGATCTGGTTGAGCCCGACCATGGGTCCCAGCATCGGTGCAGGGTCGACGGTGCCGCTACCGAACGCGGCGACAACCTCGCGGAACTCAGCAGGGGTGTAGCAGACCGAGAACCGAATGCTGAGCTCCTTGAGCAGTGCGGTCACTGGTTCGACGGGAACCGGCTCAGCGCACGCACCGGAGACGACGATGCGGCCCTGTGGGCGAACCGCGGGCTGGCAGGACTGCAGAAGACCTTGATGCCCAACGCATTCCACTGCAGTGTCGTAAGCGTTGGGGTCGGCTTCGTCGACCGAGGCCAACGCATCGGTCGCGCCCATCGCGACGGCTGACTCGCGTCGCCGTGGGTCGGGGTCGACGGCGGTCACCCGCCCAGCCCCCAGCGCGCGCGCCCACGCGACGGTCGTCAGGCCGACGCCGCCCGCACCCACAACGAGCACGTCCTCGCCAGGAGCGACTTGCGCGCTGTGCACACCGTGCAGGCCGACTGCAAACGGTTCGACCAAAGCCGCATAGATGTCGGTCATTTCGCTCGGCAGTGGGAATGCGTGCCGGGAGGGTACGACGGCCAACTCGGCGAAACCGCCCCGGTCCGGTCCCATCCCCAGGTAGCGAGTCTGTGCGCAGTGCGATACGGCGCCGGCCGCACAATACCGACAGCTGCCACAGGAAACGACCGGCAAGACAGCGACATTGGTGCCTTCGCTCCAGCCGCGGGAGTCCGACCCAACCGCGACGATCTCACCCCCGAGCTCGTGGCCCATGACCACGCCGGCGGGCATGAAGGGCTGCGCCTTGATGTCAGATCCGCAGATACCGCATGCCGCGACGCGGATCACCAACTCGTCGGGCCCTGGCGTCGGATCGGGCATGTCGACGACGTTGAATCCGTGCTGCTCCGTCGTGACCGCTGCCTTCATCAGACCCCTTCGAGCTCGATGTCGAACGCCGCCAGATAGTCGGCGAAGACGGATTCCAAGTCTGCCCGGGTGACGCCCGTCCCATCCAGTGAGTACGGCTGAATCCCGAAGCGGTCCTGCGGATTTCGTTGCAGCCACTCGAGCATGGATCGCTCTGTCGACGCCGTCAGTTCGTCGCCGGCCCACTCGTACAGTGAGCGCATGACGCCGACGGGGTCGCGCATGAGGGCCGAATAGTGCAGGTCGAAGAATCGGTCGTCGCCGATGCGGGCGCGCGCCGTCATCGGCCGGGAGATGTGTGCGCCTAACTGCCGCAACACATTCGAGACAACGTCGGCGGTGTCGACAGCACACCCGAGCACCGCACGGGACAGGTAGTTCAACCGCAGAAACGATGCCGTGGCCTTGAACGGATCGCGGTGCGCCCACACGATGCGCACGTCGGGAAAAGTCGCCAACAGCGCCTCGATGTGCACGGCATGCGACGGCATCTTGAGCGACCACGTGCCCGGCGCGCGGGACTGCAGCACTTGCAAAACCGACCGCTCGTAGGCGTAGGCGCTGGCCATATCGGTGCCCAGCAGCCAGTCCGCGTAGGCCGAGTTGGGCATGAATGCCTCCCACAGATACGCCTTGAAATCCTGATTCTGGACGAATACGCACTCGGTTGGCCCGTCGGCCTCATCCCAATGCACCATCGGGATGTCGGCGGCCCTCAGCCCCTCGGCGAGGATGTCGACTTCCGCCTTCTTCTGTAGACACCGTGGATCGGTGCGCAGCGTTTCGGGCGTCGACGGTGGCACAGAGTCCTCGGCCTCCCAGGTCGGCAGTGAGCGCCGTTGCGGGTCTTGGTCGAGCAGGTAGCTCGCCAGCGAGGTGCCGGTGCGCGGCAGCCCGAGGATCACCAGCGGCCGCTCCACCCGCTCCTGACGGATCTCGGGATGCTGCTTCAGATAGTCGACGATGCGCAGCCGATTTCGCAGCGCGTCGACCAACTGGCCGTACACGAAGTCGCGGCCGCCGGGATTGACTCCGGGCGTGGACTCGACGCTGTCGACGAGCAGGTGAAGGCCCTCGCGCCACGAGTCGCCGCCGAAATCGTCCAGACCGGCGCGTTCGCACGCGCGGGTGATTAGTTCGTCGGGTGTCGCCATCGCAGTGAGACTATACGGCGATAGAGAACAAATGTTAGGTTTACGCCCGGAACGACTGCGAGGAGGCCGGGCGCGATGGCGCAATCCCTAGATGCGCTGATCAAACAAGGCGAGGCCGAGCAGGATGCCGTCGAGGTCGGCGACGGGATCTTCATGTCCAAGAACATCGCCAACAGTTACCTGGTCACCACGGCCGAGGGCGACGTGTTGATCAACACCGGCACCGACTTCGAGGCGTCCGTGATCAAGGCACGCTTCGCCCGGGTGAGCAACGCGCCATTGCGGGTCATCACGTTCACCCAGGGTCATCCCGATCATGTGGGCGGGTGGAATTTGTTCAACGCCGCCTTCAACGAGGTCCAAGTGCAGACGATCGCCCAGGCCAACCACGGCGACGTGCGCGAATACTGGCGCCGCCTGCACCCGTTCTACAGCCGGCGCATCATGGCGCTCTGGGGTGCGTTCATGGATGTCGACGCGATGGCGATGAAGCTGCCGCCGGAACCGGTGCTCACCACCGCCTTCATCGACAGCCACGCGTTCGAACTCGGCGGCCGGCGATTCGAGCTGTACTCCACACCCGGCGGTGAGACCACCGACGCCCTCGTGGTCTGGATGCCCGAGCACCGCATCGCGTTCATCGGCAACCTGATGGGACCGTTTTTCGGCCATGTCCCGAATCTGTACACCTTGCGCGGAGACAAGATTCGCAGCGCCATGGCGTTCATCCATTCGGTCGACAGGGTTATCGCGCTGCAGCCACAGACGCTGATCAACGGGCACGACGTTTTCCGCGGCGCCGACCAGATACGGCAGACCATGACCAAGGTCCGTGACGCGACCGCCTACCTGCGCGACCGCACTATCGACGGAATGAATGCCGGCAGCGACCTTTGGACGCTGATGCGCGACGTCACCCTTCCGCCCGAACTCGCACTGCCCCAGGTCCATGGGAAGGTGCCGTGGATCGTACGGGCCATCTGGGAAGAGCATGTCGGGTGGTTCCGATACGAGTCCAGCACCGAGCTCTACGACACTCCGCCGGCTGCGGTGTGGCGGGACATCGTCGAATTAGCCGGTGGGACAACCGGACTCACCGAACGCGCGAATTTGCACCTCGGGCAGGGGCACGCGCTGCAGGCGCTGCACCTCATCGATATCGTCCTTGCCCACGCACCCGACGACCCCGCTGCCCTGCGGGTGAAACGCCTTGCGCTCGAATCGCTTCTGGAAAGCAGCGGCCGGGAGAACTTCAGCGAGGTGCAGTGGCTGGAGCAGGCGATCAAAACCGCCAGACCTGAGGAGAGTCAGTGAAGCCGGAGAACCTCTACCACAGCGGCATCGTCGTCGACGACCTCGACGCAACCCTGGATTGGTTCACCAAGGTGGCTGGCTACCGGTGGACGGAGGTGGTCGAGGTGGACCAGGTCGCTCAGACACCCGACGGCGAAGTGACCATCCCGATGCGGATGGTGTACTCGGGCGACGCACCGCGAGTGGAGATCATCCAGACCGCGCCGGGCACGATTTGGATTCCGGCGGACTCGGGCGTCCACCATCTGGGTTACTGGTCCGACGACGTCGAATCAGATTTGGCGACATTGGAATCCAGCGGCATGCGTTACGAGGCGAAGTCGTACAACCCGGACGGATCGGGCACGCTGCTGTGGGCCTACTGCAAGGGCCCGACCGGACCGCGCATCGAACTGGTCAGCCGGGCGATGGAACCGTTCATCGAATATTGGTGGTCGACGGCCGAGGGGCCGGAGTAGTTACGGGGATCGACCTGCTGCGGCTCCGCGATCGACCATGAGACGATTCTTGATCGTGGTATCACGTGCGATATCGCATTTGTGAATCGCCTAATGGTCGGCAGATGGTACTCATGTGGCCAACGTGTTTATTGATGCCGTCGGCCACTGAATCAAGGGGCCGGCAGGCGCTCTCAGCGGCCGGTGGCCACGGAGATCGACTTGAGGACGGTGTAACCGTCGATTCCCTCGGGGCCCAGTTCCCGCCCGTATCCGCTGGCTTTGACCCCGCCGAACGGCCCGAACGGGTCCATGGTGTAGCCCTGGTTGACGCCGAAGGTCCCGGTGCGGACGCGGCCGGCAACGGCCAGTCCGCGGTCGGGGTCGGCGGTGAACACCGAGCCGGCCAGCCCGTAGTCGGAGTCGTTGGCGATGGCGACGGCGTCATCCTCGTCGCGGTAGGGGATGGCGGTCAGCACCGGGCCGAAGATTTCCTCCCGGGCGATACGCATGGAGTTGTCGGCGTCGGCGAACAGTGTCGGCTGCACGTACCAGCCCTGCCCGATGCCGTCGGGCATGTCGGCGCCGCCGACGACAATGCGGGCGCCCTCTCGCTGGCCCTCGGTGATGTAGTTGCGGACGCGGTCCTGTTGTCGTTTGGCGACCAGCGGGCCGAGCTGGGTCGATGGGTCGGTCGGGTCACCGATGCGCAGCGAGGTCATCTCGGCGGCCAGGGCCTCGACGAACTCGTCGCTTCGGTTGGCCGGCAACAGAATTCGGGTGAGCGCATTGCAGATCTGGCCGCAGTTGGACAGGCTCGCCGACCGGACGGCAGTCGCGACGGTGCCCGGGTCGGCGTCGTCGAGGACGACGGCCGCGGACTTGCCGCCCAGTTCGAGGCTGACTCGCTTGAGGTCGGCCGCGCAGGCCGCCGCGACCGCCTTGCCGGCGGCCGTGGAGCCGGTGAACGAGACCTTGTCGACGCCCGGGTGGCCGATGAGCTGCTGGCCGACTTTCGCGTCGCCCGGCAGCACGCTCACCACACCTGGCGGCAGGTCGGCTTGGTCGATCAAGTCGGCGAGCAGCAGCGCGTCCAGCGGGGATTCCGGCGCCGGCTTGACCACCGCGCAGCATCCGGCGAGCAGCGCCGGGATGAGCTTGGTGACGATGAGGAATTGCGGCATGTTCCAGGGCACGATCGCGGCGACGACGCCGACGGGTTCACGACGCAGCTCGAGGTCGGAACCGTAGAAACCGCGCCGGGTCTCCCGCCACCCGAACCCCTCGGCGAGATCGCAGAACGCGTTCATCATCATCGACGGCAGCCCGACCTGGGCGCGCTGGGCAAAGCTGATGGGTGCGCCGATTTCGGCGGTGATCAGCTCGGCCATCGCAGACTGTTGTGTCGCATAGATTTTCGCCAGCCGGCGCACCGCGTCGATGCGATCGGCGGGATCCAGACGCGGCCAGGGGCCTTGGTCGAATGCTGTGCGTGCGCAGGCCACGGCCGCGTCCACGTCGGCCGGGCCCGCCGCCGCCACCAGTGCGATGGGCGCCTCGGTGTGCGGGGAGATCACTTCGAACGCGTCGTCGGTGTCGGGCGAAACCCATGACCCGCCAATGAACAGCTTCTCGTGTCGGTGCACGTAGCTCCTCCTTCAACCCGCAATATCAACTACTTGCGATTGCGGTGTTCAGCATATACGGTCAGCAGACATGGCTCGCTTCCCCAAGCCGCCCGAGGGCAGCTGGACACAGCACTATCCCGAACTGGGCACGGGGCCCGTGTCCTACGAGGACTCCGTCAGCCCGGACATCTACGACCTTGAGCGCGCGGCGATCTTCAAGCGCGCTTGGCTGAATGTCGGCCGCGTGGAAAGCATTCCGCGCAAAGGCAGCTACTTCACCAAGGAGCTCAAGGTCGCCAACACCTCGATCATCGTGGTGCGCAACGGCGCCGGTGAGGTGAAGGCGTTTCACAACATCTGCCGGCACCGGGGCAACAAACTGGTCTGGAATGACATGCCACTCGAGGAGACCAGCGGCGTGTGCCGGCAGTTCACCTGCAAATACCACGCCTGGCGCTACGACCTCGACGGCGAGCTCACCTTCGTGCAGCAGGAGGGTGAGTTCTTCGATCTCGACAAGAGTCGCTACGGGCTGGTGCCGGTGCATTGCGACGTGTGGGAAGGGTTCATCTTCGTCAACTTCGCCAAAGAGCCCGAGCAGTCGCTGCGGGAATTCCTCGGCCCGATGATCACCGATCTAGAGGGATACCCGTTCGGGCAGCTGACCTCGCGGTGGTATTACCGCTCGGAGGTGAAAGCCAATTGGAAGCTCTACATGGACGCGTTCCAGGAGTTCTATCACGCACCCGTGTTGCATGCGAGCCAGTCGCCGAGCAAGTACTCCAAGGCCGCGGCGGAAGCCGGGTTTGAGGCGCCGCACTACCGCATCGACGGCCCGCACCGCTTGGTCAGCACATCGGGTGTGCGGGCCTGGGAGATGGATCCCGACATGCGCAAGCCCGTCGACGAGATCTGCCAAAGCGGGCTGTTCGGGCCATGGGCCCAGCCCGATCTCGGTGAGATGCCCCGCGGTGTCAACCCGGCCAAATGCGACCCCTGGGGCCTGGACTCGTTTCAGCTGTTCCCCAACTTCGTCATCTTGATCTGGGGCCAAGGCTGGTATTTGACCTACCACTACTGGCCGACGTCCCACAACTCTCACGTCTTCGAAGGCACCCTGTACTTCCCCGCGCCAAAGACGCCTCGCGAACGGATCGCGCAGGAGCTCGCCGCGGTGACGTTCAAGGAATACGGGCTGCAGGACGCCAACACGCTGGAAGCCACCCAGAGCATGGTCGAGTCGGGCACAGTGGGCGAATTCCTGCTCAACGATCAGGAGATTCTGATTCGCCACCTGCATAAGGAAACCGCCGCCTGGATCGCCGAGTACCAGAGCAACACGGCGGGGGTCTAGCCGTGAGTGCCAAACTGCCAACCGAATTCGCCGACCTGGAACCGTTTTCCGACTGGTGCCTGGACAGCGAGCCGCAGCGCTATCAGAAGCGGCTGGACAGCTCCATGGCGCAAATGCAGGCCTTCTACGACGCCATCACGCCGCGCGCTGAGGAAGCCATCGCGTACTGCGACAAGTTCCCACTCGACGACCTGCCCGAGGACGTCACCAACCTGATGCACCTGCTGTATTCGATGATCATGGTGTCCTTCCCGGTGGAATGCTGGAAACAGCCGCGGGTGCCCGACTCTGGTGCGTCCACCCTGGACTGCGTCTCCGAACCCGTCCCGTGACCACCGTGCTGCGGGCCGACCGCTGGGCCGACGTCGACGCCGGCCAGGTCCGCTCGCCGGCCGTCCTGGTGATCGAGGGTGAGCGCATCAGCGCCGTGAATCCCGTTGACCCGGTGCTTGATTCGGCGACCGAGATCGACCTGGGCGACGTGACGCTGCTGCCGGGCCTGATGGACATGGAGCTCAATCTGCTCATCGGCGGTCCCGGTGGACCCGAGGGCCTGCCCAGCCCCATGCACGGTGTGCAGGACGACCCGGTGTACCGAACTCTGCGGGGCGCGGTCAACGCCCGCACCACGCTGGACGCGGGCTTTACCACGGTGCGCAACCTCGGTCTGATGGTCAAGACCGGCGGTTACCTACTGGATGTGGCGTTGCAGCGCTCGATCGACCAGGGGTGGCATGCCGGCCCGCGGATCGTGCCCGCGGGTCACGCCGTCACGCCCTACGGTGGGCACCTCGATCCGACGGTGTTCCAGCGGATGGCGCCCGGCATCATGCCGCTCAGCGTGGCCGAAGGCATCGCCAACGGGGTATCCGACGTACGCGCGTGCGTGCGGTACCAAATCCGCCACGGCGCCAAGGTGATCAAGGTATCGGCCTCGGGCGGGGTGATGTCGCACAGCACCGCGCCGGGTGCTCAGCAGTACTCCGACGAGGAGTTCGTCGCCATCGCCGACGAGGCGCATCGCGCCGCGGTCCGCGTCGCCGCCCACGCCATCGGCGACAGCGCGATCCGGGCCTGCATCAGGGCGGGCATCGACTGCATCGAACACGGCTTCTTGGCAACCGACGAGACCATCCAGATGATGGTCGACCACGGCACCTTTCTGGTCTCCACCACATACCTGACCGAGGCCATGGCCGTCGACCGGATCGCCCCCGAGTTGCGCAAGAAGGCCAACGAGGTGTTTCCGCGGGCAAAGGCCATGTTACCCAAGGCGATTGCCGCTGGCGTGCGCATCGCGTGCGGCACCGACGCGCCGGCGATCCCGCACGGGCGAAACGCCGAGGAACTCTGCGCTCTGGTGCGCCGCGGCATGACACCCATGCAGGCGATCCGGGCGGCAACGGCGACCAGCGCAGAACTGATCGAGGTCGATCACGAGCTTGGCCGCCTCGAGCCTGGCTATCTCGCCGACGTCATCGCGGTGCCCGGGGATCCCTCCCAAGACATCTCGACCACGCTCGACGTCCGATTCGTCATGAAGGACGGTCGCATTCACCGGAACAGTCCGGGAGCAGAGCATGGAACTCACTGACAACATCCTGTGGCTGCTCAAGCAGGCTTTTCACTTTTCGCTGACGACGGTTAACGAGGCGATCAGCGCCCATGGCGTGACGACCGCACAGATCGGTTTGATGCGTCAGCTGGCCAACGAACCCGGCCTGTCCGGCGCCGAGCTGGCCCGACGGCTGTTGATCAGCCCGCAGGGCGTCCAGCTGGCGTCGGCCGCGCTGGAGCGGCGCGGTCTGGTGGAGCGCAAGCAGGACCCGCAACACGGGCGAATCATGCAGGCCTACCTCACCGATGAGGGACGCGCGGTCACCTCGGCGGTCTTGACCGACGCGATCGCCGCGCACGAATGGGTTTTCGGGGTGCTGACGAGCGACGAACAGCGGGTGCTGCAGGACCTGCTGGGTCGTGTCGTCGAAAAGGGCACCGGCCACACCCTGTTCACCGAGCACACCGAGCCTTAAAGGGGTATGTCAAGTACTTGGTATTGGTGACAAGTACTTGATACTCTCGCCTCGATGGGACAGACGAGCGCGCGTGGAGATGTCGGCACGGCACCGGAAACTGAGGGCCCGACGACGGAGAAGGTAACGATTCAACTGGACCGCCGGACCACCACTGTGGTGTACCGCGATGGCGACACCTTGCTGCAGACGGCGCGCCTGGCGGGCCTGAACGCGCCGTCGTCGTGCGAAACCGGTTCGTGCGGAACGTGTATGGCACGGCTGACCGACGGCAGCGCGCGGATGATCAACAACGATGCGCTCACCGAGGAGGAGGTAGCCGAGGGTTGGGTCTTGACCTGCCAATCGTTGCCTACTAGTGATTCGGTAACGGTGGTGTACGAGTGACGGAGCACCCAGCAAGGAGGCGCGGGCGATGACACGGGTGGCGGTGGTGACCGGCGGCGCGTCGGGCATGGGCGAGGCGACCTGTCACGAGCTGGGCCGGCGCGGCCACAAGGTAGCCGTGCTGGATGTCAACGAAGAAGCGGCGCAACGAGTTTCGGAGGACCTTCGCAAGGAAGGGGTCGAGGCGCTCGGCGTGGCGGCCGACGTGACCGACCGCCCCGCGGTCGAGGAGGCCTTTGCCAAGGTGCGCAGCGAGTTGGGGCCGGTGAGCATTCTGGTGACGAGCGCCGGGATGGTTGGCTTCGGGGCATTTACCGAGATCAAGCCGCAGGACTGGTCGCGCATCATCGACGTCAACCTCAACGGCACCTTCCACTGCTGTCAGGTGGCGCTGCCGGACATGATCGCAGCCGGATGGGGCCGCATCGTGATGATCTCGTCGTCGAGCGCCCAACGAGGCTCGCCGCGGATGGCGCACTACGCGGCCTCCAAGGGCGCGGTGATCACGCTGACCAAATCGCTTGCCAACGAATACGCGTCGATGGGTATCACCGTCAACAACATCCCCCCGTCGGGCATCGAGACGCCGATGCAGCATCAGTCGCAGGCCCAAGGCTTTCTGGGGTCCAATGAGCAGATGGCCAGCCGGATTCCCATGGGCCACCTCGGTACCGGCGATGACATCGCCGCTGCGGTGGGATTCTTGTGTTCGGAAGAGGCCGGCTTCATCACCGGTCAGGTCCTCGGCGTGAACGGCGGGGCCGTGATGTGAGCGGCCAGCAAGGAAAGGCAGGTTCTGATGGGTCGATGGCCTAAGCCGGCGGAGGGCAGCTGGACCGAGCACTACCCACAACTGGGCACCGGCCCGATCTCGTTCCGCGACTCGACATCGCCGGAGTTCTACGAACTCGAACGTGAGGCGGTCTTCAAACGTGCCTGGCTCAACGTCGGTCGCGTCGAGGAGCTGCCGCGCGTGGGCAGTTATTTCACCAAAGAGATCGAGGCCGCCCGCACGTCGGTCATCGTGGTCAGGGGCAAAGACGAGGCCATTCGGGCCTTCTACAACGTCTGCCGCCACCGCGGTAACAAGCTGGTGTGGAACGACTTTCCGCATGAGGAAACCAACGGGACGTGCCGGCAATTCACCTGCAAATACCACGGCTGGCGCTACAGCCTCGATGGCGCGTTGACGTTCGTGCAGCAGGAGCCGGAGTTCTTCGACCTCGACACCGCCGACTACGGCCTGCGCGCGGTGCACTGCGATGTGTGGAACGGATTCATCTTCATCAACCTCGATGAGCAGCCGCGACAGAACTTGCGCGACTTCCTCGGCCCGATGGTCACCGGGCTCGACGACTACCCCTTCGGCAAGCTCACCGAACGCTACGACTTCCTGGCCCACAACAACAGCAACTGGAAGATCTTTGCCGACGCGTTCCAGGAGTACTACCACGTCCCGTCGTTGCATCCCCAGCAGGTGCCTTCCGCGGTGCGCGACCCCAACGCCGGCTTCGAGTGCGCGCACTTCCAGATCGACGGACCGCACCGCGTGGTGTCGACGGCGGGCACCCGCCGCTGGCTGATGGCGCCGGAATACATGTACCCGATCGAACGCGCAACGCGCAGTGGGCTTGTCGGGCCGTGGCGTACCCCAGACATCGGTGAGCTGCCCGCCGGGCTCAATCCGGGCGGGATCGAGCCCTGGGGCATCAGCAACTTCCAGATCTTCCCCAACCTGGAGATCCTCATCTACGGCGGCTGGTATCTGCTGTACCGGTATTGGCCGACGTCGCACAACACGCACAAATTCGAGGCCTACACCGCGTTCCACCCGGCCCGCACCGTGCGGGAACGCGTCGAGCACGAAGTGGCCGCAGTGGTGCTCAAGGAGTTCGCCCTGCAGGACGCCGGCATGCTCGGGGGCACCCAGGCGGCCTTGGAGACCGGCATCGTCGACGAATTCCCCCTCAACGACCAGGAGATCCTGGTGCGCCACCTCCATAAAGAGGTCGTGGATTGGGTGGAGGCATACCAGCGCGAAACCCAACCGGTCGGGGTGTGAGCGATGGCTGAGACCCGGTTGCCGAGTGCGTTCGCAGAGCTTGAGGGGTTCGCGGAAACCTGGTGTCTGCCAACCGAAGCCGAGCGGTGGAACCAGCGGATGGCCGGCAGCATGGTGGAGATGCGGGAGTTCTACCACGCCTTCTTCCCTCGCCTGGAGGAGGCCATCGAGTACTGCGACAAGTTCTCCCTGGATGAGCTGCCCGAGGACGCGCTGAACCTGCTGCACCTCATCTACTCGCTGGTCATGGTCGCGATGGCGGTCGAAGTCTTCGGTCAGCCCAAGCCCACCGACGCCGCCGACGCCGTGCTCGACCGCGTCGGTGAACCAGTGCCGTGACCGGCGCCCGTATCAGACACAGAAGGGACGGAGCATGAGTCTGCTCACCATCAACAAGCTCACCTCGTCGGTCGGCGCCGAGGTTCTCGGCGTCGACGGGGACCGGCTGACCTCCGATGACCTGCTCGGCGAGGCAGTGATGGAGGCGCTGGAAGACAACGGTGTATTGGTCTTTCGTGGACTGGGATTGGATCCCCAAGCGCAAGTGGAGTTTTGCCGCCGGCTCGGCGAGGTGGACTACTCCTCGGACGGTCACCATCCGGTGGCCGGTATTTACCCGATCACGCTGGACACGTCGAAGAACTCCTCGGCCGCTTATCTGCGGGCGACGTTCGACTGGCACATCGACGGATGCACCCCCCTCGGCGAGGAGTGCCCACAGAAGGCCACATTGCTGTCGGCGGTTGCGGTCGCCGAACGCGGCGGTGAGACGGAGTTCGCGAATTCGTATGCGGCATATGAAGACTTGACCGACGAGGAGAAGCGACGATTCGGTTCATTACGCGTGGTGCATTCCCTGGAGGCCTCACAGCGCCGCATCACCCCCAACCCCACACCGGAGCAGGTACAGCGCTGGCGGCAACGGCGCACTCATGAACATCCGCTGGTGTGGACGCACCGTAGCGGCCGCAGATCGCTTGTCCTGGGCGCCTCCGCCGATTACATCCTTGGCATGGACCTCGACGAGGGTCGCGCGTTGTTGGCCGAATTGCTGGAGCGCGCAACAGGTCCCGACAAGGTTTACCGGCACAGCTGGTCGGTCGGCGACACCGTGATCTGGGACAACCAGGGGGTGTTGCACCGCGCCGCCCCCTATGACCCGGACTCGCCGCGGGAGATGCTGCGCACCACCGTGCTCGGCAACGAACCGATCGAGTAACCCAAGGAGCGCCACATGCCGAAGTCAGCTGCACAACATCCATTGCGGCTGGCGCCACTGCCCGACGAGGAATGGGACGATCGGGCACGTGCCGCGGTAGCCGCCCTGTTGCCGCCCGAGCGCGCCAATGCGCGCGACGCCGGCAATGTCTTGGCGACCATGGTCCGCCACCCGGACTTGACTCGCGCCTATCTGAAGTTCAACGCATACCTGCTCATGAACTCCACACTGTCCGCGCGGGTTCGCGAGATCGCGCTGCTGCGGATCGTGCAGCTGCGCGACTGCGCCTACCTGTGGTCGCACCACGTTCCCATCGCGCAGCGGGCGGGGCTGACCGCCTTGGAAATCGACGCGATTCGCGAGGGCACGGTCGCCGACGACCAGGACCGCCTGGTAGTGCGCGCGGCCGACGAACTCGACGAACACAGCACCATTTCCGACATCACGTGGGCCGAGCTCGGTAGGCACTTCGATGACCGGCAGCGGATGGATCTAGTGTTCACCGTAGGCTGCTACTGCTCACTGGCCATGGCAGTGAACACTTTCGGAATCGAGGACGAACACCCAGATGGCTGATGCCACCACCCCAGAGACGGCATTGTTCGTCTCCACCGCGCGCGCCTTTCTGGACAAACACGCCTCGCTCGACCAGGTGCGCGCGCTGCACGACCAGGACGTTTCGTTCGACCCCGGGTGGTGGGCCCGCGCGGCCGAACTCGGCTGGACCAGCCTGCTGGTGCCCGAGGAACTCGGCGGCGGCAGCGTGTCCGGCGACGGCGTCAGGGACCTGGCGTTGATCGCTGAAAACCTCGGACAGACCGTCGCGCCCGGACCGTTACACCCGGTCAGCATCGTGTTGGCGGGCCTGGCCGACGCTGACAACCGCGATCAGCACGCCGCGACGATCGAAGCCCTGATGGCGGGCGCGATGGTGGCCGCCTGGGCGGTCGATGAGCCCGACCGGCCTTTCGCTCCGCAGCAGCCGAACGTGACCGCCATGCGCACCGGCTCCGGCTACCGCATCGACGGTGTCAAGCACCGGGTGGAAGCGGGCGCCGAGTCCGCGCTGCTGCTGGTGGTGGCGCGCAGCGACGAGGGGCCCCGTCAATTCCTGGTCCCCACCGACGCGCCCGGGGTCAGCGTAACGCCGCAGCGGTCCTTGGACTTGGTAAAGCGTTACGCGCGAGTGGCTTTCGATGGCGTCTGCGTTGAGACGGCGGCGGAGGTCGGGTCGATAGCGCAGGCGCGCACCCTGATCGATCGTCAGGCGCAGATCGCGGTGGTGCTGCAGTGCGCCGAACTCGTCGGGATTCTCGACACGGTGTTGGGCATGACCATCCGATGGGCGCTGGACCGGCACAGTTTTGGCCGTCCGTTGGCGTCTTACCAGGCGCTCAAACACCGCCTCGCGGACATGAAGATGTGGCTGGAAGCCAGCCGGGCGATCACCGACGGCGCGGTCGCAGACGTTGGGGCCCGTAGCCACGACGCGGCGTTGACCGTCAGCGCGGCCAAGTCCTACCTCGGCGAGCATGCCGGCACGATCGCTCAGGACTGCGTGCAACTCCATGGCGGCATCGGTGTCACCTGGGAACACGACCTGCACGTGTTCCTGCGACGGATCACGTTGTACCGCTCCATGTTCGGCACACCCGCCGAGCATCATCGGGCTATCTACGCGCGACTGCGCAACGCCGAGTCGGTGGCATGACCGAATCCGAAGAGGCCTTTGCGGCGCGAGCCCGGACGTGGCTTGCCGAGAATATGCCGCGGCTGGATCCCGCCAACCCGCCCCTCGCCGGCCGCGGCGATGACGCCGCTTGGCAGCGCGTCCGCGAGCTGCAAAAGCGGCTGTACGCAGGCGGATTCGCCGGAATCTGTTTCCCTCGCGAGTACGGTGGGCTCGGCTTGGGCGTCGCCTATCAAAAGGCTTTCGACGCCGAGACCGTCGGCTACGAGATGCCGTTGATCCTCAACGTGCCCACCTTTACCATCTGCTGCGCGAGCCTGCTCGATACCGGCAGCGAAGAGCAGAAGCGCCAACACATTTCCGCGGCGCTGCGCGGGGAAGAGGTGCTGGTCCAGCTGCTCTCCGAACCCAGCGGCGGCTCCGACCTGGCCGGGCTGATCACCCGCGCCGACCGTGACGGGGACACCTGGGTCATCAACGGCGCCAAGACCTGGAGCACCAGCGCGTTCGCGGCCGACTACGGCCTGCTGCTGGCTCGCACCGACTGGACGGTGCCCAAGCATGACGGCCTGACGATGTTCCTGGTTCCGATCCATGCGCCCGGCGTCACCCTGCGCCGCATTCAGCAAGTCGACGGGTCGACTGAGTTCTGCGAGGAATTCTTCGACGGCCTGCGGCTGGGTGACGACGCCGTCGTCGGCGAGGTCAACAAGGGCTGGGAAGTAGCGTCGCGGTTGCTCTATCACGAGCGGCGCGCGGTCGGTCACGGATCGGAATTCGCCAGTGGTCGCGGTCACGAAGCCTCCCAAACGGTGCTGACCGACTTCTTCGCGATTGCCGAGGCCGCCGGCCAGGCCGACAACGAGGCG
This sequence comes from uncultured Actinomycetota bacterium, assembly GCA_963820985.1. GTDB lineage: Bacteria > Actinomycetota > Actinomycetes > Mycobacteriales > Mycobacteriaceae > Mycobacterium. The sequence goes on along the minus strand of CAWGCI010000013.1, from coordinate 137,473 downwards.
ACCCAGGAGAAGGTGGGAAGGGTGTTGGCGCGCCGGATGGTGCGCGACCGACTGGTCGACCACGTGTCTCACGCTGTCCGCGACGGGTCATTGCCTCCGGCGGCCGGGTCGATCATTCGGCTTTTCCACTCGGATGTCACCTTCCTGGAAGTGGACACGGCCATGGACATCACGGGCGGCAGCGGCGTGGTGGACGACGATCACGACCTGTTCAAGGTGGGAGAGCGCTACCTTTCGCGCCAGACCGTCGCGCTGGGTGGCGGCAGCAACGAGATGGCACGCAACGTCATCGGCGAACGGGTTCTGGGTTTCCCACGCGAATACGCCGCAGATCGCGGCGTGCCCTTCAACGAAGTCAGGCACAACGAACGCACCCGGCGCGGCTAGCGCATCGGGATATGCCGATGTGCCCACCTGACAACCCGACGATTCGCGCGAATCGGCGAATTTGCCGAGAGGGCGGTCCTACGATTTGCCCATGTTGCTGGCGGTCGGTGCCGAGTTTGCGGGATACACCATCCTGCGGGTGCTCGGTGCCGGCGGGATGGGCACGGTTTATCTGGTTCAGCATCCGCGGTTACCGCGCCAGGATGCGCTCAAGGTGCTCTCGGCTGACCTGACTACTGATCCGCAGTATCGGGCCAGGTTTTTGCGTGAAGCCGACGTTGCGGCCAGCCTGTCGCATCCGAATATCCTGGGCATTCACGACCGGGGCGAGTGCGACGATCAGTTTTGGATCGCCATTGATTTCGTCCGGGGCATCGATGCGGCCCAATTGTTGCGTGAGCGCTATCCGCGGGGCATGCCGGTGGGCCCGGCGATGCAGATCATCACCGCGGTGGCATCGGCGCTGGATTATGCACATCAGCGCGGGCTGCTCCATCGTGACGTCAAACCGGCCAACATTTTGATCGCGGATCCGGGGTTGGAGTCACAGCGGGTGTTCTTGGCCGACTTCGGCATTGCGCGCCGGGTCGACGACACGGGTCTGACCTCGACCAACATCGCTATCGGTACGGTTGCCTACGCTGCGCCCGAGCAGCTGATGGGTGAGTTGATCGATGGGCGCGCGGATCAGTATGCGTTGGCCTGCAGTGCTTTTCATTTGCTCACCGGTAGCCAACCCTACGAGTCGCCCACCGTCGCGGCGGTCATCACCAAACACGTGATGGCCCCGCCGCCACTGATCGGGGAGCGCCGCCCGGAATTGGCGCCGCTGCAGGCGGTGTTCGCCCGGGCGATGGCCAAGAGGCCGGCCGAGCGGTTCGGCCGCTGCCAGGATTTCGTCCACTCGTTGCACCGCGCGCTGGATGCGGGTGCCACCCGACACGCAGCGCAGCCCACCCCTGTGGAAAACACTGTGCTGGCACCTGACTTCGTGTATGAGCCAAGCTCTCAATTCCCCCCGACCCAAGTCGCGCCGATGCCGCCGGCACCCCAGCCACCACCACCCGGGGCTCTCGGAGGAACCGCACCCAATCGGAATCGGAAACGCCGGCGCGTCATCTTCGCGGGCATTGCGGCCGTGATTGCAGTAATCGGCGTCGTTCTTGCAATTGCTTTGACCTACCCGGGCAATTCCACTCACCCGCCCGCCAAGCCGACCGAAACCGCATTGCCCAATACCGGACCCTTCACGGGCACCTACACCGCCGATTTCGGCGGAAGAGTCGACTTGATTGGCAGGGATCTGCCAGGTTCGCCGCCGCCAGCCAAAGAGACTTGGGCTTTGCGGTCAATGTGCGGCGCCGGCGGCTGTGTGGCCACCGCAGCGAGAACGGCTGGGCACTTCGGAGACCACCCGCCGAAGCTGGTATTCGATGACGTCGCAGGACGCTGGATAGCGGTGGTCCTGGCAACTCAGAATTGCCATAACCGCGACACAGAAGACTGGGAATTCGTCTGGCTAGAGCCACATCCGGATGGCTCCATGTCCGGTGAATGGATAGGAGATTCCCTTGATTGCTACAGCAAGCGGAATGTGACCTTCACGAGAACCGGTGACACCGACGTCGCCAGCCTGCCCGATCCATCCGCCCAGTCGGCTCGGGTGGTGTCGGCGGCGCAGGGGCTACACGGCGTTTACCACTCGACGGCCACGATGGCGGGTACCAAGCCGGCTGAGGAAGACTTCCACGTCCAAACGGTCTGTTTACGCGCCGGTGACCGTTGCCTAAGCCGTTTCCTGACTGTTGATGCCACCGGTAGCCACTACATGCTTTTCGCAAACGGAGTTTGGACACGAAACAACGAGGATGACTATCGATGCCCAGATGGCCGCACATCTCATCGCAAGATCGACGGCGTATACCCGGCACCAAACCCACCCCAAGATCCATTAATGCGGCTTACTGGGCACGGTCATCGAGACGAATCGGGTAGTGCGTGCGTAAGCGGCGATTACGAGCAGGTTTTGATTCGCACCGGAGACTAATCCGCGGACGCGTTGATCAGTTCTTCGAGCTTGTCGTTGGCTTTCTGCAGTGACGATTTGACCAGGCCGAGCAGCCGTTCTCGCGCGCGTTGCCGCGCAAGCATCGGTGCGTACAGGCCACGCATCAGGTTGAGTCGCGACGTCGCCAACCAGTCCATCAACTCGGGCCGCTCGATCCAGCTGATCTCGTTGCGCTGCTCGGCCAGCGTCATCTCGAGCCAGTGCAGGTCCGTATTCGGATGGGGCACCGGCACGCACAGCACATTCTTCGTCGCTTCGTCGGCGTAGCTCACCTCGACGTGAGCGATGAGCCCGGCGCTGAACACTTGCTGGCAGCCGCGCACACTCTGCAATGTGATGCGGTCGTCGTCGAATACCGGCACGCCGGAGCGCCTTTCAAGACCATCCGCACTGCAGTCGACATAGAGGGCCCGCCCGTCGACGTCGAGAACCCCGTCCGCAAGCACCATCGCGCCGGGTTCGATCCGTTGCACGTGGCCCATCCGGACGATCCGCTCGATGCGGCGCAACTGATCCAATTCTGGTCGTGACACGGTGGCGCAGCGATACATCGTCGGCCGGAAATCCGGATCAAGTCGCAACAGAACGCCGCTGGCTTCCAGCCGGTCGAACAGGTCGTCGACCGAGGTGGCCGCGGCGATGGATTCCAGCCGCGCCGCGAAATTGGCCTTGAAGCGGTCTGCAAACTCCACTCCGGGTTGCACGTTGGCGCGGTCTAGCAGCCATGCGTCGCGGGGCATGACCCAAGTTAGGCGGTCGGCGGGAATACCGTTGCACAACAACCAAAGACAGACATCGATGCCGGTCTTGCCGGCTCCGACAATGACGAATTGCTCGGGTCCGGGCGCAAACTGGGGGAGCGCGTTGGGCGCTATGCACTCCACGCCGTCGGCGACGTGGTAGGGCGGCGGACGCATCGACGGCACCACCGTCTGCAAATACGTTGCGTCGACAGTGCGTTGGCGAACGTCGACGGCGAACTGCTCGCCGGCGAGATTTCGTATCCGACCGTCACCCAGATACTCACTCATCGGGAAGTACGACACGCGGCCCGTCGGCAGAAGTTCCTGCTGCATAACATGGTCGAAGTAGCCGCAAACGTCTCCGGCAGTTGCCAACTCGTGCAGTCCCTCGTTCCAGCCCACTCGGTCGACGGAGCCGGTTTCGAGCTTGCGCGAGTTGACGCCGTAGTACGCCGACGGTTGGTGCAGGCGCACGAACGGATAGGCGCGCGTCCAGTGCCCACCGGGCTGGTGCCCACGGTCGACGATAACCAGGTGGGCGTCGCTTTCGGACACGATGGTGTCAGCGAAGGCCATACCCATCGCGCCCGCGCCGACGATCAGGTAGTCCGTTTGGATTGCTCGCCTCCGCTCCGGCCGCGTCCGATCCCCCGGCTACCATACGAGCTCATGCCCGACGGGCAGGATGCGGATCAGGGGAGGCGCCGGTGTCAGGAACACGGCCGGCAAGCCCGGTTGACGTGCGTCAACCGCTGAGCGATCTGCCCGACGCCGGCTATGTGTTTCGCACCGGCTGGAAGCTGGCCACCAGCGACATCGATCACCAGCGCCTCGCCCGCCTCGACGGGGTCGCGCGCTATGTCCAGGAGGTCGGTGCCGAACACCTGATCGACGCCGGTCATGCCGAAATTCATCCGCATTGGATCGTTCAGCGCACGGTCATCGATGTGATCGAGCCGCTCGAGTGGCCGAATGACATCACCTTCCGGCGCTGGTGCTCAGGAATTTCGTTGCGATGGTGCAGCATGCGCGTGCGGCTCGACGGTGCCAATGGCGGCCGGATCGAGACCGAGGGGTTCTGGATCAACATGAACAAGGACACTTTGGCGCCCTCGCTCATGGCCGACGGCTTCTTCAACCGTCTGGCGACCACAACGGAAAACCATCGCGTCAAGTGGCGTGCGTGGCTTCCCGGCGCCGCCGAGCACGCGGCCGCGGCGACTCCATTTGCCTTGCGCTACACCGATGGAGACATTTTCGAACACGTCAACAACACCATCTACTGGCACGGGGTGCACGAAGTGCTCGCGCACGCGCCCGATCTTTGTGAGCCGCCCTACCGTGCGGTGGTGGAATACCGCAAGCCGATCGCACTCGACGAATCGGTAACCATTCGTTCCGTGCGCCGAGACGACGTCCTGCACATCTGGTTTTGCGTCGGCGGGGACGTGCGCGCCGCCGCGCTAGTCTGCAAGCTCTAGCCACGATGGGAGATGGGGAACGGGATGACCAATTGGTTGCGTGGTCTGGTGCTGGTTTGCGCCACGGTGATGGCCGTGACGGTGTTCGCCGGCACGGCGCGGGCGGCCGAGGCCGTGACGCCGGGGATCCGGGTCGAGGATGAAAGCAGCAACTGTACAGCGGGTTTCGCGGCCCAGGGCGACGACGGCAGCTACTACCTGATGACGAGTGGGCATTGCGACAAGCACGACGGTTCGGCGTGGACCTACGGGGACGGCGTTCCGCTCGGGAAGATCTCCGCCAGCGAAGAAGAAGGCGACAAAAAAGACGCCGCGATCATCCTCCTCGACCCCAGCGTCGGGGCGCCAATCGGTGATGTCGGCGGCCGGTATTCGGTCCGGGACGTGTTGAGCCTTTCCCAGGTCAAGGTCGGCATGCCGTTCTGCAAGATCGGTTCGGTCACCGGTGAGACCTGTGGCGAAGTGAAAAGCACAGCGGGCGGCGTGGTCGAGGCCAGCGTGTTCAGTCTGTCTGGTGACAGTGGCAGTCCCGGATTTGTGAAGAACCCAGACGGCACCGCGAGTGCGGTCGGCCTGTTGATGTCTTCGCCGGACGGTGACGATTACACGACATACTTCGTGCCCGTGGATCCGCTGCTCGGCAAGTGGGGCCTGCACATCCTCCCGTGACGTGGGCGTTTACCCGGGACTTGTGACAATCCCGCGACACCATCAGACTGGCTGATATGCGCGATCGCGAGACGATCGACTCGGAATTGCGGCTCATCGCTCAACGCCGCCGATCGATCCTTGGGCAGGGCGGTCAGCTGTCGTCCCGACAGCTCGACGAGCTGCTCGACGAGCGCCTGGGCCACCGCGCGGAGCCATCCGAAACCGAGGCGGTTGCGACGGATGGGGGCCAGGTGGTCACCGCCACCTGGCCGCACCGCGCCGAACGTGACGAGATCAGGCCGTACCGCCGGAAAAGTGCGCTGCGCCGCTTCGGGCCGCTCGCGGTGTTGCCGCTGTCTCTGATCGCGGCCGCCGCCGCGTTAGTGATGATGTTCGTGGTGCACAAACCACCCCCGGCGGAGCCGGCGGCTGACCCGGCGCCGCCGTCGAGTGCGCCACCTGCCCCGGCTGCGCCGCAAGCACCCGCACCGCCGCTCGACAACCTCGCCGACAGGGCGTTCGTCGATGTGTTGAAGCAGGAAGGCGTGCCAGTTCCCAGCCGTGAATACGTGACCACCCACGGGCACGCAGTCTGCGACTTCCTAACGCAGCAACCCAACTTCGCCGATGCCGTTCGCTACGTGCAGCGATCGTCAGTATGGGACGCCGATCAAAGCGCAAACTTCACCGCCGGTGCCGTCGTTTCATACTGCCCTCAGTACGAACCTGCGAGCTCCGCGGAACTACAGCCGGGCTTCCAGAACGCGCTCTCGGATATGCAACGCATCCAAGGCGACCTGCAACGCATCCAGGGCGATCTGCAGGGCATCCGAAATGGCCTTCCGGCTATCCCGGGCCACCAGTAATCGGGTCACGCCTTTCACGGGTCGGGTGGGGGTGGCGGCAGCGGAGTCCATCGCCTGCCATCCGTCGTCCATCCGCACGGCAGCCAGTGCCACTGCGGCGGCTGGCCGTCGAATGTCAGGCACCTCGGTGCATCCGGTGGCGGGGAGGGAGCCGGCGATTGCGTATCGGCGTGAGCGACTGCGCCGCTGAGCATGACAGCCGCGACGGCGCCTGATGCCGCTGCTGATTTCCGCACCCGAGTTCCGCGCACCACTACCACCCACCAACCCGAATGCTAGTCGCCTGCGCCTGCGGGGGAGCTTGAGAGTTCCTGCCAATTCGGCTTGTTCCATTTTCTCGATACGCCCATCTTTTCCGACGCTGCGTTGCATTATGGCTAGCTGGTAGGTCATGAGACCGAAGGGACGCCGATGTCATTTTTGCTGGTGGCGCCGGAAACCTTGGAGTCGACCGCGGCTGCTATCACACAGATCGGTTCGACAGTGGGTGCCGGCAATCTGGCCGTAGCCATTCCGACGACTCAGGTAACCGCAGCGGCGGCCGACGAGGTGTCGACGGCCATCGCGGCCGTGTTCGGCGCGCACGCCAAGGAGTATCAGGCGGCGGCGGCGCTGGCAGCGACGTATCACGAGCAGTTTGTGCGCGGACTGAGCGCAGCGGCGGCATCGTATGCGGGGACAGAGGTCAGCATCGACACGACGCTGCAAAGCGTCGTGACCGCGGTGAATGCGGCCGCTTCCAACGGATTTCAGACGTTGGTCTACGGTCCGATACACACGGCCGGCGAAGCCTGGATCAACAGCACGACCGGTCAAGCACTCGACCCGATCGTCAATGCGCCCACCGACGCGCTGTTGGGGCGCGATCTGATCGGCAACGGGGCCCCCGGAACGGCGACGGCCCCCAACGGCGGCGCTGGCGGTCTCCTGTTCGGTGACGGCGGGGCCGGCTATTCCCCGACCAGCGGTATGCCTGCGACCGGCGGTAACGGCGGCAATGCCGGGCTGATCGGCAACGGCGGCGCCGGTGGTACCGGCTTTGCCGGCGGGGCGGGCGGCGTCGGCGGCAACGGCGGCGGGTTGATGGGCAACGGCGGTGTGGGCGGCGCGGGCTCCGCCGGCGCTAACGGCGGCAACGGTGGCCAGGCGTTGTTGTTCGGCAACGGTGCCGTGGGCGGGGCCGGCGGCGTCGGCGGTGTCGCGGGAACCACCGGTTATCGCGGGCTTTTCATCGGCACCGGCGCCACGGCCTTCACCGGCAGCGGTGGCGAGCATCAGTCGATCCAAATCGACTTCGTGCGGCACGGGGAGACCAACAGCAACGCAAACGACATCATCGACACGGCGATACCTGGAGCTCCACTCAACGCGCAGGGTCAGCAACAGGCGAATGCCATTGCGACTGTGCTGAATTCGCAGGGGCCCTTCGCCGGGATCTTCGACTCGCAGTTAATCAGGACGCAGCAGACCGCCCTGCCGTTGGAAACGCTGACGGGGTTGACCGCGCAGCAATTGCCCGGGCTCAACGAGATCAATGCCGGGATTTTCGAGGGGAAGGCGCAGATCCCCGCGGGGCTTCTCTACATCGTGGGCCCGATCGCGTGGACTCACGGACTTCCCATCGTGGGGATGCTGATCCCGGGCTCCACGAACCCGAACGGGCTGGCTTTCTACCAGGGCTTCAACAGTGCGCTCGAAACGATGTACGACACCGCCCTGGCGAATCCGGTCGTGGCCGCCAACGGCCAGATCACCGACGTCGCGTACTCGAGTGAACTTGCGATCGAGGTCGGGACGTTGATGACGGTCAACAACCCCGAGCCCTTGCTGATGCTCACCCACCCGCTGCCCAACACCGGCGTGGTGGTGGTGGACGGGAGTCCTCAGGGCGGCTGGACGCTGGAAAGTTGGGGCGGGACACCCGTCCCGCCCGCGTCGTTGCCGACCTCGCTATTCGTCGATGTGCGCAACCTCATTACGGCGCCACAATTCGCGTCCTACGACATTCTGCAGGCCGTCCTCACCGGCAATCCGGCGACGATCGTGAACGCGGTTCGAGACGGCGTTGTGGAAGTGGGCACGGCCGCAATCGAATTCCCGTTCGCGGTCGCCCAGAGCCTGACCGATGCTTTGATTGGCTCCTGAGGCAGCTTCACTAACACCAAGAAGAAAGAAAGGGAATCACATGCCCTCACCTCGCTGGCTGGCCACACTTGCCATCCCCATGATGGCTGGCGCTGCCCTGGTTAGTAGCGCCGCGATAGCGACTGCCAACACTCCCGCTGATGACGCGTACCTTGCAAAACTGCGCGCCGTCGGCCTGACGTGGCCGCCCAACGCGGAAGAGGCACTCATCGGAGAGGCGCACCTCATCTGCTACGACCTCAGTTGGGGGTGGGCGCCACAAACGATTGCCGACGACATTCACGACCACATGAACAAAAGGGGCGTCACATTGTTAGACGTCGGAACCATGGTCGACGCAGCGCACTCGATCTATTGCCCCGGTAATAACTGCGACGCCCCCACCCTGTGCACATGACAGCATGAAACCGCCTCGGCTGGCGGCTTCGTCGACCCTCTGAGTCTCAACAGCGCAACTAAGTACTACTGCGCCGAAACCGGCGAGATTGCAGTAGTGCACTACCGAGATCGTCCCACCGCACGCGAGCGACGATTTCCTTGGCACGTGGCTCGGTGGTGCGAGCCGTCGCGCTCGCACTCATCGGAGCCGGAGATTGGCCAGGAACATCGCAGTTTGGGGGACCGTATGACCGATTCGGCCGTGGCCGATCCGTGCGAAACGTCGACGCCGACCAGGTTGAACCCGCCGCCAGTGCGCTTACCCAAGCTGTTGCAGGGTGTCGGATTCGCCTTCTTTCGCCGCAGGGCGATGCGGAATTGGATCAAGCGGCACGGACGCATCTTCGAAATCAACGTCCCGATTCTTTGGTCGCATCCGTCGTCGTTTCCGACCCGGCTCTGGTGAGGTCGGTATGTACCGCGAGCGCCGAACAGCTGACCAACGTGCAGCCGAATCTGAGCAATTTGTTCGGGCCGGGGTCGATATTCGGGCTTGACGGCAGTCGGCATCGCGATCGGCGCCGGCTGCTCGCACCGGCATTTCACGGTCAGAGCCTCAAAAACCACGAGCAGATCATCGAGGACGAGACACTGCGTGAAAGCGCGAATTGGCCTGAGAATAAAGAATTTCGGATTCTCGAACCGATGAACAGGATCACCTTGAACGTGATCCTGCGGACCATCTTCGGCGCTGACGGCGCCGAGCTCGAGGAACTACGCGAGATCGTCCCCGCCACGGATGACACTCGGATCGCTCATGGCATTCATGCCGGCGCCGCCATTACGGACCCGACGCCACAGCCCGTGGAGCAAGCTGGACGAGTTCCGCGAGGCATTCGACCGGATCGTATTGCACGCTGATCGACAAGGCCGAGGCCGATCCGGATCTCGGCGAGCGGGTTGACATCCTGGCACTGTTGCTGCGCAGCAGGCACGACGACGGAACCGGGATGTCGCGGCTGGACATCTGCGACGAACTGTTGACCCTCATCGGTGCCGGCCACGAAACCACGGCATCAGCGCTGGGCTGGGCGTTTGAGCGGTTGCGGCGCCACCCAGACGTGCTGGCCGAACTGGTCAGAGAGGTCGACGAGGGGGGCAGCGACTTCCGCCGGGCCACGATTTTGGAGTCGCTGCGGGTCGCGCACCGTCATCGATGTGGTTGGCCGACGGGTCAGGGCGCCGCACTTCGACCTCGGCGCGTGGCGGATTCCGCACGGTCGCAAGGTGTTCGTGAGCCTTGCCGATCTGCACGAGAATCCGGAAATCTTCCCTCACCCCGAACGATTCGATCCGAATCGCTTCCGCGGCACCAAGCAGCCGGCGCTCAGCATGGCTGGCGTTCGGTGGCGGAGCACGCCGCTGCATCGGCGCTGATTTCGCGATCGCCGAAATGGATATCGTGCTGCGGACGGTGCTGCAGAATTTCCGGATCCAGACCGATGCCGCCGCCGACGAGAAGTCGCATTTCCGGGGAATCGCCCATACCCCGAAACTCGGCGGCCGCGTAGTCGTCAACCGCCGAAGGTAGCCCACCGTGTCGACCCAGCTGATCAGCCCATTGCACGCACAACGGCTCGAAATCCGCTGCAACGTCGGCGACGTCATTGTCGCGAACTTGGCGATCCACCTCGTCTTCTTCTTTGAGCGGCATCTCGACACGAGGGCGCTCGCCGATGCATTTGCGCACGCGCTCACGAATCTTCCGATCTTCGCGGGGCGAATGGCCATGGTCGACGGCACGATGCGAATCCGATGTGAGGGGCAGGGTGTGCCCTTCACGTCCGTGTCGTCCGGCCGCACGCTCCGTGAGGCGATCCGTTCGGCGTCGGAGGACAGCGGACGGCTGGCTCATCGACCCGGTGAACGGCGCCACGGCTCGATGGGGATTGGGCCCGCTGTGCAAGGTACGTGTCACGCATCTTGCGGACGATGCGACCGCGATCGGCTTCTCGTGGCACCACGCGATCGGCGACATGCAGACGGCGATGCACTTCATGAACGCGTGGGCTGCCGCTGCTGCCGACAAGCCACTCGCTGAGCCGTTGATCGTCGAAGACCGCGCTGCCTACCTCGACGAGCATCTCCCTGCCGACGGCGCTCGGGAGCCCGGGGTGCGTTGCCTCGGGCTCGCAGAGATTTGCACGCAGCGCGCTGTACCTGGCAAAGGATGCGCGAAAGCAGCGGACGCTGAGTCTCTACTTCGGAGAAGACGAAATCGCCCGTATGCGCGACGCCTACGGAAACCGGATGCGCTTGTCCGCGAACGACGTTGTGTGCGCACATGTTTCCGAAGCGCTCATGAAGGCGGATCCCGCGGTGGATCGTCGCACCCTCGCGATCGCCGTGAATGCGCGGAATCGTTGTGGCCTTGATCCGATGCTTGTCGGCAATATCGTCACGACGCTGAACGTCGACCTGCGACGCGGAGAGGCTGCACGTTCGATTGCCGAACGCATCCGCCACGACGTGGACCACTTTGCCGACGAACACTGCGACATGCGCATCAACCAACAGTTCCTGGACGCTGCCGGTACATGGCGGGTCGCTCGCTGTGTATCCACTGCGCTTCAATCCGGCCCGGTGGAACCCGCTTGTCTCGAACTGGACCGGCTTCGGCGTTTATCGGATCCAATTCGAAGACACCTTCACGTCCTACTGCACGCCGTTGATGAAAGTACCCGTTGCGGGACTCGGCGCCCTGATGGAAGGGGCAGATGGCCGTGGACTGGTCTTTCAGATGACATTGCCGCCCAAGGAATTCGAGGCCATGTCAAGCCCCGCGATTCGGGAACACATCCACCGGTTTCGGCATGCCGACGACGACATTCCACGACTGCACCGTGAGGTTCACGGCTGACAAGTCGCGTCAACTGGTTCGCAGCACCTCGACCGTCTCCAGCCGCCGCGCATGGATCACGGGATACACCGCGGCGGCCAGGACGAGCATGAACACGGCTGCCACTCCGGTTCGCAGCGGCAGCGCCAGCACACCCCATTCGATCTTGATGCCGTAGTACACCGGTGAGCCCAGCGACCAGAGATACGTGAGGCCCACACCCCCAAGCACGGCGACGCTGGCGACCAGCAAGCCGAGCAGGCCGGCGTTCGCGATGATCACGGCCTGTTCTTGCCCGGAGGTCACCCCGATCGCCCGCAACGCGGCCCGCTCACGCTTGCGTTGCACAAGTCCCAGCACGAACACGTTCAGCACGCTCAAGCCGGCGGCCGCCATCACCACGTACCCCGCGATCGTGAACGGCTCCAAGAAGCGGGTGATCCCGTTGGTGGCCTCCGAGCGCCACTGCTCGTTGTCGTACACCCACAATCCGGCGCCGAGGTCGAGGAAATCGTCGCGGTGAGCGGTCGCGTCGGCGGAGGACGGATACGCCACCGCGACCTGGTCGCGTACGGCAGCCCAATCGAACGCGCCAATCTGTCGGAGACCAGGACGATGTCGCCCACCGCGGCGTCATTGACCATCCGTGGATGAAAGATCCCGGCCACCCGGTAACGCTTCGGCCCTTCGACGGTAGGCAACTCGACGGTGCCGCCCGCGGCAACGCCGAGTCGGCTGGCGGCAATCTCGCTCAGGCCAATCTCGCCCGTCCCGCAAACCCTGCCAGAACCCGTCACGGACATCGGTCGGCTTATACAGCGCTTGGCTGTACCAATCGCCCGGCGTGACGCCGAAGACTAAGCGCGACAACGTCCCTGACGAGATCGTCGATCGCCAACGCGAAGACACGTTGCGCCCGTCGGCGGCGCCGGTCACCAACTCGAACGTGGAGTCGGACATCCCGCCGTCGCGCTGATCGAGCACCGATTGGGCGGCAATCAACAAGGCGGCGGGCAGTCGGTCGGCCTTCTGCGCGGCAATCTGCTCGGTGCCGAGCAGCTGCATGCTGTGTGAGCCGATGGCAAAGCTGGTGCCCTCGGCGAGTAGCGCGGCGGAGAAAGCGAACAACAGTGTGTAGCGCCGAAAGTCGGCACCCAGCAGACGCCCGACGGCGGGACGCGCGATCGTCAGCAACTCGATCAGCAGCCCGGCGACACGCGGGGCGATCCACACCGTCACCAACACCAGCCCGCACAACGCCACCGTCATGCCGTTGATGCCCACGTTCAGCGGCAGCGACCCGCGCTCGAATATCTTCAGCACGACGACGCTGCCCACCAGCAGGCCCGCCCCGACGACCAGCGGCCACATCGGGATCTTCCTGGCGCGCTGTACTCCGCCGACGCTCGCCATCGACGCCAACGGCCCGTCGCGAACCAACCTGACGGCTGGCCCGATCATCGCGAGGAGTCCGCAGATTATCCCCGCGGCCGCTCCGATCACGATCAAGTTCGGCGTGAAGTGCGCCGCGATGGTGCCGCCGGAGCCGGCCAACATGGATCGCCCGAAGCTGTCCACCAGATACGTCCCGAGCAGGAAACCGCTCGGCACGCCCAACAGTCCCCCGAGGACACCCACCACGGCGCCTTCGCCCAGCATCCCGCCGAACAACCCGATCGGTTTGGCGCCGATGGCGCCGATGGTCCCCATCACCGCTCGCCGATCCTCGACGGCCAGCAGGATGGTGTTCACGGCGATGAGGAAGCCGACGATGATGCCGGCCAGCGCGATCAGGTTGAAACTCTGCGTAGCCGTTCTCGAACACGGCCGGCAGGTGCGGCCGGGGCGGGCCCGCCGTTGCGACGCCGGCGATGACGCGATCGACATCGGCCGCGATGTCGACGCCCCGTCTCGGGAGGACGAACGCGGCCGTGGCGTAACCGGGCGAGCCGAGCAGGCTCGCTGCGATGTCCGCGGACGGGGCCAGCAGCACGTAGCCGTCGTTGATGCCCTTGACGCGGTCGAACTCCGGAAACGTCCAACCCAGGTGCGCCGAACCTGGAGGCAGGCCCGGGATGTGCAACTCATCACCGAGCTTTAGGCCGTGCCGCTCGGCGATGACCGACGGAATCAGCAGCGGCACGCCGGGGCCGTCTGCGGGCTTGACGTCGCGGGCGCGCTGCTCGCAGTTGAACGAGCCGACCAGCAGCTCGATCTGGCACGACCCGCCGAGCAGAAAGAACCCGTGCGTGCCGCCGCCCGGAGCTTCCACGGGCGTCAAGGCGGCGACGATCGGGATGACCGCCTCCGCCCCGGTCACCTCGGCGTGCAGCCGGTTGACTGTCTCGATCGGCAACCGGTCGCTGACGTTCGGGCGTAACCTCGACCACCCCGATGTCGGCGGCGTGGGTGAGCGACGGGCCGAATGAGTCGAACGGGCGAGCGAGCTCGAATTTGAGTACCAGGACTCCGAGGACCACCGTCACTCCGAGCGCGACGCCGATCACGCTGAGCAGCGTCCGGCGCCAGTCGGCGATCAACGCGGCGAGGTGGATGCGCCGGAACGAAAGCCAGCCGGCGCGTAGCCGATTTCATCATCGCTCCGCGATGGGCGGCGGCGTCGACGCCGTATGCGTGCCCGTCGACAAGGTGCAGCTCGCGGGAGCCGTAGCGCGCCGCGGCCTGGTCGTGTGTCACCATGACGACCGCCGTGCCGTCTTCGTCCGACAGCGACCGCAGGAGATCCAGGACCTCGGTCGACGAATGGCTGTCCAGGTTTCCGGTCGGCTCGTCGGCGAGGATGATGGACGGCCGGGCCACCAGCGCGCGCGCCACCGCCACCCGTTGCATTTGTCCGCCCGACAGTTCGGCCGGCCGATGGCGGGCGCGGTCGCCGAGCCCGACCCGTTCCAGTAGCTCCTCAGCGCGTGCGTCGGCTGATCGGGCAGGCATACCGTCGAGAACCAGCGGCAACGACACGTTCTCGACTGCGGTCAGCATCGGCACCAAGTTGAAGAACTGGAACACGAATCCGAGGTTGCGCCGCCGGAACGCGGCGCGCGCGCCGGTCCTCATCGACCACACGTCCTGGCCTGCCACAGCAACGGTGCCGGTGTCCGGTGCGTCCAACCCGCCGGCAATATGCAGGAGGGTCGATTTGCCGGCTCCCGATGGTCCAGTCACGACCACGAATTCGCCTGCGTTCAAGGTGAAGTCAAAGTCAACGAGCACACGCACCTGCTCGTCGCCCCTGCGATACGTCTTGCCGACGCCCTTGAGCTGCAGTACCGGCGTCGCGCTCGAAGTAACCGCCAATGTCCCGTCAGGCAACATCGCATCAGGCCTCTCCCATTTGGGTTGTGACCGATTGATCGTCACTCGGGTAAGTTGCGACGGCAGCAGTAGGACGCTACTGCGATCTTGGGCCGATCTTGGCGCGGTAGTACTTACGCCCTATTTTCCTTTAACCTTCGAGCCGCAAGACTTCGTCAAGCGGTCGACGCGGCGTCGGTGTCGGTGGTTCGGCCGCCGCGGGCGCCACCCCCACCCGCACCAGCACTTGCGGCCGTCTGGGCTCTTCCAGCAGCCCCGCGATCATTTCGCGGGTGACTTTGAGCTCGGTGACATGGGTTACCGGACACGTGGCCAGGTTCGCCACCGTGCATTCCAGCAACAGCGCCGAGAGCGCTTCGCCGGATACCAACGCGTCGAGGCGACTGTCGCCGTCCGTGGACAGCACCAGAATCGTCGCCTCGTCTTCCGGGACCTCGGTGCGCCGTTCACGGTTATGCGCCATCGGGAACGCCCGTCCGACGTCGACACGATCGCTTTCGGCCGTCGACACCAGGGCACTGTACGGAATGCCCTCTGTCGCCTCGAATGGTGCTGTCCACCAGCGAAGCTCATTGTGGTAGGCGGTGTCATAGAACCGCAGCGATTCGGTGACCCGCGATGCCCGAGCCAGCCTGTGGTGCATGTCGCCGGGCAGCACCTCCAGATGCACGGCGTCGTTGTCGATGGCACTGCGCAGCGACTGCTCGAACCCTTCCCAGTTCATCGGGATAATGAATGGCAATCGGTCAGTTCGGCGTGCCCAGATCGCGCTGGCGCGGCTTCGTTGGCTGTCGGTGATGCACTCCATCGGGGTAAAAGCGATCGACGCCAGATGATTCGGGTCGTTCGGATCGGGGAACCGGGAGACTTGGGCTTGCCACCCCGCTGCGGCGATCGCAACTCGAAGGTGGTCGAGCGCAGCGCCACAGCCGATCAGCGCCTCCCGGCCCGACCGGTCGGCGACCATCGCCTGGTCTAAACCGAGGAACAGCTCGAGCTGGCCCCGGCGAGCTACCCACTGCCAGGGCTGGCTGTTATGCAGTGACGGCGCGCGGCATGCTGACCGCACTGCGTCCTTGATGAGTTCGGTGTCCACGACGGCGGCTGGCATGTCGACCTCGATTCGTTGCCTGCCACCAAGCATCCCACTTATTCGGACTTCTCCTTAGGGGCGGCCAGGGATGGCGCCGCCATTATCGCCGACACCGCGACCGCCGGTGCGACGGCCTCACCGGGGTGCACACCGGCGAGGGGGCAAAAATTCCCGACTTGCTGAAGCGGCGCATTGGCGGAACCCGCGGGCCTACGATTTTGCCCATGCCGCTGGCGATCGGCGAGGAATTTGCGGGATACACCATCCTGCGGGTGCTCGGTGCCGGCGCGATGGGCACGGTTTACCTTGTTCAACACCCGCGGTTACCACGCCAGGACGCGCTGAAGGTGCTGTCCGCCGAACTCAGCACTGATCCGCAGTTTCGGGCCAGGTTTTTGCGCGAAGCCGACGTCGCTGCGGGCCTGTCGCACCCGAATATTGTCGGCGTCCACGACCGGGGCGAGTCGCGCGGCCAGTTGTGGATCTCGATCGACTTCGTCCGGGGCACCGACGCGGCCAAAATGTTGCGCGAGCGCTACCGCGGGGGGATGCCCGTAGGGTTGGCGATGCAGATCATCACCGCGGTGGGGTCGGCACTGGATTACGCACACCAGGGCGGCCTGCTGCATCGCGATGTCAAGCCGGCCAACATCTTGATCGCCGACCCGGGGTCGGAGTCGCAGCGGGTGTTCCTGGCCGATTTCGGGATCGCGCGCCGCGTCGACGACACGGGTCTGACCACAACGAACATGGCCATGGGCACGGTCGCGTACGCTGCGCCCGAGCAGCTGATGGGTGAGTCGCTCGACGGGCGCGCCGACCAGTATGCGTTGGCCTGCACGGCTTTTCACTTGCTCACCGGCACGCAGCCCTACGACCTTCCGACCCCCGCGGCGGTCATCGCCAAACACGTGATGGCGCCGCCGCCACCGCTCGGGGGACGCCGCCGCGAATTGGCACCGATGGATCGGGTGTTCGCCAGGGCTATGGCCAAGAAGCCGGTCGAACGGTTCGCCCGCTGCCAGGACTTCACGCACGCGCTGCAACGCGCGCTCGATGCCGGCGAGACCCAACTCGCACTGGGGCGCCCGCGCGCCGACGACACGATGTTGGCACCCGACCTCGTCTATGGGCCGAGCTCGCCGTACCCCGCGACACAAGCCGCTCCCTAGGCGCCGGCACCCGATTCCGCTCCAATTGCAAAGGGCGAGAGCGGGACAGGGGATAGCGGGGGAAAGGGCTTCCAACCGGGTCGGAAACGGCGTCGCATCGTCCTGGCGGGCATTGCGGCCGTGCTTGCGGTCGTCGGCGTCGTCGTCGCCATTGCTGTGACCCGCACGGGCAACTCCACGCACCCACCTACCGGCCGGCCGAGCGCGGCACTTCCCAACACCGGCCCCTTCACCGGCACCTATGCGACCGACTTCGGCCCGATACTTTCCTTGACGGGCAATCAGATTCAGGGCGCATCGACAAGCAAAGAGACTTCGACCCTGCGGTCGGACTGTGGTGCGAACGCATGCGTGGCCACCGCATCGAGAACCAAAGGGACACTTGCCCACCCGACAAAGCTGGTATTCGACGACGTCGGCGGACGCTGGATAGCGGTGGCCCTCGGAACTGCCAAGTGCCAGAACCGCGACGTGGAGGAGTGGAATTACGTCTGGTTGCGGCCGGGTGCGGAGGGCACCATGTCGGGCGACGCTCAGGGCCTGATAGGCCTGGGCGTGTCCGTCAAACAGCACCGCGATGGCCGCCGATACCTCGTCGGCGCCCGCGGCCAGGACCGATGTCGTGGGGGCCGCCGCGGCGGCGTTGGCCGCACCGAGCGTCCGAACCGATATTCGCCAAATCCGTTGCCGCAGTTGTTAGCAACTCCGGCGTCGCAATCACAAACGACATCGGACACCTCCCGATAAGTCATGACACATAGTCATGCCGTCCCTGGGGCCATTCGGCCACTACCTATCGGCAGGAGATCGGGGCCACGATGCCCCACGGGGTTTCGGGAATATTGTCTACCTTTTCGCGGGCTTGGTGCGGGTTATTCACCGAGCGAGAGCACACCATATTCACACTGGTCTTGGTGGTCGCCCCTTAAGCCCTGTGGTAACGCCGAGTAACAGACTGCCGCGTCGGCTCCAGCTACGACCCGTGTTTCGCCTTCCTCGCCCACATGGGCCTTTCTTTATGACCGCGAGTCACCCAATTACCGAAACACCTCTATGTCCAGAGGCCGTTCATGGGTTGGGCGTACATGTCGTTGGCAGTGAGCGGGGGCAGGCCCAAGTTGTCTTCAATCGTGGCCATCAGGCTGTACTGGTTGGCGTAGCCGGAGACGACGTACGGGCCGGGTTGCATCCCCGCAGCTATGGCGGCCTGGTTCGGGATGGCGACCATCACAACGTGGTTGCCTTGGTTACCAAGACCCAGCGACAGATTGTTAGAGTCCTCGTCCATCGTGATGTAGATGACATCGCTCTGCGACGAATTCCATGTTGGCGATGCTTCAATGGCTTGCACTTCTTGCTGGGTGAACGCGTCGCCGGCCGCCACGTTGTACTGGTGGTTCGTGAGCTGGCTGAGAGCCCAGCGGGCAACGCTACCGGGGGTGTTGACAGGGCCTTCCATGTTGTTGGCACTGTCGGCAGCGATCCACGCGAATCTCGGGGCGGTGTTCGGGTTAGCGAAATCGGTGGACAACTGCGTCGTCGGGAGCAGGTGTGTCTGCAGGTAGGCGGGAGTGTTGTTGAAGACGTATTTGAATTCGAGGAAGGGTAATGCGTCGGGGGCGTAGGTACCCGACGACATCGTGGCACCCGGGAAGGGCATGCCCTGCGCGTAGCCGGCCCACGATATGCCCGCCTGATCCATTTCTTGCATGAGGCTGGGTGCGTTGATGACGTTCGAGACGGGGTTGTAAGCGATCCCGAAATCCGATCCGCCCATGATCCGGAAGTAGTTGGGGTTGCTGGGATGGCCCAGCGCGTAATAGTTGGACACATAATCTTGGCTGTTGATCAGGCTGTTGATGTATGGCGCGTTGGGGCTGCCGATGATGTTGCCGACACCCTTGTTCTCCAGGTAGATCACTTGCACGTGATCGATTTGGCCGACGTGGGACGTGGGCACGGTGAGCTGCGCCGGGGTGAGGCTGGGATCGCCGACCCTGAACGACACGTTGTCGGCGTAGGCGTCGTTGTAATGGCCGAGGATCGGGCAGCGGTCGGCGAAAGTCGTGGTCACCACGGCGGAGGTGGTGCCCACCGGGATCGTCCCGGAGGTCTCACGTGGCTGAAACTCGGTGAAACCCAGACGATCCAGCAGCGTGACCGACCCGGTCGAGCCGGTGCCCAGAACGGCCCCAGTGGAGCTGTAGAAGGTGACCTGCACTGAGGCCGATGACGGGTTCAAGAGGCGGCCGCCGAGGTCTGCACTCAGCGTGTACGGCGTTCCGGCCGCTCCGGTGAGGTCGACGGTTTGGCTGATGGTGGACGTGGCCACGGGGCCGCCGCCGGCGAAATTGTGGCCGCCGCCCGGGGGCGCGTGTTGTGGAAAGCCCAGGAACTTCGGCAGGTCCGGCAACTGAATCGCGAACGGAAGAATCGCGCGCGGGGTGCCGTAGGGGATCACGGTCGGGGTGCCGGTCTCCGTCCAGCCCGGAATGGTCACCCCGCTGTAGCCCGACACCGACGGGTCGGCCACTTCGAAGCGGGGGTTGACCAGCAAGTTCTGACTCATCGGCACTCCGGTACCGGGGGCACCGGGGGCGATCAGCGGGCGCCCGGTCAACGCGTAAGAGGGCGCGTTGATCAAGCCCAGAAGGTCCTGCTTCAGGTTCTGCAGCGACGATCCGTTCGCGGCCTCGGCGCCCGCAAAGGCGCTCGCACTATGCAGCAACGTCTGCACAAACTGCTCATGAAACAGCGCCGCCTGCGCGCTCAGCGCCTGAAAGGCCTCGCCGTGGCTGGAAAAGAGCGGCGCGATGACCGCCGACACCTCATCCTCGGCCGCGGCCAGAATCCCCGTCGTCGGGGACGCCGCGGCCGCATCGGCCGCCCTAATTGTTGAACCGATATTCGCCAAATCTGTTGCAGCTGCAGCCATCACGTCCGGGGCTGTAATCACGAGCGACATTCCGCACCTCCCACCGCCGGATCACGACCCGGCGGTCGCCCAGCTGAGGTGATCGTCGCGCCGTGCGGAAACACGCAAATCGTACCGCGATCACGACAGCACAAATGGAGTTTCCACCGAAGAGACCTGCTCCTCGCAGGCCGTCTCGGGCGGGCGATGAGCAACAGCCGACGATGCCGTGGGGTTTCCGCGTATCACCGCGCATGCGCTGCGCCACACGGCGGCCTCGCTAGCAATCTCATCGCGCGCCAATGTGAAGGTTGTGCAGCGGATGCTCGGGCACGCTTCGGTGGCATGACGCTCGACGTTTACGCCGAACTTA
Source organism: uncultured Actinomycetota bacterium (assembly GCA_963820985.1). Lineage (GTDB taxonomy): Bacteria > Actinomycetota > Actinomycetes > Mycobacteriales > Mycobacteriaceae > Mycobacterium. The sequence continues at coordinate 116,970 of CAWGCI010000013.1, read as the reverse complement.
TGTGGGCCAAACCGGCGCTGCGCTCGACATAGCAACGCCGACCACGCCGATTCACCAGCGCGACCGCTGCCACGGCAATTGAGCCCCCCGTCAGGATTGAACTCGCCTGGCGCCCCAGCACACGAGGCCGAAAAGCCTTTCTAACAGCGGAAGTTCATCACCCGAGATCACTGGAGATGTCTGTAACGTCCCTCGCTTCCGGCCCCAGGGACCATCGGCTCCCTCCTCTGTGACCTTCGCCCTTATTGGCCAACCGCCAGGGCGATTAGCGTTCGCAGTCAGTGAGGTTTGGGCCACCCCTCGGTCCATTCCCACAAAGAAAGAGAAGGAGCAGACACACTGTGAGCGATACGGATAAGGCGAAGAACAAGATCCAAGATCTTGGCGGTCAGGCCAAGGAAGCGCTGGGCAAGGTTACCGGCGACAAGAGCACTGAACATGAGGGCCAGCGCGAACAGATGAAGTCTCACCTCAAAGACGCCGGCGAGAAGGTTAAGGAGGCCGGCGAGAAGCTTAAGGAAGCCGGCGAGAAGGTCATTGACGTCTTCCACAAGAAGTCACAGCCGTGACCTACTCGCAAGCGATGCAAATGGAAGAAGAAGCGCGCTTGGAGTCCGTATTCTGGATTCGCTCTTCCAAGACACGTCAACGTGTCGACGTCTGTCAGAATATGGAGGCAGCATGATTACCTTAGGCGTCATCTTGCTCTTGGTCGGCTACCTACTTTTGCCTAAGCTAACCGGGGTGCCGCTCAACGTAGAGACGATATGTGTCTGGGGAGGTTGGATTCTGCTCATTGTCGGCATTATCCTGTTCTTGCTGGGGCAGTTTGGCAATCGCAGGGTCGGCGGCAGACGCTACTGGTACTGATGGTGACCGCCCGGTTGCAAGATCCTCATAGGGCGCCGACGGCGGTGCGCGGCTGAGGGCTGATGCCGTGGCGTGAGGTTGTTGCTGGTGATCAGCCAGGTGCGCACAGCCTCTACCGGGTTCGCGTCCGGTTCCACCGGTAGGACCCCTCCCGACGAGCTTGACTGCGACACATTCACGACGGGTCGTCCGCGTTCACGGTGATTCCGGCACAGATTTTTGAGAGCCTCGTATTTCGCCTCTTTCGAGACGGAGTGAATGCAAATTCACCGCTGTCTGACGATCTCTGTTTTCTTATAAGGTGCGTTCGAGCAATGATTAGAACCTGTGGATGACCCTCGGCCTAGTGACATCAATCGGCGCACCTCCCCGAGAATGATCTGAAAGTCCAATTACGTCTGATCAAGAGCCGGTGCCAGGTTCGATAAGGGCACGCTCGTCGAACGACCCAACGAATCAGGAGGTAATCAGCAAGTCGCGTGACACGCCGATCCACAGATCTTGACTATTCCGTCGACGACAAAGAAACACGACTGAAGATATGTTCAGCTGACGATCGGGTCAGCGAGTGCTTCCTGCACGCCGTGCGCGGCTAACACTTTCATAGATTCGGCGACGACTTGGGAGTCTTCGTTGGCGTCGATGTCGACGACTTTGCCCCCAGCGCAGATGGCGCCCCGCGGTGTGGGCGGTCCGAGCCGGATTCCTGGGCGGCAACCGCTGACCAGCAGGACCGATAGCAAGTTTTCTTGGCCCTAGTCGCTGCTGCGGGCGGACTGCTGGGCGGTCTATTGAGTCAGGCTCAGAGGCGTGCTATCGGTTGGGCAGAAATGTGGGCACGGCGGACGTAAGCACGTGGATATGCGACGTAAAAACGGCGTCTACCAGCGGATATTCCGCGGTGAGAGGGAGCCGCTGGTGAGAGGGAGCCCCCTGTCAGGATTGAACTGTCGTGGCAACCCAGCAGAGGAGGGCGAAAGCCCGCTCTAGCAGCGGCAGTTCATCACTGGCGCTCATCGGAGGTGTCTGTAACTGTGGGCAAATTATGGCCAAAGCGTGGCCACGAGGGCGATCAGAGATACGGAAACAGGCGGACTCCGTGTGGTCGTCAACGAATCGACGGCCAGCAAAGGGATTGCGGCGCGTCTTGTCGCTTCGGCGGCCTGTGACCTTGCGGTCAGCTTTGTTAGCCAACGATAGTCTGTGGTCTGATGGAAAGGCTAACGCCCATAGCTGAGGGCGAACGATGCCAGCAACTAGCGGGAGGCTGATGGCGAACCAGCATGCCGTGAGGGCCATTCGCGCTGGTTCCGGGCTGTCAAGACGAGAGCGGCATCGTCGCCCGACGAGATGGCGTGCGGCGTGAGTCGCTTGGCGATGTGGTGGCGCCAACCCGACCATTACGACTGGCTCACGGGCTATCTGGCGTCGCGGGATTTGCATACGTTCGTCCGTTTGTCCGTCGCCGCAATAACCGCCACGTTCAGTGCGATCACACTGGCCATGACGTGGAGCCCCGCTGGTCCCAACCGCGCGGTGACCGACATTGCAGTACTGCTGTCAGTGGCGTGGTGCATGGCGCTGGCTTTGCTCTGGGCCCGCCGGTGGCCGACGCGACGGCAATCGATCTGTTATGCCGTTACGGTCGTTGCCTGTATTGCCATTGTCTGCCTGAGTTACTCGAACGCGTTATTCGGCCTGATCGCATGTATGGCGTTTGCCGCGCTGGCTGGATATGTCGCCTTCTTCCATAGGGCTACTCTTCTGCTCCTGACCCTGGCCATCGCAGCAGCCACGACACTGGCCTTGGCGATCAAGCTGTCCGCCAGTAGCGGCGACGTTGTGGGAGCCGTCTGCGTCTTTGTGGGAATTACTGTCGTAATGGTCGCTGTGCCGTTCGTCAGCCATACGCTGGTGCATTTCCTCGGTATCGACGTGATGGACTCCGATGTCGACCCGCTGTGCGGAGTGCTCAATCGGCGCGGATTTTATCGTTCGGCCGGTCATCTGGTGGCCGCACACACACTTGCCGCCGACCGGTGTCTGGCCGTGACGATCGTCGACCTGGACCACTTCAAGAACGTCAATGACACATATGGCCACGCGTTAGGCGACAGGGCCCTGATCGCGGTTGGCAATGTCCTTCGCCACCACAGCCGCGACACTGCGGTCGTCGCGCGCGTGGGGGGCGAGGAATTCTGCATCGCCGATATCGTCAGCGACGATCAGATCAACGGGTGGGCCGAAACTGTGCGAAACGCCGTCGCGGCCATACCGTTCGGCATCACTGCCAGCCTGGGAGTCGCCCGGCTTCCTCTGAAATCCGTCGCAGTCCTCAGCTGCCAGACGATCGACGATCTGATCGCCATCGCCGATGCCGCAATGTATGACGCGAAACGCTCCGGCGGCAACCAGATCCGGGAGGTTACCGCGACTGGCCCTCCACCACATCTGGGGCAAGCAGGCTCCGCCCAGGCACCGTGAAGCCGTGGTCTCCCCTTGCTGCCCGCGCGAGGAAATCAAGGGTGGACTCTCCCGGGGCCGGTCAGATCGGATGGTCGTCGCCAGCTTTCAGATCGGTCTGACGGTCACTGGCGGAGTTCAGCGAATCCGGCGACTGGGGTAGGAGCGGCTCATGCGTGCGCGGGCGCGTCTTCCTCCACCCAACTCCAGCGCGTTGGGCTGATAGTCAACTTCGACCCGTCCTCGTGCCAAATCTCAAGTGCGCCGCCTTCAATAACCTTGTACCTGTCCCCGTCGCCAAACTCGTCGAACGGCTCAGACTTGTATCTATAGACCTTGAATCCCACAGCGGAGACTCTACGAGGCTGGCAGCCCATGGTGCCTTAGCGAGTAATACAGGTTTCGTGTGTTCGATGGTGGTCTGACCCCGTCAGCCGACCGCCGAGAGCTGCCGCTGCCGCTAGGCTGCGGCAGCCTCCACGATCCGCCTCGCGGTCCGGTAGTTGATTCCCTTTGTTTTGGCGGCAGCGTTGATCGATGCGCCGTCACGGCTTGCTGCCACCACTGCCATCACAGTCTCGACGGGCTGAGTAGTCGCACCGGCTGCGACGGCGGACAACTTCGCACAGCATCAACGCAACCCCGCGCAACAAGGCTTCGGCGTGACACCGAGAAGACAGGTCACGCCGCCGAACTCGACCGACTCGGATAGCCTTAGTCCGCTGGTCGGAAGGAAAACGAATGTCCCTCCCTGTAACGCATCGTGGCATCGTCGTCGGTGTCGACGGGTCGTCAGGATCAAAGCTCGCCGTTGACTGGGCGGCACGCGAGGCGGCGATGCGCAACATTGCCCTTAGCCTGGTCAACGTACAAGACCCGCCGATGCTGCTGACAGAACCAACGCCCTATTCGTTTGGGGGTGGTATGTCGATGGCGCCGGGGTACCTGGAATGGCAGCAGGATGCCGGACGCAAGATCCTCAATGACGCGCTCAAGATCGTCGAGGACGCCACCAAGGGCAGCCCGATCGAGGTCACCAGTGAGATGGTTAACGGCCCGGCGGTACGCACGCTGGTCGACTTGTCGAAGGAGGCTGCGCTGGTCGTGGTCGGCAGCCGGGGACGTGGTGCGCTGGCCCGTGTGCTGCTCGGCTCGGTGAGTACCGGCCTGGTGCACCATGCGCAGTGCCCGGTGGCGGTCATCCATGACCAGGACCCGCTGATGGCACACCTGTCGGAGGCGCCGGTGGTGGTCGGCATCGACGGTTCGCCCGCGTCGGAACTGGCCACCTCGATCGCCTTCGACGAAGCATCGTGGCGCGGGGTGGAGCTGGTCGCCGTGCACGCCTGGAGCGACACCGAAGTGTCCGAGTTCCCCGGCGTCGACCGGTCAAGGATGCAGGCGCTGGGCGAGGAGACCCTCAGTGAGCGGCTGGCGGGCTGGCAGGAGCGCTACCCCGACGTCGTGGTGCGCCGCGTCGTCGTCGCCGACCGACCAGCACAGGAGCTCGTCGAGCAGTCCGAGTCCGCGCAGCTGGTCGTCGTCGGCAGCCACGGCCGGGGAGGATTCACCGGGATGGTGCTGGGTTCGGTCAGCACCGCGGTGGCCCAGTCCGCCCAGGTGCCTGTGATCGTCGCTCGTCGGCCCTAAAGACGAGAGCCATTTTTTGGCCGCGTGGTTGGCCACAGCTTCTCGCGCAAAAGGCGCTCGGCCTCTCGCCGTTGCTGTTCCTCGGTCCGCTTCTTGGCAGTTTTGAGATGGGCGAACTTCCGCGTGATCTGCTCAAGCGTCAGGATGCGCCATATGTAGCCGCACTCGCAGTCCCACCTCTCCGGGTTCTCCTTCGTCGGCACCGCATAGGGATGGTGGCCCGCATCCCGGTGGAACTGCGCCCACTCCTCCACCGGCACATAACGCAACGGACCCTCAATTGTCACCGGGCGCAGCTTGCGCGGTTCTTTCATTTTGACTCGCTGCCCTGCTCCGGCCACGGCTCCAGCCCGGCCGTCTCCCGCAGGATATTCAGGGCCTCCACCGGGTCGTCGGGCAGCACGTGGTACTGCAGGCCGTTTTCGGTCATGGCAGCTCCGCGTCCTTGTGTGGTTTCTTCCGCTGGATCTAGTGCAGAAGGTGGCGGGCCATACGACCCGCAGGAGCGATTCCGGGGCATTGCGGTAACTCCCGAAAGGTCAAGCCTCCCAAGGGAGGTGCTCTTGCCCGGCACCGGTTGGACCCGCCGCTTCGTCATCCGAGCCACCCACGAGCGTGGGGTTGGCGTGCCGTCCAGTCGGAGCTTGGCGACGGCATCTCGTGAAGCAAGGTCACTCTACGGGAACAACCGCCGGTTCGAATCCTGCCGGGGCACCACCCGTATCAGCGTGTATACGCCGCCACCCTCCGGTGGTCGTGACGCATCAGGCGGCGGCTCCGGCGGAAAGTAAGCCTGGAGTTGGGTGTTCGCCCATTCCGGCCCCGCTACCCAGACGGTACCCGCGGCCACCCAGCCTTGCCAGGCGACCTGCGGCGCCAGCCGCCCGCCGCCGCCCTCACCGAGCAGTCGCTCGAAGCCGAACAACTCCGCTGATAACCGCATGCATGCCGGGACATTATGAACGCTCCGCCAATACTCAGCACCGCTCCTCTAGAACGCGACCGTCATCTGACTGTGCTGGCCGACCGTGAGCGGATCGCGCATGAACTGAACGACCATGTGATTCAGCGGATCTACGCTGTCGGTTTGGATCTGCAGGGCACCATCGCCCAGTCCCGATCGTGCGAGATCACCGCTCGGCTGAACCGGTCGGTCACCGACCTGCAGACCGTGATCGAGGACATCATCACCACCGTCTTCGAATTGCACGTCACCGGCACACAGCAGATCGGCTCACAACACCACTTAGACCTGCCATCATGACCGCGCCGATCCCGCCAACCACCGTGAAACCCAAACTGCCAAGCCAGCGCCCCCGACCGGAGGGACCGCACATCAGGCGGGCGGTGACGGAGGCGTGCGCGATCGCGCTGTGGGAGGTCTCGCCCAATCGCATCCGCGAGTTGTCTGGGCTCCCCGAGTTGAGCGATGAGCTGATCGCCCACCGGATCGACATGCTCTTACAGTCTGGCGCGCCGTGGTTGTTCGAGGACGGGGCGCGGAAGCTGCGGAAGCGGAACCGGAAGTGAGACGGCTCGCGGTTTGTGGCCGCCCTGGTGTCGGCGTTCGTGGTTGGCGCCACCGGCACGGCCCGCGCCGACGACGGGGACACCGCTGGTGGCGACGCTCAATTTCTGCAGATCATCAAGCGCCATATTGCCGGGCATCTGGCGCAGGCAGCTCGCACCTACCCGAGGGTGTCGGGCTTGACGCCGATCCTCTCGGCTACCTCGGCTCGCACGGCTCACCATCCATCGGACTAAGCCTGGACTTCGAGCACACCAACCCGCCACAGCGCCGCGTACACGTGGCGCAGCGCAATGCTGAACAAGCGAACGACGCCCTCCAGCAGCGGGTCGCCCCCGGCGAAAGGCTGCGTGTCAACCGGGCGCGTGACCTTCTTGGGCGCCGGGGCCTGAATCGCGCCGAGAAGCCGCCGTTCGACGCGTTCAACGGTCGTCGGGGCGGGGGAGCGTAGCGGTAACACCCTTCTCCTTTCGATTAGGCAAGCCTAAGTTAACTTACCTGGCGGAGCGCCGCAAGGGGTTTTATTACGCCCGGGCCGGTTCATGGGCCACGCGAGGGTCACCACGACGGTGGTGATCTACACGCACCTGTTCGACGTCGTCACAGTTGCCGTCAAGATTGTCGTCAACTAATCAGACCAAGCCAGTCCGCTGCTCAAACAGGTTGCCGGGATTTGGCGTCGGAGTTCGACAAGGATGCCGCAATTCAACCGTCCGCATCCGCGTATTGGTCATCCACCAACCGGGAATCACCGGGACACGGCCAGAATTTGCGTCGCCAGCGCGACCACGGCTCCCCCGCGAACGTTTGATGACGATCGTTACCAAAGCGATAGAAGATACATCTGTTAGCTAACGCGTGTGGAGAGGAAACTGATACCCCTGGGACAAATGCGCAGTGATGTGGAGGTTCTTCACTTCACTTCATGGAGGTACGGCCGTGCGATATCTGCGCATGACCACTGTCAGTCTCTTCACTGCTGCTGCGATCACATTGCCTGTGGCACCGCACGCGGCCGCCGCAAATACCAGTCTCGAAGCCGAATCCATGCTCGTGTCGCCGCCGAGTGCCGGGCACGTAATCGCGAGTTCCAGCGCGTCTAGTGGATACGCACTCGAACTGTCCAAGAAGTCATCGGCTTCGACGAATCTTTCATTGCCGGCATCCATCAGTGTGGTGATCCGCGCGAAAGGGCACTCGTGTCTAGGTGCGCCGCGAATGACCGTCTTAATCGACGGCAATGCCATCTCGGAAACCACCGTCTCAGCGAAGTCGTGGACCAATTACACAACGGCCGCCACGATCAATGCAGGTACGCACACTTTGAGCATCGCATTCACGAACGCCTTGAACATTTTCTTCTGCAGCCGACACCTGTACCTGGACAACGTTACAGTCGTCGAAGGCGATATCACACCCCCTACGATGCCGCCCACAGGCGTGCCGGGCACACCTACGATGCAGCCCACAGGCGTGCCGGGGAATTGGACCATGACGTTCGATGACGAGTTCAACGGCACAACCTTGGACACGACCAAATGGAACACCTCATGGTTCAACGGTGGCACCATGAACGGCGTCACCACCGTTCCCGCCAACGCGACCGTTGGTAACGGGTATCTGACCCTGACACTGTCGGACACCACACATGGCGCGCTGATCAGCACGGACCCCGCCGAAGGCGCCAACCCGGGCTTCCAGTTCACCACCGGGATCGTGGAATCGCGGATCTATTTCCCCGGTAACGGCACCCAGGTCTACAACTGGGGCGCATGGTGGACTACTGGCCACAATTGGCCGACGACTGGCGAGAACGACATCGCGGAAACTTTGGGCGGTCTGGTGCAAGCCCACCACATCGACGCGACTGGGAACCCGTCTGGTGGCAACGCGGGATATGTGGGTGGTGCTTGGCATGTCTTTACCCTGCAACGGTTTACGGATCACGTCGTGTTCTATTACGACGCCGTGCAAGTTGGTTCGGTGACCACCCATGAGAACGTGGCTAATTCACCACAGTTTCTTATCTTGAATATCGGCCGGGGACAAGGCAGTTCGACGATGACCGGAGCCGCGGGGGCGATGCTCGTCGACTACGTCCGCGCATGGGCATCCTCGTAGCCACATACATGGGCGGGTGGCCACGTCGAGATCTTCGGGGCGCTCGCCGCAGGCTTGCTGCAGCGCACCGGCTGGACCGACGTCGACGCCACGACGGCCACCGAGCTTCCGCGCCGATGACATCGGCGGGATCGGCGTGCACATCGGGGCGCGCGTGAGCGCCCTGGCGGGGCCGAACGACGTGCTGGTGTCCAGCACGCTGCGCGACTTGGTGATCGGGTCAGGGCTTGAGTTCGAGGAGCGCGGAACTCACCAACTCAAGGGCGTGCCCGGCGAACGGCGCCTGTTCGCCGTCGCCTCTGAGTCCAGATGATCGTGCCGACGGTCAGCAACCTAGCCAACTCCTAGCCCCGAAACTGCGCCGGGAATCCACGAAATCGCCTTGACCTGCGATAACAGACGATTAGTCGGCTGGTACCCGACCAGCCGCACCGAAATTTGTGCCAACCGATTGGAGTTCGATATGGGTTTAGCAGTTCGCAGTCTTCGCTGCGACTGACAGGTCTAGCATCCGGCTCATGTCCACGACCGCCGATGCGTTGCCGGAGAACGCCAACCAGGACACTTCCTCAACCACTTCGATCCCGCTGCGGGAGCGCCCACGCGACTGGTTCTTCGTCGTCATGTTCTCGATGTTCGCCTCGACATCGTTCCTGAGCGATACCGCCAACATGGTTGGCCGCCCGAACCCGCACTCGCACAACCCGATGGCGCGGTTCCTCTACGACCACGTGGCTGGCATCGATCCTGTGCTGATCGCCAACCCGCGCTTCGTGCAAGTCACCGTCGGCTTCGTATCGGCGCTGCTTTTCGGCGTGTTCTACCTCGTGCTCATCTACGCGATCGTGCGTGGCCACGAATGGATCCGGCTTCCGGCCATTTTCTATGCCGGGATGATCGTCATGGGTACTGGTGTGTACTTGGGCGTCGATATCCTGGGTGACGCGCCGCTGTTTGCGCTGGCGTGCGGCCCCAGCTCCGGCTTCGACTACAAGTCGCCCAATGCGCTACTGACCGTTGCCATTAATGGGCTCTACCCTCTTGTGGCGCTGCTCTTGGTGGCGCGAATGTGGCGACCGCATCCGTTCACACGCCGAGCGCGCTAGTAGTAGCTTTGCTCGGCATGACGCGATCCATCTCGTACCGAATCGAGCAGCCATCGACCGCGACACCAGTTGCGGTCTATGACACCCTCATCGATGTTGAGCGTTGGCCCGACTGGGTGCCGTTCTTGGTAGCCGCATCATGGGAACGACGCGGAGCGCCGGATACAGGGGAAGGTGGCATCCGCCTCACCCGCAGTCACATGCTCGGCACCCTGCGCGAGGAGATACTCGCCGGAACGCGACCGCACCACCATTCCTACAAACTGCTGGGGCATGCATTAGGCATCAACAATTACCGAGCCGAGGTCCACATCGAAGAGCGGCCCAACGGCTGTCTAATCACTTGGACGGGAACATTGTCACCACTTATCCCTGGCCTAGGAAAACCCCTGCAGATCTTCGCGCGTTCACACATCAAGCGACTAGCAGCAGCGTTAGCGCGAGAAGCACAGCGAGTTGGTCGTTAGGCACAGGCTGGGGTGTGGGGGCCGTCCGAGGTCAGAGCCCTAGATCGGCCGCCACCTCGTCGGCGAAAGCCGCGGCCTCCCATTAAGATATGAAGATGACTCAGGAGCGGTCCACAGTGCCGCGTCGCCGACGCGGTGGACGAGGATTTTGCTGCTACCAGTCATTGCTGTTCTAGCTGTTCTTCCCTGAGAGGTTAGGTACGCGGGTAGCCGGTGGTTGGCCGCCGAGTGCGGTGTGGCCGCGGTCGCGGGCGTACACCGTCGTGCCCTCGGCCGCGAGCTGCCGGGTGACGGCCGCGCCGAGCCCGGAGGACGCCCCCGTGACGAAGGCGGCCTTCCCTTCGAATCTCGACGACCTCATCCCCACAGGATGAGGTCGGCCGCCTTGTCGCCGATCATGATCGACGGGGCGTTGGTGTTGCCGCCGGTGACCGACGGCATGACCGACGCGTCGGCCACCCGCAGACCCTCGACGCCGAGCACCCGCAGCTTGCTGTCGACCACCGCGCGCTCGTCGTTGCCCATGCGGCAGGTGCCCACCGGGTGGTAGACGGTGTGCATGTAGTTGGGCAGCTCCTTGCGCAGCGTCGCGTCGTCCCAGATCTCCGGGCCGTCCGGGATCTCGCCGCCTGCGGCTGCCACCGAGCGCATGATGTCGCGCACCATGCCGATCCCCTCGACGAGGACCTCGGTATCCTCCTTTTCCTTGAGGTACGCCGGGTCGAACAGCGGTGCGGCCGCCGGGTCGGCACTGCCTAGCCGGAGCGTGCCGCGGCTCTTGGGGTAGATCAGCGTCGGGAACACCGAGTAGCCGGGCTTCTTGGTCGGCGGCTTGACCCGCTTGCTCGGGTCGTCCTGGTTCGGCTTGGGGTACGCCCAATGCAGGCTGAAGATCTGCAGGTCGGGGATCGCCTGGGCGTGCGACGTGCGCATGAAGCCGGTGGTCTCGAACGACGACGAACCGGCCCAGGTGCTGCCGTCCTTACGCCGCATCTCCTTGGCTAGACCGCGTATGAAGTAGGAGGGCTTAGCCTTGTGCAGCGCCTCGTCCATCCGATACGACATCGGCACGAACAGGTGGTCGTGCAGGTTGTCACCCACCGGCAGGTCGCTGAGGCAGGTGATGCCGTGCTGCTTGAGGTGGTCGGCGTGACCGACGCCGGACAGCATCAAGATCTGCGCCGAGCCGATCACGCCGCCCGACAGCACGATCTCCTTGTCGGCCTTGATGACCTCGACGTTGCCGTCCTTGTCGACGGTCTCGACGCCGGTCGCACGACCCTTCTCGATGACCACCTTGTTGACGTGGGTGTCGACCACGACGGCGAGGTTGGGCAGCGATTTGTCGTGGATGTAGCCCTGCGCCGAGGAGTACCGCAGACCCTTGCTCACGCTCTGCTGGATGATGCCGACGCCTTCTTGCTCGACACCGTTGTAGTCGTCGTTCAGCTTCACGCCGTTGGCCGCGCAACCGTCCAGGAAGATCTCGGTGGCCGGGGTGAGGACCTTCTTGACCTCGACCTTGATCGGGCCCCCGACGCCACGCACTTCGCTGGCCCCGCCCTCGAAGTCCTCCATGCGCTTGAAGTAGGGGAGGACGCCCTCGTAGCCCCAGCCCTCGCATCCGTCGGCTTCCCAGTCGTCGAAGTTCTTCTTGTTGCCGCGCACGAAGATCATGCCGTTGACCGACGACGACCCGCCCAGCACCCGGCCGCGGAACTGCGGGATCTCCCGGTTGAGCGCATTCTCCTGCGGCACCGACTTGTAGCCCCAGTCGAAGATCTTCTTCAACTGCGGGGTCGAGAGCATCACGTTGACAGAGCCCGGCAGCTGGATCAGCATCTTGGCGAGGCCCTTGTCGTCGGGTCGTCCCGCCTCGATGAGGGTGACGCTCGCGCCACTCTCCGCCAACCGCCTCGCGACGGCGCACCCCGCGCTCCCCGCACCCACGATCACATAGTCGGCCTGTGTCATGGCGAAACCGTAACCCGTTCTAACTTCCGCAGGAAGGGTCCTGGTGGGTGCAGTCACGGGAACAAAGAGTCACGCAGTGAGCGGCACACCGTCGGAGAGGTAGCGATACACGGTGGCGCGGGAGACTCCCAGCATCTTCGCGATGTCGGTCGCGTTGATGCCCTTGTCCCGCAAGCTGCGCGCCCTGGTGGCGGCGGCGTCATCGACCTTGCGGGGACGTCCGCCCTTCCGTCCGTTGGCGGCAGCCGCAGCGAGTCCGGCGCGGGTGCGCTCGATCATGGTGTCTCGCTCAAGCTGCGCGAAGGCGGCCATGATGGTGAGCATCGCTTTGCCCATTGCCCCCTCGGTGTGCAGGCCCTCGGTGATGCTGCGGAACCCGATCCCGCGTAAGGTCAGTTCGTCAACGACGGCGAGTACGTGTTGCGTGTTACGCCCGAGCCGGTCGAGCTTCCACACGGTGAGGACATCACCTTCGCGGAGGTGGTCCAGGCACGCTTCGAGCTGGGGTCGTTGAGCCGTCGAGCCGCTGACACCGTGATCAGTGAACACGCGAGCGGCACCGGACTCTTTGAGTGCGTCGAGTTGCAGCTGCGGGTTCTGGTCGGTGGTCGACACTCTTGCGTATCCGATGATGGCCACCGCTGCTCCTGTCTCATTATCCCGTCAGGCTCCGGGTTTTGATACTACTCGGTTTCGAGACAGGTTTTCAAGACAGTTGGCAATGCGGTTGAGCCTGGTGACGCTAGTTGCGCCTAGCGGGTCCGCGCGTTCTCATCAACCCATCGTTTTCGAGGCAGTCGGTATGGGTGGAGGGCCAGGCCGCCACACCGGGACACGTCGCGCCAGTAGACGGGCAACGAGTGTCTCAAACCGAGGTCTATTTCGAGACCGCGTTCAGTTTTGCTCGCGCCTGGTCGATTTGGTCGTAGGCGTACGTCGCCATGGCGGCGGTGGTCATCGTCTCGCCCTTGCGGGCGAGCGATTCGTAGGTTTGGTCGCCGAGGACCTCGCGCAGGTGGGCGATCGTGGCGTTGATTTGGGGATAGCCCGCCCGCGCCATCTCAGTTGCAGCGAATCCGGTGATGATTGCGGCCTGCTCGTGGAGCCCGAGGCGGTCGAGCACGGCAGCGAGGATCGTCAGCGGGTATTGGATCATGGTGACGTTGCCCGCGTCGCGATAGCGGCCAATCGTCACGGTCAGGTAGTCGAGCGGATCGATGGTGTCGTCGTTGGGTGCCCCAAAGAAAGGGTCGTCCTCGTTGGCCACCAACACACATAGCATCGTCGCCACCGCCGACTCCAATTGTCGGTTGCCGGTCTCTTGAGCGATCTTGAGCGCTCGGCGATAAGAGTGATACGCCGCGACCGGATCGCTGTCGGTGTAGGCAGCGCCGTGCCCCATCAGCGCAAAGCACGCCGTGTTGGGATTGTCGGTGGCATCTGCCGCGGCCAGGAGTCCGTCCGCGGCCAATCTCGCCTCATCCCCTTTCCCTGATAAGTTCAACGCGATACACAAGCACCCGCGGGTGACCGTGAGAGGACTCGTCTGCGCTGCAGTCGCCCTTCGACACAACGCGACCCAGCGCTCCGGATGACCCGCCACGCTGTAGACAACACCGGATAAATACTGGCCCTCGTATGCCACTGCGTCGAAATCACTGCTCTTCGACAGCTGCTCACCGGTCTCGAAGTAGGTGAGCGCATCGCCGAGGCGTCCGGTCGCATAACTTTGCGCGGCCAACACACACAACTGCACGAGCCGCCGATGACGGACCGCCCGGGCTGGCTCGATGATCTCCTCGATCCATGCCACCGGCTCGTACTGTTCGACCCAAATACCGAAGAAGGATGCGCACCATGCTACGGAGATCGCTACGTCGAGGTCATCGTGGTCGGCGGCCCAGCGGAACGCGGTGCGCAGGTTGGCCAGTTCGGTGGTGAACCAGTCGTAGGCTTCGCGCTGCCGGGGGCTGTCCCAGAGCGCGAGGATGTCATTTTCACGTCCGGCGAAGTACCGGGCATGCGCGGTGCGTGCCTCCGTGGCGTCGCCTCGGGCCACGAGTTGTTCCTCGGCGAACTGGCGGATCGTCTCCAGCATCGAAAACCGAGTCCGTCCCGAGGATCGGTCCGCTACGAGAAGCGACTTGCGCACCAGCGCATCAAGCAGATCGAGCAGGGCGTACTCATCGAGATCATCCGATCCAGCTACGGCGCAAGCGCTTTGGAGGTCGAACCCACCCGCGAACACTGAACAGCGTTCCAACACGGTCTTTTCGGTGTCGTCGAGCAGGTCGTAGGACCACGCGACAGCATGGCGCAGCGTGTGGTGGCGTTCCAGGCCGCGTCGTGACCCAACCAGCAGTCGGAAGCGGTGGTCAAGACGATCGCGCATTTCACTGGCGGTCATCGATGCCATCCGCGATGCTGCCAGTTCGATAGCCAACGGGATGCCGTCGAGGCGTAGGCAGATCTCCACCGCCGCTTCCGCCTCGTCGGCCCAGGCCAACGAGAAATGCTGCGCCACGCTACGGGCGCGCTCGACGAACAGGGCCACTGCCGCCGAGTCGGTTCCCGCGTCAACGTCGAGCGACGGCACCAGCCACAACTGCTCGTCGGCAACCCCCAAACCTTCCCGGCTGGTGGCTAAGACCTTCACAGTGGCCGAGTGCGCGAGGATGGTCTCGACCAGATCGGCGACGGCGTCGCGCACATGCTCGCAGTTGTCCAACACCAACAGACGGACTCTGCCCTCAAGCGCGGCGGCTACCGACTCGCTGACGGTCTTGCCGGGCTGTTGGGTGATGCCCAGCACCGCCGCCACCGCGTCGGGCACCGCCGCCGGGTCGGCCACCGCGGCCGATTCGAAAAACCAGACCCCATCGGGAAATTCATCGGCAAGGCCCGCCGCGACCTCCTGTGCCAGGCGGGTCTTGCCCACCCCTCCGACGCCGGTCAAAGTCACTACCCGGTGTTCGCGGAGTGCCGCTTGCACTTCGGCAAGCTCAGCATCGCGCCCGATGAAACTGGTAACCGCTGGTCGCAGGTTCCCCGGACTGGTATCCAGCGCCCGCAATGACGGAAATTCTGTCCGGAGTCCGTCTGCTTGGACCTGGAACACATGAACCGGGGTCGGCACATCCCGCAACCGTCGCGGCCCCAGATCGAGCAGGTCTACTCCGCTCAGCAGACTCGCCGTCGACTCAGCCAGCAGAACCTGCCCGCCATGCCCGGCAGCCATCACCCGTGCGGCCCGGTTGAGCACCGCACCGAAGTAGTCTGCCCCGCGCAACTGCGCTTCGCCCGTGGCGATCCCCATCCGCACCGGCAACTCCAGCTCCCGCTGCGTGGCGACTGCAGCATCGACGGCGGACCTCGGCGAGGCGAAAGCGGCACATACGCCGTCACCGGTGTGCTTGAACACCCAGCCCCCGTGAGCCTCGATGGCCTCGCGCAACACTTCGTCATGGGCGGCCAGCGCCACCCGCATCACGTCCGCGTCGGCCTCCCACCGACGGGTCGAACCCTCGACATCGGTGAACAAAAACGTCACCACCCCCGAAGGAGCAGCAGCCGGATCAGCGGACACCCCCGCAGAATCTCACACCAGACGCGCTCCCTCCTCGCACATCGGCGGAATCCGACCGAGAACACCCGCGTCCCGAGGCGCGGTTGCGTGACACCGAAATTCGACCCGCTCCCCGGCTTACACTTCGGCAATGTTCTCGGAGACGCGCTACGCACTGAACGGGGACTTGCGCGTCGCCTACCGCGCGTCACGCGAAGGACCTCGTGACATCGTGTTTATCCCGAATTGGTTCACCTGCTGCGAGATCCTTCCGGACCTGCCGTCTCTTCAAGGGTGGGTGCAGGCGATGACATCGCTCGGGCGGCTCATTTTCTTCGACCAGCCGGGCACGGGAGCGTCCGATCCCGTCACACCGGGCGCGCCGTGGACGTTGGAGCAATGGACCGACAGCATTACCGCAGTGCTGGACGACCTCGACAGTCGCGAAGCGGTCCTCCTCGCGATCGACGGCGCGTTCGCGACAGGGGCGCTGTTCGCAGCGACTCATCCGTCCCGGACAACCGCGCTGGTCGCGCTCGAGGGCTACGCGAGCACCGACAGCCGCCTGGAGGGGCGCGATGCAGCAGTCCTCGATGCGATGGTCGCCATGTGGGGGACCGGGGAATACCAACATCTGCTCAATCCAGACATGCCGTGGAACGAGGAGATCCGGGCAACGTGGGCTCGAATGGAACGCCTGGCGGCGAGTCCACGGACCCTTGCGCTCATGATGCCTCTCACAGCGGAAATGGACGTGCGGGCAGTGCTTGCGACAGTCCGCGTGCCAACACTCGTCGTCCAGCACACCGACGACCCGTTGATCACGCCCGCGATGAGCAAGGACGTCGCCGACCACATATCGGGCGCAAAGTACGTCGAGCTGCCGGGGCGCAACCTTTACCACTTCGTCGAACCGTGGCGGGATTCCTTCCAGGAGATCGCCGAGTTTCTAACCGGCGAGCAGGCTGACGTGGCCGACGACCGGGTTCTCGCGACCGTGCTGTTCACCGACATCGTGGATTCGACGCGCCGGGCGGCACGGATGGGCGACCGGGACTGGCATGCCTTGCTTGATGCACACGACGCCGTCGTCCGGTCGCAACTGTCCCGCTTCCGAGGCCGCGAGGTGAATACCTCGGGCGACGGCTTCCTCGCGATGTTCGACGGCCCGCAGCGAGCGATCCGCTGCGCCATGGCGATCCGCGACACGGTGCACGCGCTCGGCCTCGAGGTGCGCGCTGGGTTACACACCGGCGAGTGCGAGGTCCGCGGTGATGACATCGGCGGGATCGGCGTGCACATCGGGGCGCGGGTGAGCGCCCTGGCAGGGCCGAACGAGGTGCTCGTGTCGAGCACGCTGCGCGACTTGGTGATCGGGTCAGGGCTGGAGTTCGACGAGCGCGGCGCCCACCAACTCAAGGGAGTGCCGGGCGAATGGCGCCTCTTCGCCGTCGCCTCTGCCTAAAACTGTTGACAGGCCGTCAGAATGGGCACGGCGCTCGGACAGATTCTTGCACCCCTACCCCTCGCCGAGCGTCTCCGCTCCTGAGGGGAGCATTCAGCTGGGGTGTTCGAGTTCTATTCGGGCCTGGTCGATTTGGTCGTAGGCGTATGTCGCCATCTCGGCGGTGCTCATCGCTTCGCCCTTGCGGGCGAGCGATTCGTAGGTCGCCTCGCCGAGGACATCACGGAGGTGGGCGATCACTGTGCTGAGTTGGGGGACGATCGACGCGGTGAAGGGACTGAATGCGAAACCGGCGATGGTGGCTGCCGGTTCGAGGCGTCCGAGGCGGTCGAGGAATACCGCGAGAGTTGCCAGGGGGCCACGGACGTAGGCGACGTTGCCAGAGTCGTAGAAGTTGCCGATGGCCAGAGTGATGTGATCGAGCGCCGCCAGCGGGTCGCCGTGTTCGGCCTCAAGCCGAGACAAACGGGTCGCCAGCTGTGATTCGACGAAGCGGTTGCCGCTGTCCTGGGCGATCACCAGGCCCCGGCGCAGGGCCTCCAGCGCTCCGGCGGGATCAGCATCGCCGAAGGCCCCGCCGTAGGCGCGAAGCGCGTTCGCGAGCGCATAGGGGTTGTGGGTGGCTTCGGCGGCGTCGATCAGCCCGTTCGCGGCGGCCCTCGCCTCCTCACCGGCCCCGGCGACCGCCAATGTGGCGATCAGGGATGACCTGGTGAGTGTATGGGTGTCGCGGCCGCGTGCGAGCTGGGCGCGGCACCACTCGACGCATCGTTCGGGCTGGCCGATCACCAGGTACACACCGCCGAGCACCCCCCCGATGCCGAACGGCACCTCTTCGTAGTGGCCAGTGCCGATCACCGTCTGGCCGGTTTCGCTGTAGCCGACAGCCTCCTCGATCCGTCCCACGACCCAGCAGTTCGCCGCCAGCGCGTACAGGGTCGCGAGCCGGGGATGGTCGAGGGCGCGGGCGGGCTCGATCAGCTCTTCAGCCCAGGCTATCGGCTCAAAGGTTTGGACCGCAGCGCCGAGCCACCCCACATAGGCGGCGATGGTGGCGGCGACATCAAGATCGCCGTGGTCGGCGGCCCACCGAAACGCCGTTCGCAAATTCGCCAACTCAGTTGCGAACCAGTCGTACGCCTCTCGCTGGCGGGGGCTGTCCCAGAGAGCCATGATGTCGGCTTCCCGCCCGGCAAAATACCGGGCATGGGCGACCCGAATCTCGTCTGCAGTGCCGGAGGCGACGAGTTGTTCCTCGGCGAACTGGCGGATCGTCTCCAGCATCGAAAACCGCGTCCGCCCCGAGGATCGGTCGGAGACGAGAAGGGACTTGCGCACCAGCGCATCGAGCACATCCAGTGTGGCCAAGTCGTCGCCGCAGCCACCGACTGCGCACGCAGCGGCGAGGTCGAACCCTCCGGCGAACACCGAACACCTTGCCAGCAGCGTCTTTTCGGTGTCGTCGAGCAGGTCGTAGGACCACGCCACCGCATGACGCAGTGTTTGGTGGCGCTCCAGTCCCCGCCGCGACCCGACCAGCAGCCGAAACCGGTCATCGAGCCGATCCCGTAACTCGGTGACCGTCATCGACTGCATGCGAGAGGCGGCCAACTCGATGGCTAACGGGATCCCGTCGAGGCGACCGCAGATCTCTACCACCGCGCCCGCCTCAGCACCTGCTAGCGAAATACCGGGCGCGACAGCCCCAGCACGCTGCAGGAACAGGGTCGCGGCGGCCGAGTCGACACCGGCGAGCACATCCAGTGAGGGCACCGGCCACAGCTGTTCGTCAGCCACCCGCACGCCTTCCCGGCTGGTGGCCAGGATTTTCACCGTCGCCGAGCGGGCCAGGATCGCCTCGATCATCTCGGCTGCGGCATCCAGCACGTGTTCGCAATTGTCGAACACCAACAGCCGGACTCTGCCCTCCAGCGCGGCGGCCACACTGTCGGCCACGCTCTTGCCCGGTTGTTGGGTGATGCCCAGCACGGCGGCCACCGCGTCGGGCACAGCCGCCGGATCGGTGACCGCGGCTAAGTCGAAAAACCAGACCCCATCCGGAAATTCATCGGCTAGCCGCGCCGCGACCTCCAGCGCCAGGCGCGTCTTGCCGACCCCGCCTGCCCCGGTCAACGTGACCAGCCGATGAGCCTTCACCGCGGCGTGCAGCTCGGCGACCTCGGACTCGCGCCCAATGAAGCTCGTGGTCGCAGCCCGCAGATTCCCCGGACCCGCATCCAGCGCCCGCAGGGCCGGGAACTCCGTGCGTAGCCCTGGCGCTCGGACCTGGAACACCTGAACCGGGGTCGCGAGATCCCGCAACCGTCGCGGCCCCAGATCCACCAGATCCACTCCGCTCAGCAGAACCGCCGTCGACTCCGCCAACAGGATCTGGCCGCCGTGACCGGCGGCCATCACTCGTGCGGCGCGATTCAGCACCGCTCCGAAGTAATCCCCGTCCCGCAGCTCGGCCTCGCCGGTTGCGATGCCCATCCGCACCGGCAACTGCAACTGCCCGTTGCGCGTCGATCGCGGCATTCACGGCAGACCTCGGCGACGCGAAGGCCGCCACGAAACCGTCGCCCGTGTGGCTGAACAAGAAGCCGTCATACGCCTCGATCGCCGTGCGCAACACCTTGTCGTGGACGACGAGGGCCGCCCGCATCGCATCCGCGTCGTTCTCCCACCGACGGGTCGAGCCCTCCACGTCGGTGAACAGAAACGTCACCACCCCCGTAGGAGCAGCTGCCGTCATGGCATCGCCTCGGCCCACGCGATATGTCCTTCGAAACCAAGCGTTTTCGCCATGTCGCGGTAGCGATCCCTGAAGCTGCGTGTAAGCCTCGACATCGCCATGTGCCCGCGCCACGAGAGCACGCAGCCGCAACAGCCAGATCTCGCGCACAGCAAGACTCTCATCGGCTGGCGCGGCCGCTAACTGCTCGATTGCGGCTTCGGCTTCGGTCACGTCACCCTCGGCCCCGCGATCCAGCAGTGTCTCCACCAGAACACCTGTTGCTGGAACGCCCCACGCCAGTAGCTGTCCCTCGCGGGCCAGATGGTCGACGGCGGTCCGCATGAGCGGTATGGCGTCATCGCGGTCTCCACGCCGAGCCCTCTCACGGGCCAAGTACACCTGGACGATCGGTAAATCGCACAGCGAGTATTCCTGTCGGATCAGCACCTCGCTGGCCTCCGCCAGGAGCGTCTGTCCACGGTCATGATCCGCATCCGCTTGGCGGTGCACCAGTGCAATGCCCAGCGTCATCCAGGTGAAGGCCAACGCGAGATCCCTATCGGATCGTTCGGCAATCCGTAAGGCATCTTCGATCTCACGCACCGCGGAATCGCCGGGCCGCAACACGCCATACGGCATTCCCGGGAGGTAAAAGTAGGCAACGACCGAGGCGTAGGACAGGGCGTCGGTGCTGCGGGACATGGCCAGGCCATGCCGCAGGTCACCGCGCCATCCCGGACGACCCAGGCAATACCGGGCAACAGCCCGCGCCGCGAAAGCGAGCGCCAACGGAGACCTCAATATGAAGTTGCCTTTCGACGGATCACCCTCGGCCAAATCGATGACCCGCTGTGACCACCGCAGCACGTCATTGAACTCGCCACTTACCATCTTGGCGCGGATCGGCGCGAAGGACAGCCCCACTGTCAAGGTCGAGTCACCGACCGACTCGATGAGGGCCATGGCTTCCGATGCCAGCGGCGACGCCTCAAGCATCCGGCCCCGATAGATGTGATCAGCGAGCAGTCCCGCCATGCCAATGGCCAGTGAGGCCTTGTCCCCGGCCGCGGCGCACAATTGCCGCAATTCATCGAAGCGGGCACCAGCAACGTTGATATGGACTAGCCAGCCGAAGCCGCATAACAGCGTGCGTGGAGCTATGCGCATTGCCAGCCGGTCCGGATCTTCGGTGGGCAATGCGTCGGCGATCTTGCTGGCGCGCTCCCAACTCAGTCGCGCCGCAGCGATGTCCCGGGCGGTAGCCCAGGTCGCAGCGCGCATCTGCCAGCCGTAGGCGGCGTGCAGATCACCGGCGGCCTCCAAATGTTCAGCAATCAAGGCGGCATTTTCGTCCGCCGTTGCGGGGTCGCGTGATTCGATGGCCGCCGCGACGCGCCGGTGCAGCTCGGCCCGGTCCGATTTGAGCTGCGATTCGTAGGCCACCGTGCGAATCAACGGGTGGTGGAACACGTACTCCGGTTGCCGGGTGAAGCGGACCTGATCGATGAGCTGAGCGGCCAGCAGATCATCAACGACAGCTTCAACCCCCAGCGCGATCAGCAGGTCGAGGGTGAATCGCGCGCCGAGCACCGCCGCTGCACTCAGCGTGCGCTTGGCTTTTGGGTCGAGCCGGTCGATGCGCGCGGCGATGGTTGCCTGCAGCGTGGCAGGCACGCTCACCTCGCCAAGCTCTGCCGCCGACTGGTATGCACCCCGCTGCCCGTGCAGCACACCCCGCTCGGCCAGTTCCCGCACGATCTCCTCAGCAAAGAACGGGTTACCGGCGGCCCGCTCGGTGATCTTGTGGCCCAGTGCGCCAACCGAGGGGTCGGGTCCGAGCAGCTCTGAAACCAGTGCTGCGGTCTCCGGATCACTGAGCGGCCCAAGGGCTATCGTCTGTGCCCCATGCACCCGCGCAAGTGCACCCTGATATTCGGGGCGGTAGGTGACCAGCACCAGCGACGGCGTCTGCGGAATCACGGTGAAGAAATCGGCCAGCATCGACTCGCTGACCTCATCGATCCAATGGGCGTCCTCAATCACATAGACCGCCGGGGTATCGCGGGCCAGCGACGCGGCATTGACCAGAGCGGTCAACCGCCGCCGACGGGCATCCGGATCGATCTTGGGCAGCTCCACATCGGGGTCGGCGAAGCCCAGCAAGTCATCGAGGAGCACCAAGTCCTCCGGATCTGCGTCAGAAACCCGGTCGCGCAATTGATCGCGGGCAGCCCGGGCTCCCAGACCCTCAACTCCTGTAGCCGCGCGCAAGAGCCGAGCAACAGCGTGAAAGGGAATCTGGCTGGTGTGCGACTCACAGAAGGTTACGAAAACCTCCACCCCACGCGCAGAGGCCATAGCGGAAAGCTCACGCACCAGACGGCTTTTCCCGACACCAGGCGGCCCCTCGATGCCCACCACAGCGCCGCGGCCGTCGATGGCACGGTCCAACAAGCCCGCGATGGCAGACATCTCCCACTGCCGACCGACTAGATTCGACTCAGCACGCCCGGCAGCGCGAGGCCCATCGCCCACACCCAACAGCCGATAGGCCGCGACGGGCTCATCGACACCCTCGATCTGAACCAACTCAGATTCGCCGAGAGTCGCCGTGCCTTCAACAAGTTGCGCTGTCGACGCGCTGAGCATCACCCAACCGGGCGGGGCCACCGACTCCATCCGCTGAGCCATCCCCACCTGCTCGCCAATGGTGGTGTAACCGAACGGCCCGGAACCGATCTCACCGGCGATCACCTGACCGGAGTTAAGTCCCACCCGCAACTGAAGGTCGATGCCGTCGCGGTCTTTGACCGCGACGGCCAGCCGGGCGGTCTCCTCCTGAACGCCCAAGGCAGCCAGGCAAGCCCGGATGGCGTGGTCCTCCAATGCCACCGGGGCCCCGAACACCGCCATGACCCCGTCGCCGAGGAATTTGTCGACCGTGCCGCCGTAGCGCTGCACTACTGCTGCGCAGCAGTCGGCGAGGTCGGCCATGATCTCGCGCAGCCGCTCCGCCCCGACCGCAGAGGCGATGTCCATCGAATGCACCACATCGGCGAACAGCACCGTCACCTGCTTATACTCAGCGGGTTTCGCCGCTGTCGACACCGCCGCACCGCACTCGCTACAGAACTTGGCCTTCTCGCTCAGTTCCGCGCCGCACGATCCGCACAACAGTCCCGCCGCTGTCATCTCACGCGGCCAGCCCACCGTCGTTCACATCAACATCGTGTCACCGCTGGCCAGCCAGTATGTGCCATATCGCCACTGCGATGTCTGCGGCACACGTCCGATGACGCGGCCCGCGCCGGTCTCGATGGTCTGACCGAAGCACCCGGCCCAAGACAAGCTTGCTTCGTGCTCGATAAATTACTGCGATGACAACCCAGATCCTGCTCATTATCGCCGTGGTCGCCTCCGTCGCGTTAACGCTCTGGCTCGTCCAGCGGGGCGGTCGCAATCGCTGAGGGTTGCTGTACCGGTTGCTGTACTGGTCCCAAAATGGCCCTCAGCCCCGGCGTTCACACCGCCGATCGACCGGTAACGCGGAGCACTCGGCGACGAGTTGATCGGTGTTGGCGAACACCAGGTTGCCGGTGTCCAACTGCACCGCCCACCGGCGGCCGGGTCGGCAATGCGGTGCCCGCTGATCTCGACGGCTTGGCCCGCCAGTTCACCGAAATCCTCCACGATCACCCCGCGACACTCAGCGCCCGGCGCGGCGGTCGTAGACCTGACCGAATAGGAGCCCAGCATCATCGCGGGCCCAGGCTGGTAGCAACCAATCTGGGCCCCAGGTATTAGCGTAGGTCGTCATGAATAGGCCTGGGAGTCCTCTCGGGTTGGGATTACTGATCGTCGGCGCAACTGCCATGGCGATCGCAGCATTTCTACCGCTCAACGAACCGACCGGCGTGTTCCGCGCGGTCGAGCACAACACGCTTATTCAGCGAGGCGGTTGGATGCTCGTCCTACTTGCCATCGGGATGGCCGTTGGCGGCTTTCGGGCTAACCAGCGCAAGGGGAACTGGTTGGCATTGCCGATCGTCCTGTGCGTCGTTGCCGCGTGGGGAATCTTCAATTTGGCCACAAACAAAAATTTGCGCACGCTCTACCCGGTCGAGGCGAACGGAAGCCTCGATACCAGCCAACCCGGCGTGGTGGCCCCATTCGGGCTAGCCATCTATCTTGCGGGAGTGGGCGTCGGTGTAGCCCTGATCGGCTCGGTGATACTTGCCCAAACCGGGCGGCGCAGCGCGCCAGACGCCCCGCAGGAATTAGGTCTTTGGGCGCCCGGATCTCCACCACCCCAGCGCGCTGCCTCAGTGCCCGCCTACCCTGCGCCTACGCCGCAGGGTAGGCGCACCCCGCAGCTGGTGTTCGCCGCCCTGGCGGTGCTGGCAGTTGTCGGCGTCGGTATCTACTTCGTCACTAAGGACTCCAACAATCGCACGCGCACCGCGCCTGCTGTCGCGACAGCGGCATTGGACGGGCTGTTGCTAGACCCCTCCGCGATCGATACCGCGACAGGCGCGACCGGAATGACATCAGGCGGGCGACACGCGATGAATAACGCAGCCGTGATCGCCGTGTCCCCACCAGGGTGTCGAGCGCCCGTGACAGAGGAGGCGTACAGCTACGCTGGCAGCGGTTGGACTGCGTCGCAGGCCGAAGAGCTCCAGGATCATCCCGCGAAAACTCGTACCGTTGCTCAGACTGTTGTGTTGTTTCCTTCGGCGCAGGCAGCGGCCACGTTTTTCAGCGCCTCAGTATCGCAGTGGTCGGCCTGTGCCCACCACACCATTTTGGCCACCCATCAGGACGGCAGAACCGTAAAGTCAGCGACTGGGCCGGTGTCCCGCACAGATGGCATGCTGAGCATCACTGTCACCAGCAGGACCCTGACGTATCAACACGCGTTGACTAGCGCCAACCGCGTGGTGATCGACGTTTCGGTGGGCGGCAGCACGGCGGGCCGGTACGTTGGGGATGAGGCAGTCCGCATCGCGCGCCAAATCGCCGCCAAAGTCCCCAAGTAATGGCCTGTGGTCTGAACAGCGACGCACACACCCGGCCACGCCATCGTGTACCTCGACCAAGCGCTCGCTGAACCGGTCGTCCAAGTGCGCTTGAATCCGCTTGCGGCACGGTGTCATCCGCCCGAGGTAGTGGAGGCAAGCGGCGGGATTCCTCCTCCTGCGGCGGCTTAAGGAAGGATGACATCTGCCGCTCCCGGGGAGACCGGCAGATGTTTTAGTCCGTGCAGTCCTATGCTGTCGTTCAGTGTCGGTTCACCGGCCAGGGTGAGCTGGGGGAAACGTTCGAACAACGACTGCAGACCAATATGTAGCTCCATGCGAGCAAGTGCCGCGCCCAAACACACGTGTATACCGGTGCCGAAGCTTAGGTGCTCGCGGGCGTTGGCGCGGGTCGTGTCGAACACCTCGGGGCGGTCAAAGACCGCCGGGTCTCGGTTAGCCCCGCCCACCAGCAGATATACCGCCTGGCCCGCCCGTATGGTGTGTCCCTCGACGTCCACGGTTTCGGTGGGGACCCGCGCCAACAATTGGATGGCTGTGTCGTAGCGCAGAATCTCCTCGACCGCGTTGGGCCACCCCTCGCGGCAGCCGCTTCTCATAGAGCCGGATGATTTCATCGCGCAGCGTCCGCTGACGGCCATACTCATCCCGCGGCATTGGGGCTTCGTTCGCGGTCCCAGCGCACCCGTGCGGCGTGGCGCGCTTTGACGGTGGTCTGCGTTTCGGGTTGCGGAATGTCGGTCTTGACCTGCCGTAGCAGCTGCGCTAGCGAACGCTCTAGTCCTAGTAACCGAAGTTCGGTCGACAGTTTCAGCCGCGCCGTGCTTTCGGCCGGGGCCTGCGCGTAATCGGCCAGCAGGTCCACCCGACGATCAACGGTGTCGGCGATCAGCTGCAAAATCTGCTTGTCGGCTGCGGTCCAAACAAGGCTTCTGCCAGTGTGTTTAGCAGCTGCCGCCAGCTCGGCGTTCAAGTCCTGCAGCACCCGGCGCGCCGGCGATGAATGCTTCATACCCCGAATGGTAAACCGCCAGGCCGCAATTCACGCCCCTAGCGCGCTCGAATCCCCGTCCGCGCGACCGTGATTGGGACCGCTGCGTGCGCTGAGCGAAAAGCGCGGTTGTGGCCGTGCGCGTCCGCGATGCCGGGGAGGGGTGGACGGCACCCTCCCCCTCGTTCGGGGCAGATGGTCAAATCTCATGGAGTATCGGTACGAGACGCGACCGACAGGGTGACGGCCACCCCCGGTCAAATCCGGACGGCGCAAGTCGGCGTCGTTCTAGGCCGCCGTTACGCTTGAGGCGTGGAGTACAAGAAGTGCAAGGTCGTGAGATTGAAGAGCCATCCGGACTTCAATGAAAACTGGTTACAACAGCAAATCTCGAGCGACGTTGAGATTCTTGGATTGGGCGAGGAACTGATCGTTAAGGACGTCGAGCGACGTCAGCCTGGTGCTGGCCGCCTGGATGTGCTTCTTTATGACCCTGAAACGAATACCAGATACGAAGTCGAGATTCAGCTTGGCAGAACCGATGAGAGTCACATTATTCGAACCTTGGAATACTGGGACAACGAGCGGCGTCGGTTTCCTCAGTACGATCACGTAGCAGTAATCGTGGCCGAGGAGATCACGGGCCGCTTCCTGAACGTGATCAACCTCTTCAACCAAGCTATTCCACTCATTGCGATTCAGATGAGCGCTATCGAGGTGGACGGAGGGACGACCCTTCACGCAACCAAGGTTCTCGACGTTGCCTTGCCAGCGTTGGAGGAAGAGGACGAGCCCGGACCACAAGAAGGGAGCCAACAAGAGTTAGCCAATCACCCGCAACGGAGTGGGGACTTTTCCTGGCCTCGTCATAACCGGCGCGGTGTCGCGGCGATGGGGCCAAATCAGGCCCTCACGACGGCACGCACGCGGATCACACAGGTGGAGCCACTTCAAGCCGTCCGCCTGGGGCCAAGTCAGCAGACCGGCGCCCGGTGGGCGCACCGTGGTTTGCGAAGATTCGGCGGTGGTCGCCTGTTGTGCTCGCGTTAGGAGCAGCGGGATCATTATTGGTGTTCGTCGTGGTCGTCCCCGGAAAGACCTTGGTGCTTTGAGCCTGTAAGTCAGCATGGCGGCGGAGGGCTTCCACGGGAACCGTGGATTGGTGCCTTGAGCCCGTGCGTCAGACTTCCGACTGTCCTGCCCTCCCCACGACGGACACCTTCACAGTGGGCTACGAGAGAAGGGAGCGGCGACATGGAGATCATTCATCCGCGCTGCGCGGGCCTGGACATTTCAAAGAAGGACGCCAAAGTCTGTGTCCGTATCAACGGCGCAGGCCGCCGCAAGACCAGTGAAACGGTGACCACGTTCGGGGCGACCACCCGACAGATCATGGCGATGCGGGATCATCTTGCCACACAGCAGGTTACGTGTGTGGTGATGGAAGCCACCGGCGACTATGTGCGACATGAGGGTGCATGAGTGAAGTGGGAGGCACCGATTGGAGGTTCGGCTAATGCCGGAGGTGTAGTACTCGGGCCAGTGCGTGAGGGCCTGTCTCCGCCTCGGCGGGCTCTGTGGGTGACTGCAGGGTGCGAAGCCCGGGGTCGAAGCCGAAGCGGTTCCCGTTCCATCCGGGGGCTGCGGGCGAGGAGAAGACCGGCGGGAAGCTAGCGCGCTTCCCGGCTCCGGAGCGGCTCCGGTCGTCTTGGGGTGATGGGTGAACGTGAGTGAACCCCTGATGACGCCTCGTGAAGGTGACCCCCGCCGATGGGATGTGTCAGCGGGGCCGTAGGGACTGGCCGCTGGAAAGCGGCGGGTGCCGGCCGGAGGGTAGTTGCCGGCCGGGAGCGCACCACCGTCCCCGGGGTAAAGGGGGCGCCCTGCCCGGTCGAATCTTGTTCATGCGCAACATGACAACCCCGTTGGGGTCCGGCGATCGATTCCGCCGGTAGGCCGACCGTGAGGAAGGTGCAACTCCCCAGCGGGCGCTGGATGACCCAAGAAGCGAATGCCGACACGCCGAAAGGCGACGGGAAACCGGCAACCGCACCATTCGGCTCCTCCGCCGGACGGTTGCTGCATAACCGGTCGGATACGGGCGAGCTGCCCGGCCCGAAAGGGAGCCGACGTGGGTCGGGTGAGCCTGTGAAGACCAGACGATCGGGAGACGCCAGAACCGATGGGCAAGTTGGACCCGTGACGGTGAACGGACCTGAGGACGAGATCATCGACTGGGACGCCGTGGATTGGCGTCGGGTCGAAGACGACGTACGGCGGCTGCGGCGACGAATCTTCACGGCGACGCAGGCGGGGGACCTAAAGCGGGTCCGCAATCTGCAGAAGTTGATGCTTGGCTCCCGCGCGAACGCTCTGCTGAGTGTGCGGCGGGTTACCGAGGTCAACGCTGGCCGCAAGACGGCCGGGGTCGACGGTAGGGTCGTGCTCGCGGAATGGGAAAAGGCCGAGATGGCCGCCTGGCTGCAGCGCGACACCGCCGCATGGAGGCCCCGACCGGTCAAGCGGGTGTTCATTCCGAAGGGCAACGGAAAACGGCGCGGTCTCGGGATTCCCGTAATCGCTCGATCGGGCGCTGCAAGCGCTGACGGTCAACGCACTAGAACCCGAGTGGGAGGCTCGGTTTGAGTCCCGATCGTATGGGTTTCGGCCGGGCCGTAGCTGTCAGGACGCGATGCAGGCGATCTTTGTGACCGCTCGCGGCGCGACCTGCAAACGCATGTGGGTGCTAGACGCCGACTTGGCCGCCGCGTTCGACCGCATCGATCATGCCCATCTTCTCGCACAGCTCGGCTCGTTTCCCGCGGGGGAATGATCGCGGCCTGGCTACGCGCGGGGGTGATCGATCAAGGTCGGTTCGCGCCGACCGAGGAGGGAAGCCCGCAAGGCGGGGTGATCAGCCCGTTGCTGATGAACGTTGCCCTGCACGGAATGGAGCAGGCCGCCGGAGTCCGCTACATCCGCACCGGCACCAACGCCGGGACGGCGCGGCCGGACTCCCCGGTGCTGGTCAGATACGCCGACGATCTGCTGGCCCTGTGCCACTCGCGGGAACAGGCCGAACAGGTTAAGGCGCGGCTCACGGAGTGGCTGCGACCTCGGGGTCTGGTCTTCAACGAGGACAAGACCCGTATCGTGCACCTCGATGATGGGGTGGACTTTCTGGGGTTCAACATCCGCCGCTACCGCAGCAAGCTGCTGATCAAGCCGAGTAAGGCGGCCGTGAAACGGATCCGGGCACGGCTGACCGCCGAGATGCGAGCACTGCGGGGCCACAACGCCCAGATGGTGCTTATCCGGCTCAACCCGATCATCCGGGGGTGGTCGGCCTACTACCGGCACTGTGTGTCGGCCCGGGTGTTCAATGCGCTGGACAATCATGTGTGGAAGCTCACCGACAAGTGGGCCAGGTTCACCCATCCACACAAGGGCCGACGCTGGATCGTGTCCCGTTACTTCGGCGCGTTCCACCCGTCCCGGCGCGACCGCTGGGTATTCGGTGACCGCGACAGCGGCGCCTACCTGGTTAAGTTCGCCTGGACGGCGATCACCCGGCACACCCTGGTCAAGGGCTGGGCGTCCCCGGACGACCCCGCCCTGGCCGACTACTGGGCGGCCCGGCGCCGACGCGGGAGACCCCCGCTGGGCCGGACCGCTCGCGGCTGATCCGCATGCAGCGCGGACGCTGCCCGCTCTGCGGCCAGCTACTGCTGCACGCTGAGGTCGAGCCGCAACACCCCGACGAATGGCAGCAGTGGATCACTGCCACCGCCAAGGCGATCCGCCACAACGCGATCATCGTCGACTCGGGGTCAGAGTCATTGGGTTACACAGCATTCCGTCTCATCCACACACACTGCCGTGGCCGTCACCCAGACCGCACCGGCGTGTACCAGCACTCTGCCATCCCAACTGAGGAGCCTTCGGGGCTTGCTTGAGCCGGTTGCCTGGAAAGCGGGCACGGCCGGTTCTTAGGGGGCTCCGGCGCGGCGACGCGCCGGAGCTACCCGACTGGAAGCCGTTCTATTACCTGCTGGAGGATCTACCCGCAGTGGAGGTGATGCTGGTCAATGCCCGCCACGTCAAGAACTTGCCCGGCCGCAAGACCGACGTCGCTGATGCAACCTGGCTTGCTCAGCTCGGCGCCCATGGTCTGGTCCGTGGGTCGTTCGTTCCGCCCGAACCGATCCGGCAGTTGCGCGACCTGACCCGCACCCGTACCGCCGTGACTCGGGAACGCACCCGTGAGATCCAGCGGTTGGAGAAGCTGCTCGAGGACGCCGGGATCAAACTGTCCTCGGTCGCCGCTGATCTCAACGGCGCCTCCTCGCGCGCGATGCTGGAAGCCTTGCTCGCCGGCGAAACCGATCCGGCGGCCATAGCCGACCTCGCCAAGAAACGGATGCGGGTGAAAATTCCGCAACTGACCGAAGCCCTCTACGGTCGGTTCACCTCTCATCACGCGTTTCTGACCCGCATGCACCTGGACTTAATCGACCAGCACACCGCGGCCATCGAGCAGCTCACCGATCGAATCGAGGTGGTGATCGAACCCTTTCGCCGCTTCCGCGACCTGATCTGCACCATCCCCGGTATCGGTGGGTTCACCGCCGACGTCGTCGTCGCCGAGTCGGGTAGGACCGCCGCATTGCTGCGGCGGTCCCCCCTCAGAACCGTGCGTGCCACTTGTCGCGGCACACGGCTCAAGCAAGCCGCGAGGGCGTCGCGGGGTGTGGTGCCGGCAGCCTGCGTCTGCGAGCTTGAAGCTCGCGGTAGCAGGCGGTGTGTGTCAGGTGGGTTCTAATGCCGCGCGGCCTATCTCGCTCGTTTTGGTGGGCGAGATGGTCGGCAGCGATGGCCCTGCGGACGACGTTCAGCCACCAGTGTTCCCACTCCCGTGGGGATTGCGGCGGCTGGTCTGCGGTGAGCAGACGGCA
The DNA here is from genome assembly GCA_963820985.1 of uncultured Actinomycetota bacterium. GTDB lineage: Bacteria > Actinomycetota > Actinomycetes > Mycobacteriales > Mycobacteriaceae > Mycobacterium. The sequence goes on along the minus strand of CAWGCI010000013.1, from coordinate 86,039 downwards.
TCCGCAGAGCGGACAGCGGCCGTCCTGCCTCGTGAGCAGGCGCAGGTTGTAGCTGTCCAGCGGGGGTTTGACCCGTCGCCTCCGTCGCGCCCAGTAGTCGATCAGGTCCGGGTCGTCCGGGGACGACGTGCCTGTGACCAACTGGTGCCGGACGATGTCGGTCCAGGCGAACTTGACCAAGTGGGGGACGTTGCCGCGGTCATCGATCCCGGCTCGATTCCCGAACACCCAGTTGTCGCCTCTGAACCTGTCGAACCTGCCGAAATAACGGCGGACGATCCACCGCTTCGGCTTTCCGCCGTGGGTGCGCTTGGCCCACCGGTAGGTGAGCTTCCACACGTAGCTGTCCAGCTCACCGAAAATCTTGCTGGATACCACCCCTCGGTAGTAGGCCGCCCAACCCCGGATGATCGGGTTGAGCGCGGCGATGACCGCCGCCGCGTTCGAGCCGCGCAGAGCGCGCATCTCGGCCGCGAGCCGTTTCCTGAGTCGCTCGACGGCGGCGGGGCTCGGCTTGATCAGCAGCTTGCTCGTCGCCAAGAGAGACGAGCAGGAATGACCCGCCGACAGCTGCCGCCGCAGATCAAAAAAGTTGAGGTGCTCGACCGCAAGACCGGCAAGCACACCGTGCGTTATCAACTCACGGTCGACGCAGGCGAGAACCCCGCGACCGGGAAACGCCGGCAGGTGCGGCGGCGGTATGCCACCGAGCAGGAAGCGCGCAAGGCGCTCGCCGAGATCACCGGCGGCGTGGTCGCCGGAACGTTCGTACCGCGCTCGGCGCTGAGCGTCGAGCAAGCGTGCCGGGAGTGGCTGGCGGGCATGCACGGCATTGAGCCGACCACCCGCGCGGCGTATCAGAATGCGCTGCAACCACTCCGGGACCGCCACGGCGATATGCCGGTGCAGCAGTTGACGAAAGCGGATCTCGACCGGCTTGTCAACGATCTGAAGGCCGGGACTTGCAGCCCCAAAAAGGCATGGACGGCTAACTCGATCAACCCGATGCTGAACCTGATCTCGCGCGTACTCTCGGACCTCGTGCGCCAAGGCGCTCTTGCCCGCGACGTTGCCGCGCTAGTCAAGCGCGACAAGCGGCCCGAAAAGAAACTGACCATCTTCACCGAGCACGAAGTGCGGCAGGTGCTCAACCATGTCGAGCGCGACCGTCTCGGGCACGCCTGGCATCTCGCGCTGGCCGGTCTGCGGCGCGGTGAGATTAGCGGGCTGCGGTGGTCGGACATCGAGCTAGACGACGATGCGGACACCGGCACGCTGACCATCGCGCACAACCGCGTCTCGGTTGGCGGCCGGGTGCACGACACCGACCCTAAGACAGAGCGGTCGGCGCGGACCCTGCCGTTAACACCGGCGTTGGCGAAGGCACTGAAGCGTGCCAAGGCGGTGCAGGCGACCGAGCGGCTGCGGCTTGGACCCGACTACGGTCCCGGCCAGCATGTCGTCATTGACGAGGCCGGGCGGCCGTATCATCCCGACACGCTCAGCGATTTCTGGCGGGAGCTGTGCAGCGAGGCGAAGGTGTCAGCCATCCGGCTACATGACGCACGTCATTCGTGCGCTTCGCTGATGCACGCGCAGGGTGTGCCGATTGCGGTGATTTCCGCGTGGCTCGGTCACGCCGATCCGGCGTTCACCATGCGCACCTACGTGCACGCCCAAGACGACGCGCTGAAAATTGCCGCGGCGACTTTGCAACGAGTTGTGACATCCTCGTGACACCGAGCCCGGATTCGAACTCTGTTGCGGCGAGCCAGGATTGAATACCCCCAGCTAGAAGCATATTTCCGTGGAGCCCCCTGTCAGGATTGAACTGACGACCTTTCGCTTACAAGGCGAGTGCTCTACCACTGAGCTAAGGAGGCCGGGTAAATCGGGTGCAAGCCTAACGGCTCACTCGTCGGAGTCGATGACGCGTTGCGGGCGCACCGACCGCGACGAGGGGCGGCGCGTCGAACGGAGCCCGGGAAATGGGATGCGCTCGGCGATGTTGCTCAGCGGGTTGACCACCAGGGTGAGCGCCGTGACGGCATCTTGCAGCGTGGCGATGGCCGGCTCGAGCGCCTCCATCCCGGGCGCCAGCCGACTCAGGGTGTCGGCGAGGTCGGTGAGTTGCTCGAGTGGTCCGTCCTTGGCCGTGATCTTGTCGATCAGTCCACCTTCGGAGAGCAACCGTTCGGCCACGCCGTCTTCGGACAGCAGCCGTTCGATCATCCCGTCCTCGGCCAGCAGTCGATCGGCCAGCCCGCCGGGCTGCAGCGCGCGCTGCAACCCGCCGCCCTCCGCGGTCAGGCGGTCGAGCAAACCGCCGGGCGCCGTCACCAGATCGACCAGCCCGCCCGGGCGCAGCAGCCGGTCCAGCGGCCCCTCCGGCGCGATCGCGCGTCCCAGCGGGGTGTCATCGTCCAGCAGCCTGGCTAGCCGGTTGGCGCGTGCGAGCGCATCATCGATCCCCAGCATGTTGGCCATCGCGTTCGAGCCGCCGCCACCCTCGCCCAGCGTCTGCTTCGCCAGGCCTAGGCCCGCGGTCGCGAGGTTCAAGCTCGCCTCCGTGGCGGCGAGACCGATGCGCGCCGGGGCGGTCGCCAAAGCGACGATGCTTTTGCCGAGGTTCATACGTCAAAGTCTATGCACGCCGCGCAAGGTGAAACCGTCGACGACTCCCAGCCCAAGCCGCGTAATGCTGGCAGACTATTATCAGACTGTTGGCAACTGCCTCTCAGGAACTACACAATGATTGCGAAGCTAATGTTCAACAAAGAGCGGGGGAACTGACCTCATGACAGCGGCAACCCCAACCGAAACGACACCGGAAGCGCGCGTCCTCGTCGTCGACGACGAGGCCAACATTGTCGAACTGCTCTCGGTGAGCCTCAAGTTCCAGGGCTTTGAGGTCCATACCGCGACCAACGGAGCCGCGGCACTGGATCGGGCCCGTGAGGCCCGGCCGGACGCGGTGATCCTCGACGTGATGATGCCCGGAATGGACGGCTTCGGGGTGCTGCGCCGGCTGCGTGCCGACGGCATCGATGCCCCGGCGCTGTTTTTGACCGCCCGCGACTCGCTGCAGGACAAGATCGCCGGCCTGACCCTGGGCGGCGACGACTATGTGACAAAGCCGTTCAGCCTGGAGGAGGTCGTCGCCCGGCTGCGGGTCATCCTGCGGCGCTCCGGCAAAGGCGGCGCGGAACCTCGCAGTGCCCGACTGACGTTCGCCGATATCGAACTCGACGAGGAGACCCACGAGGTGTGGAAGGCCGGCGAGCCGGTGTCGCTGTCACCCACCGAGTTCACCCTGCTGCGCTACTTCGTGATCAACGCGGGCACGGTGCTGAGCAAGCCGAAGATCCTCGACCACGTCTGGCGCTACGACTTCGGCGGTGACGTGAATGTCGTGGAATCGTATGTGTCCTATCTGCGCCGCAAGATCGACACCGGCGACAAGCGGCTGCTGCACACGTTGCGCGGCGTGGGCTATGTATTGCGGGAGCCGCGCTAAGCGTTAGTCGAGAGCGAAGAGTACGGGTATGGCCAGACATCCTCGACGCGGATTGCCGCTGCGGATTGGCCTAGTGGCCGCCACCCTGGTGCTGGTGGCTTGCGGCCTGGTCGCCTCGGGGGTCGCAGTGACCTCGATCCTGCGTCACAGCCTGATCAGCCGTATCGACTCAACGCTGCTCGAGGCGTCGCGCAGTTGGGCGCAGGCGCCGCGGAGGCAATCAGCGCCGCCCTACGAGGGCCCGGACCCGGGCCGTCCGCCGTCGAAGTTCTACGTGCGGGGCATCGGCTCCGACGGCACCGCCTTCACGGCCATCAACGACCGCAACGCCGAGCCGGCCCTCCCGCCCGACAACGACGTCGGCGTCAATCCGGTGACGCTGCCCTCAGTCAACGGCTCCGACATTCCGTGGCGAGCCGTGTCGGTGCGCGGGCCGCACGGCCTGACCACGGTCGCGGTCGACCTGTCCGATGTCCAGCACACGGTCCGTTCGCTGGTCTGGCTGCAGTTCGGCATCGGTGTGGCGGTGCTGGTTGTGGTCGGAATCGTCAGCTTTGCGGTGGTGCAGCGCAGCCTGCGGCCGCTGTCCGAGGTCGAGCAAACCGCCGCGGCGATCGCATCGGGCCAGTTGGATCGCCGGGTGCCGGAACGCGATCCGCGCACCGAGGTGGGCCGACTTTCCTTGGCGCTCAATGGAATGCTCACCCAGATTCAGCAAGCCGTGGCGTCTTCGGAGTCTTCGGCGGAGACGGCCCGCGGTTCAGAGGACCGGATGCGACGGTTCATCACCGACGCCAGCCACGAACTGCGCACGCCGCTGACCACCATTCGTGGGTTCGCCGAGTTGTATCGGCAGGGCGCTGCCCGCGACGTCGCGATGCTGCTGTCGCGGATCGAAAGTGAAGCAAGCCGGATGGGCTTGCTGGTGGACGACTTGCTGCTGCTGGCCCGGCTGGACGTGCAACGGCCGCTCGAACACAATCGGCTGGACTTGCTTGCGCTGGCCAGCGACGCCGTGCACGACGCGCAGGCGATCGACCCCAAGCGCACCATCACCATGGAAGTTCTCGACGGTCCTGGCACCCCGGAGGTGGTCGGTGATGAGCCCCGGATGCGTCAGGTACTGAGCAACCTTGTCGTCAATGCTTTACAGCACACCCCGACCAGCGCCGACGTCATCGTGCGGGTCGGTACCGACGGCGACGACGCGGTGGTCGAGGTGGCCGACAAGGGTCCGGGCATGAGCCAGGAGGATGCGTCCCGGGTGTTCGAGCGGTTCTATCGCACCGACTCGTCTAGGGCGCGGGCCAGCGGCGGCACCGGGCTCGGGCTGTCGATCGTCGACTCCTTGGTGCACGCCCACGGCGGTCTGGTCACGGTGACAACCGCGCCGGGCGAGGGTTGCTGCTTCCGGGTCACCCTGCCGCGTGTCAGCGACATGCCGGCACCCGAGCCGGTTCACGTCAGCTGAGCCAGCGCCGCCTTGATCTTGGCCTGGGCCTGGTCCAGGGATTCCGGTGAGGGATTGCGGTCGACGTTGGCAAAGCCGAAGTCGCTCAGGTTGCGGGCGGGGAACACATGGACGTGTAGATGGGGTACTTCCAACCCGGCAATAATTACCCCGGCACGCTCGGCCCTGAATGCCTTGCACACCGCCTTGCCGATCAGCTGGCTCACCCCCATGATGCGGTTGAACACCGCGGGTTTCACGCCCTGCCACTGATCGATCTCGGCGCGCGGCACCACCAGCGTGTGGCCTTGTGTCATCGGCTCAATCGTCAGGAACGCGACGACGTCGTCGTCCTCATAGACAAAGCGGCCGGGAAGTTCGCGGTTGATGATCTTGGTGAAGATCGACGCCATGCGCTCAAGCATAGGTTCGGCGCCAAATCGTTAGCGCCGCGCGGCCTTGTCGTTCTGTGCATTCGCAACAATGCACGATGACCCAATTCACGGGAGGGGTCTCACGTGCGCTTGCCCGCTGCACTGTTGGCCGTACTGATCGCGTGCGCCGCGACTCTATTGCCGACGCCCGCCCGGGCGGCCGCCGCGTGGGGGCCGCTGGCACCGCCCAACCCGTTCATGGCACCACAGGGCCTCGCCTCCCTGCACAACGATGCCGAATCGTCGGACGCCGGGCCGCTACCCGGGCCCGGCTCCAACCTGCCGACGGCGGTCTTCGGGTACCCGCTGTTGGCGGCCTGTCCGACGATCATGCAGGGCACCGATGGACTGGTGCTGGCATTGTGCACCGCCGACATCAACCAGGTCCCGACCATCTTCCTGATCGATCCCGGCGGTGTCGTCCCGCGCGTCATCCCGCTGGCCAGCCTGCAGGTAGCCAAGGGCACCCTGCTCGGTGGTGTGTATGCCTACCTGGACAACGAGAACCGGGTGGTGATGATCGACGGCAACAACCACCTGCTGCGCGTCAGCACATGCCAGCGACGGTGTCTGGGCCGCTGGAAGCTGACCGTTACCGAGTCCACCGACGTATCCAGCGTGATACCGCCCGGCGACGGCTCGGTCGGCCTGGTCCCCGACTATGCGGGCAACGTCTGGTTCGCCACCGGCAACGGCGTGGTGGGAGTGGCCAAGCTGGGCGGCGGCGTGACGAGCCTGCAGCTGCCCGCCGGCGAGCAGGTCGCCAATAGCATCTCGTCGGCACCTTCCGGTCGCGTCGCCGTCGCGACCACCTTTGCCCTCTACGAGCTGAATCTTGACGGCGCTGGTAATCCGCAAATCCTTTGGCGCGCAGCGTATGATCGTGGTCCGGGCCGCAAGCCCGGGCAACTGAGCTGGGGGACCGGCTCTACCCCGGTCTACTTCGGTCCCACCACCGGGGCCGATTACCTGACGATCGTCGACAACGCCAGCCCCCAGGTGCATGCGCTGATCTTCCAGTCCGGCACGGGCCAATTGGCATGTGAGCAACCGGTTTTGACCCGAGGCGGCCCTGGCAGTGAGAATGCACCGATCGGCATCGGGAGATCGGTGTTCGTGACCAGCACCTACGGGTATCCGTACCCGACCGTCCCGGCGGGCGCTCCACCGGCGATGCCGCCGACGGCGCCGTTCGTCGGCGGGATGACCAGGGTGGACCTGGACAGCCCAGGCTGTCACACGGTGTGGGAGAACAAGGTTCGCAGTGCGGCGCTACCGCACCTGTCCATTCCGGACAGCCTGATCTACACCATCACTCGCATCGGAGCGGACAAAACCACACCGCTCGACCTCTTCGGCTACGCCGTCGTCGACCCCAACTCGGGGGGACTCATCATCCAGCAACCGAAATCCGCGACCATCCTCAGCGACCCGATCGAAACCCCCACCATGGTCCTGATGGACAACAAGATCATGCAGGGCAACATCACCGGAATCGGACGTATCGGGTTGGGCCCTTGACCCGGCTCAGTCTTCTTTGCCGAATTTCATCATGTCGAGGTTCCAGTATCCGCGCATGTTGGTGATCAGGCCGGCGTCGTTGACGCGGTAGGTGAACACCCCGCGGACCTCGCTGGTAAGTCCGCCCTCAAGTCTGAAGTGCAGCACCAGGATATGAGCGATCTCGTTCGGCGCACTCGACGGAAAAGTCTCCTCGCAGGTGATCGTCAGCGTAATGGGCGCGATGTTCTTGTCGAAGAAGGCGCCAACGGCCTCCTTGCCCTTTGCGCCTTCGCCGTCGGGGTTGGTGACCGACTTGCCGATCGGGTCCTCGACAACGACATCGTCGGTCATCAGCGCCAGCCAGCCCTCCCGGTCGCTGGCTTGCGCGCATCGCCACGACGCCTGCGAGGCGGCCAATGCGGGGGTTTGTACCGTTTGGGTCATTGCTGCTTCTCCTTCTTTAGATGGCACACGCGGCGCGGGCGCCCTCTTCGGTGGCTTTACGGATCAGGCCAAGGCCGCTGCAGTCGCCGGCCGCGTGCACGGTGGCGTCGGGCAAGGCGGCAACCAGCGCGTCGAACAATCCGGTGTCCGGTTCGACCGTTCCGGCCAGCACGACGCTGTCGGTGGTCAGCTCCCGGCTGGTCCCGCCGGTAGGTGTGAAAACCACACTGGCGCTGTTGATTCGCTCGACGGCGGCGCGGACGTGGACGGTGACACCGAGGCGGTCGAGCCGATCCATGTGTTCGGTCTTGCGCTTGTTGCCCACCTCCGGAGCGATGTCTTTGCCGGACTCGAGTATTGACACCAGCCGGCCGCGGGTTGCGAGAAACTCGGCAAGTTCGAGGGCGACGAGGTCGCCGCCGATGATGACGACTCGGCGGCCGAGCGGCATCCAGGCGCGGGTGGCGAGCCGAACCGCGGCGGGGTGCATCAGCCGCTGTCGCCAACCGCCCAGTACCTGAGCACCGAGGCGTTGCCAGGCCGGATCGGCGGAATCGGCGTGCCCGCCGAGCAATTCGCGCAAACCCGGCCCGGTGAGCACGTGCGGCAGGTCGGCGCCCGGTATCGTCGGCACCGTGACGCGGCCCCCGGTGGCCACCACCACCGCGTCGGGTGCGGTGCACATCACATCGTGGGCCGAAACGGTCTGACGCAGTTCGAGTTTCACGGTGCTCGCGTGGATCTCGTCGCGCAGGTAGCGCAGGAACGGCTGGTTTTCCGGGTGCAGGACGCACGCCCAGCGCAGGGCACCGCCTAGTTGGCCGGCGCGCTCGAAAAGCGTGACGCGGTGGCCGCGTTCGGCGGCCACCCGGGCCGCCTCGAGCCCGGCCGGACCGCCGCCGATCACCACCACGCGCTTGGGGTGCCCAGTGCGCGGTGCGGCCAGTTCGCGTTCCTTGCCGGTGCGGGGGTTGACGGCGCAGTCGACGGAGAAGCGCTGTTCCATTGCGTCGATGCAGTTTTCGCAGGAGATGCACCTGCAAACCCGGTGCGCCTGCCCCGACTGCAGTTTGCGTGCCAGGTTCGGGTCGGCCAACAGCGGCCGGCCCATGGCGATGAAATCGGCGCGCCCGTCGGCCAGGATGTTCTCGGCCCGGACGGGGTCGTGAATTCGGCCGACGGCGATCACCGGCACGTCGACCACCTGCTTGACCGCGGCCGCGGCACCGACGTTGAGTTCGTCGCCGTCGTCGGCGGCATTGACCATCCCGGTGACCAGCCGATCGATCACGCCTCCGCTGACGTGGAACGCGTCCACGCCGGCGGCCACGAGTTCGGGTGCTAGCCGCGCGGTTTCGTAGATCGGGCGGCCTCCGGCGACCCGTTCGTATCCGGAGATGCGCAGCGTGATGGGCAGGGCGTCGCCGATCTCGGACCGGATCGCAGCCAGCGCCTCCAGCACCACCCGGACCCGACCGCGCGCCGAGTCGCCCCGATAGTCGTCGGTGCGCCGATTGCGTTGGGGGGCCAGGAAAGAGCCCAGCAGCATGTAGCCGTGCGCGGCGTGCAGCTCGATGCCGTCATATCCGGCCTCCACGGCGCGTCGCGCCGCCGCCCTGAACAAGTCGAACACCTCGGTCAGCTGATCCCGCGTGATCTCGGCCGATGGACGGCCGGTGAGGTAGGACGGGATAACCGACGGCCCAACGGAACTGACGCCGAACATCTCCGGTCCCAGGCCGTCCGGCCCGGCGTGCACGATCTGCGGCTGGATCTTGGCGCCGTGTTCGTGCACCACCTCGACAAGTGCGCGGTGCGCGTTTACCGCGGCGTCGGTGCCCAGATGCAGGCCGCCGGGAGTCTCGGGGTGCCGATGGTCGATTCCGGTGGCACCCAACGTGATCAGGCCGACCCCGCCCTTGGCGCGGGCGGCAAAATAGTCACGCGTGCGCTCCGACGGCAGGCCATCGGGCGTGCCGTACATCGTCTCCATCGGAGACATCACCAGCCGGTTGCGCAGCACCATAGCGCCGATTCGCCCCGGCGCCAACAGGTGCGGAAAGACGGCCACTCAGGACCGGTCGGTTACCGGTCCGCGTCCGTGTAGCGGATGACGCCGCGAATGTTCTTGCCGCTCAGCATGTCCTGGTAGCCCTCGTTGATCTGCTCGAGGCGGTACTGGGTGGTGACCATGTCGTCCAGGTTCAGCTTGCCGGCCTTGTACATCGACAGTAGTTGTGGTATGTCGAACTGCGGGTTGCCGCCGCCGAAGATGGTGCCCTGCAGGTTCTTCTGCATCAGGGTCAGCATCGCCAGGTTCAGGTTCACGTTGGTGTCCAGCAGGCTGCCGATGGCGGTCAGCACGCAGGTGCCGCCCTTTTGGGTGATGTTGAGGTAGTTGTCGATGTCGGCGCCGTGCAGCTCACCGACCGTGACGACGACCTTGTGCGCCATCAGGCCGTAGGTGACCTCCATGATGCCCATCAGCGCTGCGTTGATGTCGGGGTAGACGTGGGTCGCGCCGAACTTGAGGGCCTGGTCGCGCTTCCACTCCACCGGGTCGATCGCGAAGATGTAGCGCGCGCCGGCGTTCGCGGCGCCCTGCAGCGCGGCCATGCCGACGCCGCCGACGCCGACGATGGCGACGTCCTGACCCGGCCGGATGTCGGCGGTGCGGACCGCCGAGCCGTAACCGGTGGTGACGCCGCAGCCGACCAGAGCGGCGACCTCGAACGGGATCGACGGGTCGATCTTCACCACCGACGCACGGTGCACCACCATGTAGGGCGAGAACGTCCCCAGCAGTGTCATCGGGAAGACGTTCTGCCCGCGGGCCTGGATGCGGAAGGTGCCGTCGGAGACCGCCTGGCCGCCCAACAGCCCCGCGCCCAGGTCGCACAGGTTGCGCATGCCCGCCTGACAGGTCGGACAGGTCCCGCAGGACGGGATGAACGACAGCACCACGTGGTCGCCCGGCGCGAGGTCCTCCACGCCGGGGCCAACCTCGGTGACGATGCCCGCACCTTCGTGGCCGCCGAGCACCGGGAAGCCCGCCATCGGGATGCCACCGGTAACTAGATGGTGATCCGAATGGCACATCCCGGCCGCTTCCATCTGGATCTTGACTTCATCCTTGGCCGGGTCGCCGATCTCGATTTCCTCGATGGACCACGGCTGGTTGAATTCCCAGATCAGCGCACCTTTTGTCTTCATGAAGGACCTCCACTAGCATGCCCTGACCCCGGGTGTCGGTGAAAGGGGCCGGCCGGGGCCGGATGGCAATTAGAACGTGTTCTCATTTGCAGACCATTATGACCTGCGTCACCGACCTGTAAACAGGTGGGGGACCACCAACCGGTCGGGAGATCACCAGATGGGCGACGGGGCCTGCCCGAGCGGGTAGTAGCCGGGCAGTTTTTCGCCGGCCACGCTGCGCTCGATCCGCCGCTGCATGCCGTTGCTGAGGTCGCCGGACTCGATGAGGTTGGCGAACATCTTCGCCACGTGACCGAAGTCGAAGAAGTCGCGCTGCCACTCGATCAGCTGGTCGCTGTTGAGCCGGAACCAACTGCCGCCGATGCCGTAGATCTCGTCCCGGGTGCCGTCGGTCTTGTTGACGATCTGCTTCCAGAAGCCGACGATCTCGCCTTGCTTCTCGTCGATGAGCACCTTTTGGTACTCGTACACCCAGTTCTCCAGGCCCTCCATCTCGAGGCCGAGCGCGATATCGCGGATCTCGTCGATGCCGACGCACATCACGTCTTCCTTGGGCCCGATGTTCCACCCGTAGGTGGCATCCTCGGTGTAGAAGTCCGCCAACGGCCGCCAATCGCCCGCCTTCTCGCAGTCCTTATTGGCCTGCAGCCACTTCTGCACCCACTCTTCGAGTGGTGCGCGCTCAAACGACGCCATTCCTCAGTCCTCTTTCTCTTTGATGAATAGTGCTCGGGTAGGGCACATTTCGATCGCCCGCTCGACCTCTTCGCGGGCGTCTTCCGGCGGCTCGGAGTCGATGATCTCGACCTTGCCCCGATTGGGTACGCGAAAGTAGTCCGGTGCCTCGAGCTCGCACATGGCGTGGCCCTGGCACAAATCCAGATCCGCCTCGATTCTGAATGAGCCCATGAGGCTTGCTCCCTACGCGCCGCGTTTCCGGTAGCGGACCTTGGCCGGTCTGGCCAGCTGCACGACCATCTTGGAGTGGTCGTTGTGGTAGCTGTCCGCGGGCTGCGCCATCTCGAACTCGTACTCGCGCAACAGCACCGAGAAGATCGCCTTGATCTGCATCTGCGCGAAAGCCGCACCGACACAGCGGTGCCGGCCGGCGCCGAAGGGGATCCAGGTCCACCGGTTGACGATGTCGGCCTGCTCGGGCTTGTTGTAGCGGTGCGGGTTGAAGGCGTCGGGGTCGGGGAAGTCTTCGGGGATCCGGTTCGAGATCGCCGGGGACGCCGCGACGAAGTCTCCCTTGTGAATCGGGAAGCCCTGCACCTCGAATTCTCCTTGCGCCACCCGCATCAGGATGATCAGCGGCGGATGCAGGCGCAGCGTCTCCTTGACCACGTTGTCCAGCTTCGGAATCGAGCGCAGCGCATGGAAACTCACCTCCTGGCCGTCGGCGTAGAGTTCGTCGAGCTCCTTGACCACGTCGGCGTAGGCGTCGGGATGGCGGATCAGCTCGATCAACGTCCACGACGAGGTGCCCGAGCTGGTGTGGTGGCCCGCGAACATCAGTGAGATGAACATTCCGGTGATCTCGTCGGCGGAGAAGCGGGGATTGCCCTGCTCGTCCTTGATCGAGACCAGCACGTCGAGCATGTCGCGGTCGCTCTTGTCCTTGGGCGGGTTGGCGATGCGCTGGTTCATCACACCCTGCACCAGTTCGACCAGGCCGGCGCGCGCTTGATCCCGGACCCGGAAGCTCTCGATGTCCAGGTATGGATCGACGTAGCACAGCGGATCGGTGCCCCGCTCCAACAGGTGGTAGTACTCGGCGAAGCGATGGTCGAGCTGATTGCGGAACTTCACCCCGATCAGGCACGCCGTCGAGGTATAGATGGTCAACTCGGCGAAGAAGTCGAGCAGTTCGATCTCGCCTTCGTCGCCCCAGTCGGCGATCATTCTCCGCACTTCGTTCTCGATGGTGACCGCGTGACCCTTCATGTGCTCGCCACGGAGTGCGGTGTTGTGCAGCATCTCGCTGCGCCGCTCGGGGCTGGCGTCGAAGACCACACCCTTGCCGAAGATCGGTGTCATGAACGGGTAGGCCTCGGCCTGGTCGAGATCCTCGTCGGCGGAGCGGAAGAAGAACTCGTTGGCTTCGGCGCCCGACAGCAGGATGACGTGCTTGTCGACCAACTGGAACCAGCCGACGTCACCGCATTCGTCGCGGACCCGCTGCATCAGCCCGATCGGGTCGCTCCGGAACTCCTCGAGATGGCCGTGTTCTTCTTCTCCGCCGGAGACGCGCGGCACGATCGCTGTTGTCATGAGTCCAAGGCTTTCTCGTCCACTTTCAGTTGCTGACGTTCTTTTGTCGCGGCCAACGGAGCCTCGGGCTGGAGCTCCATGTTGACCACGAAGCCGCCCCTGGGCGTCTCCGCGACGAAGGTGATCGCGCGGGCCAGGTCGGCGGCGCGCAGGAAATAGTCGTGGCGCGCCTGACCCCACTTGGCCCAGTCCTCCAGCGCCGGGCCGATCAGCTCGGCCGGCAGGCTCCAGCCCATGCCGGTCTTGGTCGGGCCCGGGTGCACGATCGACGCGCGCACGCCGGTGCCTTCGAGCTCCATCTGCAGGTTGGTCACCATCGCCACCAGGCCGGCTTTCGCGGCACCATAGGCCCCCATGTGCGAGCGCTGCCGCAGCGCGACATCGGAACCGACGAAGATCAGGTCACCGCGCTGACGCTCGACCATGCCCGGCAGCACAGCGGTGGTCAGTCGATTGGCCCCGATGAGGTGGATCTGGATCTGCGATTCGAAGGCTGCCGTGTCGATTTCTTGCAGCTTGCCGAAATTGGTATCGCCCGCACCGGTGACCAGTACCTCGATGTCGCCGAGCTGCTCGGTGGCCTGGTGCACGAAACCCTTGACGGACTCGGGGTCGGTTACGTCGAGGGGGAGGGCAACCGCCTCGCCCCCGTCGGCGCGGATCTTTCGGACGATCTCCTCGCACTTCTCGACGCGCCGTGCGCCGAGCGCCACCGGAAAGCCATGCGCGGCAAGCTCAACGGCGGTGGCCGCGCCGATGCCTGACGACGCCCCAGCGATGATGGCGGGTCGGCGGGCCGGATGGGGCTCGAAACGGGGCATTTACCTGGCCTCCACGGTGATTGGTAGGTGGGCGAATCCGCGGACATTACTCGAGTGGACGCGGACGGCGTTGGCCTCGTCGACCTCATACCCGCGGATTCGCTTGAACAGCTCGGTGAGCGCGACCCGGGCTTCCATCCGGGCCAGATGAGCACCCAGGCAGAAGTGCGCGCCACTACCGAAACTCAGTAGCTTGGGCCCGATTTCGCGCCCAATCAGGTAGTCGTCGGGGTTGTCGAATGCCCGCTCGTCGCGGTGGGCCGAACCGGGCAGTAGCAACAGGATGTCCCCTTCGGGGATGGTGGTGTCGTAGAGGTTGAGCTCGCCGGAGACGGAGCGGGCCAGGATCTGGCTGGATGTGTCGTAGCGCAAAGTCTCCTCGACCCACAGCGGCACCTGGGACAAGTCGGCATACACCGGCGTCAGTTGGTCCGGGTTCTTATGGCCCCAGAACGCGGCGTTGGCAAGGAGTTTGGTGGTAGTTTCGTTGCCGGCGATCACCATCAGGAACATGAACCCGAGGACTTCTTCGTCGGTGAGCCGGTCGCCGTCGATCTCGGCTTCCAGCAGCGCAGTGGTGAGATCGTCGGTGGGCTTCCTGCGGCGCTCGGCGATCATGCCCTGGTAGTAGACGATGAGGTTGATGGAAGCCTCGATCGCCGAGGGCGGTACGTCGGTGACGCCGTCCTCGCGGTGCATGACGCTGTCCGCCCAGGCGCGCACCTGGGCGCGATCCGGCTCGGGTACTCCCATCAGCTCGGAGATGACGTCCATTGGCAGCTTGCCGGCGAACTCGTCGATGTAGTCGACGGTTTCCGAACCGCCCGAGCTTGCCTTCTCCATCATGGTGTCGAGGTGCCGCACCGCGATCTCGGTGACGCGCGGCTCGAGCTCACGAATCCGCCTGGGTGTGAATCCTTTTGACACCAGGGTGCGCAGGCGCAAGTGGTCGGGATCGTCCATCGCCAAAAATGACATGGTCTTGGAGGCGTGCGGCCCCCGCGACGCCGGGTCCAGCGAGACGCCGTCGCGGTTGGACAGTGTGGTGCTGTTGCGGAAGCCCTGGTGCACGTCGTGGTGCCGCGACAGCGCCCAGAAGCCGAGTTCCTCGTTGTGGTACAGCGGAGCCTCGTCGCGCAGCCGCTTGTAGTACGGATACGGATCTTCGTGGAAGTCGTAGTCGTAGGGATCGAGCCCCAATTCGGGGCCGCCAACATGAACTGTCATTGCTCGCTCTCGCTTGAATTTTCGGCTCCGACCAGGATGAGCCGCACCACGTCATCCAGCCGGCCCGCGATCTTGCGATAGGTGAATTCCCCGCTGCCCGCCTGAACCAGCGCACCGAAGAAGGCCATCTCGAGCGCCGACACCGTGCTGGGTTCCGCGCCGGGGCCGATGGCGGACGTGATGCGGCGGTGGATCTCCGCGCCGATCCGGTCGCGTGCGGCGCGCACCGCAGGGTCGGCGCCGCCGCCCAGCAACGCCGTCGTACAGGCGGCGGCAACCTCGGGCTCGTCGGCGACCACCAGCGCCAGGTGGTGCAACACCCTGTTCACCCGGGTGGGCATGGGGTCGTTGACGTCGGTGAAGTAGGGAACCCGCCGGACCAGGTCGAGGTAAACCTCGGCAATCAGGTGGTTCTTCGACGAGAAGTAGGTGTACGCGGTGGCCGGGGCGACTTTGGCGCGCGCCGCCACCATGCGCACCGTCAGGTCGGCGTAGGAATTCTCGCGCAGCGTCTCCAGGCCGGCCGCCAGCACCTTCCGGAAGGTTTCCTCCTGGCGGCGGTTGCGAGGGGTGACCTCGGAGGCGGCCTCGGAGGTGGACACAGCCAGTGCATCGCTGGACACATGTCCAAGCTAGAGGATAGTGGGGACGCGAAGCAAGCCTGTTTGACAAAAACGCAGCTTATTAGCCTATGCAATGGTGTTCAGAGCTCAGCCTCTTGCACCGTGGACAACACGAAGGCTATGGTTCGAGGAAGCAATATCGGACAAGTGTCCATTCGATTGGAGCGACAAGATGGCGTTGATCGCCGACGGCGTGAGTGCACTGTTCATCGACGGCAAGCCGTGCGCAGGCAGCGCGGGCACCTTCCAGACCATCAACCCGGCCACCGAGGAAGTGCTGGGCGTTGCCGCCGACGCCGACGCGGACGACATGAGCCGCGCCATCGACGCCGCGCGGCGTGCCTTCGACGAGACTGACTGGTCGCGCAACACCGAACTGCGGGTGCGGTGCGTTCGCCAACTGCGCGATGCGATGAAAGCGCATCTCGAGGAGCTGCGCGAGATCACCATCGCCGAGGTGGGCGCGCCGCGGATGCTGACCGCCATCGCCCAGCTGGAGGCCCCGGTCAATGACCTGGCGTTCGCGGCCGACACGGCCGAGTCCTACGGGTGGAATCAGGATCTCGGTGACGCGTCGCCGATGGGGATCCCCACCCGGCGCACGATCGCACGGGAGGCCGTCGGGGTCGTCGGCGCCATCACCCCGTGGAACTTCCCACATCAGATCAACCTCGCCAAGATCGGTCCCGCGCTGGCCGCCGGTAACACCGTCGTCCTGAAGCCCGCGCCCGACACGCCCTGGTGTGCGGCGGTGCTCGGAGAACTGATCGCCGAGCACACCGACTTTCCGCCCGGCGTAATCAACATCGTCACCTCCAGCGACCACGGCGTCGGCGCCATGCTGGCCAAAGACCCTCGCGTCGACATGGTTTCGTTCACCGGCTCGACGGCCACCGGTCGCAGCGTGATGGCCGACGGCGCCGCCACCATCAAGAAGGTGTTCCTGGAGTTGGGCGGCAAGTCGGCCTTCATTGTGCTCGATGACGCCGACTTGGGCGGTGCCGCCGGGGTAGCTGGATTCTCGGTGTGCATGCATGCGGGGCAGGGGTGCGCGATCACCACCCGGCTGCTGGTGCCGCGGGCCCGCTACGATGAAGCGGTCTCGATCGCGGCCGCCACCATGGGCGGGATCAAGCCTGGAGATCCCAACGATGCGAAAACCATTTGCGGACCGTTGATTTCGGCGCGACAGCGAGATCGGGTGCAGGGCTACCTCGACTCGGCGGTCGCCGAGGGCGGGACGTTCGCGTGCGGCGGCGGTCGCCCGGCGGACCGCGATGTCGGCTTCTTCATCGAGCCCACCGTGATCGCCGGTCTGGGCAACGACGCCCGCGTCGCCCAGGAAGAGATCTTCGGGCCGGTGCTCACGGTGATCGCCTACGACGGCGACGACGACGCGGTTCGCGTCGCCAACGACTCGCCATACGGCTTGTCGGGCACCGTCTTTGGCGCTGACCCAGCCCGGGCCGCCGGGGTTGCCGCCCGGATCCGGGCGGGCACCATCAATGTCAACGGCGGCGTCTGGTACTCGGCCGACGCGCCGTTCGGCGGCTACAAGCAGTCCGGGAACGGCCGCGAGATGGGTCTGGCCGGTTTCGAGGAGTACCTGGAAACCAAAACTATTGCGACTTCAGCCAGCTAAAGGTCAACTAGAGGAGCTCGGCAGAATGCGGTTCGAAAACAAGGTGGCCATTGTCACCGGATCAGGCGGTGGCATCGGGCAGGCCTACGCCGAGGCGCTGGCCCGCGAGGGCGCGGCTGTCGTCGTTGCCGACATCAACCTGCAGGGCGCCGAGAAGGTCGCCGACGGAATCAAGGGCGAGGGCGGTACGGCGCTGGCTCTGCCCGTCGACGTGTCGGATCCGGTGTCGGCCAAGGAGATGGCCGACCGCACGCTGGCCGAGTTCGGCGGCATCGACTACCTGGTGAACAACGCGGCGATCTTCGGCGGCATGAAACTGGATTTCCTGGTCACCGTCGACCCCGAGTATTACAAGAAGTTCATGAGCGTGAACCTCGACGGCGCGCTGTGGTGCACCCGCGCGGTGTACAAGAAGATGGCCAAGCGGGGCGGCGGGGCGATCGTCAACCAGTCCTCCACCGCAGCATGGCTTTACGCGAACTTCTACGCGCTGGCCAAGGTCGGGATCAACGGCCTGACCCAGCAGTTGTCGCGTGAACTCGGCGGGCAGAACATTCGGATCAACGCCATTGCGCCCGGGCCCATCGACACCGAGGCCAACCGCACCACCACGCCGCAGGAGATGGTCGCCGACATCGTCAAGGCAATTCCGTTGTCGCGCATGGGACAGCCCGAGGACCTCGTCGGCATGTGCCTGTTCCTGCTGTCCGACGAGGCGCGGTGGATCACCGGGCAGATCTTCAATGTCGACGGCGGGCAGATAATCCGGTCATGAGCCGCGCCGACCACGATGCAGAGCGAGGCGATGAGGAGGAGCGGCGTCGATGAGTGAAGTTTTCAAGCTGGGATACATCGGGCTCGGTAACCAGGGCGCGCCGATGGCCAAGCGCTACCTCGACTGGCCCGGCGGCCTGACGGTCTTCGACGTCGGGAAGACGCGATGACGCCGTTCGTCGAGGGCGGCGCCACCGCGGCGGCGAGCGTGGCCGAGGTCGCCGATGCCGACATCATCAGCGTCACCGTGCTCAACGACGAGCAGGTGCGCGATGTGGTGGCGGCAGCTGACGGAACACGCCAAGCCGGGCACCGTCATCGCGATCCACTCGACGATCAGCGACACCACCGCGGTCGAACTGGCCGCCGAGCTCAAGCCGCAGGGCATTCACATCTCGACGCGCCGGTCAGCGGCGGCGCCGCGGTTGCGGCCAAGGGCGAACTCGCCACCATGGTGGGCGCCGAGCGTGAGGTGTACGAGCAGATCAAACCGGCGTTCAA
This sequence comes from uncultured Actinomycetota bacterium, assembly GCA_963820985.1. Classification (GTDB taxonomy): domain Bacteria; phylum Actinomycetota; class Actinomycetes; order Mycobacteriales; family Mycobacteriaceae; genus Mycobacterium. The sequence goes on along the minus strand of CAWGCI010000013.1, from coordinate 67,613 downwards.
GCAGTGGGCGTCGCTGATCATCCACGCCGGCGAGCCCGGCGCCGGGACGCGAATGAAGCTGGCGCGCAACATGTTGACGTTCACCTACTACGCCGCGGCCTGCGAGGCCCTGAGATTGGCCGAGGGGGCTGGCCTGGATCTGCAGGCCCTGGGCCGGGTGGTGCGGCACACCGAGGCCTCGACGGGTGGGGGCATGATCATGATCCGCGAGAACATGGCCCCGCTGGAGCCGGACCACTTCCTCTACCAGCCCTTCCTGCACACCCGGGGCCTCGGGGAGAAGGATCTGAACCTGGCGCTCGCACTGGGCGAAGCGGTGGGCGTCGAGCTACCGCTTGCGCAGCTGGCATTGCAGAACCTCGCCGATGGGCTCGGGGTTCCACACACGAAGGAGTGACCCACCATGTCCAAGGACGAACTGCGCCGCAAGGGCCTGGAAAAGATGAACGAGGTCTACGGCTGGGAGATGCCCAACATCGAGGGCGACGCGTACTTCGACCTGACCGTCGATCACTTGTTCGGCACGATCTGGAACCGGCCGGGATTGTCGATGCGCGACAAGCGCATCATGACGCTGACCGCGGTGACCGCGGTCGGAAATCGCGATCTGGCCGAGATCCAGATCAACGCGGCACTGCTCAACGGGGAACTCACCGAGGACGAACTGAAGGAAATGGCCGTCTTCCTCACCCACTACCTCGGATTCCCGCTGGGTTCGGCGCTCAACGGCGCGGTCGGCGCCGTCGTGTCAAAGCGCAAGAAGGCCGCGGCCCAGGGCGCCGGAGAGGACAAGAAGGCCAACGTCGAAGCCGCGGTCAAGATGAACGCGGGTAAATCCCGCGGCTAAGTCTCAGTAGGGCTTTACGCCTTCGGGCATCACGTATTCCGAGATCGGTGCACAAGCACCGTTGACCGTCGTTCCACCGTTAATGATGCTCGGGGCCAAAGCCAGCATGTTGTGCGGGAACCCGAACGTCGGCTCGGTGAGAGCGTTGAGCCTTGCCGCTTCGTCGGCGGTGAGGTTCACATCTGCGGCACGCACGTTGTCTTCGAGCTGTGAGAGCCTGCGGGCCCCGATGATGACCGAACTCACGGCCGGCTGTGAGCGACCCACGCCAAGGCCACGCTGGCGACGGTGGTCTGGTGAGCCTTGGCAATGGTTTCCAGCTCGTCGATGAGCGTGTAGGTCTTCTCGTTGAGAAACGAATCGACCATCGCGCCGCGATCGGCCCGGTGCTGGCCGTCATTGCGCCGGGTGTACTTGCCGCTGAGCACGCCGCCTTTGAGTGGTGACCACGGCGTGATCCCGAGGCCGAATTCGCCTGCCAGGGGCACGAGTTCCTGTTCAACGGACCGTTCGAGCAAGGAGTACTCGATCTGCAGCCCGACGAATGCCGACCAGCAGCGGAAGCGGGCGATGAGGTTGGCTTCGGCGATCTTCCATGCCGGCGTGTCCGAAACGCCAAGGTAACGCACCTTGCCCGCCCGAACGAGGTCGTCGAGGGCGGCCATCGTCTCGTCGATGGGGGTGTTCGCGTCCCACATGTGCAGCCAGTACAGATCGATGTAGTCAGTCTGCAGCCGCCGCAGGGAGTTCTCGCACGCGTTGATCAGCGACTTGCGGCCCGCGCCGCCGCCGTTGGGATCACCCGGATACAGATTCCCGCTGAACTTGGTCGCGATCACCAAGCGGTCACGCCGGGTGGGGTAGCGGCCGATGTGGTCGCCGATGATCTTCTCGGAGTGGCTCCCGGTGTAGAAGTTCGCGGTGTCGATGAAGTTGCCGCCGAGTTCGGTGTACCGGTCGATGATCTGCTGAGACTCTTCGACACTGGTGCCCCAGCCGAGGTCTTCGCCGAACGTCATTGCGCCCAAGCACAAGGGGCTGACGCGTAGGCCGGACCTTCCGAGTGTCACGTAGTGATCCAGAGGCATGTTGTCCGCTTTCTGGTAAGTTGTTCGATTATGTGGTTGTTTATTTCTAAACTAGTTCAATCCTGAACGATCTGGCAAGTGGATGTCGGTGATGGACGCGGCCAAGATCTGGTCGCTGAACTATCGAGTGTTGCTCTCGGTCATCTCCTGCGCCGAGGCCGAGATCTGCGCGCTGGGGCTGGAGTCCAAGGAACTGTTCCTGCTCGCCGAGATCGATGAGCATCCCTATCCGGCGGAACTGGCGGCGACATTGAGCATGCCCAAGGCGACGGTGACTGTTTACCTGAAACGGCTTGAGGCTGCGGGATTCGTGCGCCGCGAGATTGACCCGTCCGATTTACGGCGCCATCGAATTCTGCTTACCCCGGCCGGCCGTCACGTGGCCAGCAAGGGCCTGGCGTTGCTGTCTGAGGAGTTCGACAAGCGTCTTGCACGGCTGACCGTCACGCAGCAAAAGGAGCTCAAAGGCCTGCTGGAACGAATTGTCTGAACGCCTCGGCTAGTCTGACGTGTCGTGCGCGTGTTGGTGATCGGCTCTGGTGCCCGTGAACATGCCCTGCTGTTGGCTCTGCGCAGCGACCCGCAGGTCACGGGACTGATCATCGCTCCCGGCAATGCGGGCACGGCCCGGGTGGCCGAGCAGCACGACGTCGACATCACCTCCGGCGAGGATGTGGTCACCCTGGCTCGCGATGTCCGCGCCGACCTGGTAGTCATCGGTCCCGAGGTACCGCTGGTGCTCGGCGTGGCCGACGCGGTGCGCGCTGCCGGCATCGCCTGCTTCGGGCCGAGCAAGGACGCCGCCCAGATCGAAGGTTCCAAGGCGTTCGCCAAAGAGGTCATGCTGGCCGCCGGCGTGCGCACCGCCAAATGCGAAATCATCGACAACCCAGCGAATTTAGACGCTGCCCTGGGCCGCTTCGGGCCACCCGCCGACGACCCGGCATGGGTGGTGAAAGACGATCAACTGGCCGCCGGCAAGGGCGTGGTGGTGACGGCGGACCGTGATGTCGCGCGCGCCCACGCCGCCGGACTGCTCGAAGCCGGGCACCCGGTGCTGCTGGAATCCTTCCTGGACGGCCCGGAGGTGTCGCTGTTCTGCGTCGTCGACGGCGAAACCGTGGTGCCGTTGTTGCCGGCTCAGGACTTCAAGCGGGTCGGGGAGGGGGACACCGGACCCAACACCGGCGGGATGGGCGCCTATGCGCCGCTGCCGTGGCTTCCCGACGACGTTTGCCGGGAGATGGTGACCCAGGTCGCCGAACCCGTTGCGGCCGAGATGGTTCGCCGGGGGTGTCCGTTCAGTGGATTGCTATATGTGGGTCTCGCGATCACCTCGAACGGGCCGGCCGTGGTCGAATTCAACTGCCGCTTCGGCGATCCGGAGACCCAGGCCGTACTGGCCCTGCTGGAGTCACCGCTTGGACAGTTACTGCATGCGGCGGCCACCGGCACCCTGGCCGACTTCGGCGAGTTGCGCTGGCGCGACGGCGCCGCGGTGACGGTGGTGCTGGCGGCCGAAAACTATCCGGGGCGTCCCCGCGTCGGAGACGTCGTCGTCGGCTCCGAAGCCGAGGGGGTCCTGCACGCGGGGACCGCCCGTCGGGACGACGGCTCGGTCGTCTCATCGGGCGGCCGGGTGCTGTCGGTGGTGGGCACCGGCGCCGATCTGCCCGCGGCGCGGGCCGAGGTCTATGACATCCTGCAGTCAATTCGATTGCCCGGCAGCTATTTCCGCAGCGATATCGGTCTCAAGGCGGCCGAGGGAAAGATCGGCGTGTAGGACGCCTTAGAAACCTACCGCCTGACCGTCGCGGCGCGGATCGCTTGCCGCGATGTATCCGCCGTCGAGGCGCCAAATCGCTTGGCAGCTGCCGAACTGGTTGTAGTCGTCGACGGCGACCAGGTCATGCCCGCGCTGCCGTAGCTCGTCGAGCGTTGACTGCGGAAAGCCCTTCTCGCAGCTGACCGCAACGTCGCGCATCCAGCGAAAGCGCGGGCCGTCACACGCCGTCTGCGGATTCTGACCGTGGTCGGCGATGCGCACCAGCACCTGGACGTGTCCCTGGGGTTGCATGGTGCCGCCCATCACCCCGAAGCTCATCACCGGCGCCCCGTCCTTGGTGACAAATCCCGGAATGATCGTGTGATAGGGGCGCTTGTTCGGCCCGACCTGGTTCGGATGTCCCTGAGCCACAGCGAAATCCGAGCCTCGATTCTGCAGCGAAATGCCGGTGCCGCCCGCTACCACACCGGAGCCGAATCCCATGTAGTTCGACTGGATCATCGACACCATCATCCCCGAGGCGTCTGCGGCGGTGAGATACACGGTGCCCCCCTTCGGGGTTCCGGCATTGGCCGGCTTTGCCCGCTTCAGGTCGATCAATGTCGCGCGATGCTTCAGGTATTCGTTGTCCAGCAGGTGTTCCGGGCGCAGCGCCATGTGGTCGATGTCGGCCACATAGGCCTGTGCATCAGCGAAAGCGAGCTTCAGGGCTTCGATCTGCAGGTGCACGCTGTTGGCGGAATCGGCTGGCAGCGCGGACATATCGAAGTGCTCCAGGATTCCCAGGGCGATCAGGGCCACTATCCCCTGGCCGTTTGGCGGTATCTCGTGCAGCGTGTAACCACGGTAGGTTCGGCTGATCGTCTTGACCCAATCGGCGCGATGGGCGGCCAGGTCGTCGGCTCGCATGACCCCCCCGTTGGCCGCCGAGTGCGCTTCGAGCTTGGCCGCCAGTTCGCCTCGGTAAAACGCTTCGCCGTTGGTTGCGGCGATCTGCTCGAGAGTGGCCGCGTGATCGGGAAGGGCAAACCTTCCCCCGGGTTTCGGTGCCCGGCCTCCAGGCATGAACGCTTCGGCGAATCCAGGCTGGGCCTTGAACAGCGGCACCTGCGCCGCCCACTGCTCCGCGACGGTTGGCGAGACCAGAAAGCCGTTGCGGCCATAGGAAATCGCAGGCACGAAGAGCCTTTCAAACGGCAGCCTGCCGAACTTGGCGTGCAGTTCGACCCACGCCGACACCGCCCCGGGCACGGTCACCGAATTCCAGCCGAGCGCGGGAACGCCCTTGCCGCCGAAGTACTCTGGTGTCCACGCTGCCGGTGAGCGGCCAGATGCGTTCAGGCCGTGCAGTTCCCGGCCGTCCCAGACGATGGCGAAGGCGTCCGAGCCAATACCGTTGGACACCGGCTCCACCAATGTGAGTGTGATGGCGGTGGCGATGGCAGCGTCGGCGGCGCTGCCGCCCTCGGCGAGCATCCGAAGGCCCGCTTGGGCGGCAAGCGGTTGCGATGTGCACACCACGTTCGCCGCCAAAAGGGGCTTTCGCGGCCAGGCGTACGGGAAGTTCCAACCGAAGGGTGCGTTCACTACCCAAAGACTAGGCGGTCAGCAACGGCGCCATCCAGGTCAACTCGGCCGGCAGCTGCGAGCTCCAGAACCCCGGGTTGTGGCCGCCCGGCGCGAAACCGCCCGCGGGCGGATTGGGCAGTTGAGCGATGAATTGCTTTGTCGCGTCGTAGAACGGGTCGCTGTCGCCGCAGTCCACCCGGATCGGGATGGACGCCAGCGCCGGCATTCCGAACACGGAGTTCGCCGCGAAGTCGTCGGGCCCGTCGAATGCGGCGGGTGCGGCCGCCCCGGAAGACAACCACAGCGCCGGGCTCACCGCACAGATCGCCGCGGTGCGTGCGGGCCCCAACCGGCCGCCGAGCAGCAGTGCGCCGTAACCGCCCATCGACCAACCCAAAAACGCCACGCGTGAGGTGTCGAGGTTTTGCTTGTCCAGCATCGGGATCAGCTCGTTGAGCACCATGGCACCGGCATCGTCGCCCGAGGCCCTCGTATGCCAGTAACTGCCGCCACCGTCGACGGCGACCACCGCAAACGGCGGCAGTCCGGCGTTGACCGCCTGCGCCAGTCCCTGCTCGACACCGCCGGCCATCACAGTGGCCGCGTCGCTGCCCTTTCCGTGCAGCGCGATCACCGGTCGCAGCGGCTTGGTTTGGCCCGGCGGCCGCGCGATCGCCCAGTTGGTCGGTATCCCACCACGCGCCGCCGACACGAAAGAGCCCGTTGCCGTGGTTGGCGCCGGGCCAGAAGGTGGGGTGGGTTCGAGCGGGGGGGCCGGGGCCAACGGAACCTGAGTTCCGGGCGCGGATATTGGTGCGGCTTGCGACTGGCGGGGCTGAATCAGCATGTCGAGCGCATATCCGCCAACCGCGCCGGCGGTCGCGCCGACACCCAGACGTAGCATCGCGCGACGGCTAAAGTCGGGCATCGAGCCATCATCCCATGGCCGTTTGGCCAAAATGGCATCGCAGTACCACTTTGGCTGGCACCATAGTCAACCGTGACTGCAGCAGTTACTCCCAAGGGAGAACGTCGACGGTATGCGTTGGTGAGCGCTGCCGCCGAGCTGCTCGGCGAGGGCGGATTTGAAACGGTGCGTCACCGGGCGGTCGCCCGGCGCGCCGGCCTGCCATTGGCGTCAACCACGTATTACTTCTCATCGCTCGACGATTTGATCGCCCGGGCGGTCGAGCACATCGGGATGATCGAGATTGCCCAGCTACGCGCGCGGGTTACCGCGCTGTCTCGGCGGCGGCGGGGCCCCGAGACCACCGCGGAAATGCTGGTCGACCTGCTGGTGGGGGACGTATCGGGTCCGGGGCTTGCCGAACAGCTGATATCGCGATACGAGCGCCACATCGCCTGTACCCGCCTGCCCGCGCTGCAAGAAACAATGCGGCGCAGCCTGCGGCAGCGCGCCGAGGCCGTGGCCGAAGCCATCGAGAAATCGGGCCGATCCGTGCATATCGAGCTGGTGTGCACGCTGATCTGTGCGGTCGACGGTTCGGTGGTCTCTGCGCTGGTCGAAGGGCGAGATCCCCTCACGGCTGCGCTCGCGACGGTCGTCGACCTGATCGACGTGCTCGCACCGATCGACCAGCGTCCGGTGCGGATCTAACCGCAGGAGCCAGATCCGCCGGCAGCGTCGGCGTCACGATGCATCCGGTGGCGGAGTCTCCGTAGATCGTCACGTCGTCTGGACAGCGCACGGCGTAGAGCGCCACATAGGCGCAGACGACGGCGTCGATCGGATCCTCGGCGCGGCGCAGGTCGCTCTTGCGCTGGGCGGTGAGCACCTGCCGGCGCAGCCCGGCCCATTCGGGGCCGGCAACCTGTAGCGGCACCGGGGCGTGCGCAAGCCCCTCGATGCCGTCCATCAGCAGTAGCAGCTCGGATTTGAGCTGGTCGAGGCCGCGGCCGGGCTTGGCCTTGTACTTCAGCGTGCGTGGCAGCCGAAAGAGTGCCACCGTCGCCGAATGGGGGTAGACCTCGATGGCGCGCCGCGCCGCGGAGGACCGCGGATCCATGTCGAGTCCGAGCGTCCGGGCCAGCCGCGCCGCCCGGGGACCGTCGGCGAACTCGGGTTTTCCGGTGTTGACCGGGTGTGCGCCGGCTTCGAACCTGCGGAAGTCGCGGTTGAACGCCGTCTCGGCGGGACGCTGGCCGGTGCGGTTGGTCACCACCAACGGCGCGTCGAAGGCGACCAGGCAGTCGTCCTGTACGTATGGCCGCACGGCGGCCAGCACGTCGGCGTCGTCGCGGACAGCGCCGACCTGCACCAAACGGCCGTGTGAGTCGATCACCGCGACACCGGTCGGATTGCGTACGCCCCAGGCGAGGTCGACGCCCACGAAGTACATCGACTTAGGTTAGGCCGACAGGTTTTGTCACATGCGTCACTCTGGCCTCTGAAGGGGAGCGGTGTTCGTTTTGCCCGCCTCCGAGCGACAACGCGAACTGTCGCTCGCTGAGAGGCGGGCGCATCGTGTTTCTGTCGGAGCAGAGGCGCATGTGGCGGATGTGACCTGCGCGTCGGTATCCGTAAGCTGTCTGTCTGTGAGCATCCCGAACGTGTTGGCCAATCGCTACGCCAGCGCGGACATGGTCGGGATTTGGGCGCCGGAGGCCAAGATTATCGCGGAGCGGCGGCTGTGGCTGGCCGTGCTGCGGGCACAGGCGGAATTGGGTGTGCCCCTTCCCCAGGAAGTGATTGCCGACTACGAGCGGGTGCTCGGCGATGTCGACCTGGCCTCCATCGCGGCCCGCGAACGGACGCTGCGCCACGACGTCAAGGCTCGCATCGAGGAATTCAACGCGCTCGCCGGTCACGAGCATGTGCACAAGGGGATGACCAGTCGCGACCTGACCGAGAACGTGGAGCAGTTGCAGATCCGGCGATCGCTGGAATTGGTGTTCCTGCACGGGGTTGCGGTGGCGGCGCGGCTGGCCGAGCGGGCGGTGGCCTATCGCGACCTGGTGATGGCCGGGCGCAGCCACAACGTCGCCGCGCAGGCCACCACGTTGGGCAAGCGGTTCGCGTCGGCGGCGCAGGAGACGCTGATCGCGTTGACTCGGCTGGGGCAGCTGATCGACCGCTACCCGCTGCGCGGTATCAAGGGACCGATGGGCACCGCGCAGGACATGCTCGACCTGCTCGGCGGCGATGCCGGCAAGCTGACCGAACTCGAAGGGCGTGTCGCTGACTTTCTCGGCTTCTCAACGGTTTTGACCAGCGTGGGACAGGTGTATCCCCGTTCGCTGGACCACGACGTGACCTCCGCGCTGGTGCAGCTTGGTGCCGGGCCGTCCTCGATGGCGCACACGATCCGGTTGATGGCCGGGCACGAGCTCGTCACCGAGGGCTTCGCGCCGGGGCAGGTTGGATCGTCGGCGATGCCGCACAAGATGAACACCCGAAGTTGTGAACGGGTCAACGGGCTGCAGGTGGTGCTGCGCGGCTACGCCTCGATGGCGGCCGAGCTGGCCGGCGCACAGTGGAACGAGGGCGACGTCTTCTGCTCGGTAGTACGCCGGGTTGCGTTGCCGGACAGCTTCTTTGCCATCGACGGGCTGATCGAGACGTTCCTGACGGTGCTCGAGGAGTTCGGCGCCTACCCGGCGGTGATCGGCCGCGAGCTGAATCGCTACCTGCCGTTCCTGGCCACCACCAAGGTGCTGATGGCCGCGGTGCGCGCAGGCATGGGCCGGGAAGCCGCGCACCACGTGATCTCCGAACATGCGGTGGCGACCGCGCTGGACATGCGGGAACGCGGCGCCGAACCCGACCTGCTGCAGCGGCTGGCCGACGATCCGCGGCTGCCGCTGGACCGGGCGGCGCTGGATGCCGCGCTGGCCGACAAGAAGTCGTTCACTGGTGCGGCCGGCGACCAGGTCGACCAGGTGGCTGCGCAGGTGGACGAGCTGGTGGGCCGTTATCCCGACGCGGCCAAATACACCCCGGGTGCGATCCTGTGACCCTCGCCGGAGCGCTCTCGGGCATCGACTTCACCGACCTGGACAATTTCGCCAACGGATTCCCGCACGACTTGTTCGCCGTGCATCGGCGGGAGGCGCCGGTGTACTGGCACGAGCCGACCGACAACACTCCCGATGGCGAAGGCTTCTGGTCGGTCGCCACGCACGCGGAAACGCTTGAGGTACTTCGCGATCCGATGACGTACTCGTCGGTCACCGGTGGTTCGCGGGCGTTCGGCGGAACCCTGTTGCAGGACCTGGCCATCGCGGGCCAGGTGCTGAACATGATGGACGACCCCCGGCATTCGCAGATTCGCCGGTTGGTCAGCTCTGGGCTGACGCCGCGCATGATCCATCGCGTCGAGGACGATCTGCGGGCCCGGGCACGCCGGCTGCTGGATGCGGTGGTGCCCGGCGAACCTTTCGACTTCCTCGTCGACGTCGCCGCCGAACTACCGATGCAGATGATCTGCATCCTGCTGGGAGTGCCCGAGGCCGAACGACATTGGCTGTTCGAGGCCATCGAGCCGCAGTTCGACTTCGGCGGCTCACGCAAGGCTGCAATATCGCAGCTCTCGCTGCGGTCGTCGGTTGAGGAAGCCGGGTCGCGGATGTACGCCTACGGCCAGGAGTTGATCGCGTCGAAGCGTGCGGAGCCGACCGACGACATGCTGTCGGTGGTCGCGAACGCGATGCTGGAAGACGCGCAGGCGCCGGCCATGTCGGATCTCGAGCTGTACCTGTTCTTCAGCCTGCTGTTCAGCGCCGGTGCCGAGACGACGCGCAACGCGGTCGCCGGTGGGCTGCTGGCGCTGGCCGAGCACCCTGAGCAATTGCAGGCGCTGCGTAGCAATCTCGACTCGCTGCCGACGGCGATCGAGGAGATGATCCGCTGGACATCGCCGTCGCCATCCAAGCGACGTACCGCCACCCGCGATGTCACCCTCGGTGGACACTCGATCGAGGCGGGGCAGAAGGTCCAGGTCTGGGAGGGCTCGGCCAACCGCGACGCGGACGTGTTCGACCGAGCCGAGGAATTCCACGTCACGCGTAAGCCCAACCCGCACTTGGGCTTTGGTCAGGGTGTGCACTATTGCCTGGGCGCCAACCTGGCCCGGTTGGAATTGCGGGTGCTGTACGAGGAACTGCTCTCGCGGTTCGGCGATATACGTGTTGTGCGGCCGGTCGAATGGACCCGCAGCAACCGGCACACCGGCATGCGGCATGTGGTCGTGGAACTACGCTGATCTCGTCAGCACAGCCAACACATAGCTTGCCGGCCTACCGTGGCGATGTGACCGATCGTCAAGAGCGCGCCATGTCCTTCGGATCAATCGCCGAGGACTACAACGAACTGCGGCCGCAACCCCCACAGCAGGCGGTGGACTGGCTGGTACCGACCGGTTGCAAGGTGGCCGTCGACGTCGGTGCCGGCACCGGGTTGTTCACTCGCAGGCTGGTGGGCAGGGCCGGACAGGTCATCGCTGTCGAACCCGACGCACGGATGCGCACGGTGCTGACGGCACGATCCCCGGGAGTACGTGTCGTCGAGGGACGTGGCGAGTCGATTCCGCTGCCAGATGCTGCCGCGGACGCGGTGTTGTCTGCTCGGCGTGGCATTGGATGGATCCCGAACTGGCCGTCCCGGAGATCGGTCGGGTGCTGCGCGACGCGGTCGGTTCGGGCTGATCTGGACGAGCCGCGACCGTGAGGTGGACTGGGTACGCAACCTCGATCGGCTGCCCGGCGGGGACAAGGTCGACGCGCAATTGGCCGACCGATTCCGGCAGCGCCTGTACTTCGACCTCCCCGAACCGCAGATCTTCGACAACCTTGCGCGCGAGGTGTTCCGCTTCGTGCGGGCCATGAAAGTGGGGGATGCCGTCGCGATGCTCGGCACCTACGGCAGGGCCATCGTGGCGTCCGCGGATGACCGCGCGCAGGCGCTCGCCGACGCACGCACCGCCTTGGCGGAGCGATTTCCCGGGGCCGAGACGATCGAGATCCCCATGCGGTCATGGTGCTGGCGCGCCGATCGAATCGCCCGCGGCGTCATGAACTAGAACACCTAGCGCGCGGGAACCCTGATCCCGGCCGCTCGCAGTTCGAGGGCGGCCAGCGCCCGAATGGTGACGGGATCTTCGCGGCGCCACGCGCCAACCGGATCAGGGCTGAGCGCCACCAGTTTGCGCGGTGGCCGGTTCGTCAATGCGCGCAACGCCAGCAGCTGTTCGCCGGCCGGGGTGGCGGCCAGGGCGGTTACCACCCACTTCCGCCTGAAGAACCGGAGCCGCAGGAACAGCCACGGCACGACCGCAACCAGGATCGGCAACGCGGCGACCGCCATCGCCAGCAGCACCGCGAGCCAGCTCGCCGTGGTGTCCAGGTCATGACCGGCGCCCGCGATGTCCAAAGCGGCCGCGCTCGCCGCGGTCAGCGGCTTGCTGACCGCATCGCCCAGCCACGGAATCTGCTGTGCGCCATGGCCCGCCGACGCCAGATTGTCGGCAACCCCCTTCGAGCCGCTTTCCACTTGCCGGCCGGCGTCGGCGATTGTCGAGATGGCGCTGTAGACGGCGAGACCGACGAAGACCCATATCGTCGTCCACACCGAGACGCTGATATCGCTCATCAATTGCGCGAACAGTCGCAGCGGTTTGGTGGAGTACGGCATTAACCTCATACCACCGATACCAGCACACTTTGCGATGGGCTTGCCGGATAGGCTGACCCGATGCGCCCCGCATTGTCCGACTACCAGCATCTGGCCAGCGGCAAGGTCCGCGAGATCTACCGCGTCGACGACGAGCACCTGTTGTTGGTGGCGTCCGACCGCATCTCGGCATACGACTATGTCCTGGACAGCACCATCCCGGACAAGGGCCGCATCCTGACCGCGATGAGCGTCTTCTTTTTCGGCCTCGTCGACGCCCCCAACCACCTGGCCGGCCCGCCGGACGACGCGCGAATTCCCGACGAGGTCCTGGGCCGTGCGCTGGTGGTTCGGCGGCTGGAGATGTTCCCGGTGGAATGTGTGGCCCGCGGTTACCTGACCGGCTCGGGGCTGCTGGACTACCAGGCCAGCGGAAAGGTGTGCGGCATCGCGTTGCCCCCGGGACTGGTCGAGGCCAGCAAGTTCGCCACACCGTTGTTCACGCCGGCGACCAAAGCCGCGCTGGGAGACCACGACGAGAACATTTCGTTCGCGCGGGTGATCGAGCTGGTGGGCGGGGTGCACGCCAACCAGCTGCGCGACCGCACACTACAGATTTACCTGCAGGCCGCCGATCATGCGCTACGCAAGGGAATCATCATCGCCGACACCAAGTTCGAATTCGGTATCGACCCCGACGGCAATGTGCTGCTGGCCGATGAGATCTTCACGCCGGATTCGTCGCGCTACTGGCCGGCCGATGAATACCGTCCCGGTGTGGTCCAGACCAGCTTCGACAAACAGTTCGTCCGTAACTGGCTCACCAGCCCCGCCTCCGGCTGGGACCGCGGCGGCGCCGCGCCGCCCCCACCGCTGCCCGACGACATCATCGACGCCACCCGCGGTCGTTATGTCAATGCCTACGAACGGATTTCCGGCCTGAGCTTCAACGACTGGATCGGCCCGGGCGCATGACCGACGGACTACCGCCGGTCGCCAAACGCATCGACACCACACGCGAGTATCACGGTGACGTCTTCGTCGACCCGTACGAATGGCTGCGCGACAAGGAGAGCCCCGAAGTCATCGCGTACCTCGAGGCCGAGAACGAGTACGCCGATCAAACGACCGCTCATCTTGAACCGTTGCGGCAGAGCATCTTCGACGAGATCAAGGCGCGCACGAAGGAAACCGACCTGTCGGTGCCGGTTCGGCAAGGCGACTGGTGGTACTACGGCCGCACCTTCGAGGGAAAGCAGTACCGCGTCCAGTGCCGTTGCCCGGTACAAGATTCCGACGACTGGAACCCGCCGGTCCTGGACGAGGACACCGAAATACCCGGTGAACAGATCCTGCTCGACTCGAACATCGAAGCCGAAGGCCATGACTTCTTCGCGCTCGGTGCCTCGATGGTCAGCCTGGACGGTCACCTGCTGGCATACTCCGTCGACGTCCTCGGCGACGAGCGATACACGATGCGGTTCAAAGACTTACGCACCGGCGAGCTGTTCCCTGACGAGATCACCCCAGTCGCTGCCGGAGTCACCTGGGCCGCCGACAACCGCACCGTGTACTACACCACCCTGGATGAGGCTCGCCGTCCCGACAAGGTGTGGCGCTACCGGCTCGGCTCGGGCGAGGCGTCCGAGCAGGTGTACCACGAGGCCGACGAACGCTACTGGCTCGGAGTCGGGCTCACCCGAAGCGAGGCCTACGTCGTCATTGCGGCGGGATCGGCCATCACCTCCGAGGTCCGCTACGCCGACTCGGCCGACCCCGACGCACAATTCACCGTCGTGCTGCCACGGCGCGAGGGCGTCGAGTACTCGGTGGAGCACGCGGTCGTCGGGGGCGAAGACCGGTTCTTGATCCTGCATAACGACGGTGCGGTGAACTTCACGCTGGTCGAGGCGCCGGTGAGTGGTCCAACTCGGCAACGTACTCTGATACCGCACCGCGATGACGTGCGCCTGGACTTCGTGGATGCCTTCGCCCGTCATCTGGTGGTCAGCTATCGGCGTGAGGCGCTGCCCCGGATCCAGCTGTGGCCGATCGACTCTGACGGCAATTACGCTGAACCCGAGGAGATTTCGTTCGATTCCGAGCTGATGTCGTCGGGCCTGAGTGCCAACCCGAGTTGGGACTCGCCCAAACTGCGGATCAGGACCGGTTCCTTCGTTATCCCGGCACGCGTCTACGACCTCGATTTGGCCACCGGCGAGCGCACGCTGCTGCGCGAGCAACCCGTGCTCGGCGACTACCGGCCAGAAGACTATGTCGAGCACCGGGACTGGGCGCGCGCGGACGACGGCACTCTCGTTCCCTTGTCCTTCGTGCACCGGGTGGGTATCGAATTCCCGGCTCCGGCGTTGCTATACGGCTACGGCGCTTATGAGATCTGCACGGATCCAGGCTTCTCCATCGCGCGTTTGTCGCTGCTGGATCGCGGCGTGGTGTTCGTCATCGCCCATGTCCGGGGTGGCGGTGAGATGGGCCGGTTGTGGTACGAGCACGGCAAGCTGCTGGAGAAGAAGAACACCTTCACCGACTTTGTCGCGGTGGCAAGGCATCTGGTGGACACGGGGCTGACACGGGCGCAAGAACTTGTGGCCTACGGCGGCAGCGCCGGCGGCTTGTTGGTGGGTGCGGTGGCCAACATAGCGCCCGACCTTTTCGCTGGGGTCCTCGCGCAGGTGCCCTTCGTCGACCCGCTGACGACCATCCTGGATCCTTCGTTGCCGCTGACCGTCACCGAGTGGGACGAATGGGGAAACCCGTTGAGCGACAGCGATGTCTACTCATACATGAAGTCTTACTCGCCCTACGAGAATGTCGAGGCCAAACACTATCCGGCCATTCTGGCCATGACGTCGCTGAACGACACCAGGGTCTATTACGTGGAGCCGGCCAAGTGGGTGGCGGCGCTGCGTCACGCCAAGACTGACGGAAATCCGGTGCTGCTCAAGACTCAGATGGCGGCGGGCCATGGCGGCGTCAGCGGTCGCTACCGGGCCTGGCAGGAAACCGCGTACCAGTACGCCTGGGTGTTAGCTGCCGCCGATGGCGACCGCTACGGCGGCGGCCAGGAAGACGGCCTCGGTGGCGGTGCGCAGGGATAACCGGGTCGTCATCGACTGGGGCGGATTGGCCATCCGGGAGGCGTAGACGTTGGCCGGGAACATGGCCAGCATCAGCGCCAGCAGGCACACCGCTGCCGCCACCCGGGTGACGGGCAGCAACAGGCCCGCGGCGCCCAGTAACTCCAGCACGCCGGTGACGGTGACGAGCAGAGCGGGCGCGGGTAGCCGTGGCGGCACGATCGCGACGAGGTCGCGCCGCATCGGCGGAGCGAAGTGGGCGACCCCGGTCAGCACGAACATCGCCGCCAGCCCGACGGCGATCGCGGCGGTCCAACTGTTGACATAGCCGACACCGAGCCAACCGGCGATCCGGGCGACGATGCTGCCCACCAGCAAGGCGATCAACGGGGCCATCTTCTCAACCTCCCCCAATCTAGACACCGACAAGATAGACGTTATGCACAGAACTAGGCACTGTCAAGTTAGTGCTGATATGCTGCCGTTATGAGCCGTCCGACCTATCACCATGGCGACCTGCGGGCCGTCATTCTGACCGAGGCCGCGCGTCTGGTGGCCGAGCGGGGCGCCGACCGGGTGTCGCTTCGCGAGCTGGCCCGCGACGCGGGTGTGTCGCATGCCGCGCCGGCCCACCACTTCACCGATCGGCGGGGTCTGTTCACGGCCCTGGCCACGCAGGGGTTTCAGCTGTTGGCCCGGGCGCTCATCGACGCCCGACCGCATTTCGCCGATGCGGCCCTGGCCTATGTGCGGTTTGCCCTCGAGCACCCCGGCCACTACCAAGTGATGTTCAACAAGTCGCTGCTCGATGCGTCCGACGCCGAATTGGTCGTCGCCGAAGCCGCGTCCGGCGCCGAACTGGCCCGCGGTGTGGCGACCCTGCGGGATCCCAACGCGCAGGCCGACCCGGCCGGCGCCCAGCTGGCGGCATGGTCACTGGTGCATGGGTTTTCGACGCTGTGGCTCAACGATGCGGTGAACGATCAAGTGCGGCAGGCGGATCCGGTGGACACCGTAAGGCGGATAGCGACGATGCTGTTCGAGGGGTGAACGCGCTATTCGCCGACTGTCTGGCTGGCCGGTTTCTTCGGCAGAAATGACGCCGGGATGACGGTGAACACCACCAGCACGACGGCAACCGCGAAGACCGCGGTGTAGGCGCGCGAAAGATCGTGCAGCAGATGGTCGGTGAAGTCGGGGGCAAGGGTCTGCCGCGGTATCGCCGCGGGGTTAACCGCCACACCTCTACTGGCAGCGTTTTGTTGCAGCGTTGCCAGGGTCTTTGCCGCGGAGATGTTTTCACTTCGGTTGAACTGATTGGTCAGGATCATCGACATCAGCGCGGTTCCCATCGAGCCGCCCACCTGATGGCTGACGCTCATCAGCGTCGTGCCCCGGGCGATCTGGTGCGGCGCCAGCGCCTGCACCGAGGCAACCGAGAGTGGCATCATGGTGCAGCCCATGCCCAGGCCCATGATTGACAGCGCGATCAGCAGCATGGGCTGGTAGTGCGCCTGCCTGGCCACGCCAAAGGCGAAGGTGCCCAGGCCGGCGGTCATCAGCGCGATGCCGACCAGCACGAACTTGCCCGGTCCCTGCCTGTCCACCAGCGGTCCGGTCAGCCGCATCGTCAGCATCGCACCGAGCCCCTGGGGAATCATGTGTACCCCGGCCTGCATCGGCGTGTGGTGCAGTACCTGCTGGAAGTAGCTCGGCAGCAGCAACCCGGCGCCGAAAAACGCGGTGGCGAATACCAGCATCGTCACGTTGGCCTGAGTGATCACCCGGTTCTGAAACAGCCGCAGATCGATGAGCGGGTGCTCGCGGTGCCACGCGTGCAGGACGAACCCAGCGATCAGCGTCAGCCCGATGGCCCCGGGTATCAGCACGTGACGGTCGGCCACGGTCCCGAAGCGCGGGATGGACGACACGGCGAAAAGGAACGTGGCCAGGCCGGGCGAGAGCAGCAGCCCGCCAATCACGTCGAAGGTCTCCGACCGGGCCGGGTGATCCCGCGGGAACACGATCGCCGCGAGGATTGCGGTGACGATTCCGATCGGCAGGTTGATCAGGAATATCCACCGCCAGCTGGAGGTGGCGATCAGCCAGCCGCCCAGGATCGGCCCAGCGATCGGGGCGAGCAGCATGGGGATGCTCATGATCGACATGAGGCGACCGAGGCGCCCGGGGCCCGCCTCGCGGGTCATGATCATGAACCCCAAGGGCAACAGCATTCCGCCGCCGACGCCTTGGATGACCCGAAATACGATGAGCTGCAATATGCTTGACGCGAAAGCACACAACACCGAGCTCAGCGCGAACGCCATGACCGTACCCATGAACAGCCGCTTGGTGCCGAACCGGTCTGCCGCCCAGCCCGTCAATGGGATCACGGTCGCCAAGGCGAGCGTGTAGCCGGTCATCGTCCAGGCGACGACCGCCTGGCTGGATCCGAATTCGGCGATGAAGGTGCGCTGCGCGACGCTGACGACGGTGACATCGATGATCAACATCACTGTGGCCAGGATGCAGACGCCGGAGATGCGTAAGAGGTGGGCGTCCAGTTTGTCGGGATAGACCCGCTCTAGGGCGCCAACCTGCCCGGTAGGGGCGGTGGGCAGCGGGGTGTCGGCCGCCGCGGTGCGGGCCTTCTCCATAGTGGAGCTAAGCATATCGAACCGTTTACCGCAGCGACGACGGTATATGTTCGCGCTCCGACGCGCGGCTAACGCTTGGCTGTAAGCGGTATGGTGCCGAGCATCGATTTCGGCCACAGCTAACAAAGCTGACAGCTGCTGAGCGGCCACGATGCGGGGTGCGGCGACCGCTGCAAACTCTTCTCACAGGCCCGGATATACGCCTGGTGTCTGCGTGTCCTTCACCATTCGGAAACCTGAGATCGGCAAACTGCGAGTGTGTCTGGAAAACTGATCGTCTCGGTCTCGGGGATAGGGGAGCGGACCCTGGCCGACGTCGATGCGTTCTGCGCGCAAATGGATGCCCGCTCGATACCGGTTTCATTGCTGGTGGCTCCTCGGCTCGGTGCTGACTACCGCCTCGACCGCGACCCGCGCACCGTCGAGTGGCTGACCGACCGGCGGGCCGGCGGCGACGCCATCGTGCTGCACGGCTACGACGACGCGGCGACCAAGAAGCGGCGCGGCGAATTCGCGATGTTGCGCGCCCACGAGGCCAACTTGCGGCTGACGGCCGCCGACCGGGTGCTCGAGCACCTCGGGTTGCGCACCAGGCTGTTCGCGGCTCCAGGCTGGGTGGTATCACCCGGTGCGGTCAAAGCGTTGCCGCGCAACGGCTTTCGGCTACTGGCCGATCTTCACGGGGTGACCGATCTGGTCCGGCATACCACCGTGCGTTCCCGCGTGCTGGGCATCGGCGAAGGCTTCCTGACCGAGCCGTGGTGGTGCCGGATGGTGGTGCTGTCCGCGGAGCGGATCGCCCGCCGCGGCGGCGTGGTGCGAGTCGCAGTCGCCGCCCGTCAGTTGCGCAAGCCCGGGCCGTTGCAGGCGATGCTGGATGCCGTCGACCTGGCGGCGCTGCACGGTTGCACGCCGACGGTGTACAAGTGGCGGTCCGACAAGGCCGTGCTCGACGCCGCCTAATTTGGCTCGCGCAGGGTCAGAACGTGACCGCGCTTTCTTCGGGTAACACCTGGAAGTCGGTGCTGGTCATCTCGGTGAGCCGGCCGTAGTAGATGCCGCGTGCGTCGGGCGCGATGATGCCTTGATGGATGGGCACCGCGCGTGCCGGCGCCACCGCCCGCAAGTAGTCCACGGCCTCGGAGATTCGCATCCACGGCGCCGATGCCGGAGCGGCCAAGACGTCCACCGGCTCGTCGGGCACGAACAGCGCGTCGCCGGGGTGCATCAACCGGGCCCGATGATCGCCGTCGTCCACCAGATACGAAAGATTCTCTATCACGGGGATTTCCGGATGTATCACCGCGTGGCGGCCGCCGAGGGCCCGGATCGTAAGCTCGCCGACCGACAGCTCGTCGCCCACGTGGACCACTTGGAAGGGTGCGTCCAGCTGCGCCGCGGTCTGCGAGTCGGTATACAGGGCGGCGTTCGGATTGGCCTCGATGAGCGCCGGCAGGCGCGCGGGGTCGACGTGATCGGGGTGCTGGTGGGTAACCAGGATGGCGGACAAGCCGGTGATTCCCTCGAAGCCGTGGGCGAACGTACCGGGATCAAAGAGCACGCTCGTGTCACCGAACTCGGCAAGTAGGCAGGAATGGCCGAAATGCGTCAGTTGCATGTCTACGATTGTGCCCCGATGAGGGTGTCGCCGGTAAAGTTGGCGCCGAGCTCGATTTGAGGAGGAATGCCGGTGGCTCGGGTGGTCGTACATGTGATGCCCAAAGCGGAGATTCTCGACCCGCAGGGCCAGGCGATTGTCGGTGCGCTGGGCCGGCTCGGACACCCCGGCATCTCAGATGTCCGTCAGGGCAAGAGGTTTGAGCTCGAAGTCGACGACAGCGTCGATGACAGCGTGCTCGCCGAGATCGCGGAGTCGCTGTTGGCGAACACGGTGATTGAGGACTGGACGATAAGCCGGGAGACGCGGTGACCTCGCGGATCGGCGTCATCACCTTTCCCGGCACACTCGACGACGTGGACGCTTCACGTGCGGCGCGGCGGGTCGGCGCCGAGGCCGTCAGCCTGTGGCATGCCGACGCCGACCTCAAGGGCGTCGACGCCGTGATAGTTCCCGGCGGGTTTTCCTACGGCGACTACCTACGGGCCGGTGCGATCGCCAGGTTCGCCCCGGTGATGTCCGAAGTGGTCTCCGCCGCGGGCCGGGGCATGCCGGTATTAGGGATTTGCAACGGTTTTCAGGTGCTGTGCGAGACCAGGCTGCTGCCCGGCGCGCTGACCCGCAACGTGGGCCTGCACTTCGTCTGCCGCGACGTATGGCTGCGGGTGGCCTCCAACTCGACGGCGTGGACGTCACGCTTCGAGCCCGACGCCGATGTGCTGGTACCGCTGAAATCTGGCGAGGGCCGCTACGTGGCCTCCAAGGATGTGCTGGACGAGCTAGAGGGCGAGGGCCGGGTGGTGTTCCGCTACCACGACAACCCCAACGGCTCGCTGCGTGACATTGCCGGAGTCAGCTCGGCGAACGGCCGCGTCGTCGGGCTGATGCCGCACCCCGAGCATGCCACCGAAGCGTTAACCGGCCCCTCCGACGATGGGCTGGGCCTGTTTTACTCCGCGCTCGACGCCGTTTTGGCTGCCTGAGGTTTGCTCAGGAACGTCGATGCGGTTGGCGGCACCCCTCGCGCGGTTGCTGCTTAAACGTCGCGCCGCCTACCGACATCGGCCGCTGCGTGCCGGTGTCCCAAGGGACCGAGGCTCAGCCGGCATTCCGCAGCAACGGCTGCTCGCTGTAAACCCGGGAGGGCAGCTCGACAACCGGGGTCAACTCAGCGAAGAGATCGATCGCTGCCTTAATGGTGCGGTCAACGAAGGAAGCGAAGTCCTCAAGAGACATGCTTTCGCGGATCCACTGGGATTTGCGGGCCACAACGCCGATGCGCTGTGGGTCCGAGGAGCCGTGCAGGATCGCGGTGACTTCGCGGTTCTGCTGGTTCCACGTGTCGGCGAAGCGCGTCAGCCAGGGACGGTCGGCGACGGGGTAAAAGGACGCCGGAGTGACCCGAATGATGACGACGTCGCCGAACGAAGGGGAGACCTCGAGGTGGACGTGCAGCCGGGGAGAGGAATTGGCGACGAAGAAGTACTCGCCATCGTGCTGGCCCCGGAAGAACCGCAGCCCAGAAGTGGACATGTAGCGTTCGATGAGGTTCGCGCAGGGCGAGGCACTGTTCATGGCTCTTATCTTGACGCCGGCGGCTTTGTGGATCCTTTGAGCCGAGCCTTCAAGGACCAAAGAATTTGTTGAGAATTTGCTGAGTAAGCCGACCCCTGGGGGTGGAAATGGGATTAGCGGTCGAGCGGTTCGACCACATCGTGGTGAATTGCCGCGATGTCGAGGCCACCGCAGCGTGGTACGAGCGAGTGCTGGGCATGAAGCGAGAGACATTCGGGCCGTCGAATAGGACCGCGCTTTGCTTAGGAAACCAGAAGATCAACCTGCGACCCGTCGGCGCGCAAGCCGATGATCCCGACTGGGTCACCGGGTCTGTCGAAGCGGCCGGTTCCGAAGACTTGTGCTTCATCACGAGTTGCACCCCTGACGAGGTACGCGCCCATCTCGTCGACTGCGGAGTTGAAATCATTTCGGGACCGGTCACCAAGGCAGGCGCATTGGGTCCGATGACGTCACACTACTGCCGCGACATCGACGGCAATCTCATCGAGATCGCGGTCTACTGAACCCGCTGCTCAGAGCGGATACAAGGCCGGAAGGTTGACGACGATGGCCTCTTGGGTGCTGCGCGCGATCACAACTTCCGCGGGTGTGTCCGGATCGGGGTTTTCTTCCCGGTGCGGCAGGTATGGCGGGACGAAGATGTAGTCGCCGGGGCGTGTTGAGATGCGCACCTCTTGGACGCCGTCGTGAAACACGAAGTCCGGGTTGCCGCTTCGCACATAGATCGCCGTTTCGGCTTCGCCGTGATGATGGTTGCTCGACGCGGTTGCGGGAGACACATGCGTCTCGCCCATCCACAGCTTCTCTGCACCCACCGATCGTCCAGTCAGCGCGGCGAAGCGCCGCATTCCTTCCGACTGTGCGGTGTCCGCGCTGATGTCCGACGCCTTGACGTGGTGCACCCGCTTGCGCGCGACTTCCGTTGTCCCCGCATCGAAATCGGGGTGAAATCCGTCCGAAGTTGCCATGGGCGCTCCCTGCTCGATTATCTTCCTGCGCTGTTACGCTACGCGTCCCGCGCTCAGCCCTGTTGGGGCCGAGTCGCTGGGCGAGCTGGTGCAGATCGTCTACGACCAGGTCTGGTTGCGGCAGGCCATCAACCGGCAGTGGTGGGTTGCCCCGCCGCGTGATGAGAGCGGTACTGAAGCCCGCGTTGTGTGCACCGAGTAGGTCCCACACGTGCGCCGCCACCATCATGAGCGGCGTATTGTTCGCGATGACCAACACTTTCATGACCGGCATGACGTTGAAGATCGACGGTGGCGAACCACTTGTCTGAGGCTCTGAGGCTTGTGAGACTAAGTAGAAATGCCGTGGGCAGGCTCGTTTCAGTAAACGTCGGCATGCCCAAGAACGTGCGATGGCGGGACAAGACCGTCTATACCGGGATATGGAAAACCCCGGTCCAGGGGCCGGTCATGGCCCGCCGGCTCAACCTCGATGGCGACGGCCAGGGCGATCTCGCCGGACACGGCGGCGAGCAGCGCGCGGTCATGGTGTATCAAACCGAATCGTACGACTTCTGGAAGACCTACCTGGGTCGAGACGACCTCGCGCCCGGTCATTTCGGAGAAAACTTCACCGTCACCGGGCTGGCGGACGCCGAAGTCTGCATCGGCGACCGCTACCGCATCGGCGACGCCGAATTCGAAGTCACCCAACCGCGGGTCACCTGCTTCCGTGTCGGCCTTCGCCTGAACGAACCGGAAATGCCCAACCTGCTTGTGGCCCAGCATCGTCCGGGCTTCTACTTCCGCGTCATCACCGAGGGTCACGTCCGGGCCGGGGACGACATCGCGCAGACTCGGCGTGGCCGCCACGAGCTCAGCGTCGCCGATGTCGACGCGCTGCTTTACCTGCCCGACCGCAACGTCGAGCAACTCCGCAAGATCGTCGACGTTCCGGCGCTGAGCCCTGGCTGGCAGCAGTCGTTCAACGAAATGCTGACAGCGCAAGAGACTTCGACGTCGCCGACGGCGCCGCCGATCGGAGTCGAGCCCGGGTGGAACGGATTTCGCGCGCTGCGCGTCAGCGCGGTACGCCGCGAAAGCGATAACGTGCTGTCCATCTGTCTAGAGGCCGACGACCAGGCTTCGCTGCCGCGGACGCTGCCAGGTCAGTACCTGACCGTGCGAATTCCCGGCGCCGGCGACCCGGCGCCACTGCGCAGTTATTCACTCTCCGGCGATCCCGGCGCCGAGGGCTATCGCATCAGCGTCAAACGCGAGGAGCACGGCCTGGTGAGTCAGTGGCTGCATGCTCACATCCAACCGGGGTCGGTGATCGAAGCCGCCGCTCCCCGTGGTGACTTCAATCTGACCGACGGCAGCTCTGCGGTCGTTCTGATCTCAGCCGGAATCGGTGCCACCCCGGTGCTGGCCATGTTGCATGCGCTCTCGGCTGCGGGCAGCGGTCGCGACATCTGGTGGCTGCATACCAGCCGAAATCGTGAGACCCAGGCATTTGCAACCGAAGTCACTGCGCTGATCGAGTCGTTGCCCCATGCCCGGCAGCGGATGTTCCACACACAGACCGACGGACGCATGGATCAACGGTCCATCGCGGGGTTGGACTTGCCAACCGATGCTACGGCTTACCTTTGCGGCCCAGGGCAATTCATGGCCGATATGCGCGATGCGCTCACGTCCATCGGGTTTGACCCCACACGCATCCAGAGTGAATTGTTCGGCGCGCTGCCGTCCATCAACCCGGGCGTCGTCGACACCGGGCAGCGCCGGACTCCGCACCCGCCGCCCGGAACGCCGGGCAGTGGACCATCGATCACCTTTTCGCGCAGCGGGCTTACGGTGAACTGGTCGCAGGACTACGGCAGCATTCTCGACTTGGCCGAAGCGTGCGACGTGCCAACGCGATTCGCGTGCCGAAGCGGGGTCTGTCACGTGTGTGTCACCGGGATCATTGCCGGAGCGACCACCTATGTCCAGTCACCACTGGAGCCGCCGGAGCAGGGAGCGGTGCTGATCTGCTCGGCAGCTCCGGAAACCGACCTCGTTTTGGATCTCTAGCTCGACGAGGCCGCTTCACGATTCCGGCTAGACGCTGAGCGCGACCGACGCCTCGGCGGTATAGCACAGGAACGTCAGGGTCTCCTGCAGATAGAGCTGCACGGTCTCGGCGCTATGGCTGGTGTAGCCGATCGAGACGTCGGTGCCCAGCTGCAGGTCGAAATCGCCGCCTCGAGTGGTCAATACGAAAGCGCCGTCAATGGCGGGAGCCCAGATGATGTCTCCGGGAACCAGCCGGTCGATGTGTTCGAGGATCGGGTACCCGTGCTCGGTGGTCTCGCTGACCTTCGTGTAGACCTCGGCGGACAGCAGCACCGAGTAGGGGCCGTCAACGCCCGCCAGTCGCAGTTCGGAGATCGCCTGGCTGATGACGTCCGGAATCTCCCGGGGATCGGCGGGCAACGTCAGCGGCTGGTTCGAGCTCGCGCCGCGGATGCCCTCGATCGACGCGGCGGCGTAGCCCTCGAAGATGGCACGGTCTTCGACGAACGCCAGCTTCTTGGCGGCCTCCTTAACCGGATCCCAGTCGGAGTCTTGCGCGCCACGCTCGACGTTGTCGATTTCAAGACGCGACAGCGTGAACGGAACCCGCAGGCGGACAAGCGGTTTGCTGGCTCGCAGGTGAGCCACCACGCCGTCGGAGGGTGCTTCGACATGGACCAGCCGGCCCGTGCTGACCGCCGCCGTGACCGGTCCGCCGGGATCGCTGACGTCGACTACCCGGCGCCCGGCGATATGACGCTTGAACGTACGCGTCGCCTCCAATTCGATTTCCGTCCACGCGACGTCGGTGACCGGTGCCAGATTGCGGTAGAGGTTGTTGGTCACTGAGAGGTTCCTTTCAGGCTGCCGATCGAAAGTGAGCCGTCATCCGAAGCGGGCGCCGCCGGGCGCTCCGTGACCAGCGGAGCGGGCAGCGGCGGGGGATCGTCGAGGAAGTTGACAGTGGGGGAGAAGAACAGCGCACCGGTGACCGCGGTGGAGAAATCCAGGATCCTGTCGGTGTTGCCCGGCGGATCCCCGAGAAACATGTTGCGCAGCATTCGTTCGGTGACTTCCGGTGTGCGGGAATATCCGATGTAGTAGGTGCCGTATTCGCCCTTGCCGAGCTCTCCGAACGGCATGTTGGCCCGCACGATCTTGAGCTCGTTGCCGTCGTCGTCTTCGATGACGTTCAAAGCGATGTGCGAGTTGGACGGCTTGACATCGTCGTCCATCTCGATGTCCTCCAGCTTGGTCCGGCCGATTACGCGTTCCTGCTCGGTGACCGACAGCGAATCCCATGTCTGCATCTCGTGCAAATACTTCTGCACGTGGACGTAGCAGCAGCCGGCGAAGTCCGGATCCTCATCGCCGATCGTGGTGGCGCCCACAGCGACTGGGCCGTCCGGGTTTTCGGTGCCGTCGACAAAGCCCAGCAGGTCGCGGTTGTCGAAGAACTTGAAGCCGTGCACTTCGTCGACGACGGTCACCGCGCCGGCCATTGACTTGAGGATGCGCCCGGCCAACTCGAAGCACACGTCCAGCGTTTCGGCCCGAATATGGAAGAGCAGGTCGCCGGGCGTGGCGGGCGCGGTGTGCCGCGGTCCGTTCAGCTCGACGAACGGATGCAGTTCGGCGGGCTTTTTTGTCAAGGGAGGCCCGCCGAACAACCGGTCCCAGGCATCCGAGCCGATCGAGGCGATCACCGACAGATGTTTGGTCGGGTCGCGGAAGCCTACTGCGCGGACCAAACCCGACAGCCTCGGCAGGGCGTCGTGCACGATCGCTTCGCCGCCGTCGTCGATGGTGACTACCAGGAATATCGCGGCAGGCGTCAACGGCGCGAGAACGGGTTGCGGCTGAACCGGAGGCACTCTGCCGACCCTAGTGCCAACGCCGCCGTCCCGGACAGCCATGATGTTGGACATGTCGGCCAGCGCCGTGGGCCTCTGCGATTTTATCGACGCTTCACCGTCGCCCTTTCATGCCTGCGCGACGGTGGCCCGGCGACTGGTGGACGCCGGGTACGCCGAACTCGGCGAGGCCAACCGCTGGCCGGACCAACCGGGCCACTACTTCACCGTCCGCGCCGGTTCGCTGGTCGCCTGGAACAGCGAGGGCCCGGCGCGCGCATTCCGAATCGTCGGCGCACACACCGACAGTCCCAACCTGCGGGTCAAGCAGCATCCGGACCGGGTGGTAGGCGCGTGGCGGGTGGTGGCGCTGGAGCCGTACGGGGGAGCCTGGCTCAACTCCTGGCTGGACCGCGATCTCGGCATCAGCGGAAGGCTGTCGATCCGTGACGGCTCCGCGCTCAGCCACCGGCTGGTCCGGATCGACGATCCGATCCTGCGGGTGCCGCAGCTGGCCATCCATCTGGCGGAGGATCGCAAGTCGCTGACGCTGGACCCGCAGCGACACGTCAACGCGGTGTGGGGCACTAACGGACAAGGCGCACAAGCGGAGTCATTTGTGGGCTACGTCGCCGAGCACGCCGGGGTGGCGCCGGGCGACGTGCTGGCCGCCGACCTGATGACGCACGACCTGACGCCGTCGAGGGTGATCGGCGGCGACTCGAGCCTGCTGAGCGCACCCCGGCTGGATAACCTGGCCAGTTGCTACGCGGGCATGGAGGCGTTGCTCGCGGCCGAACCGCGCAGTTACCTGCCGGTGCTGGCCCTGTTTGACCATGAGGAGGTCGGCTCGACCTCCGACCACGGCGCGCAGTCCAACCTGCTGACCACCGTGCTGGAGCGCATTGTGCTCGCCGCCGGCGGTGGGCGGGAGGACTACCTGCGCCGGCTGCCCGCCTCACTGCTGGCCTCGGCCGACATGGCACACGCCACCCACCCGAACTACCCGGAACGCCACGAGCCCGGCCATCTGATCGAGGTCAACGCCGGGCCGGTGCTCAAGGTGCACCCGAATCTGCGGTACGCCACTGACTCCCGCACGGCGGCGGCGTTCGAGCTGGCCTGCCGGCAGGCCGGGGTGGCATTGCAGCGTTACGAGCACCGGGCCGACCTGCCGTGCGGTACGACGATCGGGCCGCTGGCCGCTGCCCGGACCGGCATTCCCACCGTGGATGTCGGTGCTGCCCAGCTCGCCATGCACTCCGCGCGCGAGCTGATGGGTGCGCACGACGTGGCCGCATATGCGGCTGCGATGCGGGCGTTCCTCGCGGCCTAGGAGCTTGCGCTGATTGCGACACCCTGAAGTAGTGCGTCGAGCAGACCGTCGAATTGTCGGCCCGCGTCGCTGCCCAGCCGCGTGAGCGCATGGAAAAGCATCGTCCCGACTATTGCGGTGGCGACGGCCTCGATGTCCGTATTGGCGCGCAGCTCCCCGGCTTCGACGGCGTTGCGGAGCCGAGTCGTCAACCCCGCGAGCTGCGGAGCACTCAACTGACGATAGAGGTCCTCGCCGTCGCCCGGACGAGCGGCGGCCGCGGCGACGAGGGCTCGCACCAATGCGGCGTTCGGCGGTGCCGCCAGGAATTCGGCGTGCTCGTCGAGCCACGTCTGCAGGTCTGCGCGGACGTCCCCGGTCTCGGCGACGGGAAACGATCCCGAACCTCCGTAGGCCTCCAACACCGCCTCGGCAACCATCGGTGCCTTCGACGACCACCGCCGGTACAGCGTCTTCTTTCCCACTTGTGCGCGCGCCGCGACGCTTTCCATCGAAAGTTCGGCGTAGCTGCCGGTCGTCAACAGCTCCCGGGTGGCATCCAGAATCGCGCGATGCAGCCGACTGTCACGCGGCCGGCCCACCCGTTCCTCGCGCACTGGCGGCTGACGGGTCGGTTGCGCTACGTTCACCGTGGACATTTAAGAAACGATACGTGTCGTTTCTGAGAAAGGACTCGCCAGTGAGTGCCCCCTCGTTGTCGGTGCCGAAGACCTGGGACGACATCACGCCCGCGTGGATGTCGGCGGCGCTGGCTGCGGACTTCCCCGGGGTCCTGGTCGACACGGTGACTGTCGAACTTCGCGATGACGGCACCAACCGGCGCGCCCGGCTGGGCCTCACCTACGAAGTGGGTGATGGTCCCGCCACCGTCTTCGTCAAGGCCGCCGACCCCGCGCACAAAGCGATGATCCGCCTGACCAGCGGCATGTTCCACGAGCCGCGACTCTTTACCTGCGGGGTGCATCTGCCGCTCGAGCACCCCGCCGTCTACACCGCGCTGATCGACGAGGCCGACTACGACTTCGTCATGGTCATGGAAGATCTCAGAGCGCGGGGAGCCGATCCCCGCGATGGGACCCGACCTATGACGGTCGAGCAGGTCGCCACGGGGGTGCGCGGCTTGGCGCGGATGCACGGCAGGTACTGGGGCGAGCGGGTGCTGCGTGAACAAGCCCTGGGCTGGCTGGAGCCGTTCGTGCCGTGGCGGGGCATGGAGGCAGCACCGCTGCCGGCTGCCCTTGAACGTCTCGGCGAGGGCGCACCCGCCGAGGTGACGTCGTTAACGATCGAGACGCTGATCGACTCGATCTGGAAGCCGTACGTCGCAACGTTGACCACATCGCCGCAGACCTTGTTGCACGGTGACCCGCATATCGGCAACACCTACCTGCTGCCCAGCGGCGAGGTGGGATTCCTGGACTGGCAGGTTGCCCGGCGGGGCAACTGGTCGCTGGATCTGGGCTACTTCCTGCAAGGCGCCCTGACCGTCGAGGACCGGCGCAGCAGCGAGCGCGACCTCCTCGCCCAGTACCGGGACTCGCTGGGGCTACCGGCCGACGAGCTCCCGAGCACCGACGAAATCTGGTTGCGTTATCGGGCTTCCGTCGCGCACGGGCTGACCCTGTGGCTGGTTACCGCCAGCGCCGGCGAGTGGCAGCGTACGGACATCTCAGTCGCACTGGCGCAACGGTATTCGTTCGCCTACGCCGACCTCGATACTCCGTCGGCGCTCACGGAAATCGCGGGATAACCGAATCGCGCTGCTGTCCAACGGAATTCGCCACAAGAGGGCCGTCGAGCGGTGGTGGGTTACACGCCGTTCCTGCCGTTCCTGCCGAACAGCACCCCATGGGCGCCTCCGATGCCGCCGCCACCCTGGTTGGTGAAGTTACTGCCAAAGCCGCCCGTGCCACCGTTTCCGCTGTTGCCCACCAGCAATCCGGCGGGGCCGCCGTTTCCGCCCTCGCCGCCCAGGCCACCAGCGTCATTGCTGTCGCCGCCGTCACCGCCGTTGCCGCCGTGGCCAATCAGCCTGCTCGTGGCGCGAGGTGGGCGGGCGCAAAATCAGCGATAACTTCCGCTGGGTGGTAATGGCCGACCCGGAGGGCAATGTGTTCTGCGTGGTGGGTCAGTAATTGGGGCTTTCAGCTCCGTCGCTTTGTGAATCCCATCCCTCTTAGCCATTGGTCGAGCAGTAGCTGTGCGAGCTGGTCGACATCCACATCTTGGCCGCCCAGCACATAGGACATCGGTGCGACCAGTTGGATCAGCGCCAACGACGCGGCCAGCTCAACCGGTACCGCGTCGGGCAATTCGCCCGACTCGACCGCGGCGGAAATGGTGTCGACGATCAGCCCGAGCAGCTCCGGGTGTGCGGAGTGCGGGTCGTTCGATGGTGCGGCACGAACGAACTCCTCGGCCATCCGGATATGGCCGGGGCCCACGGTGCGCCAGGCGTCGTAAATCGCGGCGCGCACGTGGCCGAGTTTGGTGCCGACGTCGGCGGTTTCGGCATTGGCGATGCGGACCGCGGCATCCTGCGCGAGGCGGCGGTTGAACTCGCGCAGTAGGCCCGCCTTGGTTCCAAAGATCCGGAAGAAGGTAGCCCGGCCGATGTCGGCATGCGCGCAGATGTCCTCGACGCTCAGCTCGTCGAACGAACGCGAGGCCAGGAGGTCGTTTGCGGCGTCATACAGCTGTGCGGCGCTGCGCTCCCGGCGCAGCGAGCGACCGTCGGTCCTTGCGGTCGTTTCGAGCGCCACTAAAGCCACCCCTGTCCAGTTTTGAGGCTTGACTCGCGAAATCCAAACTAGTGATACTGAAGTCTCAATTCAAGGAGGAGCGCCGTTGCTCAGAGAGCCGACGGTCATCGAGAACGTCGAGCAAATCGACGCGGAGTGGCTGACGACCGTGCTTGGTCGGGCTGGTGTTGCCGCGACGGTGCGCACCGTGATGTGGGAGCGCGTCGGCACCGGCCAGATGGGTTCGTGCTTCCGGTTGCGGATCGACTATGCCGACGGCTTCGAGGGCAGCGGGCCGGCGCGGCTGATCGTGAAACTTCCGGCCACGGAGCCCGAGAGCCGCGCTGCCGGGACGTTGGGCTACCGCTGTGAGACGAGCTTCTATCGAGAGCTCGCCGATCGGATCAGCACGAGCGTTCCCCGCTGCTTCTTCACCGCCATCGACGACGCGACCAACGGGTTCACGTTGGTGCTGGAGGATCTCGCTCCGGCCGAGCCGGGTGACCAGATCGCGGGCTGCACCGTCGATGAGGCCCGCGCCGCGGCGGTGAACGTCGCCGGCTTGCACGCGGCGACGTGGAACGACCCGTCGGTTCGCGAATTCGGTTGGCTCATCCCGGATCTCACCGCGATGCCGGACTTCACCGCCGAACTCCTCGGCAACGCCACCGATCAGTTCCTGCAGCGCTACCCGGTTGAGCCGGGTACGGCGTCGGTGCTGCGGCGTTTCGCTGACCGATTTGTGGCGTGGGCAACCGGGCGGCCTGAACCCTATTCGCTGCTGCACAGTGACTATCGACTCGACAACCTGCTGTTCGCGCCGACCGGCTCGTCCGATCCCGTTGTGGCAGTGGACTGGCAGGTGGTCACCGTGGGCTTGCCGTTGCGCGATGTTGCCTTTCTGCTCGCCACCGGTCTCTCGCCGGAGGACCGTCGCGCCGGCGAACGGGCCATCGTCGGCGCCTACCACCACCGGCTCGTCGAGCTCGGGGTGACGGACTATGACGCGCAGCGCTGTTGGGACGACTACCGCTACGCGTTGTTTCAAGGACCGTTCATCACCGTCCTGGGCGCGTTCGTCGGGCAACGGACGGAGCGCGGTGACCGAATGTTCACCGTCATGGCGGAGCGATCGGCGACCGCGATCAACGACCTCGACGCCTTGTCGCTGCTATCACATGGGGAGGAACGCTGATGCGCGCCGCCGTCCTGACCGAACAACACACCTTCGAGGTCGCCGAAGTCCCCGATCCATCGCCAGAACCCGACGAACTCGTCCTGCGCGTGAACGCCTGCGGCATCTGCGGATCGGACCTGAAGGCGCACACGATGCTGCCGGCAGGTGCGGTGCTGGGCCATGAGTTCTGCGGCGAGGTCGTCGCCGTCGGAGCCGACAGCCGCGGGAAGTGGCGGGCGGGCCAACACGCCGCGGCCTTGCCGCTGACCGCGTGCGGGGTGTGTCGCTGGTGCCAGGCCGACGAGCCCGCGCACTGCGCTCGCGTCGACCTGTTCGGAATGGGCGCCACCCCGGGCGCGTTCGCCGAATACGTCCGCGTTGCCGCGGCGCAAACGGTCCCGCTCGACCCGGCCATCGGCCCGCTGGGCGCGTTGGTCGAGCCGCTCGCCGTCGGGCTGCACACCGTGGCCATGGGCGACATCAAGGCCGGCGACAAGGTGCTGGTGCTGGGCGGCGGGAACATCGGGCTCGCGGTGACCCTGTGGGCGCGACGGCTCGGCGCGCGCGAAGTGGTCGTTAGCGATCCGATCGCGGGGCGCCGCGACATCGCGGCGGTGTTCGGTGCGACCGAGGCACACGACCCGACCGCGGACCCGCCGCCGCGCGATTTCGATGTGGTGTTCGAATGCGTCGGCTCGACGGGCATGGTTCAGGCCGCCATCGACGCCGCGGGCACGCGCGGCCGGGTGGTCATCGCCGGCCTGTGCATGACACCCGACACCGTGCTGCCGGTGAGTGCCCTGCTCAAGGAGGTCGAGGTGCGCTTCGCCGTCTACTACCGGGGTAACGAATTTGCCGCGGCGGCAGCACTTCTCGAATCGGGCGGTATCGACACCGACGCGTTCGTGACCGGCCAGGTCGGCCTGGACGGGGTCAGCGGTGCCTTCGAACGCCTACTGACATCCACCGGCGACCGCAAGATTCTGGTGGTTCCGCATGGCTGAGCGTTTCACCGATCGCGTCGCAGTGGTCACCGGCGCCAGCTCCGGCATCGGCCACGCGGTCGCGGAGCGGCTGGCCGCCGAGGGAGCCAGCGTCGTGGCGTGCGCGCGCCATGAGCCGACTGAACCGATAAGCGCCGGAATCACTTTCGTGACAGCCGATATCAGCGACGAGGCGTCGGTTCAGGCGTTGATGGACACCGCCATCGAGCGTTACGGCCGGATCGACGTCGTCGTCGCCAACGCCGGCTATGCCAATATCGGCCCGTGGCCCGACGAGCCGTTCGACCAATGGCGTGAAATCCTGGGCGTCAACCTCGACGGGACGATGCTGACCTGTAAGTCCGCCTGGCCGTATCTGGTGGCCTCGGCTGGCAATGTCGTTGTTGTGTCGTCACTTTCGGCATGGATGGGCGTGGGCCAGCACGAGCTCGACCAGATGGGCTTCCAACCATGCCCGTCTTATCAGGCGTCGAAGGCCGGCGTCGAGGGCCTGGCCATTCACCTCGCGGGTCGGGGCGGCGAGCATGGTGTGCGGGTCAACGTGGTGCGCCCCGGTCGCATCCTGACCGACAAATGGGAAGGCGTGCTAGGTCAGGACGGCCTGTTCTGGTCACACTACGAGAAGATCCAGCTGCTCAAGCGACACGGCCGGGCGCAGGACGTGGCGGCCGCCGTCGCCTTCCTGGCCAGCGACGAGGCGGCGTTCATCACCGCCGCCGTCCTCGACGTCAACGGCGGCGCCGTTGTGAAGATTTGAACCGGAGGGATCGTGCTCAGCCCGTTCGACGACTACCCCATCCACCCTTCCGCCGACCCGATCGCCACGCCGGCGACCGGCGACCCCAACCACTACGACCGCTATTGGTTCAACGGCCACCAGCGCGACGGCGACTTCTACCTCGGTGCGGCGATGGGCCACTATCCCGTCCGCGGCGTCATCGACGCCGCCTTCAGTCTGGTCAAAGACGGGGTCGAGCACTCGATCTTCGCCTCCGGTGCCATGCCGCTGGACCGGTCGACCGCGATCGGGCCGATCCGCGTTGAGGTGCCCGAACCCATGCGGACCATCCGCTACATCGTCGAGCCCAACGAGCATGGCATCGCCTGCGACCTCACCTTCCAGGCGACCACCGTCGCCATCGAAGAGCCCCGCCAGCAGCGCCGCAGCCCGGAAGGGATCCTGCTGACCGATCACACTCGGCTGACCCAGTGGGGAACGTGGGAGGGCACCGTCGTCGTCGACGGTGACGAGCTGCGCATCGACCCCGCCGACGTGTCCGGCACCCGCGACCGCTCGTGGGGCATCCGGCCCGTCGGCGAACAGATCCCGGTGCTCCGCCAGCCCATGGGATTCCAGGTCTTCTGGCTCTGGGCGCCGCTGCATTTCGGGGATCGGTTCACCCACTTGGCTTTTCACGAACACGAAGACGGCCGGCGATGGCTGGAGACCGCGCTCGTCCTCGACCCCATTCCCGAGGGGGCATCGGCGTGCAGCACCGCCGGAGTGCGGGAGTGCCACGACATCGGCTATGAGATCGACTGGGAACCAGGGCGGCGCGAGATGCGCCGGGCCCGGCTGTGGTTCCACGATCCGGTCGACGGCGAGACCCAGATCGAGGTCGAGAAAAAGTTCACTTTCCGCATGCGCGGCATCGGCTACTGGCACCCGCACTGGTTGCACGGCAGCAACCACGGGCAGCTCGAAACCGGCCGCGAATCAATACGACTCGACGACTTCGACCCCCTCGATTTCGGATCGATCCACATTCAGAACCTTGTCACCGCGAAGATGGGCGACCGCCGCGGCGTGGGTGTCGTCGAGCAGATCGCACTCGGGCCGCACCAGCCGAGTGGACTCACCGGTTTTCTCGACGGGCACCCGTAGAGATGCTTGAACGCAAGGTGACCTGCCCGCTCTGTGAAGCGATGTGCGGGCTGCGATTACAGGTCGTCGATGGTCGCGTCGATTCGATCCGCGGCAATGTCGACGATGTGTGGTCTCGGGGGCATGTGTGCCCGAAGGGCGTCTCGCTGGGGCACTTGCACGACGACCCGGACCGGTTGCGCCGTCCGTTGGTGCGACGGGCCGACGGCAGTCACGTGGCGGTGTCGTGGGATGACGCGCTGGCCGAGGCCGAGCGCGTGCTGCGGCCGGTGCTGGCCAGTGACGGCGCTCGCGCCTTGACGGTGTATGTCGGCAATCCGGTGGCGCACAACCACGGTTTGGGCACGCACATCGGTGCGCTGATCGGGTTCGCGCAGGCGGCCGGGATGCAGGCCTACTACTCGCCGGGCACGGTCGACCAGTGGCCCCTGAATGTCGTCGGATCGTTGCTGTTTGGTGCGATGTGGAGTGCTCCGATCCCCGACCTATTGCGCACGGATCACCTGATGATGCTGGGCGCCAACCCGGCCGCCTCGCAGGGATCGATGCTCTCGGCGCCCGACATCATGGGTCTGTTGGCGGCGATCACCAAGCGCGGGCGGGTGGTCGTCGTCGATCCCCGCCGCACCCAGACCGCCGCTCGCGCGAGCGAATGGGTGCCGATCCAGCCCGGCACCGACGCGTTGCTGCTCTTCGCGATCCTGCGCACGCTCGACGAACACGGCTGGGTTCGGCGGCCCGAGCACTTGCGGAGCCGTGTTGTCGGCCTCGACGAAGCGTTGGCCCTGGCCGACCCGTTCACCCCGGAACGCGTCGGCCCGGCCACCGGCATCGCGTCGACGACGATTCGCCGGCTGGCCGAAGAACTTTCCCATGCCGAGAACCCGGTGCTGTACAGCCGGATCGGTACGTGCACACAGGAATTCGGCACATTGGCCACCTGGCTGGTGTTCGTCATCAACACCGCACTGGGAGCGCTCGACCGGTTGGGCGGATCGGTCTTCCCCAGGCCGGCCGTGTGGACCCCCATGTTTTCCAAACCACCCGATCAGGACGGCGAAGGCTGGCGCTTCGGACGCTTCCACAGCAGGGTGCGCAATGCCCCCGAAGTGTTGGGCCAATTTCCGGTCGGTTGTCTGGCCGAGGAAATCGATACGCCCGGGGACGGCCGAATACGGGCGCTGGTCACGGTGGCCGGCAACCCGGCGGTCTCCGCGCCCGGCGCCGGCCGCCTGAATGCCGCGCTGGACAAGCTCGACGCGATGATCGCCATCGACAGCTATCTCAACGAGACCACCCGCCACGCTCACGTGATCCTGCCCGGCCTGTCGCCGTTGGAAAGGTCCCATATCGACGACTTGTACTGGATGTACTCGGTGGCGTCCTGCGTGAAGTGGTCGGACCCGGTTTTCGAACCCGAACCCGGCCGCCCGCAGGAATGGGAACTGCTGCTGCGGCTTGGGGGTGCGTTGTTCGGCACCCCGGTGCCCGAGGTCGACGTGGCCGCCCTCGATGACCTCTATGTCGCCGGGATGATCGCCACCATGTCCGCGCTCCCCGACAACCCGTTGGCCGGCTGTGACGCCGATATGGTGATGGGCGCGCTGGACGGGCGCGGACCAGAACGATTGGCGGACCTAGGGATTCGGGTCGGTCCGTGGGGCGACCGGTTCGGCGCACGCCCGGGCGGGCTGACGCTGGCCGAGGTTCGTCGCCACCCGGACGGTTTGCGGTTGGCCGAGCTGGAAGGCGGTCGGCTCGACGAGGCGGTGACCACGCCGTCGGGCAAGGTCGAACTGATCCATCCCCACCTCACCGACGACATCCACCGCCTGCGGGCCCGGCTGGACAGCCCCAACCCCGAGTTGGTGCTGACCAGCCGCCGCCACTTGCGGTCCAACAATTCGTGGCTGCACAACGTGCCGACGCTGATGCGCGGCCGCGACCGTTGCACATTGCTCATCCACCCGCTCGACGCCGCACGTGTCGGGGTGACCAGCGGTGGCCCGGCGCGGGTCACGACGTCGGAAGGCGCCGTCACCGTCACGGCCGAGGTCACCGACGAGGTCATGCCCGGAGTGGTCTGCCTGCCGCACGGGTGGGGGCACGGTCTGGCCGGCACCCAACTCAGCACCGCTAACCGCCATCCCGGGGTGAACTCCAATCTGCTCAACCCCACCGATCTGGTTGACGTGCCCAGCAACACCCATGTCGTCAACGGAGTGCCGTGTCAGGTGCGGCCGGATCGCCCGTGATCGAATCGCCCTGCCGGTCAACGGTATAGCCGCGCAGCGCGGCGCGGGCACCGACACCGGGCTCGATGGCGATAATCCCTGGCTAGACTGTCTCCGTGACGAGCGCGCGCACCCAGGTCATTGACACCGTCGAACAAGCCGCCACCAGCCCGGACCAGCCGCAGCCGTTTCACGAGCTGGGCCTCAAAGAGGACGAGTATCAGCGAATTCGCGACATTCTGGGCCGCCGGCCCACCGACACCGAGTTGGCGATGTACTCGGTGATGTGGAGCGAGCACTGTTCGTACAAATCCTCCAAGGTGCACCTGCGCTACTTCGGTGAGACCACCACCGACAAAATGCGTGCCGGCATGCTGGCCGGGATCGGCGAGAACGCCGGCGTCGTCGATATCGGC
The DNA here is from genome assembly GCA_963820985.1 of uncultured Actinomycetota bacterium. GTDB lineage: Bacteria > Actinomycetota > Actinomycetes > Mycobacteriales > Mycobacteriaceae > Mycobacterium. The sequence continues at coordinate 31,090 of CAWGCI010000013.1, read as the reverse complement.
GACGGCTGGGCCGTCACCTTCAAGGTGGAATCGCACAACCACCCCTCCTACGTCGAGCCCTACCAGGGTGCGGCCACCGGTGTGGGCGGTATCGTCCGCGACATCATGGCCATGGGTGCGAGACCGGTCGCCGTGATGGACCAGCTCCGCTTCGGCGCCGCCGACGCGCCCGATACCCGCCGCGTGGTCGATGGCGTGGTCCGCGGCATCGGCGGCTACGGCAACTCGCTGGGCCTGCCCAACATCGGCGGCGAGACCGTCTTCGACGCCTGTTACGCCGGCAACCCGTTGGTCAACGCGCTCTGCGTCGGCGTATTGCGCCAGGAGGACCTGCATCTGGCGTTCGCCTCGGGGGCCGGGAACAAGATCATCCTGTTCGGCGCGCGTACGGGGCTGGACGGCATCGGCGGGGTCTCGGTGCTGGCGTCGGACACCTTTGGCGTAGAAGACAGCGAAGGATCCCGCAAAAAGCTGCCGTCGGTCCAGGTGGGCGACCCCTTCATGGAGAAGGTGCTCATCGAGTGCTGCCTTGAGCTCTACGCGGGCGGATTGGTGATCGGCATCCAGGACCTCGGTGGAGCCGGATTATCTTGTGCCACTTCTGAATTGGCATCGGCCGGCGACGGAGGGATGGCGATCCAACTTGATACCGTTCCGCTGCGGGCCAAGGAGATGACACCCGCCGAGGTGCTGTGCAGCGAGTCCCAGGAGCGGATGTGCGCGGTGGTCGCGCCGGAGAACGTGGACGCCTTCTTGGCGGTGTGCCGCAAATGGGAGGTGCTGGCCACCGTGATCGGCGAGGTGACCGACGGCGACCGACTGCGGATCACCTGGCACGGGGAGACGGTCGTCGACGTGCCGCCGCGCACGGTGGCCCACGAAGGCCCGATATACGAACGCCCCGTTGGCCGCCCCGAATCGCAGGATGCCCTCAACGCCGACACCTCGGCCCGGCTGCCACGGCCGTCCGCCGGCGATGAGCTGCGCGCGACTTTGCTTGCGTTGCTGGGTAGTCCGCACCTGTGCAGCCGCGCGTTCATCACCGAGCAGTACGACCGGTACGTGCGTGGCAACACCGTGCTGGCCGAGCACGCCGACGGCGGCGTGCTGCGCGTCGACGAGTCCACTGGCCGCGGCATCGCGCTGTCCACCGACGCGTCGGGACGCTACACCCTGCTTGACCCCTATGCCGGTGCCCAACTCGCGTTGGCCGAGGCGTACCGCAACGTCGCGGTCACCGGTGCCACACCGGTGGCGGTGACCAACTGCCTCAATTTCGGTTCGCCCGAGGATCCCGGGGTGATGTGGCAGTTCGCGCAGGCGGTGCGGGGCCTCGCGGATGGCTGTGTGGCCCTGGGGATTCCGGTAACGGGCGGCAACGTCAGCTTCTACAACCAAACCGGGTCGGCGGCGATCCTGCCCACGCCGGTGGTCGGGGTGCTCGGCGTGATCGACGATGTTGCCCGGCGTATCCCCACCGGGCTGGGCAGCGAGCCGGGGGAGACGCTGATGCTGTTGGGCGACACCCGCGACGAGGTCGACGGCTCGGTGTGGGCGCAGGTGACGGCGGACCATCTGGGCGGGCGGCCGCCCGCCGTGGATCTGGCGCGCGAGAAGCTGCTGGCCGACGTGCTGAGCTCGGCGTCGCGGGACGGACTGGTGTCCGCGGCGCACGACCTGTCCGAAGGCGGCCTCGCCCAGGCCCTGGTGGAATCGGCGCTGACGGGTGAAACCGGTTGCCGCATCGTGCTTCCCGACGACACAGACCCGTTTGTGATGCTGTTTTCCGAATCGGCGGGCCGGGTACTGGTGGCGGTGCCGCGCACCGAGGAGAGCCGGTTCCGTTCGATGTGCGAGGCGCGGGGGTTGCCGGCGGTCCGCATCGGCGTCGTCGACCAGCGTTCGGACGCGATAGAGGTGCAGGGCCTGTTTAGCGTGCCCCTCGCGGAACTGCGCGCGACATCGGAGGCCGTGCTGCCGCGATTCTTCGGATAGGTCAGGTCTTGGCATGGCAGCCCGAGACAGTGCCGATCCGGCCAAGACCCGGCAGGCTATGTTGGCCGTCGCCGACTGGCTGCGCGACGCATCGCACCCGGAGCCCGACCGGGATGCTCTGGCGACGGCGGTTCGGCTCACCGCACGCACCCTTGCGGCGCTGGCCCCCGGAGCCAGCGTCGAGGTCCGGATACCGCCGTTTGTCGCGGTGCAGTGTGTCGCCGGGCCTCGGCACACCCGCGGAACGCCACCCAACGTCGTCGAGACCGATCCGCGGACCTGGCTACTGCTGGCTGCCGGGCTGTTACCCCTGGCGGAAGCCAAGGCCACCGGGGCGCTGGCGCTGTCGGGCGCCCGGGCCAGTGAGATTGAGCACTGGCTACCCCTGATAGCTGTCAGCTGAAACTGACCCTGAACTGCAGGTTTAGGGTTATGGCATCGGAATTTCCTCACTCAACACGCCCGACCAATTCGGCGGCGGCGCCGTCGTGCCCGTAGACTCCTGTACGTCACCATCCGTTCCCCGGGGAGCCGCCGAACCGTGACCGTCCAGGAACCCGAGCAGGACCTGAACTCACCCCGCGAAGAGTGTGGCGTATTCGGGGTCTGGGCCCCGGGCGAAGAAGTCGCCAAACTCACCTACTACGGCCTATACGCCTTGCAGCACCGCGGACAAGAAGCTGCGGGGATCGCAGTGGCCGACGGTTCCCAGGTGCTGGTGTTCAAGGACCTCGGCCTGGTCAGCCAGGTGTTCGACGAGCAGACATTGGCGGCCATGGAGGGCCACGTCGCCATCGGCCACTGCCGCTACTCCACCACGGGCGACACCACGTGGGAAAACGCCCAACCCGTATTCCGCAACACCGCGGCCGGCACCGGGGTTGCGTTAGGGCACAACGGGAATCTGGTGAACACTGCCGAGCTGGCTGCACGCGCGCGCGATGAGGGGCTGATCGCCAAGCGCGCACCGGCCCCGGCGACAACTGACTCCGACATCCTGGGCGCGTTGCTGGCCCACGGTGCGGCCGACTCCACGCTGGAACAGGCGGCGCTGGAACTGCTGCCGACGGTGCGCGGGGCCTTCTGTCTGACGTTCATGGACGAGAACACGCTGTATGCCTGCCGCGATCCCCATGGGGTGCGACCGCTTTCGCTCGGGCGCCTGGACCGCGGCTGGGTGGTGGCCTCCGAAACGGCTGCGCTCGACATCGTCGGCGCCTCGTTCGTCCGCGATATCGAACCGGGTGAACTGTTGGCAATCGACGCGGACGGAGTGCGGTCCACTCGCTTCGCCAACCCCACACCCAAGGGCTGCGTCTTCGAATACGTCTACCTGGCCCGGCCGGACAGCACGATCGGCGGTCGGTCTGTGCACGGCGCCCGGGTGGAGATCGGCCGGCGGTTGGCTCGCGAATGCCCGGTGGACGCCGACCTGGTGATCGGCGTGCCGGAATCGGGCACTCCCGCCGCGGTCGGATACGCGCAGGAGTCCGGCATCCTTTACGGGCAAGGCCTGATGAAGAACGCCTACGTCGGGCGGACATTCATCCAGCCGTCGCAGACCATCCGCCAGCTCGGCATCCGGTTGAAGCTCAACCCGCTCAAAGAAGTGATCCGGGGCAAGCGGCTGATCGTCGTCGACGACTCGATCGTGCGGGGCAACACCCAGCGGGCCCTACTGCGCATGCTCCGCGAGGCCGGCGCTCTTGAAGTGCACGTGCGCATCGCTTCACCGCCGGTGAAATGGCCCTGCTTCTACGGCATCGACTTCCCGTCGCCGGCCGAGCTGATCGCCAACGCCGTTGAGGACGAGGACGAGATGCTCGAGGCGGTACGGCATGCCATCGGCGCCGACACGCTGGGCTACATCTCGCTGCGCGGCATGATCGCCGCCACCGAGCAGCCCGCTTCACGGCTCTGCACCGCTTGCTTCGACGGCAAATACCCGATCGAACTGCCCAGCGAGACCGTGCTGGGCAAGAACGTCGTTGAGCACATGCTCGCCACCGCGGCGCGCGGATCCGAGCTGAGCGATCTGGCTGGCCAGGATTTTCCAGAAATCCCCGTTGGTCGCTGACGAAGATCACCCGTCGATTACCTTTGACCAGGTTGTGCAACTGATTCCGGCCGTGAGCGCCGCCCGGTAGCCTTTATCGCGATGACGGACTCCGCAAAATCCCACGGAAACGAGCTGGGCCCACTCGGCATCACGTATGCGTCCGCCGGGGTGGACATTGAGGCAGGCGACCGCGCCGTCGACTTGTTCAAGCCGCTGGCAACCAAGGCCACCAGGCCGGAGGTGCGCGGCGGGCTTGGCGGATTCGCCGGTTTGTTCGCTCTCCGCGGCGGCTATCGTGAACCGCTGCTCGCCGCCTCCACCGATGGTGTCGGCACGAAGTTGGCGGTCGCTCAGGCGATGGACAAGCACGACACCGTCGGCCTGGACCTGGTGGCGATGGTGGTCGACGACCTCGTGGTGTGTGGCGCCGAGCCGCTGTTCCTGCAGGACTACATCGCGGTCGGCCGAGCCGTGCCCGAGCGACTGAGCGCGATCGTCGGCGGTATCGCCGAGGGGTGCGTGCGCGCGGGTTGTGCGCTGTTGGGCGGCGAGACCGCCGAGCACCCCGGCCTGATGGAACCGGACCACTACGACCTCTCGGCCACCGGCATCGGCGTGGTCGAGGCCGACGAAGTCCTTGGGCCCGACCGAGTGAAACCCGATGACGTCATCATCGCGATGGGGTCTTCCGGCCTGCATTCCAACGGATACTCGCTGGCCCGCAAAGTCCTCTTGGAGATCGACCGGATGAACCTGGCCGGCTATGTGGAGGAGTTCGGCCGCACGCTCGGCGAAGAATTGCTGGAGCCCACCCGCATCTACGCCAAAGACTGTCTGAAGCTGGCCGCCGAGACCCATGTCCGCACGTTCTGCCACGTCACCGGTGGCGGGCTGGCCGGCAATCTGCAACGCGTCATCCCGCACGGATTGACAGCCGAGATCGACCGCGGCACGTGGACGCCCGCCCCGGTGTTCAACATGATCGCCCAGCGTGGCCGCGTCCCACGCGAGGAGATGGAGAAGACGTTCAACATGGGCGTCGGCATGATCGCCGTCGTCGCGCCCGAAGACACCGACCGGGCCCAGGCCATGCTGACCGCGCAACACCTGGACTGCTGGGAGATGGGCACCATCCGCAAAGGCGGCAAAGACGCCCCGCGAGCCAAACTGGTCGGGCAGCACCCGAGATTCTAGAAATCGGGACTAGCTGCAACTAGCACCGTGCCGATGCGAAGCGCATCGGCACGGGAGGTGAGATGGACTAGCGGCGCCAGTCGTCCTGATCGCTCCACGCGTCATCGGGGCTGTCGTCGCCGTTCAGCCCGTCGGAGTCGTCGGCGCTCGTGCCTGACAGCTCGCGCTGAAGCCGCTGAAAATCGGTCTGCGGAGAGCTGTACTTAAGTTCTCGAGCAACCTTGGTCTGCTTTGCCTTTGCCCGGCCGCGGCCCATGGGGGGACCCCCTCGCGCAATAACGGAGCGGCCTACGAGTAGGCGGCTCCGATCTCTTGGTGTCGTTTATTGTCCTGCCGACAGTTTACCGTGCTTTGTGCTGGGGCGTCGGCGCCCCCCGCCGCTGTAGCGGACAACTTATAAGACTAGTCGCGCTATCGCCCGCGCAACCGCTCAACGGCCCGTCGTCCGGCGCCGATCTCGTCGCTGGGTGGCAGCGAGTCCGCATCGATCACCGTGGCGACATCACCCTGCGGACCCGTCACCAGTTCGGTTTCTGCCGTCAGGCCGCGCTTGAGCAGCGCCAGCGCGATCGGCCCCAAGTCCACGTGCTCGACGACGGTTCCGAGGCGCCCGACGGCGCGCCCGCCGGCCAGCACCGCATCGCCTGTCGAGGGTCGCTCCACCGACCCGTCGAGGTGCACCAAGACCAACATGCGCGGCGGCCTGCCCAGGTTGTGCACCCGTGCGACGGTCTCTTGCCCGCGGTAGCAGCCCTTGTCGAGGTGGACGGCTCCGCCGATCCAGCCCACTTCGTGCGGGATGGTGCGCTCATCGGTGTCGACGCCGAGCCGGGGGCGCCGCGCCGCTACTCGGAGAGCCTCATAGGCCCACACACCGGCCGATCGCACGCCCGCCTGCGCCAAGCGACCCTGCCAGTCGGCCGACGCGGCACGCGGCACCAGCAGATCCAGTTCTAGTTGGCCGGCCGGGGCCCCGGGCGTCCGGCGTAGGAAGCCGCCGCCGGCGACCGCAACCGCCGCCGCCGCCGGTAGCGCATCGACGCCCAACGCATCGAGCACCGCGCGGTCAGCCAATCGCGGACCCAGCAGGGACAGCACCGCAATGTCGGCGGCGCTCGGGGTCACGTCGGCCCAGAACACCATCTTGCGCAGGTATTGCAGCAGCGGCTCACCGCGCCAGGGTTCGGTGTCGAGGTGGGTGATGCCACCGAGCTCGGTTTGGATCCAGTGGTCCTCAACCCGGCCCTGACCGTCGAGGCTGAGATTTTGCGTGCTGGCACCGTCGGGCAGTTCGCTGACGTGCTGGGTCGAGAGGCTGTGCAGCCAGGTCTGACGGTCGCTGCCGCTGAGCGTGAGCACCGCGCGGTGCGAACGATCCACCAGCACGGCGTCGGTCTCGGCGGCCCGCTGCTCGCCCAGCGGATCGCCGAAATGCCAGATCGCACCCGCGTCGGGTCCGGATTCGGGTGCGGGGACGGCATGCGGGTTCACACGTCAACTCTACGGATAGGCTTTTCGTCCATGGCTGGGCAGACGACTGTGATCGTCACGCTGGACGGTGGCATACACGCGCCGGGGACACCGCTGGTGCACCCCGATGACCTTGCCGTGGTTCGCGGCGACGGCATTTTCGAGACGCTGTTGGTGCGCGACGGCGGGGCATGTCTGGTCGAATCGCATCTGCAACGGCTGACCCAATCGGCCAAGTTGATGGAGCTGCCTGCGCCGGACCTGCCCGGCTGGCGGCACGCGATCGACGTGGCCGCGAGGCAATGGTCTGCGGGCAGCGCTGACGAAGGCGCGCTGCGGCTGATCTACAGCCGCGGGCGCGAAAGCGGCTCGGCGCCAACCGCCTACGTGATGGTCAATCCGGTACCCGAGCGCGTCGCCGCGGTCCGCAGCGAGGGGTTAGCGGCGGTGACGCTGGACCGCGGGCTACCCGCCGCCGGTGTCGACACCATGCCCTGGCTGCTGGCCAGCGCCAAGACACTGTCGTATGCGGTCAACATGGCCGCGCTGCGTCACGCCGCGCGGCAGGGCGCCGGTGACGTCATCTTCGTCAGCTCGGACGGCTACGTTCTGGAGGGCCCGCGCTCGACGGTAGTGATTGCCACGGACTCGCACGAACACGCTGACAGTGATCTGTGCCTGCTGACACCGCCACCGTGGTATCCGATCCTGCGCGGAACCACGCAGCAGGCCCTCTTCGAGGTGGCGCGCACCAAGGGCTATGACTGTGACTACCGCGCCTTGCGGGTCGCCGATCTCTATGGCGCGCAAGGGATCTGGTTGGTGTCGAGCATGACCCTGGCCGCCCGTGTGCACACCCTCGACGGGCGGCGCTTGCCCCGCTCGCCGATCGCCGCGGAATTCGCCGAACTGGTCGACGCCGCGATCGTCAGCGACCGCTGAGCCGATGAAAGGCGCTGCAAGGCGCGGGTAATCCTGTTGTGGTTGGGCCGCTCTGCGGGTACTTTCGGCCGTACACAAGGAAGGAGGTGGTCCGCGAATTGTTAGCTTCATGGACATGTGAGGTGGCTACGCGCTAGCTGCACCGGCTCGGAAGAGCTAGCGATTGTTGCGCTGGCGAATTCCCCGTAGCCACCCGGCCCCCGAGCTTCCGGTCTTGTCCACCGAGAGCTTTGCTCGGGGGCCGCTCCATGTCTTGGCGAGATTTCGAACTGGTTGAGCGAAACCCCGCCGCTAGCCGACGAATCGAGTCAGCCGCGCCGACAGATGCGGCACCAGCCCGCCGTCGGCGTCCACTCGCTCCTCGACGTATGCCAGGTCGCCGCCCTCCACGATGCCGTAGAGCCGTTTAGCGCCACCGACCAGCACGCCGGATCTGCTGCGCGCCAGGGCATCGGTGACCAGCTCCCATGACGACTGGGTACGGGGCCGCCCATAGAACAATTCGACGTAACCGGCCGAATGGGCCAGCAGCAACTCGATGGCCTGGGATTCGGTCGGGTCGTCGGGATCCGCTGACAAACCGCCAGAAGCCCGTCTCGCGCAGGCTGGGTTCCCGGTACTCGCCCGCCTCGTTGAGTCGCCAGGACCGGGCTTCCCAATTCAGATAGTCGCCGCCGTCGTGGGAGACCACGATCTGCTGGCCGAACCGGTAGTCGCCGTCGGCCGCGCGGCCCTCGCCTTCACCGCGCCACACGCCGACCAGCGGTAGCAGCGCCAGCAGCGCGTCATTGAGGTTGGCGCCCTCGCGCAGATTCGCGGTATCGGCGGGAACCGGCAGATCGTCGAACGCCGGGATGTTGCGGGCCGCGGTCACTTTGGCGCGTTCAGCCGCGGCAGCCATCGCTCGGTCGCCGGGGTCCGGGTTCTCTTCGGGACTCACGACTCGTCAGTGATGAGCCGGTAAAGCGTGTACAGCGCGAACCACGAGATGACCCCCACTGACACGACCAGCATGATCTCGAAGAAGAGCACCACGGGGACGAGTCTATTCGCCTTCGTTCGCCGGCGGCGGCTTCGGGGGATGGACCGGGCGCCCTCAGGCGATCTTGACGTCGACCTCGTGGATGCCCGCTCCCGACGGGGCCACGATGGCGTCGCCGTTGCCGGCCGCCGACAGCGCGCGCAACGTCCAGGATCCTGGTGCGGCGAAGAACCGAAAGTCACCGGTGGCCGATGCGACGACCTCCGCGGTGAACTCGTCCGACGAGTCGAGCAGCCGCACGAACGCGCCACCCACGGCCTCGCCGTCGCGGTCCACCACCCGACCGGTGATCACCGTTTCCTTCTCCAGGTCGACGCTGGCGGGCAACGTCAGTCCTTGTTTGGGTCCAGAGCACATATCAGCTTCCCAACTCGATCGGGGCACCCACCAGGGAGCCGTATTCGGTCCAACTGCCGTCGTAGTTCTTGACGTTTTGATGTCCGAGGAGTTCCTGAAGGACGAACCAGGTGTGCGACGAACGTTCCCCGATTCGGCAGTAGGCGATCGTTTCTTTCTGGCCGTCCAGGCCGGCGGTTGCATACAGGGTGGCCAGCTCCTCGTCCGACTTGAAGGTGCCGTCCTCGTTGGCGGCCTTGCTCCACGGAACATTGATCGCGCCCGGGATATGCCCCGGCCGCTGGCTTTGTTCCTGCGGCAGATGCGCGGGCGCGAGGATCTTGCCGGAGAACTCGTCGGGGGAGCGCACGTCGACCAGGTTCGTGACGCCGATGGCCGCGATGACCTCGTCGCGGAATGCGCGAATGGTGTTATCCGGCGGCGCGGCGGTATAGGAAGTCGCGGGCCTGCTGACCGGGTCGCTGGACAGTGGGCGAGCGTCCAGCTCCCATTTCTTGCGGCCGCCGTCGAGCAGCTTGACCTTGTCGTGCCCGTACAGCTTGAAATACCAGTACGCGTAGGCCGCGAACCAGTTGTTGTTGCCGCCGTAGAGGATCACGGTGTCGTCGTTCGCGATGCCCTTGTCGCTGAGCAGTTTGGAGAACTGTTCGGCGTCGACGAAGTCGCGCTTGACGGGGTCCTGCAGATCGGTGCGCCAGTCCAGCTTGATCGCGTCGGCGATGTGGCCGGTGTCGTAGGCGCTGGCGTCCTCGTCTACTTCGACGAAGACGACGTTGGCGGCGTCTAGATTGCTCTCAGCCCAGTCGGCGGAGACCAGGACGTCCGAGCGTGCCATGGTGGGGATCCTTTCGATTGCTTCTGACGAACGGGGTCAAGCGGGTTCGGGGGCGCGCCGGAAGCGCACGACAAGTGGGTACAGCTGGCAGCCCAGGCAGATGCCGAATGCCGCGTTCAGGAAGGCGGCCACCAGCGCAGCGGCCGTGGCGATGACGCCGACCAGGAATGCGCCGCCGGCGAATCCGGCAGTGCCGACGACGGCAAAGATCAGGCCGACGAGTTGGGCGAACTTCAGCGGCGGAACGGGTTCGCGCTCGGTGACCGGCCCCAGCCGGGGCGCCACCACGGTGGCGAACACCCGCCCATAAGGGTGCCGGCGCGGCCCCCCTACGGCGCCGATGGCAAAGATCACGGCTTGCAAGCCCAGGATGATCGCGGCAGCCAGCGGGCTGAGTGCCGACACGATCAACGTGGCGACCAAGACGGCGGTGGTGACCCAGGCGGCGAACCCAGGTCCCCGAACGTCGACGAGATCGGGTTGAGTGGTGGCGGTGTTACTGCTCGACACGGGGCTACTCCTAGATATTCCTGTTGCGCGGAAGGGGTGGAGACACGCCACGGTAGGGACCGAAGCTGCTCCGAGGCCTGCGCTAAGGGCGCGGCTATTCAGCAGCTACAGCAACAACAACAACCCGGCACGCGGCACAGCTCAACTGCGCGGCGGCTGACGAGCACAGGCTCGATGCGGGCTGACACGTCGCACAGCTTACCCAAACACATGGTCATCAAGCCAACAGAGGCTCTAGGGCCGACCGCAGGTCGGCGGTCTTGGGGACGCCGGAGGCCCGGTACCGCTGTCGTCCATCGACGTCGAAAATCAACGTGGTAGGCAACGACAGCACTGAGAAGCGGCGCGCGGCCGCCGGATTGGTGTCCAAATCGATTTCCACGTGGGCCACGTCGCCGAGGTCCGCGCAGACCTCGTCGACCACCCGGCGCACGCGATCGCACGGCCCGCACCAGGGGGCGCTGAAATGCACGACAGTGGGTCCGGTACGGGAAAGGCCCAGGTCTGCGGTGTCGAGACGGTCTGAGTCGGTACCCGGCGCCGACTCGACTTCCCGGACGGCTCCGGAGCGCCGGGTCAACAACCATCCGAGAAGGCCTGCTATCACCCCAGCGGCGATGATTGCGACGAGCGCGGTAGTCATGACTGCTTAAACCCCTCGAGGGTGACACTTACTCCCCGCGTGATGCCTTCGATGATGACGTCGGAGCCACGCGCGCCCTCGCTGGTCGGCGCCACCCCGAACGGCAGCCTCTGGTTGGGCAGCCTGGCAGTGAAGGCATGCAGCACCGCGTCCCGCTTGTCGTCCGGGACGGTTTGGTCGGCGGTATCGGGTCCGGTCACGATGGCGGTGGGGGTGAACACCAGGGTCGCCTGGTCGTCGGGCGCGATGGCCAGGTCCACCGAGACGCTCACCCGGTGGTCGAAGTTGGCCGACTTCGGCGTGCCGCTGAACACCAGCCCGTGGCTGCTCGATATCCCCGACTCGGTGGTGCCGCCGGTGGCGTTGTTGGTTTCGGCGGGTGGTGCCTCCACCATCAGGTCGTTCATGCCCAGGTAGCGGCCCAGATGCATCGAATCGATGATGATGCGACTCTCCAGCCTGCCGACCGGGATCTTGGCATCGGGCCTGATCAGCCAGGATGCGTAGGCCAGGTCGATGGAGTACATGGTGGCTTCCAGCGATGCCTTGCCGACCACCGCGTGATCGACGGCGTTAGCCTTGATTTCCAATTCGCTGTAGTGGCGGCGCAGTGCCTGCGGGATGAACGGGAACGCCAGGATGGCGACGAACGGGTCCGATCCCAGATGTGCCGCTTTGCGTACATTGGACGACAACCGGTATTCGGCGTAGATGCTGGTTCCGTAATCGACGCCGATTGCGCCGATGGCAAGCACGGCCACCGCGATCGCCCCGGCGACCACACCGATCAGCACCCTGCGCATCCGCATATTGTGGCGCAAACCTGTGCAACCGGGCGGTCGCGGACGCCTGGTGGCGGGGCTCACACTGTCCCGGCTGATGCCGCCCAATGCCTGGTGGCACGTTATCGTTAGATGTCCTGGTAACAAACGCCACGCCGTGTTAGCAATTTGGGGAATGGGATTCCCCCGAGGCTGGAGGGGGTCGTTGGAGCTACTACTGCTGACCTCGGAGCTGCATCCCGACCCGGTCTTGCCATCATTGTCGCTGCTTCCGCACACCGTTCGCACGGCGCCGCCGGAACCATCTTCATTGTTGGAGGCTGGAACGGCGGATGCCGTCCTGGTCGACGCGCGCCACGACCTGTCGTCCGCGCGCGGTCTGTGCCGCCTGTTGAGCACAGCGGGGCGCTCGGTCCCGGTCTTGGCGGTGGTGAGCGAAGGCGGGCTGGTGGCGGTCAGCGCTGACTGGGGCCTGGACGAGATCCTGTTGCCCTTTACCGGGCCCGCCGAGATCGACGCCAGGCTACGGCTGGTCGTCGGTCGCCGCGGCGGGCTGGCCGACCAGGAGAGCGCGGGCAAGGTCAGCCTGGGCGAGCTGTTGATCGACGAAGGCACCTACACCGCGCGGTTGCGGGGCCGCCCGCTCGATCTCACCTACAAGGAGTTCGAGCTGCTGAAATACCTGGCGCAGCATGCCGGTCGGGTGTTCACCCGCGCGCAGTTGCTGCACGAGGTGTGGGGTTATGACTTCTTTGGCGGCACCCGGACTGTCGATGTGCACGTGCGACGACTGCGGGCCAAACTCGGTCCCGAGCACGAAGCGTTGATCGGCACGGTGCGCAACGTGGGTTACAAGGCGGTCCGGCCGGCGCGCGGCCGAGCGCCGATTACCGGCCCCGATGATGACCAAGCCGATCAAGCTGACCAAGCGGGCGAAGCCGAACCCGCCTCGGACGGCTTCCAAGATCCGCTGGTCGACCCGTTGCGCAGTCAGTGACGCTGCCGGTCTGGCGCTCCGCGCTGACCACCGAAGAGCAGCGGCAGGTGCGTGAACTCATCGCTGAGGCAACCGAATTCGACGGGGTAGCCCCCGTCGGCGAGCAGGTGCTGCGCGAACTCGGCCACGACCGCACCGAGCACTTGCTGGTCGCCTATCCAGGACACGACAACGGAATCGCCGGCTACCTTAACCTGAGCTCGCCACGTGACGCGGAAGATGCGATGGCCGAATTGGTGGTACACCCGCGGGCCCGGCGCGGCGGCATCGGCGCCGTGATCGGGCGCGCCGCGCTGGCCAAGACCGCGGGGCACAACCGGTTCTGGGCGCACGGCACGCTACCGGCTGCCCAGGCGACCGCGTCCGCGCTGGGTCTGGTCCCGGTTCGCGAACTGGTCCAGATGCGGCGCTCGTTGCGCGATGTGCCCGAACCTCGGATTCCCGACGGGTTGCGGATCCGTACCTACGCCGGCACGACCGATGACGCGGAGCTGCTGCGGGTCAATAACGCGGCATTCGCCCACCACCCGGAACAGGGCGGCTGGACCGCGGCCCAGCTGGACGAGCGCCGCCGCGAACCGTGGTTCGACCCCGCAGGGTTGTTCCTGGCGTTCGGCGACGAGGAGGACCGGCTGCTGGGCTTCCACTGGACGAAGGTGCACCCCGACCACGCGGGCCTGGGCGAGGTTTACGTCGTGGGCGTCGATCCCTCGGCGCAGGGCCGGGGCTTGGGGCAGGTGTTAACAGCGGTCGGTATCGCGTCGCTCGCCGAGCGGCTAGCCGGTCCGAATATCCAAGGCGAACCCACGGTGATGCTCTACGTGGAATCGGACAATGTCGCCGCGGTGCGGACCTATGAGCGGCTCGGCTTCACCACCTACAACGTCGACACCGCCTACGCGGCGACCCGCACTGGGAGCTGACGGCGGCGCTTACCCACACGCGGCCTGCTGTTCACAACATGTTCACCGGATGGGCGTGCTCCTGACCGGCACCGGAGCATACTTGCCGGGTGAGTTGGCAACCTTCTTTTGAGACGTTGCCGACGGCGCAGCCACGTGCCGAGAATGCGCTGAGAAAGTGAGCTGGGTGAGGCGCGGCACGGGCAGGAAGTCGGCCGCAGTGATGGCGGTGATCACCACTTTCGTGGCTTCTGTCGGCCTGCTGACCGGCTGCGGCAGCGATGACAACCGCGCCGCCTCCACGGCGGCCGTCTCGGGCATATCCGCCGGCTCCGTGCCGTGCGGCGGCAAAAACGCACTGACGGCCGAGGGGTCAACCGCCCAAGAGAACGCGATCGCGTTGTTCAACCACCTGTGGGGACAGTCGTGCCCCGGCAAAAACGTGTCATACAACCCCACCGGGTCGGGTGCCGGCCGTGCACAATTCGTTGCCGGCCACGTCGACTTCGCCGGTTCGGAGTCGCCCCTGACTTCCGATCAGATCGCGGCGGCCGCCAAACGCTGTAATGGAAACCCGGCGTGGGATTTGCCGCTGGTGTTCGGACCCATCGCGTTGGTCTACAACCTGCCCGGCGTGCAGAGCTTGGTCGTCAACAGTGACGTGCTGGCCAAGATCTTCAGTGGCGTGATCACGAAGTGGAGCAATCCGATACTCACGGCACTCAATCCGGGCGTTGCCCTGCCCGACACACGTATCATGCCGATCTACCGAACGGATTCCTCGGGAACCACCGACAACCTGCAACGATATTTAACGGCCGACGCCCCGCAGAGCTGGACCAAAGGGATTGGCACCGAGTTTCAAGGTGGTTTCGGTGAGGGGGTTCTCAAATCCGCCGGTGTGGTCCAGGCGGTGCACGCCACGCCGGGCGCGATCGGATATGTCGAGAAGGGCTTAGCGGACCAGGGGCGCCTGCCTTTCGCCCAGATCGACACCGGCAGCGGCGGAGTGCCGCTCAACGAGGACACGGCACGCAACGCCGTCAACTTGGCCAACTTCGTGGCCGCCGGCAACGATCTCGTGCTCGACCTGAACGCGACGTATGGCTCCCAGGATCCGAATGTCTACCCGTTGGTGATGCCCAACTACGAGCTTGTCTGCTCGGCGGGTTATGACCAGGACACGGTCGCGGCGATCAAGTCTTTCCTCAGCGTGGCGACGTATATCGGTCAGACCCATGTCTCATCGGCGGGCTACGTTCCGCTGCCGGATAAAGTCAAGGGGCGATTGGTCAGCGCGATCAACGCAATGCGGTAACCGATCGGCCCAGCGCACAGTGACGGGATCCCAGTGACGACGCCAAACCCAAGCGATGCGGGTTCGGGCGCGGTCGTCGCTGCGCCCTTTCCCGAGCCGCCGATCGTTCCGCTGAACCCGTGGGGGAGTGGCCGACCGCGGCTGGGGGACCGCATATTTCGCAGGCTGTCGGAGGGCTCCGGTGTCCTGATGGTGGTATTGGTCGCCGCGATCGGTGTGTTCTTGCTGTGGCGGGCGATACCGGCCTTGCAGCGCAATCAAGTGAATTTCTTCACTTACGGCGGCAAGTGGGTCACCACCAACACCTCGGCGATGCGATTCGGAATCCTCAATCTGCTTCAGGTGACCGTGTTGGTGTCGGTGTTTGCATTAATCCTGGCGATGCCAATCGCCCTGGGCGTAGCCCTATTCGTCACGCAGTACGCGCCGCGGCGCGTTGGCGGATTGCTGGCGTACGTGGTTGATCTGCTGGCCGCGGTTCCGTCGATCATCTACGGCGTGTGGGGTCTGTATGTGCTTGCACCGCAGCTGCGGCCCGTCGCAACCTGGCTCAACCACACCATGGGGTGGTGCTTTCTGTTCGCCAGTGGCAACGCGTCGGTCGCAGGCGGCGGCACCATCTTCACCGGTGGGATCGTGTTGGCGGTGATGATCCTGCCGATCATTACCGCCGTTACCCGCGAAGTCTTTGTGCAGACCCCGCAGGACCAGATCGAGGCCGCGCTGGCGCTGGGCGCCACCCGATGGGAAGTCGTACGGACGACCGTGCTGCCATTCGGGCGATCCGGATACTTCAGCGGTGCGATGCTGGGTCTGGGCCGGGCCTTGGGTGAGACCGTCGCGTTGCTGATCATTCTGCGCGGCACCCAGACGGCGTTCGGTTGGTCGCTGTTCGACGGCGGCTCGACGTTCGCGACCCAAATTGCTGGCACCGCATCGGAATTCAACGATAAATACAAGGCAGGCGCCTACATCGCGGCGGGACTGGTGCTCTTCCTGTTCACCTTCGTGGTCGATTCGGTGGCGCGTGCGGCGGTCGCCGGAACCGGAGCCCGACGGGGCGCCCGATGACCTCGATCCTGGACCGCCCCCTCAAGCCGCGGATGTTCTCGGGACTCGGTCCGCGTCGTCGAATAGCGAACAGCGTCGCGACCGTGTTGGTTGCGCTGTCGACGGTGATCGCCTTGGCGCCTTTGGTTTTGGTGCTCTACTCGGTGATCGCCAAGGGGTTCAAGGTGATCTCGTCCAGCGCGTGGTGGACGCATTCGCAAGCCGGTATGACGGCATTCGTGGCCGGTGGCGGCGCGTACCACGCAATCGTCGGTACCCTGCTGCAGGGATTAGTATGCGCCGCGATCTCCGTCCCGATTGGTCTCATGGTCGCCGTCTATTTAGTCGAATACGGTGGCGGCACTCCGCTCGGCAGGCTAGTTAGCTTCGTGGTGGATATCCTTACCGGTGTGCCCTCGATCGTCGCGGCTTTATTCATCTACGCAGTGTGGGTGGCGACCCTGGGCCTGCCCCGCTCCCAGTTCGCGGTGTCGCTTGCGCTGGTGCTGTTGATGCTGCCGGTGATCGTGCGCGCGACCGAGGAGATGCTGCGGATCGTCCCGGCAGACCTGCGCGAGGCGAGTTACGCGCTGGGGATTCCGAAGTGGAAAACCATTGCCCGAGTGGTGATGCCGACCGGGCTACCCGGCATCATCACCGGTATCATGCTGGCGTTGGCCAGGGTGATGGGCGAGACGGCTCCGTTGCTGATCCTGGTCGGCTATTCGCAGGCAATCAACTTCGACATCTTCACCGGATTCATGGGGTCGTTGCCTGGCATGATGTATGACCAGACCTCGACGGGCGCCGGAGCCGTCCCGATCCCCACGGATCGGCTGTGGGGTGCCGCGCTGACACTGATCCTGGTGATCGCGATCATCAACATCGGGGCCAGGGTGGTCGTGACAACCTTCGCTCCCAAGAAGTCGTAGACAGGAAACTACGTGGCAAAGCGGTTAGACCTCAAAGGCGTCAACATCTATTACGGGGCTTTCCAAGCCGTTTCGGATGTAACGTTGTCGATTCTGCCGCGCAGCGTGACGGCCTTCATCGGCTCGTCGGGCTGCGGCAAGACGACCGTGCTGCGCATCCTGAACCGGATGCATGAGGTCGTCCCCGGCGCGCGGGTGGAAGGCACCGTGCTGCTCGACGATGAAAACATCTATGCGCCGGGCATCGATCCGGTCGGTGTGCGCCGGGCAGTCGGCATGGTGTTCCAGCGCCCGAACCCGTTCCCCGCCATGTCGATTCGCGACAACGTGGTGGCCGGGCTGAAGTTGCAGGGCGTGCGCAATCGCAAGACGCTCGATGACACCGCCGAATACTCACTGCGCGGCGCGAACCTGTGGGATGAGGTAAAGGACCGGTTGGACAGGCCCGGCGGCGGATTGTCCGGCGGGCAGCAGCAGCGGTTGTGCATCGCGCGCGCGATCGCCGTACAACCCGACGTATTGCTGATGGACGAGCCCTGCTCGTCCCTGGATCCGATCTCGACGATGGCCATCGAAGACCTGATCGGCGAGTTGAAGCAGGATTACACCATCGTCATCGTCACCCACAACATGCAGCAGGCCGCGCGGGTCAGCGATCAGACCGCGTTCTTCAACCTGGAAGCCGTCGGAAAACCCGGACGGTTGGTGGAGATCGACGACACCGAGAAGATCTTTTCCAACCCGACCGAGAAAGCAACCGAGGACTACATCTCCGGGCGCTTCGGCTAGCGCGCGGGCGGCGTCGCCTCGTCCTCGGGAAACTTGCCGGTCGCCTGGAAGATGACCCGCCGTGCCACTTCGACGGCGTGGTCGGCGAAGCGTTCGTAGAACCGGCCCAGCAACGTCACGTCGACGGCGGCCGCGACGCCGTGCTTCCATTCGCGGTCCATCAGCACCGAGAACAAATGTCGGTGCAGATCGTCCATCGCGTCGTCTTCCTCGCGGATTCGGGCGGCTTTCTCCGGGTCGCGGGACAACACCACCTCTTGCGCGCTGTTACCTAATTCGACTGCGACTCTGCCCATTTCGGAAAAGTACCCGTTGACCTCTTCGGGCAGCACGTGCTGGGGATGGCGGCGGCGGGCGATCTTGGCGACATGCAGGGCCAGCGCGCCCATCCGATCGATGTCAGCCACCATCTGGATGGCGCTGACGATGGCCCTGAGGTCGCCGGCGACCGGCGCTTGTAAGGCCAGCAAAACGAAAGCGCTCTCCTCGGCGCGCGCGCTGCGGGTCGCGATCTGTTCGTGATCGGAGATCACCTGTTCTGCCAGCACCAGATCGGCCTGCAACAAAGCTTGGGTCGCCCGCTCCATGGCCATGCCCGCTAGCCCGCACATTTCGCCGAGCTGCTCCGATAATTCCGAGAGTTGCTCATGGTATGCGGTCCGCATGTGATCCAGCCTACGTTCTCGCCGCCAAAAAAGTCGGCCGGAGCGACGCCTGAACGGGGTTACTCGCAGCTGGTGTCGGCGGCATTGGTGACCGTCAAGTCTTCGGGCAGCTTGGTCGCCGGGGTGTTGGAGTTGCGGTCAATCTGCACACTGATCGACGAGCCGCTGGGCGGCGGAGCGGTCACCGAGCTGAAATCCGGGCCGAGCACCACCTGAACCACTTGACCAATGCCGTTGACCCGCGCGACCTTTGCGTTGGTGAACGCCGACGCCACCGTGGCTGCCGCCTGCTCGTTGCCGGGTGAGAAGAACACCGTGGTCGCGTTCAGCGAGTTGGGGTAGTCGTCCGGCGTCATCACGTTGAAGCCGTTGTGCTTGAGCTGGCTGGTTGCGGTGGCGGCCAGGCCGGTTTGGCCGGTCGCGTTGGAGACCTGCACCGTGACGTCCCCCGGGGAGGTCGTCGTCACCTGCTCGCGCCGAGTATCGGTGGTGGCTCCCGGCGCTTTCTTGGTGTTGGACGGTGGGCTTGAGGGCGTGGCCGTCGGCCCCGACGCCTTTGAGGTGCCCAAACTCTGCGCGTTGTGATCGTTTTCGAGCGGCAGCGGATCGTCATTGATGATTGCGGCGAAAAGCGCCTTCATGTCGGCGGTGCGCGGCGGCTCGTCGCCGTTCTGGTCTGTCACGCCGGTCGGCACCGTGACAAACGTGATGTGCCCGGCCGCCATACCTTGCAGGGATTGGCCGAGTTGGACCAGGTCTTTGGTCTTGACGTTGTCGACGTAGCTGTTGCCGATGAACATGTTCACGACATTGTTGAGCTTGTTGAGGTTGAGCAAGGTGTCCTCGGAGATTAGCGAGCGCAGCAGCGAGGACAGGAACAGCTGCTGGCGTTTGATCCGGCCGTAGTCACCGTTGTTCTCGGTGGTGACCTGGCGGGCCCGCACGTAGTTCAGCGCCGTTGTCCCGTTGATCACCTGGCGTCCGGAACGTTCGAGCACCGTGCCCAATTCGTAGTCCTGCAGTGGGGTGGTGCTGCACACCTCGACGCCGCCAAGCGCCTCGACCATCCGCGCGAAGCCGACGAAGTCGATGGCGATGAATCGGTTGATGCTCAGACCGGACAGCTTCTGGATCTCCTTCACCAGGCATTTCGGACCGCCGAAGGAGAACGTCGAGTTCAATTTGGTCTCGGTGTAGACCATCCGGGGACCGAACTTTCCGGTCTTCTGGTCGTAGAGGGGTCCGTACTTTCCGGTTTCGGGGTTCCAGGCCTCGCATTGCATCGGGGTGATCGCCAGGTCGCGGGGGAACGACACCACCACCACGCGTTTGCGGTTCGCCGGAATGTTGACCAGCATCACGGTGTCTGATCGTGTGCCGTCGGCGTCCTGGGTGTCGCCCGCGCCCATGTTGGCATTGGCCCCGGCGCGGGAGTCCATACCGACGACCAGGAAATCCTCATCGCCGTATTGGCCAGCGGGATCGACGATGTCGCGCGACTCCGGGTCGAGCGCGCTGATGGTGTTCAGGCGGTTGTTCTTTGAGGTGCTCCATTGCCAAGCGCCGCCGGTGAGGGTCAGCGCCAGCACGGCGAACAGTGCCGCCAGCGAGCGCGCGGCCAGCAAGATCGGTCGACGGCCGCGTTTGGCCTTGGGCGCCGGGTCCTGGTCGGTGTCGTCGCTAGGGTATTTGGCGGCCTCGGGGTCGCGGAGGTCGGGAAGCTCCGAGACGAGCTCATGCGAGTAGGCCGCGATGTCGATGACCTGGGTGTCTTGCAGGTCGATGGGCACATCCGACGCGACCTCGTACGGGTCGATATCGGCCTCATCGGCCTCATCGGCTGCGCGGTGATGGCTGTGCCGGTCGGCGCTCGGGGCGCCGATTTTGGCGATCAGGTCGGCGACACTGACCGCGCCGTCGGCGTGACTTCCGACCTTTTCGGCCTCACCTTCCGGGTGCTCGACGGGCGGCTCGGCCTGGCGGCGGTGGGCGCCGTCATCGGGCGATGGCGCAGAAAACCGCTCCCAGGGAGCGGGCGCGCGCCAATGATCGAGAGTGGCGTCGTGCTCGCCGTCACTCATGTCTCAGCGGCCTCCGAAAAGTTCAAGCAACTCTCATGCGGAAGTCAGTGTTGTCCGTGCCCACGCGTCGCTGCCGGGTGGAACGCGCCGTACTTGTAGCCCTCGTGCGGCGGAATAAACCGATCCACCACGACGAGCCATGCAGCAGGCCCATATCGTACTGAGTTCTTAACGTGTTCGCGATTTCGAGAGTGTTTCGGTTCAGCCACCCGAGTGCATGACGTCGGCGCCTGCCGGCACCGTGCAATCGTCCGGGTCGGCCAGCCAGCCTTCGGGTAAGGCCACCCGGGCAGATGAACCCTGCCGACCTCGCGGGCCGGTCGCGGCGTCCGGGAACGGGACAGCGCGGTCGAGTCGGTTCAGCAGGCAGTCGAGCTCGTCTAGCGTCTTGACCAGCGCCAGCGCTCGCCGCAAATCGGATCCCGCCGGGAAGCCGTGCAGGTACCAACCGATGTGCTTGCGGATGTCGCGCATACCCCTGTCCTCCCCGAAGTGCGCGGCCAGCAGCGCGCCGTGCCGGCGAATGATGTCGGCGACCTCGCCGAGGGTGGGCGGGGTGGGTGGCGGGCTGCCGGTGAACGCGGCCGACAGCTCCGCGAACAGCCACGGCCGGCCCAGGCAGCCCCGGCCGATGACGACGCCGTCGCACCCGGTAGTGGCCATCATGGCCAACGCGTCGTTGGGGTCGTAGATGTCCCCGTTGCCGAGCACCGGGATGGTGCGCACGTGCTGCTTGAGCTGGGCGATCTGCTCCCAATCGGCGGTGCCGGAATAGCGCTGCGCGGCAGTCCGGGCGTGCAGCGCGACCGCGGCGGCGCCCTCGGACTCGGCGATGCGCCCGGCGTCCAGATGGGTGGGGTGGTCGTCGTCGATGCCGATGCGGAACTTGACGGTGACCGGTATTCCGGTGCCCTCGGTCGCGCGGACGGCCGCGGCCACAATCTGGCCAAACAGCCGACGCTTGTACGGCAGCGCCGCTCCGCCGCCCCGCTTGGTGACCTTGGGCACCGGGCAGCCGAAATTCATGTCGATGTGGTCGGCCAAGCCGTCGTCGGCGATCATCTTGGCGGCCGCGTAGGTGGTGGCGGGGTCGACGGTGTAGAGCTGCAGCGAGCGCGGCGACTCGTCGGGCGCGAACGTCGTCATGTGCATGGTGACGGGATGCCGCTCGACGAGCGCCCGCGCGGTCACCATCTCGCAGACATACAGACCGCTGATTGTGCCGACCTTCAACTGCTCCAGTTCACGACACAGCGTCCGGAATGCGACGTTCGTCACACCCGCCATGGGTGCCAGCACAACCGGGCTGGCCAGCTTGATTGGGCCGATGCGCAAGGCGGCTACCGACGGCTCATCACCAGCTTGCCCGCGGTTTGATGCAGCTCGTGGGCGGTGACCTTCTTGCCCGTGCGGGCTTCCCGCTCGAGTTGGCGGTGCTTGGACACCTCGAACTTCTCGCAGGACATTTCGAGTTCTTTCACTAGCAGCGCAAGATCGTCGCGCAACTTGGCTGCCTCGCCGGTGAAGTCCTCCCGCTCGAAGATGCGCCACTTCTTCAGCACCGGCATGACGACCTCGTCGAGGTGGATGCGCGGGTCGTAGACGCCTCCTACGGCGATCAGCACGGCTTTGCGCCGGAACTCGGGCACCTGGAAGCCGGGCATCTGGAAGTTCCGCAGGATCACGTGCAGCGCTTTCATCGCCGTGTTGGGGGCGAGGTCGAACGCGGCCTCGCTGACGTCGCGGTAGAAGATCATGTGCAGGTTCTCGTCGGCCGAGATCTTGGCCAGCAGCTGCTCGGCGATGGGGTCATTGCAGGCCTTGCCGGTGTTGCGGTGCGAGATCCGGGTGGCCAGCTCCTGGAAACTGACGTAGAGGACGGAGTGGGTCAGGGTGTCGGCGAACAAATCACCCTGGTGGTTCTGACCCGGGCTGAAGCCCCGGTTGACCACCTCGACGCGAAGTTTCTCCAGTTCGATGGGGTCGACCGCGCGGGTGACCACTAGGTAGTCGCGCAGCGCGATGCCGTGCCGGTTCTCCTCGGCGGTCCAGCGGTTGACCCACTGGCCCCAGGCGCCGTCCATGCCCATGTTCATCGCGATCTCGCGGTGATACGACGGCAGGTTGTCCTCGGTGACCAGGTTCTGCACCATCGCTATCTGGGCAACGTCGGACAGCTTGCTCTGCTCGGGGTCCCAGTCCTGCCCGCCGAGCGCGTAGTAGTTCTTTCCGTCCGACCAGGGGATGTAGTCGTGCGGGTTCCAGTTCTTGTGCATGCTTTCGTGCCGGTTCATGTACTTCTCGACGACCGGCTCGAGTTCGTGCAGGAGCTGTAGGTCGGTCAGCTCGGCTGACATGGCCCCTCCAGTTATCTGTGTCTACAAGTAGCAGTCAATATATCTGTGTACATCAGTAGCATCAAGTTCCTCTCCGGCATGGCACGTCGCAATCGCGCATCAATCGCGCGGCAGCGGCGGCAGGCTCGGGACATAAGTGGCGGCCGTGCTCATCAGCATCTCGACGCAATAGTCGATGAACTGTTTGCGGGTGGCGCCCAGTCGGCCGTTCAGATACGCGGTAAACAGACTCGTCAGGCCACCGATCAGGCTGGTGGCGACCATTTTCTGCAGCATCGGATCGTTGATTCGGGACAGCTTGCGTTGCAGCAGCTCGATGAAATTGGGCATCCATTCCGCGCCGGACCGGGTCAGGACCGGTTCGACCGCGGGCGCCAGTAGCAGCACCCGCCCGCGGACCGGATCGTCGACCATCAGCTCGACGAATTGTTCGACGGCTTCCCGGGGCGTTTTTGCCGACACCAGGGTTGCCATTGCCCTCGTGCAGACGTCGTCGTATACCGCGCGCACGAATTCGTCACGGTCGGAGAAGCTTTCGTAGAAGTAGCGTTCGGTCAGCGCGGCCTTGCGGCATACCGCGCGAACGGTCAGCGCTGGGCCGCTGCGGTCGCCGAGCAACTGCACGCCGGCGGCAATGAGGTTTTCTCGTCGTAGCGCGAGG
The DNA here is from genome assembly GCA_963820985.1 of uncultured Actinomycetota bacterium. GTDB lineage: Bacteria > Actinomycetota > Actinomycetes > Mycobacteriales > Mycobacteriaceae > Mycobacterium. The sequence continues at coordinate 7,509 of CAWGCI010000013.1, read as the reverse complement.
CGACTCTCAAGTGGGACGCCGGACCAACGGCTCCGTCGTTGACCGGACGGCACTTCGCTCCCTAGACTTCAAAGTGACAACGCATGTAGTCAGAATTAACGAATCTCTGTAGGAAATTGACCAGTGACTCAACATACGTCGCCACCATGCCCGCTGACCAGCACCAAAGCTGATATCGACGCGGTCCAACGAGAGTCCGGTGTGACGGGCGGTTGCCCGGTCTCCCCGCTGGGCTATGACGCACCACCGGCCCCGCTCGGCCCAGACTCCCTGACATGGCGATACTTCGGTGACTGGCGGGGCATGTTGCAGGGCCCCTGGGCGGGATCCATGCAGAACATGCACCAGCAGCTGGGTGCGGCGGTCGAAGAGCACTCGACGTTTTTCCGTGAACGCTGGCCGCGGCTGATGCGGTCCTTGTACCCGATCGGCGGGGTTGTTTTCGACGGTGACCGCGCCCCGGTCACCGGCGCTGAGGTACGCGACTACCACACCACGATCAAGGGCACCGACGAACAAGGCCGCCGCTACCACGCGCTGAACCCCGATGTCTTCTACTGGGCACACGCCACCTTCTTTGTCGGCACCATCCATGTCGCCGAGCGGTTCTGCGGCGGCCTGACCGAAGCCCGGAAGCGCCAGCTGTTCGACGAACACGTTGAGTGGTATCGCATGTACGGCATGAGCATGCGGCCGGTGCCGGCGTCCTGGGAGGAATTCCAGGAGTACTGGGATCACATGTGCCGCAACGTGTTGGAGAACAACTTCGCGGCACGTGCCGTGCTCGATCTGACCGAACTGCCCAAACCGCCGTTCGCCCAACGGGTTCCGGATTGGATATGGGCCGCGCAGCGCAAATTGCTGGCCCCGTTCTTCGTATGGCTGACGGTCGGTCTCTACGATCCGCCGGTGCGCGAGCTGATGGGTACCGATGGTCGCGCCGCGACGAATGGTTGCACCGGCGCTTCGGCACGATCGTGCGGCCGATCTTCGCCGCCGTTCCACGCCGCTACCAGAAGCACCCGCGGGCCCGCGCAGGCTGGGATCGCGCCGTCGGACGCATCCCGGCCGACGCCCCGTTGGTGCAGACACCCGCGCGTAATCTGCCGCCGCTCGACGAGCGCGACAACCCGATGCACTACTGCCCCAAGGTCTGACGGACGGGAGCGCCTTGGCGCTCAAGCCGTTAAGCGTGGCTGTGGCCGTGCGCCTCTTCCAAGCCGGCCTGGTGCACGTCCTGATGAGTGTGCTCAGTCCCGTCGCCGTGGGCGTGGGAGTGTTCGTGGGTCACGTGGTCGTGCGCATGCGTGGTGTGCGCGTGTGTGTGGGCCTCTTGGCCGTGCTGGTGCTCGTGCGCATGCGGCGCGTCGTGGGTGTGTTGCTCGGACATGGTTGTCAACTTTCTCTGCGAAGCGTGTTGTCTTTCTTGTGGATTCAGTTCGCCTGGGGTGCAGGCGCCGAATCGGCCGCGCCTTTCAGGGCCTTTAGCCCGCCATCGGGGCGGTGATGACGGGGAACCCCGGGACCGGCATGCTCGGCGTTGAAGACCGCATCGATGACGAGTTGGCGCACGTGATCGTTTTCCAGGCTGTAGAAGATGGTGGTCCCGTCGCGGCGAGTGCGCACCAGGCGTGCCATCCGCAGCTTGGCCAGATGCTGGGAGACCGACGGCGCCGGCTTGCCCACGTGCTCGGCCAGTTCATTGACCGACATCTCGCGATGCGTCAGCGACCAGAGCACCTGCACGCGGGTGGCGTCGGCCAGCATCCGGAAAACCTCGACCACCAGACCGGCCTGATCGTCGGGCAATCGCCCTTCGCTATTACCTGCATGCATGCGCAGATAATAGCTCAGTTCGGGTCAGCCCGTCGGGACGATCGTCGACTTGCGCTGGCCGCCGTTGCGCTGGTTCCAGGACCGATAGACATCTACCGCGGCGTCGGTGGGCTGATAGCGCATCGGCAGGCGTCGCTGGTCCCAGTTCTTGGCGTATTCGTCGTAGAAGTTGGAAACCTCGAAGTATTTGCGGTCATCAAGGTAGTACTCCTCATAACTCTCGCGCGTGATGAGGAAGATGACTTCCTTGGGCGAGCAGTAGTACAGCGAACCCAGGCACATCGGGCACGGATGGGCCAGCGCGTAGACGGTCGCGCCGACCAGGTGCTCGGTGCCCAGTTTTATGCACGCCTCTCGAATGGCGAGGATCTCCGCGTGCGCGGTCGGATCGTTGGTCTGAGCCACCTTGTTGGCGCTCTCGGCGAGGATCTCGCCGTCCTGGACGATCACCGTCGCAAATGGGCGACCGCCCTCGGCTACGTTCGCGCGGGCCAGGTCGATCGTCCGTTGGGCAAAGTCCGTCACAGCTGCAGGGTAGTCCGGAGCTGGGGGATCGCCCCTGTGGTATTAAGTAGACAGTCTATATTTATCCGGGTTTCGGGATGGGGAACAGTCATGGCGCGCTCCGATAGTGATCGTTGGGATCTCGCGACGAGCGTCGGGGCGACGGCGACCATGGTCGCCGCCCAGCGCGCACTGTCCACCGACGCAAAGTTCATCGACGACCCCTACGCGGCGCCACTGGTGCGTGCCGTCGGAATAGACGTCTACGTTCGTCTGGTCAACGGCGAGATTCCTGTCGGCGGGGATTCCGAGTTCAATCCAGACCGGATGGCCCGGGGAATGGCGTGCCGCACCCGCTTCTACGACAACTTCTTCCTTGATGCGGCACGCAGCGGCATTGGCCAGGCGGTGATACTCGCCTCGGGCCTTGATGCGCGTGCCTACCGTCTGCCGTGGCCGGCGGGCACCGTGGTCTACGAAGTCGACATGCCCGAGGTGATCGAATTCAAGACCCTGACCCTGGCCGATCTCGGTGCTGAGCCGACGGCCGAGCGGCGCACCGTCGCGGTCGACCTGCGCGACGACTGGGCCACGGCACTGCAAGCCGCCGGATTCGACCCGCACGTCCCAGCGGCGTGGAGCGCCGAAGGATTGCTGGTCTACCTGCCCGACGAAGCTCAGGATGCGCTGTTCGACAACATCACCGCGTTGAGTGCGCCCGGCAGTCGGCTGGCCTTTGAATTCGTGCCCGACACAGCGGTTTTCGCGGACCCGCGATGGCGCACACACCACGACCGGATGAGCGAACTCGGGTTCGAGGTCGATCTCAACGACCTGGTCTATCACGGCCATCGCAGTCACATCATCGACTACCTGAAGCAGCGTGCGTGGCAGGTCTCGCCCCGCACGGTCGCGGAGTTGCACGCGGCCAACGGCTTCACCTATTCCGACGACGAAATCGCAAAGGCCTTCGCTGACGTCACGTACTGCAGCGCGGTGCTTGCGCGCTAAACCGCCTTATTGGCGCAGCAAGTCGTCCTTCATGCGGCTGGTGAGCATCTCCTGAAAGACCGAACGGGCCGGATCGTATAAGGCCTGATAGGTCGACAGCAGTTCGTCCCGGTGGTATTCGGGGATGGAGCCGCTGGGCGTCCAGAAGCTGTCGATATCCATCAGGAAGTAGGGGCCGGGTTGGGCGGGGGTGACGCGGCGCAGGTGGTAGTTCGCATCGAGCGCCTGACCGAAACCCGGACCGTAGCGGACGACGAGCGACCTACCCGGTTGTGGCTCGCGGTAGACGGCGGCCCCCTGCCACTCGGTGAGGAAGAGACCGGCCGGCGCGAGGCGCTGCGGCCCGAGCAGCGGCTCCGCGATCCAGTTGCCCCACTCGACACGCCCGTCGACACCGACGGGAACGCGGACCTCGAGGACGTAACGCAAGCCGATGCGCTCCACTCCGACGAGGGACGAGACCTGTGCGCGAGACTCCACGACGTGCATCGCGATGTCGCGCAACGCCTCGAAGGTGGTGTAGTTGGTGGTCTCGATGACGATCGCTTGGCTCTTCATCGACGCGGCCAACGTGTTGTCGCGGTTGACGAAGCGGACGAAGCGCTCCGCGGTTGGCGTTGGGGCGGCGCCGGGGGCCACCATGCCCCAACTCATGTCCTGTGCCTGACGTTCGATCGGCAAGCTGTCAGCGAGCAGGTGTTTGAGCTCTCGGTTGGTCGACTCGGTCAGGGAATCCGTTGCCGGGTGACGGATTTCCATCGTGACCAAAGCGACGGGCGCGGTGACGGGCGGAGCAACGGGCGGAGCAACGGGTGGGCTGGAGTAGACGTCGTCCTCGTTCATCTCGGGAAGCATAGTCCCGCCGATGGACACCCAAACGGGCCACCGTGATCCAGCCACACCGAGTTATCTCGTCCAGGCAGCGTCAAGAATCAGCCAACGTACTTGCCACGCACCAGACGAGACACTGTCACGCGTCACCAGCGGCCGACGGTCACCTATCAGCCGAGGTCATACGCGGTTTTCAGTGCCCCCACTAGGACTCGAACCTAGGACCTGCGGATTAAAAGTCCGTAGCTCTACCAACTGAGCTATAGGGGCCTTCGAGATTCACCAGGATTCAGAATACTGTGTTGGGAACGACGCTCGTTTGAGGATTAGGCTCGGGGTGACCTAAGCTGACGTGGCTCCACAATGACCACGTTGTGAGTACCCCGGAGAGATTCGGTTCTGGCCCCCTTCGTCTAGCGGCCTAGGACGCCGCCCTTTCAAGGCGGTAGCGCGGGTTCGAATCCCGTAGGGGGTACTTGTTACGCGGTGTGTCGCGGAGCAGCAGCAAGGCCCTGTGGCGCAGTTGGTTAGCGCGCCGCCCTGTCACGGCGGAGGTCGCGGGTTCGAGTCCCGTCAGGGTCGCCAATACGGCGAGGCACATGATGCCTTCCGGCCAGGTAGCTCAGTCGGTATGAGCGTCCGCCTGAAAAGCGGAAGGTCGGCGGTTCGATCCCGCCCCTGGCCACTGTGAGAACTTGCTGGTAGCTGGCCTTTTCGACTGCTCGAATGTGCCGTTCGATCCGCTGCGGCCCCTGTTTATCCGCCATTTATCCGCAGTCACGTCAGTCTCCGAGGCCGTCGAGCGCATTTGCCACACGATCCAGGTCGGAGTCGTAGAGATCCGCATAGGTGTGCGCGGTGACCATGATCGACGCGTGGCCCATCGTCACCTGCAAGGAGTTTCATGTCGGCGCCGGCCGATCGCGACAAAGAGGCATAGGTGTGTCGGAGGTCGTGCACGCGCATCGTGGGACGCCCGAGTTCGACGATCCTGGTCCGCCAGCCAACGGCACGCTTCCAGTTCTCGATCCCGAGCCGCGAGCCCTTCGGCGACATGATCGCCGGCTCGCCAGCCGTGCGCCCCTCGATCCGGCGTTTCAGGATCGGCACCAGCCGTTCCGGAATCGGCACGCTACGGCGACCGGCGCGGCTCTTCGGCGGTCCCTCAATGAGGCGACCCGACAACTGTGTGATCGATCTGCGCACGCGAATACGCCGCGCGGCCAAGTCCACGTCTTCAACGTTGAGTCCGGTCAATTCTCCGAACCGCAATCCTGTGTAGGCCAGCATTAGCACCACGTCGCCTTGCTTTGCGGCTCTTGAGTCTTCGCCTGTTGCCGTATCGCATAGTTCGGCGAGCTTCGCCACTTCCACCGCGGTCAGATAGACATGGCTGGTTTCGCCCATAGCCGGGAACCGGACGTTCGAAGCGGGATTCTTGCCGCGCAGCTTTTTGTCGGTGATGGCGTGGTCCAGTGTCATCCGCAGCACGCTGTGTGTCCAGCGCACTGTGCGGGGGCCCAGGCCGGCAGCGGTCATTTCGTTGACCCATTCCTGCACGTTCTCTCGCAAGATCCGCCCGATCGGCCAGTTGCCGAACTTCGGCTCGATCCGCAGTCGCCAATTGTCCTTATAGCCACGACGGACTTTCGGCGACAGATCAGGCCGGGAGGCAAGCCAGCTCTTGTACACAACATGCAGCTCGGTTTTGCCGCCACGCGGGTCGACCGTCTCGCCATCTTCACGAGCGGACCGCACTTCGCCGTCGAACAACTTGGCCGCGCGCAGGGTCTTGAATGTCTTGGATCGCTTGGTGCCATCCGGCAGTAACCATTCGACGTCCCAGCGGGTACCGGACTTGGCTTCTCGCCTACGAATCGTCACCGCTCAACACCTCGATGCGGCAAGCCATTCGACGACATCGGATCGCATCCAGCGCCGATGTCGGGAAGACAACTTGCAGTGGTGCGGCCCCGGTGACTCTATTCCTCGCTCTCGTTTCGCCGCCCAGTCATGCAGCGTGGAGACCGGGATGCCTGTCATACGTGACACCTCACCTGCGGTTAGCACCTCGTCCCTCTCCATCGTCATGGTTGATGCCATCTCTGCGCGGTTGCCGAAATCTGTTGCACCCCAGGTGGTCCAGCTGAGAGCAAGCGCGGTGTCGTATTTGGTCTTCCAGGTGATGTCTTGGGCGACGCCACGCGTGATGGGCTCATCCCAGCGCGGTGCGTTGCGGTCCCCGAGATCGACTTGGTGGAGCACTACGTTCCCGCGGTAGAGGTCGGATGTTTGCCTTACCCTTGCATTGGCCGGCAACGGTTTTCGCGTTCGCATCTTTGGGGACGACACCGACGATCGGCTGATTCGCAGCGCATCGATGACGTCCTTGACAGCAAGCCGTTGTGTGCGCGGAGTCGGAATGACCGAGCCACCTGGGTCATGCTTACTACTAGAGGTGCTCATTGTCCCAGTGTACGAAGGCTAAAGGGCTAAGGCGACGGTCGCGCAAAAGTTCTCTCGCATGTATGTCGTTGCGCGCAGCACGGCCTAAAGGTGGTGCACACCAGTAATTCCCGCTGGTTCCCGGTCGCGCGGTACCTAAGTAGAAATCCGCCACGCGACGCCCAACTGCGCCCCAAACCGACACGTCTCGACCGTCGCGTGGCCGCAACGGGGGTGGTTAAGGTCGGAAGATGGTGAAAGCTATGGATCCGCGCCGGCGGCCATACCCGGTTTCGCCGTCCCCCAATGTCGTCGAGACTGCGCGCAAGCGGGCCGCGCTGCTCACCGACGTAGTGTCACACCTCGCCAGGTATCAAATCGCGCTCAAGGCGTTGGCAGATTTCGAACGTCGTCAGGAAAACCCCGAGCGGGCTGCCGATTTGAAAGACATCTACCACTCGCTTGATAGCACAAAACAGCAATTCGGGATCGATGCCGATGATGCTCACGCACAGTGGGTCAACCTTCGCCAACTAAGCGAATCGCCGTAGTGCAAATCCTCTCAAGTCGGTTCGCGAAAGACACGCTCCGAAGACCCGCAACCCTGCCGAGCATGATGTTGGCGAGGTCCGCTACAGCCACTTGACGGGGTCATCGAACGACGGGGTTCGGGTTCAAATTGGAAGAGCTGATCCTCTTCCAGGAGGTCGCGTCGACGGTCTGTCCCGAAGCGGATTAGTGGGCGCATGGCCACTTTGTCCTGCGTTGCGCCATTAGCTGGGCTAGCGCCGTATTGGTGGATGCTGGTCTTCTGTGCGACGCCGCGCGCGTCGCCGAGTTTGGCGGGTCGTCGTGCTGGACTTCGACACCGTCGGGCAGCCT